>NZ_FNRG01000084.1 GCF_900107835.1 Oribacterium sp. KHPX15
CCCGATAAGATCCGGCTGGATATGACGGTAAAAAATATCCTTGCATATAAACCATTGCTTGCGAGGATTTTCAAGGAAGTTGTATCTGAGTGCCGGGATATGAATTATGACGAGATTGAAGCCTGTATAGAAGGTGATGTTCTCGTCAGTAAGGTTTATGTTGACAGCGGGCTCACCAATGCAGGTGAACGTATTGATGGTTTGAATACCGAAGCGTATTTGAACGAAGAAGGTCTGGACAGATACGATATACGCACGTATCTTAGATTGCCTGGCAAAGGTGGGTCAGAGTTTATAAAGCTCATCATAAATCTTGAAGCACAAAATGAAGATAAGCCAGGATATGATTTACCGCTAAGAGCCTTATTCTATTGCTGCCGTATGATTTCGGCACAGCAGGGAGTTGAGTTCACAACGGACAGTGATGACCCCGTAAAGTATGGGAATATAAAGAAGGTGTACTCCATCTGGCTTTGCACAAAAGCGGCGCAGATCAGAGCAAATTCAATTGAGGTTTATAGTATTGACAAAAGTTTTTTGTTTGGTAGTAATTCAGATGATCCGAGGTATGATATTCTCAATGCGATCATCATCTATATCAGTAAAAACCATGACCACGAGAATGCCGAGAATGAAATGATTCGGATGCTTACAGATCTGTTTGATAAACGGATCACTGGAGCAGAAAAGGTTATGAAACTAAAGTCAGTTTATGGTCTTAAAATGACAAGAGAAGTTGAAAGTGAGGTGAAAGGTTTGTGTACTTATGCAGATGCTATTGAGAATGAAGCAACAGCCAAAGAAAATGAACGTGGACTTAAGGCGTTAGTTAAGAGTCTAAAGGTATATGTTAAAGACTTTGATGAGTTATATACCGCAGTCACAAATAACGAAAACTATGAAAATGCTTCAAGAGAAACTGTAATGAAGTATTATAATGAGACTACTGTAAGCTCATAGTTTATTGCAGCCGATAATATTTTTTTGAATCTCACATCGAGAACTGATCTCGGTGTGGGATTTTTTTTACACGATATCATGAACATAATAAACCACATCCCGTTTTCCTTGAATCATCCAGGTCCACCCGTGTCTGAATACTTGTCATCTCAACAATATAGTTACTGTTCACTACCCAGCCAATTTAAGTAAATAAGAGGGATACAGAAGATGTATTGCTTTGTTTTTTGAATGGAAACGTTCACGGCGTTGTAGTGCATGAGCTTCCTGAAGAGTCATACTGTTCCTCCTGATAAGGGTTAAGCATTGATACGGTCGAGTTCTTTCTTAAGTG
>NZ_FNRG01000082.1 GCF_900107835.1 Oribacterium sp. KHPX15
GAAGGAGCATATTCCTTGATTACATCATATCTGAACTGATACTCTGCCTTGAGTTCTGCTCTATCGTCCGGACAAGTATCGATCTGTTCTTTCGCTGTCTTAAGAGACTTAATGATCACCTGATCCACAAGGTCGTCACCTATATTGTCTCTTGATCCAGAGTCTATTGCCACTTTCTTAACATCTGATATAAGAGAAGAAATTGCATCTTTTCTAGCCTTATCTCTTGCCTTCATGGCTGCTATCATATCCTTTTGAAGTGTTTCGAATTTTGTCATGTTAAATACCTTCTTTCGAAATAGTTTTAATTGATTAATGTACTCATTAACAATATATTTCCGCCAGGCACTTTCTTTATAGCCTGAAGTATCTTATCAGAGGCCTCTATAACACATCTTGCTGTATATCCGTCCTCTTTAGCTCCTCCATACTGCTCAAGATAATCGTCCGGATTATAAGTAACATTTATCATTCGGCATACAGTCTCACATACTTTTTCTGCTTCTGTTTCTCTTATGGCAAGATTTAAATCCTTGCCTCTGTATGGCGGTTTACAGACCTGATAGTTTTGCCCTTCTTTACGAAGGTCTGATTTAATATGCCCGCAAAGAATATGTCCTAACTCATGAAGCAATGTATGAACACGTCCGGTATCGTTTGTTGTACTACTGACAGTTATATAATAGTTTGCCTGATGAGTTTTCTCCTCATCATAACTCACCGTATATATATCAGGTTTTTCTCGTGGTCCTGCTTCTCCTAGCTGTTTAGTACCGAATGCTTTCTCATAGTAGCTTATGCTCATATACCTGCATGCTTCCTTCAGTATCGGAAGGAATTTATCAGCCACTGGCTGAGGTTTAGGAAAATGAAATTCATTAAGCCACTTTATATCACGCGGAACATAACGTCCCTCTGTATCAGCAAAATCATAGTAGAAATAGACCGGTCCGAAAGGTTTCATAAGAACTATTGGTGTTGCATCCGGTCGAATACTCCGCCCATGACTTTCCCATTCTGCTTCTGTAAGCAACCATGCAACTCCCGGACGCTGTAGAAATGCCAAAGCCGAGTTAAACATGCTAATGCGCTGGTTAAGCCACGCAAACATTGCATAGTTGACATATTCATCCCATTTACCCAGATATAATATCCTGTCAAATAGTTCAGTTGTGCCCATATAAACCTCATTTCTAACTGCTTCTATAACTACATCTAAATATAAAATACATGATGAAGTATCTAGCAAATTTGAGGGTACAGATGCTCTTGGGATATGAAACTTTCTGTACTATAAGTTTTATTTCTTACACCACCATGCATTTTTTCCCTTTGTCACTTTTCCTCCGCCTTCTTTGTAAATGAAAGTAAATCCTAATTTCTTGGCTTTATTTACAACAGGTTGAAGCTCGGAACCTCCCAATAT
>NZ_FNRG01000079.1 GCF_900107835.1 Oribacterium sp. KHPX15
TCTCGCTTCAGATCTTTTCAGATCCTCCGCTTCTGAATCTTCTTTATAGAATCTTCAGGGTCTGTGTATTAATCGATCTTTGATTTTCAAGGTTCAAAAACGCTTCGTTTGAAGCTATTTAATTGCCGCTCTTTGCGAGCGCTCAATTAATATAGCAACAAGCGAAGCATATGTCAAACACTTTTTTGAAAAATTTTATTTTTTCACTTCAGCTTTTTCACTTCAGCCCTTTTCTCTTTTAATCCATCTCGTTATATTAATATTTGATTTCAGAAGAAATATAAAGTTTTATGAATTAAAAAGCGCCGTTGAATAGTATCTGTCACCACTGTCAGGTAATAATGCGACTATAGTTTTACCCTTGTTTTCAGGTCTCTTAGCTAACTGTATTGCACCGAATAATGCAGCACCTGAAGATATACCAACTGAAATACCTTCTTTTCTTGCAAGTAACTTAGCTGTATCGAATGCATCCTGAGCCGGAGCCTTAAACACCTCATCATATACTTTTGTATTTAAAACTTTAGGAACAAAGCCTGCTCCAATGCCTTGAATCTTATGAGCGCCGCTTCTTCCTTCTGAAAGTACCGGTGAATCCTCAGGCTCTAAAGCAACAACCTTTATATCCGAATTCTTTTCCTTTAAATACTCACCGATACCTGTAATAGTTCCGCCTGTACCAACTCCGGCTATAAATATATCTATTTTACCGTCAGTATCATTCCAGATTTCAGGCCCTGTTGTATCTTTATGCATTTTAGGATTTGCAGGGTTATCAAACTGACCCGGTATAAAGCTATCAGGGATTTCCTTTGATAATTCTTCAGCTTTTTCAATTGCACCTTTCATGCCTTTAGATCCTTCTGTAAGAACAATTTCAGCCCCATAGGCTTTGATAATGTTTCTTCTTTCAACGCTCATGGTTTCAGGCATTGTGAGTATCAATCTATAGCCTTTGGATGCTGCAATTGAAGCAAGTCCGATTCCTGTATTTCCCGATGTCGGTTCAATTATAACTGAACCCTTTTTCAATACTCCTCTTTCTTCCGCATCCTCAATCATCGCTTTAGCAATACGATCTTTGACACTTCCTGCCGGATTTAAGTATTCCAGTTTTACAAGTATGGTTGCATCAAGATTTAATTCTTTTTCAATATTCACAACCTCTACAAGCGGTGTATTTCCAATAAGATCCAATGTACCCTTAAATATCTTGCCCATGACTCCTCCTTCATCCATAATGGATTTTAAATGATATGTTAATAATACCACGTTGCTAAATTGATATATAATTTTTAAATCTTATCATTGGCTATAATTTTCTATTATAATAAGAAAATTTATATGCAGAGTCTTTACGTATGATAAAATGATTCCAGAAGAATGTACACACGATGGTAAATATGAACATAAAAAAAGCTTTCCAACTACTATAGTCAGAAAGCTTAAAAATTTTAATCATTATTCGTACCTTCAAAACAGCATACCATTTATGAATCATTCCCAGTAATCCATCTAAACCTCTAACCTTTCCAGCCTTTTTGGACAAGCCCTCGACCT
>NZ_FNRG01000075.1 GCF_900107835.1 Oribacterium sp. KHPX15
CTCGTATAGTATCTTTTAGATACCGTTTTTTATAAAAAATTAATAGTTACTTTTGTTCAATAGGCTTAGTAAAGCCCATGGTATAATTGCTCCTTAGTGTCAATCAGGTATCAGTTCTGATTCCCCCTGTTGAACCAATAATGGTTACTTCATTCATAGTCTGTTCCCCTGACACGGATGTTAGCTTCAAACCAGCTGGCTGTTTGCCTAAGTTCATGGCCTGCCTCTTAGCAGTGGGGGGTCGCATCAGTCCATCTTAGGCTGGATTCTTATATGCGAGGGTGTCGATGCTCCGTGATCATGGGTTTTACCAAGCCGATTGAACACTCAAATCCAACATAGAAAGAAGGTGATAACATGAACCCACTTTACGTCGGTATTGATGTGAGTAGCAAATCCAATGTCGTATACCTGATGCTTCCTGATGGCAGTAAGCATAGCAACTTTTCTGTTGCTAATTCTCACGATGGATCCACTCAACTGGTAAAACGTATCTTGTCAGCGATCAAATCGCTTTCCCTTGACACTGTAATCATTGGTCTCGAAGCCACTTCTGTTTATGGTGACAACCTCGTGTATTTCTTAAGGGAAGATGCCACTCTGGTACCCTATGACAAGAAGATTCATGTCCTCAATCCTAAGCAGGTTAAAAACTTCAAAGAAGCGTATAACGACCTGCCCAAGAATGATTATGTGGACTCCTATGTCATTGCTGACTGCCTGCGTTTCGGTAGAATCAACAAAGAGGTCTATCAAAGCGATTACCGTTATAAAGCTCTTCAGAACCTCACAAGGGCGCGTTTTTTCGCAGTTCAGAATCTCGTTAAAGAAAAACAGCGATTCATCAATGTCCTATTCAAGAAGTATTCTACGATGACGCAGGAGAAGGTATTTGGCGATACCTTCAGCACTACTGCCTTAGCTGTCTACGAAGAGTTTGAATCCGCAGAAGCGTTGGCCTCGATGGACTTACAAGAGCTTACAGATTTCATTATGGAAAAGGGAAAGAACCGCTTCCCTAATCCGGATGCTGTAGCCAAAGCCATCCAGAAAGCTGCCAGGAGTTCCTACCGTTTACCCAAGACGGTGAATGACTCCGTTAATCAGGTGCTTTCTATATCCATAACCTCGATAAAGGCATTGGATGCTCAAATCAAGGAGTTTGACAAAGCTATAAAAGCCCAGATGGAACTCCTCCCAAATGTATTGACATCCATCCCCGGTATTGGTCCGGTATACTCCGCAGGCATTATTGCGGAGATAGGAGATATCAATCGTTTTCCGTCTCAAGCTCAGCTTGGTAAGTATGCAGGCCTAGCTTGGACTCAGAATCAATCCGGTGACTTTGAAGCTGAAAACACAAAACTCATACAATCCGGAAACCGATTCCTAAAGTATTACCTGTGTGAAGGTGCCTTGTCTCTCGTGAAATGCGACACAGAGTACCGCAACTTCTATCACTCCAAGTATAAAGAAGTGAACAGGCATCAACACAAACGTGCACTCGCATTAACTGCCCGTAAATTTGTGCGGTTAATCTTTCGACTGCTGAAAGATAATCGCCTATATCGAGCAGCGGAATAAGAACTTATTCCTGTTGCTAATACCACCTGCTTCAAAAAAGCTGAAATCGCAGGGTTTATTAAGGTTACCCTTTTTCCAGCAAATGATGCAGAAAATATATCAAAACATTATTATTTTTCACTTGACATCACACCGCTGGACT
>NZ_FNRG01000073.1 GCF_900107835.1 Oribacterium sp. KHPX15
GAGGCGCTCCACGCCTTATTTTTTTGTCAAATTTCAAATATTTGTAATGCGTAATTGCGTAATTTCTGATATAATTATATCAGATTCATTCTGTTGTTGGAGAATTCGATATGCGTATTACTAAATCCGGGAAAATATACTACATAATTCGTTCGATAAAGCGTGATGGAAAACGTTCATCAGAAGTTGTGGAGCGTCTTGGGACCGATGAAGAAATCATGGCTCTGCATAATTGCACAGACCCGCGTGCATGGGTAGATCAGCGTTTAAAAGAGCTTAATGAAGAAGAGAAAAAATCAATAACAAAAGTTTTGGTTCCTTTTGAATCTAAAACTCTTATTCCAATGGGCGAGAAAAAATCATTCAACGTGGGATACCTCTTTTTACAGCAGATCTACTATGATCTTTATCTGCCAAATATCTGTGAGCAGATCTCCAAAAGACACGGATTCCAATACGATCTGAACAGCATTCTTTCAAGACTGATCTACGGGCGTATTCTTTTTCCATCTTCAAAGCTTTCGTGTTATGAACAAGCAGGAAGTTTATTAGAGAAGCCTGAGTTTGAAGCACACCAGATTTACCGTGCATTATCTGTTATTGCTGATGAGTCTGATTACATTCAAAGTAAGCTTTATGAGTACAGCAAAAAAGTTTTAAAAAGGCAGACCGGAATACTGTACTATGACTGCACAAATTTCTTTTTTGAAATCGAAGAAGAAAGCGGTATGAAAAAATACGGCAAGAGCAAGGAACATCGTCCAAATCCGATTGTTCAAATGGGACTGTTCATGGACAAAACCGGAATACCTCTCGCATTCTGCATTAATGAAGGAAACAAAAATGAGCAGACTTCTCTCATACCTATGGAAAAGCAGCTATTTAAAGATTTCGCACTTTCAAAGTTTGTGGTCTGCACGGATGCCGGTCTATCTTCGGAGACAAACCGGATGTTTAACAACTTTGGCGGGCGATGCTTCATTACGACACAGTCTATAAAAAAGCTCAACAAAGAACTCAAAGACTGGTGTCTTGACCCTACGGGATGGAGACTGAAAGGTTCCAAAGAGAAGTTTGATATAAGAGAAATAGAAGAAAACGAGGATACACTTAATCTTATTTTTTATAAAGAAAAATGGGTTGAAGGATACGATGATGAACGAGGAGTTGAATTCAATCAGAATCTTGTGGTTACATACTCTATCAAATACCGGAACTATCTCCGCAAGATAAGAAAAAATCAGATCGATCATGCAATTCGCGCCATCAATAACAGCGACAAGATTGAGAAGCGAAATCAAAACGACTATCGCAGATTCATCAAAAAAACTGCCTTTACCAATGACGGTGAAATTGCAGAGAAAAAGAGTTATGACATCGATGATGATGTGATTTCAGAAGAAGAAAAGTATGACGGTTTTTATGCTGTTTATACAAACCTCGAAGATGATGCATCTGAGATCGCGAGAATAAATCATGACCGATGGGAAATTGAAGAATCTTTCCGAATAATGAAAACAGAATTCAAGGCAAGACCTGTGTATCTGCAACGTGACGATCGAATCAAAGCACACTTCTTAACATGCTTCATTTCACTTCTTATCTATCGAATCCTGGAGAAAAAACTGGACGATAAATATACCTGTGAAACTCTGATTAATACATTAAGCAGCATGAACATGGTCGATATTCATGAAGGATACATTCCAGCATATACAAGATGTGAAGTAACAGATGCCTTACATGCAAATGCAGGATTCCGAACCGATTATGAGATCATCAGAAAACGAGAAATGCGGGGTGTCTGCCGAAGATCCAAAGAATAATCATCGAAGCCCCTTTCGCGTTGGGGCGGGCCGTAAAAGTTGATACTGCCGAAACGCGCCGAGGGGTGGGCGAAAGGGGCAAAGATGATTTAGGAAAACAGAAAATTACGCACTTCGCGAAAATCAAGAAAAGTCTTGGAACTGGCTCATAGAGCCAATCCCAAGACTTAATAGACACTTGTACTGTCAAAGACAGGA
>NZ_FNRG01000072.1 GCF_900107835.1 Oribacterium sp. KHPX15
AAAACAGCACGTTAAGATAGACAATATTTAGGAGGAGCCGAAATTAATCTGCGGCAAACCTGCGGTAGGTGAGAAGATTAATTCGACGCGTTACAATCAGAGGAGAGAAGGTGAGCTCTGGGGGAGTGTGGCTGGCGCCGAAGAACTGATGGGAACAGATGTTTGGAAAATGGTTGACAGGAGGCAGGTTTAGAGGTAGGATTGAGTGTGCGGAGAAACGTATGTTTTGAGAAAAGAGGATGTTGAATGGTGATGAGTGGACAGACACAATTTGATCTGAAGAACTTCGATTCTTATCGTGAAGATAATCGTCTTGAGGTAAAGAAAGCAAAGGGTGGCCTGCCAAAATCGTTATGGGACACATATTCTTCTTTTGCCAATACCTATGGTGGTTGCATTATCCTGGGAGTTGTTGAACATGAGGATCATACTTGGGAGACCTGTGGGCTAAAGGATGTTTCAAAATTAAGAAAAGATTTTTGGGATGTGATGAATAACCCGGAGAAGGTCAGTATTAACCTGCTTCGAGAAGTTGATGTTACGGATTATGAAATTAACGGTGATGTGATTCTTGTTATAAGAGTTCCACGAGCAACAAGAGAGAATAAGCCGGTATTTATAAATGGTGATATGTTTGCCGGAACATTTAAGAGAAATTGGGAAGGTGATTATCATTGTACTAAAAGAGAAGTACTTGCAATGTTACGAGATCAGGCAGACGATACTCCGGATATGAAAATTTTGGAAGATTATTCAATTTCGGATTTTGATAAAAGCAGTATCCGCGCTTATCGTGTCCGTTATAACACACGCCATGACAATCACCCATGGACTCAGCTGCCAGATGACGAATTTCTTGTGAGAATCGGTGCAGCCAAAGATTATAAAGGGAAGATAGTTCCCACGGCGGCGGGTCTTCTGATGTTTGGACAAGAGTATCTGATCACAACCGAGTTCCCGGAGTACTTTTTGGACTATAGGGAAAAACTGGATCCTAACATACGATGGACAGACCGGGTACAGAGTCAATCTGGAGATTGGAGTGGGAATATATTTGATTTTTTTGCTCAGGTATATCCGAAGATAACAGCTGATTTCAAAAAGCCTTTTATGACTGAAGGACCATATAGAGTTGAAGAAACCCCAAAGCATCTTGCAGTTAGAGAGGCTATTGCAAATTGCCTTGTCAACACGGACTATTTTCAATCTTGGAGTGTAGTTATTGAAAGGTATCCGGATAGGATAACTTTGGCAAATCCCGGACTTGTTCGGTTAGGTAAGGAACAGATGCTAAAAGGTGGTATTTCTGAACCAAGAAACAAAAACCTGTTTAAGATGTTCAATTTGATTGGCGTTGGTGAACATGCGGGTTCCGGAGTGCCTGATATATTTGAGGTTTGGAAGAGAGAAAAGTTGGAAGCCCCTACGGTGGAAGAGCAGTTTGGAGCAGATAAACCGGATAGAACTATAATTAATCTGCCGCTATTATCGGCCAACTTAGGCACTGACTTAGGCACTAGTGCCTATGATGACGAAGTAGATAAGAAGAAACTAATAATAGAATTTTGCGTGAGGGAGCGTTCCAAAGCAGAAATACAAGAATATCTTAAAATCAAGTCGGAGAGGTATGTTCGTCAGAAACTTATTACACCACTGATACTCGAGGGCAAGCTTAGAAGAACAATTCCAGACAAGCCACAGAGTAAGAATCAAAAGTATATAGCGACTTAAGAATTCTCGAGGTGCTGTAGTGGATAACCGTATAGAAGATTATCGAAAACATGGTGTAGACATTAGCCGGTAGATAGATCCGGAGATCAAGATTGGTGAGAGCGTGGGGACCGAGGAAATCTTGAACCGTGTATCGGGAATTTTTTATAAACTTTAGCTCCAGTAGGTTGACAGACTGTTTTTACAAGTTTTTTCCGCGTTTTTAATCACATTAAACAAGTGTGATACTTCATAGTCCAGCGGTGTGATGTCAAGTGAAAAATAATAATGTTTTGATATATTTTCTGCATCATTTGCTGGAAAAAGGGTAACCTTAATAAACCCTG
>NZ_FNRG01000088.1 GCF_900107835.1 Oribacterium sp. KHPX15
GGGAACATTTCTTCTCCTTATCGTAGTAGGATTTGGAGTCATAAACATAAGTGATGCCTGTTCTTTTGTCGAACTGTTTAATGATAGCCATTTAACCCCCCTATATGGTTATGCGTTTATTGCATCACATAACCATATAAAGTGCAATCACAACCACCCGTCAAACGGGTGGTTTGCTCTGAGGCTATAAGCCTCTGATTACTCAGCCGGCGTCTCAAGGCGCTGGCTTTCACTTTGCTCAAGCCACTATGCGTTTGACTCGTCGCTACCGCTAAAGCGGTGTTTGTACTACCAGCTACCCTTTAAAGGGGTCTTCGTATTCCTTAACACTTAGCTTATCCATTGCTATATCGTGTTTCTCTTGATCTTGGATATATTTTTTGATTGTTGCTTCGTTAAGTCCTACTGTTGACACATAGTAACCTTCTGACCAAAAGTGTCTGTTTCCAAATTTATATTTCAGATTTGCGTGTTTATCAAACATCATCAATGCAGATTTACCTTTCAGATACCCCATGAATGATGAAACACTATATTTTGGTGGTATTGACACCAACATATGTATATGATCTGGCATCAGATGCCCCTCTATTATCTCTACACCTTTGTAATTACATAGGTGCTTTATTATATCGCGCAAATCTTCCTTATATTGATTGTAAATTATTTTTCGTCTATACTTTGGTGTAAATACGATATGATATTTACACATCCATTTCGTATGGGCGAGCGAGTATTCTTTATTCGCCATTTATATCACCGTATCCTTTCTACATAGTGGCTTGAGCACTACTATTATAGTGAGGATACGGTGATTTTGTATAACTTGAACACCCACCCGCTTAGCGGGTGGTTTTGTGTGCCACGCGCTTGATCGTTTTGCTGCCGGCAAAACTTGAAGCAGCGCGCGGCACGTGGTCACGACCTACAATAAAAAATAGCGAAAACCCGCTATTTTACTGACTTTTTTGAAGATTATTGAATAGAAAATATGGTTACGAGATAGGCTATTTGGCTGGGCAGTGAA
>NZ_FNRG01000083.1 GCF_900107835.1 Oribacterium sp. KHPX15
AAAACAGCACGTTAAGATAGACAATATTTAGGAGGAGCCGAAATTAATCTGCGGCAAACCTGCGGTAGGTGAGAAGATTAATTCGACGCGTTACACTTAGAGAAATGTATGGATGCATTTCACAAGGAAGTAGCATATATGAATGAAGGTTCCACGAATGAAAACGGAGAAGTTTTAAGGTATAAATTCCTTAAGCAGTCTCTCGACAATCCGGATGAGTTATACGAAATAGAATACCGAGGAGGCGGGCAGATTATTGGAATAGACGAATATCCTCCTGTAGGTACTTCGGTGCCAATGCACGGAATCTTGGATTTCTTCGATCATCTATGGTTCGATTTCCCGACTCCATTTGAAAAAGGAGATATCCTTTGGATTCCTAAAACCGATGATACTCCGTTAAAACATAGCTACGGTGGGTTTGTTCTTAACAAAATGTCAACATGGGATACCAATGAATTCTTTAGAAAAAATGGTGACAGTGATGACATGGATGCATCGGTTTATCTAGCTGACTCTCTTGGAGGAGTGTTCCGGGAGGTTGTAGGGAATTATATGGATTTTGAGTACTATGAAGGGCCTTTCAAGGTGAATGAGCAGTTTTTTTATGCTCTTAGTAGTTATTTAAAAGGAAAAATAGGAGAAGACGCCCTCCTGAGATTATACAGAGAAAGGCTTTTGGAAGTTGCCATAGCTGACGATATAGAGATTGCAAGCTGGGAAGAGGACGGAAGATATGAGGGGTTGATATGAATACTTATGAGGCATATTTAAAACATGAAGCTGGAAATATCATCACAATCGAAGAGTGTATGAAGATTTATTCTGCTTTGGTCGAAAGTATTTCTTCTTGTACCGTGGAGGATAAGCTTGATTTTTGGAATGAATTTATCAATCGTGCAGCTAGATATGCTTATATAAGAAACCAGTGGGAAACTATGAGTATAGAAGAAAAAACATCTGCAGACGATGGTCGTTCTAAAGCTCATAATGTAGTTATTATTTCTCTCAATACTCTTGCAAGAATAGTTGAGGGTGATGGTGGTGATGCTTCATGGAGAGCACAATTAGGCAACGAAAGGAAGCGGATAGGTGATTTCGCTTGCTTTGTTTCATATATAACTGGAATATCCAACAGATAATGATTTTAACGTAGAATAATTAATGGTACTGGAGGTTCGTATCCAATCCGACCACTAATATAAGAGTCAATAATATTTAGTTTATTTCAGTTCCCTTTCAGCATCCGGTGATATTATATGTCCATCAGATGAAGAGCATCTGATACCCTATAGAAGTTTTTTCATACTAATTACCATTCCGCCGGCGAGCGGCGGCACAAATAGTGATGAAAGTATCGATTCCCCTCTATGCTGCATATATAATGAAAGCGA
>NZ_FNRG01000071.1 GCF_900107835.1 Oribacterium sp. KHPX15
CTCTGAACCAGAGGAAGTTAAATCCAATGTGGATGATAAAGCTGAGCAGTTTGAGCTTTCTGACAAGACAGGTCACATTGAATCGATCAGATTTAGCAGACCAGTAAAGGAGACAGAGGCACCAACCGAAGCGGAGACCGTGGAACACACCGAGCCTGAAACCGAACAGGAAACAGAACCGGAAACAGAAGCTACTAACGAGACTCCGCAAGAAACTGAGGCTCAAAAGGAAGAGAAAAAATCAGAGACTCCTACATCTCATAAGTCAAGCGGCAGTCGGCGGAAGCTATGTAATAGGCCGAGGACTTGAGTTCAACAAAAGAGCAGAGACACCTGATCTTGTCACTACACAAGTTGATACTCCTATTACAGCTGATGTTCCTCAGAACGTAAGAGTTCTTGCAGCAAGAAGGACTCCTAAGACTGGAGAGAATAGAAGTATGACATCTCTTTTGAGTGCTGCTGTATTCATCACAGCGGTGTATGGATTTCTGAAGCCGGAAAAGAATAAGATTTAATGGAAAACCGGGCTGAGCAACATCAGTCCGGCTTTTATTTTTGCTCCCTAACTCGTTATTTTTTTGGGTTAGGGAGCAAAAATGTTATTGAAGTTGAATTGAAGTAATTGTTGAAGTGCTTCAATCCGGAGTATATAGGAATATTTTGGGAAACAGTCCATAATAACTCTAACTGAATGCTCTTACTCAAAACGTAAGGATACTTGCAGCAAGAATGACTCCGAAGACCGGCGTGAACAGAAGTATGACAACTCTTTTGAGTGCTGCCGTATTTATCACAGCCGTGTATGGATTCTTAAAGCCTGAAAAGAAATAATAACTAACACGAAAGCCTGGGATTAATGATGATATCATCCCAGGCTTTTCGTATGTTCTGTTTATATTTTATTGCCCCGGCCAGTCCTTTATCTTTGACTGAAGCCTCTTAAGGATAATCTTAACGTCCACTCCTGGAAATATCTTTGTAAGTTTGCTGTTCAGCTGTGTCTTCGTTTTTGATGTAAGGACTGCTTCTATAATCTGTTCCTTCTTGTCCTTATACTTCTTTTCTTTAAAAGTCTGTCCAAAGAATGATCGGAACTGCAATTCTTTTTTACTCGGCGTCGGTTTTGCAGGTGCATTCTTTTCAATTGAAGGTTGATTGTTCTGAAGCAAGGCTTTCCCCGTCAGCGTCTGTGCGGAAATATTCATAATGTGTTGTGTCAGATTCCCTGCTATCTGCACATTATTTCCTGTCGCAAGCAGCTTTTTATTTATTACATTCCCGATAGGATCCCCATCATTAGGACCAACGTCAAGTGGACTATCCTTCCCAAACAAATAGCCTTGCGGAATGATGTTAAACTCAAAAACAAACTTTTCCACATTTTCCCTATAGTAAGCAAGCGAACAATCACATAACACGCTACAAAGATATGTAATATCAACAAGTATTGTTCTGAACGCCACCGCCCCCACATTTACAGAAAAAGTCATCTCATGAATCTTTGTTCCATCCCCTAAAGAGAGGATAAATTTGTCTACCTGATTTGTTTCTTCCTTCACCTTGCTGGCATCCACATTTGGAGAACCCTGGTGAAGGTAGGTGTTTCGCAGGTTATAAACCATCTCACCGCTCAGATAAGGACTCTGCCCGAACGATCCTTCATTCTTCACATAAGCCCCAATATATTTGTCATACCAGCTGATATACCTCTCTGCCACCTGCTTATTCGGATATTCTGCCTTTCCGCATATATCCGGCAATGTTAATGCCAATGATAACGCCGAAAAGTAGCATTGATTTTTCAGCGCACTTCTTATATCATTTGCAAATATTTCAATCACGAGCATCCGCTCCTTTGCAATAGTTTTCAAATATTTTCTTTTTACCATAAATATCAGTATTCGTCACCAAGAAATAAGTCAGAGACCTCATCTGGATATTTTTGTCTTTTTTATCAATTTTTTTCGTTTTTCCTCATATTTCATCATTATCCGAAAAATCCCCTTCCATACTTATGATGTAACTTTTAATGAGTCATATGGAGATTACAGACGATAATGATCGCGAAATCTACATTATGACTCCCAGTTCTTTGCGTTGATAGCGCAGGAAGGGAGACATTATGAAGTCTCATTTTTTTGCTTTTTTGCAACTCGTTGTTTTCTGTATCGTACTTACAGTAGGTTTTGACACAGAAAGGCTCGTGGTTTTGCCACCAATGACGGCGTATGCCGATCAAATCTCTGAGGTTGAAGAGGCTGAAGCTTTTGATGAAAATTCGGATTCGGATTCAGAGTCAGATAATACTGACAACGAAAATGATGAGGAAAATTCTGATGATTCAGCAGATGAAGCGAAAGATTCCAATATGGATTCTAATGACACAACTAATTCTGATGCAGACTCCAACACCAAGGAAGACACTAACTCCGAGTCAGAAGACAAGTCCGAGGATATTTCCGAAGACACAAATACT
>NZ_FNRG01000070.1 GCF_900107835.1 Oribacterium sp. KHPX15
GATGACGAACCGGAATTCCTGATAAGTTTGACCGGAAAGAACAATTATAAGTTTAATCTTAAGAAAGAAGACGTCAGTGTGACTAATCTTCTTGCCGGAGGCACAGCGGGGAGCGGTGCTACTGTTGAGGAAGTCAAAGTGAACAATGACGGGTATGATGCGACTGTAAAGGTAAAGATAGCAAAGCTTGCATTGACGCACACCGGAAGTGTTAATTCTGTAAAGATATCGCCGGAGGGAATAGTGTCGTGGGACGAGGGGCGAGTGCCTGTCACTTTTAGGAATAGGAGAACTTTCCCTTAAGAATTCATGAAGAGTAAAAAACAGAAACTTCATAATAAATTGATAATAAAATATGGTGTAGACATTGGCATGTGCCTGTCGGGTACTGTAGGAGTTGATGTAACTGTTAGTGTAAAAGCAAGGTATAGTTTTCGTGGGGTAGAGCAGTAAAAAAAGCAGTTTGTTTTTTGAAGGTCCTGGTTGTTTCCATGTCGCTTAGTGGGATGGTATCCGGGGCAACATTTGCGAAGACATTAAGGTCGTTGGCATTATCGATAGATCTGGAGATTCAGATCGGTGAGGGTGTGGGAACCGAAAACATTATCATCAATAATAGTTAAGGTGAACGATAGTGGGTACGACGCGACTGTGAAGGTAAAGCTTGCCAAGCTTGCATTGACGCATACCGGGAAGATTGATTCTGTGAAGATCTCGCCGGAGGGTGTGGTGTCGTGGGATGAGGCATTGGGCTCCACAAGCTATGAGATGAGGGTTATGAAGGACGGCTGGGTTTATAAAACTGTGATTGCGGATGCGTCGAATACGAAGGTTCATCAGGAGTCCATGGAGGTGTTCGGGGAAGATAGAGTTTGGTGAGAAAAACTTGTGGAGAAATAAGAAAATGTGAGGCTGCTGTTGACAAACATGTGTTTGTGCAGTAAGATTCGTAAAAATGAAATGTATCGAATTTGAGAGGAAATATTATGAAAAAACAGGAAAAGAAAACCGAAAAAATACAGCTATTTGAAGATCAGCCAATCAGGACGGCGTGGGACGAAGAAAAAGAAGAGTGGTACTTCTCTGTAGTTGATGTTGTGGGGGCGCTGACATCGAGTGCAGATCCTCAGACTTATTGGCGAGTTACTAAAAAACGTTTGAAGGATGAAGGAAATGAAAGCGTTACAAATTGTAACGCTTTGAAAATGAAGGCAGCTGATGGAAAACGTAGACTGACAGATGTGGCTGACACGGAGCAGCTCTTGAGGATAATCCAGTCAATCCCATCAAAGAAGGCCGAACCTTTCAAATTGTGGCTGGCAAAAGTTGGAAGGGAAAGAATGGAGGAATTGCTTGATCCGGAATTAATTGCTGAAAGACTTGTGGCAACGTATGAACGAAAGGGATATACAAAAGAGTGGATAAATCAGAGGCTTATGGCGATCAGTGCAAGAAAAGAACTGACAGATGAATGGAAGTCTCATGGAATTGATAAAAGTTCGGAATTTGCAATGTTGACTGATGAACTGACAAAGGCATGGTCAGGGATGACGACTAGACAGTATAAGAATCATAAAGGACTTAAGAAGGAAAGTCTTCGTGATAATATGTCTACCACAGAACTTGTCTTAAACATGTTGGCTGAAACTGCAACAAAGGAGATAGCTCAGTCTGAAGATCCAGAAGGATTTGAAGAAAACAAAAAGGTGGCCGGCAGGGGTGGAAAGATTGCGGGCGATGCAAGGAAATCAATTGAGGCAGAAACCGGGAAATCGGTTATAACAATTCAGAATGCAGCCCAGCTGAACCATGTTGTAGCACAGATGATTGAGGCAAGTGTAAAGGCGGTGGAAGAAGATGACGATAAGTGACAGGATCTTTGAAAGACTTAAACAGATAAATATGACACAAAAGGTCTTTTCTGAAGAGACAGGCATATCTCAGAGCACGATCAGCGAGTGGAAGAGCAAGCGGACAAACCCTACATCCGAGAAGATCATGATCATATGTAATGTCCTGGGAGTGACTCCGGAATGGCTTCTGTCAGGTATCGAGAATACCGGGGACAGAGGGAATAAATCATCCTGGTACGTGATCGATAAAAAAACCGATATGGGATATATGATAAGCACATATCATGACATGAATGAAGGGCAGCGGGAAAGACTGCTTGGGTATATGGAAGCAATGATGGCATTGACGAGAGAAAAAAAGAAGCATTAGGCTTCAAAAAACGTGCCGTGGACTCTTACAGAAAGTTTACAAGAAAATAGCTTCCTGTGTTGCCTAAACATAGGTACCGCGTTCCTGATATTAGTGCCTGTTAGTGCGCCCTGCTAAGGTGAGCTTCATATAGCGGATTGCAAATGTCCGTCCGATAGATGGGTCTCCAAAGTTCTTGAGGGTTTAAAAGGGAGTAAAAAAATTTGCCCGATGATACGCTTAAACGTGCATATACGCATACACAGAAGCGACTATAAATAATGACAATAAAACAAAGGGTCAAATATCAATAAAAATTACTGAGGAAATAGAAGAATAAACATGAACATAAAAAAAGGGATGCCAACACCGGATGCAGCTTTAAAGGAATTTTTTAAGGATAATGAAATATTTGCAGCTGTGTTTAATGGATATTTTTTCAACAACGATGAGGTCATCAATCCGGCAGAACT
>NZ_FNRG01000065.1 GCF_900107835.1 Oribacterium sp. KHPX15
AGCGTATAAAGGAAAAGCTTATCATCCAGGATATGCGTGATGACTACTCCATCATTGTTAATGCTATTCACTCTCTGGATCAAAAGGATGAGGAAATATTCCTTCGATATTTGAACAATGAATATGATGTTAACGATATTGCTGATTGTAATCAGATAACCTACACATCAGCTAAGAGCAAGATTTATAACATTAGGAAAACAGTCATTCTTAATGCAACAGAAAACATCAAATTAAAATATGAAATATTAAACCGGAGGGAAGGTAATGAAGATTAATAAAAAGCGTATGGTCAGATACAGTGAGGGTGCTTTGATGTACAGTATGGGCCTGCCGATGTTCCAAAAGCTGGCAAAGGAGGCAGGGGCTATATATAGGATTGAAGGAACACCGCCTCTGGTCAAGTGTGATGTTTTTGAGGCATACCTTGAGAAATACAGGACGACATAAAAGATTATATTTTATTCAGAAAGAATTCGGGACATATCAGTGTCCCGGATTTTTTTTTAAAATAAAAAATTATACATATAATGCACTTGATGCAATGCGGCAATATTGATACAATAATCTTATAGAAATTGAGGTAATACAATATGGATATTGCAGCTGAAGTAAGACACTTAAGAGATGAGATGGGAATGAATCGTAGGGAATTCTGTGATTACTATGCTATCCCTTATAGGACCATGACCGACTGGGAATATGGTAAAAGAAAAATGCCGGAATATCTCCTGCGACTTATGGAATATAAAGCCAGAGCTGAAAAGCTTGTAGATACTGATAAAACGTAATTAATACTATAATAAAGGAGCTTTCACCATGAATACCAGAGACAAAGAAGTGTTGAACATGCAATTGGTATTGATTCCAATATTGTCGGAGGCATGGAATTATTCTTTTTCTGAGCTTTCAAAACTCTTTAAAAATTATCATGTTCTTGGCTATATTGATGCCTGCTACGAAAACTACAATTCCACAGGTAATCAGGGAATAATTGATGATTTAAAGGAATATATCGAAATGCAGGGAGGACATATAGATTGAAGAATCTATACCATGGTACAATATATTTGTTTGATGAGATAAATGTCACTGAAGGACACGGTTATAAGGATTTCGGAAAAGGCTTCTATGCCACAGCAATTCCGGCACATGCTGAAAGAATTGCCATCAGAAATAAACGTATGGCTGAACGAAAAAGAGAGCATATGATCAAAACAAATCATATTAAGCTTAATCCGATAATAGCTTATAGATATAATCTTATTTTTAATGAGCAAATAGATGACTTATCTGTAAAAGTGTTTGACAAGGCCGATTCTGAATGGCTAAGATTTATAATAGCTAACAGAAAAGTCAAAACATCTGCACATTGATTTGATATAGTGATTGGTCCCACAGCTGATGCTGAAACAACCGCTATCATCAATGATTATTATGATGAATTAGAAGCACAAAACTATTCTGAAGAAATATGTCAAAAAGTAATCTCCGAATTGAAACCGGAGAACTTACCAAAACAATATTTCTTTAGAACCGAAAAAGCTATCAAGACACTATCATTTGACAAAATAAAGAGGCAGGTGATCGGATGATAACAAGTTCAACACAGAAAAGAATAATAAGATCCACAGCAGCTTATTTAGTTGAAAATATTATGGAGTGGAAAAAATGTTCCAGAGATGAAGCTGTAGAAATTTTGATGGAAACAACTGTATATGAAGCACTAAGTGATGTGGAGACGGAATTATATTTGGAATCAAGGGAATCCGTCTTAGATAGATTACAGGAGGAATTTGCAGGCAAAGCCGAAAGCTTAATGGCAATATAACCCAATGTTGTCACTTGGTTGTCAGAAGCGACAACATTTTGACAACATAATTGAGCGAAAAACAGTACAATAGATAAAAACAGTTCATTATTGAACTGTTTTTGACGAAGATATGCACATAATACATATGGTGCCACTTTGAAATTATCGAGCTCGAGTAAAAAATCAAAACCCGCAAAGCTAGTATTTTCAAGGCTTTGCGGGTTTTTTATTATCTTCGTGACGTTACTTTTACGTAGATTAATGTTATTTCTTGTCTGCTATGGAAGCATGAATCTACCTTCACAAGTTAAAGTAGATGATAATCTGATTCGTGTGAAAAGCAGTGATGCTGCACAAGAGTTAATGGAAATGACCTTTGCATAACTATACAATCCAGTCGTATATTCAATCCGCTTGATGCAATGCGGCAATAATGATACAATAATCTCATAAAAGAAAGAGGTACTACTGTATGGATATAGCAGCTGAAGTAAGAAACCTAAGAGATGAAATGGGGATGAACCGTAGGGAATTCTGTGATTATTATTCTATACCCTATAGAACTATGACCGACTGGGAATATGGTAAAAGAAAAATGCCGGAATATCTTCTGAGACTCATGGTATATAAGGCAAGCGTTGAGAAACTGTTAGATGCTGATAAAAAATAATGAATGTTTAATTAGGAGCTTTCACCATGAATACAAGAGATAAAGAAGTGTTGAACATGCAATTGGTGTTGATTCCATTATTGTCGGAAGCATGGAATTACTCTTTTTCCGAGCTTTCAAAACTCTTTAGAAAATATCATGTTCTTAGCTATATTGATGCCTGCTACGAAAACTATAATTCCACAGGTAATCAAGGAATAATTGATGATTTAAAGGAATACATTGAAATGCAGGGAGGACATATAGATTGAAGAATCTATACCATGGTACAATATATTTGTTTGATGAAATAAATGTCTCTGAAGGACGAGGTTATAAAGATTTCGGAAAAGGTTTCTATGCTACAGCAATTCCTGCACATGCTGAAAGAATTGCTATCAGAAATAAGCATATTGCTGAACGAAAAAGAGAACATATGATCAAAACACAGCATATAAAACTTAATCCGATAATAGCTTATAGATATAATCTGATCTTTAATGAGCAAATAGATGGCTTATCTGTAAAAGTGTTTGACAAGGCCGATTCTGAATGGCTAAGATTTATAGTATCTAACAGAAAAGTCAAAACATCTGCACATGAATTTGATATAGTGATTGGACCCACGGCTGATGCTGAAACAACCGCTATCATCAATGATTATTATGATGAATTAGAAGCACAAAACTATTCTGAAGAAATATGTCAAAAAGTAATCTCCGAGTTGAAACCTGAAAACTTACCAAAACAGTATTTCTTCAGAACTGAAAAAGCGATTAAAACATTGTCTTTTGACACAATAAAGAGGCAGGTGATTGGATGATAACAAGTTCAACGCAGAAAAGAATAATAAGATCTACAGCAGCTTATTTAGTTGAAAACATAATGAACAGGAGACACTGTTCTAGAGATGAAGCAGTAGAAATTTTGATGGAAACAACTGTATATGAAGCACTAAGTGATGTGGAGACGGAATTATATTTGGAATCAAGGGAATCCGTCTTAGATAGATTACAGGAGGAATTTGCAGGCAAAGCCGAAAGCTTAATGGCAATATAACCCAATGTTGTCACTTGGTTGTCAGAGTCGACAACATTTTGACAACATAATTGAGCAAAAAACAGTACAATAGATACAATCAGTTCAATATTGAACTGTTTTTGACGAAGATATACACATAATACATATGGTGCCACTTTGAAATTATCGAGCTGGAATAGTACATTTGTGTTATCTTGTTCATTTGGTACAGATAATGTTAATAGATTGCAGGTAATCCTTGTGGTTGCCTGCAGTTTTTATTTTGTAGAAATAGTGTTGTACCCAATAAAAGAAATGTATACGTTGGCAACGTATACGAGTTGGTTTATACTTAAATAAAGTACAAAAGATGTTTTTGGAGACGATGATATGGATATTTCAGAAAAAATAAAGGAGTTACGAAAGAAAACGGGATTATCGCAAAGTAAATTTTCCGCTAAATTTGGGATTCCCGTAAGAACTCTTCAGCAATGGGAACAGGGAATAAGCGCCCCTCCGGAATACTTAGTCAGAATGATGGCATATATTATGCTATTCGAGGAAAACGGGCAGATAAAGGACTAAGAACAGATAAGGGGGAAACATGCAGATGACAAATGATGTAGTTCAGTTGTTTGAAGACCAGCCGATTAGGACGGCATGGGTTGAAGATGAGGAAGAATGGTATTTTTCGGTTGTGGATGTAGTTGGTATACTGACTGAACAACCTGATATCGATGGTGCAAGGAATTATTGGAAAGTATTGAAAAATAGACTTAAAGAAGAGGGGAGTCAGTTGGTTACAAATTGTAACCAACTGAAAATGAGATCGCCGAAGGATGGCAAAAGATATAATACCGATGCTATAAAGACAATTGGAGCTAAATGAAGTCAAATCGTGCCAAATCGCCTAAACAAATCTGTTTAAGATTGCAGATTTTCTAGGGAGCTTGAATAATTTCAAAGCGGATAAAAACCTTTATTTTTCAAGGCTTTCATCCACTTTTTGATTTCAGTGACAACCAAATGTGAAAAGCAAAAAGACATACAGAAGAAAATAGAGGTTCAACTATAATCTCAAGAGGGCAGAAAGCTATTAAATATGGCTACCGTTACTGTTCACTGCCCAGCCAAATTAAGTAAATAAGAGGGATACAGAAGATGTATTGTTAGTTTCTAACAAACTTTTCCGTATCCCTTTTGGCTATTTTGCAAATGCATTTTCAACGGTATCGTATACGTTCTTATTTTGAGTTCTGGCTGTCTCAATAATGGTAAGTGCATCACAAATATGTTGTCCTCCGGTATTGCTCCGGAGTACAACAGCTTGTTTTTGTTTCCGCTTAAATTTTCGCAATTCACGCTCACTTATGTTGTTCGTGGGATCAACTTCAGGATGTGAAAGAAAATATAGATGGCTGTCCTGGTAAGCGCGTAACCTCTTTTGGAGATTGTATCCATCCATATATTCTTTCACAGGAGGATGCTCAGTGTATTCTTCTTCCGC
>NZ_FNRG01000076.1 GCF_900107835.1 Oribacterium sp. KHPX15
AGTTATTGCAACGAACTACAGGGGAGTCGCAAGCCACGTACCTTTAGGTGCGTGATAGTTGACAAACACTCCATCCAATATGTTTTCTCGTTCATCTCTATCTTTTTCTGCAAAATTGGAACCGCCATCAAGCATAGCCCATTCTTCATAGAAAGACCGCATGTAACGCAGATTTCTAGCACTAAAACCTTGAAGTCCCGGAAGTTCTCTTTCAAGCCTTTCTGCAATAGCTTCGATTGCCCCCAGTTTTTACTTCTTGTATTGAGAGAAATGTATTTTCCTACATAATAGTAGCGTACCAGTTGATTCTGCCAAGGCACAAATTCACAAATCTCATCATAGTCAAATCTTCCTTAAAAATCAACGGTTCCAGACCATCAGAACAAAAAAGAATCCGGGAGCATGACCACATCATCGGCCACACTCCCGGTTCTCTTTCTCCCACTCTTCCCTGGTCAGCACCCGCCGGACCCGCTCCTCGATGCTTAGGCCCTCCCTTCCATTAAATGTTCGATTTCATCTATGATTTCTTTCTAAATCGCACGATTTAACTTGACTTCATTCTGTAAATCGCTTAGAATTTCCTTAAAGGAGGCGATTGACATGTTAGAAATCACTGCCACAGAATTTAAAGTGAACTTTGGCCATTATCTTGACCTTGTTCCTACGGAAGACATCTGGGTCACACGCAATGGAAAATATGTCGCAAGGCTTGTTAACCCCAATGTTTCCGCTGTTGATTCCATTTCCGGAATACTGAAGGGAAAAGTGTCTGAAGACATCGACCGCCATTCCCTGAGAGATGAAAGGATTGCACGCTATGCGGCTAATGATTGACACAAACATCGTTCTTGATGTCCTTTTGGAGCGTGAACCTTTCTACACGAATTCCAAAGCTGTACTTGATTTATGTGAAGGCAGGAAAATTAACGGCTTCATCTCTGCTTCCACAGCGACAGACATCTTTTATCTCGTAAGAAAATCGCTGCAGAGCACGGATGAAGCCTACAAGGCTCTCGGAAACATCCTGAATATCGTGAAAATCCTTACCGTGACAAACGATGATGTAAACTCAGCTTTTGTCCAGCGGGCGCACGATTTTGAGGATTGCCTTTTGGCCACATGTGCCAAATCAAACAAATGCGATGGCATTGTCACAAGGAACAAAAAGGACTTCCTGTCCTTTGGTGTTACTCTTTACAGCCCGGAAGAAATCGTAGGACTCATTACTTGAATGAGAAGAATTCACCCGCCCAGGCACAACGCTTGAGCGGGTTTTCTTATCAGAAGGCATCGAAGTCTTCCTGGGATGCGGTATATACGTAGTCCGTACCGTCATTCTCTTTTTCCGTCCAGATACCCATCACGAGACCGATCGTGAGGAGGTCGAGATCAGGAAGGGATATCCCGACCTCCATGCACCGCAAAAGGAACAACGGAGTCGTCAGTTCACGCTCGGTCTTCCTCAGTTTTTTCTCGCGTTCACGTCCGTGAAGAGGTTGCTCCCCCACAGCTCCAGGATTTCCGGCAGGACCTCTGTTTCTAAGACTTTTTGCAAAGTGCAACCGAAAATTATTTATCTTCTTTCAGTCGCCTTTCAATATCAGAGGCACTGTATAATACTCT
>NZ_FNRG01000064.1:0-5379 GCF_900107835.1 Oribacterium sp. KHPX15
TTCTCTGGAACAGCCGGCAGCAAAGCCCTTGCTCTTATACTTCTTTTTCAGGGACTTTAATTCCATGTCCTTTGTGCTCTTTGATGGTCTCATAAGTGCCGCAGCCCAGATGAGACCTGTAAGTTCATCAGCAGCAAACAGTACTTTTTCCATCTCGTGTATAGGTTCAACGTCTATTGTCACACCACAAGATACAGTTATCCCATATCCATGTGAACAGACAGAATGTATGATCCCCTCATCTACCCCGCCTTCCCTTAGTAAAGATACAGCCTTAAGACAGTGTTCCTCTGGATAAAGTTCAAAATCAATGTCGTGGAGAAGTCCCACGATGCCCCAGCGATCTTCTTCATCCTCATATCCAAGCTCCTTCGCATACCACTTCATAACTGCTTCCACTGTCAGCGAGTGCTGGATATGGAAAGGATCCTTATTGTATTTCTTCAGCAAATTAAAAGCTTCTTCTCTCGTTATCATTTTTCTACCATCCTTTCCAGTGCCCATGAAAACGCCTTTGCAGTTCTTATATCAGCATCCTTAAAGTGATTGCCCTTATTCCATTCAAGGAAAACATCGAAGCCTTTCTCTTTTAAATATTTATATGCCCCGTTTATGCAGTCTCCTACTGTTGCCATGACCGGATTACGGGTATTCATTTCCTTGTCACCGAGACTTAAATAAACAGCATCTGTTTTGATCTCATTATCTTTCATATAAGCGATGAATCCCGGGAACCACATAGACGGAGATGCTGATGCTACAGCCTTAAATGTGTCTGTCTGATAAGAAGCCCATAAGGAGAATAACCCTGCAAGAGAATATCCTCCGATGATATATTGCTTATCCTTGTCAGTACAGAGCTTCAATATCCGGTCAAGAGTTTCCTTTGCACCATCGCCAAAATCTTCTTTTCCAAAAACAGCTTTGGCTTTCCATGGAGAAAGATCCCTGTTCCAGTTTTCAATCTTAACAGCAATCAAACGGAAGTCCTTATTTGAAAGCCGGATTATTTCATTTACCTCGTTTTCAATGGATGACAGTTCGTATTCATCTACAGGCTGTATAAGAACTATATCTGCATCCGGGCTTCCATATTCAAATGTATCCACCATACTGCCTCCGTTCTTTTTATAGCATCTAAATCCACAAACTATTCAGGCTTTATCATCATTCAATAGAGTATTCCAGCATCTCATATTTAAGCTTGCTGCCCTCTTTGATGTCCTTAGGTAGCAATGCCCTTGCAACGAGCATAAGATCATCAGACTCAATATCTATCCTTTTAAGATTTGCATAATCACCGTCGATGCTTACCACAACGTAATGTCTTGTTTCCATGGTTCAGTACTCCTTCCTAATATCCCTAAGACTAAAGGCATTTTTGAATTCTGCAATATCCTTTTCGCCATTCTTCCCGTAGCCGCCGTCCTTCTTGAGATCCTTCGATAAGGCAGGTGCCTTCAGATCCAGCAGCTCAAAAAGCTCCTTGTCATAAAATGATGCAAGACCATCATCGTATCTTGCATCAAAATCATACCCTTGTCTTCGGAAGTTCGCGAAATCAGGGAACCACTTAGGGCTTATGTACATGGCCTTGTTTCTAAGAAATTTTCCATAGGCACACTTCATTTTCCGAATCACAGGACCTTTCCATTCCCATGCCGGCCAGAATTCACTGTCAGCATCGTCATACCAGCATCCCGGCGCAATATGCTCCTCCAGTGAGAAGCCCTGTATCTCATTTGAAAAAATGGGACAAACCCCACCTCATCTATAAGTTCTATTAGTTCCTCCATGGAGCTAATCTCAAAATCATCTGAAAAAGTCATAATCCCTCTTAGCGATAATCATTCTTCATACTCAATGTCATTTGCCTCACACCATCTAGTAGCTATCCGCTTATAAGCTTTAGCCTGATAGTCATACCACTTCTGATCAATTCCGAGATCGTAAACAGTATCCTTAAAACGTCTGAATGCACCTCTCCCTTGTATGGCATGTGTCAGTTTCTTATATAACGCCCCTGACTGCGTTTTCACGAAAGCTTCCATGATGTTCGCTTTTCTTTTTAGTTTCTGCTATTCAGTATTATAATCAAGACTCTATACCAAATTCCTTCATAAGCCTGTCAAACCTTGTCTGTTCCTTTTCTTTAATGGGTTTTGAAAGGTCGTTCATGCAATGATGGATAACATCAGCATCCTTAAGTACTTCATCCATGGGACCGTCTATATTAAGTTTGTCATCATGGCATTTCCTTTCCCGTTTATGCTTTCTCCTCCGGAACCATCTTTATAAACTATACTAAAATGCCTTAGCATACCCTATTTCCGTATAAATCATCCCATATTTTCCTTGATCTGATTTCATCAAGGAAATTCTATTTACTTTCATCGTTTCAACTATGGATTTTTCAGTCTGTTTCTCAAGCATGCTGGTACCACTGACTCGTCTTACAAACGTTATATGGGGCATAAAACTCTTTCTATCATAATCTATGTTGTTCTCAGAAAGAGCAAGTCTTAGCCTCTTCACATAGTCACTTAGATCAGGATTATCCTCTACATTGGCAAATATCATATCTTTAAACAACCTAAAGCCTGATACCCTGATTGTAAAAGCTCTAAATGACACATTACGCATTATTTTCTCAATGATTCTGGGATCATCATTCTCACCAATGAATACCAGTGTAATGTGGAGGTTCTCTTCTCGAATGAAGCTGCCTTTTATCCCGCATCTCTTCAAATCATTCTGCATCTTTAAAAGAGCATAATTCATGTTTTCATTAAAGTTTATCGCAATGAACAGGCGCATATTGCATCTCCTTGTGACATACGAAGTCACTCTATCTTCGGCAGGCTCCACCTGCCTAAAATCACTTACTGTTTTTTGAGATGATCAATCATATCCATGTTTTCCATAAATCCGGCTGGTAACCGATTGTAGAAAGCTTGCCGTTTCTCACTATAGGAGTCTTTATCACCTGTTGATTCTCAAGTATCTTTTCCAGCTTGTCTTCTTCTGCGATGTACTTTATAAGTGCCAGGGTATCTTTATCCTTGGCATCAGAGTTTATCATGTTCTCAATGCCACCGTTAGCCTGTGCTACGGAAGTAAATTCCCCCTTGCTAAGACCTTTTTCATTCATGTCAACAAACTGAAACTTTATGCCTCGTTCTTTAAAGAAACGCTGTGCTTTCTTCGTATCGTTGCACTTTTTCGTTCCAAATATCTGTATCATGTCATCACCTTCTCAAACCTGAACATTCCATCAGGAAACTGATCACGGTCACTTTCATCAAGTGCAAGTAAATTGACATTCATCATGTTTTTGTTACTCCATCAATCTTCTTGAAAGACCTCATTCCAGTCTGCTTCCCTGAATCCTGCAAGAACCTTATCCTCTGTGATCAGTAACGGCCTTTTCACAAGCATTCCATCAGATGCCAGAAGCTTAAACATATCGTCTTCGCTCATCTCCGGCAGTTTCTTTGACAGCTCCATCTCGCGATATAGTTGTCCGCTGGTATTAAATAACTTCCTTAACGGAAGACCACTCTTCTCATGATACTCCCGGAGCATTTTCTCATCCGGATGATCATTCTTTATGTCGGTCATTGTATAAGCAATTTTATTGTCATCCAGCCACTTCATCGCTTTTTTGCACGTTGAACATTTTTTATAGCAATATATCTTAACCATTTAAGATCCTTTCTCATTAGTGATTATTTCACCGGAACACAATGCTTGTCGTTGATATCACATACTTTCTGTACTCTTCTCCGATATTTTTCTTCCATAAGAGGTTCCGTAGTAAGCCATTTCTTAACTACTTCCATCGCCATAAGACCTCCAATGATCTTTGCGCCAAGACAAAGAATATTTGAGTCCGTATGCTCCCTTGCGAGTGTTGCGCAGAGCGGATCCTGGCATACTGCCGCATAACAGCCGTTTATCTTGTTTGCTATAAGTGCGCTTCCATAACCTACTCCGTCACAGAATATCCCCCGGTCACATTCTCCTTTTGCGACCGCAAGAGCTGCCGGGTAAACAAAATCCGATAAGTCACAGGACTCCTTATCATATGTTCCAAAGTCCTTTACTTCATGACCCTGTGATATGAGATAAGCCTTTATCTCCTCTTTCATCTCTGTTCCTGCGTGATCGTTTGCCATTGCTATTATCATAGTAACCCTCCTCGTATATAACTTATACCTGATTAACCTTACGCTAAGATAGATGTCAATGCAGCAAATATTGATGACAGAATCGCGTATAACAACCAAATATTACTGCCTCCTGTTATATCAACTGGCCTGAAAAATGGTCGATTTCATGCTGTATAACTTGTCCAATAAAATCATTATATTTACCGTGCTGTTTTTGGAAGTTCTGATCCAGGTAATCTACCTCTATTTCTTTGTAACGGGTGCAACGGCGCATGCCATCCAAAGAAAGGCAGCCCTCTTCCGTCTCATACTTTCCTGACTTCTTTGTGATTACCGGATTTATCATCGGAATAATTATAGGACCAACTGCAACCACTATTATCTGCTTGCGTACACCTATCATGTTTGCCGCCATACCGACGCATCTTTCCAGATTTGCATTTAATGTATCTATAAGATCCTGGATCACTTGCTTATCCGCTTCTGTTGCGGATTCTGACTTCTGTTGTAAAAACATTGGATCTCTTACTATCTTTCTAACCATCGATGGTCTCCTTTGATATATTTTCAATTATGTTTCTTTAGTCCCAAAACAAATGCTACTATCTTTCCAATAAGCCCCAGTACAAATACATAGAAGCCGTTTATAATAAGTGTTTCACTAATACCCATATTGATTGCATACTTTATTCTAAGCTCCTCAGTCGAATCCTGATATGGAATGCCGGCCTTTACTATCAGATAGTATAAGCCGATCACGAAGATAATATTTCCTTTTCCCATGCATTAATTGCCGCTGATTCTTTCTTTATTCCCCTTGGCCAAAGCCGGTCAACAAGTATCCTTATCCCATCGTTTTCCTCTGGTGCTTTGTAAATTCTCTTAGTCCTGATACTGTACATACATTGTCGCCTCAATTCATCTAGAAATTAAGTCTTATCTCCATCTCATGCCATTTTTCACCGCCCCAATTGGATGCAGACTCTCCCAGGTCATCGAATCCAAATTTCCTGTACATTTTTATCTTTTCCTTATGACATGTCAGTACAAGTCTCTTCCGTCCGCGAGCCTGCTCTTTCCTGCAATAGTTAAAAACAAGTTCCCTGGCAAGACCCATTTTTCTGTACTCCGGAAGGACGTCAAGGCCCATAATCATTACTGTTTCTCCATCAGGCTCATGAAGGCTTTCATCAGTGAAAAATTCATC
>NZ_FNRG01000064.1:7294-10765 GCF_900107835.1 Oribacterium sp. KHPX15
AAATACTTCTTTAACAGTGTGTTTGCTTTCCTCTTATCATTTTCTTTAAGTAGATCCAGTATCTTATCAGCTTCTTTGGCTGTTAGAGCTGCTTTATACAGCATGTAATAGCAGTCATATCCATAATCGTCATCTTCGGTCCATTCTTTTAAGAAAACTAAAGGGTAATTCTCTGTATCGATTCTTACAATAACAAATCTTGAATGTTTTTTGTTTGCTACTATTATTCCGTAACGGACATGTATTATCCGTGAATCATCTTCATCATCGTCTCTATTTATAATCATATATATCCTCTGTCCTTAGTTACCTAAGGATCTTTTCAATCTTCTTCTGTTCTGCATCCGGTAATATCTTCATTAACTGCCGTAACACCCGGCCATAAGACTCTTCTGGTATACGCTTATATACGGCATTAGAAAACTTCATACCAAGGAATTTTTACCAAGTTCCATTTGTTTACCTCATTAAGATCCCGGCTTACAGTAACTTGCAAACCGGGATTCTCACAGAAGAAACGCTCAGTGACCCTTGTGCTTCTCCTTCTTTTTTTGCTGTTTCAGATCATATTGTTTCTGCCTATCAGCTTCCCGCATTTCTTTCCTATTCTGTATGCGTTCAACCTTCATTTCCTCCCTTTGCTTCTGCAAAGCCTGCTGGGACTTGGTTCCAATGCCGATATTTTGCAGTTGCTTCGCAGCATTACGCTGTCTTCGTTTGGGATTGTCAGCAGCCTTCTTAAGTTTGACCTCCACAGCCGGACTGAACTTCAGCTCGCTGTAGTGTTTGAGAATGAAATTCCGGACTTCGTTATCCTTTGGTTCTGATCCAAATGTCATTTTGCTTACCGACAGCTTTTCATCAGAGACCTTTTCGAAAACTCCAACCCAGAACGGATCCTCAAAGTAAACCGTGAGCTTTCCACTCATTTTGTCCATAATGTTCCCTCCTTGAAAATTCTTATGGACAAAGAATGGACAACCCGGAGGGGCAGGTTACTTACCTCATTCTGAGAATGAGACGGCCGGGCTACCTACCGGCTCTGGTGCATCTAATGCACGTTGCGTTTTTATCTTTGTCTTTTTGTTTATATATGAAGCGTCCTATGACGCAACATAATCATTTAAAAACCTTATTTAATGGCCCAGAAACCAGCCTGCATGTAGGACGTCCATAATATATTTACAGATTTGAAGCCGGTATTCTTTATCATTTCAAGATGCTGCTCTATGGTTATGGGAAACATTTCAACACCTCGTCTTGCCTGGTGAGCTTTCACTTCTTCCGGTGTCCAACCATGGTCTAAGAGATATTGTCCCCATCGATTCAATGCCATGGCTTCACTTTCCTTAGTTGACATACTTATGTTCTCGAAGGTTATAAAGATACCATCTTCCTTCAGCGCCCTATAACATTTTTTTACAGCAATCTCTCGAGTCTCAAGATCATAGTAATGATGGCTCAGGATGGCAGTTACAATATCAAACTCGTTTTCATATGGAAGTTCATGTGAAGGCACAATGTTGAAACAGATATCCCTGCCCCTTAACTTTTCCTTTGCTATCTCTAACATGCCTTCGGACGGATCACAAAGTGTAAATTCAGTATTCGGAAGTTCTCCAAGTGCTCTTAAAGCAAGAGTTCCGGTACCGCAGCCTGTGTCAAGCCATTTAAAGCTTCCTTCTTTCTCATTGAAGACCATCTTCGCCACATCAATAACCTGACTATGGAATTCTGCATAATATGGTAATACATTCGAAATCTTTGCATCATAAACACTTGAATTATAAGACGAGGTATTATCTTTCATTTTTCCTCCAAACTTGAAATTGCCGCGCTCTTCGCTGTTACGAAGTGTACTCGAAAATCAGTTTATCAAACATTCGATGGTTGATTGTCAACGCTTCCTTTTCTAAACGTATTCTCTTCATCCCGGCTTTTTCCATAGCTTTCAGCGAACCGATATTATCAGACGCGCACCAGCCGGTGACGGCCTGGATGTTTTCATCCTCTGTCAAATAATGAAGCACAACAATCAGGGCTTCTGTGGCAAATCCCTGCCCCCATGAAGCGCGATCAATACTCATTCCGATCTCGATTTGGTTTTTATCCGCATCATAGTCATATGCGCCAATTGTACCGACCAGTTTTCCTTTATTTACGATTCCCCAGCCATAAAAATGCGGATCATCATAGCTCTTTATAAATGTTTCGATTGTTTCAGCCGCCTTCTCTTTTGTCTGATATGGATTCCAACCGGAATATTCAAACATCTGAGGATCACTGCCTAAGATCTCAAACAGTACCGCAGCGTCCTCTGGTTGATGCCTTCGTAAGATTAGTCTGTCCGTTGTCAATTCAACTGTTCCACTCACGTTATCATCCTCACAAATACAGATTTGTTTTTCCCAGGGTCATTCTTTCTTTATTTTCTCAAGCATGACCGTTTGTTCCTTCATATATATCTTTCCGACCTTATAACCGTACTCCATCAGTTCTTTTTTATAAGTCAGAAAAGAATGATCTAAAGGAAAACCAGTTATCTTTCCAATTTCGGCAAAAGTCAGGATGAATTCATCAGTTCCGTTGTTCTGTATCCAATTCCACAGGGAATCATATTTGCTCATATCTTCGTCATCCTCTCCGTTAGTGCCTTGTTTCTTTTGACTGTACGTTATTCGCTTTTGGGGCCTACGGATATTATAGCAAGATACGTGAATAATGAAGTATCCTCATAAAAAAAATAGCTGCACGACTGTATAATGATCAGTCGTGCAGCTACACATCATTTCTCAAACTAAGGATTTCTATCATGAGCCAGCCAATCCATAAGCACTATAGCATTATTATGTTCTTCATCCTTTGCAGCATAGAGCAATGTGATATTATCAGATTTGATATGCTCTTTTACGAATTCCAACAACTTCTCAGCATCCTCTGAAGCATCAAGCTCCTCCATGTACTTCCTTCGAAATTCAGGATATTTCTCCGCATCATGGTTAAACCATTTCCGAAGCTCATTAGATGGCGCAATTTCCTTTTCCCATGCTTTTACTTCAGATGATTCTTTCTTTATCCCCCTTGGCCATAACCGGTCTACAAGGATCCTTATCCCGTCGTTTTCCTCTAGCGCTTTGTAAATTCTCTTAGTCCTGATACTGTACATACATTGTCGCCTCAATTCATCTAGAAATTAAGCCTTATCTCCATCTCATGCCATTTTTCACCGCCCCACTCGGATGCGGACTCTCCCAGGTCATCAAATCCAAATTTCCTGTACATTTTTATCTTTTCCTTATGACATGTCAGTACAAGTCTCTTCCGTCCACGAGCCTGCTCTTTCCTGCAATAGTTAAATACAAGTTCCCTGGCAAGGCCCATTTTTCTGTACTCCGGAAGGACGTCAAGGCCCATAATCATTACTGTTTCTCCATCAGGCTCATGAAGGCTTTCATCAGTGAAAAATTCATC
>NZ_FNRG01000062.1 GCF_900107835.1 Oribacterium sp. KHPX15
CAAAGATGTCCACCCCAAAGTTTTGATTTGATCTCCGGATGAGACATGAACATCCACCTCGCGGTGTTGCCTTTAAGGATCTTGAGCATACGTGGGAGTTCGAATTGTGGCGAACAATCTACCAGCATATGTACATGATCCGGCATTATCTCCATGGCTGTGATGGTAAATTTATATTCCTCTGCCATAGACTTTAGATAAGCTTTGATGTCATTATCGATGCCATCCATCAGAACTTTACGTCTGTACTTGGTACACCAGACAATATGATACTGCAGAGAATAAACGTAACCCCTACCATATGTCAGGTCATTTTTATTCGGTAAATCAAATATATTAGCCATACGTATATGATACCATATGTATAAAGAAATCGCAACTTCCCAACAAAAAGCCGCCTAACTCACGACTAGTCACGAGAATGCGGCGGCAATTATTCAACGCTAATGGTTATAGTAACATCTCCATTAGAAAGAAGATCAGTTATATCTTCCGCATTCTTATCAGATATGTGACCAAGCCTTGTATATGACCAGCTATTAGAACCATAGAACACTACCATCTGATTTCCGGAGTATAGTACAACGTCACCTGAACTCGTTGTTGTCTGCTTATCATCTCTCGGCAGACTCTGTCCAATTGAGCCCACCTGTTCAAAACCGCCATACATTGACATCTGAATTGTAACATCACCGTCTTCAGCCATATTCCTCAGTGCCTCTACAGCCTGATTGTCTTCCCAATCCACATTAACTTTTGTATCGCCGATTTTCATTGTCATAGAACTATCTCCAATAGCTTCATCCTCTGCTGATTCATTTTCTGCGGCAAGCTGATACATAGCTGTTCCCTCCGACATAACGTTCTCTTCCGGACTTTCCGTTTCATTATTTTCTGATGCTGATATTTCAGTTACGGCACCCATATCTGAGCTTGTGTTTTTGGTTGTCCCTGCACAGGCGCTCATGCAAAACATTATGGTCATACAGAATGCCAGAAAAATCATTTTCGTTTTCATCACAGACTTCCTTTATTTTAGAGCTTTACCAAATTCGAAGGCTTGTTGAAATAACTAATACTTTGCTCATATCATCCCATCCTTATTTCAAATTCTCCTTAAAGAAGCTCTCCAGCTTATCAAACGGAATATAATCTTTATCCCCGCCATCGTAAAGATCTGTATGTACTGCATCAGGGATTATCATAAGTTCCTTGTTATCTGCATACTTGCTGTCTCTGATCATATCTGCATAAGCATCTTTTGAGAAATAACATGAGTGTGCCTTTTCTCCATGGACAAGTAAAACTGCACTTCTGATTTCATTGCTGTACTTAAGGATTGGTTGATTAACGAAAGACTCACAACCGATCACGTTCCAGCCACCGTTGGAATTAAGACTTCTCTTGTGGTAACCTCTTTCGGTCTTGTAGTAGTCATAGTAATCTTTTACAAAGAAAGGTGCATCCTCTGGAAGTGGATCTACTACTCCGCCGCCAAGCTTATATTCACCAGCCTTAAGGTCCTCCAGTCTCTGCGCGCACATAGCTGCCTTATGCTGGTATCTTGCTTCTTCACTGTCCTCTGAATCAAAATATCCCTTGGCATTTACTCTTGTCATATCATACATTGTCATGGCTGCAGTCGCTTTGATTCTTGTATCAAGAGCTGCTGTATTGATTGACATTCCGCCCCAGCCACAGATACCGATTATTCCGATTCTGTCAGGATCTACCTTTTCATTAAGTGAAAGGAAATCAACTGCTGCCATGAAGTCTTCTGTATTGATATCAGGAGATGCCATATATCTTACATTTCCACCGGACTCTCCTGTAAAGGAAGGGTCAAATGCTATCGTCAAAAAACCTCTCTCTGCCATTGTCTGAGCATAGAGACCGGAACACTGTTCCTTTACTGCTCCAAAAGGTCCACATACAGCAATTGCAGGAAGTTTGCCCTCTGCATTCTTAGGAACATACATATCTGCTGCCAGGGTGATTCCATATCTGTTTACGAATGTTACTTTACTGTGGTCAACCTTATCACTTTTCTTAAAAGTCTTATCCCACTCGGTTACAAGGTTTAGTTCTTCTTTGCTGATCATTTTACATTCCTCCGTTTTTATCATTTCTCTTTTTGAATCTGTCTTATCAAAAAATCCATGTTATCAACTTTTTTCTGACTGTCATGAAGCTCATCCATAAGATGGCACCGGCATTTTCTAAGATCACGAAGAAGTGTATCGGTGTCACCTTCTTCATACATCTTTTTCATAAAGCTTATTTCTTTCTCATCACAGCCCATGTCAGTAAGGCTTTCAAGAATCTTTTTGGTATCCATCTTTTTTACTCCTTCTGATTTCATAGTAAATCCTTGACCAGGTTTTCGCTAATGAATAAAATAAATATCATGATATTTGTTTTTGGAATAACATATAAATTGTCAACTTCAGGGAGGTTTCATGGAAATAAAAAATCTCAGATATTTTCTTGCAGTTGCAAGGGAAGAAAATATGTCAAAGGCTGCTGAGCAGCTTCATGTATCACAGCCTACTCTTTCAAAGACATTAAAATCATTAGAGGAAGAACTTGGGAAGAAACTGTTTGTCAGGCACAGCTTCAGTATTTCGCTCACTGACGAGGGGATGCTGCTGCGTGACCGCGCCCAAGATCTTGTTGCTATGTCAGATAAGATAGAACAGGAATTTAACTCCCTGGATGATATAACAGGTGGGGATATATATTTTGGACTGGCAGAAAGCTATCAGATCAGATACCTTGCCAGAGAGATTTATAAATTAAAGGAAAAATACCCAAACTTCACTTATCATATAACCAGCGGAGATACTGAGCAGGTTACTGAAAAGCTTGATAAAGGCATTTTAGATTTTGCTGTACTGTGTGAAACTCCTGACAGCAATAAATATGAATATGTTAAGTTTCCGGAAGCTGATGTATGGGGAGCAATCATGCCTTCATCTCATCCCCTCGCCAGGAAAAAGTCCATCCGGGTCTCTGACCTGACAGGACAGCCTCTGTTTGTCTCAGAGCAGAGCTGGAACAATGAAATCAAAGCGTGGGCCAAAGACAGATTTAATGAGCTTAAACTTGAAGGCTCTTTTAGACTTTCCTATAACGGCTCTGTATTTGCAAGGGAAAACCTTGGAATACTTCTTACATTTAAAAATCTGATAAATACCGAAGGAACTGACATGATATTTAAGCCTCTTTCACCGGAACTGAAATCAGAGCTATATCTCATTTGGAATAAGTATCAGACCTTTACTCCTATTGCTGAAAAGTTTCTGGAGCAGATAAAAAAGACTTTCAAATAATTTGCAAGAAGGCCATAGATTTCCATCTTGCCTAAAGTCACCCTTCATTATCATTCATTTTCTGTCTACCACACAAAAAGAGGCGTGTAGCTATCAGCGGGATTTACGCTTAATGCTATACGCCACTTAAAGTTTCCTTTTCTTATTTTAAATAATCTCCAACAGGGCTGTTGTTGTATTGCTTAATCACCTTAATAACAATAGACCCATCATCCTGCTTAGTTTCATCAAGTATCCTATACTCTGTCTTTGCATGTTCAAGAGACTGCTTATACATTAAAATTGAAATAGAAACTCAAAAAAGTGCCCTTTCAAGAATATTTTTTCATCGAAAGGGCACTTTCCTCGACAAAAGATCAGAAGCAAAAGCACGCAACCGAGCGCTATACCTTAGACTGCTAACGCTATAACCGAAACAACAGTTGGAACTATTGATGCCTCGATAATAAAGGACATATTCACCCATCATCGCACGATGAGTTATATCATTAAGCTCCGACAGTTGCTCCAATATGTAATCAAGATAATCTTTACTCGATGCCATCTGTTAACCCCTTACCTATTTATAAATAAACAGCCAGAAAACCCATGACCTTTAGGTCGTGGGATGAATGGCGTCACTTTTAGAAATGTAAAATATTTAAGTGTCACTTTGATTATGACACATAATGTGCTATCATATACATACAGGAATGATCCGAGTCTTACGAAAGGAAAAACTGTATGTATCTAACCATTAAACAACAGGTAAAGAATCTCTCTAAAGATGACTACTGTTCTATAAAAGAACTCTGTCATACTGCAAAAAATCTGACTAATGAAGCCATATATAATGTTCGCCAGTATTACTTCGTGGAAGGCAAGTTCCTTAAGTATGAGAAGAACTATTCATTGTTAAAGAATAGTTCTAACTACAAGGTACTCAATTCCAACATGGCACAGCAGATCCTTAAGGAAGTTGATGGTAGCTTCAAATCATTCTTTGGACTACTGAAACTTGCAAAACAGGGCAAATATGATATTAAAGACTGTAAGCTTCCTCATTACCTTCCAAAAGACGGATATACTACTCTGGTCATCGGCTTTGTGCGACTTAAAGGAAATAAGCTTATTCTCCCATTTTCCAACAGTTACAAAACAGACCATAAGCCTGTTGTGATTACGATACCTCCTATACTTGTTGATAAAAAGGTAAAAGAGATTCGCATCATACCAAAAGCAAACGCCAGGTTCTTTGAGATCCAGTACACCTATGAAGCTGTCTGCATCCAGAGAAATCTCAACAAAAACAACGCACTGGCACTGGATTTTGGTGTTAACAATCTCGTGACTGCTGTATCAAATAAAGGTCGTTCCTTCATTATTGATGGCAAGAGGCTTAAGGCTGTAAACCAGTGGTTCAACAAGGAGAACGCTAAGCTCCAGTCCATCAAGGACAAGCAGCATTTTGGCAAAGAAACAACCAACCGTCAGAAGTCATTGGCACGTATACGTAACAACAGAGTAGGCGATTATATGAGCAAGGCTGCTCGCAAGGTCATAGACTATTGTATCGCTAACGATATAGGTACCCTTATAGCCGGATATAACGTTACGTTTCAAAAGAAATCACACATCGGCAGACAGAACAACCAGAACTTTGTCAATATACCTTACGGCATACTCAGGAATAAATTGTCATATCTGTGCGAACTTAACGGCATAACCTATATCGAACAGGAGGAGAGTTATACATCCAAAGCATCATTCTGGGACAAGGATGATATCCCTGTTTTCGATGCCGATAAGTCAAAGGAATACCGGTTCAGCGGAAACAGAATTCACCGTGGAATGTATGAAACAGCGAACGGCTTCAGATTCAACTCCGATGTGAATGGAGCACTTAACATCATGCGTAAAAGTAGCGTTGTGGACATCAGTGTCCTATACGGTAGGGGCGAAGTGGACACGCCCGTAAGAATAAGGGTTGCCTGATATCAGGTGGAAACTTAAATACCAAACTTCTTAAACGGAGTCATCAGACTCTTAGAAGCCCATTACCTTTAGGTGATGGGTAGTTCACCCATTACACAAACTGCCGCCGGGTTGCCTGAAAAAGGTTTGTTTGTAAAAGCATCAACAATATATTGTTTCATTGCACACCTCACTCGTATTTAAACTCATATTTCTAATTAGTGTATGCTCAGTAACCGCCTGATTTTTTCAGACGGCTACCTCATAAAAATAATTGAACCTTGAAAATATCAAAATCAATTTTTGGAACAAAGAAAGCCTCAGGAGGCAATCTAAGTTCATGGATATGATCGACAGGGCTATAGAGCTTCGACTTGTTTCTTCAAGCTTGGTCATGATTAATCCAAGACCATGACTATGTTTTGATAATGCAAATTTTCGCTCTACTTCAATTCTGTCAACGCTATCCACGTACTCTGTACGTTTATCGATTGAAACATTTTTCCCGGGTCTGCCTAAAGCCGGGCCTGCAAGTCTTATCCCTCGAGATTTACAATACGAAAGGTTTTCCCTATTTCTGTAAATCTTATCCGCAAGTACACGC
>NZ_FNRG01000059.1 GCF_900107835.1 Oribacterium sp. KHPX15
GATATTTGAGAGGAGCTGTCCTTAGTACGAGAGGACCGGGATGGACTGACCTCTGTTGGACCTGTTGGAGATCAACTCCAGTGCAGGGTAGGCATGTCGGGACTGGATAAACGCTGAAGGCATCTAAGCGTGAAGCCACCCTCAAGATGAGATATCCCATCGTTAAGAGTAAGACCCCTTGAAGACTACGAGGTAGATAGGGCTAAGCTGTAAGTGCTGTAAAGCATTCAGGTGATAGTTACTAATAGGTCGAGGGCTTGTCCAAAAAGGCTGGAAAGGTTAGAGGTTTAGATGGATTACTGGGAATGATTCATAAATGGTATGCTGTTTTGAAGGTACGATACTGCTTTAGATCTTTTGAAAAAAGATCTAAAGAGCCGCGCGGCATTGGGAACGTCAGCCAATTAGATTCGCTTCGCTAGGGCTGACGCTACATATCAATTTTTTTCAAAAATTGATACAAAATTTGAGCGGTTCAAAAGAATCCGAAAGGATTCTGTCTTTGTAATATGGCCCGGTGGCTCAGTCGGTTAGAGCGCCGCCCTGTCACGGCGGAGGTCGTCGGTTCGATTCCGTCCCGGGTCGCTTTGATGAAGAAGTAGTTGATCTACTTCTTTTTTTGTTCGTGAAAATATAAATGTATGGACAAAAGATTACATGTTATTATTTTTGCGATGCGCATATTTGTGTGGTGCTCTGAGGTACTGCTGCTGATATATACGAAATATTTCAAAATAGTTTGGGAGGGTCATATGCCGATAGGTGTAATTGTTAATGCTTCTGCTGTTGTTTTAGGTGGTCTGATAGGAAACGTTTTAGGCTCGGGATTATCAAAAAAAGTAGTTGAAAGCATGAATGCTATTTTTGGAGTTTGTGCTATGACTATGGGTATTTGTTCGGTGATACTTTTATCCAATATGCCTGCTGTTATGCTTGCCGTTCTTTTAGGTACAGCTATTGGCTTTGCCATTAAGCTTGGGGACAAGATAACTGCCGGAGGACTTTGGATGGGAAATTGTATTTCCAAAGTTTTTAAAGGAAAAGGGGCATTTGACGAGGATTATAAGAAGCAATTGGTTACTGCCATTGTTTTATTCTGTGCCAGTGGTACAGGCATATTTGGAAGTATAGTTTCAGGAATGACTGGAGATCACAGTATACTTCTTGCCAAATCTATTCTTGATATTGCTACAGCATTGATTTTTGCTTGCAGCCTTGGAATTGTGACAAGTTTTATAGCCATACCACAGTGCATCATATTTTTAGCTTTGTTTACATTTGCCAATATAATTTACCCATTTTGCACAGAAACGATGATTAATGATTTTAAAGCTTGCGGAGGTGTTCTTCTGATAGCGACAGGCTTCAGAATGATGAAATTAAAGGATTTTCCAGTTGCAGATATGATTCCTGCAATGGTCATTGCGATGCCAATTAGTCATTTATGGAGTACTTATATTATTCCGTTAGTATCCTGATCGTCAAAAAAATCGATAAAAAATATTAATTTAGGACTTACTCATTTATATGAATAGTAGGTTCTATTTTTGTATTAAAATAAATACATTTAAATGCAATTAAATACTATTGCAAAAATTATGAAAATAGATATTATTTTAAGAGGTATTACGAAAGGTTCTTGACGTGATAAGAATTTCAGCTGATTGGAAAATAGCTCCTTTCGATAAAAATGTATTTTTATATTATGTATAAAAGGAGTTCTGATCAATGGAAGGCGAAAAAACCTCAGGGTTTAGCAAAGTTACCGGAAAAATTAAATTCCCTAAATATACAAATCGAATTATTCGTACAGTTATAGCTTGTTTTGTCACAGCTGTTATTTATAAGTATCTGCTTGGAGACCGCAATCCCTGCTTTGCATGTATTGGTGCTGTATATGGCATGGGCAGCCAGTTCCAGGAGGGATTCCATAATGGATTTAACAGATTTGTGGGAACCTTTATCGGAGGTCTTGTTGTCATTCCTTCATACTGGCTTTATATGAATACTCCCTTCGGAATCCCCGGAGAGGTTTATCTTTGTCTCGGTGTATTCTTTGTTATGCTGATTAATTTCATGCTGGGTGCCAACAACGCTATACAGCCCGGTACAGTTGTATATTTCGTTGTACTCTGTACTCAGCCGGTTGGCAATTTTGTGAGCTACACAATTGCCAGAATCATCGACACAGGAGTTGGTGTTCTTATAAGCCTTGGTATATCCATGCTGCGCCCGACAATGATAGATCGTGAAAAGGGAGTTGATCTCCTTACTTTTTTCGAGGCTATGACAGAGGGCTTCAGGGCCTGGAGCTACGCAAACAAGTGTGGTTCACTTCCACAGCTTGATGCTGAAGGCAGAGCCGCAAAGCGTGAGGAAAGAAAAGCAAAATATATTGAGAGACATAGTTTTTGATATGATAGGATGAAGTCGGTTTTCATGGAAATCATGAAACCGACTTCTTTTTATTATGCCTTATTTCAAAAGTAACAGTTCAGCCAGGATGCCTTATTTTCGCAGTGAACAAGGCATTACATTGACCCATATTCCGGTTACCAGCATTTGAGTCATCCTGAATGGCAGGTTATAATGACTTAATTTCAGGTAATCTGGATTTGGGTCATCCTGAATGGCAGGTTACATTGACTCAATTTCAAATAATCAGGATTTGGGTCATCCTGAATGGCAGGTTACATTGACTCAATTTCAGGTAATCTGGATTTGGGTCATCCTGAATGGCAGGTTACATTGACTCAATTTCAAAAAATCTGGATTTGAGTCATCCTGAATGGCAGGTTACATTGACTCATTTCAGGTAATCAGGATTTGGGTCATTCTGAATGGCAGATTACATTGACTTATATTCTGAATTCTGAGTTTTAAGGTCAATCAGTGGTTCCAATAACTCCGGATGGTGGGGAAAAAAGTCGACCACGGTCTTCGCGAACCATTGCCGGCTGAACTGTTACCGGGTTTACCTTATAAAACCATATTCTGGTATAATGTAGATCGATTATAGTTTATAATATTGGATATACTATTACGAAGGGGAACATGAATTATGGAATCTTTGGTTTCGGTACTTGATTTTGTACTTGAGAATGTTGTTGCGATTTGTACGATCCTGCTTGAAATGGTAGGAATCCTGGTACTTGTTTTGACTGCAGTTAAATGTTTTTTAAGATGGCTCAATCATGACCAGCATGTGCGTCTTGATCTGGCTGAGGGTATTGCTTTAGCTCTTGAATTCAAGATGGGTGGAGAGGTTCTCCGTACCGTAGTTGTCCGTGAGTGGAGTGAGCTTGGGATACTTGGCGCGATAATCATCCTCAGAGGACTTCTTACCTTCCTTATCCATTGGGAGATAAAGAACGAGAAGAAGGATCTGCTGGAAGTAAAGACGAAAGAAGCATAAAAAACAACTATCCCCGGAGTGACTCTGTGAGTTCCTCCGGGGATAATTGTTTTATAATATTGAACCTACAATTCTCTGTATTTTATTTTGCTTCTTTCAGCTTCTTTTCCATTGCGGCGCAAATGGTCTTAAGGGCCTTGATTCTGGCATACTGCTTGTCATTGGATTCAAGTATATGCCATGGAGCGTAAGTCGTACTGGTCTTTGCGATCATCTCGTCAACAGCTTGCTCGTAAAGATCCCATTTCTCACGATTTCGCCAGTCTTCTTCCGTGATCTTCCACTGTTTTTCAGGAGTATTCTGTCTGTCAGTAAAGCGGGCAAGCTGAGTTTCCTTATCTATATGGATCCAGAATTTCACGATAACAGCGCCCCAGTCACTAAGCTCCTTCTCGAACTCATTTAATTCATTGTAAGCCCGCTGCCAGTCATTCTCTGAACAGAATCCTTCCAGACGCTCTACCATAACGCGGCCGTACCAGGTTCTGTCGAAAATAGCGATATGACCGGTCTTGGGAAGTCTGGTCCAGAAACGCCACAGGTGATGGCGGCTCTTTTCAAAGGGCTTCGGACTTGCTATAGGATGAACGATGTAGCCTCTCGGGTCAAGAGCAGCTGTGATACGCTTGATATTACCGCCCTTTCCCGCAGCATCCCAGCCTTCATAGGCAATGATGACCGGAATATGCTTACGATAGCAGGCGTTGTTCAGATTCCTGAGCTTCAGCTGAAGCTCTTTAAGCTGTGTCTTGTAATCTTCCTCGGAAATTGTCTTCTTCAGGTCCACATCCTTAAGCTTAGGCATACGCTTCAGTGGGAAGATGTTCTGAATAAGAGGTACTGTCAGGGTATGGTTCTTAAGGGCAATATCTATTCCGGCAACTATGGTCTCCATTACCTGAAGTTCAGCCCATTTTCTGGATTTTGCATCAATGACATTCCAGGGGATAGTGGAGGTGTGAGTTTCCTCAAGGAATCTGTCGTAAACCTTATAGCACTCATCATAATGTTCGTTTTCCCACGTATCGAAGGAATTGACCTGCCATGCGGTATCCTTGTCCGCAGCAAGAGCCTCAAGACGTTTGGTCTGCTCTTTATGGCTTATATGAAGGAAAAATTTCAGTACCAGGTATCCGTTATCTGTGAGAGATCGCTCGAATCTTAGGATACTGCCGATGCGGTTTTTGTAATCACGCTTTGATATCTTGTCAAAAAGAACATCTTTAGTAATTTCACTCATCCAGCCCATATCAAGGAACTTGAACTGGCCGGCTTCCGGAATCTCAGCAAAATACCTTGCCAGGAATGGCTTCCTTAGTTCTTCGGTGGTGGGATCTTTCATCGAAACCGCAGAGAAAAATCTGGGATCAAGGTTCTTGATCACCTGCCCGAGAACAGTGCCCTTTCCGGCTGCACCCCAACCTTCAAAAAGTATAAATACAGGCAGCTTGCTGTCCTTCATGAGAAGCTGTTGCTCCGAAAGACGCTGATGAGCGACAGCCAGACGCTGTTTTATTTCATCGGACTCAGGTTTTGGAATGGAATTATAATTGTCAATCATTTTTAATGTCTCCTTTTTGATGACAGACTATGTGATGTCAGGCATAAATGCCGATTTCCGAACTAAACATATATACATTAATCTCGACAGAAAATTCAAAATTAATAAGAGTAGAAAAGAGAGAATACTTGCGGATTCTTTTGAACCGCTCATCACAGCGTGGCTTCCACGATTTCCAATCCTTGGCTGACACGAAAGAAGGAACCATCTTTCGATGGTTCCCTCTTCCAACGTCTGTAAGGAGATAATAAAAAAACAATGTATTATTGGCTTGATATATACGTCGGCGGATAGTTTAGATAAATAAGCTTTTTTTATAAAAATTTTTCAAAAATAAAAGAACCGCTATCTTAGCTAGACGAGGTGCTAAGATACCGGCTCTTCTCTAATTAAGTAAAAAGGCTGCGGTGGGGATGGAAGGGGTGTGGGCTCCGCATCGCCTTTATAACTCCTTTTGATTACCAAAAGATTTCTTTTGTATGTCTAGATACTATCATCTTAATTGTCACAATACTGTCACAAAAAGATAAAATAATTTTAAGAATTAGGATCCCCACCTGCAAGAACCGTCCTCACCGGCGAGAGCCATCCCCACATGCGAGAACCGTCCCCCACCGGCGAGAGCCATCCCCACCGGAAAGGTGCATTTTATAAAATCTCCACGGCTGAAAACCTTGGAGCTTTAGCTCCGAGGATGAAAGCCGCTTTGCTAAATTAACATCTCGTCTAAGCGAGATAAACAAGATATAATTATATCCCATGAATAAAGGATATAAACATGGAAATCGAAATAAATATCTACTTCGTTACCACTTAATTTTAGTATGTAAATATCGCAGACATTTGCTAAGTGCTAATAATATCTCTTCAGATATGAAGACACTTACTAAAACCATCTCTAACAAACATAATGTTCTGATACATTATATGGAAGTTGACAAAGATCACTTACATATGATGATAGAAACAACACCTAATATTGATTTGTCAGATTATGTAAGAACTTTAAAATCGTACACTTCATTTCACATTTGGGAGAAATATTCTCCCTATCTCGGCAAATGCTTTTGGAAAGAGAAAACATTTTGGTCAGATGGATATTTTATAAGTAGTATTGGTGAAGTGAGTAGTGATACTCTTAAATATTACATAGAGAATCAAGGAAAGAACACTTGACAATATACAACAATGTCGTATAATTATCTCAAGAGGTAATACTTATGACAATTTTAGAGTTACGTCAAAAAACAGGACTTTCACAAAGTCAATTTGCTAAACGTTTCCATCTTAATGTGCGTACAGTACAAACATGGGAACAAGGTACTCGTAAAACGCCTGATTATGTAATATGGCTAATAACTAAAGTGATTGAATTGGAGGAAATAGTAAATGCCAAAAGGGATGGAATTTAGAATCTATCCAAACAGAATACAAGAAACCATTATCCAAAAAACATTTGGCTGCTCAAGAGTTGTATATAACTCAGGTCTTGCTCTTCGTATTGAAGAATACAAGAATGGTAATTCTGTTGGATATAAAGAAACTAATTCCATGCTCACTTCCATGAAGAAAACTGAAGAGTATTCATGGCTTAAAGAAGTTGATTCTATTGCCTTGCAGCAATCTCTTAGAGATTTAGATAAGGCATACAAGAACTTC
>NZ_FNRG01000055.1 GCF_900107835.1 Oribacterium sp. KHPX15
CGGGACAGTTCCCAGGCTCCTCAGAATGACAATATGGACATTCTCCATCAGCAAATTCAACAGGTTCAATGATTTCTAATTCTTTTTTCATTTCTTCTCTCCTTCGTATTTTATAATCAACAAACAAGAATGTTACAGAAGATACATTCCGTAAAATCCACAAGAACAGCGACATATATCTGAATGGTGATCATTTTTCTCTGACCATCAAGAGTAACGTTATCGTTGGTCCATGTACGTTTTACATCAAGTCTTTCAATACATGATGCAAATGACATCATCTTTAATGACTCTGCACTCAACACACACCCGTCTAGCTTCTTCACATAGTCGAGAGTATAGTATCTGTCTACGATTGACTGTATCTTTGACAATGCTATGCTCTCTGACTGGTCCTCTTCCGGAATGTCTTGGAACATCTCTGCTATTTCGTATGCGTCACCAAATGTTTTGGTAGCAGCACGATCAAGCTTCTCTATTCTCTGGATAATTTCGTTCTTCATTTTTGCCCTTTCCGTTATTTTTAGATAAGCCTTCTTGTATGTCTTAGTCTAATTATGTGTAGACTTTTTCCTTTATTAGTATTTTTCAGAAAAAACATATTAAAATTTTTTGCCGGTACTTATCATGCCTCTACATGTGATGCAACAAACCTTGCGAAAGCAGCGCATATAAGGAAAAACGGGATAAATAGAATGTTCTTTACCACAAGTTTAGACACAGCAAACTTTTCATCCTTATTTGGATCAGTGAAATCAAGATATAAGCCTTCTGTTTCTTCATCTATGATAAGCTTTGCTCCTTTATCAAGCTTATGCCCATTTCCATCAATAACTTTTGTGACTTTATATGTTCCAGGCTTAAGTTTCAGTGGGTCTCCACTTTTGTTGACGGTAAACTGATAATTAACAGAGTCCCTTGAAAGTGTGACATTCAAGGGTGTTACAAGACCTTCTGCAAGCTCAACATCAACAACAACATTTCCATCCTCATCAACGTTTGATACATCTGAAAGCATATTTCCCGCTTCATTTTCCGCTAAAACAGTTTCTGCTTCTGTTTCCTGTGCTTCAACTTCTGCCGCATATACAGGACCAATAGATGCTGTTGGTACTGTTGTGAATAGCATTGTTGAGATCATCATTACTTTTAATAGATTCTTATGCATAAGTTACCTCTCAAAATCATTTGTACAGATTAATTATGGGAGGGGTTGTTCCGCTATTAGTAAATTTCTGAGAATTTTTCAAAAAAGAAAAGAGACTCCCTTTCTGAAAGAGTCTCTTTCCCGAGTGTTGATTTATGTTCAACAATTCTTATCCGTACTATGTATTTATGCTTTTATTATCGTCAAACAAAAATATCTTCATAATCATCTTCTTCAAAATCTTCCATATATCTATTAAAATTCTCAGAATCTATGGGCCTATATGTATTATCACCCAGTTCCTGATCTTCTAATGAGTATATTTTGTCGACCTTTTGTGCTTTATCAAACACTTCCTTTATAACCTGCTTTATTTCTTTTGCCCTTTCCGAATCCGTTATGTCAATAAAATTTAGGCCACGTTTTAATTCTACATAGGCCCTAGTCCTGTCCAGGTATTGTTCATATGTCTTACATCCGGTCTCTTTGACAATTTCTTTCTTTAGTTCTTCTTTTATCTCTTCTTTTGCTCTATGATTAGCCTTTCTGAGAAGCTCATTTTCTTCTGCCAAGAACCTGATTTTTTGACTCTTTTTAAAATCCGAAAACTTTAGATCCTTGTAGTCTTCATTAGCTCTTTCGTAATATTCTTCCATCGTCTCTTGTGGCTCCGGTTTACAGAGGCATTCTTTTGCGACATTATCAAGTGGAGTATACAGGAATCTTTTTACATCCTTGTGTTGCGCAAATACTCCACTATTTTCAGGAGAAAGGTCCAAGTCCTTTGAACAGTCCTGATAATACCTATTGTGAAGCTCTATAAGTGAACTTCTCGTTGGCAGATATGACCGGCTGCTTAATTTTCCGTTTGATATAGGAATCACCAATGCGTGAATATGTGGTTTTCCTTCATCCATGTGCAATACCGCAGATACTACATTTTCTTTACTGAACTCTTTACATAAGAAGTCTATGTTCTTTTTCTTCCATTCGTCATATTTAAAGCCTTTCGGAAGGTCTCCATCACCGAGCTCCATACAAAGCGAAATCCCCATGACCGCATTTTTGTGGATTTTATGTGTATCATAATATCCGCTTTCACCAATTCTTCTTTGAAATGCCTTTTCGTAAGTTTCTTCCGAAGAACCTATCAATTGTTCATTTAGATAAGAACTATCCTTATCTACATTGCAGGCGTAAAATCCTTCGTGCCTATAATTGTGCTTATAAGCCCGTTGCAGTTCTTTCTTGCTGTGTATGAATTCTATGTTAAAAGTGCCTTTTGCGATGCTCATGACAAGACCTCCTCTCTATGTTCTACATTTTAATTATGGGCAGAGATTATTAGGATAATCGCGTTTGATGCTGTATTGGAAGGAAATATTTGGTAAATTCATGTCCTTTAATTACAAAAAAACACCCGTCATTTCGGACGAGTGTTAATGTAAAGCCACATTATTCTACGTTAAGAGTGTCCTCTCCAAGAACTGAAGTGGGAAACTGCCAGTCTACGAAGTTGAACAATTCATTTGCTCTTTCGGTGTCGCCATTCAGAAGATTAACAAAATCCCTTACGGAATAAGCATCTTCTCTTGAAATGGTTCCGTCTTCATTATTTTCGTAAGCATACTCTGGAATATAGATTATATCGTCCGGCTTTGATGTATCCCATACGGACTTATAACCTGTCCCTTGCTTAAGTGGCATCTCAGGCATGTCATGCTGTAAGTTATGCTCGTTAAATTCTTCTAATGTCATCGTTCACCCCATGCAGAAAGGGAATATCTCATCGTACGACCACAACATTGAGTTTCTGTTAGCTTCAACGTAACGCCTTAGCTGTTTTTCAATCCACTCTGGCTTATAAGGTACGTTATATTCCCTCATATATGTTTTAACTGTATCGAAGTTATTGAGTGCCCATCTAAGGAGCACCTGTCCATCTTCTTTTGTTTCAGGCTGGATGGAAGCACAGGTCGGATACTTTTCCGAGACTCTGCACCACTCTTTTATAGCCTTCTCAGGATCATGTTTATAGACACGACCCGGTGCTTGCTCGCCATATGGCGATATAGTTGCTGATATCAGGTATTTCATACAGCTCCTTCCAATAAGACCACTGGTTGGGTGGTTTTTCTTCTGGTTATGCGTTTTTCTCCAAATGATACGATATCCCCGTCAATCGAATCTTGTATGATCCTTTTTGCCTTTGACAAGGCTTCTTCTTCCGTGAGGGCACTTATGCTCATACGTCTGAACCTTTTCTTAACCGTAACATCGAAATCGAAAGAGAAAGTTTTCTGTGTTTTCTGTGACTTGTTCATTTTATCCTCCATGTAACTTATATATTTTTCAATGTGATTATGCTAAGGGATAACTGAAATAACATTCCGCATGATAGTACATACAAAAATAATCGCAGATATCTGGGTTAATTATTCTCTAACACCAACACTTTTTATTGCAAAAAAATACCGGCAGAAATATTAATCTCCACCGGTAATCAAAGCCTCAATATATTTTTTGCTTGGATTTTTTTATCTCTTTTGTCCTGTACTTTCCTGCTCGTTCTCATCTACAAGAAGACTCTCTGGTTCCCCTTTGATTCGTCTCCATGTTTTTAGTTCTTTTTCGTTTAAGTATTTTTCTATAACTATCGGAAGCTTCCCGGATGTCTGTATTTTCCAGTACAAAGTGTCCTTCATTTGGCAGCTTCCACAGGTCCTTGGTCCAAGCATTCCGAAAAAACCAATCCTGGGAGGATAATCCCATCCGCCGACGAAAGCCTCTTCATCAGTAATGAATTCCTTTTTCCCGCAAACTTCGCAATAATGCCAAAATGGCCGAGTCTTCATGCTTTCCAATAATTCTTTACGCTCTCTTGATTCCTCGTCTTCTTTTTTTACTCGTTCTTTTTCTTCTAAAATCTCTTTCCTAGCATCTTCCAAAAACTGTTCGTCATACGGCGGATCCATCCTAAGCTTAATGCCATTATCTGTAACTTCGAAAATCGAGTCAAACCCCTCTATCGGATTAGGGAATTCTATTTCTGCAACATGCCTCTCATAAGATTCATCATCTTCTACCATTTTTCTGAGTCTGGTGTTCTCCATCCACCTTTCTTTACCGGGGCACATTACATATATTTCTATTTCTGCTTTAACAGCCTCACGTATAGCATCAACATAAACAATACGACGCTTCGCCTTATAAAATGTCTGCTCGACAACAACATCTCTGCCATGTTTCAGCTTATCAATAATGTCACTAAGAAGGTTTTCATTTGCTTTCATAAGACACCGAATCTGAACCTTAATAGGCATCCTTCCCTTAAATCCGGATTCTTCATAAGCCCTATTCTGATAATCAAAAGCATCCAGTATTTCGACATCCTTATTGGAAAAATTCTGGTTGATAAAATATGTTTTTCCTGAAGCCGTAGCTCCGATTACGAATGTTACTCTTGGCATTAATTGATTTCCTCTTCTAACAGCATTTCTAATATCATTATACCATCCCTGAGGTAATAGAAACATGAGACATATTGACACAAAAAAGGAATGAGCTTTTTGGGCTCATTCCTCTAAAATAACAGTATTATTTACTAAGTGACTCTGCAAGCTGCTGTCCGCATATATAACCTGATGTTACTGCCCATGCTGCCATGGAACCCGGGATTGCTTCAGTACCGTTGCAGCCGGCTGTAACTTCACCTATAGCATATAGACCGGGGATGACTGTTCCGTCTTCCTTCTGTGCTTCAAAGTTAGCTGTTACATCATATCCGCCAAGTGTTGTTGCAAAACGGAGTCTCTGCTCGATAATGTAAACTGTGCTGTCCTCATCGAACTTTGTGAGGGCTGTACGGCCAAACTCAGAATCAGTACCTGACTCAACGGTCTCATTCCACTTCTTAAGCTCTGCTGATAATGCTTCCGGATCAAGTCCTGCCTTTTCAGCTGCTTCCTTGAGAGTTCCTCTTGCAAATGTCGGATGATCTGAATCAGAGTTAAAGAACTCTTCCTGCTGTTCCATAGAGATATTACCTACAGCAGAAGTATTTGTTGAAACCATCTCTGACCATGTATCGTAACCTGTCTGATCCATAACGATATACATGATCTCGTCAGGCTGCTTTGTTGTTGCATTCTTGATATCTGCAAATGCAAGTGTCTCATTTACAAAACGCTTTGAATCCTTGTTTACGAAGAAAGCACCTGTTGTATTAACTGTTGTAAGAGTAGGCATCGGTGTAGCATATCCGTCGATGGTATCTTCACCCTTTGATATACCATTAGGGTACATCTTAGCATAGCCCATGTTGAGCATCTTTGCGCCGACAGCTTCACCCATCTTCTGGCCGTCGCCCATTGAAGACTTAACACCGTAGAATACAGCATACTGAAGATCGCCCTTCTTTTCTGAGATCATCTCAGCATTGGCACCATATCCGCCTGTAGCAACTACGACAGCATCAGCCTTATATTTAATGGTATTGCCATCTGCATCTGTGGCAACTACACCTACTACTCTTCCTTCATCATCTGTGATGAATTCCTCTGCCTTTGTTTCAAGTTCGAGGTTACCACCCTTTGATGTGAAGTTATTTGTGAGGATCTCCATGGCATTTGACATACCGCCGTCACATACGAAGAATCTCTGAACTGTGTGCTCAGGGAAATCACTTGCATAACGGTCATTGAAAGGAACATTCTCTGTTTCCTTTAACCAGTCGAGAGTCTTACCCTGGTTGTTTGCCATTATCCAAACGAGGTCTTCATTGTGATTCTCACCTGAAGCCATGATGTCATCATGGATAAGCTGTGCGCTGTCACCTGTGAGACCAACTTCCTCCTGAAGCTTGGAGAGACCTGCATCGATACCTCCTGCATTGGAAGTTGCACCACCGGTGTAGCTCATCTTTTCAAGAATGGTTACATCCTTAAGACCTGAATCAAGTGCGGAATTACCACAGGTAAGACCTGCTCCGCCGCCACCGAGAATAAGAAGACTTGTTTCCTTTTCTATAGTCTGTGCTGCAGCCTTTTCGATCTCCGGAAAGTCCTTATTTGTCATTCCGGCCGCTGCCAATGCTGCCGCTATAGCTTCCTGTACACCACTACTTGTATAAGTAGCTCCGGAAACTGAATCAATGTTAACTGTATGATGCTCGTTCATTTCTGACATCATCTTTTCGATTGCATTACCACCGACATTTGGTGTTTCCTTATCACCTACAATGGTAGCTGATTCAAGTACACCGTCTTTAACGGTTATCTTTACTGTAACATCGCCTTCAAATCCCTTTCCGGTTCCTTCAAATTCACCGCTTACTCCGGCACCCGATGCTTCTGCGGCTGCAGTAGTTTCTGCAGCTGCTTTTGTAGTTTCCTGAACTGTGGTGGTTGGTGTAGTTGTGGAGCTGCCACAACCTACCAGCGTTGCTGCCATTAACAGTGCCGCTGATGTTCTGAAAACAGATCTTCTCATCTCTAACTCCTCCGTAATTCAAATGTTACTTTATATACATTTTTATGTTACCTCGGTAACAATAACAAAAATTTAACAAATACCTGTATTTCGGTCAATCATAATAAGTGACAAATGAAATCCTGATGATTTGTGCAACATCTACAAGTCATATCAGGTCGATTTTCCTACCATTGAAATCTAACGGTTAGGTGAGTACACTAAAGAATAAGTTTGAAGAAGGAAATGAAAAAGTATGACTAACAATGCCTCAACCAAAGATATGATCCGCGATACAGCGCTAGAACTGTTTAAAGAACAGGGATATGATAATGTTTCTATCATGGACATTTGCAGAAAATGCGAGATCACAAAACGGACATTTTACTACCATTATGAATCCAAAGCTGAGCTATTAAGTGGTGTAGTAAAATATTGGGGTATTCAGGCAGAGCGTCTCCTAAATACATTTGCCTCAGAAGAAAAAAGCGTAAATATCTTATGGCAGATGATGAAAGTCTATTGCGACAAGTCAATTCAGTACGGTCCAAATATCGTTAAACAAGTATATATACTGACCATCCAGAACAGTGGAGATGCTCACTTCCCTGAAGAAATGTATCTCTTTAATGTTGCTGTTCAGCTTTTGAAAAAAGCTCAGAATGCGGGGGAAATTCATAATCCATATGATCCGGAATCCATTGCCTTTATTCTATATCACACACTACGTAGTATAAGCATTTCATGGGCTTCAGAAGATGGCAGATATGATCTTATAGCGGAATATAAAAAAGCTTTCGATATTATTGTCGGGATATAAGTAGGGGCTGTTGCTTTAGATTGATAATCATCTAAAGCGACAGCCCCGTAAGGTGCGCCCTTGGTTTCTGCGGGAAATGATTGCCCTTTTAGTTTGATTAAAGCATATAGTATTTGTTCAGGAATGTGGTTCTGTCCCAATCGACGATCCTGACCTCAGACTCCTTAGCCGGATGGATGTCGAACTCGTCAAGGACCATAACTTTCTTGTCCTTAAGGTCGTAGAGAGGCCAATCCTTGGCTTTGCCATCGGGTGAGATGTCGGCACTGAGAGATGGATCGCCGGTTCTGGCGAACTGTACCCACATCTTACGCATGGTCTTCGAGAAAGTCTCGTCATACTGTCTTCCTTCGATCTGCTCAGGGTGTGCGAATACGATGGGCACCTCTTCGAAATGGGCACTTTTTCGTATCGGATCAGAAGACTCTACCCTATAGAAATATGTGTAGGATTTGCCGCCACCCATAGTCTGGCTCTCCGACATTTTGATAGCACCCTCGATAAACCAGCTGTGGCCGAACAGACGGCTGTCGGGCTCCCAGTCCTCAGTGGTTCCTTCCTTACAAAAGCTTTCCAGCTTTGCTCTCTCTTCATCCGTCAGCATATGGGCATACTTCCTTGTCTTACGGTCAGAGGCCCATGCCTT
>NZ_FNRG01000068.1 GCF_900107835.1 Oribacterium sp. KHPX15
TGAAAAAATCAGGCGGTTACTGAGCATACACTAATTAAGGATGTTATGCCATGAAGATAGCAATCATTTCTGATACTCATTCACTCCTGAGACCGGAGGTTGAGGAGAAGCTCAAAGACTGTGACTATATACTGCATGGAGGAGACATTGCTTCTAAGGAGACATTTGAAAGAATAAATGCAATAGCTCCGGCATATTTTGTAAGAGGAAATGCAGATAAGGACTGGGCGGAAGATATCCCTAAGGAGCTGGAGATAGAGCTTTCAGGATACAATTTCTACATGGTCCACAACATAAAACACATAAGACATGATCTGTCAGATGTTGATTTCGTGATATATGGACACTCTCATAAATACGAGAATCGTGAGAAAGACGGGATAACATATCTTAATCCGGGAAGCTGTGGCCCAAGAAGATTTACGCAGCCAGTGACATTTATGCTTATGACCATAGAGAAAGGCTCATATAGCATAGAGAAGGTCGATATCTCGCCAGTATTGAAAAAGGGAGCCAAATACCCGCCGGAAAAAGAGATGGACAAGTTAATAAGAAATATAATTAAGGACATGGATTCTAACCGTACGGTTGATGAAATATCAAAACTGAACCGGGTAGAAAAAGTGCTTGTAGAAGAAATACTGCAGATCTACACGACGCATTCGGGGATTGATGTAGATGGGATATTAAATCGGATGAAAGAGTAAGGTATAGGAGACTTGCATTGAAAGTAAAATTATCAGAAATAATAGATGCGATAGAGATGATGGATGTATATTCGGAATATTTTATAGATAAAGAGACCGGTGAAATAGAGTGTGTCAATGATATGACAATGTCCAGTTCGGAAAAGGATGAAGTCTATGACAGTTTGGATGAGCATGGTTTTTACAGGCTTCCGACATCTTTCGATATCCGTGACTACGATATCATGGAAGCCTTTGTAAATACGCTGTCAGGTACTGAGTACGAGAAACTGGCACATGCAATACAAGGGAAGGGCGCATTTAGACGCTTTAAGGATAATGTGTACGATCTTGGTATTGACCAGCAGTGGTATGACTATCAGGCAAAAGAATACAGGCGGATCGCTGATGAATGGTGCGAGGAAAATAGCATTGAATACGAGGAGTGAGCGTCATTTCCCGTGACTTATGAATGTTAAAAAAAACTAATTTTTAGAGTGAGGATTCAAAGATGGACAATTTATTTGATTTAGATGAAATTCAGGTGGACGCAGATCTTTTGGAGAGGGCTAATCCTATCTTCAATACGGCTAAAATGACGCTTTATCAGCTGGCCGCATCCGGAGACGAGGATTCGGCTCTGATGGTGGAAAAACTCGGCCTTAACGAAGAAACCCAGAATAGTTTCACGACCACTTCTGACGCGGTAAAGCTTCTGATCGAGAGCCTGCTTATGGACATGAGATATCATACCATAGAAAAGCTTGCGATGGATGAGGGGGATTTTACGGAGATAGATCTTCCCTGTGGGTACCTGCCCAAGGCTTTAAGATACGTAAGAGCGGGCCATCGGTTCATCGGGCTTGATCTCCCCGCAACCATTCAGGAGGTGGAACCTGCCATGAACGCGCTTCTCGACGAGGGACAGAAGAAGATGGTGAAGTTTGCCGGAGTCGATGCCACCAATTACGAATCACTAAGGTCGGCAATAGCTGACGTTGAGGGAAAAGTCGTCATCACCACCGAGGGTCTTATGGTCTATTTTAATGACTCGGAAATCGGGGCTCTCTGTGACAATGTTAAAAGGATCCTGGACGAGCATGGCGGCTGTTGGCTTACCATCGATCCGGAGTGGCTTATGGCATATACCCTGATCGTGAAAGCGATCCTTGGCGACAAGGCTCTTGAGGCTCTTGCGTCCATGCAAAAAAGAGCGGAGGATAAATCCGATGTGGGCGTGAAAGGCAGTTCACTGGTTGTCTTTCCGAAGGAGGATATTAGAGAAGACATAAAAAAAGCCATGGAATTTCTGGCAAAGCATGGATTGAAGGCTGAAAGAATGATCGTGGCGGAGCATATGCCTGAGCTTAAGGTATTTAAGAAACTTAAGCCTGAACAAGTATCGGCTGTAAAGGAAGCCATGAAACTGAATGCCTACTGGAAGATCACGTCCATGGGTGCTACGGAGGCCAGAGAAGAAATAGATACAGGTGACATTGCGGAAAAGAATTTTGATGTTGATGCGCAGATAGCCGGAGACAAGCTCTTCCTTTCCCTTATCGGAAGAATCGATTCACTGACGGCTCCCAAGATCCTGTCTTTTTATGAAAAGACAGCGAAGGAAAATGATATCAAAGCGGTGCATGTCAATTGTGAAAAGCTTCAGTATATATCCTCTGCCGGGCTTCGTGTCCTGCTCATCATGAAAAAGAATATCAAAGAGGGTATGGTTTTGGACAATGTGTGTCCGGAGGTCATGGAAATTCTTAAAACTACGGGATTTGATTCCATTTTTTTGGGAGAGGATTGAAAATTATTTAAATATTGAAAGATTCCAAATAGCAAAAGTAGTTGATTGAAAGTGCTTTTCATCAACTACTTCGATTGTTGTGCTGAAGAACCGGGCTCAGGAATACCTTTAAGGGGAAATATGACTTATTCAGACGATTTTCAGATAAGCTCCATGGATGAGCTTATAGAACTTATAGATGAAGTGGGCTTTGTCCCATTCTTTTCAAATGAAATAGAGGGATTTTCGTTAGAGGAGCATATTACGCCTGGATGCTGGTATGACGATGCTGATGGTGAATTCTGGCCAGCCTGGGAATGGAAAGGTCCTGTGATAAGAGAAATGAAATGCGCATACGGGAAGTTCCTGAGAAACAAGGTAATGTACATAAGCCCTAAGTGGTTCCCTGATTTCGCGAACTTCCGAAGACAAGGCTACGATTTCGATGCCAGATACGACGACGGGCTTGCTTCGTTCTATGATAAAGAGCTTTTTGAATTATTGGATATGAAGGCACCGGTCTTATCGAAGAATCTTAAGAAGGACGGAGGTTATGGTAAGAATGGCAAAAAGGGCTTTGATACCATCGTGACAAGGCTTCAAAAGCAATGTTATGTGATAACAAGTGATTTTTGTTACTCCACAGATAAGCTTGGCAATAAGTACGGCTGGGGAATAGCAGAGTATTCAACGCCCGAAAAGTTCCTTGGAAAGAAGTTTGAAAATTCAGTCTATAAGCGGACACCGGAGGAATCCTACGTCCGCTTATTAAAGCAGTTTAAAAAGATATTACCGGATGCAGAACAGAAGAAGATTGAAAAGATCCTTAGGTAACTAAGGACAGAGGATATATATGATTATAAATAGAGACGATGATG
>NZ_FNRG01000053.1 GCF_900107835.1 Oribacterium sp. KHPX15
TGATCAATCTCGTTTTCAAAATTTATTTCCTGTGTATATCCAAAAGCGTTTTTATTGTTCAAGCATCCTGTGACTTTGATATGACCGTTCGGTTCAGCGATAAATACAATATAATTGTGAACACTATATAGTTCTTCCAGTCTTGACTCACCTGACAGTGTTTCATAGAGATTCTTCAGCTGAACAGCAAATTCAGCTATATCCTGAACACCGACGTCCATAAATGTATAAGCTGAATAGCCATAACTTGAAACCTTCACGCCTAGCGTTACATTTACAGGATATGCAAAGTCCTTTAAATAAATCTCAGGAATAAGCTCTAATATGAATGTGTCTGTCTCTATTCTGTACATTTTTCCTCACAAATACCGATTTTACCTCTCTATATCCCCATAAATCTGAGCCACTACGCTGCCAATATTGATTGAACCTATATATCCAAATGGTATGTTCTTTTCCCTCACTATTGCAATAAACTTTTTATAGCTGATATGGCTAATGTAATCTGTATAAAAATAAACCTTGTCCTTATCTTCCAGCATTCCACTGTTTACGGTTTTATAAGCATCTGTGGCAACAAAAAGCCATTCCGGGAATAGCTTTTTAAGCTTGTTCTGCCAGTTCACATGACCTCCGATTATGACGATCTTTTTATCAGCTATTGCTTTCTCCATATCCGGAAGCCTTGCTTCTTCTATATCGTCATCCTTATGTTCTGAGTTATATGCATACTCCCGAAGTGCAATCAACTCATCACGTTCAGCCTCATATTTCTTAACAAGTCCCTCAGTTTCCTCAGAAGAATGCTTTGCACTTCTATACATCTCCCTGAGATATTTGTTTTCCTGCTCTTTTTCATTTAACTTTTTCCGGAGCTCAGCAATCTCGGCAAGGTAATCATCTGCCGTCACATCACCCTTACTTACCGGAGCAACATTTGTGACAGGCTTCTTTTCCGGTTTCCTATTTCTGACATTAACAGTCATATTGGCCGGATTAAAAAGAGCTTCCTTAATGTCTATCTCATCTATCTCATCTCCGATAAGATATCCGACTTCATAATCCAGGCAGTCTGCCACATCAGTCAGTGCAGCTGAAAGTTCATATATATTTGTGTAAAACTGAACCTCCTCGAAGGTGAAATCTTTATCCGGCTTCCAAGTCTTTAACATTGCAAGCGTACGTATCATCTGCATTCTGAGACCCATGTCGTTTTCAAGACAGAGGTTCGGATAGTCCTCAACATAACCATGTTGTCTCATGCACATACCGATAAAGTCAGATGTTTCCAGGTATTTTTTGATCTTTTTTCTGTGTGGAATATTCTTTTTTGCAAGCTCATTCAGCCACTCGTTTACCTTGTCAGAACAATCATTGAAGAGCTCATCATCGAAATATTCAAAATCCGTATCTTCATCTTCTTCTGCTAAGAACTCCTCCCGGCCGTTATTAAGTAGCTTATAGATAAATGAACTGTTTTCGTGTAGCTCAATACCCAGAAATTGGCACATTGAAACTATACGACCTGCCGTAGCATACAAATTTCCGGAAATATCATCTTCTGAAAGTGAAAGGATCTCATCTGAATTGATTGTTTGGAACCGTTTGAGCCTGTTATACTCTCTTTTATGGTATACCTTATAGAGATTCTTTATCAGTTCCAGGCAGTATTCATCGCCAAGCTTTGCACCATTATAGATAAGCCTTAAGACGCAGTTCTGCAATGCATCATTTGGTTTGTTTGTCCTAAATGACTTATCCCCGTACCAGCCTGCCTGACGGAATTCATCAAGCTTACTTCGGCAGTTTTTGAGGAAGTCCTGCTCGATCAGGGCAAAATCACAGGACATTTCAGGAGTGATAAAATTCATCAGAAAATAGAAACCGACACCTGTGGTATCTGGTGCAACCACATTGCCGCTTTGACGATTCATCAGATCTTGTAGCATAATGCCCGCAATTTCTTTTTTACGTTCAATGTCTATAGGATCTATGCTTTCAATAAAGTCATCATTAAACTGATCCTGGAAGAATTGGTTGTTGAAAGGTGCTCTCATAAGCGTATGCTTCCTTTATGATTTAACTATTTAATCAGCTGTCAAACTCTGTTTTAGCCTCATCCCAATCCTTGGGGCTGAACACACAGACTTTAACATCAATATCATAATCCGGATAATCTTCTGTAAACTTCTTATATGCCCGCTTACACTGTTTTGTAGATTCAGCAACCGGATGCTTCAGATCCCCTGCAAAAATACTCGAACTTATCAAAGGAAATGAAATACTATGATAGCCATTTTCCATTAATACAGTCATTGAATTATAATACGCTTCAAACAATTCTTTGAAAGCATCCTTCTTTATTCTGAAATCAGGACCCACGGCATGAATTATTGCCTTGCAATTCTTCATTCTGCATGACGAAGTAATGACCGCAGAGCCGTCTTTCAGTGGAGTCTTATACTTGCTACACTCTTTCGCAAGCTCAGTACTTCCAGCACTGCTGAAAATTGCCCCACAGACACCACCGCCCTGTAAAAGATGAGGGTTTGCGGCATTTACTATTGCGTCTACATTCTGGTTAACACTTGACTCCTGGATAAGGACTATATTGCTCATAATTTGTTCCACCTTTACTTTTGCTTATCACCGTTTCTGGCAATTTGATTCATTTACTTCAAATGACTATAGAAAAATTTTTCTTTGTATATTGCCGCAAGATTCTATGATTTCATCGATTTCTGCGTCAGACAATGCTTTTGCTGCTTCGATTTTTTCTTCTTTTTTCGGGTATTTGTCTTGAAATTCTGTTACTGTCATACGCTAATCTCCGTTCTTTATAGAGACATCTCGACTTATATCTTAGGGATTACCATCTGCATAAATAATCCTTTGGCATCCATACACGGCTTTTCAGGAACAGTCTCACAATTTCCTTTGTCTTTCAACCTTGCTGTGACAGCCAAACAAACTGCATCAATGATATCATCAGGATTACAATGTAAAGTTTTTGCAAAACTCCTTATTCTTTTATGATTTTCAACATCTATATACTTCGACAATATATGTATTCTTTCATTGATTCCTACTATGTCTTTCTTCTTGCTCATTACAACTTGATTATTCAATCTTGCAAAACATAGTTCCGGGTGACTTTCACAGATTACATTCTTATATCCAGGATGTTTATCAAAGAACATATCTAATTCTCTTATTTTTGGAATGATTGCCATCGATTGTTTTGCAAGACTTTTCCCAAGAATTGATATATTCGCTTTTCTCTGGTCTGTCTCGTTGTCTTTATATACGGCCTGTCGTGAAGGGACCGGAAATATCGTAGAAGAACGTGGCTTAATCATTTTTCTTGCTGCAGTGTCTGGTCTTATATCATTTGCTGATTCTTGAAGACCTATAGCCATATCAATAAGAAACTGGTTAAACGTTGGATATGATTCTACAATCTGCGTTATAGAATCATAATTTTCAACATTTAATTTCCCAGAATCAATTACAGCGACAATCCATCCATTCTTGCAACCATCAACTCCGATATATCTCCCTTTTTCAGAGATGAGATCTTTACGATTATCCATGTAAATGCCTTTCTTTTAGCGCATAATGACTAATATTTGCCTTAAGGCCGTTTAATACCACACGCCGGTCCGCCGAGGTTCATTGCCTTTTCTGCTTCTGCTTCAGGATCTGCTAAAACATCTGCATACTCAGGGTGTTTCTGGAACCATTTTATAGCGTAGGAGCATGAAAGCTCTGCCTTACGGCCATCTTCTCTAAGAAGATTCGCTACATGTTCAGTTACTTTTCCGGCTATTCCTTGTCCGCTCATAGACGGATCTACTTCTGTATGAGTTAGGTTTACTATTCCGGGTTTTACTTCCGGATATTCAAGGACCGCTATACGGTTTCCGTTTTCGTCTTCCAGCCAGGTGCATGAATTGTTTGATTTGAAATCCATAGGGTGCTCCTTATTCGTCCACATAATCCCAGGCATTAAATGTCTCATCAGTACGCTGTTCGCTATCGGTAATGCCCTTTACAAATTCAGTTACATACGTATCACCGGAAACAGAATCAATGTAATAACGTATCTCAGCTCCTGTATATGACCTGTACAAAACTACAATTTGATTATCACCAAATGATTCTATCTCCCAAAAGATCGTGTAATCTCCGGATTTTTCCATATCCAAAAGATCCGGATTACTTTCATAACAGTAGTTTTTAACAGCTTTTAAAGCCTCCTCATCCGTGAGTTCTTTCTCTGATGCTCCTTCAGTGTCAAAGTAGGCAATATAGCTTACCGGCTCGTCCACGACAATTTCTATCTGATCATCCGTAGAAAAATCTGATCCGTCTTTCGTCCACTTCTTAAACTCCCAGCCTTTTTCTGCTTTAGCCGAAATGATGAAGTGTGAACCGGGCTCAGCATTCACGTAACCCGACTGGGCAGGATATTCCTCATCGAAATAAGGAGTCTCTCCATCTTCTGCATAAGCAACATAGCCCAATCCTTCTGTCTCAATCTTAAGCAGAACAGTTTTGGATATGTCTGTATCTTCTAGTGAAGAGCTTTCGGTCTGAATTTGAGTAGTAGTTTCTGCCGAGTCAGTATTTGGTTTTCCGCAAGATATAAGTATTGTTGCAAAGACCAGTAATATCAGCATGATAGTTATTCTTTTCATAAATTAATTCTTTTCCTTTCCCCCTGTGATATTTCCATAGATCCCATCCATGTACTCCCTGATCCTTTTACCTTCTTCTTCATTTGCAATCCGGTTTGCTTCTTCTGTACCGAGTAGCATGAGCGGTAGTTTAATACCTATATCGGAGAAAATATCACAGGTATACTTGTATCCATACCCGGCATTTTGCCCTACCATAGATTTCAGATAGCCAATCCCTTTAATAAATCCATATTTCCAGAAAAAATCGTAATCATCATCCCAGAAGATCAGATTATCATCCTCACTGTTTTTAAGAAGCATTGCAGAGGCATAGAACATTTTTCTGGAGAAGTCATTTGCATCCCTGGCATTAAGCTTAAACTTTTCTCTGAGCTCTGCTCTGGCAGCCTCGACCTTATCTTTAAAAAGTTCTCTTTTCTTTCTGCCTGCCGCAGTTCTAGATCTGGCAGCTTCGATATCACACATGGAGTAAAGTAGCATCTCTTCGAAGACATCAAAGGTATAGAACTCATTTTGGTCAAGCATCTTCTCTCTCATCCGCCTCATTTTTGAAAAAGTGAACTCATAGCCTGCCTGTGCATCATCATCACCTTCATCTAAGCATAATGCTTTCGGTAACACATATCGGCTTAAGCCCTCAAAAAAACTGTCCGAAAAAGTATACTGAAAAAACACATCATACTTTTCGGTGTCATCAAGATACTCGTCGAGACAATCTATTATGGTTTTCGATACAGCTACGCTAATGTAGCGATATACGCTGCCTTCTTCAGTGTTTTCTTCGTTAAAGTTTGCTAAACGGTACATTGGGGCTCCTTTATGATGTACGTTTTTACCTTATATTCTTCGCTTGCTCTACTGCGAGATCAATAAAATCCCTTCCAGCTTTCCTAGGCGGTCTGTTTCTCGAATATATCAGGCAGCTTTCCCACGTAGGTTCATCAGTCAGTCTGAACCAGTTAATATCATGATACATCTTTGCCTGTGATTCAGGAAGTATTGTAAGGCAAAGACCATATGCTGACATGAGGCCGACCACATTGTTCTTCCTGGATTCGATAAGGATCTTCGGCGCATAACCGGCCTTTCGAAATAGCGGATCCACCACTTCACGGAATGTGGACCCTGAAAACATGAGTGAAAATATCTCTTCCTTACACTCCGAAAGATCCATGAATGGGTAATCTCCGTCTGAAGCCATCGTATAGTCTTTCGATAAAGCGTGGGAACTAGGAATACCAAGCAAAAGTCTTTCGTCCCTGAGATGGATAAATTCTATTCCCTGACGGTCCTTATGCTTTACCATGACCATGCCTATATCAAGCTTCTGCTCGTCAAGAAGTCGGTATTGTTCAGCTACCGTATAGTCGTGAAGACATAATTCTATGTTAGGATACTGTTTATGAAATATCGGAAATACCAATGCGAAAAGAGCTATGCCCTGTTCCATGGCTAGATTAAGATTGATGGTTCCCACATCGCCATGTAGAACGTCATCTAACAGATCATGCATCCTTTGCTCTCTATGAATTGTATCCTCAGCATAATGGACTACTACTTCACCGGCTTTAGTCAGCTTTAACATATGGGTAGTCCTGTCAAACAGGGTGACTCCCAGCTCTTTCTCAATCCTCAGTAGCTGCTGATTTAGCCCTGACTGAGATATGAACAGATTCTCAGCAGCCTTTGATATACTGCCGGCCTTCTCGATTTCCAAAATATACTTTAACTGTCTGGTATCCATGGTTATTTCCTTTTGTTTTAAGGTGTTTTACCAATTTTAACATTTATTTCTAAAAGCATCCTTAAAGATATTCTTATTCTGCTAGTGCATAAACTTATAGCTATCAGTGAGTTTATGCGTTTCAACTTCTAAAAAACTGGTGCTACTATGACCTTAGAGTTTATAAAATCTTTATAGATTGAAGGGAGAAAAACAATGTTAGGTATTTTAAGCTTGGTCCTTGCCATTGCCTGTGTTATTACACTGATCTGGAAAAACTGGCATATGGCTATCGTCTCACTAGCAGGTGCTTTGATCGTGATCCTGCTTAACGGAATGGACCCCGTTACATCACTAAGTGAAAAATTTATGACCGGTATGTCAGGTTTTGCCGGTAACTGGTTCCTTCTGTTCATGCTTGGAGCTATCTTTGGGAAAGTCATGGGTGACAGCGGTGCATCTGTCGGAATAGCAAACAAAATGCTGAAGCTTCTCGGTGAAAAATCAGTAGTTCTTGTAGTAATGCTTACAGGACTCGTTCTTTCCTACGGCGGAATCGGAACATTCATCATCGCATTCTCACTGTATCCGATTGCAGTAGCATTATTCCAGAAAGCCGACATTCCAAAGAAACTTATCGTTGCAACCATCATGGTATGTCCGGTAACCGTTTGTATGGCAATGCTTCCGGGTTCACCATCAACACAGAACCTTATTCCCACAACTTACTTTGGAACTACTGCCTATGCCGGAGCAACAATCGGTATTATCTGTTCAGTGATAATGTTTGCTTCAGCTTATCTATATCTCAATTATCAGATCAAAAAAGCTAAACAGAACGGGGAACATTTTGTAGCAAGCGAAGGTGAAGACATAATGGATCTCAGTGCTGTTGATGAAGGAAAGACACCTTCCATCGGTGCATGTTTCGCACCAATTATCGTACTCCTTGCCCTTATGTTCGGAATCCAGTTTACTACTGAAATCCCATCAACTTACGCTGTAGCGATAGCTATGACTGCAGCCATCATTGTTGGCTGTGTTTTATATAAAGACAGATTAAATGTAAAACAAGTTGTTTCAAATGGTGCTTCAGGAGGTCTTGGTTCCCTCATAGCAACATCATCCATCATGGGATTCGGTGCAGTTGTATCTGCTTCACCCGCTTACGAGCGCATTACTACAGCTCTTGTAAACATGAACGCTAACCCACTCATTACAGCACTCATTTCCATAAATGTCATCGCCGCTATCACTGGCTCATCAGCCGGAGGCCTTAACATATTCTTAGGTTCAATGGGCGATTACCTTGCTGCTTCAAGTTTAAATCTCTCCATGCTTCACAGAGTTGTGTGTATCGCATCTTCAGGCTTCGATGCAATGCCTCATGCATCCGGTATGGTAGTTTGTAATCAGATTGCAAAAACTTCACAGAAGGATACATATAAGTATGTATTTATCACATGTGCTATCATGCCGTTCTGCTGTGCTATCTTTGCCTGCATCCTTGGAACTATCGGTATTATTTAACAGGAGATATGATGAAAGTAGATTATGTTATCCGTGGCGGTCACGTCATTGATCCGGCTTCCGGAACTAATGAAGTAAAAGATGTCTATGTAAAGAATATGCATATAGTTGCTCCTGGAGACGAAACTGTTGAATGTAAGCCTTATCAGATAATCGATGCTTCAGGAATGTATGTAACCCCAGGTCTCATTGATTTTCATACACACGTTTTTCATGAAGGAAGTACCATATGCATTCATCCTGATATGATGATCGCACAGGGAACCACCTCCTGCGTTGATGCCGGGAGTGCCGGAACATCAACCTTTGAAGCATTTGCCAAAAATGTAATCCACCAGTCCCTTATTCGTGTCAAAGGCTTCCTGACTGTTTACGGTGGGGGTCAGTTAGATCCCAAGCTGTGTGAAGACTTTAATCCTAAGCTTTATAACATAGAAAAGATGGAACGTGTCATCGATGCGAACAGGAACGACATTTTAGGATTAAAGATACGTCTGTCAAAAGGTGTGGTTCCCGATGAAACTGGGGCTGATTATCTAAAAGCCGCTGTTGAACTTGCAGATAAGCTTAATGATAAGCTTGGAACTAAACTAAGAGTATGTGTTCATACAACCAACGCACCGGTTCCGGCAGATGAACTAGCTAAATGTTTACGTCCCGGCGACATATTCTGTCACTGCTATCAGGGGGCCGGAAACACGATTGTTGATTCCAATGGTAAAGTTCTGGAAGGTATCCTTAAAGCACGTAATCGGGGAGTTATATTTGATGCTGCTAATGGACAAGGTAACTTCGGGCTTAAAGTAGCGAAACAGGCTATCGCTGATGGATTTTTAGCCGATATCATATCCAGTGATCTTACAGTTGATAAGTTTAATATGCCGCCTTATGCCAAAAATCTTCCGCTTATCATCTCAAAGTATCTTGCTATGGGTGTGGATCTCTATGAAATAATAAAGCGAGTTACTGAAATACCTGCAAAACTCATGGGAATGGATAACAAAATAGGCACCCTAAGAGAAGGCGCCTATGCGGATATTGCAGTATTCAAATTAAAAGATCATCACTATATCCAGAAAGATTTTTGCGATGATGAAATAATCTGTGAGAAAATCCTCATTCCTCTGATGACCATGCTAAGTGGGGAGATACAATACTGTCAATCGGACTTTTATCTGTAAAAAAATTTTTATTGATCCTCCAAGGGAGTTATCACTATAGAAAATAACCAAGCTATAGTGATAGCTCCTTATGTATTATTTATTGTTACTAAACTATGTAAACTTTAAAACTCTCATATGGTTACTCTTTAATTCCATGTGATTACTATTTATGGTATTCACTTACAGAGCTCTGCAACTATCATATTGATCACCTTGCCGTCAGCCTTACCTTTAAGAACCGGCATTATTTCTTTCATTATTGCTCCCTTATTCTTGGTTGCTATCACCTCTGCAAACTTCTCCTTCAAGAATGCCTTAATTTCATCCTCAGACATCATAGAAGGAGCATATTCCTTGATTACATCATATCTGAACTGATACTCTGCCTTGAGTTCTGCTCTATCGTCCGGACAAGTATCGATCTGTTCTTTCGCTGTCTTAAGAGACTTAATGATCACCTGATCCACAAGGTCGTCACCTATATTGTCTCTTGATCCAGAGTCTATTGCCACTTTCTTAACATCTGATATAAGAGAAGAAATTGCATCTTTTCTAGCCTTATCTCTTGCCTTCATGGCTGCTATCATATCCTTTTGAAGTGTTTCGAATTTTGTCATGTTAAATACCTTCTTTC
>NZ_FNRG01000050.1 GCF_900107835.1 Oribacterium sp. KHPX15
ATTACTGCTTTTGAACAGTTGAATGGATATAGGGATAGTGTCGAGCAAATCAACTCTTGTAAGATTTGCATACAGGATATCGTATACAATGAAGCAAAAAAATTAAAGGATAATGGAGAGTATAAGAAAGCTATTTCTAAATATTTGTCTTTAGGCGACTATCAAGATAGTGCAGAGCAAATAGTTGAGTGTGAGCTTTCAAAGATGAAAGACGCTAAAACGGGTAGTTGGATAACGTTTGGAGCTTACGAGCAGGATAACGATTTTTCCAATGGAAAAGAAGAAATCACTTGGATAGTACTTAAAAGAACGAATGATAGTATTCTTGTTACTAGTGAATACGCACTGGACTGTCAGCAATATAATACCCAGTCGGGTGTTCGTGATGCTACTACATGGGAGAAATGTTCATTGAGAAAATGGTTGAATGAGGACTTTCTAAATAGTGCCTTTTCTGAAGCGGAACAAATGCATATAAAGAATGAGACAATACCAGCCTATAAAAATCCAGATTATAACACAGACCCGGGAAATCCCACTACTGACAAGGTGTTCTTACTCTCTATAAACGAGGCTGACAAATATTTAGAGTATGGTTTTGAAAGAGCGTGTCATCCAACAGAGTATGCAAAAACTCAGGGTGTGTGGATAAATGAACGTACAGAATGTTGTTGGTGGTGGTTAAGAACTCCTGGTTCAAGTGGCTTTTATGCTGCTTTAGTGAATCATGAAGGGTCAATAGTTCCTCGTGGGGGCCATGTCAATGATGATGATAATAGCACAGGTGTACGACCTGTATTATGGATTTCGATTGACTAATAATAAAGTTTTTCTTCCCTCATGAATCAGCCTTTCATATTTATGTAACAAAATAACGATCCAGAAAAAATATATTAGCTGATACTACTTAAATTAACATGGCTTACATTCCTTTAGAACAACACACCTAATGATAAAGACTAAAAAAATATAGCCAACTCACCTAATTTGGTATAGTTGTTTCCCAAAACGAGAATGTTTTTTAATTCTACTTGGGTATAAGAAAAAACAAAAAGAAGGTTCTGTAATGTTTGGATATGATGTTGGCTATAGAGATGGGCTAAACCACGCCCTTGACCTTGTCGCAAAGTTTACAAAAAAAGCAAGAAAAAAACACTCAGCTAAGAAAATCCTGAAGGTAATCTGTAACAGGAGCGACCTTGAAGATGCGATCTTCGATTTTGATCCAGGGTATTTTAACAACTATAACGAGGATATAGGCCCAATTAAATAATATTAGTGAGCTATTCGAACCCATTGATGATACAAAAGAGAGTGCAGAATAAGTTATGTATGAAACGTTTTTCACTAACATACACTATTTATTCTGCACCCCTCTTTTCTAAATACATCATATACCTAAATTGTAGCAACAAAAGCATTGTGGTTAGGCACTAAATATATTTATCATTTCAATGCAATAAGATACCCCAGAGAATTAGTGAGTTCAGCATTAATTTTTGAATAATATGCCGTTGCCGCTGTATTATATGCTGTCATTTCTGTATTATGTGCAATCTGATTTGTATACTCATTGATACTTTTAATATTGGTATCAATTTTAGCAAGAGAAGACACTGCTTTGGCCATTGAACTATTCAGACTTACAAGGTTGGAATTCATGCGAGATAGTTGGCTATATACCATGAATTGATTAGCCTTTATTTCTTCCATAGACGTAAGAACTTTTGAGAGCTGTGAGATTACCATATTCTGCCTTAGTTCAGATTCATATAAATTGTAGGCTCCATTCACACCACTTAGCGTTTCGCACCTTCCAGATTCTAAGTACTCATAAAATGACGAATATGCTATTAGATTACGATACTTTGGAAAAACAACATTCATACTCTCATATGCTACTCTGGCATCGATGCACTTTTTTAGCATTTCTTCTGCCTGATTAACATCCTGTTCCCAAATATTATCTGGCAATGGCTCGTGAAGGACTATATTCTTTTCTTCTAATTCAGTTTTAGCTTTTTCAAGATCCTCCTTAGCCTTTTCTAATAACCTTTGAGCACTTTCTACATCGTTAAGATGATCTGATTTTGCTTTGTTTTTTGCCTCCAACCTTGCTTCACTCATCTTGTTGGCTTTATGTTCTTGAATTCTTTCTATCTCTTTGGAATAATTATTCAGTGCAAGCTTCCATTCTGCGACTGCAGTATCATATGCCGATATTTTACTTGCATTTTCAGCTTCTATTTTTTTTCTATTAAATAATCCTGGCTTTTTTAACTCTGGCTTTTTTGGTTCCTCCGGTTTTTCTGGCATTGGTTCTTCAACGTAATTCTCCATGATCTTATTATAATAATCTAGCCATCCATCATCATTCTCCTTACATACTAATAAATATCTTTCTGCTTCTTGTAGGTTTTTATTGGCCTCTGTAAGGACTTTTTCTTCTCTATTTGAGTTAAGTACTTGATATATTAAGCGACTGGCTTCTTTCTCAGTAAAATAAAGTACAGGCAATCGTTCAGAGAGAGAAACAATATTTGTCTCAATTTGAATGAGGTTATAAAGATATTTTTTAAGAAAACTTGTTTCGCCAGAAGGTTCTCCATGGTCTTTTAGTACCGTATTTTCTGCCAATTCAATACGCTCTTTAATTAAGATGCTAATTTGTTCTTTGGACTCAATCTCCATCATCTTTTTTCTGTAAAAACGGAGCAATTCAAATGTTTCATCGACAGTAAGGTGATAGCTATCGCTATATGAGTCATCTCCACTAAGTATTTCCTTTCCTATTGTGACTATCCTGCCTTCCTCCTTGTATTTTCTAGTTTTATCATCGTGAGTATGAGGAATGTTATTTTTTTCACAGAATTCATATGCTAGTGAATTGTTGGTATATATGAATTGGTCATCATCTATTTTGCCACCGTATGGCTTTTTGCATTTATATGCTTCATATTTTTCTTGATTTACATATTTTAAATTATGAATCGCATAATCATCATCGCGATTTGTATACACTTCTGGGAAACTCTTATTGTTATCTTTAAAAAATTTTCCACATGAAGAATATAAATAACCTGGTTCCATGCTAAGAGAATGACCACAACACTCACACCTAAAACCATCGGAAGAAAAAAACTGGGTGATCTCGTTAAATATTTTATTTTTAGTTTTGGTATATGGATTTGTTGGTAGCTTTAATTTGTTTCGTTCCTTTAACTCATCACCCTTACCATACTTACTCTTAGCGGTAATATAGACATCATAGTTTTCCCAACGTGCAATCTGTTCAGTTCCGCAGTGTGGGCACACTGCTAATATGAATGGATCATTCCGCGAAATGTACACTGCTAAAAATTGATTTTTAGTGACACTTGGTTCTCCAGAGAAACCAGAATATTTTATTAGCTTTAGAGCCATATAGATATCTCCTTTGCTATATGTAATAAAACAAGTTTATGACATATATATCATAGCATAAAATCATATGATTAATGCCATTAGCTATTTAGTTATTACTGTAATTTTGCGGATTCTACAGTAAAACAATAAAACCTTATAGATCCAGGGAATCAGTGGAACAAAGGTCAAAATTGAGACGTTTTAAAATTATCTTATGTTTAATGATATTTGGATTAGACAATAATGTGTTCAAGAAACCAGATGGTTTCTTATACACCTTAAAACCATTTATAAACGGAAAGAAAGTGGCCGATTTTTGTATAAGAAAATCAACTATCCTTTTCTTGAACAGAAAGGACTGATTAAATGATTTACGGATATGCACATTGCTCTACAAATGAAGAACGCCAGGACATCGACAGACAGAAGCGTGAACTCTACGCACTAGGCGTTACTGATGATAAGTATATTTACTGGGAATACGAATCCGGCACCAAAGATGACCGTTCAGAACTACAGAAAATACTTGCTATAGTCACAGAAGGAGATACTATAGCCACACCACCGAAGTATCAAGGCTTACAAGATCCACCAAGCATCTGTGTGAGATACTTCAGATTGTCAAAGATAATAAGCTGATAATTGTAATCATTTAACGTCATTAAATAAAGCCCTTATTAAATTCACCTATTTTTTAATGCAAACATATGTTATGCCGAATATTTAGTTAATGCACTTTCCCTATTAAAGAAAAAAAGAACCGGCGAACCGGTTCTTGAACAATATTATCTTATTATCTCATCGATGGTCGATACTGTACTGATGCTTCCTGGATGACTTGATATAATTTCTTTCATCAAAGAACAGAATCCTGAAATTGTTTATGCGGATATATTCCACCATACCCGCTGGCAGAGTCCAGCCAGACCACACATGAGTCTGTATGATCGTGCGGCTCAATTTGCTCCATTTGCTGCGCTGACAGGATATGAGGATATGGTGAGGGAAGAAGCCCGGGAGACCAGCGAGCATAGATTGCCGGAAGAGTGGGAACAGGAAAAACTGAATGAAAAACTCAAATTGATTTCAGAGGCGATACTAGAAGGAAATCATCCTACCCTTTCCATCACTTATTTCGTACCGGATACGAAAAAAACAGGCGGGGAATATGTTACGGTAACCGAGAAAATTAAAAAAATAGATATTGTAAACCGGAAAATCATTCTGATGAAATCCCGGAATGTCGGTAGAAATAATCCGGAAATTGACATCGACGAAGTAACCGACATTTACGGAGATCTTGTTAATCATTTTGACAATATTCCGGATTAAGGATTCCTTATAAGTAGTAGTAATGTTTTAAAATAAAATCATCATCTGATAATTGCATAAACCATATCTGTCGCATACATCAGAATCATCAGTCCGCCTTCAATTCTTGATATCTTTCTGTCAGATTTTGCAAAAACAAGAACAACGATAGTCACTAATACTAGAATGATCAGATCAATGCAGGAAGCAATATTCACATTCACAGGCTTAATAATTGCAGAGACACCCAGTATGAAAAGAATATTGAAAATGTTTGACCCGATAGTATTACCGATTGCCATGGCTGCCTCCTGCTTCTTTATCGCAACAAGAGAAGTGACAAGTTCAGGAAGAGAAGTGCCAAAAGCTATAACTGTTAATCCGATGAGTGTTTCAGACATACCGGCTGCTCTTGCTATTTCTTTAGCACAATATACAACTATCTGTCCTCCAAGAATGATTGTTCCTATTCCGAAAACAATCATGGCTATAGACTTTAAAAGACTATAAGAAGGAGCTTCTTCAGATTCAGCATTACTTTTCTTTGCAGCTATTATCAGATTTACAATATATGCGGCAAGCAGAAGCACGAAAATAAAACCACCTGTTCTTGTTACGGTTCCGGCATTCTGAGATACATCTATATTTACAAAACCACCATTTATAAGTATCGGCCAGCAGCTTATAAAAAGTGCAAGGATAGTAATGATGATGGAAAAAGGGATATCTCTCGTAACCGCATCATTTTCTACAGAAACAGGCTTCATTACAGCACATATGCCAAGTATGGCAAGAAGATTAAAAAGGTTTGAACCAACAACATTGCTGATTGCTATCTCATTGGATCCCTGAAGGGCTGCAGATGTACTGACTGCAAGTTCGGGCAAGCTGGTTCCGAGAGCTACAATGGTAAGTCCTATTATCAGTGACGGTACATTGAACATTTTGGCAATGGATGAGCTTCCGCTTACGAAAATATCAGCTCCCTTGATAAGTGCGAACATGCCGACGGCCAAAAACAAAATATAGATTATAATCATTTCTCCTCCTGAAAATAAAAACAGTCCAGAGCCTCACACAGTATTCTTAGTGTCATTTGCTGAAGTCATTTTTGTTCTAATGAAAAAAGTTCCATAGACTAAAAAGCACCATAGACTCATCATTAGCACAAAAAAGAGACTTCTACTGCTGTTTGCAGTAAAAGTCTCGCTAATAAAACATATTCCGGGGCAAATGCTCGTACTGACGAAATATGCGACACAACATAAATAATGTGGAAGCTACTCCCTTTTGACTTGCTAGAGAATATAAACCACAGAATAGGCACTTGTCAACACTGTTCCGAAAATGATTATATAATTGCGATAGATAGTGGTAACAGTTCAGCCGGAGGGCTCTGTAGATCAAAGCCGCTTAGAGATTCTGCTTTAGATTTTCCGTCGGAGCGACCCGGTTTAAGATGGATGACCTTCGATTCACGACCAAAAAAAAGAACCGGCGAACCGGTTCTTGAACAATTGCATTATCTTAATATATCTCATTAATGGCAGCTACTGTGATGGATTAATTATCTACTTACCCGCTATTTTCCTTCTCCCAATCCAGTTTATACTTATCTGCCTCCAGGCAGTATTTGCTCTTAAGAAACGGATAGTATTTCTTAGCGTCCACAATCCTTGAGCCTTTCTGTTTATTGCATTTCTTGCATAGCGGAAGTAGATTTCTTTCGTCATCTGCTCCGCCTCTGTATTTAGGAATGTAATGTTCTATCGTTGTCTTTTCCAGAGTGATAGGCCTTCCGCAACGAGCACAAACACCATCCGTTTTACTTAGAAGAATACGTTTGATTTCCGTTTTCCTTTGCTTAAGGACCCTCATACATCCTCCGGATTTCTTTTAACAATATCTCTCAATCGTCCTTATAACCGCCGACAAATACGAACTTCCAAAGAGATTCAAGTGATTTGTCAGGTGGTATAAGTTATATAGATCCCTTCTGTCATCATAGCCCGGGATAAATCCCATGGCTTTAAAGTACGCGTCATAAAACTTTCTGTTAAAGCCTCCAAACAGCTCAGTCATAGCTATGTCAGCCTCATTACATCCAACGTATACCGCCGGATCTATCAGCATTGGCTGCCCCTTTTCATCCGACATGAAGTTACCGGCCCACAGATCCCCATGCAAAAGAGAAGGTTTCTCAGGTTCATATAGAAATCTGTCCAGGTTATCAAGAAGCCAATTTGTCTTCCTGATGAAACTTCCGTCAAAGTATCTTGATGCCAACTCAAACTGTGGTCGTAGTCTACATTCAGAAAAGAACTCTATCCAGCTGCTCTTTGGAGTGTTCTTCTGACTGCCGGCACCGATATAATTGTCACTATTAAAGCCGTATTTCCCATCTGTCACAAAAGATGATACATCCGCCTTATGCATGGCAGCAAGACCTGTGCCAAGCTTTTCCCAAAAGTCCTGCACTGTCACAGCTCGTTCGATAAATTCCATCAAAAGAAACGAATAGCCATCATCTGTGCCAATCGCGTGGATATTCGGAACCCTGATGGTTCCAGTTGTCCTTATGGCAGCTACTCCCTCAGCTTCAGCTCTGAAGAAATCTTTGTTTGAAATACTGTTCGCTTTCAGAAAAAGAGCTTCTCCATCAGAAAGAAAAAGCTTATAGGCATCATTGGCATCCCCGCCGTGAACTGCCTGCTTTCTCTCTACAGAAACGTCTTTCCCTGAGACTAATGAAACAGCCTCTTTTAAGGAGCTGCAAATGAGCACTTTATCAGAAATTGTTCCCATTCCATCCCCAATCATCTGATCCGAAGTAACGGATATACATGTGGTCAGGAGTCACACCAAGGATGTCCCCATATATTCCTGTCAGTTCTTTCGTCATCCTGCTATAAACATCAGAAGAAGCATTTCCATAGATCTTGACTTCGATGAATGCTGTTGGCTTGGAATCATCACCTCTAAAGTACATAGGAATATCTCCCTCGATTGCCAGCATAAGCCAGTTCTCGCTCTTTCCAGGAATGATTGAAATAGCCTGTCCAAGGCGTTCCTTGAGCTTAGTCTCTTTTTCCTTTGTTACCGTAACGTTTGTTTTTGTTGAAATGAATGGCATGGTCCTTCTCCTTTTCCCTAAAAATATGGTGCCAACTATAGTTCACTGTACCATTATAATGCTTTTCGTCGCACACAACATTAGCTAACTCACGAAGTAAGTCACATATTATGCTACAGAACTTATAAGTCTGGCAAGCTCATCTACATTACCGGTCCTCGGTCCTTCAAATTTAAGACCGCGACCATTTTTGCCGTTAAGCCACTTTATTGCCTTTCCTCCATATTTTTTCCACTCGTTTAGGTTTTTCGAATAATCATCAACCAGTATATCCTCATCAGTGAGGGATTTCTTTTGAAGTATCTTCATCACTGAAAGAGCCTTATTTGTACCGTTTAACACAAAATTCCGGTTCTTGATCTCCGGCGCTTTCATATCACACCACATGTTCTTATCTTCCAATGCGGTGCAGTCCGTAAGGAAAGCGGACAAAATGTACACCTCGATGTTGTCCTTTTTTGCAAGTTTTCTCGCAAAGTCGAGTATTTCAGTCTGCGGATCTAAATTAAGAAAATATCCTCGGCTTTTAAGTTCTCTCATGCCCGCTTCCTTCCACTCGGCAAGAGTACCGTCAAGATCGAAAAATATACGTTTCATGCACGTCTCCTTTCATTATTATTCATGTTCTCCTCCGATTTACTTATGAACTGTTACACAGCAATTATGGGGAGGGAATGTTCAGATAACTTTCTGATTATATGTTAGCCTGTCGAGGATGCAAAAAAAGGTACATGCACATATATGGATTTAATATTCGTGATTGTTTATGCTGTTTATGCTCATAATGGTGTATAAGTTATATGGGCTTATATATTTTAAGAATCCAAACTATATACACTTCATTTAAATATGTGTAGTTGCTATAATGCTTTAAAATAATAGGTTTTTCTGAAGAATAAACTACAAACAGACGAGGATAAAAATGAAAATTGCGACATGGAATGTAAATATGGGTGCAGCACTGCCATGGTATGATAAAAAAGAACTAAAAAAAGAAGTTGTTGATATCATTATAAAAGTGGATGCTGATATATTTATAATCAACGAAATTGCTCTTGCAACTGGTTGGGATTATTTTGAAGAAAAAATTAAAGAGAAAAATTATGTGTGGTTTTCTTCATTCGTTTCAGGAAAAAATGGTCTTTTGGTTCTGATCAAAGAAGAACTCATAGGTAATACTAAAAAATTGGCAGAAAGTCTTTGGTGGCACAATGCACTATATAGCAATAACAATTTAGGATTGATAAAGGTATCTTTTGAATTGAAAAGTGGCAAAACATGTTCGGTATGTGGTTTTAGAATGCTCATCGGCGATAAAAAAGGCAAGGCTGCTTATGATCACATGCGGTTCATTCTTGATGATCAAGTTTTACCGATAGCAACAGAGTGTTTTACGAATAATGATGTAGTTATATTTGCTGGAGATTTTAACAATGCAAGTTATAGAGACGATTATACTGGAAAAGACCATATTAATTATAATTGGCAAATAATAAAGTCGGGATTTGAAGGAATTGGATATGAGATGCTTGATGTAAATAGCGAAAATGGCCCTATTATTACGAAAAAAGACTGTACTTCAGGCACGCCAATTGACCATATTTTTGCAAAAGGCTTACATAAGATAAGCATTAATCCAGGAAAGAAACCCTAAATATTCTGATCATTTGTTTTTATTGGCTGAAGTTAAAAAAACTAATTAAATATGAAGCGGAGAGAACTAAACTCTCCTCAAAACCGTCAAAATGTACATTAACATTAATGATAACTAAACAATCGATAAAAAGGATGGATTGGTTCCATCCTTTTTATCTCTATTTTCTGTTTTTCAGTTTTTACCTTTTGTTTCAGAATCAGTATCCTCAACCAATGAACCATCAGAACTTGTCTCAGCTTCTGTCTCAACCGGTGTTCCATCGGCATTTGTCTCAGGAACAGCATCTCCACCAATCAGTTCATCAACTGTTGTTACGGACTCTTCAGTTGATATCCAAACTCTTCCAAGCTGATCACCCTTAACTCTGAAAGTGTATTCTCCGGCTGCCATATAAGGTACCTTAATGGTAAACTTTCCTGCCTCATTAACAATGATGTTGTCAGGAGTCTTTGTCATCGAATACTCTGTTCCATCCGGAGCTTCTATCACAATGTCGGTAAGAGCTCTATCATTCTTCTCCCACTTAAGCGATATGTTGTGAGGTGCATCAGAGCCTTCAAAGTAAATGGAAACTCTTCCGTCCTTACCGTTATGGATATAAGAATCCGCATTACCAGATATGTAATTCATATTAAGGCTCTTGATAATGTTATCAAAATTCGTGTAGAGAACGTAATAATCTCCCGCAGGTGCGGTATCACTCTCTGCTCTCAGGTAAACATAAGAGTCATTCTGATCTATTTTAAGTGTATCATCCTGTTCAAACAGTTTTGTTGTGCCGTCCGGCTTAACAAGAACCGCATGAGGGAAGATACCGTTTCTGACTGCATTGTCCTCAGAACCTGCATCTTTATACTTGTATCTGATTACGGCAGTTATGTTCTCCTGTGTACTGTCGAGGGTAACAGAAGCCTGTTCCTCGTAATCATCCGGATTGATTGAAAGATCTGATTCATTAAATGACTTCGAGTTGTCATGAAGTTCGGATGTTGCCATTCCGTTCTTATCGGCCCACTCATAATATGTTAACAGGTTTCCGCCTTCGTCCACGTAATAATACGGAGTATCAAGGCTGATGGATGATTCATCATTTCCACGGTCTACGGCTATATACTTAATGAAACCTACGTTATTTATGAGGTAATATCCACTTTTGAAGTAATCCGGAATTTTTACTATAGCATAACCATTTGCAGATAACTCAAAATTTGTTGTCTTATACATCTCTGTAGATTTAAAAAGACGGGTATCCGCATTCATCATTACCTGCTGTGGTGTGGTTCCGATGAAAACATTTGCCTGGATTCCTGCATCCTTGGAGAGACCGGTTATTGTACCTGCATCACTAAGATATGTATTATTAAGCGGTGTTCCGTTCATGGAATCAATGATGATATCTGTGTTGGCGGGAATCTCAAGCTGACTAAGCTGTTGGTAAGCTGTTCCGGCTGCATAGTACATGGTTCCTTCCTTTGAAACGATCTTGCCTGCCCCGTTAGCCTTAAGTCCGCTGACACCTATTGAATATCCTTCATCTATGAATCTCTCCCATGTGAAGTTTGATACATCACCTGACGAGCTCTTATAGATAAGCTGGTCGTTCTTGTAAAGTGTAGGGATTGCATTATCCCAGTTAGTGAAAGCGAGTACCCGGTGATTTGCTTCAGGATCCTCAAGTCCTGTCTCTGAGTCCTTTGAAGCTATGAACTCAATCCTTGTTCCCTGTGGGTCATTAGGATTAAATGACTTATCTTCAACCGGTGCATAATAGAAAGAATCCCCCGCTTTTACATAATAACCACCGTTTTCCAGATCGTTTACGGTAACCGCTGTGAGTGCGTGATCGACAACCACTTCTTCTTTTTCCTTTTTCTTGCAACCGGTCGCTGAAAGAATCGCTGTTGCAATGATTAGGACAGTAAACACATTCCTTTTCATAAATCTCCTTTTGTTTTGAGCCTTGCCCCCACATGGGACACTTTTAAAATCTGTATTAAAATTTCCTACCGCACATAGGACAGTAATTGATCCTGAACCGTTTGGTTTTCATGAAATCAACATCATTTATCATGACATTTACAGATATGCTATTAGTTGCTGTATCGAAAATACCGAAATTTTTCACTTCAATCCCAAGTTCACGAACTTCTGGGTCGGGAGTGTATTTCTCTTTGGCTTCAAATAAGTACTCATCGGGACAGTTCCCAGGCTCCTCAGAATGACAATATGGACATTCTCCATCAGCAAATTCAACAGGTTCAATGATTTCTAATTCTTTTTTCATTTCTTCTCTCCTTCGTATTTTATAATCAACAAACAAGAATGTTACAGAAGATACATTCCGTAAAATCCACAAGAACAGCGACATATATCTGAATGGTGATCATTTTTCTCTGACCATCAAGAGTAACGTTATCGTTGGTCCATGTACGTTTTACATCAAGTCTTTCAATA
>NZ_FNRG01000048.1 GCF_900107835.1 Oribacterium sp. KHPX15
CGGCACTCAGATACAACTTCCTTGAAAATCCTCGCAAGCAATGGTTTATATGCAAGGATATTTTTTACCGTCATATCCAGCCGGATCTTATCGGGGTCTGTAGCCACTATGACTTTCCCCAATCCTGTAAATTGTTCCATATCTGCTCCTAAAGTACAGCGAGAAAGATATGAACCTCTCGCCTTGATTATATATCAGTTCTGCGCAAAGCTGATAATAAAATTTGTATAATCGGGAATGATCATTCTGAAAAGAATTTCTAGGATTAATCGTTAGATGTCTCATGGACGTTAGAAGCATATCACAACTCAACAGTTTTTCATATTGTCTAATTTTAGACCATATAGGGCCTCGAGGGACTGATGGTGTGTTCCCTTAGGTTAAATCATTATCCCTATTTCCGTATATTACTTTTTAAATATGTGGTAAAATCTTGATATGAATTGATAAATTCCGTACAAACTTTTAAATATAGCCGTCAAGCTAGGAAAGCAGGATTACACAACTTCATTATGATGATAATTTCGGCGGATTCATGGATATGATCTATGAAACTATAGGTTGAGATATTACTCCTACTTTATCCATAAATCATTAACGGAGGCGTTAAAATGAAAATATCAAAAGTACTTGTCTCTACATTAGGTATTGCTTTCACCATTGGTATATCATCTTTAGCAGGCAATTGGGGGAAGAATTCCAACGGATGGTTTTACTTGAACGATGATGGATCGTACACCACATCTCAATGGCAGTGGATCGATGGAAATAATGATGGCAACGCTGAGTGCTATTACTTTGATGCCGGTGGATATCTTCTCACAAATACAATTGTTGATGGATATGAAGTTAATTCTGACGGAGCATGGACAGAAAACGGCATTGTTCAAATAAAACAGATTGCTTCAAACGCCATAGGTTCCGGATCACTTCAGCCGGGAAAATACTATCAAAAATCCAGTTATACAAACTACACCATATATCGTTCGGGCAGTGGCTATGAATCAGGGACTAACTATTTCGGAGAAGACAAAGATGAATACATTGTTCTTTCCGGAACAACAGATAAATTGAATTTTGAATACTATAATTGGATCACAACCCGAGAGTACCCTGAAATAGATGCATTAAAAATGAAAGGAACGTTTACTCGGAATTCTGATGGTTCTTATTCAGTAAAAAACATTGATCATACTGAAAGAATCAATGGGAAAATATGGTATCCTGACGAGTTGGATTTCACTATCTCTTCTATAAGCAATATCACAGATAATTCATTTGTTATTTATATTCACTCTGAAGGTGATGGTGGTTATGACACATATACAACTATGATTAGGGAATAAAATATGCAACCTCTCTTCTATCAGTAATGATCAAGAGTTACTATTATCAATAAAATTAACATAGTATATAAAGAAAGCCGGTAGTTGTACCGGTTTTCTTTTATTTCAATATATTAAGTTCTTACCAATAATTATTTGTTTGTCAGGTATTCCTTATCAAATGCCTCCGGATATGGAAATATCAGCTGTTTCCCATCAAAATCAACATACACATTTTTGTCTGTATACTTGGTAATAAAACCTTTTCCATGATCCTTGTGGAATACCTCTTCTTTTTCATTTTGCTGTATACTATCTTCGATTTCTATTTACGGTGATCTCGGTATTTACCATACCGCTGGTGGCACTTATTGTTCAGTAAGGTGTTTTAGCTCTGAGTATCGTCCATCATGCTTACAATATCCTTGTGGATGAACTTGCCCTCATTGAAGGCTTCGGCTATCCACACACCATTGCACATGCAGTTGGCCAGGAAACTCTCGCACCTGGAGAGCATATACATGGCATAGATGTAATTTACCGTGGTGTCCTCTACGGATGCCTGATATGCTTCTTCGGAATGAGTTTCTTTTTCAAGATCGGAGATATATTTAAGGTTCTTAAAGTCTTCGACTTTGTGGCGCTCCTGAGAGACGGTGATAACCTTGTGAGGAAATGCCTTTAGCATCTTGCTGAGGTAATAATCATCCTCTGTGGCCACAAAAATCCTGTCGTAGTTATATTTTTCCATACGCTCAGCTATGAGACTGATGCATCTGTCGATGTCGCTGGGGTGGAAAGAGTCTTCAAAATTGGCGATGATAAAATCTGTTCCCCTGAGTAATACGCCCAGGGTCTTTTTGTTTCCAAGAAGCAGGTCGGCATATTCCTTCATATCATTTAAAAGGGCCGGCTTTATAACATCCAGGCTTATACACCTTGTATTTCGCTGCGTGAAATTATTCAGGGCAAAGCAGTTAAAGCACTTGACGAAGGCGGTGTTGGTCTCATCTGCATCTTCAGGCTTTTCATCAATCTTAAAATACGTGGTCAGAAGTTTATCGGTGTAGCGGGTGCTGCCGGGAGCTATATATATCTTAATTCCCATTTTTTCAAGGGCTTCCTGAGCTTTGAGATAAGTGTTTAATACACTTCCGATGCCCTCGGTCTTTCTGATGGTGAGCTCTACATATTTGAGGTCTTTTTTAGGAAGATCTGTGATCCACTGCAAAATGAACATGCTGTGGAACAGGCCCAGAGAACAGAATCTGTCCGGTGTATTATAGACGGGGTAAAAGCTCTTTTGGACATATATTGACTTTTCCTTCTCAGGGATAAAGCACAGCACTACCTTATCCTTAAGCCATGGGAAAAGAGTCACCTTGCGGTCCCTGAAGGTTACCTGAAGATTTGTGTGCTTCAGGATAAGGTCTGCCAGGACAAGGCTGTATTCATTGGCCTCTTCGAAGAAGACCTCCTGAAAGCCATCCAGGATGTACATATTTATCTTTTCAAGATCTGTCTCGTCATAGAAATAATACGGAGGAAAGAACAGCTCGCTCTTGTAAAAATCGCTGTCAGGGCAGGCAGGATCAGCTTTGGTATACCGGTCATTGTCATCATAGCACATATCAAAATCTGCTGCCCCTTCGTTGTGAATGTGAAAGCGACTTTCGCCTCGAAGAACATATTTCAGCGCTTCGTGAAAGAGACCCGGTGTGCAGTCAAGTTCGCGGTAATTGATGTTGCTGTCATACTCAACAAATGTAAACATATTTATTCTCCTTTATTCTCGTTTCCATTTTTTGACTTCTTCAAGAATCAGTTTTACAAAGCGCTCCATGCTCTCTTTTTTATAGTGATTGGTGGAGTAGTAAAGAAGCATGTCAACCTTGTTATCATCAGGGTGATCGGTGATGACCAGGGACAACAGTCCCGGTGTTATGTCAAAAATCCTCAGATCCTCGCTCTTTTCCGTAAGGTTTTCAATCTCTCCCTGTTCCAGAAGGCTTCCGAGATGATTGAAATGCAGCATGTCAAAAAAGTCACTGATAGGGAAAAGAGTATCTTCAAGTTCCGGGTAAGCCTTTAGACATTCCATCTGCCTGTTGATGATATCCTGAGTGTTCTTCTCTTTTCCGAGATATAAGGGAAGGAAGCGGGCGATAAAGCCTGCAGTGTTCTTCCTGATCTCATCGTCTCTCTCACTGGAGGTAACCCATAGCATACCCTCGCCTGTACCGTTGTATTTTCCCATGGCACGAAGGGTTGCTGTGATAAAGAAGGCGTCGTTTATTCCGGGCCCCAGGGTGGCAAAATCCGTAACCTTTATCAATTCAGATTTTTCGGGAGGACCATCGGTATCAGGCTTTGGAAATATCTTTCTTCCCTGCCAGGATGAGGAGTCTCCCATGATATCCTCATATTTCTTAAGTGCACTCTGACAGGCTTCTTTGTCCTGCTTCTTTAAGGTGAGCCGCCGTACCATCTCGAAATAGTAATCCGGCGGTATCTCGTAGGCTTCATCCATGTAGCAGCGGTAGATCTGATCTCTGATTATCTGTAGAGATGTGCCGTCGCAATTGGAGTGATGGATATTGTAATACAGGTAATTTCCATCCGTGGTCCTATAGATATAGAAGCAGTAGAGCTTATCTGTATCTGTTAGCTTATTTATCCTTATCTTCCTGACATCCTCCAGCTCTTTTTCGGTGATATCAAGGATCTTTACCGGCTCTTCATATTCTTTTACATATTTCTGATAGTATCCGCCATTCTCCTCATACAGTTTTAGATTCAGGACGGGGTGGTGGGAAATGACCTTCTCGATGGCTTTTTTAAGCCTGTTAAGATCCACATCCTTTTTAAGCTTCCATAGGCTGGGAACATTTAAGAAGGGTGATGCCGGACCTACCTTCTGCATGTCCACATGGAGTATCTGACCTTCCAGCTGCGGCCATACTTTTTCTCTTGCCTCATCATCCAGCTTCTTCATTTTTCCGGCATCTTCTTTCTGATGCCAGTTAAGTGAAAGCTCTTTTGGAACTCTGCACTCCGAGAGAGCCCTGTAATCCATTTGTATTCCTATTTTGCTGCATTTTTCCACGAAGGTTATGGCGGTGAGTGAATCTCCTCCCAAAAGGAAGAAGTCATCGGTTACGCCCACCTCTTTGATGCCCAGAACCTGGGAAAAGAGATCACAGATCAGCTTTTCGGTGTCGGTTTCGGGGGCTATATATTCTCTTTGGGGCATGTCTGAAGTTTCCGGCGGCAAAAGATATTTTCTTGAGAGCTTTCCGTTTGGATTAAGGGGGAAGGCATCCATTCCCACAAAGAACGATGGGATCATATATTCAGGCAAAACCTTTAAGAGATCTGAAGTATTAAATGTGAACTTCCCGTCCTTAAGAAGGCCTTTATCTTTTGCCTCACTGTTTATGTAGTATGCCACCACAAAGGTCCTGCCACCATTGGAAAAGCCCTTGGCCACAACCTGTGAAAGTCCTGTATTGTCTTTTATGACTTTCTCAATCTCAGCGGGTTCCACTCGATTTCCGTTGATCTTGATCATGTCATCATTTCGTCCAAGTATGTAGAATCTACCTTCTTCATCGCGCCTGGCCAGATCACCGGTATAGTAGTAGCCGTCCCTGAAGACCTCTTTTGTCTTTTCCGGCAGATTGAGATAGCCTCTCACATATTCGTTCTTAAAGCAGAGTTCTCCTGTTCCGGGGCCTTCCACGCGGTTTCCGTCTTCATCCACCAGATGAAGGTCGATGTCGAGAATGGGCTTACCCACAGGGGCAGGATCATAGGGCTGAACCAAGGGCTGCTCCAAAACGGTAAATCCGGCTTCCGACATGGAGTAACTGTTGAGGATTGTAATATCTGTGTTTGGCGACCAGATCCCGTTGGCAGGCTCTGAACCTACTTTTATCTGAGACAGACAGGTATCTGCGACATTGCAGAGTCTCATATAGGAAGGGGACAGAAATGTGCCCTGTATCCCGTTACCCTTGATGAAATCAAGGAGTGCAGGCAGATTTCTTACCAGGTCCTTGCTGATAAGGTATATGGTACGACCTTTTACCAGATATTCACCAAGCAGAATGACGGAGGCAACAAAATAAAAGGGCGGAATAAAGGCTATTTTGAACGGAGGATAATCTTCCTGCTCCGGAAAGCATTCTGCCATTTGGGAAAGATTTCCATATTCATGGATGACGCCCTTGGGATTTCCTGTGGAGCCGGAGGTGTAGATGAGATAAGCCATATCATGGGGATCTGCATCTGCCTGACCCTGGAGCGGTGAGAAGCTGTTTTGGATCTCCTCATACACTTCATCGTCAATTACCCTGGCGCACCCGGAATCCTGTTTTATCTTTTCGACTCTTTGTTCCGGATATCCTTTCTCTAAAGGCACAAAGCAGGCGCCGGCCTTAAGAACTCCTAAGAGGCATGGAAAGAAGGAGATATTTCTTTTCATGATGATAAGAACTGTATCGCCGGGGCCTATACCCTCTGATTTTAAGGCGTTATAGACCCTGCCGGATTCCTGATCCAGCATCTCATAGGTCATTGTGCGGGTTTCGTCTATGGCTGCTATCCTGTCGGGATAGCGGCTTGTGATGTCAGAGACTCTTTTTAAAAAGTAATTCATTTACGATAGTACTCCCTAAAACTGATCTACGTATTATTGTTTATCATTGTCTTATTATATCATTATTATGTTCGCGATATGGTATATTAAAATATAGAAAATAATTATCGAGGGGTGGCGGAATGAATACAAACGACCAGCTTATCAAAAAAACTTTTATCGGAATATGGATAGTAGCCGGTACCAGTATGCTGTTTGGTATAGCCTGTGTGATGATAGATGCCATCATGACGGGACAGTTTCTTGGAAGTAAAGCGGTGGCGGCAACAGGTCTTGTGCATCCCGTGACGATACTTATAAATATGGTGGGGGGACTGTTCGGCCCGGGCCTTGCTGTGGTCTGCACCAGATATATGGGCATGGCAAAGAAGGATAAGGTGAATCAGGTATTCAGTCTTGTTATGTCTGTTCTTTTTATTCTGATGGTAGTTCTTGCATGCCTTCTCTTTGTCTTTTCGCCTGCTATCGCAAGTACTCTGGGTGCAAGATCCGATGATCCAGACATCATTCAGATGGCTGCAGATTACCTTAGGGGATTTGCTTTTGCAGCTTTGCCCATGGGCATCAGTATGTCTCTGGCGGAGCTTATGATGCTTGATAATGACAGACAAAGGGCCATGGGTTCCATGCTGGCCACACTTCTGTGTGACTTTCTTTTTGATTATCTCAATGTGGCTGTTTTTCACGGCGGAATGTTTGGAATGGCTATTGCCACAGCCCTCAGCAATGTGGCAGGACTCCTTGTTGTGCTGTCCCACTTCACCAAGAAGGAGAGAGTTCTGCGCTATTCGTTTCCCAAGATGGATATGGGTGAGCTAAAAGAAGTTATTCTGTGCGGAATCCCCCATGCGGTCTCACTGGGAAGCCTTGCCCTGAAGTCTATTTTTTTCAATACCTTTCTTCTGACCATTGCCTCAGAGGTGGAACTCTCAGGTCTTTCCGCAGCCTGTTCCTTCTTTTCCATAATGAATGCCGTGGGGCTTGGACTGTTTAACACCACATCCTCTTTGACCAGTCTTCTTTTCGGAGAGGGTGATGGCAATTCCATAGTAAGGACCTATACGTATTCAAAAAAGATAATCATAAGGCTCTTTGGTGTCTTAATGGTGATACTTCTTTTGCTGGCAAACTTTGTAGCCCGGGGTTTTCTGGATCCATCAGCCACAAAAGAGCTTCTGCAGGCCGCAAGGTTTATAAGATTTATGGCAGTTCAGTATTTCTTTTTCGCACTTTCCTACACACTCTCGGGAGTGTATCAGTCCATCATGAGAAACGGCTACAGCTATCTTTTAGTGGCACTGAGGGAAGGAATTTTGCCTGTGGTATGCTGCCTGGCTCTCGGAAATATATTCGGTATAAGTGGATTTGAAATGGGCTTTATAGTATCCGGAGTATTGATGCTAATTATCACTCTCCTTCTTCCGTCAGCGGTAAACAAACGATTCTCCTTAAAGGCGGAGGACATGGTCCTTATGCCTGAGGGAATAACTCCCAGGGAGGATGAACTTTTTGAGGCTTCCGTTGGCAGTATGGACCAGGTATCTGCTGTTTCGGAACAGGCCAGGGAGTTCTGCCTTAAGAGAAATATGAAAAAGAGAGATGCCAACATGACAGCTCTTTTCCTGGAGGAGAACATCATAAATATACTGACCCACGGTTCAGACAGCGGTAAGCCCATAAATGTGGACGTCAGGGTCATTAACAGAAATGATAACCTTATTATACGTTTCAGGGACAACGGAAGACCCTTTGATCCCGTGGAGTGGTATGAAAAGAATCATCCTGAGGATCCCACCAAGGGCCTTGGAATCAGGATAATCGTGGGACTTGCCACGGATGTGAAATACATACCGGCCATGGGCTTAAATAATCTGGTACTTACTCTGTTTTAAAATATTGTCATTTGGAGGTTACAGGCTTGAGCTTCATAACTGTCTATGATATATGATGATCCTCGCTTGTTGCAAAATGGAAAGTACTCCTCATTATAATGGACTAAATGGATCACCATCCCTACATTGCCGGCTTCCATCCCTCCTGTTTCCTTATCCCGGCATACAGGACATATGAAACGATAACCACAAAAAAATCCGCAACCGCCTGAGTCCATACTATGCCCATTACTCCGAACAAGGCATTAAACAAAAACAGTATAGGAATGTTGAAAACCATCTGGCGTATGACTGCAAGAAAAAAGGATTCTTTGCCCCGTCCGATGGCCTGGGTAAAATGAAACATAGAAAAGCACAGGAACATCAGAGGAGTTGCGATGCATCTCGCCCTGAGAAACAGCGTTCCGTAATGGACTGTTTCCGGATTATGGATGAAAGACTGCATTATAACAGGTGCCATAATGTAGTACATCAGAACACTGGTGATTCCTATCAGAAGTCCAACTATCCGTGCGAATCTGAAGATTTCATCCATACGTTCTATGTTGCCTGATGAGTATGAGTATGCTATAAGCGGTACCATCCCGAGGCAGATGCCAATGCCTATATTCAGAGGCAGACGCTCCGCTTTAAGTACGATGCCTATGGCAGCCAGCTCGATGTCTCCGTAAGAGGCTGACAAACGGTTTATAACGATGTTGCACAGATCAAACAGCAGGAGTCCTACTGCCGCAGGTATTCCCACATCAAATATGGAGGCAAATGACTTTGCCGTAAGGTGTTTTCCTGTCGGGCGGAATCTGAGTATGGTATTATTACACGCCTTGAAATAGGTGACCATAAAATATATGGACGCCACAATGTTGCTGAGCATGGTGGCTATGGCAGCACCCATGACCTGTTTGCCGTCCGGAAGGATCATAAACATAAATACGGGATCCAGGATAATGTTTAAGACACCACCCATACTGAGTCCAAAAGAAGCTTTTGAGGAAAGCCCGATACTTCTGAGCATGGACGATGCAGTGTTGTTGAAAACCACCGGAACTCCTCCGAGGACCACCACAAAAAACATATACTGACGGGCGTACCCGATTATTTTGTCACTTGCTCCCAGAAGTGTTAGAAATGGAGTCATCACAAAAAAGCAAAGGATTGAAAAAACTGCTCCTGCGATGATGGCCATCCACATACATGTTTCTGATACTCTTGATGCCTCTTCATCCTCTCCTGCGCCTATAAGTCTCGCTATGAGAGTTCCACCACCTACTCCGAAGACATTGGAAACAACTATGGTGAGCATAAACACAGGAAGAACCAGCGAACATGCCGCCACCATATAGGGATTATTGGTCCGTCCCACAAACCATGTATCTGCCAGATTGTATATTAAAGTTATCAGCTGACTTGCTATAGCCGGAAGTGCCATAACCATAAGCGCATGTGAGACTCTGGCCTTTTCGAAAAGAAATTTTTTATCTGCTTCTGCCATAGTATGTCACCTCTTTATGTATGTTGATTATTGCTTAGTCTGTCACATCATTTTAGATAATATTATCATGTTCCTTAAGCACAAAAAATATTTAATTCCACGAAAACATCATACTAACATCTTTTACAGCCTTGCCAATAGATTTTACCAACTTCTCGGCAGATTCTTTAAAATCATGCTCACGCGGCATAGACAGTTCACAAATATTTCACAAACATTATTAGCACTCACACTTGACGAGTGCTAATATGAGTGTTATAACATAATCGAACAGAGGAACAGAGAAGACCAAAAGAACGGGATGTTCCAATGATCTAATCCCTCCTTCCCCTTGCTCAGTATCTATTATCAGTATTGAGTGAAAAGGAGGTAAGCATTATGTTAAGACCTAGTATTTTTGGAGAAGATTTATTTGACGACTGGTTCGCATTCCCGGATTTCAGAGATCTGGACAGAACCGAAAGAAAGCTGTACGGCAGACATGCCGACAGGATGATGAAGACCGATGTTCATGAGCATGACGATTACTACGAAGTAGATATCGACCTGCCCGGCTTCAAGAAAGAAGAGATCAGTCTGGAGCTGAACAATGGATATCTCATTGTCAGTGCAAACAAAGGTCTGGATCAGGACGAAAAGGATAAGAAGGGCAAACTTATCAGACAGGAGCGTTACTCCGGATCAATGCAGAGAAGCTTCTATGTCGGTGAGAACATCACCGAGGAAGATATCAAGGCAAGCTTCAAGCATGGTGTTTTGAATCTCATCCTTCCTAAGAAGGACAAAGAGAGGCTTCCCGAAAAGAAACAGATACTCATCGAAGGATGATGTTAAAAAAGGCCTGCGGCTTTCCCGCAGGCCTTTTTTTTTCAATGATTCTATCTATTGCTTTCGACAACTGTTTTATCTGATCTGATAGCTTTCTGCCAGTCCAAAATATATATCCCCACCTGTTTCGTAGTATTTCTGTTTTAATCCAATTAACAAAAAAAGGAAGCGGCCGCTATTTCTTAATATTCTTAGGCATTTCTAGTTTTATTTCCTTGTTTGGGAGACCTTATTCATAAGTTTTAGCAACAATCTCAAATCGAGGAAGTAGCAAAGAAATATAACCATGTCCCGAAGATATGATTATACCTCTTTTTATCAGTCTATCACGGTATCTTGAGAAAACAGCAGATGTCATGCCTACCTTCTTACATATTTCACTGACTTTGGTCTCATCCTTTTTTATTGCAAGAATGACTGTTCTATCCTGCTTTGATAATGAGGACCATATTTTTTTGTATACAAAATCATCAAGCATATCATCAAGCTTGAGGAGAATTTCTCTTAACTCCATTTCATCTCTATATTCATAATATAGAAGACCTAGCGCTTGGAATGCAAAAGCATATCCCTTAGTTATCCGTGCAAGGTTCTTGGCATTGTCTTCATCAATCTGAAAAATATCTGCATACTGTTTCGTTATTTGATGCAAGCTTAGTGGTTCTAATGTTATTTTCGGGGTTCTAAGCAAAAAAGTAAGAGCTGGGTCGTTCTGGATTGCATAGATATTTTCATATAATCCTGTCATTAACAGGAAAACCGGATAATCTTTTCTAACAAAAATTTGAAACTGGCTCGCAAAGTGACGCATGTTGTCATCATGCATTACTTCATCAATAGTAATGATTACTTTTTTATTATGCTTTTTTAATGAAGAAAGCAAATTATCTATGATGCTTACGTTATCCTGAGGAGTATCATTTCCATTAACACCAATACCAAAATCTGCGATGGATATGTTTAATCCCTGTTTAAAGAAATCCGGGATTTTCTTGCAGGATTCGATCAAACGCATAGCACAGTCATTGATAAGATCCTGCGTTGAATTTAGGTCTATTACAATCCAATCCTTATCCTTCCCAAGTTCATTTGTTATTGAAGTCATAAGTACAGTCTTGCCACTTCCTCTGATTCCTTCGATAAGATATGCCTGACTGATTGGATTGTCAGCCTCAAATGTACTTAAGATCATATCCGTATTTTCATATCTGGATATATATTCATTTGGCTGTTTTCCAAAAGTAAGAGTAAATGGATTATTCTTTTTCATAACATGACATCCTTTCATAATTCTTCATAATCCATTATACTTTCATAATTCTTCATAATTCAATATAGTTTTCATAAACTTTCATAATTAAATTACAATGCTTCTATATATTTCCTCGTTTCTGTATCCACAATGTATATCTTCTGGTTTCCATACGGATCACCATTTGAGTATGTTGAAAATAGATCCAATGTCAGTACTCCTCCCAGGTCAAGAGGCTCTTCTTTGAATTCAACGCGTAATTGAAAGTCATTGCTATTGAAAAAGACCAGAGACAACGCTCTGGCCTTTTTCGCCGGTTCAAATTTTAAATTACTTTTCATCTATCTTAACAACGCCTGCTTAAAGTCTTTCCTTTACGTCTTCTACGAACTGCTTTTTGAATTTTTCATAATCCATAAGTATGTTTTCCTTTCTGTTTGCGATTAGCCTTGGATCGTCATCCTCCGGCTGGTTACAGACATAAGAAAAGCGCCAGACCTATGACCTGTTAAGTCTAGGCTGACGCTCAATATGCCTTTATTCTTTTGCAAAAGAAATGGACTCGGAGGTGAAGTGTTTTTGTTTTCCTCATTTCTTTGTCCATTGTAAATATAATACACTCAAAAACGCCTGAAAACAGACAGCAAGCGGACATTTTGCAGACATTATGCGGACATTTTCAAAAAAAGTCCGTTTTAGTGAAGCCTCACACGACTAAAGTCGCGTGCTTCCAAATTTAACACAAAAGAGTTTCTGGATTTTCCCGAGAATCTTTTATATTGTCTCCTTTAGGGAGACAGAATTCCTTTCTACTATACAGTCTAAACTCAGAGATCACGCGACACTCAGGTTGCATAATTCCGCATTAAGACTAATTAACGTAGATAAGGTGCATTGGCTTCTCTTGGCAGCCGCAGGGACTTTTGCCTGCAGTGCCAACCCTTC
>NZ_FNRG01000047.1 GCF_900107835.1 Oribacterium sp. KHPX15
AAGTTTATAAAATTGACAGAAGTTTTTTGTTTGGTAGTAATTCAGATGATCCGAAGTATGATATTCTCAATGCGATCATCATCTATATCAGTAAAAAACATGACCACGAGAATTCCGAGAATGAAATGATTCGGATGCTTACAGATCTGTTTGATAAACGGATCAATGGAGCCGAAAAGGTTATGAAACTAAAGTCAATTTATGGTCTTAAAATAACAAGAGAAGTTGAAAGTGAGGTGAAAGGTTTGTGTACTTATGCAGATGCTATTGAAAATGAAGGTATTGATAAAGGAGTGAAAAAAACTCTAACAAGGCAAATATGCCGTAAACTTCGTAAAGGTAAAGACCTTGCTCAGATTGCAGATGAACTCGAAGAAGATGAGTCAAGAATCAAAACATTATTTGACACCGCATCAGATTTTGCACCAAACTATGACGAAGATAAAGTTATAAAAGCAATATTTGGATAGTCAGAGCGCATATCACCCTTAACCGTTAATTAATGTTGACATGATACATATGACCATCGGGTACGGTTCTCGCCGACGAGAACCGTACCCGATGGATATAGTCTGAAAACAGACCATATGAAACTATGTCCGGCTATGGTATGCTTATAAAGTCTGGTAGACATTCAACGATTATAATCTTGAAATTCATTCAGAATGATCATTCCCGATAATACAAATTTCATTATCAGCTTTGCGCAGAACTGATAAATAATCAAGGCGAGAGGTTCGTATCTTTCTCGCTGTACTTTAGGTGTAGATATGGAACAATTTACAGGATTGGGGAAAGCCATAGTGGCTGCGGATCCCGACAAGAACAAAAGGAGAATATACATGAACATTCTTGAGGCTACAATTTCCATGCTGGAATCCATGCCAGATGAAGATATTAACAAAGTTTATAAATATACCAGAAAGCTATTTGAAGAAATCAAACCCGAAAATCCATTTGGACCATTAACTAAAGAGCAGGTCCTGACTGATCTGGCCATATCGAGAGAGGAATTCGAACAGGGCAAAAGCCTGGATGCGCGTGAAGCGATAATGGAGATGCGGAGATCACATGGATTCATATAAAACACATATTACTCCGAAAGCTCAAGAGTAATTAAACCGATACATAGATTATATCCAGTACAATCTTTCTGATGAACAGGGTGCGGATGCAGTTCTTTTGGATGCATTAGAGACTATAGATATTCTTGAAATGGTTGCCGGTAGTATGACATTTTGCGAAAGTGAAGAGCTACGAAACCTTGGTTACCATAAAATATTATTTCAAAGGCATGACTATGTGATGATATATAGAATAATCGGAGATATTGCATCTATTGATGCTATATATCATCAGATGCAGGACTATGAAAAAATCTTCATGAAGGAGTTAGGCCTCGATTAATTATGACTACTGGGGACGGTTCTCGCCGACGAGAACCGTCCCCGGTGGAATTCCTCTTACATCTTTTCCTTACATAACTCCATCATCTTTCCTGATATTTCATCAACGTGTAGAAATCCTTCTTTCTTAAGCTCAGTAACGCTCTTCTCCAAAGAACCCTTAAATCCCTTTGCAAGTCTGTCATACTCTCTTTCAATAACTTTACCTGATATTCCGATGTCTTGTGATGCTTCAAGAAATGTCTCCTTGTTCATCTTCTCCCAGCGTATTTCACCTGCGATCGCTATGGACATTTCAGCAGTTGATTCTTTATACACCATTGTTGAAACCAAGTCATACGCCGGAGCAAGTGACATTGATGACAAATCGTGTGTATATAGCATCGATAAGTTCTTAATGTGGTTATCAGTGTTTCCAATTAAGACATCATATATCAGAATATCCAATAACAATATCTGATCCCGAAGCGGATTTCTTGATTGCTCTCGTACAAGCCGAAATATTCTTTTCAGGTATTCATCACCCGGTGATTCATATTTTTTGCTCCCGGGAATGCCAAGTGCCTGTGCAAAATCTTCCTGATGTAATCTCAAAGGGCATGACATCCCACTAACCAGTTTAACTGAATTCTCCATGTCCCTGTCATACCGTTTTGACGCGAGAAGTATTTCAGAATCATTGAATCCTCCCTGGTTAACGATAAAACTTTCAATCGTAGGTATCCCCAGGTGAGCAGCCGTACGAAGCGCAAGCTGTTCATTCTCAACTATATGCTGCAACCGAACATGGCTTTGCTTTACTATGTGTGTGCTGGGTGCTGTACCTAAAGGTTGAAACCATTTACCATCTTTATAATATAGACCAACTTTTCCCGAAGCACCTGTTAACGAAAGGTGTGATTTGACCAATAGTTCTGTAGACTTTGTCGCACCTTCTGCTGCAAGATCCCTGACCTGTTCAGGAGTAAGTGGCACATAATTTGGCTCCTCTACTCCTGTATCTGAGGACTCTTCTACTCTTATTGCGCCAAGGCATTCTTTTCCGAGACCGGCAAGTATCGTCAGGTAATCTTCTTCGTCAGCATGCAGCCATTTGGCGACGCTTTTTCTGCTAAATCCCTCCGGGAGCAATCCTTCAAAAAAGCAACTTGTTTCTATCGGACTGAATGGCTCTTTACTTAAAGGCAGCGCTACAGAAATACCCGGATATTTGTCTGTATAGTCGGTGTCATATGTAAATACAGCGTCTGTTTTATCATCACCTTGAATGTGTCCAGCATAAACTTCGCTGCCTTGAATTTCCAAAAAAACATCAAGCTTTCTCATGACTTATCCCTCGCTTCTATCGTAATGTTTAATCCAAGAAGCATGGCAACCTGAATCGCTTTTTCAAGCTGTATGGTTTTTTTCCCGTTTTCCAACTCTGACAGAAAGCTAATGCTTAACCCGGTAAAATCCGAAATATAGCCTTGAGTGTATCCGAGTTGTTTTCTCCTTTCACGTAAGGCAGCTCCAAAAGATTTTGAATCTGTTATTTTCACTTTCTTCTACTCCTCTTTTAATGTGGATATTTAGCCGAACGACTAATTGCCGCTCCGATTCCAAAATAATTAGCCGAACGACTAATTGCCTGATGTTTATATCATAATTTAGCCAATCGACTAATTCAAGACTTAAATATCCACCGTGGATATGGTCCGAAAACAGACCATATGAAACTCTGTCCGGCTGTGCTATGCTTATAAAGTCTGGTAGACATTCTAAGGTTATAAAGGGGAGAATTCTTAAAAGTTGCTAAAGGAAAATGTTTAGATTTCATATCAAAAATAATAGATGGTATAATGAACATGCAAGGAGGATTAGCTCTATGGCAATAGAAGTAGTAAAAACACCTGCTCAAAATTTTGGCAAACCTTCAATGACAGATTTACCCTATGACTTAGGAAAAAGAATAATTAACACCATTTTAAATTCGCCTAAGCCAGACTTCACCGATTCAGATAAAGAAATTGCTGAATTGGAAGAAAAAATATTAAAAGATAGGTCTGCTAATAATGAGTGAAAAGAAAGGAATAATACAGACAAGAACTTTCTACTGTGATCATATTGCAGAGAAGGATAAGTCAGATATTGAAAATTTCAAAGTAAGAGACCCTAATGTTGCTGCAGGTCTTGAGAATTATATTAAATCTATTGCTCTTAGTGATGAGGCAATTGGTGCAATGAGGACATATCTGGTCAGAGATCTGGTCACCGATGAACTGGTTGCATATTTTTCTTTAAAATCAGGAATGGTTTCCATTAATGAGCGAGAGATTTTAAATGAAGAAGGAAAACTCGAAACGACGTTTGATACTGTTCCCGGAATAGAAATAGCTAATTTTGCAGTAAACTATGAATACGTCCGCGATCACCCTGATTGGAAAGGTATTGGACTTATTGTTTTCAGAGATTTTATTCGCGAGTTAGCCAGCAGGGTTGCAGCTATCTCTGGTACCATGGTTCTTTATATCTTTGCGCTCCCGTTTGAGAGTTTGATAAAAAGATACCACGATAAATATAAGTTCTTGAGACTTGATGAAGCTGAAGAGAAAGATCTTCACAACAGAATCAAACCTTTCTATGACAGAAGCTGCGTCTTCATGTATCAGATACTGTGATATAGTTAAAAAAGAGCTGCCCGGACGGGCAGCTCTTTTTCTCAGCTTGATTTTACGATTTTCCAGCGGTTGTTATAAAGTGAATCGCCTGCAGGTCCCAGGTAGTGATAGAACTCGGAGGTTTTAAGGAGTTCTGAAGTGTCGGGGAAGACTGCTTCGTTTTCCAGGTACTCTTCGTCAAGGAGCTCCATGGCGCCGACGTTGGGAGTTGAGTAGGTGATGTACTCAAAGTTCTGAGCTGCCACGTCAGGTCTGCAAAGGAAGTCGATCCACTTCTCCGCATACTCTTTGTTGCGGGCATTCTTAGGAATAACCCAGGCGTCGATCCAGAGGTTGGTTCCCTCCTCAGGGATACAGTACTCAACATCGATTCCGGAGCCGTCAAGTTCGTCCTGAACATAAAGGATCTCTCCGGAGTAGATAACTCCGACGGCGGCTTCTTCGCCGATCATCTTGTCTCTGACCTGATCGATTACATAGGCCTGCACGATGGGCTTCTGGTCAATGAGGTCCTGCATTGCCTTGTCAAGCTCCCCGGGATTCTCTGTGTTGCAGCTGTAGCCGTTCTTCTTGAGGGCTACCATAAAGGCGTCCCGGACTGAATCCTGCATGAGGATCTCGTTCTTAAGGGCCGGGTTCCAGAGATCGGACCACTTTGTGGGATACGGAACTCCAAGCTCGTCAAGCATTCTTGTGTTATAAAGGATTCCGACGGTTCCCCAGGTGTAGGGCACCGCATATTTGTTTCCCGGATCGAACTGGGAAGCCATCTTCATGTAGTCTTCGCCGATGTACTGAAGGTTAGGTATCTTCTCCGGATCATACTCCTGAAGAAGGTTGTTCTCGATCATCTTCTCGATCATGTAGTCCGAAGGGCATACACAATCATAGATAACTCCGCCGGCTTCGATGACCGGATACATTTCCTCCAGAGTCTCAAACACATCGTAGACAACATTGATGCCTGTCTCTTCCTCAAACTGATCGATGAGCTCGGGATCTATATACTCTCCGGCATTGTAAACATACAGGGTGTTTGCAACCGGTGTCGGTATCTCTTCTATATCTTTTTCGGTGGTGCCGCAGCCTGCTGCAACCGCGGAGATCCCGACGATCACAAGAAGGCCTGCTGCCCCGGCGGCAAAGCGCCGTCTGTTTTTTATTAATATATCTTTCATTTCATAACTCTCCCCAAATCCCAAAACAAATCCATCTTCGATATAGGTCCTTATTTTGCCTTGCCCTTTTTCTTCTCCAGCCACTCCGGCGCATAATTACCCATGATGAGGATAACGAACACCGTTATGAAGATGACTGTTGACAGCGCATACATGGTGGGGCTGATTCCCTTTCTTACCTGGCTGTAAACCAGCGTCGAAATGGTGTCGATTCCCGCACCTCTTGTGAAGTGGGTAATGATAAAGTCATCAAGGCTCATGGTAAAGGCCAGCATAAATCCGGAAGTAACTCCCGGCATAAGCTCCGGCAGTACTACCTTGAAAAAGGCCTGTGTGGGTGTTGCGCCTAGATCCAGCGCCGCCTCATATGTATCCTTGCTGGACTGTCTGACCTTAGGCATTACACTGAGAATTACGTAAGGCAGGTTGAAGGTAATGTGGGCGATCAGTATGGTATGAAAGCCCAGGGATATCCTGAAGGCTATGAAACACAGCATCAGAGAGATACCCGTAACGATGTCGGCATTGAGCATAGGGATATTGGTAATGCTCATGATGGTGTTCCTGGACCAGGACTTCATGTTGTTAATGCCGATGGCCGCGATGGTACCAAGAACCGTTGCGATGAGTGCCGACAAGAACGCAATGATAACCGTGTTTCTGAGGGCAGCCATAATGGTCTCGTCAGCCCACATTTCCAGATACCAGTCTGTGGTGAAGCCGGACCACTTGGCGCGGGAACGGCCGCTGTTAAAGGAAAGCACCATCAGCGTCGCGATGGGTGCGTACATAAAAAGCACAATTAAGGCGAGGTAGCAGTCGGAGGCAAATTTCTTTAACTTATCCATCACATGATACCTCCTCTTTCCGAATCTTTATGGTCATCGAAATGGTTTACTATAAGCATTGACACGATGACGAATATCATGAGCACGAGGCTGAGTCCCGAGCCCTGATGCCAGTCGGAATCCTGCATGAACTCCTGCTCGATGACATTACCGATGAGGTAAATCTTGCCGCCGCCAAGCATGTTGGAAATGGCGAAGGTTGTAAGGGCAGGCACGAATACCATGGTGACGCCGGAAACGATGCCCGGGACAGACAGCGGAAGGATGATCTTCGTAAGGGTCTGCCAGAAGCTGGCGCCCAGGTCATAGGCCGCGTTGATGGTATTGTCATCGATTTTCATAAGTGCGTTGTAAAGCGGCAATATCATAAACGGAAGGAAATCGTAGACCATTCCGATCATAACTGCTGCTGTTGTGTTGATAAGGTGCTGCTCCGGGAGGTGAAGTGTTGTCAGTATTCCGTTGATAACGCCTTTTCTCTCGAGGAGTGTCTGCCACGCCAGGATCCTGAGAAGTGAGTTCATCCACATGGGCAGGATGAATATGAACACAATGAAGGAGCCCCGGCTGAACTTGTTTTCACGAAGGATCATGGCCAGGGGGAATGCTATCAGGAAGCACACAATCGTACTGCCTGCCGAAAGGAGCAGTGCTCTGTACAAAGGTCTGTAGTTTTCCCAGCGGCGGATCTCCATGAGATTGCTCAGGGTGAAAGCATTAGTATCGCTTGTAAAACCGTAATAAAGGATGGTGAGCAGCGGGATCACGATGAATCCGACGATCCACACTACATAGGGTCCCGCGAGATATCTGGAGGCTTTGTTATTCAATGTCCATCGCCTCCTCATCCTCAGATTCCGGCTTGTTCATGATCTGAATGTTGGAGGGCTTCACGTAGAGTCCGACTTTGGTGCCGGGCTCGCGAAGCTCGGTGGAGTGGATGAGCCACTCGAAGCCGTCGGGAGTGGTGCATTCCATCTCGTAAATCTCACCCTTGAAAATGACGTGGGTCATCTCGCCGTGAAGGATTGCCTTGGGGTCTTCATCGTCCAGGAGCTCCACGTCCTCGGGGCGGATAACAACGTCGACAGGCTTGTTGGTGCCGAAGCCGGCGTCGATACATTTGAATTCTTTGCCCAGGATGCGAACGGAATAGTCCTCGATCATGGTGCCGGAGAGAATGTTGGAATCACCGATGAAGTCGGCAACGAAGGCATTCTCCGGCTCGTTGTAGATCTGCTCAGGGCTTCCGGCCTGCTGGATGTAGCCCTGGTTCATGACTACCACATAGTCGGACATGGTGAGGGCTTCTTCCTGGTCGTGGGTTACATATATGAAGGTGATTCCCAGCTCGTTCTTGAGTCTTATGAGCTCGTACTGCATTTCCTGGCGGAGCTTAAGGTCAAGAGCGCCAAGGGGCTCATCCAGAAGGAGGAGTCGCGGCTCGTTTACGATGGCGCGGGCGATGGCGATTCGCTGCTGCTGTCCGCCGGAAAGGGAGTCGATGCGGCGCTTCTCGAAGCCGTCAAGGTTTACGAGCTTCAGGGCATATTTGATCTTATCTTTTATATAGGAATCGGATTTTTTCTTTATACGGAGTCCGAAGGCAATGTTTTCTTCGATGCTCATGTGCGGGAAGAGGGCATACTTCTGGAAAACCGTGTTGAGCTGGCGCTGGTTGGCCGGAAGGTTTGTGATGTCCTGTCCGTCGAAAAGTACCATTCCTTTGTCAGGCTTCTCAAATCCGCCGATGATACGGAGGGTTGTGGTCTTTCCACAGCCGGAAGGGCCCAGCAGCGTTACGAAGCTGTTCTCATGTATGTCAAGGGACAGGTCATCCAGGATGATCGTTCCGTCGTAGGCTTTAGTAATGTTTTTTAATTCCAAAAGATTTCTGCTCAAAGCTTTTTCCTCCCCAAATAGATAAATCGGTACCCATGTAAGCATTGACATAATGCAGGAGAAATCCTCTATTCTCCCACTCATTCACGGAACGCCGGTGGCGGCTTGCTGACTGCTTTCCGGCAGCAAATCCGTAACATAGAAAAAGGCCGGAGTCTTTTTTAGACTCCAGCCTGTATTACGATCGATTCCGAAAATGATCACCTGCACCCCCGCAGGTTCTTTGTGTAGAAGAGTCTAATTAAACCACTATTCTTATAGGTTTAATATCGTTTCAAATGCAAAAATGTATAATATGCATTTTCACTTCTCTTCAGTATTTTGTTTCCGTTTCGTCTACTCAGAGTGCTTACAAAGGCAACCCTATTGATCGTTTCACAAGATGGAGCATTTACTCCGTTCAGCAGTTAATCTCAACGCCCGCACTCTCGCCATATTAAGTGCCGGGCATCCTGATTATCGGCAACGCCTTATAAGATACCGCTAAATACTTATAAAATTTGAGTCCTCCTGACCTTTCTAATCAGGGCCCATCTTTCATGTATCCAGTCCCCCCGGGAACCTTTGCATGCCACAGGCTACTCAATCAATAAAATCATTTGTAAAACATCTCTGTTTCACGTATTTTCAATCAGATACTAACAGTAAAAAGATGTATCGTCAATTGGATTTTTAATTATATGAGAATATAGTCGGAATTCAGACAATATGCTTACCAACACATACTATGTTATACTCTAAGAGTTGCCGCCCCTACATCAGGCAAAGAAAGGGGGTGTTATGTTGGAAAAAATATTCTCATTTCTAATCTCCGTTATGGCAAGTGTGTTTGCCTACTACATTTGCAAATGGCTCGACGGAGATGACAACGGCAATGAGCCTAAGGTCTAAGCCACCTTGCAAAAACGGAATAGAAAAAGCCAGGAGTTGCCCCTCCTGGCTTTTTTGTTATGTTGTTGAAAAAATAGTCTCATTTCTTCGCCTAGAATCATTCTAGACTCAACTTCAACAAATGTCAAATGAATATTTAATCCTTATTATCCCTTGCATGCTTCGCCAATATCGCCTTCTGAACTTCATTGAGTTTCAGCCTATCAAGCTCGGCGCGTCTTTCATCAAGTTCTTTGTGTCCTACGTGGTCACAGTGGCCGAGCTGAGCCTCGGCACAGCCGGCGCAGGTTCCGTATTTCTTGTAGTCCTTGTAGAGCTTTCGGATAACAAAAACTGTGATAAAAACCAGTATTGCAATAACTATAAAATCTGCCATGTGTGACCTTTCCTTCTATATACTGGATATCCCCTGGATTGGGTCCAATGCCATTCGGATAAATGGGACTCCCTGCCGATTTTATCCACCATGGACGGTTCTCGCCGGCGAGAACCGTCCACGGTGGATAACCCGCCTGTACTATCCGGTATTCTCCGGCGTTTAGTTCTTTGTTGTAAGTCCAAGGATTCGATATCCCTCAGGGTCTATGGTTTCATGGAGGGCCGCCATGAGATCACTAACACTCTCAGACTTACTGAGTGTGAAGTTTGCGTTACCGGATTCATGAGATGCTGTAACGTTCTTTGCATCCGGGATGGCCTTTCTGATGGCGTCCTTTATATGTATTTCGCACATGCCGCACATCATGCCATCGATAGTCACAGTGATCCTGTCTCCGGACCGGCATATACTGTCCATGTCCTGTGGATCCTTCGGTGCAACCGGTTTTTGAAAAAAACTGATCAGTATCCTGACTCCAATTATAAACAGAATTCCCAATATGAAAAGAACAATCATATCTGTCTGATTTACAGTAATGTTAGATGTCATTTTTCTCTCCAAAAATCCACCAGGTTATCCACCGTGGACGGTTCCCGGCGAGAACCGTCCACGGTGGATAACCTGTCAAAAGCAGGCCGAAGCCTAAGCTCCGACCTGTTTTAATGTAGAAATATAGCTTTTTACCGGTCCGATTTAATTACGGGCTTCTCCGACTTTCACTGCTTAGTACGAATTAATACTAAGTATCTCAGCCTTACGCCGCTGCTGCCGGGGTTACTCCTGTAACCACTCTCTTTGCATTTGGATCCGGTCTGAAAAGGAGGTACAGATAACCTGCAAGTACAACTACTGCTGCGAGTGTGAATACGCTGAAGGCAACCTGTCCAACCATGAATCCGATGAGCTGGTAGATCATAAGTGAGATAAGGTAAGCATTGATATTCTGGAATGCGATGGCGAACCAGAACCACTTTTTGCTGTTCATTTCCTTTGCCATGGAAGCGATGGCTGCAAGGCAAGGGGAGTCGAAAAGGTTGAATATAAGGAATGAAACTGCTGCCATGCTGCATGGGAAGAATGCCTGGAATGCTGTGTTCATGGCCGCATCATACTCCTCAAGCTCTTCTCCGAGGGAAGATACAACCGAAAGTGTGGTTACGAGACCTTCCTTTGCTACGAAGCCTGAAAGTGATGCTGCAACTGCCTGCCAGCTGCCGAAACCTACAGGAACAAACATCCATGCGAAAGCATTACCGATAGCTGCAAGGAAAGAGCTCTCAACATCCTCTACAAGCATAAATGTTCCGTCCACGATACCAAAGGCTCCCAGGAACCACATGACTGCACAGCAGAGGAAAAGGATGGTTCCGGCCTTCTTGAGGAATGCCCATACTCTCTCCCAAACATGGAGGAATACATTCTTCGCGGTCGGAATGTGGTAAGCGGGAAGCTCCATAACGAATGGTGCCGGGTCACCTGCGAACATGCGGGTCTTCTTCATGATGATGCACATGATGATGACCATTGCGATTCCGCCGAAGTAAACTGCCGGTGCGAACCACCATGCGCCACCCATGAGGTAGCCTGCGATAACAGCGATTACCGGGAGCTTAGCGCCACAGGGGATTGAGGTTGTGGTGATCATTGTCATTCGACGATCCTTCTCTTCCTCGATGGTACGGGTTGCCATGATGCCCGGAACGCCGCAGCCTGATGAGATAAGGAACGGGATGAAGGACTTTCCTGAAAGACCGAATCTTCTGAAAAGTCTGTCCATGATGAATGCTACTCTCGCCATGTATCCGCAGTCCTCAAGGATGGTGAGGAAGAAGAATACGATGGCCATCTGTGGTGCAAATCCGAGAGGTGCACCAAGTCCGCCGATGATACCGTCAACCACCAGGGAGATTACCCAGTCGGAGGCGCCGGCATTGGTAAGGATGTTCTCAAAGAAGGGCTGGATCCACTCACCTACCAGTACATCATTGGTCCAGTCGGTAACGATGGTGCCTAATGTTGTCACCGAAACATAGTAAACCAGGAACATTACCACTACGAAAATCGGAAGTGCGAGGATTCGATTTGTAACGATCTGGTCAATCTTATCAGAAAGTGAAAGCTCACCCGGCTTTCTCTTCTTGACTACGGCTCCGTCAACCAGCTTCTTGATATAGGTATATCTCTGGTTTGTGATGATGGACTCGGCGTCATCATCAAGCTCGTTCTCGCAGTCTGCGATGTGTGCCTCTATGTCCTTCTTTGTGGCCTCATCGAGAGTGAGCTGCTCCAGCGCAACAGAATCGCGCTCGAACACTTTAACTGCGAACCAGCGAAGGTTCTTGTCGTCCACCTTGCCCTCGAGGTGCTCCTCGATGTGAGCGATGGCATGCTCAACGGAACCCTCAAATACTGAAGGAAGCGAAGCCTTCTTGCCTTCCTTTGCAGCCTCAATGCAGAGCTTTGCGGCCTCGTCGATGCCTTCGCCGCGGAGTGCCGAGATCTCAACGAACTTGCAGCCAAGCTCCTGTGAAAGCTTCTTGATGTCTACCTTATCGCCGTTCTTTCTGACAACATCCATCATGTTTACGGCGATGACCATGGGGATTCCGATCTCCACAAGCTGGGTTGTGAGGTAAAGGTTTCTCTCGATGTTTGTGCCGTCGATGATATTAAGGATCACGTCAGGTTTATCCTTAACGAGGTAATTACGGGAAACAACTTCCTCAAGTGTATATGGGGAAAGGGAATAGATGCCCGGGAGATCCTGGATTGTGACCTCGCGGTTTCCTTTTAACTTACCTTCCTTCTTCTCTACAGTAACGCCCGGCCAGTTACCTACATACTGATTGCTTCCTGTTAAAGCATTGAACAGTGTAGTCTTGCCACAGTTAGGGTTACCGGCTAATGCAACCTTGATTTCCATAATATTTCCTCCTTTAAGCCATCTCTAAAATGTCTGCATCGTCCTTTCGGATTGAGAGCTCGTAGCCCCTCACTGTGATCTCGATGGGATCCCCCAGCGGAGCTACCTTGCGAACCTGAATATCGGTTCCCTTTGTGATGCCCATGTCCATGATCCTTCTCTTGAGAGCTCCCTCTCCGTGGATCTTCAGGACGGTTGATGACTGCCCAACAGGAATGTCTCTTAGTGTTTTCATTAAACTTCCCCCTCGTATAGTATCTTTTAGATACCGTTTTTTATAAAAAATTAATAGTTACTTTTGTTCAATAGGCTTAGTAAAGCCCATGGTATAATTGCTCCTTAGTGTCAATCAGGTATCAGTTCTGATTCCCCCTGTTGAACCAATAATGGTTACTTCATTCATAGTCTGTTCCCCTGACACGGATGTTAGCTTCAAACCAGCTGGCTGTTTGCCTAAGTTCATGGCCTGCCTCTTAGCAGTGGGGGGTCGCATCAGTCCATCTTAGGCTGGATTCTTATATGCGAGGGTGTCGATGCTCCGTGATCATGGGTTTTACCAAGCCGATTG
>NZ_FNRG01000021.1 GCF_900107835.1 Oribacterium sp. KHPX15
GAATCAGGAGAGCCCCCAGTGCCATACGTAGTGGTTTTGCAGGCATTCCACAATCAGAAGGAAACAGATCTGCATACACAGCTTCTATTTCATCCCAGGGAATCATAGCAGCTTTTTTTATCCATTTATTCTCTGGATCAAGTTTTAGACCCATTGGCTGATTGAAATCTCCGAGACTAAACTGATGATTTTGATTTTTCTTATACATGGGATTCTCCGCGAAAAGTGCAAGGTTTTTGAGAAACTATGATGTAATTCCTTGCATCAATTATCTCACGTATAGGCAAAAAAGTCAGCAATTTCAAGGCATTTTAGTTCTTGAGCATACACTATTTAGTTTATGACTGCTTTTCTTCTTTTTCATATAGTTCTCTGTATTCTGCGCAACCGGCCATCAACTCGGAATGTTTGCCTTCGGCAATGATCTGGCCGTCCTTTAAGTATAGAATCCTGTCCGCATTCACGATAGTCGAGAGTCTATGGGCAATGATCATGACTGTACATTGTCCCTTGATCCTGTCAAGTGATTCCCTGATTCTGTCCTGTGTCACATTGTCAAGGGCACTTGTTGCTTCATCAAGTAAGAGAATCTTCGTTTCTCTTAGAAGTGCTCTTGCGATCGCAAGTCTTTGTCTTTGTCCTCCGGACAAACTGATCCCGCCCTCACCAACTACAGTATCGTATTTTTCAGGCTTGGATTCGATTTCCTCATCAATGCAAGCTAACTTAGCAGCTCTTTTCATTTCGTCTTCGGTCATATCCGGTTTAACAATGCGAAGGTTCTCGCGTATGCTCATCTGGAATATGTAAGGTGACTGAGTTACCACACTCATACTTCCCCGAAGAGAATCTCTGTCGAGATCTTTTATGTTTGTCCCATCGATAGTGATCATTCCGGAGAAAGGATCATAGAGTCTGCTGATAAGATTCATGATGGTTGTCTTTCCTGAGCCGCTTCTTCCAACCAACGCTACTGTTTCACCGGGTAATATCTTAAAACTCAGATCATTTAAAACCCATCTGGTAGAGGTTTTCAGTTTTCCAATATTATATGAAAATCTGACATTCCTGAATTCTATTTCACCCTTAAGGTTCTCTTTATGAATATTTCCAAATGACTCTTTCGGGAAAACATTGTTATCCGTAATATCCTGAAGTCTTTCACTGGAAAGATTAAACTGTGTAACAAAATCAAGGATTGTTCCCAAAAGTGTAATTGCCGGTGTACCAAGACTTGTATAATAATTAAATAAAACAAGTGCCGTGGCAACATCCAATTTTCCATCGGAGAGCAAGCATCCTAAAAGGGCAACAAATAAAAGAGCTCCGCTTTCACGTACTAACGAAATAAACAGTTTGTACTTTCTGTTTCCTGCATCCCATTTCATTCTGGAATCATTTGCATTTGTGATACTCTCCTGAAGGTCACTTTCAAACTGCTGCTGTGCGTTTACCAGTTTGATATCCTTACCGCCTCGCACCATTTCGCCAACAATTCCGGTATATCTTTCTGCAAAATTCCTATAAATACGCCCATTTTCATGGGAAACCTTCTGCCGTTTTAATTCCGTAACAATCTGCAAGGATAGTAATATCACAACTGCAAGGAAAACCGGCAGACTGACGATAAACATCGCAGCCAGTATTCCGACATACTGGCAGATTTGGGATATATTATCTGCCAAGGTATTAAAGGCTGTGGCAAGGTTTGAAGTATCAACTGTAAGCCTCTGGATAAAAAGTCCTGTTCCGTTTTCTTCTACTGCCCTGTTCTCAATTCTAAGAACATTTTTGGATATTTCTACTTCAAGCAGAGTCAGTGTTTTATTGTAAACTACATTGTAAGCCCAGTTGCAGCCTGACATTATTGCAGCATTAGCCAGATTAACAACAAATAGTATAAGAGCTGTCCACAATACCTGATATACTGCTTTATCCGTCAGATGGACGATGATCTTTGCACTCAAAACCGGTGCTATGATCAAAAAAACCACACTTACAAGCTGAAGCACCACGGCAAGAGTGAGATATCCTTTGCTCTGCCCGGTATATTTCCAGGTAAAGATAAGATTCTCTCTTAATGAGCCTCTTATTTTAAAGGCATAGGTCAATATATTTCTGCCGATACCTTTTTTCGTATTTTTGTATTGAAAAGAAGGCGCAGAATTCCATTTATGGATGGTTTTGATCAGAACAAGAGAATCGGTCTCTTTTAACGGATTGAATTCGTCTCCTTCAAGTGTTATCCGAACATAAAAAATATCCGATCTCTTTTTCAGGCTAACTGTCAATGCAGCATTTTCCAAAAACACATTTTGATAATCCAGAAGGATTTCTTCCAGGGAAATTCTGAATCGCAGACAGTCATCCTTTGGGACACCTGCCTTTTCCAGTTCTGTAAGCATTTCCGCCAAAAGAGAGTTTATGGAGTTATTATCCAGTGACCATTTATTCTTCATATCATAAACTGCTTAAATATTCATCGAGCTGTCTTTGTGCTTCTTCCCTGACCTTATCAAGCCCGGCAGCTTCCATCTGCCTGGTAATCTCTTCTGCCGCTTCATCTGTATCTGATGTTCCTGTCACCAATTCTGCGCTGTAACTACTCCATATAGCATCAAGCGCAGCAATTTCAGCTTCTACATTTGTTGGATCAAAAGAAAATCCCTTCGTATCGCTGATCCTTGCATGCTTATAACCGTCATATACCTTCTCCCACTGGCCCGGGTCTGCAGGATTATCCTTGTCAGCAGATACTACCGAAGCGCTTATTGCAGGACCTGTAACATAGGCATCCTGCATATAATGTTTATTTCCATCCGCAGTGCGTATTACAGTATCTTCATAATATTCAAAATGTTTCCCCTTAATTCCATAAGCGAGAGTATCTCTGAATTGTCTGTCTGTATACAAAAGTTCCATATATTTAAGGCATGCTTCTGCATTCTTTTCAGACGCTGCAGCATTGATTGCAATAAGCGAACCCTGCTGGGTAGCCCTGGACATGTTGGGACCGATAAAACGAACGAGCTTAACATTAAATCCGTAAGCTTCCGGATCTGACCACCCCATGAATCCTGTCCATGCTGTACCGGTTCGTACCGGTGTCTTTATCGACTTAGGAACCTCTGTAGTTGTAGCCGCATCCGGGTTAATGTAAGAAAGCGCATACCACTTATGAAGAAGTCGCAGCATTCCCATGTATTCCTCATCATCAAAAACAGAGATGATTTTTGTTCCATCAGGAGTCCCTGCCTTACTATATGGTATTACAAGATACTTGGACACAATTCTTTCATGTACCTGGAAAGCGCCTGACAACCCCGTACCCGGAATGTAAAACGGATAATCACCCGGATGATCATCCTTCCACTGCTTGAGATAAGGTTCGAGATCCGCAAAGGTCATTTCCTCCGGGAGAATCATTCCTTTTTCTTTTTCAAAATAGTCACTGTTCATTCGGAAGAATACTTCTGCTCCAAGATCTTTCAGCATCGGTACGCCGTATATCTTTCCATGAAGTGTTCCGATTTCCCACCATGGATCAACAGCTTTATAAAGATCCGGTGCTGTTTTATGAAGCATATCAGTAATGTCATAGTAATATCCCTTGCCGGCATTGCCGTCAAAATCATTGCACCAGTCACAGCTGAAAGTCATGTCATAATACTCTCCTGTCTGTAGATCCAGGTCAAACTGTTCCTCTGACTTATATATCATTTTTACTGTAACACCAATTTTTTCTTTTGATATTTCATTGGCTGCCTTTAGTACCTCCTCAGAGTCATCGGGTGCTGTTCCGTTAGGAGCATATGTCCACCAAATAAGCTCTATGGGCGCATCACCCGGCCCTTTACTATCATCTGTCGGACTTACCTCATTATTCAGGGCATTTCCACATCCTGATACAGCAAAGATCACCAAAAGAACTAATGACATACATAATTTTTTCATTTTTGTCATCGCTCGTCTTTCCTCATATTTAAACGGATATCTCATTCCATCTCTAAACATAAAACTTATCGTTTCCCTTTGTCGTATATCTCTCCCAATGCACGGGGACTGTTGTTATGCTTACTGAAGAATACCAGGAGCAGCAGTGTCACAACGTATGGAATTATCCTTACGATATCATTGTAGGTTGAAGGCATGCCCAATTGCTGGATAAGTGCCTGGCCTCCGCTTCTGGCAAACCCAAATATAAGGCAGGCTTCAAGGGTCGGAAGTATGGACCAGTTGCCGAATATCAGGGCTGCGATGGAAAGATATCCGAAGCCAAGATAAATATCCGGTGAAAAGTTTGCTGTTATTGAATAGGCATAGCTCATACCTGCAATTGCAGAAAGGCCACCGGAGATGATTACGGAGATCAGCCTTATGCGGTTAACATCGATTCCGGCTGCATCTGCTGCATGAGGATTATCACCGCAGGCTCTTAAATGCATTCCAAAGGGAGTTTTATACATCACGTACCACATAATTACGGCAATAATTATAATGATCACTTCAAAGGGATATACATTTCTGAAAAAAGCTCCGATAACCGGGATGCCGGAAATGCCGGGAACGGAAAACCTGATACTTGTTCCAAGGACAAACTTATTGGAAGTCTTGCCAAATATACTTTCATTCAAACGCTTTGTCAGGAAGCTTGTAAGTGCTGCCGCAAGAATATTTACTACTACACCACTGATGACCTGATTGGCTTTAAACTTTATACAGAGAAGCACATGGACCAGCGAAAACAGCATGCCGCCCAATGCTGCAGCAATAAAGGAAATGTAATAAGGCACCTGGGAAGAACCTCCGAACTGCTGCATTAACAGAACTGCGGTAAAGGCTCCGAAGAAAGCTCCGAAACCCTGAAGACCCTCCAGAGCAAGGTTGGTTATACCGCTCTTTTCACTGTATATTCCGCCTATTGCCATTATGAACATGGGAAGTGCAAAAGCAAGACCGTCTATAATAATGTTATCTATCATACTCTCTTCACATCCTTTTTGTCATTTTGCTCCATGCTTATCTTTTCGATATACATCCTGAGGAATTCCGAGCAGGCAGCAAATATCAGTATCACTGAAGTTATAAGGTCAGCTATTTCTATTTCGACTCCCTGCTGTGAGCTCATATATATGGATCCATTGGATATTGCGGTTATCAGGAAGGATGCAAATATACATCCTATGGGGTCACAGCATCCAAGCAGTGCCACGGCTATGGCATTGAAACCCATGCTCGGGACCACTCCCGGACGAATGGAGGCATTGTAACCACAAAAATAGGTGACACCGGCAAGTCCGGCAAGGGCGCCGGAGATGATCATGGCAAGCATCATATTCTTTGAAATACTGATTCCTGCATAGTTTGCAGCCTTTTTCCCAAGGCCTACAGCCTGTATCTCAAATCCGGTGGTTGTTCTGTTGATCAAATACCGGACGAGGATTGCGACTATAATGGCAAGGGGAAAGGCAAGGGGTATACAAAACTTAAGACCAAAGGCTTTGACATTAACAAGTGTAAGTCTTGCTTCATCGGCAATCACTATGCTTTGTCTTGAAGTCGGTTCCAGGAAAAAGGTGTTTATGAAAAATGTAAATATATACATAAGCGTATAATTTATCATAATGGACGAAACCACTTCATTTATATTAAACCTGTACTTAAGCCATCCTATCAGAGCTCCTACCAGCGCACCGGAAACCGCACCTATTATAAGCACCAGTGGTTTAGCCAGGAAGGCAGGAAGTGAGGAATATCCAACAGTTAAAGTTGCGATGAATCCTGCTGTCAGCATCATTCCGGAAACACCGATATTAAACAGTCCGGCTTTTAGGGCAACAGCCACAGCCAGAGCTGCAAATATCATGGGTGTAAGAGTGTCAAGGAAACTCATGAAATCGGTAAACATATTCTGCCGTCCGGCATACTTTTGCTTCATAAGAAGCCCTGAGCCCTGAAGCAGATTACCATATGCTGAAAATGGATTCTTTCCCATGGCTATGAATATTATTGCTCCAACAAAAAGACTTATGATGATTGAAAACAGGGATATTCTGACCATTTGCAGCTTCTCTCCGCCAAGAAGCTTTATAAGTATTTTTTTCATGCGCTCTCACCTCGATTCCCAACACCCATCATAAATCTTCCTACTTCATCTATAGTAAGCTCTGAAGCTTTCGCAATGCGGTTTATTCTTCCGTCAAATATGACTCCGATTGTATCGGCACAATCCATTACCTCATCCAGCTCAAGTGATATGAGTAGTACAGCTGCCCCTCTGTCTCTTTCGGCGATCATCTGCTTATGGATGTTTGAAATGGCACCTATATCAAGACCTCTTGTGGGCTGCATGAATATGATAAGAGGGGTTTGCAGTTCCAGCTCTCTGGCTATGATCGCCTTCTGCTGATTGCCTCCCGACATGGTCCGGACGATGGTATTGATTCCCTTGCTGCTTCTTATGTCATAATCCTTAATAAGCCTCTCTCCGTTTTCTGTCATGGCCTTTAAATCAAGGCGTGAATTATGTGACATTTTGGGACGATAATACTCTTTAAGTGAAAGATTTTTCTTAAGATCAAAACCAAGAACAAGGCCTACATTGTGTCTGTCCTCCGGAATATAAGCTACACCCTCTTCTGTTCGTTTTCTTATGGAATAAGAACTTAAATCTTTTCCGTTAAGGATTATTCTTCCGCTTTTTGTCTTTATTAAACCGGCTATTGCATCCGCCAGTTCATTTTGACCATTTCCGGAAACTCCAGCCAGAGCAAATATCTCTCCCGAGTGAATCTCGAAGGAAACGTCCTTGACTGCCTCATAGCCCACCTCGTTACATACAGTGAGTCCCTCAACCTTGAGTACTACCTCTCCGGGTTTTGCTTCGCTCTTTTCCGAAGTAAAGGAAATATCTCTGCCTACCATAAGTCTTGCCAGCTCTTCGGTAGAAGCTTCCGGAACATTCAGAACATCGATCAGCTTTCCTCTGTTAAGGATGGCACATCTGTCGGCTATGGACTTAATCTCTTCAAGCTTATGAGTGATAATGATGATGGTCTTTCCGCCGTCACGAAGTCCTCTGATTATATCAAGAAGAAATTTTATTTCCTGAGGTGTAAGCACAGCTGTGGGCTCATCAAATATAAGTATTTCCGCATCACGGTACAGCATCTTGAGAATCTCCACCCTCTGCTGGGTAGAAACATTAAGATCACTGATAACTGCCGTCGGATTAACCTTAAGCCCATATTTATCAGAAAGCTCTGCTATGTCCTGATTTGCTTTTTTAATATTCACATGGGGAATGAAGCCCATAAGCTTATCCTGAGGTTCGGCTCCAAGGATGATATTCTCTGCAACGGTATAGTTTGATACAAGTCTGAAATGCTGATGTACCATGCCTATACCAAGCTTTGTTGCGTGACGCGGAGAAACTATATTGACTTTTTCACCGCGTATAAATATCTCCCCCTCATCAGGTTCGTACATACCAAACAGAACACTCATGAGTGTAGATTTGCCGGCTCCGTTTTCTCCCAGAAGAGCATATATCTCCCCTTTTTTAATGCTTATGGATACATCGTCATTTGCAACGAGTCCGGGAAAACGTTTTGTTATATGTTTCATCTCAATTATATATTCGGAATCCATAAAACTTCACTCCTATATCAGTAGCTGTAATGAAAAATCGGACGCGGACTATTTTGTCAGCGTCCGATATCATCGGCCCTATTGGTTTATCAGTCTAACCGAAAGGCAGATGTCTGCTTTGCAGAACGACGACCTGTGGGAGCCCCATCTGTCCGGTTACTCAGCATCCAGTCCTGTGAAATTGTCAGGAGTCATACCATTAAAATTATCGGCGGGAACGATGGTTCCGTTTTTAATGAGTTCATAAGCTTTATTTATCTTCTCAATGGTATCGGCCGAAAGCTGACATCTGGAGGAGTCACTTACGTATCCTACAGAATCCGTATCTGCGCCAAGGATGTAATTACCGCCTTTGAAGGAACCGTCCGAAATTGTCTCAAGAACCCTCTTGTCATTAACTCCCATTACTTTAAGAGCCGAAGTGAGAATTACATTATCATTGCCATTCACACCATCATCATACTGGTCAGTATCACAGCCTATCATATAATCCTTTGCAGAGCTTTCTTTAATGGCTGTGAGAACTCCTGTTCCTGAACCTCCTGCAGCAACGAATATGATATCACAGCCTTCTTTGATAAGGGCATCGCCAACAACCTTGCCATTTGCAGGATCGCCGAAAGAACCTACGTAGTTACCGCCTACATTAGCCCCTGTCATATCGGTACCTGCATATGAAGCCAGTTCAACTATCTCAACATCTGTTCCATAATGCTTATTTGCATAATTAACTCCGCACATAAATCCATACTGATAATTTACGTTTGACGAAACTGCTATTCCATTTACAACTGCAACCTTCTTGGTAACGGTAGATAATGCCGCAGCCATTCCTGCAAGGAAGCCTGCTTCCTGCTCCTTAAATGTCATGGCATAAACATTATCAAGCTCGACTTCCTTTCCATCCGCATCTGAAGGAAAAGTATCGACCAGAATGAATTTTTTATCGGGATTGTCTGCAGCAATCTCGCCGATTCCCGCGAACTGGTAACCGTCGCATACCATTACATCATAATCCACGACAATATCTCCAACAGCTTTTACAGCAGCATCTATAGCTCCTGACTTTTCCTGAACCGGGGTTACCGTTGAACCGGGATGTGCATCAATAAAACTAAGGATTCCATTGTAGTTTTCCTGGTGAAATGAACCATCGTCTACACCGGTCGGAGAAGTTACTATCGCGATCTTAAGTCCTGTTCCCTCTGTTTTGTTTACGTTATCATTAGCCGGTTTTGCACCTCCACCGCAGCCTGTAAGAGCTGCTGCCATTACAATACTCAAAAATACTGAAATAATTCTTTTTTTCATAGCACATCACTTTCTTTATATTATTAATAAGGGGATACAAGAAAATTATACTCTGTATGACCAAAAAATACTACCATTTTGAATATCCCTGATAAGGTTCTCCACTGCAAACCAATCGTATTCCTAAGTCTTTATATCAAATTCATTTACATAGCTCCTCTATGTCCCTGATACAGGTTTTAATGCATTTTTCCCTGTCCGGAGCATCCTTATGTCTGTCAATGTAATCAAGGATTCTGATGCATCCAAATATCCTGGCTCTCTCTGCTGTTTCTTTTACGGTAGCAGGATCTGACCCTTCCATATATATTTCCAAAGTCCTCAAGATTTTCAGGGGATTCGTTTACATAGTCCGCAGCAGAACAGGCATCCAGAAGCTCGTAGACAACGCCATAGCTGTCGCCCACCCTGACAATGTCATAGGAAATCGCCGTGGGTACGCCTTTTACAAAGGCCCATCTTGCCAGTTCCTTCTCCTTCCGGATGTCCTCCATGAGCACGAAGGGACGATATACTTTTACGATGGTATCCTCCGCAATCCGGTAAACCTCACCGTGGGCACCTTCACCAATCTTTGGAGCACCATCGATATTTATCTGTCTTAAATTCTGCTTAATTTCCATTTCAGCACTCCTCTATATGGTTTAGTCGGCGTCAATCAGTACTTGTATAATGACTTTGCAAAAAAAAGGCCCCGGCAACAGCCGGGACCGCATAAGCTTAAATTATTGAATATGTAACTTTAGATTCTTGCCACTCCTGACTTTCTTGCAGCCTCTGCTGTTGCCTTGGCTACGGCATCCTTTACACGTGGGTCAAATGCCTTCGGAAGGATGTAGTCAGCATTGAGCTCCTCATCGGATACAAGGCTTGCGATAGCCTTTGCGGCTGCGATCTTCATCTCATCGTTGATGTCAGATGCGCGAACATCCAGGGCTCCACGGAAGATTCCCGGGAAGCAGAGAACGTTGTTGATCTGGTTAGGGAAGTCTGAACGTCCGGTTGAAACTACTGCTGCGCCGGCTTCCTTTGCCTCATCAGGGAAGATCTCCGGTGTAGGGTTGGCACATGCAAAGATGATAGGATCCTTAGCCATGGTGCGGACCATTTCCTTTGTGAGTGTTCCAGGTGCGGATACGCCGATGAAGCAATCAGCTCCCTTGATAACCTCTGCAAGGGTTCCCTTCTCGTGGTTAAAGTTTGTGATCTTTGCCATCTCCTGCTTGATAGGATTGAGGTCTTCTCTTCCCTCATAGATGGCACCCTTACGGTCTGTCATGATAACGTTCTTGAGTCCCATAGCCATAAGAAGCTTAATGATGGCGATTCCGGCAGCACCTGCACCGGAAGTTACGATCTTGATATCCTCGATCTTCTTTCCTACTACCTTAAGTGCATTCATAAGACCTGCAAGAGTGATAACTGCTGTTCCGTGCTGATCATCATGGAATATAGGAATATCGGAAACTTCCTTAAGCTTCTTCTCGATCTCGAAACATCTCGGAGCGGAAATATCCTCAAGGTTGATTCCGCCGAAGGAACCGAGAAGCATCTCTATTGTATGAACGATCTCATCAGGATCCTTGGAACGAACGCAGAGAGGAATAGCATCCACATCGCCGAACGCTTTGAAAAGTACACACTTTCCTTCCATAACCGGCATACCTGCTTCAGGTCCGATGTCGCCAAGACCCAGAACTGCGGTTCCGTCTGTTACAACGGCAACTGTGTTCCATCTTCTGGTAAGCTCATAAGACTTGTTAACATCCTTCTGGATCTCAAGACAAGGCTGAGCAACGCCCGGTGTATATGCGATAGATAGTGCTTCGGAAGAATCAACTGCCGCTCTTGAAACAACCTCTATCTTGCCCTTCCACTCATAATGCTTCTCCAATGATACCTTTGCGTAATCCATAATTTTTTCTCCTTTTATTTTGTATTAGAATAGTCTGCATTAACTTGAGACCATGCCTTCCCGGCTATTATTTTCAAACCATCTTCTCCGGCCTAACCGTTTCGTCATATTGCTCTCCGGTTAAGAAACCGATAGAAAGAACAGCTTCACGAAGTGTTGTATTCTCTTCAAATGCCTTATGTGCGCATTTTGCTGCATTCTCATAGCCGATCACAGGGCTTAAGCAGGTTACAAGCATAAGGGAATTTTTGAGATTCTCCTCCATTTTGTCTTTCTTTGCCTTTATGCCTGACGCACAGTTCTTGTCAAAAGAAACTATACCATCTGCAAGGAGCCTGATGGACTGCATCATGTTATAGGCGAGCACCGGCATGAAGACATTAAGCTCGAAGTTACCCTGGGATGCACCGATGCCTATGGTGGCATCATTGCCCATAACCTGGATGGCAACCATGGTCATGGCCTCACACTGTGTAGGGTTAACCTTGCCCGGCATGATGGAGCTTCCCGGCTCGTTCTCAGGTATGCTTATCTCACCGAGACCGCAGCGGGGTCCGTTGGCAAGCCATCTTACATCATTGGCGATCTTCATAAGATTTGCGGCAAGTCCCTTTAAAGCACCGCTTACGTAAACATATCCGTCCTTTGAAGTTAGTGCATGGAACTTGTTCTCGCTTGGCTTGAATTCCTGTCCGGTTATAGATGAAATCTCTTCACAGCATATCCTGTCAAAACCCTCGGGACAGTTAAGACCTGTTCCTACGGCAGTTCCGCCTATGGCAAGCTTTCTGAGATGTGCTGAAGCCTCTAGGATCTGAGACTTTGACTCCTCAAGCATTCCTCTCCAGCCTGAAATTTCCTGGCTGAACCTGAGGGGTACCGCATCCTGAAGATGTGTGCGGCCGATCTTAATGATGTCTTCATTTTCCTTTTCAAGACGCTTGAAGGTTTCTATAAGCGTGTCCACAGCCGGAATCAGATTCTCGTGTATGGCGATAACTGCAGCCATGTTCATGGCGGTGGGGAAAGTGTCATTGGAAGACTGGGACATATTTACATGGTCATTTGGATGAATGCTTACCTCCGGATGATCATGCACCGCAACATGGGCTATGACTTCATTCATGTTCATGTTGGACTGGGTGCCGGAACCTGTCTGCCATACCTTAAGTGGAAACTCCTCCGGATATTTGTTATCCATGATATCTTCGCAGGCTCCTATGATAGCTTCCGCTTTATCCTTAGCAAGCTTTCCAAGCTTCAGATTAGCACCTGCTGCCGCAGACTTAAGCACTGCAAATGCAAAAATAACCTCTCTCGGTATAGTTTCTGTACCTATACGGAAGTTCTCAAGAGAACGCTCAGTCTGGGCTCCCCAGAAATGATCCGCCGGAACCTTTACTTCTCCCATTGTGTCATGCTCGATCCTGTATTCCATATTTGCCACCTCATTTTTTTACTTCCATGCGAAATTCGAAATCTGATTTTGTGTTCCATAGTCAAATCCCGAAAAACAACACTCACATCATAACATGATGTGAGCGTCAAAGTCGACATCTAATCATTTTGTGGGTAGCTTTCTGCAGAGAACCTGCACGATAAGAACCGTCCCCAGTGGGTTATGCTCTAGGCGTAGCTGTGTACTCCCGGAAGCAGGGTATTCACACCGATATATGTAAATATTACGCATATAAAGCCTATGATGGAAAACCAGGCAGCCCGTTTCTCTTTCCATCCGCTTCTGAGTCTCAGATGAAGATAGATAAAATAGATAAACCAGGTAACCAAAGACCAGGTTTCCTTCGGATCCCAGGACCAGTAGCTTCCCCAGGCATTTTCTGCCCAGATAGCTCCGGAGATCATGCAGAAACTAAGGAATAAAACGCCTAGACTTACAGCTCTGTAGCTTATGAGGTCAAGCTTCTCACCGGAGGGCACGTGTTGCTCAAAAAAAGCATTGGCAACTGATCTTGTACGAAGAAGATACATGATAGAAATGGCAAAGGAAACTCCAAAGGCACCATAGGCTATGATGGCAGTGGATACGTGGAATCCCAGCCAATTGCTCCTGAGTGATGGCATGAGCTCATGTACCTCTTTACTCTGCATTGCGGCATAACCTATCATCAGAAATATCACAGGAACGGAGAAGGTAGCCAATGCCTGAAACTTGTATTTGTATATAAAAATGATGGACACAAAGCATAAACCCCAGGCAAATGCAGACGCAAACTCATACTGGTTGGTGAGGGGAAGTCTTCCTGCATTTATACCTCTTATAAGCATCACAACAGTATGGAGAAGGAAGCCTGTAATCAAAGTTCCGTTTCCTAACTTTGTGACCTTAAGGTTTTTGAACACAAAGAAAACAAAAAAGAGGATCATGCTGACAAAATATAAAAGCATGGCCACCGTAAACAAGTTGTTTTCTAAATTAAAAAGTGTTTCACTTTTCATAGTTATTTCCTTTCAACTTCGCCTTAACTCTGTCAGCAAAAAGAATTCCGCTCTTACCGCCGCTTCCAAAGACCAAATATCCATCACCCTCCTGTTTCAACCATATTTTCTCCGGCTGAACATACAGAGAAAGGAATAATCCCAAAAGAAGAACCACACCACCCAAAAGTACAAAATAAGTGAAACTGTCCTTTTTGATCTGGATAAGCGTATAGTTTCTCGGGTTGTCAAATGTCACGGTATATTCGTCTATGGTCAGCTCTTCACCTTCCATAAGTGTGTTCATCCCAAGTACCGAACCCTGGAAATAAACAATATACAGATAAGCAGGATTATTGAGTTTGGAGCTCAGGGTCAAGGGACCCTTTTCTCTGTCGTAATGATAATCGGGATAAAATGCCATGAATCCGATCTGCAGATCCGTTTTATCAGATACAGTCACATAATTCCCTGCTTCTACCGCTTCTTCCTGGAGAAGCTCGCCGTTTTCAAGTATGTGCATGTCTGCAGCCCATCCAGTGGAATTCTGAAAGAACTTCATTCCAAACAATGATGCAGGAGCATTGACAGAAACACTGGCACTTTCCTTTGCACCCGTTGCTGCATTTCGAACTGTGATATCCGAGGTGTACTGTTCCACCGTATCATCAGCTCTCAGACCGATGTTAAAATCATCAATCTGAAGAATATAATCCGTATCTCCAATCTGTTTTGCATCTCCCGGTAGGCCATAAACGGTATACTCCACTTTAGTCATCTGCCCAAAAGAAAAACCCAGTATCAAAAGAAGCACTCCTATGTGAGTGATAAGCGGGCCTAAAAGTCCTGCCTTATGTCTGACTCCAACTATATAACTCTGCTTTGTTTCGGTTTGCTTTGTTTCGGATTGCTTTGTTCCGGATTGCCTCGAAAAACCCAGACTTTTCAGAAATGCCTCCGGGTCTTTTGAAAGTCTTCCGATATAGTGCGGACTGCTCTCTACTGAGACATTGTTTGAAATGCTGTTTTCATCCGGAAGATCTCCGAAGCTCTTCCACCTTTTTATAAGTGCCGGTGTCCTTAATATGGAGCAGGTAAAGAGATTGAGGCACAGGATGACAGTAAATGCCACGAACCACCAGCTGTGAAAAACATCGTCAAGACTCAGTGCCATTATCAGCCCCGCTGTTCTGTCGCCATATTGCTGCTGGTATAACTTCATGATCTGACCTTGTGGTATCACAGAACCTATGACACATCCGATGATCAAAAGTCCCAGTAAGACCAGGGCAAGCTTCATGGACGAAATGAATTTGTAGAATTTTTTAAAACCGTTCATATCCCATCCCCAAATTTTTGCATACATAAGTCCTACGCATTGCTTCGCTTACGAACTATCAGAATGCAATGTAGCCTGATGCAAGACTTATGCTCTAATTATACAATAAGAGAGGAGGAAAAATCCTCCTCTCTTTAGATATGCACTGAATATTAGTTTAAGTCTATCAATAAGGCGCTATAAGCATTTCTCTTGGAAATCCATCATACCTTGTGAGCCTGTATCTTCTCCATTGCCTGATTAATCATTTCCTCTGAGGTATCCAGACACTTATAAGCAAGCTCACTGTTGTGTGCGCCCTCTGCATTCTCAACGTAATCCCAGTCAAAGTACCACTCGGCATCACTGTAAATCTCACGAACTTCGTTTAATTCATCCTCTGTCCACTTGCCGCTCTGATTTGCTTCAACGAGAGCCTTCTTAAGCTCTACAAGCTTGTCCCCGACCTCATCCTCACGGGCATGAACCTTCTCCTGGATGCCGTGAACGAATTCAACCATATCTGTACTTCCATGGCACTGAGCACAACTCTCAAGAAGGGTCTTACTCTCCAATGGACTAACAAGCTCATGTGATTTATAGGTACTTCCATCAGCTCTTGTAACTGTTTCCATATGACAGTCAGCACAGCTAAGCATCTTTCCATGCTTTCCTAAAAGGAATGTCTCGAATTCGGGATGCTGAGCCTTGAGCATCTTGGCGCCTGTAGATTCCTGTGTCCAGTCGGTGAAGCCGATTTCCTTATAGTACTTAAGCTCCGGTTCAGGTCCCATGGTATCGAGACTGCTGTAAGGAACTGTACATTCAAGGATCTCCGGCTTGAAATAGTATTCTGTATGGCACTGACCGCAGGCAACATTCGCTGCATGGATGGAGCCAACATTATCACCAAGCGCGTCTGCCATATACTGATGGGTCACTGTAAGCTGTCCCATGGCTTCGTTATTACCATGACAGTTATAGCAGCTGATGCCTTCATTCAGGGAGGCAAAAACCTCTTCAAAATCCTTGGTATAAGCATCAACACCTATATCATTGACCAGCTTGGTGAAGTTAACAGTCTTACAGGTAAGACAGTTGGCCTTTGCATGAGGTCTTGCTGTTTCATGAACATCATCAAGATCGTAGTAATGGCCTCTGGCACTCTTATAGTCCTTTGCGAAACCGTAACCCTCATACAGTTCAACCAGATAAGGATCCTCTACGAGATAGTCAGTCTGATAATCATGCTTGCTGTTCAGTTTGATGGACTCAACGATATCCGGAAAGACCTTTGCCCACTCATCTGCAGAAATGACTCCGTCCGGATTCGAAGCTTTCGGCGTCATTGCTGCCGCCTCCTGTTCAGTTTTGGCAACCTCCTGCTTCGGAATACTCATCTTGTACAGGTTTACAATCAGCCCGAACAACAGAAAGGGAACTGCCATGACTACCAACCAGTAATCTTTTAATAGCTTTTTCATGATAGACCTCAACTTTCCTAAGCCTACTATATCTTCAAGAAATCAATAATACTCAACAAGAAAAAACACGATCATTTTTGTGCGCACCAAAAAAAGCGGATACCTACACTTATTTACAGTTTAAACCAAAGGAATGATTTTTTCCATACCTATCGACACCGAAATTTATTTTTATTGCATTCCGTTAAAGTTTGGTCCGGTTAAGCTATGACCTGTGCCAGCTTACCATTTCCAAGCTGAACTGTTATTCCTTTAGCATTTCTTCCAGGGCCTTCTTATATATTTCTTTTCTTTCCTTCTGGCTGTGAATCTCCTGCCGGATCCGGTTTCTGAGTTTGCCCATTTCGTCATTTATCTCGCCGATATTTTCAGGCAGACACTTTGAAATCCTATCCCTAAGGTATTGTGTGACGAGTGGACTTTTTCCGCTGCTGCTGGCTGAGACCACAACATCTCCCTGCCGGTAGATTGCCGGAAAAATAAAACTGCACTTTTCTTCCTCATCTACAGCATTTACAAGTATTCGTTCTTTTTTGCATAGTTCGGAAATGTGAGCATTGACCTCCCCATCCCCGGTGGCAACAATCACCAGAAAATAATCCCTTGATTTTAACAAAAGATCCTCATCTTCAAACTCCTTTTCTTTCAGAACCGCAGCTTTAGGAAATTCATGTTTAAATTCCTTAGCTATCACAAAAACTTTAGCCCCGTAGGACAACATGGTTTCTGCTTTCCGAAGTGCAGTTGCTCCGCCTCCGATTATGAGAACCGCTCTGTTCTCCAGATTGATCATTATAGGGAAATATGCCATTCCGGTTTTCTCTCCTGTCGTAAATCTTTTCATCTATTGCTGCCGGTTAAGCTGCAATAATATGTCTTTAGATCGTTCCCTCGGTAAAATACTTCATCCCGATTTTCTTCAGTTCCCTTACAGTCCTTAGCTCCACATATTTTTTATGGAGAATGTTTTCCTTTAACATATCCATTATGCCATGGTACTCATCCTCGGTTTTTGCATGAAGCATGGTGTAAAAGTTATAATCAAAATCCGGGTCCTTTTCCCTTAGGTAGCAGTGGGACAGATTCTGACAGGAAAGAAGCTTATCCGGGAGCCGGTCTATGTCCTCTTCCCTTATATCCCAAACCACCATAGAGTTTATACTGTAGCCGACTTTATGATGGCTTAGTGCTGCGGATATCCTCTTCAACCTTTTTTCCTCATTAAGCTTCCCGGTCATGCGGAGCACATCCTGTTCTTCCATGCCGATTTTTTCACCTATGACTTCAAAAGGTCTTGAACATATAGGGAACTGTTCCTGAAGCTCACGAATCAGGCGGATTTTCTCAGGGGTAACCTTCGGAAGATGTTCTCCCACATCTTTACCCACCTCCGTAAGATTCGAGTCTCCTGTGATGTCGGTCATAAGTGCACTCTTTTTCACAGAATCGATTCTGACACTTATCTGCGGGTCTGTAACCCCGCTCTCACTTTGTATCTCCTCTTTACCATCGAGATCAAACAACACCTTAAGCTTGAACATCTTAGTCTTTTTAAAGACATAGATCTTTTCCACTAATCCGCTTTCCCGTATCTCAGAAAGAATACGGGTTCTGTCTGCTTCATCTTTTGTCGATACTGTAAACCACCCATTTATTCGATGGTCTCTCAGGTAGTTATGAGTGATACAAGGATACCTGTCCAAAAGTTCTTTGTATAGTTCAATGTTTTCTTCCTGCACCACAGCTCCGCAAAGCGCAGACTGATATCCAAGAGACCCGGCATCAAAGAATCCTGATATCCTTCGAATGATCCCCGACTCCTTCATACTGTTGATTCTTTCGAGGACTGCTTCTTCCGTTAATCCCACACTGTCTGCGATCAGCAGGAAAGGCTTTTCCGTCAGACTGATACCATTTTGGATTTGTTGAAGTATAGCTTTGTCTGAATCATCAAAAATCATTAATAATTCCTCTACCAATTCTTTTTAAATATCAGTATCAGCCCCAACGATTCGGATCAATTATGCTCACTCACTGAATTCTACCTATTACATATCACACACATACGTGAAAATATGTCAATCCGTAAAAACCTTTCTTTCCTCCGCCGTCAGATAGCAAGCCGGATCCATTCCCCAGAAATCTCCGCTTACGGCTTCCGCTCTGGTTCTAAAATTGCCGTTACAGCAGTTCAGCCAACAGCAGGCTTTACAGGTTTCCGGCAACAGCCCGTGTCTGTCCTTAAGCCCTGCCTGTACTGGATTTTCGGTTGAAGTCCAAATCTCCCCAAAGGGCTTTTCCAGAACATTACCGAAGGTATGCTGAGGCGAAAACTGATCGGGATGAACATTACCTAGATAGTCAATGTTTCCGAAAGCCATGCCGGATCTATTGCCGCCATTCATCTTAAGCATCGACAGGATATACTTTGCCCGCTCCGGATCCTTATCCCTGAACTTGAGATAAAGGTAAGGTCCGTCAGCATGATTGTCCACCATCAGAACTTCCTTTTTGAGACCTCTCCTGTGAAAATCCAGTGTCCTCTCGAAAATAAGATCAAGAACCGCTCTGGTCTCTTCAGCAGTCAGATCCTCATCACGTATAGCCGACCCTCTGCCGGAATATACGAGATGATAGAAACAGATACGGTCAACATCCTCTTTCTCCAAAACGTCAAGCACATCCCCGACTTCACTGTAATTCTCTTTATTTATAGTGAATCTTAGTCCGACACGCTGCCCGACGGCCCGACAGTTTCTGATGCCCTCCATGGCCCTTTTATACGCGCCGTCAACTCCCCTGAAGAAATCATTGGTCTTCTCAAGTCCATCCAGGCTGATGCCTACATATCCGACTCCGATGTCTTTTATCTTCTGCGCAGTTTCCCGATCGATAAGCGTGCCATTGGTCGAAAGTGTCGGCCTGATGCCTCTCTTTGCGGCATGCTCCGCAAGAGTAAAAAAATCTATTCTTGATAAAGGTTCTCCTCCCGAAAAAAGGATCACCGGTACATGAAAATCCGCAAGGTCATCTATAACCTTGAGAGCCTGTTCCGTAGTAAGCTCTCCTTCATATTTTTTGTTTTCCGAACCCGCATAGCAGTGTCTGCATTTTAGATTACAGCTTCTGGTATAATTCCAGACCACCACCGGACCTTTGCCCTCTGAAACTCCGTTACGTTGTTCGGCAGCCCCCTTTTTATAGCGAAGCTCATCGCCAAAATAAGTACCGTCAGTCAGCATCCTGGTAAGACTAAGCATTGGACTTCTCCTTTATCCTTCCGTAGGCACAGTAAGGATCCTCCGCAAGGATGTCTCCGTTGTTGTAGTATGCGGCTCTGGCTCTGCAGCCACCGCAGGAATCTTTGTATCCACAGTTTTCACAGCTTCCCTTGTAATCCTTGGTTCTCAGTTTCCTGAATAGGTCGCTGTTTTTCCAGATATAATCAAATTCTTTTTCTCTAATGTCTCCGGCCTCCTCAAGCATGTACGCGCATGGACGCACCTTCCCCACCGGACTTACGATGCAGTAGGTGAGTCCCGCAAGACAGCCCCTGGAAAATCTCGGACTTACCTTTACATCCAGTTGCTTTGCGACTCTCATAAACTGCGGTGCACAGGTCGGCTTTATGGTTATGGGAACCTCATTCTGCTTTAGCATGATATCCTTAAGCAGCTGCTCGTAAGCTTCCACCTGCACCTGATGGTCCTCTATCATTTTTCCTCTTCCAACAGGAATAAGGAAAAAGATGTAAACTGCGATAGCTCCAACCTTCACACCAAAATCAATGATGTCGAGTATCTCGTCCCTGTTCCAGTCCATAACTGTTACATGAAGCTGGAACGGAAGACCAAGCTTCCTACAGTTCTCTATACCCTCCATGGTTTTTTCATAGGCTCTGTCATTCCCACGAAATTCATTATGTTTTTTGGGATCAAGGCTATCAAGGCTTATGCCCATTGCACCGGCTCCGGCATTCTTTAGTTTTTCAACCACACCTTCCGTAAGCAGTGTGCCGTTAGTACCGAATACCGGACGAAGTCCCTTTTCCTTAGCATAGCCCACAAGCTCAAATATATCCGGCCTGGTCAAAGCTTCCCCGCCGCTGAATATCATTATCCTGAAACCGGCTCTTTGTATTCCGTCAATGAGCTTCTTAGCCTCATCGGTTGTCAGCTCTTCAGCCTTTTTGTCACCGGCATCCTGATAACAATGCTTACATTTAAGATTACAACTATTGGTTGTCATCCATGAAACGATCACGTTAATCTCCTTCTTGAGCCGCTTATCATATTTCACTAAGATAAAATTCTGATCGGCTCTTCAACAAGTGTATATTTCACCGTGAAGTTTTGACACACTTCTTTCGGTCTGCATGGCTAATGTTTCATATCTTTCAATATGACTTCACTTATTCCCCCTGCAGTATATTCCCCTGCCATCAGGAAGTCTCCGTCATAGTGTTCCTTAAGTTTTTTCGCAGTGCTTGGCCCTATACAAACCGGCACAGTTCCATCCGAAAGTGAACAAAAAGTAAAAAATGCTTCAACACCTCTTCCGCTTCCAAATATCACGTAATCAGAATCCACTTTCTTTTTAATATCTCCGGCAAGCTCATCAGATATCAGTGTTCTGTATATCGGTACATCTTCAAAATCTATTCCGCCCTTTTCAAGTTCCTCCGAAAGAGCCTCTGAACTTATCTCCGCTCTCAGAAGAAGGCATCGATCATTCTTTCCGAGATGCTCCGCAAGCTCACGGCCAAGCACCTCCGCAGTATATTCCGACGGTACAAAATCCGTGTGGAATCCATGGGCCCGAAGGTCTTCAACCGTCCCTGAACCAATGCAGGCGAATTTCAGCTTCATGATTGAACGCAGATCTATCTGACTTTCCATTAGATATGAGAAGAATGCCTCGATCCCGTTTCTGCTGGTGAAAACTATCCAACTGTAGTCTTCGAAGTTTTTTGGCATCTTATCAAATAAAAACCTGACTTCCATTGTGGTCATGGGAACAAGCTTTGCTTCAAGATTCTCAAGTGCCTTACACTGGATATTCACAAATCTTTCAGTACCGGTAACTGTAATTGTCTTTTTTTCTGCATCAGACCTTAGATCCATTCCCGCAACCGGACCTATAACTATGATCCCCGGGGTCAATGCCTTTCCCTCGCACACATCCGCTATATCAGAAAGCTTACCGTCCAGACGCTGCTCCTCACTGCTGTATGCTTTGGCCAATACGCTTACCGGAGTATCCTCCGGCTTTCCAAACTCAATCAGTTTCCCGCATATCTCTCTCAGATTCTTTATCCCCATAAGAAATACAAGTGTGCCGGGATTTTTTGCAAGATTCTTCCAAGCCACCTTTATTTCGCCATCTTCCATTGTATGGCCGGTGACCACAGTAAAGGATCTGGCAACGCCCCGATGGGTGACAGGAATTCCGAATCTTTCAGGAACAGCAACACAGGATGTCACACCGGGAATGACCTCATGGCGGATGTTTTCTTCCATGAGGGCAAGGATCTCCTCGCCGCCTCTTCCGAAAACGAAACTGTCCCCACCCTTAAGGCGGACAACATTATTTCCTTCCTGCGCTTCCCGGATCAGTATGCGGTTTATCTCCTCCTGAGGAAGACTGTGCTTTTCCGATCTTTTCCCAACATATATTCGTTTTGCTTTCTGTGGTATCCGGGAAAGAACTTCCCCGGCCAGAAGATCATCGTAGACTACGACATCAGCCTCACTTATAGCTTCAAGCCCCTTCAAGGTTATAAGTCCTTCACCGCAGCCTGCTCCCACCAGAGTAACTTTTCCCGTACAGTTTCCGGTTAATTCCTTTGCCATATCCTCACAGATGATCATATGGTCCTTAACCTTACATGTCCGCTCACATCTTCTGCCCCTGAACATTGCGGAAATACGTACCTCTTTTCCGTTTATTTCAGCATGTGCTCCTATAGGAAGAGTGCAATCTGCTTTCATTCTGCTGAAAAGATATCTTTCTATCCCGAATCGAAGCTTCGTTACCGGATCTGATATTCTGTCAAGAAGCTCCACGATCTCTTTATCCTTTTCCCTACATTCAACGGCAATCATCCCCTGGCAAACGGCAGGGATGCACTCCCTGATATCAAGCCTTCTAATGTCATATTCCTGTAGATCCAGATCTAGTCTGTCCAGCGCTGCTGCCGCAACAACTATGGCCGTGTACTGACCCTCACTTAATTTTCTGAGTCTCGTGTCAACATTACCACGAAGGTTTTCAAAAACCGCCTCGGGATAAAGTTGTTTTAATTCACTTATCCTTCTGGGGCTTCCGGTGCCTATGACCATAGGTTGTTCAGGTTCCGCGCCCTTTAGAGTCACAAGGCAATCCCTTGCTTCACCTCTCTTTGGCACGCCGCCTATCACTAGCCCCTCTTCCAGATCGTAGGGAAGATCCTTTGCGCTGTGAACAGCAATGTCAGCATTACCCTCTATAAGTTCCGTCTCAAGAGAACGAATGAAAAGCCCATTCCCGCCTATTTTGGATAATGCATCCTTCTGATTATGATCCCCTTTGGAGTGAACCACCTTGATCTCATAATCTATATTTTGTTTCTTAAGAAGCTCACAAACTATGTCTGTCTGAGCCAGGGCAAGCTTGCTTCCTCTTGTCGCAATGATCAGTTTTTTCATAATGTCATGTTATCAGTCGAAATGATTTTAACCGATATAGTTTTTAACGAGTGGATAAACACGATTATAGGTTACTGCGGCCAGAGCACAGATTATAAAGTCCGGAATGACAGTGCTCAGAAACCACACCTCTATCAGGGCAATTACGCTGATGGATTTTCCGTTTGTGAGAACATAGTTATACATTATGAAATAGTATAGAAGCCCGAAGAAGTAATAAGCCATCTCACCAAGAAATGCCGCCAGTATAAGCTTTCTCATACCTTTTCCACTCTTGCTTTCAGTAACGAGGCCGCTGATCCAGGCTGCTGCTATGAATCCGATTATAAATCCAAAGGTTGGCTTCATCATATACTGGATACCGCCTCCATGTGCAAAAACAGGAACTCCCATAAGTCCGACCAGCACATAAGCAAGCACGCTGTAGAAACCATTTTTGCTGCCGAGGAACATCCCGGCCATAACAGCAAAAAATATCTGCAGTGAAAATGTTACCTGCCATATTCCGATGGGGAGCATGATCTTTATAAATGCTCCTACAGCCATGAGTGCTGTGAAAAGACCACATAAGACAAGTGATGTCGATTTAGTTATATTCAGATTCTTTGTCATTTCCTTTCCCCTTCTTTTCCCTAAAATAAAATTCCTAAATCCACAAAATGATAGATAGATTATATCATGTATAAGTTCTTATTTCTATCGCAGTAATCCATCCGGGACGGTTCTCGCCGGCGAAAACCGTCCCCGGTGGGTTATCGGCATATATTAATTAAATAGAAAAAGGTCATGAGCGACTGCCCATGACCTTTTACATCTTACGGATTACTCCGCATTTTGTTTTTTCTTTTTCTTGTAGACACTAAGCCATGCGCCCAGTATCGCAAGTGAGAAGACTGCTGTGATTCCGTAGATTGTCATATGAGACATATCTCCGGTTCCCGGACGTCTGGCTGCTCCGAGAACTCTTGGCTCCTCCGGCATATCTCTGTCGGCACCGAGAACACTTCCTTCATCAGGAGTTTCTCTGTCAGCACCTTTAACGCTTCCGCCTGAAGGTGAACCCGGATCACGTGAAGAAGATCCGTTTCCGCCTTTTCCTCCGCCGGTTCTCAGTCGGTTGGTAAACTCAACCTCTGAGGTCTGTCCGTTTTCAAGATAAACTCTTGCTGCCTCGATTCCGTTTCCGGTCACAGCAACCTGACCATAGGTCACGGATGAATATGAAGTATCGTAGCCGCTTACACTCTCCTCGGAAAGAACATAGTAGATACGCTTTCCATCTGCTGTATATACCGGAACATCAGCCCAGACAGCTGCATCGGACCAGTTATTGGCTGCTGACAATGTTACTGTCTTTGATATTCCATCAATGTTTATCTCATTTTCCTTTCCGCCTGTAACGGTAAGTGTCTTGAGATTTACCTTGATTTCTGCAGGACGTCTGTTTTTGCTGTTATTTTCATCATCCCAAACCTTTGAAACTCTGAGTGATCCGGTATCCATACGGTTTGTAATGTCCGTGCGGAAACCTGTTTCGGTCTTTTCGGTTGTTGATGTATAAACATAAGCACCGACTGTTCCCTTTACAAAACCATCGTCCTCAACATTAACTTTGCTTCCGTCAGAGAGAATGATACTGCTCTCAACTGCACGGTAGCTGTACTCATTGCCATCCTTGTCGAACCTTGGAAGATCCTTTACGGTCCAGCTTGAATCTGTCTTGTTGATCACATGAGTCATCAGTGATTCTTTACCATCAACAGTTTCGTAAACATTTGCCCAGTCAGCTGCTCCGGTCTTTCTCTGGAGTACAACCTCGGCTCCTGTTACACCATCTCCGATTCCGGCAAATTCATTGTCCCAGTTCTTACGTACGACGATATCTACAGGGTCAAGTGTGTTCTTAATGCTGAACTCCCACTTCTCCGCCTCGTTCTTCTCGATGGAAGACTCGGTTGCAAGAGTGATATCACCTTCGTAACCCTTAACCTCTGTTTCTTCAACGCTGTAGGTGATTCTGCTTCCTACAAGTCCCCTCTTATAAGCAGGGAGTCCTGTCCATGAAGCCTTCCAGCCGTTTGAGGCTTTGAGTGTTTCAGGATTGGTTATCTTCTTGTCCTCGTCATATGCAAGTTCCAGATTCGTGACTTCTTCAGTCACTTCGATGCCATCTTCATTTGTATAAGTAGCATACAGTGTAACCTTGATTTCCTTAGGTCTGTCGCCATACTTATCATCCATATCATCCCACTTCTTTACAGCATCGATATCTACTGTACTGATTCTGTGGATATTGGAGTAAGTACTTATGGACATCTCCCCTTCGGTAAGATTGATTCCGACGTCTTCTTTCGGCTCTGCCTCGAGAACTTCATCTGCAAAGCCTAAAAGATCAAGTACCCATGTTGCTATGTTACGAACCAGATCAACAAAACCATCGACTATTCTTTCGATAAATGTCTCTGATTTAATTGCCCTCATCTCATAATGTGAAACTTCATCTTCTACTGCTCTGTAGCTGTATGCATCACCCTTGGCATCTTCTACAGGAAGCTGTGACCATGTTGCTATAGACCACTGTCCGTTACCTGCCTCAGTCTGATTTGTAATAGTTCTGTCAAACTTAGCCGGTAACTGTGTCCATTCACCATCCCCGGTTTTACGCTCCAGGTGGAATGTAACTTCCTCAGGACGTAAACCGTCACGGTTCTCATCATCATCCCAGATCTTGGTGATAGCATAATCACCCTTCTTCAGGATATTGCTGAGTGTAGCTTTCTGCAGTCTGTCTTCAGCCTGTTCTGTCTCTCCTATGCTGTAGTTGTAGCCTCCGACAGTATTTTTGGTGACATTAACTTTGAGATTCTTTACCTCCTGTCCATTCTTATCGTAAATTATAATATTTGTTTCCTTTGCCCTATAAATGTATGGAGTTCCCTTATTGTTTCTTACAGGAAGGTCATCCCATTTATAAGTGTAATCATTATCCTCGGAAAGAACTTCAGAAACAGTAGCTATGTTCTGTCCATTCTTTGCATTAACAGCAAACCAGTTCTCACCATCGTATGAATACTCAAGTTCAACATTTATATGTCTCTTGTACTCTTCATTTGCATTGGTAGGATCTGTATCTTCTGTATCCCAGGCCTTCTTTACTATGAAGGAAGTGGTTGCAAGCTTGTTTGTGAACTCAACTATTGTAGAGTCTGTTGCTATAGCAAATTCATTTGTTGTGTTTGAATCGTTTTCATCTGCACGAACCAGGTTAGTGGCATCATACGAAGGAAGTTCAACTTCCTTGTCGTCTATAACAACGTACTCCTGAACAGTGTACTTAATAACTGTTCCGTCTGCATCGTATATCGGAAGCTTTGACCATGAAGCCTTATAACCGTTTCCGGCGCTAAGTGTTCTGGTCTCTTCAGATATAGATTTCCTACCGGACTCATCTTTCATGTCTACGGATGCTGTAAGTCTTACGTTGATATCTGTACGAAGTCCGTACTTATCATCCATATCATCCCAGTTCTTGGTTACAGAAATGCTTCCCAGTCTGAGACTGTTGGTGAAATCTGATTTAAGTACTTTCGTGTAAATGTCTTCGGACTTTTCAGGATCAGAGTTCTCCGACCTATATTCGTAAGCCGTTGTACCTCCTTCCTGATTGCCGGTACTCTTATCATCGAGAGTCACCTTGAAGTCATCATCCTTGAGAACTGTTCCGTCCTTAAGAACGATAGCCTTCTCAACTGCTCTGTATGAATATTCACTGCCATTAGGATCCTTGGCAGGTAAGTATTCAAAAGATACAGTCTTGTTCGCTGCTGCATCAGCATGTGAGAGTTCTGCGCTAAGTACCTTGCCTTCGCTCATCACATCTGACCACTCACCGTCACCCTTTCTTCTCTGAAGCTCGAACACTATATGATCAACCTTAGAGTCGAAACCACGTACTTCATCCTTCCATGTCTTGGTAACATCAAGTCTTGTGAGATCAAGTGTGTTGGTTACGGTTGTTTCGAAGTAGTAAGGATTCTTCTCAATGATTTTGCCATTTTTATCCTTGATATCCTCAGTTACATTGTAAACTGATTCAACCTTACTGAATTCACCAAAGCCTGTTCCATTGGTTTCTCCCTCAAGTTCTCCGGAAATGCTGTCAGGATTCTCGACAGTTCTCACAATCGTGCTTCCGTCTGCACCCTCAGGATATGTAACCGAGTACTCCACAGCACGGTACTTTATCTCATGATACGTATGATTTACATCATCGTAAGCATAAGGGAAAAGTCCTGTCTTCTCTGCAATACTGTAGGCGCCTGTCTCCTTTCCATTTTCATCCACTGTTTTCCAGAATACAGATTCCATTGTCACCGGAATATTTTCGTTGGTATCCGGATCCTTCTCTTTAAGCTCAAGTCGCTTCCATTCGTTTTTACCATCCTGGATCTGATAGTAAATATGGTATGTGATGGTCTCAGGTAAAGCTTTCTTATTGTAGAGTTCCAAAAGCTTTTCTCCTGAAATCTCCTTATTACCCTTACCGGTCTTAAACTTCTTGACCGCATGAAGATCAATGGTCTTGAATACGTTCTTTCGGCCGGTAACTGTAACAACTTTACCGCTCTCATCAACGACTTTACCGTCAGGTGGATTGGTTCCGTCTACACCGCCGTCAAGATATACCACTCCGTCAGGTGTATTCTTTACGCCTGCACCTCCGTACCAGAAGCTGCCGTCTCTTGTCTCAACAACAAACGGAGCATAATCCTTCCAGCCTTCAGGTTTAACCTCTTCTACATAGTATCTGTAGTAGTAACCTCTTGTTGGCTCATACTTCAGAAGCTCACTTATTGTAGCAGTCCATCCGTTAGCCTCATTAAGAGTGAATGTATAATCCTGATCGTCTTTTTTGATTAATGTTCTGTTATCTGCTGCCGTACTGTTGTTGTGATACAGTCTGTAAAGATTGAAATGAATTTCCTCAGGAAGGATGTTGATTCCATCATATCCGCTATCCTTAGTATCCCAAAGCTTTAAGACCTTAAGTGGCTCACGGTCCTTTCTATAGGTATTGATGATACCTGCAGCACCGTTACCCTTACCGCTGTCAATGTCATAGCTGCCATCTACTGCGACATCATATCCATCCCAGCTGCTGTCATGACGGACTACCTTTCTTTCTTCAATAGTACTTGTTGTTGCCTTCGCAGACCTGGTTTCATCAAAAGTAATTTTTGATGAAGCTCCGGTCTTCAGGTTTTCTTTCGCTTCAAGTTTTGCATGACCATTCTCAAGAATGTAATTACCATCCTCGTCAACGGCTACAGAAGCATTGTATACATCATAAGCTCTGGTGTAAGGTACTTTTCCGCCATCGGATGTCTCCTCAACCTTTTCAGAAATCACATACTTATATGGATTAAGGTTTGGTGCGTAGTACACCAGATCATTCCACTCAGCATATGCGTATCCCGACTTATCAGGATCGTTCTTGTCAATCTTATATGTCAGCTCCTGCTCATCAAGTATCTTACCGGTGCCGTTAATGATATTACCATCTGCATTCTGGAGATATCTGTAAAGACGAATGGTGATCTTAGGCATATCATTGCCATGAACAGGATCCAGATACTTCTCGTCATATTCATTTTCGGGTTTGAATCCATCCCACTTCTTACAGAACTTGACTGAATAGTTCTTGGTCTCCTTGTACTTATTGACCGCCTTGATACCATTTGTCAAAGTATCATTTTCCTTTACCTCAAAGTCATAGGCTGCATGCAGAACCTTTATTCTTTCTGCTGTTTCCTTTTCTCCTTTCTTTGCGTCAAGTATGGAATACGTATCCGCTTCCTTTACAAAATATGTGTAAGGACGTCCTGTATTATCATACTTCGGTACATATGCCTGAACCTTATTTTCATCATTTTCGGTTTTGTTACCCTTGTAGAATGTGAAGTTTCTCTTATAGAGTTCATTTGCTCCCTCAAGTATAGCTACGAGATTGTTGTCGGTAGCCTCGAGATCCTCCTGACCCATAAGATCCCTTATTATGTCATACTCAGGAACCTTTTCTTCCTTTGGACTTCCCTCCGGTTCTCCGTAAGGTCTTCTCCAGAGTTCGAGTTCTACATCCGGAAGATTCTTATTGCTGTAACCATCCGGAAGGTTTTCATAAATCTTAACACCGCTAACTGTACGCTTGTTTCTCGGTCTGTTAACAAGTGTACCGGCATCATCTTCATTAAGTTCAACCTTCGCTGCAACTATAGTCTTGCCATCATACTCAAAAGTCTGAAGCCTCTTATCAAGATATGAATAAGTTGCTATGGTTTTTGAAAGATCTGTATATTGCGGAGATCCCTCAAATGCACCTATCTCTGCATACTCGTTGGTATTCTCAGAAGCATAAGACTCACCGATATAGTAGTCATACTCGTAGAATTCCTCGGTAAATCTTGACTGAGGGTTGTACTTTACCTGCCACCAGTTATGAGCCTTCTGATCAAAACTTGTTGTATCCCAGTCGTAATCGATGTAGCTCTTCGTATCGAGAAGCTCAACATGATCTACTTTATTCTCATCTGTGTATTTACGATAGAGATGGGAATAGATGTCCGGTCTGTCATTATCTCTGTCATCGTAGTCATCCCAGAACTTATTCACTACAGGAGTAATAGTTGCTGAGAGAGTATTCTTGATGGCAAATGAATACCTGTCACCTGTATGGTGATCTTTTCCAAGCTCGAATTCAGCAGTATTTCCGCTCATTACATAAGCGTCTTTATACTTCTTTGCCGCATCCTCTCTTCCTGTCCTGTAAATGAATTCCTCGTACTTATCCTCAGAATTCTTCACAAGATGTGGATTATAGTCTATAAGCTCACCCTTATCATCGTACTTACGATATGGGCCAAGCTTAGCTGACCAATCATTGGACTCGTCCAATGTTACATCAACTAATTCATTTCCAACCTGTACCTTCAGCTTTAAGGAATCCGGTCTGGAAATATCTTTCATACGACCGTCAACCCATTCTTTTTTGATGTCAATGTATATAACACCGACTCTTACATTGGAGATTGCAAAGTCAAAGTTTCTGTTACCTATTACATTACCGTCTTCGTTGTACTGGTAGTTGATGTATCTGTTGGTTCCGGACTCGTCCTTCGCACTCTCACTGTTACAGATCAGTACATCGTAATCATAGAAATCACCCTGTACGAAACCGTAATCATCATCTTCATACTGCTTTTTCTGAAGCTCTGAGAAAGTCTCCTCTTTACCTTCATACTTATTCCAGAAATGTCCAAGGTAGTAATCCTTGTTAGAGAAATCATCAACGATGGTTCTGCCGGCACCTATATAGTAGTGAACCGGATTATCTCCCATATAGGTTTCTATAACACGAAAATCACCTGATGTTGCAGTAGGGCTGTAATCATTATCTCTCCAGGCAACAAACTGATCATGAACCTCTGACGGTATCTTCATAAATGAATATTTTGAATATACCTCATCATTCGGTGCTATATATGACGGTGTACCAACTGAATTCCATGTGCTTTCTCCGGCTGCCTTATACTGAAGTTCAAAGGTTACCTTCTGCCTTTTCTGAGATTCCTCTCCATCAAGCCACTCCTTATAGACAGTTATATACTCACCTTTACCGAGATTGTTGCTGATTCTGATCTCGTCAACAAGATATTTATCCCTGTCTGCAATATACGGAATGATATCAGTATCACTTGTACCGCTATAAACCTCCTCTGAGATTATATTCTCATATGTCGGATTATATCCGCGATCCATGGCATCCTCATGTTCGAAAACAGAGTATGTGTATTCAGCGCCCTGAAGATCATATCTTGGAAGCAGCTTTTTATCTCTGTAATAATTTATGAGAGTTTTGTTATCGCCTTCAACAGCCTCCTCTGGAATTTCCATGGGACTTTCGAATCTGTCAACGATAATTACATCAGTAAAATCCTGCTGTAACTGGCTAAGATCAGTTATTTCCTTTGAAACCAGATTACCTTCGCCGTCATAGCTCCTGATTATGCTGCCCACCTTGTAGGTTTTACTGATAACACCTATCTTTTCGTTATCCCGGAAAACATCAAAACTAACTGTTGCTTCTTTTCTTTCGATATCACCAAGTGAAATTCCTTCAGGGAATCTCTTGGTGATCTTGACCTGTGCATTACCGACAAGTCTGTTTGTGATATCGACATTTACATTACCGTCGGCATTAACCTCGGTTTCCATTTCCTGTACATATCTGTATCCATCAGCTGTCAGATAATATATTGGGCCATCTTCAATTTTTATCTTCTCGGCAGCCTTGAATCCCTCCTGATCATTCTCATCTGCCACCTTGGTTGAAACATAGCCTTCATCTACATAGTAGTAAAGTCTTCTTCCCTCTTTATCGTACTTATCCAAAGTCCAGCTATGACTCTTTGACTTCTGCTCAGAAGAGAATCCTGTAAGAACTGAAGTTGATGCCAGCTTTACCTTTCCATCCTTGTCACGGCTGTAAACATTGAGCTCAACCTCTGCATCAATATCCTGTCTTGCAGTTGCAGTCCAGGTCTTGGTTGCCTTAACAGTTACTTTATCAGTTATGAGATTTACGAGCTTCTCGCCATTAAGTATGAATTGTCCGCCATGAAGAGTGGTATCGTTTGGATCCTCACTATCAGGTCTTCTGATGAGGCTTCTTACATAGCTGTTGGAACCGCCTTCTGTATGTTCCTTTCCTATATAGATAAGCTGAACACCGTCACCGTTATATGCTGAAAGTGCACCGCTGCCTGGAATCGTCAGCTCATAGAGCTTGTTCTCACCGTTATCGATATTCTTTACTATAGGAACATAAACCTGATCCTGGATAGGAGATCTGTAGGTCCATCTGTCTTCACTGGTTCTTGCATATCTGTAGACAAGGATGCTTGCCTTAGGTCTTGCTTCGACAATATCCTGTGTAGCTTCATCCTTCCACAGCTTATACATCACATAGTCTGTATCACCGGCAAGTATGTTAACGAGAGTTCCGCCATTATATACACCATTGGTTTTATTGGAGGCATTTCCAACATTATTATATGTTGGTTCATAACGACGATTGGTTATAGCATTGCCTTCTTCACCTGTAGTTCGCTCAAGTCCGGTAATCTTTTCCTGAGTCAGATAATAGTGAACATTATAGTCACCCTTATCGTAAGCATATCCCTTAACCGTTACAGTCCAGGTATTATCTCCGTTATCTGTAACTGTAGCTGCGCATTCCTCATAGTCTGAAACCAGATAGTCTTTTTCTTCCTTATCCTTCCAAATAACAGACATTGTAGCAGGATGATCGGCATCACCCTTTACAATCTTATAAAGAGAAACATACTGCTTCCAGTTTTCGATAGATGGTCTGTCACTGCCAAGTTTATCTATATCGTTCCACTGTATGGTTGTAGTGAATGTCTGGATCTCATAGTTTCGAAGAACACTACCGTTTGGATCTTCGTCACCATTCTCATTCTCATACTTACTGAAATAATGCTTCTTTAACTCATCCTCTTCAGCAAGACGATACCTGATATTTGTCTCAACTGTCTCGTTACGCACAACGGCGCCGGTATCGTTCTTTTCACGTATTACATCTACCTTCTTATCAAAAAGAACATCTTTGAAATTATATACATATGATGTCTGAGTTTTAACGATATTGGCATTCACCGGTAAAGGAACATTAGCCTCAGAATAACCAAGTTCCTTCATGGCATCAGCATCAAGTTTTTTCCACTCCGTATAATCAGGACCTAAGGAGTACTCAAGATACATGTAGCTGCTTACATCCACATCCTTGTTGCCCACAAATTTGTTCTTTTCTTCAGGAGTCTTTCCGCCGTCTTCCCAATACTTCTTGACAGACTGGTTTGTACTTCTTCCTTCAATGAAGAATATGTTTTCTTTCTTATTTGAATTCTCCTGTTTTCTTAAGAGATCGATAGCATTAGTTTCACCTATACCGGTTATCACCTGATATTTGGTATCATCTGTTACATCAAGGTACATTCTTAATGTCTCGTCATCTGACTTAACAGTAAAACTATACTCTTTCTTATTGGCATCCAGTTTGATCGTTAATGTATCATTTTTATATGATGATCCACTGGGCAGACCACTTACGCTGACAGCCCTTCCTGCGGCTGCGTCACGATCCAGTATTTTAAATGTTAAATAAGTAGGATTGTTCTTATCGGAAGATACCGGTACATTCTCAAGCTTGAGATATACAGGATATTCTATATACTCCGCATAGGTAAGTGTAAGTACAGCGTCTTCAGTAAGGTCAAATGTTCCCTTGCTTGTCTTGTACTGGAAATCGCTGAGCTGTTTGATATTTGTATAATCTGTATCCCCTACTCTGAGGCTCGCACTTCTGTATCTGTATCCGCTTACTGTAAAGAGCTTCGAAATATCCGTAAGTGTCTTGGGATCTCTCGAATTTGCAGTATATGCAGTGATAGGATTCTTCTTTTCAGTATCCTTTTCATCATATATTTCTACAGTTAAATTGGGGACGATATAATCAATCTTAAATTGATTGTCTGCTTTAAGATTGTTTTCATCTGTAATCTTCGCAGCAAGTACGATATTGTTTACTGCTTTGTTTGGAGTTACTGCAGAAATCTTTGCATCTTTGCTCTTTGTGATAACACTGAAGCTTGCAACATTTGCAGAAACCGTGATATCCAATGTTCCTTCAGAGCCGGCAGTGTACGGTGTATCTTCCCCGCCTTTTGTTCTGACGATTACTTCATCTCCGGCTTTAAGATCCTTTAATGAATAAGTAATAGCATCATCGTCAGCGGCCTCAAATGTTTCTCCGCCCTTCTTTATCTCTTGTCCCACACTATATGCGTAGGTTTTTACATTAGTAATCTCAAAAGATGTAGGCGCATCCTGTTTATTGGAAAGAACCTGTCCTGAAATCTCTCCGGTTTCGGAAACCATGGTATAGTCCTTATTCTGGTACTCCTTAGGATTGATTGACAGAATGTCTGTAACGGCGATAGTGAATGACACATCGCTTGCGTTAACATTGAATTCCTTCTTATCATCGTTCTCTGATGTAACAACGAGCTCACGTGTTTCACCATTCTCACCGGTGATAACGATAGTTGCCTTACCGCCATTACTTCCAAAACCGGTAAGCTCATATGTAACCTCTCCGGTGAGATCTTTCGTTGTCTGCTTTACATAGAAAGTATCATCGAGAGCCCAGCTCACGCTCTTATGCGTAAGTGTTCCATCAGTTTCTCCGGAAACTGCCGATATCTCGCTTGATGTAGCACGATAAGTAACTCCGTCTCTTGTAACTTTTGTAACAGCAAAAGACATACTGTCGGAATCTGATATAAGTCCAAGAGCAGTTTCAGCCGGTACATCATCGATTACTGAGCCGGTTTTATGTTCATTATAGAATTCTTCAAGTGCTGACGGGTCAGAGGAAATCTGTTCTATAAATGTCTTGAATTCATCCTCTGTTTCAGCAGCATCATAATTTGCAGCAACATTTGAACCCTCTGCACCTGTAAGCTCTACTGTGAGAGTATCTCCATCTCTGGAACTAAAGGATTCACTGGAAAGATCTGTATAGTATCCCTTAACCTTCGCTTTATCGGAATAAAATGCGATTGTATATACAGAAAAGTCCTCTGTGTTTACACTGAGTTCTCCGTCTACGGATACATTGATACTGTCATCCGATTCAGGTGCATCCTGTCTCTCTTCATCTACAGATACATTCTCGGGTTCCTCAGCCTTAACAAGCTCAGGTGCCTCAAGTTTCTCTTCCTGATCGGCACCACTTACGAGATCATCCCATGCTTCAAAAATGTTTTCTATAAATGATTCTTTATCGTCATCAGCTTTAGCTGCCTTTTCGACATCTTCTTTATCAATATCCTTGAAGTGATAAACGGAAATGTACTTGTCTTCTGACTCAGCCGCATCAAGGATCTTCTTTGACTTGAAGGTAATGTTTACTTTTCTGTCACCTTCTGTAACAGGATCAAGTTCCTTTCCTTCAGCATCAACAACCTTGATATCATAAGACAATGTGCTATCGATAACCTTGTCATCATCCAGCGCCTTTTCTACCGCCTCATCTATCTTTAAGTTGTCTCTGTCCTTAGTAATCTTCTCTACCTTAAGGCTGCTGTCATTGGGGAATACTCCTGCGGGAGCCGCAACCACGATTTCCACATCGTCGTCTGACCATACAGCCGAAAACTCTACGGCCGCCTCTTCCAAAACCTCTACGCTTATTGTCGGAAGTGAAGAATCAAACAGGACATACTTATCCTCGTCTTCTACTTCAGAAGTAAATCTATATATGCCCGGCTCATCAGTATCATATTCCCCTCCGAAGCTTGCATCATTCTCCCATGAAAGAGGAAGCTTTATAACAGAGTATCCGTCGAGGTCAAGACCTGTTTCCTTTTCTATATTTTTGATAGATGGTTTATCCTTAGAGGACAGCAGTTTCTTAACCTCTTCCCGCTGTTCATCCGTTATAAAGTCAATATTCTTGCTTATAACTGATTTTGTTGCCTCATCGAGGGTTGAAACCGACTCATCATCAATCTCGCTTATGGATGCTTTTTTTGTATCTGAATCTGCCGCTTCATTGACTTCGCTTGCTGATGCATATTCTATACTTATGTCTGCATCATCATCCTCGTCTGTCTCTGCATCCGCATCTGCATCACAGGCCAGTGCAAATATGGTCTTTGGCAGATCGAGACTTGACTCAGGTGTGCCAAACTCAACAACCTGATACGCCACATCTTCCGGCAGGTCGGCCAATGCCTTTACTGCATAATGCGATATGGAACGTACGGCAGACGGGCTTTCCATCGCATAGCCCGTGACCCCGGCACTTAATCCGGAATCAACAACCATAAGTACGCACAATACCAATGATAGTAATTGCTTCGTTAACTTATTCATACTACTTTCCCCATTTGTTAAATGATTCTTTGCCCCATATGACATATTTCTCCAAAATGTCGATTCATTTTAGCATTAAAAGAGTTACAAATTAGATTAAATTTAATGCTAATTATTAAAAAATTTTAAACAAACTTAGTAATTTTTATTAATATTAAATGCCGCATGGATGTATTTAAGTTTTTGTGTTATTTAGTAAAACAAAATAATGATAAACCGATTTACCAAACATTTTTAGAAAGCCACCGGGGACGGTTCTCACTGGCGAGAACCGTCCCCGGTGGCTTAAGACATCTTCAGTTATGACCGTTTTTTATATTAAAATCATTCCTTATTCGGAGAAAAAATATTACAATATTGTATAAACAGGTTTTTTAACGTCGTGATAATTTAATACGAAATCTTTATTTACAAGGGGAGTGTATATGGGTAATGTAATGAACTTTAAGTGTCCCTGCTGTGCAGCGAAACTGGTCTACAACGGAGAGGTACAGGAAATGGCTTGTGAGTATTGCGGCTCACAGTTCAGCATGGAACAGATAAAAGCTGCGGAGGAATCTCTGAAGGATGATGCCGGCGGCAATAATATGGTATGGGACACACCGGATCAGCAGATAATAAGTGATGAAAACGGAAAGGTACAGGGTTACAGATGCCAGTCCTGCGGAGCCGAGATGGTTGCTGACGAAAATACTGCCGCAACAGAATGTCCGTATTGCGGAAATCCTTCCATCATACCTCAGTCCTTCGAAGGTCTGTACCGTCCGGATCTGATGATTCCCTTTGCCGTAGGTAAAAAACAGGCAAGCGAAAAACTTAAGGAATTCACAAGAGGCAAAAAACTCCTGCCGGATTCCTTTACAGCCGGAAATCGTATAGAAAAGATTACGGGTATTTACGTACCTTTCTGGCTCTACAGCTGCCATGCCTCCGGTTCTGTTTCCTTTGACGGAGTAAAGGCAAAAAGCTGGGAAGATGCTAATTTCAAATATGTGAGAAAGGATCACTACCATATTACAAGATCCGGAGATATGGATTTCCATAGAATCCCTGTAGATGCTGCATCCCAAATGGATGATGCCACCATGGATTCATTGGAACCCTTTGACTTCGGAAAAGCAACAGCATATGATCCCGCATACTTCTCCGGATATCTTGCTGACCGCTATGATGTAATGGAAAGTGATGCTCAGCCAAGAGCCAACGAAAGGGTCCAGAATACCTTCAGGAATAAAATGAGGGAAGCTGTAAACGGATATACGGAAGTATCACAGAAAAGCGAGAGCATAAACCTGACTGATGCAAAAGCAGAATATGCCATGCTTCCGGTATGGATGATGACCACAAAATATGAAGGCAAATCATATACCTTCGGCATTAACGGCCAGAGCGGCAAGCTGGTGGGAAGTCTCCCCATAGATATGAATAAATACTATAAGTATCTGGGTATTGCCAGCCTGATATCATTCATCATATTCTTCGCACTATCGTTCCTCATATCATCAAACGGTATAACACTTACAGGAGTACTTATTCCAGCAGTAATCGCCCTCCTCATCGGATGGCTGTACGCAAACGGCCTGAAGAGTGCAATGAACACCATCGCTCCTAAGCGTACCGCAGCGGGCTACCTGAAGGATAGTTCCCTGAAATTTGCCGCCAATGTTGACCGCTTCCTGTATTACAAAACAGAAAAAACAGAAAAGCCGCAGAACAAGAAGTAAAACCAACGATAATCAGCCCCGGGAGGAAAATTCCTGCCGGGGCTGCGTTTTGCAAACGCATATTACTGTACTGTCATAAATGAACAAGACCGGTTCTCAATCACGGGAACCGGTCTTTTAATGTCATAAGATTTAATGTTATTTCTATAAATGTTATTTTCTGTAGCCTCCGGCTGTTACCGGCTTGATTCTTTCCTTCTCATCCTTATCGCCGAATCTGTAGAACTTATTGATCAAAATGAGACTTTCGGTTCCGTCCTTGAATGTCGAGCGGAAGATGGTGGACGCACACTGAATATCGTAGTAATCATTCATAAGATTTGCATAACATTCGGAAAAATGCTTGTCTGTGGGGTTAAGCTTTGTAGTAGTATTGTCTACATTGGTCACCTCTCCATAGAAGTACTCAAAATCATCAAGGAGACTTAAGTAGGAATAATCATTTACAAAATCTTCATCATCTCCATAATAATCATAATATGCCGCAGTCAGATCTCTGGCAGTTACATATCCCTCATCTCCGTCATATACGTATAAGAAATCATCAATGGCATCTGCATAAAAATCTGCAGGGTATTTTATATTGCAGCCTCTTGAAGCAGATTTCATCATCCATCTTCCATCCTCATCATTATAAGAGAATGTAAGATCATCATCATATCTTCCGTAGGCTCTGGTTATCTTATTATCACCTGATGCGTCAGTTGATTTCTCACTTTCCGGGATATATGGAGTCAGAAGATCTCCTTCATCGTCTACAAGACGAACATTACTTGATATAGTGATCTTTTGTGGATCCCCACCATCTTCGGTCAACTCCAGTGTGTTTCCGTCAACCTTAAAGGAACCATCGGAAGTCACATCACCACTCTTGATGTCATAAATCTCATATTTTCCCGTATCATACAATGCAAGATATATGCTGTCTTCTTTTTCATACTTCCAGTTACCGGCCAAATCATCAACGGAATAACTCCGCTCTTCTCTGTCCAATGCAGCACGTACTATGGGATCTTCAGAGTTCTCATCCATTTTTTCTCCGGATTTAGTATCCGACACAGAGTCAAAATCTATATTGAAGTCTTCCTGTTCATCATCCTCCTGACTCCTGGTGTCTTCTTTTTCATCGGACTTAGACTCTTCAGTTTCTGCCGCCTCAGTACCGGCTTCTTCCGTGGTTTCTGCCACTTCGGTGACAAACTCATCCGTAGCTCCTGCCACAGGCACCTCATTAGCACCGCAGGCAGCAATGCTGAAAGCTGCGATCACACCCAGTGCACCGATAAAACCTTTCTTAAATCTCTTTTTCATTACTTCCTCCTTTTTTCATTATATTGAAATGATTTTATTTTTTTCAGGCGGCATTTTAAGGACAGGCTCAAATGTCTTCCATTACCTTTCTGCCTAAACAACACCTGAATTAGATACAATATATTCTCAGGGCTCTACACGTATCCAGTCTGTATAGTAGGTGTTCTTATAAACATCTTCCAAAATAAAGTGAATAACGGTTGAAGGGTCCTCCATGAGCATATACCCGACAGTTAACCCTTCCTCAGGAACAGTGACCCTTTCTCCCATCATACATGGGGTTTTTTCACCATCGTAACTGTGAAAGAATGATACGTAATCCAGCGTATCTCCTGCTTTAAGCTGTTTGAGATTTCGTATTCCGTCCCCTCCTTCTTCGTCCATTTCTTCCACTATCCAGTATCCCTGAACCGTTGCCCAACCATCTCCCTCTTCCGGCTGAACAAATTCCACGCGGATCCAAATGTAGTCATCATCATTGAGAATGGCAGGAATATATCCATAGTCATAAGCACTTCCGTCTGTCCTCATTCCCAAATCCTGCATATAATACGGAACGAAAACATCATTAAGTGTTACCCAGGAATTGTCATAGCTTGCGATAATGTTGCCGTCGCCTGTGTTTTCTTTCCATATGTCAATTCCCATTTCCATATAACCTTCGCCGGTATCCAGCCACACCTCAAGTCCGCAAAACGTCATGGTATCCAACTGTTCATGGGTAATATCTATCACATAGTTTCCGTCAACTTCCCTGTAGGGAATTAATTCCGGTATTTTGGTATCTGTCTCCTCTTCATAGAGCCTTGCAATATCATTACGGTACCAATCCTTTTTGGTATAGCCGTTTCCTTCTTTTGTTTCATCATCTGCCTGTGCCATGATAGTACAGAAGCTGGAAAGACTTTCTTTGTACGCCGGATCATAATTCAATGCATCGAAAACCGTGATCATCTGATCGAACTTCTCAAGGTTTTTATCCGGAAAGTACATGGCCAATCCATTTGCGCCCTTTATATTGGACTTCTGATAGATAACCGCATCAGAAACTGCTTTCTTCAGTTCCTCCTTACCCGAAAGCTCAGTCTTTTCCAGAAAATCTATGATATCCACCTGCTCATAATTGCCGTCGCCAAAACCTCTGGCATCACTTCTTGCTTTTGCTATCCGGCTGTACTCCCGGTTTTCCACTGCTGTTTCCGAATTTTTTGAAAAATCTATAAGTGCATCGTACACCTTTCCGAATTTGCTCAGATCCAGCAGGGAAAGTGTGTAGTTGTCACCGCTTTCTTCATTGGAAGATGCAAAATCATCAACTATCTGTTTGCCAAACTTCTCCGGAGAAAGCCCGGGATCCTTAAGCAGCATTTTGACCCAGTCCGTGTAATACCATCCGTTTCCCGGCTCCATTTCCTCTGATGCTATAAGATAATCTGCATAAGGAGACAGCATATATGCGGTTTCCACAGTCCCCATGAGGCAGGCATCAAAACCGACAAAATCAAAATGCCGGCCTACCGCTTCAAAGGCTTTCTGCATCTGCTGAAGTCTCATCATGTAACCTGAAAACTGTTCATCTGCTCCGAAACCAAGCATCGATCCGCCGCCATGATTCCACAAAATGATGTCATAATGATCTGCAGGATAAGCATTGACACCCCAGTACATAAAGTCGGCCAATGTCTCCGGCTTTGACATATTGGCGAGTTCCAGCTCGTCCTTCGGAATCAGATCATCAGCACCTATTTCGAAACGCTGGAGCTTGTCTGAAGCTATGTTAAAGTCATCGCTCCACTGTTTACATCCCCCTGTCTCTACCAGGATTTTTACACCGGAATCATCAGCTCCCGCATCTCCCAGGGCTGCCTGAATCTCATGAATATCCTTTGTTGCCAAATGATTCTGTGATTCCAGATTTGAGCCCACCATGTAGATGAGAACAACTGTATCCAGGTGCCCGTCATATACCTCTATCTCCCGATCTGACAATTTCAGCTTCTTATCACCGGAGCTTTCTTCAGAGCTCTTCTTTCCCTTAAGACCTCTTGACATATCTTCCGTCTGACCGGTTTCTGCGGAAGAGGAAACGGATTCTGCGGACTTGTTACAGCCTGAAAATATAAGCATGGAAACGGCAAACAATACAAGTCCCGATTTCCCGATTTTCCTGATCATAATGAAAGCTCCTACTCTTTAAAATCCGGTGTTTAATATACCTACGGTTTTTGGCGCCGGCCAAAAGGTGTTTAACGAAATGTATTTTCGTACATATTTTCACGATCACGTTCTGAAACCTTTACATTACTTTAAACTAAAACAAATATTTTTTCAGCATTATAATTTTGGTGGATTTTGTTTTGCGTTTGTAAAATTTATTATAGCATCACGCTTCACATCCAATCCGATATAACAAAGCCGGTTCTCTAACTCGAAAACCGGCTTTATCCATTAATTCAATATTTTTCAATTTTAAACCTCTGTTATATCTGACAGGCCGGGGCTACCTCTATACCGTACCCCATGGTTTCTTCAACACATTATTTTTTCCAATGCCGTCGCAATCCCATCATGGTCATTATCCAAAGTAATCATGTTAAATCTGCTACGCAGATCTGCGGGGGCATTTCCCATGATGACCGGTCTTCCGACTGTTTCCAGCATATGAAGATCGTTATAGTTATCTCCGAAAGCAATTGTGTTTTCCAGTGCAATTCCCTTTATCCTGCAGTACTCATGCACTGCACTTGCCTTGGTTATTCCCTTCGGATTTATTTCCAGCAGGATGTCAGATGACTTTGCAATGGAAAGTTCAGGGAAACTACCTTTCAGACTTTCTTCGACCATATCTATGGTACCGGGCTTGCAAAACAGCAGCACCTTTCCTATCTTTTCGTTATCCGAAAACAATGAAAGATCATAACCTGTAGGAGATGCTTCAACTATTGCCGCTTCATTTATTATACCCGGATCATCCTTGCTATTTGCAATCCATTTTGCAACAGAATATGCACTCCATGCTGCAGGGAGTTTTGCAATTCGTACCTGTTCAAGTATCGCTTTCACAATTTTTATATTCATACCCGCTTCATATATAATGCTGCCATTTTTGTCTCTGATAACGGAACCTCCCAAAGCAATTACCGAGCAGCTGAGATTGTATCTTCGAATGATGGGTTCTATGCCTGATATCCCTCTTGAGGATGCAAGAACCAGCTCCCTTCCTGAGTCCGTCCAGATTTTAAGTGCAGTAACCGTCTTCTCTGATATTCTGTGATCAGAGTTAAGAAGCGTTCCGTCTATATCTGTAAAAATAACCCTGTATTTGTTTTTTTCCATATATTATCCTCATTTTCTGTTAGTGCTGGTTTAAGTCATTTTCATCTGATACATAGATACAGATCTAACCGACTCCGTAAAATCCCGCTTTCGTCGTTTATCTCTTACCTGCAGGTTTCGATCTAATGGACTCCATAAAAACAGAGCTACGGGAACAATTATACCATCGCTCCCATAGCCCTGTGTCTTTCACATAGTAGCGTATCTCATTATTGTCTCTTCAGAGAACTCGTCCTTTTGCAGCTCACCTGTGATTCTGCCCTCATTCATAACGCAGATTCTGTCGCAGGTTCCTATCAGTTCGGGAAGCTCCGAGCTGACCATAATGATGGAAAGTCCCTGTTCCAAAAGTGAATTAAGAATGGTATAGATTTCACGCTTGGATCCTACATCAACGCCTCTCGTAGGCTCATCTACAAGAAGTATCTTGCAGTCTGCAGCGATCCACTTACCGAGAACCACCTTTTGCTGGTTTCCACCGGAGAGATTTTTTACATTGGCATCTCTTCCCGGAGTTCTGATGTTGAAAAGCTCTATATACTTATCAGCGGCAGCTCTTTCCAGCTTTCTGATGATCTTTCCGAACTTATTACTGTAAAGCGGCAATGCCGGAAGAGATATATTAAAAACCAGACTGTTATTGAGCTGAAGCCCTTCAACTTTTCTTTCCTCAGGAACGATTCCGAATCCTGCCTCCAGTGCCTGTTTAATGTTGTCAAATTTACACTCCTTGCCAAAAAGTGTTATCTTGCCGCCATCAATCTTGTCCGCACCGATAATTGCTCTCAGGGTCTCCGTTCTGCCCGCACCGGCAAGTCCCGCAAGACCGAGAACCTCTCCCTTATGAAGTTCCAGGGAAACATTATCCAGCACACCCTTCCTGCTGAGACCTTCAACCTTAAGGACCACATCTCCGATTTTCACATTTCTTGGAGGATAGATATCGCCCATCTCACGACCTACCATCTTTTCAACAAGCTTATCGGTATCGTAATCCTTCGTTATACCGTTCTCAACAAGCTTACCATCCTTCATGATGGTGATCTTGTTGCAGAGTTCGAAGATTTCCTTTAAGCGGTGAGAGATGTAGACAAATGATATTCCCTGCTTTGAAAGTGACTTTACCAGTTCAAAAAGTGTTTTCAGTTCCTCATCCGCAAGAACCGCAGTAGGCTCATCAAGAACTATTATCTTGGCATTCTTGGACAGGGCTTTCGCGATCTCAACCATCTGTCTTTTAGCTACGCTTAAGTTTCCTACCTGCTCACCCGGATCAACGGGAAGATTCACACGGTCAAGAACCTCCTTGGCATCTGTCTTCATCTTCGCAAAGTCTATTTTTCCGAATTTATCTGTGGGATATCTGTTCTGATAGATATTTTCCGCCACGGTAAAATGAGGCAGGAGCATGAGTTCCTGATATATAACAGCCACTCCCTTTTCGATCATAAGAGCAGGAGTCGGATGCTCTATCTTTTCACCGTCAATGATAATCTCTCCCTCATCAAGAGTATAGGCTCCTGACAGTATCTTCATCAGCGTGGATTTTCCGGCACCATTTTCTCCAACTAACCCTAATATATCTCCGTCACAGAGTTCGATTGAGAGATCATCCAGTGCCTTGACACCCGGGAAAGATTTTGAAATATGATTCATTTTTAACATGGCGTTCTCTTCCTTCACATTTTATGAGCCAGGTATCAATAGTATCTGGCACCTGCCTGTAATCGACAGCACATTGACACACATCAGTGTGCAATGTGCTGCTGCTTTAATTACTGAAGACCTGTTCCGAGGTGCTCAGCAACGTTATCTTTTCCTACAAGAGTAGGTATGCAGTTTACAACTTCATCCTGTGGCTGGTTTGTAAGAACATTATATGCAGCGATCATAGCTTCCGGAGACATTGTAGGATAGATGATTGTGAATGCCATCTGTCCGTTCTCTACCATCTGGAATGCAGCCTCTTCACCGTCCATACCTGTGATAAGGATGCCTTCACCATCACGTCCTGCAGCAACTACAGTCTCAGCAACAGCTTCTGCCATCGGATCGTTGTGGCAGTAAATTGCCTGGATTTCGCCTTCACCATACTTCTGAAGCATGTCTTCCATATATGATGCAGCCTTAGCGGAATTGAAATCACAATCCTGTGAATCTACGATCTTCATATCAGGATACTTTGATGCTAATGTCTCTTCAAAGCCTGCCTGACGATCGATAGCAGCTGATGAACCTGTAGTTCCGCATACTTCGATGATATTGCCCTTGCCGCCCATCATCTCAGCAAGCTTGTCTGCAGCCATAACGCCCATTTCCTTGTTGTCGGCTACAACCTTTACGGTAACAGGTGTATCTACTTCACGGTCCATAGTTACAACCGGGATACCTGCATCCATTGCCTCTTTAACAGCATCTGTCAAACCGTCTGATGTAAGAGGGGATACCATGATGAGATCAACACCTCTGGAAATAAGATCCTCAATGTTGGCAGCCTGTGTTGCAACATCGCCCTGTGCATCTGTCTCAACCCACTTAAGGTTAGGATAATGATCCTTTGCATAGTCCTGGTTTCTTTCCTTGATTGCGATTGTATATGCAGCATCGGTAGCTCTCTGTGCATAACCGATTGTAAACTCTTCGTCTCCGCTTGGTTCACCTGTTGATGCTGCTTCTGTTGATGCTGCTTCTGTTGCAGCTTCCTTGGCTTCCTCTTTCTTTGTCTCAGCTGCAGTTTCCTTTGCTGCAGTTGTCTCAGCCTTAGTCTCAGCCGGTGCGGGAGCAGGTGCTGATCCACAACCGTATAAAGACGCTACCATAACTCCGGTTAATAATGCTGACAATACTCTCTTTTTCATTACTTCCTCCTTATCCTGTAAAAAAGATACATTAAGATTTTTGACGAATTGATTCGTCGGGTTTATTTCACATCGGGTCCGGTTCTGAAATGTCCCATCCTCATCCCGAAAGCAAAATCCTGTTAATCTCCATACCGCTGTCGTTCTGTCAGCGGCACAAATAGTCCTGAAATACTTTTTTCTCTGTTTACTTTTTCTTTCTTGCAGAAATTCCACCGAGCAGTACGGCGAAAATAACTATCAGACCCTGAACTATGTTCTGCATGTAAGAATTGATACCAACCAGGTTCATAATGTTTGACAAAACCGTAAGCAAACATGCACCTATAAGAGTTCCTGATATCTTACCGACACCACCCATGGTAGATATTCCACCGATATAGCACATTGAAAGTGCATCCAACTCGTAGCCTTCACCTGCAGTCGGGTCGCAGGAAGAAAGCTTAGAGGTAAGAACCAGTGCTGACATGAAGCATACAAATGCTGTAATGATGAAGCATATAAGCTGTGTCTTTTCAACATTTATACCGTTAAGTCGAGCCGCCTCACGGTTATCACCGATGGCGTAGACACTCCTTCCAAACCAGGTATAACGAAGGATATAAAATCCTATGAGGAACATTACCACGAAAATGATCACAGGTACCGGAATGAATCCGACATATCCCTGACCGATAAACTTGATGTCGATTCCTGTGGCTCTCCAGTTCTGAGGTGAACCGTTGGAAATGTATTTTGCCAATCCTCTCAGCGCTGTCATGGATCCAAGTGTCATGATGAACGGAGCAAGCTTTCCTTTTGAGATACCGAGACCGTTCAGAAATCCGATCAGTATGGCAACTACCAGTGTAACCGGTATTGCGATCAAAGGATTCACATTGTTCTTAAGCATCTGCGCGATCATGATTCCGTATACCGCAACCTGAGATCCTACCGAAAGATCAACGCCTCCTGTCAGACATACAAAAGTCATTCCGAGAGCAATGATTCCGTTTATGGAAATCTGTCTCATGACATTTATAATGTTTGCTCCCTTTAAAAAGCTCGGACTTACAAGTGCTCCAACAATACACAATACAATAAGTGCCCACAACGTCCCCATCTCAGAAATCCATTTTTTTGATGAATTCTCTTTTTTTGCGAAGCTCATATCATTTCTCTCCTTAGTACAGTAAATCTTTTTCTCTGTCACGTTCTGTATATTTGACGGTTTTAGGATATAAAAAAAATGACGCCGGTATAAGTACCAAACGTCATTACAATACAAAACAAATATCACTTATTATGATGACAAATGTCACTTGAAAAATTACATTCGTCATAACAGTTCAGTCGGTGGACCTTTACCATTTGTCATTTTCAGTTATTGATGGTTTTCAGGAAATTGTTAATGTTTCTTGCCTGAATCACCTGCTCCATACGGATATTGGCATCACTTTTCAGGATTTCATTAACAGCAGCATCAACTGCACTTACAGCTTCATTAAAGCCGGAGAAACGCTGAGTGAAAAAAGCCTTCTGCATAGTATATTCCAGGGCTTCGATGTTGGGGGAAGCAATACCTCCCAGTCTTATCTCATTTTCTTTTATGAGTTCAGCCTCTGTCACATCCCTGCAAACAGATATCCCTTCCGAAAATTTAAATATCTCAGCCTGAACTTCTTCATCACAGGTAAGCATTTTCATAAATTCCCAGGCTTCGTCTTCCATAGGCGTTCCCGAATACATGGCAACTGAGATGAGCTCAAGAAGAGACGCATTGTCACCGTCCGGTCCTGCCGGCATGGTGAGATAATCCCAGTCAAAATCCGCATAACGGCTTGCATGAACCGGATTGCTCAAATATGTTCTGTAGCTTGAAAAGTTCATTGGCTGAAAGGCAACATTGCCACGTTCAAAAGAAATATCCGCGCTTCCGGTACCTCGATTCAGAACATCCAGCTGATCAAGGAACATAAGCGCATTATATACTTTCTCATCCGTAAAATTACTCTCCATTCGTTCTTTGTCAAAGAGTGTCACATTATTGGAGGCAAAGGCTTCCTCCCACGAATAATCAACTACACCTGCCTGATCGATGGTTCCGTTGCCGTCAGTGTCTTTTGTGACTTTTTTGCAGATATCGTAGAAATCGTCCCAGGTCCAGTCTGAATCCGGAAGATCAATACCCTCATTCTCCAGTATTGTGCGATTTACAAACATAAGGTCGGGAGCACACTCAACAGGAAGTGAATACCTTATGCCATCTGATTCTCCTCCTGCATATGCTGCCTCATAATATTTCCCGGGATCAAAGGCTGTGTCTCTTTCTATTATACTGTCCAGATTTTTCAAGGCTCCTATATCGGAGAGCATATTGGAATCATCCGGAAGTACTATGAAAACATCCGGTGCTGTTCCCTGTATGATCTGTTCTGCCAGCCACTCGGAATAATCTTCTTTCAGGATTCCCTTCTCATAAACAACCCTGATATTGGAATTCTGCTCTTCATACTTTCTGATCATACTGTCGATAAACTTGTGCTGATTTCCGTTTTGCTGATTCCAATAGCTGTCAGAAAATACGCCCACCGTCAAAACATTTTTATGATGAAAAGGAAGTGTTCTCCACCAGTCAGTCCTCAGCAAAATAACAAAGATCAGAAGAAAAAGAGAAAGCCAATATCTGGTTTTTCTGTTATCCCACATACTCATCTTTTAGTTCCGTTCTTTATTTCTGCTGTTCATCCGATTGATCGCATCGGACTGTACTGCCCAGATCGCGAGCTGCGTCCTGTTCTTGAGACCAAGTTTGTTTAATATATTACTCAGATTATTTCTTATGGTTCCTTCGGAGAAATTGAGCTTTGTGGCGATTTCCTTATTGGAAAGACCTTCAACTATTCCTTCGATGATTGCCCATTCGCTATCCTTTATCTCCTCCAGGCTCTGTTCCGGCACTTCAACAGAATCCTTTGATTTTGCCATTTCCGAAAAGAGCTTGAGCACCTTATTGGTTATGTCGTCATTTATTATGGCTGTCCCGCTGTATACTTTTCGGATCGCTTCTATGAGCTTCTCAAAGGAAACTCCCTTCAGCAGATACCCGCTGGCACCGTTTTTTATGGCATTGAAAACATACTCATCATCATCAAAGGTGGTAAGTATGATTATCTTGATATCGGGTGTATTTTCCTTGATTATCTTGGTGCACACCACTCCGTCCATTTTGGGCATCCGCACGTCCATAAGGATCACATCCGGCTTGTTTTCTCTCACACTTCTGATAACATCCGTGCCGTTGGATACAGCATCCGTAACCTCAAAGTCTTCTACACCACTAAGTATCATTTTAAGGCTCTGACGCATCAGCTCCTGATCATCGGCAATCAATATTTTGATCATCGGTCTAATCTACCTCCGTTCCCCAGCGAATCGGTATCTCCGCCTGAAGCAAAAATCCGTTGTTTCCATCGCATATTATTTTTCCGCCAAGCATCTCCAGACGCTCCTCCATATGGCTGAGACCAAAACCCTTTTCAAAGTCAGGACAACCTGCGCCGTTATCCCTGATGATAATGTTTAGCTTTCCATCTGCTTTGCTGATCGTAACCCAGATATCCTGAGGCTTTCCGTGCCTTACAGAATTGGTGATGCCCTCCTGAACCGTTCGGTATATCGCCTCCGCTTCATCATCTCCGAAATTATCTCTTAGCTTCACAGAGCAGTCATAGTGAAAATGAATTCCCGTGGATCGACGCATTTCATCTATCATCTGCTCGATCGCAAGGTCAAGGGACATATTTTCCAGACCATCCGGCTTCAGGGCTCTTACGGATCTTCGTGCATCCTCCATACCTCTGTGAGCCACTTCCGAAATAGCTTTGAGCTGCTCCTTTACCAGTTCCCCATTGGTATCAAACAGCATGATACAGGCTTCTATTCCTGTTACGATTCCTGTCAGAGAATGCCCTATGGTATCGTGAATCTCTCTGGCCAGGCGGTTTCTCTCACTGGTCTGTGCCATCAGGGCTGACTTTTCCGAATACTCTTCGAGCTTGACATTTGCCTCCCTCAGCTGCTCATTGAGAGACAAAATACGTTCATTTTCACTCATCTGGATTCTGACCATGAAAAACATATAGCACATGAACAGGAATACATTGAGAAGTTTTCCAACATTGATTATTCCCTGAATAATCTTCGCATAATCACTTCTGTAATAGCTCAGATAATCAGAAAGTGAGGTCACCGGAATCCAGATAGACAAAATCTGACTTTCCAGCAGAAAATAACATATGCCAACAAGTACAAAGGTTATGTTACGGTTCCATTTGCCGGTAGGTCTTCTTATGAGATTTGCGATGATCATGAGAAACATTCCCATGTAGCTAAAGCTCATAATCCTGGAGAGTATGATAACTATAAATGTCTCCGTCAAAAGTTTAAATAAAAACTGTATCCCCTGATCTGTTTCGGTTGTAAGCAGCAAAAGTAAAGAAGCATAGAGCAGTCCGGCTGACAGAATCGGTTCAAAGGGGCGGTCGGGAATGAGCTTTGAGTTCATGAGGAATGACAGTGCCGAGCCTTCATGTATATACCCCCACAATGCATGGGACATGATAAACATAATAAAAAGCAGCATCCAGAAATTCAGATGCATCATCAGATTTATCAGCAAATCCGGCAACCGGTAATCTTTTATTATTTTTGCATTATTGCCATCTGTCTTTTTCATATTGATTAATGTTATCCTGTGTCACAATGTCTACAGGTACTGTGATTTTTGTTTCTATTTTGTTTCCGGCAATCAGATCATATAAAACCTCTGCCGCTGTTTCGCCTATTTTGGTGGGAAACTGAACAACAGAAGCCTTCATCGTTCCTGCTGCTATCAAAGCCTTCGCATCAGGAGAAGCGTCAACTCCGTATACATTAACATCTCCTGCAAGTCCCTTCTCCTTCAGGGCAGCCACAACACCTTCCGCGGCCGGATCATTCAGGCAGAATACCGTATCGAATTCGCGTTCCTTATCGAGATAATCCCTCATCTCGGAAAGAGCCTTTTCATATTGGCCATTGCAGTCAATCTGACACTCCAGGGTGTATGCAGGATTTTTAGAAACGGTGTTTAGGAATCCGGCTACACGCTGTCTTCCCGAAACTGCACTGTTGTGGGCCATAACCACAATCTTTCCTTCTTTTTGTGTTTTCAGCATGTATTCCCCATCCAGGCATCCGGCATTATAGTTGTCGGAAACAATAGTACAGTTAACCAGATTTTCAGTACTTACATTTGAATCTACTACGATCACATTGATGCCTTTTGCCCTGGCTTCTATAAGGACATCCACCAGTCCGTCAGGGTCAACCGGCGTCAGGATCAGAGCATCGATGCCCATTTTCATCATTTCCCTTATCTGCTCCTTCTGCCGCTGAACATCCATTCCCGGATCCCGCAGGATCACTCTGTCACCCTCTGCCTCAACCCTTACTCTTACCTGCTCATGGATTATCCTGAAGAATTCATTGCTCATGCTCATATAGCTTGCACCGATCAGTCTGGAGCCTTCCTTCTGATTCTTGGAAATGTCTATGGACCTGAGCATTATCAGAATACCGACTGAAAAAAGCACAAGGTACACTACCGTCAAAATTGTATAATACAATTGTCTATATTTTGTTTTTTTCATATCCCCACCTTATTCAGTCGGTGAACCAGGGGGACGGGGTTGGTGGTCCATTTTCCTAAAATGGACCACCAACCCCGTCCCCCCTGGCCCACCGACTGAACTGTTACATTCAATTGGGGTAATAGTAACTTGAATCCTCTGCTCCGTCAATCTTTTAACACAATGAATCACCCAATGATTTCAAAAGAAATCCACCGGGGACGGTTCTCAACCGCGAGAACCGTCCCCGGCGGATACCCTGTTGTTTTCGTAAAAACATTTTACATTGGCCAAAACCCATGGGATAATGTGCTACACAACATTCGTCGTTCCGGAGGAAATGATTCTGATCCGGAGTCAGAAAGGATTGTATATGGCTAAGGTTATTGTAGGCATGTCCGGAGGAGTGGACAGTGCAGTTGCGGCATATCTGCTGAAGCAGGAAATGTTCTGGAAGTTCATAAAGGCATCATCCACTATACTGTCGGCCAGAGAAAAGGTCTTGGTATCGCGCTGGGATATCCCGCTTATGTAAAGACTATAAGAGCCGACAGGAACGAGGTTGTTATCGGGAGTGAAGATTCGCTTTTCAGTGATGAGATAATATGCGGAAACATTAACCTTATGAGTATACCTGAGCTTACAGGGAAGCTTCATTGCAATGTTAAAATCCGGTATCATCATCCCGGACAGGGGGCGTGCCTTGAACGGATAGATGATGAACACATAAAGGTACATTTTGACTCTCCCGTGCGGGCTGCTGCTCCGGGGCAGGCAGCTGTGTTCTATGACGAAAACGACTGCGTGATTGGGGGAGGAGTAATCTGCTGACAAAAACATATCATCATTATCATTTCAAACCTTTACTGACAACCCTGTCTTCCTGTTCGCATCCGCAAAAAGTAATGACTACTTCTTCAGGTTTCTATTCAAAAAAACGGAAGAGCGTGGGTCTCGCTAAGACCTCTCTCTTCCGTTTTTTGTTAATGCTCAACTTCTGTTGGCGGGTATGCCAGAGCCGCCATGTATACGAAGTCGTCCTTGTCCCAGACAAAGGTCCACCACATATCAGGTGAATCTTCCTCACCTACGATAATGCGCACATCCGTGTTCCCGTCATCGTTATAATCATCAAACTCCACCGTAGCTTTTTCATATTGCTCATCGGTTAGCTTTTCGGGATAGTCTACCTGCAAAAATAAATTCTGTTTAGGCTCATCATAGTACAACTCAACTCTGTCACCGAAGACACAGGCGCAGACGTCAATATCCTGCCCGTCCAGACTGAGGTTTCCATAGCCGTCTATAGTTCCCCATGTCCGCCAGTCCTGTCCTTCGATGCCGCCTCCGTCCTCCTGTTTATTTTCCGCTGAGTTGATACTATTTTCCGTCGTGCTGACGCTATTTTCCACCGTGCTGATACCGGATGCCATGTCACAGGCCGTCAGAAAGCTCAGCAGCAAAACAGCGGATATAGTTAACATAATTTTTCTCATAATTATTTCCTCCCTTTAATCATCACCCCAAAGTTCAACGAAACTGTCAAATCTGGGGAGATTTATTTTCAAATATCCTCTTTTACTTCCATCCACCAGATGCTTATTTATGAGATTATTTCTGAATACATTATATGATGCCGGATTTTTCATCAAAGACTTTATGTCCTCTGTTTTCCCATCTTTTGTTTTACAGATGCATCTGACCATTTCCTTTTCGCCTTCTGTCAGCTTCTGCCATATCATATCATATGAATCTTTAAACATTATGTTCTCAAAGGCCGGCATTAGATCTTCAAGAGTCTCATTTTCCTTTTTGCAAAAATATAGTGAACCAAGAACCTGATACGCATAAGCATAACCCCGTGTTGTTTGTTCAATCTTTTTGGCTTCAAATGAGTCTATATTAAGTAAGTCCTGATATCTGTTCACTATGTCGTATTTGTTTAGAGCAGTTGCTTCAATAGCGTCAGCTCTTTTAAAAAAGGTAAGGTTTTTCTCAGTTGAAAATTCTTCAATGTTCTCCGAAAGTCCTGTCACAACAAGATAGAGTTCTGCTCCCACAACTATCATTGACCCTATTATTGAAAGAAGCTTGACTGTTTCTTCTGTTTTGGAAATATCATCTATCCCAACAAGTATCCTGTACTTCTTTTTGTTGGCTGTCTCTATCATTTTTATTATTGCAGCTTCTTCGGATTTATGAAACTTTTCAATGCTTTTTGTATTTGTGACCTTTACGCTCCCTTCTCCTGACGCACCATGAAAACTTCCTCCGAGAGATGCACTGAAACTTTTTTCAATTGTCTTGTTATTTATACCTAAACCTTTTTCGCTTGCAAGTAGATCATGAAATGTAGCAATTGTATTTCCGGCAGAGGAAAGGTTATATACAAGCCAGTTTTTCTCTTCCTTTAACGCCTTCATAATCCTTCCATATTCAACTGATTTGCCGGACCCACGAAGGCCTGTGATCTTATAAACATGTTTTTCAGATTCATCACTTTTAAAATTTGCAATTACAGTATCAGCAATACCTGTATCTATATATGCTTTGCCTGCCAGCCCCGGAGTTCTGGTAAACGGATCAATTTTGGGTGTCATTACTTTTCCTCCATGTTTTTTACTATATATCAGATAATTTTACGTTTCATTACTAAAAGCGTTGTTTTTTTACTTTTCATTACTATGATAGCAAAATTTTACTTTTGGCTCAATACTTTACTAATTTCAGATTACAAAAATAAAACCCGATGGCACTCTATTATCAAGTGTCATTGGGTTCTTTTTTTACAACTAGCAATTCCCCGTATACACATACTTCAGATTCTTTTCTGCCACAGTTTTCAGGTGATAAACATTAGCCACATCTGTGGCGTCTCTGTCAGTCATATGGAACTTTGGAAAGAATCTGGACAGGTGAAGGGGAATGTTTTCGCCAATCTGATTTCCTTCATTATCTGTAAGCTCGCGTATCCATCGGCTAAGTTCAAATATCTCATCATCGGTATCATTTTCACCGGGGATGATGAGAGTCGTCACTTCCACATGGCAATGCTTCACCGCTTCCTTGATGAAATCCATAACCATCCGGCGGTTTCCTTTCAGGAGATCCTCATAGTAATGATCCGTGAAGCCCTTGAGATCGATGTTCATTGCATCAACATATCCGAAAAGATCACCCACAGCAGAAGCATCAGCCATGCCATTTGTAACAAGAACTGTTTTCAAATCATGTTCTCTCAGCAGCTTTGCTGTGTCTAGAACGTACTCATAGGAAATGAGTGGCTCATTGTAGGTAAAGGCTACACCAATATTGCCATAAGGTTTCTCTGCCACAGCTATACGGCACAGCTCCTCCGGAGAAATGTATTTAGCCTTTTCAGGCCACTTTTCAACTTCCTCAGCCCATGAAATACCATAATTCTGGCAGAAAGGACATCTCAGATTACAGCCATAGCTTCCCACGGATACTATCATGCTTCCCGGAAAAAATCTGTTAAGAGGTTTTTTCTCTATGGGGTCCAGAGCTATGGATGTTACCTTCCCATAATTGTCCGGAACAATGCTTCCGTCCCGGCAGGTTCGCACTTTGCAAAACCCATATTTCCCTTCATCGATATGACAATGTCTGAAACATACATTACATTCTGCCATAACTGTTCTCCCAAAACCTTTTATAATCTACCGGGAAACCACCGGGAGACGGTTCTCGCCGGCGATAACCGTCCCCGGGTGGATTACTCCGGTATCAAACCTTCCTGTTCCCCTTCAGAACCTCCCTGTAGTCCTCCAGGTTCTTCCTGAGGAGTGTTGGTATCTGAAGCTCATAGGGACACTTGCTTATACATTTTCCGCAATTAACGCAGTCTTCAATCTTCTCCATCTCTTTCTGCCAATGTTCACTGAGCCAGCCCTTGCTGGGTGCCCGTCTCAGCATCAGAGACATTCTGTTGCAGTTGTTGATCTCGATACCAACCGTACACGGCATACAGTAGCCGCAGCCCCGGCAGAATTCTCCCATAAGCTCGTCGCGTTCTGACTTAATGAAGTTAAATATCTCATCATCCATAACAGGTGTCTCATCCATATAGGAAAGCCACTCTTCAAGTTCCGACTCCCTCTGTATTCCCCAGATGGGCACTGCACCGTCAAACTGTGATATAAAAGCCATGGCTGCCTTTGAATTCGTGATGAGACCCCCGGCCAGACCCTTCATGCAGATGAAGCCCACATTATGCTGGTTGGCAAGCTCAATCAGTTCTATCTCCTTTTCCGAAGCCAGATAGCTCATGGGATACTGAACCGTATCATACAGCTCAGACTCGATAAGCTCCTGTGCGATTCCATACTTGTGAGCAGTTCCGGAAATAAAACGTATCTTTCCCTGACGCCTTGCTTCCTCCATGCATTCATACATGCCGCTTCCGTCCCCCGGTCTGTAACAGGTATTCATCATATGGAACTGATAAATATCGATATAATCCGTCTTAAGATTTGAAAGGCTTGTCTCCAGATCCTTCCAAAAATCCTCCGGTGTTGTAGCCTTGGTTTTCGAAGCAATGAATATGTCTTTACGATCCACATATCCCGTTCCGAAGGCTTCCCCCAGCTTCACCTCACTGTCACTGTAGACTCTTGCCGTGTCAAAAAAGCGAATGCCTCCGTCGTAAGCCCGTCTTAAAATCTTTACAGCCTCCTCAACCGAAACCCTCTGTAAAGGTAATGCTCCGAACCCGTTCTGGGGCACTTCGATCCCTGTTCTTCCCAATACCACGTTTTTCATAGTTTTCTCTCCGTTTTAAAACTTAGGTTCATATAAAATACGATAAAAACTATTCTTAAAATTCTAACTGAATACAGCTGAAAAATACTCATACCACTGTTATATTCGACAATTTAAGATAAGGTTATAAGGATTTACTTGTTGAACGATTGCCTTCAATGGTATCATGTGAATGTTTATCAAAAATAAAGGAGTCATAATGCTTGAACTGTTCCTGACATTTGCAAAAATCGGAAGCTTTACCTTCGGCGGAGGGTACGCCATGATCTCCCTCATCGAAGACATTTGCGTAACAAAAAAGAAATGGATAACCCATGATGAGATGATGAATATGACCGTCATCGCGGAATCCACTCCGGGACCTATCGCCATAAACTGCGCCACCTTTGTGGGCTATAGGATAAAGGGGTTAAAAGGCGCCTTTGCCGCAACACTTGGCGTCATCCTTCCTTCATTCCTGATCATATATATCATCTCCTGTTTTCTGAGCAATTTTATGGAGATAAAAATAGTTGCCGATGCCTTCCGTGGCATTAAGCTTGCAGTGGGACTTTTGATATTTAACGCCGGAATCGGAATGCTTTCAAAAATGAAAAAGAAGCTGTTTCCTATCATTATCTTTACTTCATCAATGCTGCTGATGCTTTATTCAGAGCTTTCGGGATTCAAGGTCTCAACAGTTATCATGATGATGACGGCCGGCCTTATCGGTCTCATATACAACAGTTTACAGAAGGTAAAAAAGTGATGTGTTATGGAGCCCCGCGCCCTTCAGTGTCAGATACTGACACCCTGCTCTATTAACGCTGCTTTTGGGAGCCTTAATTGACATACATATGCAGATCTAATTGGCTCCTACTGATACCCTGCATTAAAGAAAGAGAAGACAACTAATGATATATCTTGAATTATTACTGGGATTTCTGCAGATAGGAATGTTTGCATTTGGCGGAGCCTATGGTGCGATTCCGCTTATACGTGACGTGGTCATGAGCTATGGATGGCTCAGCGAAGATCAGCTTACATACATGATAGCTGTAAGCGAGAGCACACCGGGTCCTATCATGGTAAACATGGCGACCTATATCGGAAGCAGTCAGGGTGGGGTGCCGGGTGCTGTTATAGCAACCTCCGCTGTTGCCTTACCGTCATTTATCATCATTCTCATCGTTTCAACCATACTAAAGAATTTTGCTGAAAATCCACATTTTCAGGCGGTGCTCCGTGGCATTAAGCCATGCATCATCGGCATCATCATATCCACAGGGCTTTATTTGATCATAAATAACTGCCGTTCCGGCGAAGGCCTTAACTATGTGAATATCCTGATAACCCTCATCCTGATAATGTTTATGCTTCTGCACAAGCGCTTCCTGAAAAGTAAGGCTTCTCCGATACATCTTATTATTTTCGCAGCAATACTGGGAATAGCATTTGGATGAGTAAAATCACCAACTATTGTAATAATAAAACCCGGTGTTTTCATAAAAGAATTTTACATTGATCAAATCCCATGGGATAATGTGCTACACAATAATCATCCCGGAGGTCTTATGGAAAAGAAGAAATCAAAGGCAATACTATATATCTGTTCATCCGCATTCTTCTTTAATCTCATGAACATTTTTGTACGTCTCTCAGGCGACGTGCCAAGCATACAGAAAAGCTTTTTCCGCAATCTGGTTGCCGTGTTTGTAGCGTTTTTTATGCTGATAAAAAGCGGCGAGGGTTTCCACCCGCAAAAAAAGAATCTCCCCATCCTTTTAGGGAGATCCTTTTTCGGAACCATCGGTATCCTCTGTAACTTTTATGCAGTAGATCATTTGCCTTTGCCTAATGCTTCCATCCTGAATAAAATGGCACCCTTCATGGTTCTCATTTTTTCATATTTCATTTTAAAGGAGAAGCTGAAGCCCATACACTTCCTGATCATTCTGATTGCATTTACCGGATGCTTTTTTGTAGTGAAGCCTTCACCCGACAATATGGATCTGGTAGGTTCTTTATCAGGACTTATAGGCGGGATTTCCGCCGGGCTTGCATACACTTTGGTAAGACTGGCAGGTCTCCGGGGCGAAAAGGGCGCTACCATAGTGCTGTTTTTCTCGGCATTTTCCTGCCTTTCGGTGCTTCCCTATATTGCATTAAACTATCATCCTATGAGCCTGCATCAGCTCACCATGCTCCTTCTTGCAGGAGCCTCGGCAACAGCGGCACAGTTTTCTGTCACCGCCGCTTACAGCCATGCTCCTTCAAAGGAAATCTCCGTCTATGACTACACCCAGGTGCTCTGGGCTGCTGCCTTCGGGTTCCTCCTGTTCGGAGACATCCCGGATCTTTGGAGCGTAGTGGGCTACTTCCTGATCATCGGAGCAGCGGTAGTAGTGTTTTTGTATAACCGGAAGTAATCCATCGGGGACAGTTCTCGCCGGTGAAAACCGTCCCCGATGGTCTGTAATCAAAAACCAAATATTCGTCAGTAAAATAGTTGAAAGGAGGAGAGGCTCTCCTGTGAGAACCCTCCTCCTTAAACTATGGTTATACTTAGTACCCTATTTAGAACTCTCGCTCGAGGCAGCCTCCTCCAGCGCCTTCATTATCGGCGGTACGATTTTCTTTTTGCGGGAAACATTTTCATCAAAAACAAAATACTTCTCGCCGTCGTAGTTATGGAAGCACTCTTCCATCACCTCTGTGGCACCGTCTCCATAGCAAACCATGAGCATCTGATCCTGAGGCTTGTTTTTTATCATGCCGAAAAGCATGTCCATGCCTATCTCGTCGTAATGCTCCTCCATGGCCTTACGCATCTCGTCGGCCCTGTCATACATATCTTTCTCGTTATCTACATTGGCGATACCTATGGCAAAAGTATGTCCTCCGGCCTCGTACTCTTTGTAATCATTCTTATAGATATCAATAGGTCTCATGCCGTCATAGTTAAGAAGCCCATCTGCCATGCCCTTTGCAAGAGCATCGAAATCATCAATCTCGGCCAGCTCCTTTAACTCGTTATATGCCTTATAATCCATCTCGGTCATGCTGCTTGTACCGTTGGAGGTGTCTGAGATGATTCCCATAAGCATTACCCTTGCCATGTCTCGGGTAATCTCTACACCACACTCCTTATAAGCCATGTAAACATTGGTACACGCTGCGCCAACCGGCAGGGACCGAACAAATATAAGCTCTGTATTAGTTGCATCGCCTATTCCGTGATGATCAACGATTCCTACGATACGTGCGTCCCTCATGCCATCGATGGAATGAGTATAGGTACTGTGATCCGTCAGAACAAACTGCTTTCCGGTGGCATCCGTTAATATCTCCGGCTCTTCCATTCCATAGTAGTTTAGGGCAAACCTTGTCTCGTTATTGATCCTTCCGGCAGTCACCGCCTTAGCCTCGATTCCAAGTTCATTTAAAAGATTTGCATAGGCGATGGCACTTCCTACCGCATCGGAGTCGGGGCTCTTATGACCGATAACATAAGTGATGTCTTTCCCGTATTTCTCGTTTAAAATGATGGATTTGTAGGCCTCGGAATAGTTATTTTCGATGTCGAAAAGCTCATCCTTCTTACTGAAATCTTCGATATCAATCCCTATTTCCTGGGCTGCATCATGTCCCTCCGGCAGCTCTGCATAAACGGCAACATTTTTGTCAGGCGGCGGCGCTACCTGCACCGGCGGAACCGGCTGAGCCTGGCTGCAGGCCTGCAGGGAAACAGCTATGAACAATAATAATCCTAATTTTTTCATATGTACTTTCTCCCAAAATGATAGGTGAAAAATAAAGATATCTGTTTTTAGAAACTTCGACATCTATGCCGGAATTAATTAGATTTTTCACAAAAACATTATTTTATCAGTGTATATTACTCTGTCATAAAAAAGTAAAATTTTAGTCATCTTTCTGTTATAAAGCAGTGCTTCGTGGTCGAAATTTTAATCATAGTATGTTGAAATTTCTCCGGCAAAATCCGGAGTTTCAAGCGAACGTGACAAACTGAAAATGAATTTCTGAAGGAGGAATAGAATGTATCGAAAACATATTGCTTTATTGACCACACTGGCCCTTATGACCGGGCTTATTTCCTGTTTTCCCAAACCGGCACAGAATAACCCGCCGGCAGAACCTGCTGCAGAATCGGTTGCAGAATCGGAAGCCGCAGAAACCAAAGAAGCCGATGAAGATAAATCTTCCGATGATTCCTCACCTGCTGCGGAAGTAAAGCCGGATTCCAATTCCAAAAAAACTGACGTTAACTGGATGGAAACTATACAACGTGAGAAGAAAGCATTAGTCTTTGAAGACGGAATGGCTCAGCCTATTCTCACTTACACAAACCTGAGAGACAGCGATTATACAAATGACGGCAGTGACATCCTGAGATTCTGTGTTTATATCGAGACCGATCATGACACTGACGGTGACGGAAAAGCAGACCTTGTGGAAGCTCTGGTACAGGTGCCCCGTGCTGCTGCCGAAGGTGATTTCAAGGCTGCAACCATATATGATCCGACTCCCTATGGCGCCGGTACGGTTGAAGAGACCCAGGGAAACAGCAAAATGCTTTTAAACAAGACCCCGTTCGATTACGATAAGCTGTATGAGCCCGGACAAAAGCGTAAGCCTAAGGGAGATATGACAACTCTTGAGGCAGCCGAAATTGCATCTCCGGAAAGCTGGAACTACAAGGTGCCCGTTACAGGCGATATCGGCTACACTTATGCAGATATTTATGATTATTATCTTGTAAGAGGCTTTGCGGTTGTTGAAGCAGGCGGTATCGGTACCTATGGTTCGGAGGGCTTTGAACTATGTGGTTTTGATCTTGAGAGAGACTCACACAAATGTGTTGTGGAATGGCTGACAGGCAAGAGGACCGCTTATACAGATCCGTACAATGACATTACCATAAAGGCAGACTGGTCAAACGGAAATGTTGCCATGACAGGCTGTTCCTATGGAGGTACTCTTCCATTTGAGGTAGCCACATCCGGAGTTGAGGGACTGAAGACAATTATTCCGTTTGCGGGTATTGCTTCATGGTATGACTACACCAATTTCCAGGGTGTGCCCAAGGCTAATGATGCGGCCTATGCGTACTCACTTGCATCCTTTAACAGTGGCGCAGCTTTCCTGGATGATCAGTGGACTGTGATAAATGATGATTATGCATCCTTCCTGTGGCAGTTCTCCGAGGATCAGGAAGCCACTAACGGAGATTATGACGATATTTGGGAGAGGCTGGATTATACCCTTGATCCATCAAAGATAAACTGCTCTGCTCTCATTGTTCATGGAATGAACGATTTTAATGTTACTACCAAGCAGTCTGATCTCATGGCGAGAGCCTTTGAAAGCGCAGGACAGCCATATAAGCTCATACTCCATCAGAACGGTCACTCCACACTTGACGGAATGCTCATAAATGATTCCCTCTGGGAAAATATCATGAATAAGTGGCTGTCTCATTACCTCTATGACGTTGATAACGGTATAGAAGATATGCCAAAGATTTCCGTTCAGAGCAATGTTGACGGTTCCTTCAGGACATATGATACCTGGGCGGATTTCAGGTACCACACATTTGACTATGATAAGAAAGTCAATCCGGACAACTTCAATCACGTGGACACTACAGCTATAGGATCAACCTTTGCCAAGTACTATCAGAGTACCGATGAATTCGGAAGGGAAAATATAAGAGACAATTACTATCTGTCATTACCTGACAGCGTACATGCGAAATATGTATATGAAGTTCCGGATAACTATACCTTCACAGGTGTTCCAGAAGTGCATCTCAAGCTGTCAACTAAAGATGTTGCAAAGGACGGAATGGTGGTTTCAGCAATGCTTCTTGATACCATCGATGGCGAAGAAAGCTTCAAAGCTTATATGACTAAGCAGAGGATTTATGATACCCTTCCCACCAGGACATTCGGAGCTGCAGAAACCGGAGGCGGACTGCCCTACACTAAGGTTAAGGAATATGTACAGAGCAATACCACAGCGAAACTTATCACCTTCGGATATACAGATCTCAAGAATCCCGGCGGCGGATATGAAGGAAAGGATTACAGAAGACGCACGGAAGAAATGAATGCCGGCGAGTATTATGACTATACAATCTATCTCATGCCTACGTCCTATACCTTTGAACCGGGGCACAAGGCAGTGCTCATTATCACCGGCTGGGATCCGTACAATGACATCCTTGATGAGGACTTCAAGAACGGTTTGATAACAGACTCTGTGGATTCAGCATATACTTATGCTTTCAACATCGACAACGAAGCTCTGGAGATGAGATTCCCTGTTATCACAGGATCCCCGGAAGATGTGGATGTGGCAACAGAAAGTGAACTCGATAGAGAAGAAATCATTGCTACCGAAAGTGATCTGAAGAAAAAGGAGATAATTGCTACTGACAGCGAGACGAAAAAAGAATGAGTAACTAATCTCTCCCGCTGATTTTACGGTTTTTCGGATGAGCCTGATACCTCATCCGAAAATCCCTCTGTAAAGACTCAACGCATCTTGTACTAATCAAACAATCCTATAAGGACTATTGCCCTATGAAGAAATCGTTCTGGCTCATAATTCCGATTCTTGCTGCATTTTTTGTTTTCTTAGGCACAGGTCAGGAACATTACTACCCTATCAACAAAACCATACATATTGATGAGAATAATGTCACATCTTATGTGGACACCCAAAAAGGGTTTGTTGCCATCTGGAACCAGACCCTTTTGTTTGCTGCGCCCAACGGAGAGCTTATAAAAGCCATAACACCAAAATTTGACGGGGCCGACTGTGATCTCAGAGTGATTTTTACCGACGATGAAAGTATTTACGTAAATCTCGGAACCTACATGCCGGAATACAGCTATTACGACAGCGAACGCATAGAGAAGTACTCTTTTTCAGGGGATTATCTTGGAGAATTGATTGTAAGACCATGTGGTGAAGAGTATCTGGTTGACAGTAATTACATGACGGATTTAAAAGTCATAGACGGGACCGCTTATATCACCGATTCAAGGTACTATCAAACCGACCTTATTTCTGTTCCTGCCGAACCACAGAATGAACTTCCAAAACCGAAGAAAGAAGACAGTGTTGAAACAAAGGATTTTATCCTATGGGCAAGATACGAACCCGAAAATGAAAGAATGGTTATGTTCAACCGTTTTGGTGAAACATATTACTATGATCTCAATACAAAGGAAACCAGTTATCATCCCGAATTGATCGAAACCAATGTGATACAGCCTTTTGGAAGGTCAGAGATCTTTATTTCCGGAAAACAAAAAGTGCTGGATGTTTTGTACTTCGCAGGGATAATAATCCTTGGCATTTCACTTTTTGTCGGATTGATCCTGCTGCTTAGGACCGGAGTACTGAAGCCTTACAGAAAGTATCTTATATTCCTGTCATTTTTCGTGATCGCTGTTTTCTTTTACACAAGGCAGAGCCTGGACGAATATGATAAAGACGTCAAGGAAAGAGTAATCGCTTCCGCCAGATTAGTAGATCAGGGATTTTCATTCTATCTTTTAGATGATCTGGAGGATGCTGAATATGGCAACCTGGAAATATACAAATCAGACAAATCCAGGGAGTGGATAAACAACATTAACCCATATCTTAAGATGTCCTGTGCAAACGCAGGAATTGAAATGGGCATGTACCTTCAGATATATGTTTATGGAGATGACGGAACTCCTTTACTTCTTGTTGATACCTATGATGAATTCCCCATAGGTACCCCCTACCTGTTCGGAGACTACAAGTATGATCTCAAAGACCCTGATTCATTTCTGGAAAAATACATTATAGAAAAGTCCATAGACGGAACCTACAGCTACATTAATTATCCTATCTATAATTCAAAAGATGAATCTATAGGTTTCTTCCAAATGGGAAGCAGGTATGACAGGATCAGAAATCACGTGATGATGCAGGTTATTGAGTCATTCTTACAGCTGCTTGCTTTCATCATGTTCCTGTATATCCTTTTGGATGTTACAGACAAGTATTCTGCCGAGATCAAGGACTTCTTCAAGACAAGAAAGACAGACCCCGTTAGAGCAAGGATCAGTCTCAGCAATACCTATGACTTTATCGTTTCAGGACTTATGTACCTTGATTCACTGCTTTTGATCAAGGCCATCTCTTCCATCAACACCGATAGCGGTGTTGAACTGGCTGTGGTTTTTGCGATTCCCATTACAGCATACAGGGTAGGTTCATGGATCGGATCAGTGATAACTTCTCCGCTTCTTGGTAAGTTTGGCGAGAAACGAATGGGTATTCTTTCATCTGTTCTCAGCACATTATCATTCGTAGGAATAATGATTGCTATAATGCAGAAAAACATTTACCTGATCGCCGGATGTAAATTTGTGGAAGGTATCTTCCTTGAGAGTATCCTGTTCTCGCTCGCGGAAGGAATCCCTTATGAAATTGAGGATGAGGCATACAGAAACAAGAAGATTCTGGAAAGCCAGAGCTCAACACAGGCAGCCATCATGATTTCTCTTATGGTAGCCGGTGTCATCGCAGAGTATACAAGCTATACTGTTCTTTATCTGTTTGGAGCCATTGTGTGTGCTACCCTTATTCCTCTTTCTTTCGCAATTCTCAGCGGAGGAGATACAGAGGAAGAAAATGTAAAGACCTTGCAGGTATGGAAAGCATTTGCAGCTCCAAAGGCTCTTTTGTATATAGTGCTTGTAGTACTCTCGGTTTCATTCCTGTATGGTTATGAAGAGTATCTGTTCCCGTTGTTCTCTGAGAATTCCGGTTTATCCAGCATTATGCTTTCAAGTATAGGTGTACTTGTCAATGCTGCCAGTTATTTTGGAGAGGGAATCACTGTTCTTTTCAAAAAGCTTACTCCGCTCCAGTCCATGGTCAGAGCCTTCACTGTCAGCGGTGCTGCTATTATTCTTCTCATACTGAATCAGAATGTAGTCTTTGCCGTGATGGTATACTTTACCATAAGCATCCTTTTCAGAGTCATTGACAGTCAGAAAATCGTTACACTTGTTGAACTGGCAAAAGACAAAGATCTGGAAGCAAAAGACATTCAGGAGAACTATTATGCGTTGGAAGATGGTTTTAAGGTATTTCAGGGTCCGGTACTTGGTACCCTCAGCGCCATCGCTATTTCCATGGCTCTCGGCTTCCTTGGTACCCTGAGCCTGGCGGCACCCAATTTGTATAATTTTATTGCCAAAAGAAAAAAAGCAAAAGATAAAAGCTGATTTATATATCGAAATACCGGCCCACCTTAAGAGTGAGCCGGTATTCTTATGTTTATATCAATAAATAGAATTAATGTATTCTGTCAGTGCTTTTCTGTCATAATACTGTTCCGGTGTGCTGATGGCGTAATCCGGATCAGCGCCTCTGTCAATATCGTAGAACGCACCGTTCATAACGAAGGACAGACGTTTGATTCCTGAAAGCTGGAATGATGTTCCCCAGGCTGATGAAGCAGGTTCAACAACACAGCTTCCGCCTCCTGAAGTTCTTCCTAACAGTGTAACCTTATTTGATTCCTTAAAAATACATGGAACGAGATTTCCGCAAGAAAAGCTTACCGGTGATGTCAGACAGAACAGTCTTCTGTCTCCCAGTTCATCCTTCTCATCAAACTTACGGTCGCGGTTTACATCGCAGCGATATGTGGAACTGCACATCGCACCGGTCATGGTATTCTTCATTCCGATGGAAGCCTCTCCAAGGAACCATCCAAGAGTGAATACAGCTGTGTCCGCCATACCGCCCAGATTACAGCTTAGATCGATAACTACGTTTTTGATAGGGCTGTTCTCACGTGTGATCATGGAGTGCGCCTTCATGATAAGCCCGATGGTATCCTGGTCAGAGAAATCTTTAGGATCTGTTGTATAGTACTCTTCTCCTTCTACGCTTTCCATGTAAAACTGATCAAATGTGATATATGCAGTATTTCCTACTTCCTCATATCCCGGAATACCATCCGGGTAGAATTTTTCGCGGGCTTTTGTATATCTCTCATAATGATCGTTCCATCTATACTCGGAAGCTCCCTTTGGTGCCTTATAATCATTTTTACCGGTTAAGTACGAATAAGATCCGAACTGGGAATGACCGTCATCAAGATAATCTGTTATTGTACGATATATTGCTATATCTGCATTCTTCGGATCAGATGACTTAAGCATTGCTTCAAATCCGTTTTCATGAAAAAGCTGGGCAAAGTGCTCGATCTCATGAGGCTCCTTGAGACCGTATAGATAATCCATCATAAGACAAAGCTCTTTGTATCCATACTCCTGAAGAGCAGGACTTCTCTCACCTGTTTCTCCTTCGTAGTACAGATCTTCACATTCGCTTGCCTTTGCTGTTAAAATCAGATTTTTACAATTAAAAAACAGGTTAGCACCGCTTGGGGCAGTAATCAGGAAGTCATTAATTGTCTGAAGCGGCACAAGATAGAGGCCATCCTGCATTATCATATCTATGCCATATTCTCCGAGCGGAAGGACCAGACTGTCACCGTAACGATCATATGAACCTCTGTCTACCTTTTGAAATACGGCTGGTTCTCCCTTGTCATTGAAAACATGCATAGCTGTAAGATCAAGTAATGTAGAGCTTCCCGGACTCTTACAGAACAGATCAAAATCCATGAAATCGATAGTGTCTTTATCAAAATCAAATGTCAAAGGAATGTTATCATCAAAAGCTTTCTCTTCGTTATGATGACGGGTATAGGTTATGATCGATCCATTCTTTTCCATTGTAAAGTTTATGCCTGATGCTTCATCACCAAGCAGGGCATCATTGATCAGAAACAGAATCTCTTCGGACTCGATATAGGGCAAATCCTTCACTCCGTCAAGGAAGTAAAGTTTCATATCCATTCCAAGCGGTTCAGTCATTGCATAAACAGGATATGACTCACTTGTGATTTCGTGTTCCCCTCCAGCCGGTTTCTCTTTTAGTGCCGAAGTTTCCTTTTTCTCATCAGGTGCTGAGGTTTCATTATTCTCTTCTTCCTGTTTTTCCTCAGGCGCAGAAGTTTCCTGCTTCTCCTCTTCTGCTGCCGAAGATTCCTGCTTCTCTTCCGGTACAGAAGTTTCTGTTGTTTCAGCAGCACCGATCTCAGGCGTAGCAGTAGCATTGCATCCTGCAAGTATCATACCGGCTGTAATCGCCGAAGCCAGAATTCCATTGAGTTTTTTTCTTTTCATTCACGACCTCCATGAAGTTTTCATCACTAATTCATAATGCATAAAATCGAACCCCGGCACCCGGGGTTTTTCACGTACATATAAGATACTTCGACCACATTATTTATATTCATAAGAGGATAATTTTACAGTAAAACGAGATACCGTTTTCACAGCAACGGGCATGGCATACCACTGTTTATACCTTATGAATACATGTAAGGTGGTCGAAATATCTCACATATACGTGGAACAATCAGTAGTGATATTTTGGGGAAAGAGAATTAAGTTATGATAAAAACACCTGAATATAAGAAATACAGAAACCGCATATTGATAAGAAAGTTCATTCTGCATGCCGTATTGATCATTAGTTTTTTTGTTTTTTTGTTTGTTAATATCGATATTTACAGCGATAACTATAGAGATCGTCTTCAGCCACAGATACGACGGGCAGTCCTGCAGGTGGCACAGATCATACCTCAGCTTGAAGAAAGTGAGCTGGCTTTAAGACGTGTCTGTGACCAAATGAACAGCAGCTGGGACAGGATAGCAGCCGACAGCGAACTGGATGAATCCAATTATGATATTCCTGACACAAAATCAAAGCTTGATGAGTTCATAGGAGAAACCCTTTCATGGATGGACCGGGTTACAAAGCTGAAGGTAGGGCGTGACGGATGTGTGGCGGTTTTGGATAAGTCAACCATGACAGTGATTGCTCATCCTGATGCAACATCAATTGGTATACGTCTGAATCCGGATGTACCTCTTACAACGGATAATGTACTAAACCTGAGATCCATCACAAAAAACACCCGGACAGAAGACCTGCCGGCCCATTTCATTCTTTTTGAGCTGGACTTTCCTGAGGATAAAGATTCAGAGGACTTCCGTGACATTGATAACTATCTGTACAGGTCCTTATACGGATGTGCCATAGAGTATGAGGATTACTATATCGTCTGCGGTATCTCTTTTTACGAGAGGCTTTCCTTCCTGTCAAATGCATTTTTTGTAACAGTTTTCACATTTGTGATGATCTGGCTCGTTATCAAATGGATATGCCTTGTCATTAACCAGAGATGTGAGACAGCGAAAACCATGAGAAATAAGCTGATAGCTTATTCCATGGTGGTATGTCTGATTTCTTTTGGTGTTTCCGTATATTTACAGACACTTACCAATGTTGCGGATGATCTGAAAACCATGACGCATCATGCGGAAGTGGCGGTGGAAACATTGGAGACCTATCAGAAGCAGAGCAAAAAGCTTGGAGACTGGCTGGATTCCTTCTATGAGATCCAGTGCCGCCTGGCTTCACGCATGATACGCAACAGAAAGAGCATCCCTGACCGCCATACCATGCAGGTATATGCAGATTATCTTAATGCAAAATATCTGTTTCTTTTTGATAAAAACGGAAATGTGACAGTTACAAATTCAAATTACGATCATCTGAAGGTCGGCAGCAAGCCGGAGGAACCATTCTATGATTTCCGGGTACTTTTGGAAGGAGCAGACAGCGTCATACTGCCTCCGATGCGGGATCAAAGATACAATGAATATCTCCAATATATCGGAGTAAGTGTAAGAAGCAAAGAAGATCTGTGTGACGGTTTTGTGCTGATCGGTATAGACCCTGCTTTGAGGGATGAACTTCTGGATGCGTTAAAGCTTGATAAAGTTCTCAACAATCTTGTTATCGGACTTCCGGAATATGCCTTGGCAGTAGACAAGCAGACATTTGAAATCGTTGCCACCAACGGACTTGGATATGTGGGAGAAAACGTAACGGAGCTTGGTATCTCCCCTGAAAGTCTGGAGCAGAAATTCAGCGGATTCGTTGAGGTGGATGGGATAGTACACTTTGCGGGTGTCAGTGCCTCGGAAGATTACTATATTGTTCCGGTTATGCACCAAAGCGGAAATAACGGAATCTTCAGCAGTTCATGTAAGCTGATGCTGGAGGCCGCCTGCATTTTACTCATCATAACCCTTCTTACACTCTTCAATTTCCAGGAAGAGGTTATAGATGCGGCACCCAAAGAAGAAACCGGTGTTGACCCGGATGACGATGATGTGGATGACGAAGAAGCTAAGGTTCCGGGACTTTTCGCAGGTCTCAAAAATCGTACCCTTTTCAGAGAAAAGAACGGGTTCGAGGAAAGATGGAAGGTTAACACCAGAGCCAAACGTTATCAGAGTCCGGAAGGACGAATCATGGTGATCATCTATCGTATCCTGCTGTTATTCTGTCTGTTCATCCTGCTTCCTACACTTTTTATCGGAATCAATGCCGATTCAAAAATAAGTGAGCTGAGCAATCTTTCATATATGATTTCCGGCAGGTGGCAGAAGGGAGTAAATATATTTGCATTTACATCCTGTATTTTCCTGCTTTGTGCTATGTATGTGGGATCGGTACTGGTAGATGCCATTCTGTATCAGATAGCAAGGGCTTCCGATGCAAAGGTTGAAACGATATGTCTTCTCATCAAGAATGCCATAAAGTACGTATGCGTAATAATATTTATCTATTACGGTCTGTCACAATTCGGAGCAAAAACACAGACCCTGCTCGCATCTGCAGGAATCCTGTCACTGATGGTCAGCCTGGGAGCCAAGGATATGGTAAGTGATATACTTGCCGGATTCTTCATCATATTTGAAAGCACCTATAAGGTCGGTGACTATATAAAGGTAGGCGGATGGGAAGGAGTTGTGACGGAAATAGGCATTCGCACCACCAAGGTAAAATTCGTTACAGATGTCAAAGTGTTTAATAATTCCTCTCTGAGGGATATCGTCTGCTCTGAAGAAGTAGTAAGACAAAGTGTGAAGATAGGCATTTCCTACGATGCGGATTTTGAGGAAATCGAACGTATTCTGAAAGAAGAACTTTCTAAGATAGGTCCGGAACAGATCCCGGGTCTTCGGAAAGGACCTACGTACACCGGAATCAGCTCCTTTGATGAAAGCAGTATCGTTTTAACCATTGCAATGTTTGTCGAAGGCAACCTGAAGTTTCCTGCTGTCCGTGCCCTTAATCGGGAGATAAAGCTGATTTTTGACCGGAACAACATCGAGATCCCGTTCAATCAGCTGGTAGTTCATGAAGCGGAGAAACCTGTCTTATGAAACCTGAATTTTGTAACTGCTTCATATAGAGACTGAGTCTCTCATAAAGTGGCTCCGCCGCCTCACCATACTCATCCTTCAGCAAAGCTCCGATTTCAAACACGGTTCTTTTGCCGTTTATACATCCGAATATAAAACTTCCCATACCCGGAAGATGAATGTGGGATACTGCAGGCTTTTTAAAAAACTTTTGGGCTATCATGTTTGTAAAGCCCTTATTCTTCATTTCAACAATGACCTCACCGGACGAAGAAATCGTCCGGTTGAGGTCACTGTTTATCTCAAATATGTAATCTAAGAAATTATCTTTGTTATTCATTTCCTATTTCCGATTGCAGCCTTAAGTACAGCTGCAGAAACAATCACTATAAGGATAAGAGCCTGAAGGTTTCCTGTAGGGATAACAGCGCTCATGTTCATTTTCTCTGTAAGACCCACAACAGTGAGTACTGCAAGAAGCACACCTACTATACCTTCTCCGGCAATAAGTCCCGAACAGAAAAGGATGCCCTTTCCTGAATCGCCATTCTCGGCACCGAACTTCTTATCAACAAACAGCTTGATAAGTCCGCCAAGCATGATGGTTGATGAAAGCTCAAGCGGAAGATAAAGTCCTATTGATACAGGAAGTGCAGCGATTCCGAGAATCTCAACTGTGATTGAGATGAAAGCACCGATGAAAATCAGTGACCATGGAAGGTTTCCATTCATAACACCCTCGATGATCATCTTCATCATGGTTGCCTGAGGAGCAGCAAGATTGTCTGAACCAAATCCGTAAGCATTATCAAGAAGGATCATAACCCCTCCGATAGCAAGAGCTGCAGCAATAACTCCGAGAATCTCTCCGATCTGCTGCTTTATAGGTGTTGCACCGAGGATATATCCGGTCTTTAAATCCTGTGATGTATCACCGGCCATACATGCAGCTATGCAAATAACGGAACCGATGGCTATGGCACCCTGCATACCGTGTACTCCTACATCACCCGATATCTTAAGACAGATAGTTGCAATAAGGATAGTTGCGATGGTCATACCTGAAACAGGGTTGTTGGAACTTCCTACTAGTCCCACCATTCTTGATGAAACTGAACTGAAAAAGAATCCGAACACTACTATAAGCAATGCACCAAGGAAGGTAACAGGTACCGCCGGTGTGAGCCAGATGGCAACAATGATTGCAGCGATACCGCCAAGCACAATACGGATATCCATATCAAGGGCTGTACGCTCATAGGAAACCTGTCCTGCTTTTGAAACGCTCTTTATAGAGTCCACAAAGGTTCTTACTATAAGCGGAAGAGTCTTGATAAGACTGATGATACCCGCTGATGCAACGGCTCCCGCTCCGATATACTTGATGTAATTTGCCCAGATTGCAGATGCGCCGCCTGAGGCATAGAGCTCACTTACAGAAACACTTGCCGGATACATGACTACGTCGCCGCCAAAAGTCACAATGGCAGGAATGAGAACAAACCATCCAAGGATACCACCGGCAAACATATACGCAGATATGCGTGGCCCACATATGTATCCAACAGAGATAAGTGCAGGATAAACCTCTGCGGCAAACTCTGTCTTGAGGGCTTCAAGCTTGAGTACAAAGACACTCTGTACTGCCATGAGACCGTCAACCAAAAACTTCACAAGAGAACCAAGTCCCATACCGATGAATACTGCCTTTGCGGAAGAACCTCCTTCCTCACCGGCAAGAAGAACCTCGGCACAGGCTGTACCTTCCGGATAAGGAAGAACTCCGTGCTCCTGAACGATAAGTGCATTACGAAGAGGAACCATGAAGAATACTCCCAAAAGTCCTCCGAACAGAGCGATAACCGTGATGGCAATGAGTGAAGGCTTATCCATCACACCTTCCTTTGCCCAGATAAAAAGAGCCGGCATGGTGAAAATAGCACCTGCAGCAAGTGATTCACCTGCAGAACCAACAGTCTGAACCATATTGTTTTCCAGAACTGAATCCTTCTGCATGATAACTCTGATTACGGCCATTGAAATAACCGCAGCGGGTATTGATGCAGATACTGTCATACCTACTCTGAGACCCAGATATGCGTTGGCCGCACCAAAAATAACTGCCAGGACGAGACCCATGATGATGGATGTGGGTGTCATCTCGGGAACCACCTTATCCGCAGGGATATAAGGCTTAAATTCGTCATTCATTTTGTTTATATCTCCTATTTCATTACTTTGTAGTGATAAAGTATATCCGCACTTCCCGAGCTTTGCAATAAAAAATAACATTTTATATATTACAGTCTGAATACCTGCATAAATATCCACACTTTTGTAAGTATTTCACAGAAAGCCGGATTTGCTATACATAAAAGGCAGTGTTAAGATATCCATCATGAATCAATTATCACTTTTCCCTGAACTGAATATAGATCCGAGAACTCCCATGACGGTTAACTGGAATCTGTGGCACGGCTGCACTAAAGTCAGTGCGGGCTGCCTTAATTGCTATATGTACCGTCGGGACGAAGCAATCGGTAAAGATCCTTCATTTGTGCAGAGGACCGACAGCTTCAACCTGCCGGTCAGGATTCTCAGATCCGGCCCTAATAAAGGAAGATACAAAATCCCGGCTGGATCCCATATTTATACTTGCTTTTCTTCGGATTTCTTTCATCCTGATGCGGACGAGTGGCGGGATGATGCTTGGAAGATGATGTATGAACGTTCCGACTGTACTTTTTTCATGATCACGAAAAGACCGGAACGGATAGAGGAACATCTTCCGTCCGGTTGGGGAAAGGGCTGGGAGCATATAACCATAGCGGTAACTTGTGAGAATCAGGACATGATCGACAAGAGACTGCCCATATATCTTTCGCTGCCGATTTTCCATCATTCTGTAATGATAGAGCCAATGCTTAGCGCCGTAGATCTCCGCCCATATATAGATAACTACAGAGCCTCCGATGGGACTCCTGTCATAGAATCAGTTTCTGTGGGCGGTGAATCCGGACCAAATGCCAGAATCTGTGACTATGCCTGGGTAGAGGATGTTCACGCCCGGTGTGTAGAAAACGGCATCTCATTTTACTATCACCAAACCGGAGCTAAACTTCTAAAAGATGGAAAGATTTACAACATTCCCAGACCTATGCAGCATTCCCAGGCGCATAAGGCAGGACTTGATACCTGAATTAACCGGGTCAAACCATCCTTGCATCTATTAGTATATTTGACGCCCGTCAAATATACTTCTTTCCGGCGGAAAAGTAATACGCCATTTGACGTGTGTCAAATGGCGTGTGTATTTCAGCATATTAATGAACTTTTTCCATACTTAAAATGAATATCTATATCTTTATCATCTCATTTTTTACAAATACGTCAAACCTTGGAAGCTTAAAACTGACCAATCCATGTGTATCTGTGTTTATCAGCCCTTTTTCTTTAAGGCGCACCCGATATTGTGAGAATTCATTCTTTTTCTGTTTTGTCAGTTCGAGAAGTTCTGATACAGGCATCTGCTCCTTTTGAATGATAAAAGACATATACCACTTGGGAACCATTCCAAAATTTATGGCAAAAGGATTTCTTTCCATACTAAACCACCTTCCCTGACACGCTTATATACTTCTATATACTTTTTATCAAGATATATACTTTTATATACTTCTATATACTTTTCTTTTTTTTATATACTTTTATATACTTTAGTCAAGGAAGTTCTAAATGCTAATTGGCGCCCCCGTCCCCGGTGGGTTTCTCCGGTTTACGCTTATTGATGTGCTTTTTCCTTTTCACCTGAATTAAACGGAACAAGCTTCGTACGATTTAATGCGATCATTACCGCAGGAATCAATATAAGCTGAAGAGCAATACCCGGTATGGCTTTAAGCAATGCTCCTGCCATGAATGCCTGGAATGTAAAAGCATTACCCTTAAGTCCCAGAAGTACTGTCTGGACAATACCCCATACAACTCTGCCCGCAACCATCGCTATAAGAAGGCACTTGTATAAAGCCTCTGTGCACTTCCACTTTGAGTGACTGTAAAGATAACCTGCCACAAAGGCGTAGGTTGCAAGTTCAAAGGCCATACCTATGGCAGTCGGATACATCGGTGGCATACCAAAAATCATCGACCTTAAAATCGGCAAAATAAATGCCATGGGTGTACCCCACTTTTCTCCAACTATAAGTGCACACAAAAACGCCGGTATATGCATCGGCAATAACATGCTTCCGATCTGAGGGATCTGACCTGTAAGGAATGGAAGCACCAAACCTATTGCCAGAAACATTGCCGTAAGAACCATTTTCTTTATTGAATCACTTTTCATACTCTCACCCTCTCATCTAACAACGCTGTTTTTCATCAGTAATATCTGACATACAGATGCATATCTTTATGGCTTCTGTATCCTTTACATGGTTATCAATTCATATTCCCGGGTTCCAAGTCCGATCTTTTCCGCGTGTTCCAATGTCTCTTTCCATCTGACATTCGGATTGGAATCAAAGAAATGGTCGTGATGATGATGCCAGCCGGGTTTACTTAAATTATCGGAAAGCTGACTGTTAGGCATAGGTGTTGATCTGAGACATGCATCCACACACGCCTGGTCAAGGGCAACCGGATCAAACGAAGCAAAAAATCCCACATCAGGAAGGATAGGCGCATCATTTTCACCATGACAGTCACAGTTAGGGGAAATGTCACGAACGAGACTGATATGGAAACACGGTCTGCCGGCGCACACTGCCGCACTGTATTCCGCCATCTTTCGACCCAGTATCTCGTTTGCATCCCAGTTCATATTTTCAATCGCATCAAATCCGCAGGCGCCTATACATCTGCCGCAGCCCTTACAAAGATTCTGGTCAATATGAGCTTTTTTATTTTCGTAGTATATGGCATTTGATCCGCACTCTTTGGCGCAGCGGCCACATCCCCGGCACATATCCTCATGAACTGTTGGATGACCGCTGTTGTGCTGCTGCATTTTACCCGCACGGCTTCCGCATCCCATACCTATATTCTTGATTGCTCCCCCGAAACCGGTAGACTCATGACCTTTAAAGTGAGTAAGCGAAATAAAGATATCGGCATCCATAACCGCTCTTCCGATATAAGCTTCTTTACAATACTCACCATTTGGCACCGGAACTTCTATATCATCTGTTCCTCTGAGACCGTCTCCGATGATTATCTGGCATCCTGTAGTGATGGTATTGAAGCCATTGATATTGGCACAATCCATGTGTTCAAGAGCATTTTTACGTGAGCCCGGATACAACGTATTGCAGTCTGTTAAAAACGGAATTCCTCCCTGCTCCTTAACCACATCAGCGACAGCCTTGGCATAATTGGGTCTCAAATATGAAAGGTTTCCAAGTTCACCAAAGTGCATTTTGATTGCTACAAACTTCCCGTCCATATCGATGCTGCCTATACCTGCCTTGCGAATAAGCCTCTGCATCTTAACAGTCAATGACGTTCCAACAGTCGTCCTGAAATCCGTAAAATATACCTTTGATCCAGCCATATTGCCTCCTTATTAAATTGTCCCGAAAACAAAAACCTGTGATAAAGAATATTTTACATCATTAATATTTTATGGACAATTTATCAGGAATAAAATATTTTCTCCGTCCATAAACGATTAACAATATCCAGCCACTGTTTGCACTGGTCGCTCCAACTTGCAACGTGTGGATCAGCAATCCTGTTTTTTTGAGGATCCTCCACAGCAGGTGTTGCCAGGCTCAAGCCATGAACTCCTTGTGGATATAAGTGGAGCTCTGCAAATACTCCATTCCTTATAAGTCCATTCTTGACACTCCCACAAGATAAAGCTTGATGGGATTCTTGCTTCAACCACCATGGTTATTGTCACACTCTCCGTAGAGAGCAGTTTTCCCAACGATGTCCACAAGCGTTTGGTTCGGCACAGCCCGTGCCTACCTTGTTATTCGTTAAGCTGTCACACGTAGTGACAGACCCATTTTTAGTATGTTTTTTGCAGCATTACCATCACGATCGTGGTATGTGCCACAAACAGGACAAGTCCATTCTCTGATGCTGAGATTTTTAATGTTCGGATTTTTATATCCACAGCAACCGCAAGTCTGGCTGCTTGGATAGAATCTTGGAACTTTGATTATCTCAGTACCATAGAAAAATGCTTTGTATTCAAGCATATCAAAGAACTTCGACCATGATACATCGCTTATAGATTTAGCGAGTTTATGATTACGAACCATTCCTTTTACATTAAGGTCTTCAATGCAGATGATTTGGTTTTCTTTCACCAGCCTTGTTGACTCTTTATGTAAAAAGTCATTTCTCTGATTTGTAATCTTTTCATGTATCCTTGCAACTTTGATGCGCTGCTTATTCCAATTTGCTGAACCTTTAACCATTCTGG
>NZ_FNRG01000018.1 GCF_900107835.1 Oribacterium sp. KHPX15
GAATGTAAAAAGAAATAAAAAGGATGCCACCGGTAACGGCAGGCTTCCTTAAGAATTAACTACAAGAGTAGCCGCCTAAGTTTGACCGACCGGGGCGGCTATTCTCGTGTGTTTTTGCTATTGCGTCCGATGGCGTATCCAAGACCGAACGCGGTCAGCGCAAGGCTAATCACTGCGATTAATCCCTCTATCGTCAACATCTGCATTTACCTCCTTTCCGGTGAAAGCTAGGAACAAGTCCCGCACTATAGTTACCGTCATTTGTATACTCCTACTCTGTCATGATATAATCTTGAATCGTAAATCAGAAATACATACAAAGGATAAATAGAATGTCAGAATCAAATCCAAATAGCAATCATGGCATACGGCACAGTTCCCGAGATCTTAATGTCGAGCTCCTGCGTATCATCGCCTGCCTCATGGTCATCATGATACATGTGAGACCATTTCCCTTTTCGGGAACGACTCTCAGGGATGCCGTAGTTTTTATAAATGTAATGAACGGGCCTGCAGTGGCCGCCTTTTTTCTGATAAGCGGTTTTTTCATAAGTAAGAAACAGAATCTTTCACATATAATAGTGCGTTTTCTAAAGAGTGTTATCCTGCCGACAGCAGTATTTGTATTCTGCCTCGGCCTCATTCGCCCCTGGATCAATACCCCGGGGATGGGGCTTTTGCAAAGCATTCTGAGCTCACAGCCTTTGACTATTCTTTCGGATATGCTTCAGGGGTTCCTTGCTTTTGATACCGTACGTTTCGGAATTTACGCAGACCACTTATGGTATATCTTCAGTTATGCCTCCATCATGTTCTGGATGCCCGTGATACTGACGCTAGTTAAACATGATGAAACTACTGCTCTCAAGCTATTGCTTCTGATCGGAGTTTTTCACTACACTCTTGTGAACCTTAGTGCCCTGGTGGTTCTGCCCTTCGGGATATATATTCCCGAAGCCATGGGAAAACCGGCACTGTACACCATTGCAGGATACCTTTTTTACTCATGGATAAAGAAGGTGCGAGCCACTGAGCAGCCTCTTACCAGGAACAAACGCTTACCCTTACTGTTTTTGTTTATGTTCATAATCCTTTCAACAGTGCTTTTCTTCCTTCAGAAGCATGTTTATATGCAGGGACTTATGATTGGAAGATCGGTAGATGAATTGAATACAGATTACTATTTCACAAGCTGGAGCGGACTGATCTGTGCCCTTCAGACAGTAAGTCTTGCAGGATTTGTGCTTTTGCTTCCATTAAAGCTTCAATACAAAAGCGGAGCTTCATCGGTAAGTTCAGCAAACACTGACAATAACAGCTTTAAAGATCAGTCAAAGCAACCGTCAGGCAGCATAGCAGTACCATACTCTGCCGTGCGAACGCTCATTTCCACCCTTGGAGGCTATACATTTTACATTTATCTGATACACTACGTATTTACCAATCATTTTAGAGCAACAGGACTTGAGGCAGCTTTTAAGGGCTTCTTCGGAGAGACTTCACTTGGGCTTATAACTTACAGCCTGATTTACTCCTTATTCATTTTCGCATTTTGCTCTATACTTATATTTATATTCAGACAACTCACTAAGCTAATATCTACTGTTTTAAGGTATAAAAAATAATGTCTAAAGATACAATTAACAACAATATAAAAACCAAAAACCCCGATGGTTTCCGAACCGTCATCGTTATCCCAAACTATAACGGTTTACGTTTTCTCGATGACTGCATGAAGGCCATAGATGCCCAGACCGTGGATCACTTCGTAACTCTCGTGATCGATAACGGTTCGGGAGAAGAAGATACCAAGTGGCTTAAATCCTGGCAGGAAAAGGACAGCGTCCATCGTAAACTGATACTCAATAAAGAAAATCTCGGTTTCTCCGGTGCCGTAAATCAGGGAATCCGCTTTGCCATGGAGCACAACATTGAGTTCACTCTTCTTTTAAACAATGACACAAAGGTAGCTCCTGATTTCGTAGAAGTCCTGGAAAACCGCATGGACAAGGACAGTAAAAAGAAAGTCTTTGCTATCTCCAGCAAGATGGTGAAAATGCATGATCCTTCCATCATGGATGATGCGGGGGATCAGATGACAGTTCTTGGCTGGCAATTTCAGAGAGGTTTGGACGAGTCTTCATCTCTTCCGAGATGGAATACCGAGTCAGAGGTTTTCTCCGCCTGCGCGGGTGCTGCAATGTACAGAACCGGGCTTTTTGAAAAGGTGGGACTGTTTGACGAGAACCACTTTGCTTACCTCGAAGACATTGACCTTTGCTACAGGGCACAGCTTTATGGCTACAAAGTTCTCTACTGTCCAGAGGCTCTGGTTCATCACGTTGGTTCCGGCACCAGCGGTTCAAAGTACAATGACTTTAAAGTTCGTCTGAGCGCCAGAAACTCTTTATACCTGCTTTATAAGAACCTGCCCTTATTTATGGTGATTCTCAATATTTTCCCTATCCTTGCAGGCTACCTTATAAAGATACTGTTCTTCACCAAAAAAGGCTTCTTTAAGCCCTACATGGAGGGCATATTTGAAGCCTTCGGCAAGTTCAAAACTCTCAAAAGGGCAAAAATAAATGAGGTACCGCCCATGCGATACCTCACTCTGGAGTTAAGACTTATTGCCGCTACCTTTGAGTACGCTTCGAGACTAATGAGACGATATAGTCCAAAGGCTCGCGGTTAAAAATATAAGAAGCCAAAAGATATACGATAACTCCCGTCACCATCTGTAGGATCAATGTCGGAATCGGGGCAAACCGAAGAAGCTCCACGCTCCAGGCAGCCGCACCCATAAGCACTGAAACCACCAGGGAGGGCAATACCTCGATCCACTGCCTGAGTGGCCCATAACCTATAAGCTTACCGTTCGGCCATGCATTGATGACGGTACAGAGATACTCGTCAATGACTTTAAGTATAAGCATTGGCCATATACCGAAAGGAAGACTCAAAAGCAGTATCACAATGCCGAGAGTCTTTTTTATTAACTCGAGTTTCAGGAAAAGATCGGACCTTCCCATGGCATTCATGACCTGAAGGTTGATGATGTGAATGGGATAGACCGCGTAGCTCACAGCCAGCAGCACCAGATACGGCGCCGCCACCAGCCATTTCTCTGTAAGAAGAATCTCTACAAGTGGTCTCGAAACCGCTGCAAGTCCCGCCATCATTGGGAAGATCACGAAGGCGCTGAGCCTTATGGATCTGCTGGCCATACGCCGGAGCATTTCAGGATCATCCTGCTGTTTGCTGTAAGCCGGAAGCATTACCGACTGAATGGCTGTGGAAAGATTCGTTGCGATGATCTTCGGGAACTGCTCACCTCTGTTATAGGCTCCGAGGTCGGCACTTGAGTACTTTTTGCCAATGATAAGGCCGTAAATATTCTGCCACACCGCATCGATAAGGCCGGAGGCAAGTATCTTCCAGCCAAAGGAAAAGAGCTGCCTGAGACGTCCTGTGCGGAACAGAAAGTGAGGGTACCACCTTACGGTGAAGAGCATCACTATCATAATTGAGAAGTAGTAGGATATCTGCTGGGCAGCCATGGCCCAGACTCCGAAGCCCTGCATGGCGAGGGCGATGGACACCGCTCCGGAGATAAGCACCGCGATCATGGTTGACTGGAAGAGCTGTCTGAACCTGAGATTTCTAGCTACGAAGGCCGTCTGTATAGACACGATGGCTCCCGGGAAAAGAACTATTCCCATGACTCTTACAAGCTCTCTCAGCACCGGAATCCCGTAATAACCGGCTATCCAGGGTGCTCCCGCAAAAAGCACCAGGTAGCATCCCAGTGCCAGCAGCATACTGATCCAGAAAACCGAGCTGTAATCCTCTTCCTTTATATCCTTCCCCTGCACAAGAGCCGTTGCAAAGCCGGACTGCACAAAGGTATTTGCTATTGTTATAAATATGGTGATAAGACTGATGGTTCCGTACTCCGTGGGAGTCATGAGTCTCGCCAGTATGAGTGCAACCACAAACTGCACTCCCTGGGAACCGCACTGCTCCAGCACCTTCCAGAAAAGCCCGCTTATCACCTTGCTTTTCAAATTATTATCTGCCATTTTTCCTGTTTCGCAGCCAATTGTAAAGCTTCGGCATGCGATATTCAAATCCTATAAAAAATCTGTCCCGGAGATTCAGTTCATTGAAAAACTCTCTGTACTCAGGTTTAAAGATCGTCTTAAAGTCCCTGACATTGACCTTGGTGAGGAACTCATTTCTTCCTCCTGCCCTCATGGCCGCCTCATGGAACCTGCCACCGGTCACTTCATCGAATCTCCGATACATCTTCCAGAGATCCTCCGCAAACTTTTCCTGTTTTCTAATGTAGTCGCCGGTCATCTGGCTCTCAGTCCAGGAGCCCCCAATTGCGAAACGATAAACGCTCATGGGCTCATCAAAATAATAGCTGTCCCCGGCTGCCGCCGCCATAAGTTCCAGCGGTCTGTCTCCGACCGGACAATCCACATAGTAATCCGGCAGTTTTTCAACGATTTCCCGCCTTAAAAGGAAGCTTGCAAAGGGTGAGCCCACTGCTTTATCCACAAGCTCCTCCGGTTTAACCACACGGGATTGTTTATAAGGTCTCATAAGCTCCCCGTTTACGAGAGCCCCGTCTTCGGAAACAACCTTAGCGGAATGAAAAGTAAATACACACTCCGGATGTGCCTCCATATAGGAAACCTGCTTCTTAAGCTTCAAGGGATCGCACCAGTAATCATCCCCGTCTGTAAGAGCCACATATTTCCCCACGGCCCTCGGAAAGTTAAAGGCCCCGGAAATATTGGTAATCCCCTTGCTGTACTGATTCTCAGTCCTAAGAATCGGCTTAATGATATCCGGATACCTCTCCTGATACCCCCTGATGACCTCCTGGGCATTGTCCGTAGAAGCATCATCATGTATCAGAACCTCAATCTCGAAATCCCTTTCCTGATTCAGTATATGGTCAAGACATTCTCCGATATACTTCCCATGATTGTAGGTCACCACGCAGACAGAAACCATTATTGGCTTATTTTTGGTTTTCCCAACTTGAGTTTCTATTTCATCCATCAACTAACCTTCTATTTCACAACAATATAGTACCTACCTAATATGACTCGGAGGAGTTTATAGATAACTCACCTTATAAACAGACACTCCCCCACGGTTCTATGGAACATATTGTAGGTGAAGCCATATCTCAGAATAATGTATATCTTCCCAAGCCTGTTTCGTTCCTGAATACTCACAAAATTCTCCAGCAACGCCTTTTGCTTCGCGGTGAGCCGATCCCCATATATCTCCAAGAAGCACCGGGCCTGCTGAAACATCTCCTCATAAACCTTTCGGGAATGCTCATCCATCTCAGCCTTGCTCTTCCCGTCTTTTCTGCCGATGCCGAAGCGGCCGAGAATCTCCATGATACGGGAACCCTTTTCAGCACCGAGGACATTGTTCCCATGCTGCCTGTACTTATAAAGAGACTCCGGCACGAAACGAATCTGTCCGAAGGCTGCCGCAACAAGGGCTATCCACTGATCATGCATGACACAATGCTCAGGCTCCCTGTCTATAAGCTTTGCAAGAGCCCGGTTTATCATCATTGCCCCGCCAACAACATTGTTCTGAACCAGCAGCTGATTCAGCTTCTTTCTTGCGGGAGTCATTTTCTGGTAAGTCACATAGCTTGGGGAGATAGGATTAAGCTCCTGATCCACCACCTCGGAATCACAATGCACAAGAGTTGGTTTATCATCACCGTAAACCGCCTCCAGTATCTTCATCTGTTTAAGGGTCTTCTCAACCTTATCCGGATTCCATACATCGTCCTGATCTGAAAGCATGACGTATTTGGAGTCCCCATACTTCCCCTCTGCCAGAAGCTTCAAAAAATGTTTCTGTGCGCTTCCGCAGGGAGGATTCTGTTTCAATATCTCTATCCTTCCGGAATTGGCTTCCTTCAAGGCTTCAACGATTCCCAGTGTCCCGTCTTTTGATCCGTCATCCGACACAACGATCCTAATATCCTCATAACTCTGCCCGAGGATAGAATCGATCTGCTGCTTCACATAGTTCTCACCATTATAGGTGCACAGGAGAACCGTGACCTCATAACTTGAATTTTTTGATTCCTTATCCATCTCAATTAGCTCTTATTTCTTATATTTTAATACTTGCTTGCTAACTCCTGATTTTTTTCATCGAAATCCTGCCGATGTTGAATTGATCAGTTGTTATTAATGTGCCAGAATCTGACACATATATACCATTCTTTCAGAAATCAGCCTGTCTCTTCTCCATTATCTTCCGGATGATGGCATCATCTCCCCATACCGCCTTACTGTCATATGGTCTATCCGGGAATGCCCCATATTTGAGACTAATTTTATAGCCATTATCCTTTATGAAATCCTCGACTCTTGTGGCAAGCTTCTCCGGGAACCCTGAGCAGGCATTGATGACACCCTGATACTCCTTCTGCTCGATGACCGCCGCAAGCATTTCACAAAACCTGTCATAGTTTATGAAATCCCACTGGTTCTGTCCCATGGTAAAAGGAAATTCCTTGTCCCCGCGCTTTTCCGCAGCAGTGATCTTCGAAAAAATGGAGCAGCCATGCTCGGAATTTCCGACGATGTAGTAGCCTCTTACCCACTGTAAAACCGTAGGTTTATTCTTACAAATAAGCTCCAGTGACTGACGAAGGGCATTTTTGGAAATACCGTAAAGAGACTGGGGATTGCAAGGCGTATCCGGCTTGATGGAGCCCTCAAAAAAACCAATCTCATGCATGGACCCCATTACTGCCATCTGACTTATTCCTGATTCCACAAGTTTCTCAAGAAAAGCAAAATGCTTAGGCAGGTCATTAATGTGTGACGGATCATTGTGCACAAAACCGTTCTTCCATGCCAGATGAAAGCAGGCATCGGGTCTTCCGAAAAACTCAAAAGGATCCTCTAAGGAAAAAAGATCTGCTTCCTTCAGCTCTGCTCTTTTGTCAACGATATCAAGTCTGAAATCCGAAGCAATGACCTGATTTCCGTCATCCAGAAGCTGCTTCACCAGCCCCTGACCTATATATCCGTTTGCACCTGTAACAAGAATTTTCATTAATTTCTCCAATATTATTCACTTCATGAAATAATCATTAAGCAAGGTACTTTACACATCAAATGAAAATTGCCACACATACCTATCGGCACATTTAGCAGCTTCATTTCAAATCATCATTCCCCAGGATGTCTTTTAGGAATCCATCCAGACTGTATCTCTCATACACCTCTTCCGGAATTTCCTTATAGGGCTCTTCGATGAACTCCTTCGGCACAGAAAAGTCCTCGGGGTCATAAATGTAAACATTCTCCTTGCAATAGAAGTCCGTGTCCAGAATGTGCCTGTTGTTGGTGATGAGTTTGCATCTGTGTCCCACCGATTCAATAGTTCTCATGCTGAGACCGTTTTGCTGAGGAAAAGTGTAATCCACAAAACACCTTGTATGATTGTAGATATCATTGGTTTTTTCCATGGGAAGGGAATCAAAATGCAAAGCCTCCCGGGCCCCCTTATACAAAGGATTTCTCTTAAGAACCGCCTCTTTAATATACTGAAGCTTCGGCACATAAATATACCCGAAGAGATTTTTCCCGTAGCGCTCCGCAAGCTCCTTAAGCTTTATGAGAATCTGCATGCGTCTCGTATGCATGGAGCATAAAAATATAAGATCGTAGCGCTTGTCCTCTGAGCTTTGGCATTCTTCCTTCTTAAAAAATAACGGTCTGTAATTCCAGCCGTACTTCTCCGAATCCACCGGATCAAAGGTGTAAATCTCATCAAACTGAGGATTCAGCCTTGTCTGATCCGGAAATGTAGATACGCTGTCCCATTGATAAATCTTGAAAATCGCGGCCCTGAATCTTTCCCGAAGCCGCTCAATGACCCGGTCTGTCATCCATTGGCCCTTTATAACAAAAACAGTGTCAATGTCTTCGGTCAGCTTTGAAATCACGCCCTCATAGTAATCAAACACCAACCTGTCCCTTAAGCCCTTTGTGTAAAACATCACCAGCTTATTATAGAGACTGTGGGCATGAAGGTTGGAATCCACTAAGAATACCTCTGCCCCTGCTTCCTCAAGTTTCCTTTTTATGTCTTTCTCATAATTATAGAAATAGGGCATTATGAGAAGGATCTTCTTATTTTCTAACTTTATCATTGTAATACTTGTCCGAAATAAACTGACGCACAGGAGGTGCCAGGAAGGTGATAATGTTCATGGCATGGTAAGCAACCATAAACGCTTCCTTTCCCTTCACCTTCTTTGCATCGGCAAATGGTGTCAGCTTTAGATATTTATCATAGGCGAGACTGTAGTGATTCATGTTTCCTCTGTTCCAGGGGCGTTCATCCGAAGCATAATGCACTATGTGGGGATGATGCTTTGCGAGTCTGAAGCTCTCCTTGGACTCACCCTTTCCGTAGGCAGCGGACTTCTCCACCAGAGTCTCGTATCTGAAATAGTAGTAATTGGTTATAAAATCGTAGGTCTGACCTACTCTTTTTATACGGCCCTTAAGCACATGATTAAGGATGTCCTGATCATTAAATGGAAGCTTTCCGCCCATGGTGTTGTAATACTCCAGGCAGTTGGTTTCCATGTCCTCAGACCTCCATGCGGAAAGATTGAGAAGGATCATACCTGCATTATAGTAGTTATCCTCCTCCGTCAGCCCCACCAGCTCCTTCACTTCAGGATAAATGGTAGGCTCAGCCGCCATAGCTGCGATGTCGTCATTGAGCCTTAAATCATAAAGCCCCGAAATATCCCTAAGCACAACCGTGTCACAATCCAGATACAAAACCTTGGTAACCGTTTCCGGAAGTATGGAACCCATCAGCAGTCTCGCCAGTGTTGTGATACGAAACTTCCCCGTATCAAGCCCGTAAATCCTGTCCTTCAGATCCTGCATCAGGCCTTCTATCGGATAGAACTCAACCTTTCTTCCATAGAATTTCGCCATCTCCCCGATCTTCTGCCTGTTTTCCTCAGAAATGCCGTCGGACAGCACGTGAAAGTTGATTTCAACTTCTTTATTATGTTCGATCAATGATGCCATGGAAACCGCCATGTGCTGACAGTACCCGTCATCAGTCGCGTAAACAATATTCATAAATTATTTCCTTACATAATCTAAAAGGGCTCGGCCCTTACGGGTCGAGCCCATCAAGCGCCTTTCGGCACTTGATATACTACTATCATTTTAAAGTTAATTCAAGATTACTTATGAATTCCCGAACAGTCCCTTCGGCTTCTCACCGCTGAGCTTTCGCTGCTCTACGCGCTTCTTTCCGGCTTCCTCAGCCACATCCTTGAAGTACAGACGGTTAACCGCACTGAAGAGCGCTCTGATGGAAGAACGTGTGATATTGGAAGAAAGTCCCACGCCATAGCTGGTCTTTCCTGTGTCAATGTCAAGAAGGTGAATATATGATACCGCCTTAACATTGGTACCTGAACCAAGAGCATGCTCCTGATAGTCGATAACCTTTGCCTTGATGCCGATCTCATGGTTAAGACCCGTAAGAACCGCATCGATAGGTCCGTTTCCGACACCACCAAAGTTCTTCATCTCGCCACGGTTCATGTAAGTAACATTGGCAAGAGTTGTGAAACTGTCGTCGCCCTCGTTCTCGGTATCCGTTGTACGTATATTCTTGAAGTGGATAGGCTCCTTGGTCTGTACGTAGCAGGCATCGAAGATATCGAAGATCTCCTGAGGTGAAACCTCGCCCTCCTGCTCCGAAACAAACTGGATGTAATCCGCAAACTCTCTCTGCATTCCCTTAGGAAGCTTGTAGCCAAACTGGGAATCCATAATGAAGGCAACTCCGCCCTTTCCGGACTGGGAATTGATACGTACGATAGGCTCGTACTTTCTTCCTATATCCGCAGGATCGATAGGAAGATAAGGAACCTCCCAGATCTGACTGTCCCTGTCCTTCATTGCCTTAACGCCCTTATTGATGGCATCCTGATGGGATCCCGAAAATGCAGTGAAAACAAGCTCACCTGCATAAGGAGCTCTCGGATGAATGCTCATCTTTGTGCATCTCTCGTAAACTTCCTTTATAGGGTTAATGTCTTCGATATTAAGCTTTGGATCCACGCCATGTGAAAACATATTGTAGGCAACTGTGAGAATGTCTACATTACCGGTTCTCTCGCCGTTTCCGAAAAGTGTTCCCTCAACACGATCTGCTCCTGCAAGAAGGGCGAGCTCTGTGGATGCAATGCCCTCCCCACGGTCATTGTGAGGATGAACGGAAACGATAACATGCTCACGGTGCTTTAAGTGATTGCACATATACTCGATCTGATCGGCATAAACATTGGGAGTATTCATTTCCACCGTTGATGGCAGGTTAATGATGACTTCTCTGCCCTTTCCGCACTCCCAGGCATCCAGTACTGCGTTGCATATTTCAGCCGCAAAGTCCATCTCCGTTCCCGTAAAGGACTCGGGAGAATACTCAAGACGGATAGTTCCGGGGAAATCCTTGGCATACTTCTTTACAAGCTGTGTACCTGTAAGAGCGATGTCAATGATCTCCTGCTTTGACTTTCCGAAAACCACATCTCTCTGAAGAATGGATGTTGAATTGTAGATATGAACGATAGCCTTATCAAGACCCGCAAGACACTCGAAGGTTCTTTCCAGCAGCTCTGCGCGGCACTGAACCAGTACCTGCACGGTAACATCTGACGGGATCATCTTGCGCTCGATGAGCTGACGTAGGAAATCATACTCGATCTGTGATGCGGCAGGGAAACCAACCTCGATTTCCTTGAAGCCAAGCTTTACCAGCATCTGGAAGAATTCTATCTTTTCTTCAACACTCATCGGATCCACCAGTGCCTGGTTACCATCACGAAGATCTACAGAGCACCATACAGGTGCCTCTACGATTTCTTTGTCCACCCATGTTCTTTCCGGATACTTGAATGCCGGAAATCTTCTGTAACGCTTGTAATTCAACATAATCTCATTCCTTTCGCATGAAGAACCTAAGCCCACAACCGCCATTGGTCCCTCACTATTATGCATTTGATTCATCAGTAGGTTTAAATCTTGCCTAATATAAATCGTAAGTGGGCGTAAAATGCATTTTCCGCCCACTTAATTATAGCCTTATTAATCGTTCAGCACTAGACCCAGTTCTTTCATAACATCTATAACCTGGGATACATATTTCTCACATTTCTCCATGGTATCCGCCTCAACCATGACTCTTACAAGAGGCTCTGTTCCGGAAGCTCTGAGAAGGATTCTTCCGTCTGAACCAAGCTCCTCCGTAACCTTATCAACCGCAGCAAGAACCTTAGGATCCTTCTGGGCTTTTTCCTTGTCCTCAACTCTTACATTCTTAAGGAGCTGAGGGAATACGGTAAACGGTGCTGCCAGATCCTTAAGGGACTTCTTCATTGCCAGCATTGTCTCCATAACCTTTATGGAAGTAAGGATACCGTCACCGGTGGTTGCATGTCTCATAAAGATAATGTGACCGGACTGCTCTCCTCCGAGAGAGAAGCCATTATGCAGCATGTTCTCATAAACAAATCTGTCACCAACCTGTGTCTTTTCATACTTAATGCCTACGGCATCCAGTGCTTTGTAGAGACCAAAGTTAGACATTACCGTTGTAACGATGGTGTCGTCCTGAAGCTGTCCTTTTTCCTTCATATAACAGCCGCAGACATACATGATCTGGTCTCCGTCAATGAGATTACCCTCTGCATCCACAGCAAGACATCTGTCCGCATCTCCGTCATAAGCAAATCCCACATCACAGCCTTTTTCCACAACAAACTTCTGAAGAGACTCAATGTGTGTTGAACCGCAGTTATCGTTAATGTTGGTTCCGTTTGGCTCGTTATGGATGACGAAGGTATCTGCTCCGAGAGCATCGAAAACGGACTTTGCAATGGAAGAAGCGGAACCGTTTGAGCAGTCGAGGGCAACCTTCTTATCCTTGAAACTCTTTGTTGCAAGTGAAATGAGATATCCTATATAACGGTTTCTTCCTGCCGCAAAGTCTACTGTGCGGCCGATCTTATCCTTTGTTGCCAGAGGTACCTCAGGAGTTTCACCGTCAAGATAAGCTTCTATCTCAGCGATAACATCCTCTCCAAGCTTCTCTCCGTTTCCGTTTATAACCTTTAAACCGTTGTCATAATAAGGATTATGTGAAGCTGAGATCATAACCGCACAGTCAAAATCCTCGGAACGTGCCACATAAGCAACAGATGGTGTAGTTGTTACATGAAGAAGATAAGCATCGGCTCCGGTTGCTGTTATACCTGCAGCAATGGCATACTCGAACATGTAACTTGAACGACGGGTATCCTTTCCGATAACGATACGGCATTTTTCACCGCCCTTCTTGTCTTTTCCATAGTACCAGCCAAGGAACTTACCTACGCGGAATGCACTGTCCGCTGTAAGATTGACATTAGCCTCACCTCTGTAACCGTCTGTTCCAAAATATTTTCCCATTATATAAAGCTCCTTTAATTTCTATACTCCGACAGGAAGAAATCCTCCTTCTGAATAAAAGTCGGCGTTAGTTCTGAATATATTAAATTTCCGCCAGGTGAACTTTTTCTGACAGTATACAGGCACCGTTCAACATATTTACTATGTGCCTCTGTAATGCAGAAAAGGACTGCCATAAAGGCAGTCCCGTTATCCTCATATCTCTATATCTTTTAATGCTTCAAGATATCTTGATAATGCATCCTGCCATGTTGGGAGCGGCTTAAATCCATTCTCAACAAGTTTTGACTTATCCAGTCTTGAATTAAACGGACGGGCTGCCTTACTGAGACCGTACTCCTCAGTGGTAACAGGAATAACCTCTGTAGCAAGACCTGCCTGCTTATAGATTTCCTTTGTGAAATCATACCAGCTGATATATCCGCCTTCGTTTGTAGCATGATAATATCCGTACTTTTCTGTCTCAAGCATGTCCACAAGAAGTACTGAAAGATCCAGGGTATAGGTAGGTGTACCGATCTGATCATTAACCACACGAACCGTATCGTGGGTCTTTCCTACATTAAGCATGGTCTTGATGAAGTTCTTTCCGTTAAGTCCGAACACCCATGCTATACGTACAATAAAGTACTTTTCAAGGGTTTTTGAAACCGCAAGCTCGCCTCCAAGCTTTGTCTCACCATAGTAATTAAGTGGAGCATAATCCTTGCAGTCCGGCTTCCAGGGCTCTGTGCCCTGACCGTTAAATACGTAGTCAGTGGAAATATAGATCATTTTGGCATCAAGCTTCTTTGCCACATCCGCGATGTTCTGAACACCGTCAACATTGATGGCCTTAACCTTTGCCTTCTTGTCTTCATCCTCTGCGAGATCCACTGCTGTCCATGCAGCGCAATGTACTATAACATCCGGATTGATCTCTGATATAACCTTATCCACCTGCTCACGGTTTGTGATGTCCATGGAAACATAGGGAAGCTTTGTAACCTCACTTCCGTCCTGAATACCGCTGTAAACAGGTGCTATGTCTGAACCAATTCCCTCATGTCCTCTTTTGGCAAGCTCGTTCATGACATCGTGTCCGAGCTGTCCGCCGACACCGGTAACAAATACTTTCACGTTTTTGTACTCACTTTCTATTATTTCACGATGTAAGTGGTCAGGCATTAACATCGAATCGTTTCCCGATCCGTACCTGCACCATCACTTATCACTGAGTCCCTTGCCTTCAACATACATCTTATCAAAATAGCTCTGATACTCACCGGAGATGATGTGCTCCCACCACTCCTTGTTGTTGAGATACCAGTCAATGGTTACAGGGATTCCTGTATCGAAGGTGTACTCAGGCTTCCATCCAAGCTCTGTCTCCATTTTTGTAGGATCCATAGCATATCTCTGGTCGTGTCCCGGTCTGTCCTTAACGTACTCGATAAGTGACTCAGGTTTTCCGAGAGCCTTGAGGATGGTCTTTACTACTTCAAGGTTTGTTCTCTCGTTGTGTCCGCCGATGTTGTAAACCTCGCCTACCTTGCCGTTACGAACGATAAGGTCGATGGCCTTGCAGTGGTCTGTCACATACAGCCAGTCGCGGACATTGGCACCGTTTCCGTATACAGGGATCTTCTCATCGTTAAGTGCTCTTGAGATAACCAGCGGGATAAGCTTCTCAGGGAAGTGATATGGTCCGTAGTTGTTTGAGCATCTTGAAATGGTTGTAGGGATACCGTAGGTTCTGTGGTATGCCATTACGAAAAGATCTGCTGATGCCTTTGATGCTGAATATGGTGAAGATGCCTTGATCTTGTTGTCCTCTGTGAAGAAGAGGTCAGGTCTGTCAAGAGGAAGGTCACCGTAAACCTCATCGGTTGATACCTGGTGATAACGCTTGATGCCATACTCCTTACATGCATCAAGAAGTGTAACTGTTCCGCCGACATTTGTCTGAAGGAAGATTCCGGGATCTGTTACCGAACGGTCAACGTGAGACTCTGCTGCGAAGTTAATGATCACATCAGGCTTCTCCTCTTCAAAGAGCTTGAAGATGAACTCTCTGTCTGCGATATCGCCCTTTACAAACTTGTAGTTTGGCTTGCCCTCAAGTGGTGCAAGTGTCTCAAGATTTCCTGCGTAGGTAAGTGCATCAAGGCAGATCCACTGATCCTCGGGATAAGTATTAACAGCAAAATGCATGAAGTTGCCGCCGATAAAGCCGGCACCGCCTGTTACTATATATTTCATTTTTTTGTTCCTCTCGTATTACTTTTGCAACTTTAAAAAGCTCATCTGAATTATATCCGCCATTTTACGATTCATGAATGGCAATAAGACCGGCAGATCATTATCAAAGAACCATATATTTATTTTGAAATTTCCTTAAGCTTATCAACATACTTGCCTTCGAGAACATCCTTAAGGTAACGGCCGTACTCGTTCTTCTTATACATCTCATAAGCTTCCTGTACCTTCTCAAGGCTGATCCAGCCGTTATGATAGGCAATTTCCTCAAGGCAGGCGATTTTACGATGCTCATGGGTCTCAATGGTACGGACAAAGTTTGTGGCATCCACCAGTGACTCATGGGTTCCGGTATCAAGCCAGGTGAAACCCTGCCCAAGAAGCGTCACATCCAGCTCGCCGTCCTCAAGGTAAATACGGTTAAGGTCAGTGATCTCAAGCTCACCTCTTGCTGAAGGCTTAAGATTCTTAGCATAGTCAACAACCTTGTTGTCATAGAAGTAGAGTCCTGTCACACAGTAATTTGACTTAGGATGCTCTGGCTTCTCTTCAATAGAGATTGCCTTTCCTGTTCTGTCAAATTCAACGATACCGAATCTCTCGGGATCATCAACATAGTATCCGAATACTGTTGCACCCTTTTCTTTTGCGGCTGCACTTCTGAGAAGTCTCTTGAATCCGTGTCCGGAAAAGATATTGTCACCAAGGATCATGGCTACAGAATCATCTCCTATGAAATCTGCGCCAATGATAAATGCCTGGGCAAGTCCGTCCGGTGACGGCTGTACTTTATATTGTAAATTGATGCCAAACTGACTTCCGTCACCGAGGAGTTCCTCAAATCTCGGTGTATCGACCGGTGTTGAGATAATCAGGATGTCGCGGATCCCGGCATTCATAAGAACGCTGAGGGGATAGTAGATCATCGGCTTGTCATAGATCGGAAGTAACTGTTTGGAGGTTACTCGTGTAAGTGGATATAATCTTGTACCGGATCCTCCGGCAAGTATAATTCCCTTCATAAATTCTCCTTTTACTATCAGGTTCGGTAATGAGCCCCTGATTTTGGGCGTAGTTCACCCGACATGTATACATACTTTTCAAATTTTAACACAAGAGGGGGGGATATACAAATTTATTTTTGATTAAGACGGGTGGAGTGGATAACCGGCCGGAAAATGGAAGGGATGGGTGACAACCCACGAGATTGAAATGGTACAGAAAATGCAGGGGACGGGCGACGGCCCACGAGATTGAAAGGACAGCCCGGGCGTCATGTCCGTATCCGATCACACTTACGTGTGTCGGCTACGGACATGACGCCCGGGCTGTTCTTTCAACTCGCAAGCCTTGTCACCCATCCCCTGCATTTTCTTCACTTTTCTAACCATGCCACCCATCCCTTCCATTTTCTTACGTTACGACAGAATTCCATTATTCTTGATTAAGCGGAATCATAGTGTTATAGTCACGTAAATTAATTTGTATAACCACGGAAGAGGAAGTAAATATATGTCAAAGAAGAAAGCTTTAATCGCCATGAGTGGCGGGGTGGATAGTTCGGTTTCGGCGGCGTTGATGAAGGACGCGGGGTACGAATGCATCGGGGCTACCATGAAGCTGTACAGCGATGATTCATTAAATACGTGCAGCACACCGGACAGTGTTGAAGATGCGAGGAAGGTTGCCGAAAGTCTGGGCATGCCTTTTTATGTTTTTGATTTTACGGAGGATTTTGACCGAGAGGTTGTAAGGCGCTTTGTCAGGACCTATGAAGAAGGCGGAACACCAAATCCATGTATCGAATGCAACAAATACATGAAACATAAAAAGCTGTTTGACAGTGCTGTTTCACTTGGCTGTGATATCATAGTGACGGGGCATTATGCAAGAATAGAGCAGGATCCGGATACAGGTCGCTGGCTTTTGAAAAAGGCTTTGAATGTTTCAAAGGATCAGAGCTATGTTCTTTATTTTATGAGTCAGGAACAGCTTGAACATACAAGATTTCCGTTAGGGGATTTTGCTTCAAAGGATGAGGTTCGTGAAGAGGCTGAAAAGCTTGATTTCATAAATGCCCACAAGCATGACTCCCAGGATATCTGCTTTGTACCGGATGGGAAATATGTTGATTTCATCGAGCGCTATACTCATAAGTCTTATGCTCCCGGAAACTTCACTGACACTGAGGGCAACGTTCTCGGGCAGCATAAGGGTATCATCCGTTACACCATCGGTCAGCGGAAGGGTCTTGGGCTGGCTCTTAAGCAGCCTATGTATGTTTGTGAAAAGGATATGGCAAACAATGATGTCATCCTTACAACAGGACCTGAGCTTTACTCAAAGGCGCTCATTGCAGATAACTTTAACTGGATTCCTTTCGATGCGCCGGAGGAGCCTGTCAGAGTTACAGTTAAAACCCGCTACAAAGCGAAGGAAACTCCTGCAACTGCCGAAGCTCTTAGAGATGAGCAGGGAAATCTCACCGGTCAGGCCCGTATAGTTTTCGATGAACCGGAGCGTGCCGTTGCTATAGGTCAGGCGGTAGTTCTCTACGATGGTGACATAGTTGTCGGCGGCGGAACCATCATAAAAGCTATAAAAGAATTATAAATCATCAGCTGACTTCAGAAGCGACATTCAGCAGTTGACTTTAGAACTAACATTCAGTAGCTGACTTTAGAACCAACATTCAGCATTTGGATTTAGAACCGACATTCAGCAGTTGACTTTAGAACCGACATTCAGCAGTTGGATTGCAGCAGTTCAGATGGCCCATGAACCAGCCTTAGCCAAGTTAGATTTTCTCACCCGAAAGGCCATATTATTTTCCATGATTACTATTTGAGTCATAATAAATCTGTCTCTTGTTTGACCCATAATCTGTTATTTTCAGATATGAGTCATGCTTGATCAGTCTCTTCCTTGACTCATATTCCTTTATTTTCAAATATGAGTCATGCTTGATCAGTCTCTTCCTTGACTCATATTCCTTTATTTTCAGATTTGAGTCATGCTTGATCAGTCTCTTCCTTGACTCATATTCCTTTATTTTCAAATATGAGTCATGGGTGATCAGATTTTCAATTGACTCACAATCCTATTTTTCAAATATAGGTCATCGGAAATCGGACCTGTCCTTGACTCATAATCCGGTTTTAGAGATATAGGTCATAGAGACGACTTAAATCCACTTTAAATGTGTGCTTTTCCGCCGCCTTCATCTTTTACTCTTCTGCCACCTTCACCGGCTTCAGGTTCTGACGTATCTTTATTCCGTTAACTTCGATGTCATCAGCGATGGGAATCAGCAGATACTCTCTTCCGTCGATGACACGGGTCTCTACAAGATCGGCACTCTCGGACTTTATATCAAGTTTCATGGTAAGTGACTTCACCACTAAGTGTTTCTGATCCTGAATGTTCTCAGCAACCAGTGGTGAATTATCGTCCCCCACAGCTTCCTCGTAGATTCTCTCAAACTGGTGAAGCTGTTCCTCGCTTGCGCCGTTGGAGGCAAGAAGTCTCTTAATCTCGCCTTTTCCAAGCTCTACATGATCGTCAGAATCCTTATCGTTCTGATTCTCACGGATCATCTCGTTGACCTCTTCGGAAATGCTCCTTACTGTCTCAAAAGTGCAGTCTCCGGAAAGAGTTGTCTCAATAATCTCCCTGAATACATGTTGCTGGTCTTTCTCTGTTCTGCTGAGCTCGGTTCCCAGAATATCCAGCACTATCTCCTCATGTCTTTCCTCAGGATGTCTCGTATAATAGAGTGAATTGTGAATGTCCATGTTCCGGAAATTGAAAGCCGGGAACAGGAATGCTGACTCCGGATTCTTCACGCCCCAGTCATTGGTGCGGCTCATAAAGGTTTGAGCCGCGGCATCGTAGCAAAGTCCCTCTCTCAGAAGCTCCACCGGACAGATGGAACACAGGATAAAGCTGTACACATACTCACTTGCGTCTTCAAGAATTGTCTGGTCCTTCAGCTTCAGGGGGATGTCGTAAACTCCGTGGCTCAGTATGATAAGGTACTTTCCGGGATAACTGTAGGTCCCGATGATCTTGTCAAAAAATTCCTCCACAAGAGCATCATCCTTAAGCTCTGACTGCTTGAGGCGATACAGAAATTCCTGGTGTCCCCCGGGCATCTCCTCTGCCGCAGGGAACTCCACGTTAAAAAGATTGCGGCCGAACTTGCCGGACATGGAACGCTTGAAGATCTCGCAATATTTAGATCTTTCGGCCTCCTCCAGCTGAAGAAACATGTCATGGAAGGCGGAAATCTTTTCCTTCTCTTCGTTGACATAGCATGCCCGCATACGGTCTATGCGGCAATCATTTTTATTGAAACACTTTGACTTAATCTCACTTACTGACTTCTTGTCCATTTATTCTCCATTCCGTATTTATCCATTTTTGGCACTTGCCGATCCTGTCCACATATTTAATCGTGGAAATCCCACGGTTTTTTAGCAGATCAAAAGAATCAGAAAGGATTCCTTCATAGTTTCCTCCTGAAACCTACAAGCGCCATACTCTTTCATCATCCAAAGATAATGACATTTCGCCCTTCAAGCTTCAAAGCTCACCGGAACAGTCATTTTTCAGTATCTGTATCTCCTCTTCCGTCAGGCTCCTGTACTCTCCGGGTGCCAGACTTTCGTCAAGTTCAATGCTTCCCATGGACATCCTCTTGAGGTAGAGCACATCCTTTCCTCCCGGAAGGGCTCTGATCATTTTCTTAATCTGATGGAACTTGCCTTCCTGAATCGTCACCTTGATTTCAGAGCACAATGTTTCTGCATTGACATCGGCAGCTTCCTCTGCGCCTTTAAAATCAGCTCCGGACAAACGCACTCTCTCGAACCTTTCCGGATCCACAGTGAGCTGAAGCTTATCTGCAAGCTCCTTTACTGTCTTTCTGGTACTAAGGATCTCAAGTCCCGCAGGCATTGCCGTCAGATGCTCGTCGAAGCGGATGCCTTTTTTGAACATCCTGCCATCCTCTTCACTAACCTCTCCCGAAACCACCGCATAGTAAACCTTATCTATGTGGTGCTTAGGTGCCAGAAGTCTATGTGCAAGCTGCCCGTCATTTGTGATGATCAGGAGCCCCTCTGTATCCTTGTCGAGACGTCCTACCGGGAAAATATCCTTCCGCGCCTGACCTCCGAACTCATCATCCCGGATCAGGCCCACCACTGTGGTCTGACGTTTGTCCTCGCTTGCCGAGATAACTCCGGCAGGCTTATTCAGCATATAATATTGGTATTTTTCATACCTTATTTCTTCATCAAAAAAAGTAATGACCGCTCCCTCCGGGACTTCGAAGCCCGATTCGCGAATCACCTCTCCGTCCACAATGACTTTGCACTTTCTTATTGCCTTTTTTATATCACTTCTGCTGCCGACACCCATATCGGCAAGATACTTGTCTAAACGCATATATTTCTCTCTTTTAATGTTTAATATCAGAAAAATACTCCCAACCGAAGTTGAGAGCATTTTAGTTATCCTTTAGCCGGCACTCTGCATTTTTTTAGTGGCGCTGTAATTATGAAAATCCGGTTGTTTCATAATAAAAGCAATTACATCGCTGGAAGTTAAATCACTTTTACCACTCATATAATCCTTTAGAATTTCTATGTGAGAAGGATCTTTCTTAGCATAATTTATTGTACCGAAAATGAAGTCATCATATGCGTCTGATATGTTACTTAACAGCTTTATTAGTTCTTTCATATGCCAAACTCCTTTTAATCATAATATTTTCCAACAATATTGTAGTCTCCGTATCCTCGGTTTTCCACGAAATAGATACAGCAATTCCTGTCTAAGTCTTTCGTTCTATGCATAATAAACTCTTTACCTTTATATTTTCCATAGTTCGTACTAATTTCATGACAAACTTTTGCTATCTCTGCATTTTCCAGCTTAAGACTCGGAAACAAATATGGTACTCCGTTCATGTCGCATCTAAATATTTCTTTCATATTCTTTCTCCATAAATTATTAAATAGAGAAAGCCCTAAAGGACTCCCTCTGTATACCCGTCAGGAATCCTCATTAGTAAAGGATATTGTATCATGCTTGGGGTAATATTGCTATAAATCGCTTTTCTGTTAACCGTGTTTCTTTAGACCCGGAAATCATATCACAGCATTAGAATAATTCATATTGTCTGAATTCAGACTATATCGCGAATTAAAAAAGACCCTGCTCATTTTCGCAGAGTCTTGTTTGGACTGATTTAATCTTATTTTTTCTAATACCGTTAAACTCAAAATCTCTCATCCAGCTTCTTAACGATATATTTCAGGCACCCGTCTTCGAAGACGTTATCGAGGCCGGCTTTTTTCATTAATTCATTGTAGAAATCCGAAGCTGAGAGCTTGCAAAGCTTAAGATAGCTTTCCCAGGCCTCGCGGTAATCCCTGTCCATACGGACCTTGTACTGGAGGGCATTGGCACCGGCAATGCAGTAGTCAATGTAGTAGAGCGGGCTGTCATAGATGTGATGCTGACGCTGCCAGTAGCCTCCGTGCTCGTAGTAGGCATTACCCGTGTAATCAAGGTGCGGCTTATACTGACGCTCCAGCTCTCTCCAGACCTCGTTTCTGGCCTTCGGTGAAAGCCCCGGATCTTTGTAAATGATATCCTGGAATTCGTCTACCATGGTTCCGTAAGGAATGAACATAACAGCATCCATGAAATGCATCTTTATATAGTCATCGGAACGGTTTCCGAAGATAAGCGGCATCCAGGGTTCGGTGAAAAATTCCATGGACATTGAGTGCGTCTCGGCAATTTCCATGGTAATGTCATTGTGCTCAATGATGGGATCATCAGCGGTAATGTATCCCTGGAAGGCGTGTCCGCACTCATGGGTTATGACATCCGCATCCCCTGAGGTTCCGTTGAAGTTTGCAAATACAAAAGGCGCCCGGTAGTCATGAAGCATGGTCATATAGCCCCCGGTCTTTTTATTCTTTCTTCCCAGAACATCGAAAAGCTCTGAATCGCACATGAAGTTAATGAATCGTCCGGTCTCAGGAGAAAGATCATTGTACATCTTTTGACCTGCCGCAAGTATCTGTTCCGGAGTTCCCACCGGTGCAGGGTTGCCATTTGTAAAGTAAACACCTTCATCAATGTAGCTAAGCTTGTTAAGTCCCAGCTGACGTCTTCTCAGATCATGAAGCTTTTCCGCAAAGGGAACAAAATCTCTCTTTACCTGCTTCCGGAACTCCTGAATGTCTGAACGCCCAAAACTGTTTCTGTTCATTCGGGCGTAACCTAACGGAAGATAATCCTCATGCCCCATAAGCTCGCCCTGCTTTGTTCTGTTCTTCACCAGCTTATCATAAAAGTCATCCAGCTCTTCCTGGTGAACCGAAAAGAAGGCACTGAACTTTTCCCAGGCTTCCTTTCTTATGCTCCTGTCCTTATTGTTGAGATACGGGCTCATGAGGCTCAGATTCAGCTCTTCTCCATTCCAGTCAATTCTTGCACTTGCAAGAAGCTTGTTGTATTCGGTCTGAAGCTTGTTTTCCTCCTGCATGAGAGGAATGAGCTTGTCATCAACCGCCTTCATGGCGAGTTCAATGTTTTTGAACGCCACCTTTCCGATCTTCTCCTCAAGATATGGCCTAAAGGGGGAGTTAAAAAGCTTCTTTCGATATGAGACCACCAGGTTCTGGAAAATGGGCATGTTCTCATCAAAGTATTCCTGCTCCTCCAGAAGCTTTTCGTCGGACATATCGATATCCGAGCGGATCATGGCAATCTGTGATTCCGTCATCACATGATTGTATATGAGATAAAATTCCTGATGGATTCTGAACTGCTCTTCACCGCTTTCCGCTTTTTCAAATCTATCCTCAAGTTCCTTGAAATCCTTAGTAAGTTTCTTGAAATCTATGCGCTCATAAGGCATCTCTGAAAATTTCATTCCAATGTCTCCTTCTCAATACTGTTTTTGAACCTGAATATCTGTCAGACGAATATCATTCAGGATATTCCTTAGCAGCAAATGTATAAATAGCAAAAAATGCCTCGTCCTTTGGAAAATCTTCCATTCAATGAAGAATCGAAGATCTGAATCGGTTTCCCGTCGAGGGGGATATGTTTAAACCGACGCTGCCAAAGAACGAGGCAAATGTATCATATTATATTCACGATGTATAGGTTTTTTAACCCGGTGCATCCATTGCCTGAATGGCATCAGCCTGAGCATCCCCTCCGGGTGAAGCCTGATCTGCCGGGCCTGCCATCCACCAGGCGGTTTCTGAAACTGCCTGAGCTGCCTGGGCTTCTGTAGGAACATAGACATCACCATCATCAGCTGCTTCCGCAGGGGCTTCGATCACCTCACTGTTATCCTGGGAAGCCGGGCCTTCGGAAACATTATCCTGAGCATCATCTGCTCCGGGAATAACCTGCGTACTGTGATTGTCATTGTCCTCGCTTTTACTCTTACTCTTGCTGCTCTGGGTTGAATCCTCGCTGTTTGAAGAAGACTTTTCAGAGGATGTTCCATCTGATTTTTCTTCCTTGGAAGAGGCTGTCGCCTGAGTTTCTGATGAAGCCGCTGTGTTATCCGATGAAGCTGCCGCGGTTTCTGACACAGTGGTTTCCGCTACTGTTTCCGTAGGAGGGAAGCTGCTGTACTGCTTTCCGTTTCCGCCCACAACTTCAGCATTTCTGAACTGTATAAGCTCTGAAACCGTAACAAGCTGATAACCCTGCTGTGCCAGCCATGGGATAATCTCTTCACAGGCTGCCTGAGTGGATTTATAAAGCTCATGCATGAGAACGATACCGCCATCCGAAATCTCAGATTTTATAGATTCGACAACTTTATCCGCATCCTTGTGTTTCCAGTCCAGAGTATCTACAGACCAGAAGATAAGAGGCATCGTAATGCTGCTTTTCACCGTATCGGAAATGATTCCGCCCGGAAGACGTGCAAGTACCGGTGTTACGCCGGCAACCTCCTGTACCTTTGCATTGGTCTTTGCAAATTCCTGCACGATATAGTCAGAGGAATTCTTTGAAAGCTTTGTGTCGTGATCCCAGCTGTGGTTCGCAATCTCATGACCGTTCGCGGCCATTCTCTGAATCTCGGAGGCGAACTCGTCAACACGGTTTCCTACAACGAAGAAGGTACCGCGACCATTGTATTTTTCGAGAACATCCATGATAGCTTCACCGGTACTTCCATTAGGACCGTCATCCCAGGTGAGAGCCACCATAGGCTTTGTGGTATCCACATAACGTCCGTTTGAGAACACCTTGGTGGGGTCGTAGGCCTCAGTGGTCTCAACTGTGGCTTCTGTGCTTGCTTCTGTAACCGCAATCACCGACTCAGCCACATCGATGGCGTCATTACCCTTGTTGATCTCGATGTTCTGCATGGCATCGATTTTTTCCTGACGGCTGTTTTCTATATAGCCGGTAATGCCGGTAACGCCCTTCCAGAGGCCAAATACAAAAAGAGCACAAACGCTCAGGAAAATAACCCTGTAGGTATAAGCCCTCTGACGTGCCTTTTTCTGACGTATCTTTTTAAGCCTTTTTTCCCGCATTGCCTCTTTCTCAGCATTGGTTATAACACGGTTCCTGCCGGAGCCTCCACCTGAAGAGTGCCGCCCGCTTCCCTGAGACCCCGAACGGACTCCCCGGGAATTATATGAAGCGTTTCGGCTACGTACACCGCTTCCGCCCCTTGCATGATTATCTGAATATCTTTGATTATTATAATTACCTGCCATTTTTATTACTTCTTTATCATCAAATTTGTTATATCGATTTATCAACATCATTATACTGGAATTATTCTAACATACAATCTATTTTTTGTAGTATAAAAAATCATAATAGGAGAATAATATTTGATGTATAAAAACAACAGCTCAGCCGGTAGACCATGGGGACGGGGTTGGTGGTTCATTTTTCTAAAATGAACCACCAACCCCGTCCCCGTAGTCTACCGGCTGAACTGTCACGATTAAACCGATGTTTCCTCAGAAGATTCCCCCGATTCCGAGGTCCGTATCAATAGTGTTCATATTGTAAAGCACCAGCACATCCGTAACATCCGGATGTTCGTTGATGAAGGACGCCGGACCGAAACGGTAGTAACGGGTATCAAAAACATATATCTTCTTATAGTGATTTACAAGGAACGGCACAATGGAATTTGCGTAGCTGTCCTTAACGAGAACCATGACCTTGTCGGAATCCGCAGTCTCGTTGGTGATCTCTATAAGAGGATGAAGGTTATTAAGGAACATGGAGTACTTATCCTTTTTCTCCAGATAATCCCTGTTGTAAAGGGTATCGGTAACCTCATGCGAGTCGGTGTAGTCCACGGTCAAAGCATTGTCCGGATTCTCATAGATGGTTATCTCCTCCCCGGGTACTGTGGTGTCGTTAAGCTTTGAGTAAACCGTACCCCTGAAGCTGTCTGTGACAACGGTTTTTGTGAATGCCTCTTCCGGAAGCGGCTCAATGCCTTCGGCCTTGCAATACTCTCTGTACGCCACATAGGCACCGTAGGTGGTCCAGTGATGATCCGTGTGATAGTAAAGCGGCGTGAATTCCGAAGCTGTCTTTTCAGCCTGAGCGGCCTCAAGAAGCCCCTGATAGCAGTCGATGCGCTTCATCTCAGGACGCGCCTCATAAATCTTATTCATAGTCTCAAGCTGCTTAAGCACTCCCCTGTCGGGTGCAGAAGCAGGAAGCTTGTCATTATAAACAGTCACCGCCGTAGGCACCAGCATCAGCTTAATGTTGTTTTTCGCATCAGTGGTTATGTCCTGATAAAGCTTTCCGTACTGGGTGATGATCTTTTCATTCTGCTTCGGCTCATCATAGGCTTCGATGAGATAGCCGTCCTTAGCGATATAGATATTGTTGATCTCCTGCTTTCCCATCATAATCTCGGCCTTGGTCTTCAGGGTCATGAATTGGTCACGGGCAGGAAAGTGGTCTGACAGGTACTTCTGAATGCTGCTCATGTAGGAGCCATCCTTCAGAGACTGAAATGTATAGGTGGGCCACAATGCCAGCTGACGGTTCTCGCTCTCGCTGAATTCCTGCTTCGGAGAAGCCAGAAACCAGACTCCGAAAACCAGTATAGCCAGAGTGACGGTCATCACGGTGATGACATTACCCACATTCCGGACACCCCAGAGAAGTAAATCTTCATTTTTATTCGATTTGTTTTGCATCATAAAACTCCAATTATCAAACGCCGATGCCTTGAATGATCTTATGGGTTGGAGAAATAAAAATTTCCTTTGAAAATCATTGCATCAGCCATAGGTTTTGGCGAACCACTATTGATAAGCGGTTCATTGATATTAAACCATTCCTCATCAAAAACGGAAATAAAGGAACGGATTGTAGGTATCGTTTACCAGATACGCTGTTGTCAGGAAGAACAGGATGATATAGAAAGAAGACCTTAGGATAGTGATAAATGTCTCCCTGGTGATCATCTCCGAAAGCCCGCCATTGCCCTTTGCAGCGCTTCTGAGCTTTCCTCTTAACCACGGGTATACCGGGAAGGAAATGATGCATCCCAGTATGAGAATGAGAAAATTGTTTCTGAGATACCACAGGATATCAGCATTAACCACAGGGGCTCCGGACATTCCGAACATGATTTTGAGATAATGTCCCAGCTGTCCCATATCATCAAACACGAAAATAACAAATCCCGTTACATATATGAACATGGCATACAGATGCTGTAAAACTCCCGGCAGCTTCCCGAGAGCCTTGCCCCATATATTCTTCTCAAGGGCCAGAAGCACTCCGTAGAAAAGTCCCCAGAGGATGAAGTTCCATGCCGCACCGTGCCAGAGACCTGTCAGGAACCATACCACAAACATATTTCTAAGCTGCTTAAGCTCTCCGTGACGGTTGCCTCCCAGCGGAATGTATACATAATCACGGAACCAGGTGCTGAGGGAAATGTGCCAGCGTCTCCAGAAATCCGTTACTGAGACTGCACTCAGCGGGTAATTGAAGTTCTCAAGATAATGGAAGCCAAGCATCCTTCCCATACCGATGGCCATATCACTGTAGGCGCTGAAATCAAAGTAAAGCTGGAGGGTAAAGCACATGGCTCCAAGCCAGGAACTCAAAACGCTAAGCTCTCCTGTTGAGGCAAATGCTGCCGCCTTTATAACTTCCCAAAGCGATCCGATGGTATTGGCCAGAAGAACCTTTTTGAAAAGACCCTGCAGGAATCTGAGTCCGCCCTGGATAAAACCTTCAAAATCGATCTTACGCTCATGGAGCTCTTCGTTAACCGTTGAAAATCTGACTATAGGTCCCGCGATCAGCTGAGGGAACATGGAAACATAAGTCAGATAATAGAAATAGTTCTTCTCAACCGCCACTTCCTTCTTATAAAGATCGATGGTGTAACTCATGGTCTGGAAGGTAAAAAAGCTTATTCCTATAGGAAGACCAAGGCCCAGGGGTGTGAATGCTGTCCCGGCGAAAGCATTAACGGACTCTATAAGGAAGTCTGTATACTTGAAGAATCCCAGCACCGAAAGATCGATGATGACGGACAGTGCAAGGCACATTTTCCTGCGGATCGATCCGTCTGCAGCCTTGTCCATAATCCGTCCCAGTGTATAGTCCGAAAGAGTCTCGAACAGCATGAGGAGAATATATATGGGCTCCCCCCAGGCATAAAACACCAGTGAAAAGACAAGAAGGATATAATTCTTCACCTTGAACGGCACCAGATAATATAGGATCAGGCACAACGGAAGGAAAAAGAACAAAAATGGAATACTGCTGAAAACCATACTTTAATGCTCCAATTAATAAAACTTTTATAAATACACAACGTCCCTATCTTACAATCAAACTCCGAAGGTGGCAAACACTTTTGATAAATGTAAATAACAGTTCATAAAATAAGAGTGAATCCTTATGAAATCCACCGGGTATCCGCCGGCGAGAACCGTCCCCGCGGATACCCGGTGGATAAAATCAAAGCCGGAGGGCTCCACGTTTTTAATGGATGCCCTCCGACTCTTCAAAAATTATCTTCTATTGAGATGTTACGATCAGCCGATGTTTGAAGCGATGGTCTGCTCGATAGCTGCAGCATTTGGAGACATTACAAGGTAAACATAGTTACCGGCAGTCTTAACTGAGCTTGCTGCAACGATCTGATACTGGTCAGGCATGTAATCCTGAAGCTCCTGTGCCTTCTGCTGCTGAACTGCACTGAGCTGACCTGCAAGTGCTGCCACGCTTGAAGCATCCTTTGCCTTAAGGATGGCAACTGTGTCTGCATGTGTTACATCCTCAGCCATAGCGAAAACGTAACCCTCAAGCTGTGATGCATCGATTCCGTAATAGTTTGCGATATAGTTTGCATCAACATTGATCATACCGGGAAGAAGACCTGTAACCTGGCTGTAAATAGCGCTTGGATCTGCACCTGATGACTGAGCCTTGGTCTCCTCGGCTGTTGTCTCTTCTACAGTTGTCTCCTCTACTGTTGTTTCTTCCGCTGTAGTTGTCTCTTCTTTTGTTGTTTCCTCAGTGGTTTCTTCCTCTTTAGAAGACTCCTCTGTTGACTCTTCCTCTGACTCTGATGACTCTTCTGCTGCAGCTGTTGTTTCTTCTGCGGCTGCTGTAGTCTCCTCTGCCGCAGCTGTTGTTTCCTCTGCTGCTGTTGTGGTCTCCTCAGCTGTTGTTTCCTCAGCGACTGCGGTTGTCTCTACTGCTGCTGTTGTAACAGCCTCTGCTTCTGCCTTCTTGCCGCATCCGTTAAGCATAAGTGCTGATGCTGTGATTACCGCGAGTGTTGTTGCTACTATAGTCTTTCTCATATTGTTTCTCCCCTTTGAACTCTATACATAATTAATGCAAGGATTATAAAATCCTTGCACCATTATAAAGACTAATTTCAATTTTAACAACGTAAAGATGAAATTTTCGTTTTTCCTAAACAAAGCAAAATTTACTGTGTTTCCGTGGTCTGTTCCTGATCATCTTCCGATTCAGGCTGTACATCGTTAAGATGTGCCTCAGCATATTCCTCAAGTGCAGCCTGCCATACCTGATATGCGGCATTGGTCTCATGCACATAACTGTCGCTGCAGTAAACCTTTGAAAGACATCCGTCACTGTCGCAAAGCCTTGACGCAATATCCACATAACCCCAGCCGTTTTCCGCCGCCAATGCTGCCATCTGTGCATTAAGCGCCCGGATGTTTGCATTGTTCAGATTCTTCTTTTCAGAGCCCCTGTACATCGGCGTTGTGCTGATGATGGTGATCTCTATTCCCGGGATCTCTGACTGAACTTTTGCTATAAACTGAAGATACGTTGCAACGGTATTGTCAACGCCGGCATAAAGATCGTTCAGCCCGAAAAATGTATAAATGTGTTTTGCTCCCATAAGCTTCAGAGAATCCCAGGCATATTTCTGCTGCCCCTGATATATGGGATGACAGGACTTACTCGTAATAGCCGAAAATGCATTGTGAACAGAGTAACTTCCTCTGGTAAGGAATTTGAGATTCTGAAAAATAGGAAATGCCCCGTTTTTCACAGCATAATTTGAGAAACCCAGTGCTACGGAATCCCCCACCAGAACAGAATCCTTGAAAAAGTTTCCTATTTCAAAAGCGTGCATAGCCTCAGCCTGAAGCCTTAACTGCTCTTCCAGCCACGCTCTATTCTGCTGCTCCTGAAGGATTTCCTCCTCTGTCATTCCCTGAGGAAACGTTTCTTCTGTTGTTCCCGTTGTAGAATCACCGGTTTGTGCCCCCACTGTAGGACCTATGACACCGTTTTCCGAAGTTTCCGTCGAAGAAGCCGGTGTATCCGCAAATGTTGTCAAAACCGGTGTTATGGCCAAAACGGCACACATCAATGCCGCTGCAAGCTTTCTGTTTCTCATATTTCCTCCCATATTAATGCATGTTCCTGAACCATAATATTATCTGATATACAGATGCAGATAAAGCCGGTTCTCTTATAATTAAGGTTTGTTAAAACCCTCTTAAACACATTCCGTTTTAATATTTCGTCACTTAAGAATCCCAATATAAGCTGACGATAAAAAGAATCTACTCTATTATAGCTGATGCCGGCAGCAAGTTTTCTTAAATATACTTGACGATAAGGAGTACAAAACTTAGATTATTCCTATGAGTAAGATAACATTTAAAAAACCCGGTAATTTCATATATCCTGTTCCTGCCGTAATGGTAAGCCTTAAAGACAGATCCGGCAGAACAAACATCCTGACCGTTGCCTGGACCGGCACCATATGTTCCGATCCACCCATGACATATATTTCCGTACGAAAAAACAGAGGCAGCTACCCCATGCTAAGGGAATCCGGTGAATTTGTCATAAATCTCCCGGACGAAAAACTTGTAAAAGCCCTTGATTATTGCGGCGTCAGAAGCATTGCCACCGTCGACAAGTGGAAAGAAATGGGGCTCCACGAAGAAGAGTCTGCCATGGTTTCCGCCCCCTCCATCAAAGAAGCCCCCGTTTCCATCGAGTGCAAGGTGACTCAAGTGCTCCCTCTGGGAAGCCATGACATGTTCCTCGCAGAAGTTGTCGCCGTTCGTGTAGACGAACAGTTCATCGATGAAAAAGGCGCCTTCCACATGGATCAGGTAGGCCTCGTAGCCTACTCCCACGGCGACTACATGTCCCTCGGAGAGAAACTGGGCAGTTTTGGGTATTCCGTCAGAAAGAAACCGCTGCCGGTAAAGAAACAACACTCCGGAATAAAGAAAACTGCGGAAAAGGTCAACACCTCTGCGAAACCAACTACCAATAGAAAAACCAGCAAGAAGAAACCTTCCAGCCAAAAACCTTCAGATAAGAAAAACAGATTTTAATAAATAGAAAACGTGAAGAAAATGCAAGGGATGGGTGGCTAGGCTTGCCTGATCAGCGTTTCGTGAGAAATGCTGATGCCACCAGGCGGCGAGGCTGTTTCGGCGTAAGCCGAAATCAAACGAAAATGCCTGCGCGTAGCGCATTCTGATGGCATTTTCTCCTTGGAGTTGAAAGAACAACCCCGCGGACATGTCCGATCAGTATGCACACACCTGTGCATACTGGGCGAACATGTCCGCGGGGTTGTTCTTTCAATCTCGTGGGCCGTCACACGTCCCTTACATTTTCTGTACCATTAAATAATCTTTCGGTATCATCACGCCTGTACCGGAACAACAGGAACAACAGGAATCACTTCACCTTCTGAACCGGCTGCAGTAGTTTCGGTTGTGGCAGTTTCACCTGCAGAGGCAGCTGCATCATTGGCATGAACATAGTTCTGAGCTGCCGCATACTCACGGAGACACTGAACCCAGATAGCATAAGCATCATCATTCTGATGGATTTTCTGGTCTGTACAGTAAACAGGGTTCAGATTTCCGTTTGCATCTGCAAGGCGGTTAGCGATATCTATGTAGCCATATCCGTTCTGTGCGGCATATTCCTGCATGGAAGCATTAAGCTTACGTACTGTATCATTGTCAAATGCCCAGCTCTTAACGCCTTTAATTGAAGACTGATGACTTGAATAAATGTAAGTTGTACTTATGATAGTAATGTCTACATCCGGATTTGCAGCCTTGATCTGTCCGATGTAGGTTTTGTAATTCTCGAAAACCTCACTTGGACGACCCTGAATATCATTAAGACCAAGAGAAATATAAACATGCTTTGCACCCATTATACCAACCATCTCATAGGCATAATGCTGAGCTCCGCCATACCATAAATGTCTAACGCCTTCTGTTCCAATGGGCTTAAGCTCCTCATCCATGCTATAGCTCGGCATGGTTATGAACTTAAGGTTTGCAAGGATCGGATTAGCACTTCTCGCAATAGCATATCTCCTGAAACCGTCTGCCACTGAATCACCGATGATAAGGGAATCCTTGTAAAAATCAACCACGCGCTGATCTTCCTGAGCATTAACAACCGGATCCTGGGAAAGCTCTGTGGCAGCCTGAGTTTCCTGAGCTGCGGCAGTCTCTTCTGCCATTGAAATAATGCCGGATGAAACGATCATAGATGAAGCAAGTGCAATGATTGCTGCCTTCTTTAATAACTTTTTCATACTCTCTACTCCTCTTATAATTTCTTTTATTTACAATAAATGTATCATATTGTCGAAACCTACACTACCGCATGAAGGTACGGTAAAAATCCTTCAGGTATATTTGGTATAGTACTTTATTTTTTATTATGCAAGTCCCATCTTTTTAAGAGCATATTCCTTGAGCGAATTTGTCCAAATGTCATAGGCCAGGTCGTTCTGGTGGATATACTCGTCAGAGCTGTAAATCGGATTCAGATCTCCGTTAGCGTCTGCCAGGAGGTCTGCAACATTGATAAAGCCCCAGCCGTTTTGTGCGCAGATCTGCTCCATGGCTATGTTGAAGGCTTTAACATTGGCACTTGTCATGGTACCGTGGTACTTGCCCGGGTAAATGTAGGTGGCACTGATCACAGTTATGTCAACATCAGGATTAACAGCCTTGATCTGATTGATAAGCCTCTGATAATCCTCAAGAACTGTGGGAACCTGAACCTCGGTTGTTCCGAAAGAAAGGTATACGTGCTTCGCACCCATAAGCTGGATGGAATCCCAAACGTAGCGCTGCTGTCCCATGTACATTGGGTGGTAGCTTGTAGTACTGATACCATCAAAAGCACGTTGAATGGAGAAACCGTTGGCAGTAAGTGCCTGGAAATTCTTAAGCACAGGATCCTCTTTGTGATCATAAGCGTAAAGACCAAAGCCTTTTCCGATAGAGTTTCCGACGATGACAGAGTTCTGGAAAAACTGATCCAGGGCATCATCAACGGAAAATCCCGGAGTGCTGAGAGTGCTGATGCCTGTGCCCGGCATCGTACCTGCTGCGGCAGACGCATCTGAACTGTAATTGCCGAAATCCACTGCAGAAATTCCTGTGGCGGCAGCAAGGGACCCAAAACTGCAAACACCGGATACAAGCATTGTGCCCAGTGCCAAAGCTGCGATTTTTTTAATCTGTCTCATAAAGACCTCTTCTATTAATTATAATTTGCAAGGAGTATTGTAGCACAAAAGAACAAAATCGGTTTATAAAATCAATTTGAACTTCATTTACAAATTAATGACGGAAGCGGAGAGAATATAAAAAAAGTAAAAAATAATTTATAGAACTTTATATTAAGTCATGCAACCACCTTGCGATAGTTGACTTGAGGGAAAATAAGAGTAAAATTATGGGAGTGTAACAAGTGCAGATATAGTACATCGGTAGTACATCGGCTTCCCAAGCCGAGGAGGCGGGTTCGATTCCCGTTATCTGCTGAATTGAAAACATGGCGGAAATCCTAAAAGAATGGCTTATTCTCTAGGATTTTCGCCATTTTTATTACTGAAAATTACTAATCCGGCAGAATTCTCTGGTAACTCAGTAAGTCAACACCGGCACTATCCCCTGTTCATTGCCTTCATTGTAGGTTTTCCGGACGAAATTCAGGAATTTGCGAACCGTATGAGAAGCATTCTTCCGGAAGAATATTCCGTAGGGCAGGGTATAGTCCCACTTGCATGGTATCACCTTCATGCCGGGAAGAATGTCATTCCAGCACATGGGCACAAGTAAGAGCTGTCCCTTAAATCCTCCGCCCCAGAGGATAACCTCGCTGGGATAATCATGAATGTCGAGATTTATTCCATTAGTCCTCATGCAATCAAACATTTCCACTATAGTTGGGGCACCTTCGACCCTGAAGCACATTACCGTTTCCCCGGAAAGCTCCGACGGAGAGACTATATCCTTTTTTGAAATAGAGTGTCGTTCCGGCGCCGCAAAGCCAAATGGCACGTCACATATTCTTATAAAATCCCATTCCTTCATCCAGGGAACTCCGCTGTTGACGCTTTCAATGAGATCGGTCTGGGCCGGTATACGGTGCTCGGTATCGATGGAGACCATGTTTATCTTCACATTGTCATTTACAGCCGAGTACAGCATCCAAAGCTCATAAAGCAGGCGGCTTTTCTCCAACAGTGAAGTGCCTATGGAAATGTGATTCTCTCTTTCTGCTATGGCACGAACCTCTTCCATTATGGCATCCCCTGCATGAACCCATGACCTGGCCTCCTTTTTCAGGAATTCTCCGGCAGGAGTCAGCTCAACTCCACCACGGTTTCTTTTCAAGAGTCTCACATCAAGTCTTTTCTCCAAAGTGTTTATCTGCTGAAGCACGGCACTCGGTGTAATGTATAGTTCCGTCGCTGCCTTATTAAAACTACCCCTTTCACATACCGCAAGAAATGTCTGTATATGTGTGCTGTACATAATCTATCCTCATCTCCTTATATTTTGTTTTCAGTTGAAGCCTTAACCGGCTCTGTTATTTCCTTCCTTTTCAATTAGGTTATTTACTTAAATTGTATAAGCAATGTCCCTTCTTCCTTCAAAAAAGGTCAACCGGTATTAAGTAAAACTAAATACACATTAACACAATTGAAATATACAAACAACGGCGTTCATAAGAAAATACTGTTAAATTAATGCCAATGTCTTGGCTTGATCTATTCACTTTATCTTATCAATATCTTGGATGCGTATTCACGATCCGCAAGGAGGAAAAATGGCTAAACTGATTTCCAGAAGAGATTTTTTGAGAGGCACAGCAGCAGGTGCCGTAACATTAACAGCAGGTGCTGTTATAGGAGGACTTACTGGCTGCAGTTCCAACACGCCTGAGGCAACAACTGCCGCAGCAACCGAGGCTGCCACCACTGCAGCTGCAACTGAGGCTGCAAAAGCAGGACTTTACATTCCCGGAACTTATACAGCAGTTGAAAAGGGTCTTGAAAGTGATATCACAGTCACAATGACATTTGACGAAAACAGCATAACCGATGTAAAGATCGATGCTTCAGGAGAAACCGAGGGTATCGGAACAGCAACTCCGGAGCCGCTTTCAAAGGCAATCCTTGAGGCACAGAGCGCTGAAGTGGATGCTGTGTCCGGCGCCACAGTAACATCCAATGCCGTAAAGAAAGCTGCTGCCAACTGTATCGCACAGGCAAAGGGCGAGGCCGTAACCATGGCTGCCGACGCAGACAATGCTGCCGGTGCTTCCCAGGATGACTGGCTTGGTACAGAACCTGAAATAAGTGATGCTGATGTATATAACGAAGTTGAGGCCGATGTTATAGTTGTAGGCCTTGGTGTTGCCGGTGTGGCAGCTGCAAGAGGCGCCGCAGAGGCAGGCGCAACAGTAATCGGTATCGATGGTGCAGCTGCACCCTGCTGCCGTTCCGGAGAGTATGCGGTCATCAACAGCCCTAAGCTCAATGCCCGCTGGCCGGAGAGAGCATTATCAAGAGAAGAAGTTGACGAGATCATCGATTCTCATGTTAATGAATCTTCATACCGCGTAAAGAGAAGCATCGCGAAGAAGTGGGCTGACAACATTGGCGAAGCCTTCGACTGGTGGACAGATGCCGATGACCATCTGTTCATAGCCGATGAGACAAGACAGCCTATCGAAGATGAGAATGCTGACGACTTCATGATTCCTATCTTCCGTCCGCTTCCTTCTTATAAGGATGCAAGCGGCAATGAGCACGTATACAACTGGAAGGAAGAGCGCTTCCCATGCTATCCGACTTCTGTTGAGTTCCTGCCGAGCCAGGCAGCTACCTTCACAGCTAACTGGGACAAGGCGCTGGCAACCGGTAAGGTAGAGGCTTATTTCGGACACTTCGGAAAGAAGCTCATCATGGAGGATGGAAGATGTGTCGGTGTCTATGCATTAAACGACGACCCTCAGTCTTCTGATAAGGGCAAGTACCTGAAGCTCACAGCAAAGAAGGGCGTTATCCTTTCAACAGGTGATTACGGTTCCAATGATGCTGCCATGAAGCATTTTGCTCCGGATGTAATGAAGACTCACCAGAACAACAGACTTTTCACTTCCTTCGACGTAAACGGAGTTCCAACAAACCAGGGTGAAGGTCTCAGAATGGGTGCATGGGCAGGCGCAAAGGTTATGGGCTACAATGCCCCTATGATCCACCACATGGGCGGCGGTGCCGATCTTTCAGGTGTTGGTGTTATGGGTAATGCAGGCTTCCTGAACCTGGACATGGACGGAAAGCGTTTCATGTGCGAGGATCTTCCGGGACAGCAGCTTGAGAACCAGATCGAGCAGACCAGACTTATGCAGAGCTGGCAGTTCTTTGATGCAAACTGGCCTGAGCAGGTAACTCACATGCCGGCAGCTCACGGTGGTGCATGCTATTTTGAAGATTACGCTTCCATAGATGAAGCTCCTAAGAACAATAAGACTTACCGTAACTGGAAGAGCCCTTATCAGCTTGAGGCTGCTGTTCAGGACGGCAGATGCTTAAAGGCAGATACATTGGAAGAGCTTGTTGCAAAGGTATATCCTGATGATACCGCTGCACAGGAGCAGGCTCTTCAGTCCATCAAGAGATATAATGAGCTTGCAGCAGCCGGCTATGATGAGGATTTCCACAAGGTTCCGAGCCGTCTCATGCCTGTGGATACAGCTCCTTTCTATGCCGATCAGTTCACAACCGCTATCATGCTTGTTTGCATCGGTGGTCTCGAGTCTGATGAGGACTGCCACACATTCACAGAGGTGACAGATGAGCAGGGACGCCAGGTTTGCGGCGAGATCATCAAGGGTCTCTATGTTGCGGGAAATATGCAAGGCGGTAGATTCGGAATGGAATATCCTATCGGGCTTAAGGGTGTGAGTCACTCTATGGCTATGTACTATGGTAAGGTTGCAGGGGAGAATGCTGCTGCCGAGATCTGATGAGACCGATAGGTTTTGAAATGGGCCAGAAAATGCAAGGGACGGGTGACAGCCCACGAGATTGAAAGTACATCCTCACAAACAAAGTCCGCCCGGTATGCACAGGTATGTGCATACCGGGCGGACTTTGTTCGCGAGTCTGTTCTTTCAACTCCAAGGAGAAAATGCCATCAGAATGCGCTACGCGCAGGCATTTTCGTTTGATTTCGGCTTACGCCGAAACAGCCTCGCCGCCTGGGGGCATCAGCATTTCTCACGAAACGCTGATCAGGCAAGCCTTGCCACACATCCCTTGCATTTTCTTCACATATCGATTACCGGAACTTAAAGCAGATTATGATTACGCCGAAAGAGCCTCGCCGGCTACCGGCATCAGCTTTTACTATGAACATTTATAAGCAAGACATTGGCACCCTTCCTTTTCTTCACGTTATCACTCAACGTGTTTTAATGGATACCTTATGTCTCCTGCCTTTTAAACTGTAGTCTAACTGTTTCCCTGCGACCTTTTGTGAAGGAAACAAATTATATAGGTGATATTTTGTGTAGAATATGTGGTAAAATCAACGGAGATTGAATAAAAAATGGATGACAGGAGGGTGTTTGCATGAAGATTTTAGGGGCTATGCCTTTTAGTGATGAGGACAGGAAGTATATTGAGAGCAAGACAAAGGGGCATGAGATTGTTTATAAAGCGAAGGAGATTGTGGAGGAAGCAGATGTGCAGGATGTAGATATCATCCTGGGGAATGTTTCTCCGGCGGTTGTGGCAAAGGCACTGAAGCTTAAGTGGCTTCAGACCAATTCTGCAGGTGTTGATAATTACTGTAAGGAGGGAATTCTTTTGCCTGAGACTCTCCTCACCAGTGCTTCAGGTGCTTATGACACTACGGTTTCTGAGTGGATGGTTTCAGTTTGCTTTATGCTGGCTCGTAAGGAAGATCTTTATATGAGAAATCAGGTCAACAAAGAATGGAGGCCGGAGGGCAAGGTGGTTTCCATTGAGGATTCTGTGACTCTTGTTTTGGGGCTTGGTTCTATAGGTAAGCATTATGCCAAGAAGATGCATGCCTTAGGAAGCTATGTGATCGGCGTTACAAAGCATCAGCATAGTGACAAGCCTGAATTTGTTGATGAGTTCACCACTGTCGAGCACCTTGATGAACTCCTTCCAAGAGCAGACTACGTTGCCATGGTGCTTCCGGGAACGGCGGAAAATGTTCATATCATCAATGCTGACCGCCTCAAACTTATGAAGCCGACTGCATATCTCATCAATGCCGGCCGTGGCAATGCAGTGGACGGAAAGGCGCTGAATGACGCCCTCAGAAACGGAATAATCGGAGGAGCAGCCCTTGATGTAACAGAGCCTGAACCCCTCCCCGCAACAGATCCCCTCTGGGATGCCCCAAGATGTATCATCACCCCTCACATCGCCGGCCAGTTCTACCTCCAGAAAACCTTCGATAACATCGTAAAAATCACCGGAGAGAATTTAGAAAAATATCTTGCCGGCGACATCGCCTCCATGAAAAGTAAAGTAGATCACAAAAAAGGCTATTGATAAAAAGCCTATTGTGTATAAATGTCTTGCCTGCCGGTTATCAATGTGTGAAGAAAATGCAAGGGATGTGTGGCTAGGCTTGCGAGTTGAAAGAACAGACTCGCAGATATGTACGAACGGAATGCACATACCTGTGCATACCGGGCGAACATATCTGTGAGGCTGTACTTTCAATCTCGTGGGCCGTCACGCATCCCTTGCATTTTCTGCACCATTTCACAACCCCCCGGAAACACCTTCCGGGGAGTAAATTTAAATCATTTATTCTACAATCGCGCCTGTATCAGCGGAGTGTACCAGCTTAGCATACTTCCTGAGATAACCTGTGAGGTTTCTCTGTTCGCGGATCTGCATGGTCTTCTTGCGCTCTTCCATCTCTTCATCGGAAACCAGAAGCTCGATGGAATAGTTCGGGATATCGATCTTTATCTTGTCTCCATCCTTCACATAAGCGATAGGTCCGCCGGCCTGAGCCTCGGGTGAAACGTGTCCGATGGCTGCACCACGGGATGCACCGGAGAAACGACCGTCAGTTACAAGAGCAACCGTAGTATCAAGCTTCATGCCTGCGATGGCTGATGTAGGGCTGAGCATTTCTCTCATTCCCGGTCCGCCTGCAGGTCCCTCATAACGGATAACCACGCAGTCTCCCGCCTTGATCTTTCCGCCATAGATTGCGCCGATGGCCTCTTCCTCGGAGTTGAATACTCTTGCGGTACACTCATTAACCATCATCTCAGGTGCAACTGCTGAACGCTTAACGATGGAGCCGTTAGGTGCCAGATTTCCGTAAAGCACCGCAAGTCCGCCTTCCTTGAGGTACGGATCGTCAAACGGTCTGATGACATCTGTATTTCTGTTCACAGCATCCTTTGTAACCTCACCGATGGTCTTTCCGAGAACAGTCATGCAGTCTCTGTTGATAAGTCCGTGCTCATCCAGGGAATGGATAACCGCATAGATACCGCCTGCCTCCATGAGATCCTGCATATGATGGTGTCCCGCAGGAGCAAGGTGACAGAGGTTAGGGGTTTTGTCGGAAATCTCATTGATCTTGTGAAGATCGAATGGGAAGCCCGCCTCATGAGCAACCGCCATGAGGTGAAGTGATGTATTTGTGGAGCATCCGAGAGCCATGTCAACTGTAAGAGCATTCTCGATGGTCTCTGCCTTAATGATATCTCTTGGGCGAAGGTTCTGCTCCAGAACCTTCATTACCTGCATTCCGGCTGTCTTGGCAAGACGGATTCTCTCGGAATATACCGCAGGAATGGTACCGTTGCCCGGAAGTGCCATACCCAGAACCTCGCAAAGAGAGTTCATGGAGTTGGCTGTAAACATTCCTGAGCAGGAGCCGCAGGTAGGACAGCAGGTATTCTCAACATCCATAACTCCTGCCTCATCCATAAGTCCTGCTTTGTAAGCACCTACTGCCTCAAACGCAGTATTCAGGTCTTTCTGATGAAGTGAAAGCATCGGTCCACCGGAAACAAATACGCAGGGAAGATTGAGACGGAGGGCCGCCAGAAGCATTCCCGGAACGATCTTGTCACAGTTAGGAATAAAAACAAGTGCATCAAGGGCGTGGCCGGTTGCCATACACTCGATGGTATCTGTAATGAGCTCACGTGAGGACAGTGAGAAATGCATTCCGTCATGTCCCATTGCGATACCGTCACAAACTGCTATTGTATTGAACTCAAGGGGTGTTCCTCCCGCCATGAGAACGCCATCCTTAACAGCCCTTGCAATCTGCTGCAAATGCTCATGACCCGGAACAACTTCGGTAAATGAATTTACAACACCGATAAGCGGGCGTTTCATCTGCTCGTCTGTAAGTCCGTCAGCCTTTAAAAGTGAACGATGCGGGGTGTGCTCGATACCCTGCTTTACTAAATCACTGCGCATAATCATTTCCTCCGGAAAAAAATCTTCTTTAATTCTTGTTGGGTCAAAAGTATCAAACTCTCACCTTTGACCCTTGCCCTTAATTATACATTCTAATCTTTCTATTGTCGCATTATTTTCCGATATAAGTGACATAATCCAAAGACTTGCGTAACAAATCGTTCCTGCTATGTTACTCGTGCCCCTGCTGAACTGTTACAGACTTGCATTTTCTGTACCATTTCACAGCAATTCAGAGTCAGCTGAATCATTAAAGCCCTGTGTCTTCAGGAAGTCCCAGCATTATGTTCATGTTCTGGACAGCGGCACCGCTGGCTCCCTTTCCGAGGTTATCGAAAAGAGCGGTAACTGAAGTCTGATCCTCATATCCGCAAACTACGATTTCAAGTCTGTTGGTTCCCGCAAGCTTGTTTGCATAAAGCTTACTGTCATTCTCACCGAATGGAACCACTGATACGAAATGCTCATCCTTATAGTACTCTGCGAGCTTCTCACAGATGTCCTTTGCGGCAGGATTTCCCGGAAGGAGTCTGTTCTGAAGCATGATAGTAGTTGCCATTCCCTTATAGTAGTCATCTACCACCGGCATAAATACAGGCGCATAGGTAAGCCCCGTAACCTTCTGCATCTCAGGAATATGCTTATGCTTTAATGTAAGTCCGTATATTCCGGGTGAACTGAGAACCTCAGGTCTGTCCTCTGCTTCATAGTCCTTTATCATACTCTTTCCACCGCCTGAATATCCTGTAAGAGAATAGCAGGTTACCGGATAGTCCTTTGGCAGAATCCCCATACGAACAAGAGGCGCTGTAACTGAAATGAGACCTGTAGCATGACAGCCCGGATTTGCTATACGCTTTCCGTTACGGATCTTTTCTCTCTGCTCCTTCGAAAGCTCGGGATAACCATACACCCATTCGTCGTTGGTTCTGTGAGCAGTGGATGCATCAATGACTCTTACATTATCATTTTCAATGAGAGAAACCGCCTCCCTTGCACCATCATCCGGAAGACAGAGAAAAACGATATCTGCGCTGTTTATATACTTTTTACGTTCCTCGAGGTCATGACGCTTGTCCTCAGGGATCCTGAGAAGTTCCAGATCCTCTCTCGACCCGATTCGATCATATATCTGCAGTCCTGTTGTTCCGCTTTGTCCGTCAATATATACCTTTGTCTTCATCATTTCTCTCCTTCAAATCGTTTTCTTGTATACCCACACTAATATCCATTCCGCCGATTTTGACCGGTAACAAAATAGTGATAGATAATTTTTTATCACAGGCCTTCAGATAAGTATCCGCCGCAGTCCAAAGGTTCACAACTTGATTTTGGGTTGATATTTATACAGAAATACCCGTATTCCAGCATTTTTATGCAAGAATACGGGTATTATAACACAGGTTCTGAATAATTACTTCAAAAGTTCGCAAATAATATCTACACATTTATCCATATCAATCTTGCTCACATCTATGCATAATGAATAATTATCTGCATTTCCCATGGTCTGACCGGTGTAGGTCTTGTAATATCTGCGGCGCTCGGCATCCTGCTTACGGATGAATTCTTTGGTAACGGGCTTCTTTACTTTCTCCGCATCCATGGCATGCTCCATACGCCATTCCTCAGATGCTGCAAGGAAAATATCAAAGGAGCTGATGCCGGCTTCCTTCAGAACATAATTGGCACATCTTCCGACAATTATGCATGGATTCTGTGACAGTTCCAGAACCACTCTGCTCTGTGCCTTAAATATCTCATCATGAGTGGAAGTAAGTGATGCCGGTGAAACCATTTCTATAAATCTGGTAGTGGGAGTATACTTCTCGCCTTCTTCATCTATGACATCTTTCTCAATTCCGCTTTCTTTAACGGTCTGGCGCACAAAATCCTTATCATAGTACGGGATTCCCAGTTTCTTGCTGAGTTTATCAGCCAATACATGGCCATGTGTTCCATATTCACGACTGATGGTGATTACTTTGTAATTCATATCTTTTTCCTCGCTCATTTAGGATGAATATTCTTTCACTATACCTATATAATATATCAGATGTCATAATTTAGCTAGGGCTCTGTCCTACCTTGTTCCATTCAATTTATTCAGAAGAAACGTGTGAAGCTGACCCGATATATAAAAGATTCCCAAAATCGTATTTATCTGAGGCATCATAAGGAATGCCAGAATAGATAAAATCACAATCAATGCTTTTGCCCTTGTGATGTAAACCCGGATAAGCAGGCTTATAGCAATGACTCCAAAGCACATGAGATAAAGGGTTCCAACTATACCTGCCACCTGAGCAATGCTCTGCACAAATTCATTTTCAAAAGGTTTTACAAATGAATAATTATAAAGACCAAATGCAAATATCCCCAGATATGCTGTCCAGAAAGGCGGAGTATACTCCACTACAGGCTTGGGCTTAGGCACAGCAATATGAAGTCTTCTCAATATCAGGAGACTTATCTCATATACTACAAAACCCTGCATGGCTCCGGTAAGTGCCGTTGTTATAAGAAACATCCTTGCCACAAAATCATCGCTCATCATTGACTTCATAACTGCAATCTGCTGTTCCGTCTGAGAATTGCTTCCCGTAACCTTTGTCATCATTTCCATGGTCTCATTCATGGCAATCTGCATCTCGGTCACATACATGCTGAGTGACTGCCCCGAGATGGCAGCCACGATCACGATATCCAAAAGCTCGGCAATGGTGCAGAGCAGCATCACCAGAAAAAGGGTTTTTGTCATGTCCTTTTTATGGTAAATGCAGGTTCCCAGCACCATACCCACAAAGGACTGACAGGCAGCATTTATCGCCGTTGTGGGCGTACTCACAAGTATGCTGATAAACATGGAAGCCGCCCAGGCGGCAAGCCCTGCCTTCCCACCGTACCTTGCTCCGTAAGCCACCATGGGAATGGGCAAAAGGAACATAAGTATCCCATGAAACATTCCTCCTGTTTGCCGGTTAATGAGCAGCAATACTCCGAAAAGCGCCACGATCATGGCACCATAAGTAATCTTCAATGTTTTCTGATTCATTTTTTCTTCTCTCTTATAAATCCAAATCTATAACCATGTAATTTTAAGTCATTTTCGCTCCACGGGCAATGTGGTTTTTCTATCCGCCGCAACATCCGTCGATTCAGACCCCCGGAATGCTTCCCGCCGGCGAGAACCGTCCCTGGTGTCTGACTCGACAGATGTCACGAATTTAAATAATTTTTTTAAAATTACAAATGTTTATGAAATTTTTGTCGACACTATGTATAGAGGCTTTGCGCAACAGCAAAACTCTGACCTTTTTACTTTAGATAAAAGCAATCGTAACCATAAACCAGGATACCGAAGCTATGCTGATGAATAAGTTTAAGAAATCTTTATCACTTCAAATATCGGTAATATCCATATTATCGTACATAATTCTTGCCATCGTAACCATAGTAGTGGTACACATGCGATTCCAGGACAGAATGATAAAGGATTATACCCGTATGGGAGAAGGCGTTACCACTCTCATGGCTAAAGTTTATGATACCGATAAAACCGAAGAGTACATAGAAAAAAACTTTACCATGCCGGAATATAATGAAATAATCAAGTATTTCTATGACCTGAAGGATAATTATCCGGATATATATTATTTATATGTATATCGTTTTGATTCAGTTGATCCGCCAAACGCAACGGTAATCTTTGATCTAGACGAGGAATACACAGAAAATCCACCCCAGGAAAGTATAGACTGGATCGGAGAAATCTACACAGTGGATGAACCCTTTGCCTCAGAAATAGGCACCATCATGAATGGAGAATCGGTAGTTCATACAGTGTTCACCCATGATAAAGAGTATCTCCTTTCCTATGTACGTCCGATATTAGACAAGGACGGTAATTACGTCGCCAGCGCCTGCGTGGACTTTTCCATGGAGTATATGTTTAAGCAGGACAAAAGATTCATTTTTCAGCTTGCCGGCATACTTGGGTTACTTATGGTCATCATACTCACCATCAATATCCTGATACTCAGGCACAAGGTAACCCATCCTCTGGACCGCATGACTTCCTGCATCGACAGCTTTGTTTATGAAACCGAGGCAAGCCGCTTCCAGAACGTACAGCGTCTCGAATCCCTTGATTTCCGTCAGGAGGATGAGATAGGAGTCCTTTATAACAGCTTTGTCAGCAACATGAAGGAAAGTCTCTACTACATGTCTAATTTCAACAAGGCAAAGGATGAAATAGTAGAAAAGGAAAACGAAATTGAAAAGATAAGCCAGAAGACTTATACCGATGGGCTCACTCCTGCTAAAAACAAGGCAGCCTACCTTGATGATGAAATCGTATATGACATTAAGATAAAGAACGGTCTTAAGGATATTGCCACCGTAATGGTTGATATAAACAATCTTAAATATGTCAATGACACCTTCGGACACGATGTCGGAGATAAATATATCATGGGCTGTTATGACATCATTCAGGATACATACAAGAATTCACCCATATACAGAATGGGCGGAGATGAATTCCTTGTAGTGTTAACCGAAGAAGACTTTGAGGTGCGTGATCAGCTGTTCGAAGACATTAACGCAAGGTATCAGCAGTGCTATGATAATGAAAAGAAAGAGCCTTACGATCGTTACTCTGCATCTGTGGGAATGGCCTCTTACAATGATGGCGATGAGTTCCGGGACATCATCAAGCGCGCCGACAAGCATATGTATGAGCGTAAGATGACATTTAAAAACGAACATGGAAGCTATAGGTAAACTATGACAACAAGTGGAAAAACAAGACTATATTTATACATCGGATCCGTCCTCACTATCCTTGTAGTGTCTGCGTTTCTGGTCATACTCAATATCAACGAACCCGTGGAGTACACACGGGTTCCTTTTAATGTCCTTGCAATACTTACAGTCATATCCTGTATTGCCATGACACTGTTTTTTGCCAAAGGACCGGTTTTTGATATTTACGGACAGCTGGAAAGCACCAATATAAATGCCATGCTTCTGACTGTCATAATCATTATCCAAATCTCCTTTTTCTTCGAGATCATCTCTGTAAAAAACCAGCTCCTGAACTATCAGGTCTATACAGACATACGAAACGATATCAATGTTGCCTCAACCTACCCGGAAAGAAAGCTTGATGATCTTTTGGAGTCACTTTGCAAAGACAGCATTACCGAAATCTCCATAACCGATATGTCCGGAACGGTTTTACACTCCTCGAATAAAAGCATTATCGGAAGTACCGCAGAGCACACCAGGTACACCTACAGCTTCAATAAGAATAGCAGTATCCGGTTCAGTGTGGATCCATTTTTTGTACGAAACAAAATAAAGTCCATCGCTCTGAATCTCCTCACAGTCCTGGTAACTTCGGTTTTCTTCTCTGTTGAGATAGTCCTTCTCATGATAATGAATGTTTCGAAGGGAATGACTAAGCGGATTCTAAAGGATTATCAGCAGGATAAAGACAAACGGTCACAGATTCCTGAAGACGAATACGAAAAGATCAAAGCCTCCCTGGAAAATGCCGATATTCCGTCTGCCCTTTACTATATACGGCAGATTGCCTTTCTGTTCTATTTCGCTTCCAGGCTGTCTTCTTCATTTATTCCAATTGTTGCCAAATCCCTCAACAATCCCATAAAGGGAATGGCAGCTACAACCGCAGCTGGTATCCCTCAGTCGGCAGAGACTCTTCTTACCTGCTCCGCCATATTCATAACTACAGTCATGCTGGAGAAAAAAGGCTGGAAGTTTCCGTTTATCTCCGGACTTCTTCTGGTATCGGCAGGAACCCTGTCCTCTGCCCTGTCCACCAATCTTTTCCTATTCGTGCTGTCAAGAGCATTGGTGGGACTTGGCTACGGTTTTTGCTGGATGACCCTCCGAAATCTTTCACTTTTCGGAAAGAATGCAAAACAGCAGCTTTTGGGATTTGCACTTTTGAATGCGGGAATCTACTCGGGAATGAACTGCGGTTCTTCTCTGGGCGCTATCCTTGCGGATGTTTTTGGCTATAAGACAGTATTTTTCATTTCTGCCGTTTTCACTCTTATGACCTCAGTCTTTATCATAAGACTTGAAAATGCTCTGCTTCCTAAAACAAAAAGCAATGATACCGAAATCAGACAAACCGCTAAGATATCCTTCAACGATAACATTTCAGTATTCCTGTTTGTGATCCTAATGATCGCACCGGCAAGTATTGCAGCCTCTTTCCTGAGCTACTATCTGCCTCTTTACTTTGACTCCATGGGCGGAAGCATAACCGATGTCGGAAGATCCCAGATGTTATACGGAATACTCCTTGTATATGCAGGTCCCACTCTTTCAGTTTTTATATCGAAGCTCAAGGGCAAGTCCCTCAAGAGAATAAACTATGTTTATAATCTCATTATAGCTTTGAGCCTTCTGTTCCCGGTTATGGGAGCGAGTCTGTTCCTGCCTTATGTAAGCGCCTGTCTGCTTGGAACTGCCGACAGTTTTGGCTTCGGTGTACAGAACAACTACTTCCTCGGACTTCCGGCTGTTCAGAAGCTTGGACCGTCAAAATCTCTTTCGGTTCTTTCCTTTATAAAGAAGATGCTGGAAATGATCGGTCCCTTCGTATTTGCCGCAGCATTGACACTGGGTTACAGGGCAGGTATAGGTGCTTTGGCCGTAGCATTTGCTATAATGGCAATAGCATATTTTATTCATTCCGAAATTATGCAGGTTTCAAAAACAAAATAGGTATAGGAGCATAATATGATCGTCAGTGTAGTTTACGGAGGAACTCCCGAAGAAAGAGGGCCTTCAGAAAAAAATGCAAAAGATATTGCAAAAGCCCTGGAAACCAGGGGACATGAAGTTCATCTCCTTCAAATAGGAAAAGACATAATAAGTTCCATTCTTTCCGTCAAAACAGAGGTGGTTTACTTATGTGTCCAGGGAAAGGGTTACGGAGACGGAACCTTCCAGGCCATGCTCGAAATGCAGGGAATTCCTTTCACAGGAAGTCATATGCGGGCTGCGTGTCTCATTAATGATAAGATCCTCAGTAAATTGGTTTTTGACCGTTACGGAATACGTACCCCGAAATGGGATATCCTGACTAAGAAGCAATTTGAAAAAGGCGACTATCCCTATGAAGATTTTGGATACCCCTTCGTCGCCAAAGCTCCTACACAGGGAGGCAGCTTCGGCATCGAACTGATCAGATCACGGGAGGATATTCCGCGTATCGGGAGCGTATTTAAATATGACGACCCCATCCTGCTTGAGAAATTCATCCCGGGAGGGTTCTATACCGTAGGCATTTACAAAAGCAAAAAGAGTCTGGTTTCTCTTCCCGTGGTGGAAGGCCTTGATCTGGATAAGCAGGATAATGCTGACGACGGGCTCATTACCTTCACAGGCAACTACGGAATATGTGAAAGCAGGCTTAACCAGAATATCACTGAGGAAATAAAACACCTTGCCATGGAGGTTTATCATGCCACCGGCGCAAAGGATCTCTGTCGTGTTGACTTTATGGTTTCTGAAGAAGACGGTAAGCCCTATGTACTTGAAATAAATGCCGTTCCGGGGCTCAAAAGACACAGTCTTATGCCACAGGCCGCGGAGCTTGCAGGTATAGTTTATGAAGATATGATTGAAGACATACTTTACGCAGCATTAGACAATAACGCAGAATAAGGAGTAAATCTATGTTCAGAAATATGAAAATCAGCTTAAAGATCCTTCTGGTCATACTGATAATGTCTTTAGGTTCACTTGTAGTGGTCTTTAGTGCTTCCTACTATTTTATGAATTCCATGGTCGATGAATTCCAGCAAACCAACATTACCCTGGGAATCAATTCCTCGGAAGTCACCAAGGCTTCACTTATGTCCCAGACGGAATACTACCTTCTGCAGCTCATTCAAAAGCAGGCCAATAATGCAAACAAGGAGCTTCATGAAGTAAACAGGGCTGTTACGGAGGCCTCCAAATATACTCAGCATCTTTTTGAAACCCAGGATAATTTAATCGGCCATGATATGCCGAGACCTGATGAAACCGAAATGGGCGTGGCATCATCAAAGTACTTCCTGGCGAAGGGTGTAGAAGCTACTCCTGAAGTAATGAAGGAGGTTTACACCTTATCCTATTGCGAGTACATGTTTGCCCCCACTTTGGAACAGAATCCTATTCTGGATAATATCTACATCGGTACCATAAGCGGTATTTCCTACAGATATTCAAGATCCAATGCTTTCAATCCCGATTATGATCCGAGGCAGAGAGACTGGTATAAGGCAGCTATCTCACATCCAGATCATCTTGTATGGCTTCCTACTTATCTTGATTCATACGGAAAAATATGTATCACTGCGGCCATGACCTACAGAGATGCCGACGGGCATATCGCGGGCGTTGTTGCATCGGATGTACGTTTGACAAGCATCATAGATGAAGTTATGAATCTGAAGATCGGTGAGACCGGTTCAACTCTGATCCTGGATTCCGACCTCAATTTCATCGCCCATCCCGACATGGACAAGGAAGGCTTCAATCCTGACCTGAGCTCTCACTTCACCGGAAGTGATTTCATTAAAAAGATTCATTCCTCCGACGATTCCATCATCCAGACTGTTTACGAGGAAAAGGATTGTTATGTTGCCTTTTCAAAGATGGCTGAAACCGGCTGGATCTTCTGCGCAAGCATCGAAACCGATGAAGTAACAGCCCCTGCTTTTGAAGCAAAGGCTCAGAATGACAAACTTACTGCAGCTTCTCAGAGGAACATGCAGGATCAGATATTCAATATCCTCCGCCTGTTTATGATCTTCTTCTCCATCATGGGAATCACGGTAGTTATGACCTCCTTTGCGGTAACCGGAACCATCACGAGACCTATCCAGAGGCTCGCCAGCAGTGTTCTGAAGATCGGTAAAGGTGAATTTAATGAGAAGATCCCTGTGTTATCCGGTGATGAGGTCGGTCAGCTGGCAGACAGATTCAACACCATGCAGGATGACCTCAAAAACTACATGCAGAATATAAAGAAGGTCACTGCAGAAAAGGAAAGAATCGGAACAGAGCTTTCGGTTGCTACCAATATCCAGGCTCATATGCTTCCCACAGTCTTTCCGCCTTATCCCGACAGACCGGAAATAGACATTTACGCATCCATGAACCCTGCAAAGGAAGTCGGCGGTGATTTCTATGATTTCTTCTTTGCCGATGAGACCCACTTTGCCATGGTTATAGCCGACGTTTCCGGAAAGGGAGTTCCCGCCGCACTTTTCATGGTCATCACAAAGACTCTCATCAAGGATCATGTTCAGCAGATGAAGGGCAAAACCTTAAGCGAAGTCCTTACCGAAGTAAATAATCAGCTCTGCGAAAACAATGAAGAAGAGATGTTTGCAACCTGCTGGATCGGAATCATTGATATCACCACAGGAAAGGGTGTTGCTTCCAATGCCGGTCATGAACATCCTGTTTTGCGGAGAGCCGGCGGTGAGTTCGAGCTTGTTGTATACAAACACACCCTCGCTCTTGCAACCCTTCCGGGCGTCAAGTTCCGTGAGCACGAATTCGAGATGCATCCGGGAGATACACTTTTCGTATATACCGACGGTGTTCCTGAAGCCACCAACATAAACAATGAGCTTTACGGTACCGACAGAATGCTGGAGTCTCTTAACAGAGACAAGGATCTTCCTCTTGAAAATATCCTAAAGAACTTAAAGGCTGATGTTGATGCCTTCGTGGGTGAAGCAGATCAGTTCGATGACCTCACAATGCTCGCTATGAAATATAATGGTCCCAAATAAATAAAACAGTAATCCACCTGGGACTCTTCTCGCCGTCGAGAACCTTCCCCGGTGGATAAAAAACAAAACAGGACCCCTTAGAGTCACACCTGGTTCTAAGGGGTCTTGTTTTGTTTTTTAGTTTACCTTCATAATTGAGCTACTTTTAAACGTATTCCTTATGGCTTCGACGTCTGTCATGAGCAACGTAGAACTTCGCCTTATCTTCGTACATCAGCCTGTCGGCTGTCTTTATGGCTTCGGACACCTTCCTTCTGTCCGGAATCCAGACAAAACCGGAAGCCATACTTACCTTGTCATTGTCTTCTAGCTCCTGACGGAACTGATACTGCTTTCTTTCAAAAACATACTTTTCCATATCCGGCGCCAGGACAACAAATTCATCGCCACCCACACGGTACAGATGCTCCATTCCGAAATGCTTGGCAATAAGCTTCGAAGCCCGGATGATGAGAAGATCTCCTTCATCATGCCCCAGGTTATCATTTATTTCCTTGAGCCCGTTAATGTCTATAAAGCCAACTCCAACACAACCCTCTCCTGCTGCAAGCTCCGCTTCTTTCTTTATCATGGCATAACGGTTATGAGCCGAGGTCAGTGCATCATTGTCTGCCATATAAACAAGACGGTGTACAAGTGTACTGTTGGCTATCTTATAGGACAGGAATACAGCCACAGAGGAAAGCAGGAACTCCGTATCATCGCTTTCATCAAGTCTGTAATTCGCCGCAGCGATAAAACCGATGACTTCATCCTTTGAAAATACCGGAACAACTATTATCCGCTTCACCCCCATCAGTTTAAGCTGACAGTAAACATCCCTGTAGGAAACCCTTATTCTGGAAATACTATCAAGATTTACAGCCCTGCCGTCAACGCTCAGATCTGCCCAGAGCTTAAAATATTTGTTATACTCCAGGTTCTGAGTATACTCCTTTTGTGATATTATTCCCTTTCTGCACAACTCAAAAGGATTGTTTATTTTATCTCCTACCCTTTCAAAGATACATATCCTGTCCGGACTGATGACGCTGCCCAGTTCTTCCAGCACCCGGTTCATGGTTTCATTATAATCTTCAAAAGTATTGAGCAGCTTTGCAATACGGATAATGGCACTATCCAGAACATTATTTCTTTCAAGAGCCTCCTTTTCACTTTGCAGATCTATGTCTTCCACCGGGGGAACAACATTCTCAAAGGATGGCGGATTCAAGGAGATGTCTTCTTTCAATGTATCGGAGAATCTGTCACTTCCTTCTCCCTCAACACGTTTTTCCGATACCATGACTATGAGTATGGCATAGTTTCCCGTAACCTTATCCCGTGAGAAAAGTCTGATATTGGTGTTAAACTTCACTTTGTCCGTGCTGACTATATCATAAGCGGTTTCCCAGTTTCCGGATTTAAGACATCTTCTGACAGATTCATCAAAAACCCGTTTTCTGTCTTTATCGGTATAGGTAATAACATCAGAAACCTTTATGTTCCGCCCATAAATAGTCTCAAGATACTCCTTATATACAGCATTTGCCCTCATAAGACGGTAGGTTTCACCCCCGTCAAATTCAAGTATTCCGATGCCTATTCCTGCAAATGTCTCCGCCACCAGCATTCCGGCGTCACCATTAAGCTCCATATCCGTAAGACTTGCCTGTCCCACCTGATCATAGAATTCCGACTCTTCGATATTCTCACGATACAAGCCGATACCCATATCACTTCTTTTCAGGATCTCGTTTAGCGGATTAGGCTTACTGTACAGGAACCCCTGCACTTTATCGCAGCCTATTTCTCTCAGGAATTCAAGCTGCTCCTCCGTTTCAACACCTTCTGCCAGTGTATCCACTCCCAGCTGCTCTGCCATCTCAACGATCTTTCTGATGATTCCCGCGGTTTTGACCTTCTTACTGAAATCCTTCATGAACTTCATGTCCAGCTTGATGAGATCAAAGTCGAAATCCTGTAGGACATTGAGGCTGCCGTAACCTCTTCCGAAGTCATCCATCCATATCTTAAAGCCATAACTCTGAAGCTTATTTAACTGCTCCTTGATAAAGTCGTGTTCCAGCTCCAGGACGCTTTCTGCAATCTCTATCACGAGATACTTGGGCGAAACCCCTGCTGCCTCCACTCGCTTAAGGATTTCGTAAACCATGTCGCAATACTCAAAATCATATTTGGACACATTAACAGAGATGGGAACGATCTGAACGATCTTACCATCCTGATATTGCCTGATATCCGAAAGCACCTGATCTATCATGTAAAGATCGAGCTTATGAAGAAGCTTTGCATCTTCAATTACGGGGATGAACTCCTCCGGAAGTATCATACCGTTTACAGGATCCACCCATCTTGCCAATGCTTCTTCATTACAAATAAGCCCGGTCATGGCACGCATTATGGGCTGATAATAAACCTCTATCCACCTCTCGTCCAAAGCCTGACTGAAGTGTCCGAGAATATAGTCTCTTTTATCATCCTCCCGGTAAATCGGATTTCCCGGATCGGTATTCACTGTCCCTTTAAACTTTTTTTCACTTAGCTTGTATTCTTCTCTCATGATTTGTTAATAGCGATATAAATTCCTGAACATGCAAATGCTTCAAAGAATTTAATCCTTTTCAACAGAACAAATAATCGTAATCTCACGCACAAATGGACGGAAAAGACACCTATCCCACCTTTCTATATCTAAGTACTTCGGATACTTTGTCAATTTTATAACCCTCTTTACAGGGTTAATAGAGTTTTAAGATTTAAAAAACACCTGAAAGCCACGAGATATCCACCGGGGGACGGTTCTCGACGGCGAGAACCGTCCCCCGGTGGATATCTCAGCAGGCTTATAGAAATAGTTTCAGCCGGGGCATATGCCCCGGCTGAACTGTTAAAATCTGGTTTTATTTCTCATTCGGCATCTTCCATGCGTGATGATTGGTGTGAAGAAGGTGATGAGACTTTTCGGAAAGCGGCTTTCCGAAGTAATCCTCATAAATCTTTGTTATGGATGGATTCTCATGTGAGAATCTGAGCTCCATACCGGCATCCTGTGAGTAAAGAACCGGTGCTCTTTCGGGAGCCATCTCTACTCCGTCATGGATAGGCTGTCCACCGCCGCCTACGCAGCCTCCGGGACATGCCATGACCTCAACGAAGTCATAGTGTACACGGCCCTGCTTGAGGTAGGTAAGAAGCTTGTTTGCATTACCGAGACCATTGGTAACGGCAACACGAAGAGTCTTTCCTGCAAGATCGAACTCAGCTTCCTTCCAGCCGTCCATACCACGTACTGCCTTAAAGGCATCAGGGTCAGGATTCTTTCCTGTTACAAGGAAGTAGGCACTTCTTAATGCTGCCTCCATAACACCGCCGGTTGCACCGAAGATATTGCCGGCACCGGATCCGATGCCAAGTGGCATATCAAGCTCTTCCTCAGGAAGCTCCTTAACGATGATCTGATCGGATCTTATGAGTCGGTTAACCTCACGGGTTGTAAGTGAGCAGTCAACCTCAGGATTTCCATGATCATCCACCATATTGGGATAAGCGCACTCTGCCTTCTTTGCAACACAAGGCATGATGGAAACGCAGAAGATATCCTTGGGATCCACCTTGAGAAGCTCTGCATAGTAGCTCTTTGTAACAGCACCAAACATCTGCTGAGGTGACTTTGCGGTTGAAAGATTGTCAACAAACTCAGGATAATGAGCCTTGACATATCTTACCCAGCCCGGACAGCAGGAGGTGAACATCGGGAACTTGTGGTTCTCGGGATTCTTCAGCTTCTCAAGGAACTCTGAGCCCTCCTCCATAATGGTAAGGTCTGCTGTAAAGTTTGTATCAAATACATAATCTGCACCTGCTCTTCTTAAAGCTGCCGCAAGACGCTTTACCGTAGCAAATTCAGGATCAAGTCCGAAAGGCTCGCCCCAGGCAGTTCTTATGGAAGGTGCGATCTGGAATACAGTGATCTTGGAAGGATCCTCAAGAGCATCCAGAACACGATCCACATCATCACGCTCACGGAGAGCGCCAACAGGACAGTGAGTTATACATTGTCCGCAAAGTGCACACTGGGAATCTTCAAGAGCGTAAACTCCGGTAACATCCACCGTTACACGGGAACCGGTATTAACCACATCCCATATATTGCTGTTCTGAATCTTGTCACATACCTGGATACAGCGCATGCACTGGATACACTTATCGTAATCTCTGATAAGAGGGAATCTGACATTACCCTTGTTTTCAGGAATCTGTTTCTTATAAGGAAGGCTGTGGATATTGAGATCATTAGCCACCTTCTGAAGAGTACAGTTTCCGCTTCGTACACAGACCGCACAGTTGGTGTTGTGCTGGGAAAGGATCAGCTTAACATTGGTCTTTCTTGCAGCTCTGGCCTTCTTTGAGTTGGTATAGATAACCATTCCCTCGGCCACAGTATTGTTGCAGGCTGTAAAGAGCCTTTCATATCCCTCAACCTCAACCACACAGACACGGCAGGCACCGATCTCGTTGAGTTCCTTCATATAGCAAAGGGTTGGGATGTGTACTCCCGCCTTGGAAGCAGCATCCAATATAGTTGTCTTCTCGGGAACCTGAAGGGAGATTCCGTCTATCGTAACGTTTACCATTTTGCTTCTCTGCCTCCTTTAAAGATTCCATAACCAAAGTGATCGCAATGCAGACATCTTCCGGACTCCTGGCATGCCTCTTCGTCGGACATACCGCACTCCATGATCTTGAAATCGTGCTTTCTTTCTTCCGGAGAACGCTCCATCATATTTACTCTTCCGCATGGCTTATGATCATCAAAGCGGACAGGAGGAAGCTCTATATCTGACTTTATCTCATGGAAATATCCGAGATATTCGTCAATGTTTGCGGCCGCAACCTTTCCTGCTGCGATGGCACGGATTACGGTTGCAGGACCTGTAACGCAGTCACCACCCGCAAAGATTCCGTCCTTGTCACGGATATCGCTGGTGTCAAATGCCTGAATCTGTCCACGCTCTACAGGAATTCCGTACTCACCGAACTTACGTGAATCGATACCCTGACCGATAGCCACAAGGACTCTGTCACACGGGATTCTGAGCTCTTCTGTATCAGCTGCCACCGGCTTCGGTCTTCCGCCGCTGATTGGACCTACGATCTGAGGCTGTACCCAGATAGCAGCAACGCTTCCGTCATCTTTCTTCTCGATACGTAACGGAGCATGAAGCTCTACAACCTCGCATCCGTCAGCAATGGCACCCTCAACCTCTTCGGGAAGGGCAGTCATATCAATCTTTCTTCTTCTGTAAAGGATCTTTACAGACTTTGCATTACATCTGATGGCAGAGCGCGCAACGTCCATGGCAACATTACCGCCACCTACCACAACTATATCCATTCCTGTGAAATCAGGATAATCGTCATCACCGATGGCTCTCAGCATTTCAACTGCAGAGATAACGCCCTCTGCATCTTCGCCTTCGATTCCGATCTTCTTGTCTGTGTGAGCACCGATGGCAACAAACATTGCATCGTACTTCTCACGGAGATCTGCGATGGAGATGTCCTTGCCAATGCTTACATCAGTCTTCAGCTTGAAGCCGCTCTTCATGATGCACTCGATCTCGGCATCCAGGGCTTCTCTCGGAAGACGGTATGCAGGGATGCCGTATCTAAGCATTCCTCCTGCCTTCTTTCTCTGCTCATAAACCTCTACCTCATGTCCCATAAGAGAGAGATAGTAAGCTGCACTGAGACCTGCGGGACCACCACCGATAACTGCAACCTTCTTACCTGTTGCCGGCTGCTTCTCGCCGATCCTGAACTCATCCTCATGCTCAACCGCATATTTCTTAAGTCCGCGGATATTGATAGGATCGTCAACCATGGTTCTTCTGCAGCGTACCTCACAAGGATGCTCGCAGATCATGCCGCAGACTGCGGGAAGCGGATTGTCCTTTCTGATAAGGGCAACCGCGTCATTGTAACGGCCTTCATGTATAAGTGAAATGTATCCCGGAATATCCACATGTGCAGGGCACTGGGCAACGCAGGGTACAGGCTGATCCTGATGTCCCGAACATCTTCCGTGCAGTACATGCTCTTCGTAATCTCCGCGGAAACCTCTGATACCCTTCAGTACCATACGTGCAGCCTCTGAACCTATGGCACAGTCCGCAGAATAGTATATGCTCTGGGCGGTTTCCTCGATAACTGACAATGTCTCCATGGTGGCAGTTCCGTCAAGCACTGAATCTATCAGCACTTCCAGCTGTCCCAGTCCCACTCTGCAGGGTACGCATTTACCGCAGGACTGAGCGTGACAAAGGTGCAAAAATGAAGCGGCAAGATCAACCGGACAAAGTCCGGGCTGGCTTGCCGTGATTCTTCTTTCCAGATCCTTGTACAGACCCTCCACCGTCTTCTGCGCATTGTTTTGAGTTACAATGCTCAATCTACTCATGGTGTTTACCTCCTTACTTGGGAATGTCAGCCTGAAAAAATCTGCTTTCCGAAAGGCCGACTCTGCATGTCAGGTTTCCTCACGGGATTTCGACCCGGTATGCTCTTTCCCTACTCATTTAAGTTAGTCATAACTTACTGTTATTTTTAGCGTTCTAGATATAATTAAAGCAAATTAAATCATTTTTGTAAACTTTGACAAGTAAAAAAAACATATATGGATTCTTAATGTGCAAAATAGATAAATTTTATGAAAGAACCATCTGGTTATCCACCGGAAATATCAGGAATACGTCTGATAAATCTCGATGTTTGACTCACCAAGAGATATTTGGAATCAGAGTCAGCCATAATATGACCATGGATTGACCCAATTAATGCAATATTGAATTTGAAGTCATACGACCATGTTATGGTTATTGATATAGACCGATACTATTACCAACGATAAAATCTTAGTATTTTCCCAAAACCAAGCGATGTAGTAGGATTATGGCATCAGGAAAATCCAAGGTGAAAGCGAGGTAACGGTAATGAAGAGAAGGAATAATTCAGTTCAAAACCAAAAGCTGTGTATGCGAATGTGTTGATTTTAATAAATGTAAGACCGAAGACAAAAAAACAAACATTTAGAAAAAAGAGCCAATTAGATCTGCATCTGTATGTCAGAGATAAATGGCGAAAAACATGCATTTATAGAGGAGATCAATACCATGAGCGAATACAGATTTGAAACATTACAGTTACACGTTGGACAGGAGCAGCCGGATCCGGCAACAGATGCCAGAGCGGTTCCCATTTACCAGACCACTTCCTATGTGTTCCGAAACAGCAAGCACGCAGCCGACAGATTTGGACTTGCGGATGCCGGCAATATCTACGGAAGACTCACCAACTCCACACAGGATGTTCTCGAAAAGAGACTTGCTGCACTTGAGGGAGGAAGTGCTGCACTGGCGGTGGCCTCAGGCGCTGCAGCCATAACCTACACTATCGAAGCATTGGCAGCAAACGGTGGACATATAGTGGCACAGAAGACCATCTACGGTGGAAGCTACAACCTTCTGGCTCACACACTTCCACAGTACGGCGTTGAGGCAACCTTCGTGGACGCACACAATCTTTCAGAGGTGGAGGGCGCCATAAAGGATAACACAAGAGCCATCTACCTTGAGACGCTCGGCAATCCAAACAGCGACATCCCGGACATCGATGCCATCGCAGAAATCGCACACAAGCACGGACTTCCGGTCGTTGTGGATAATACTTTCGGCACGCCATATCTCATCCGTCCTTTCGAGCACGGCGCCGATATCGTAGTACACTCCGCAACAAAGTTTATCGGAGGCCACGGAACAACACTTGGTGGTGTTATCATTGAGTCAGGAAAGTTCGACTACAAGGCAAGCGGAAAGTTCCCGAACATCACAGCTCCCAACCCGAGCTATCATGGAGTATCCTTCTATGATGTGGTAGGACCTGCAGCCTTCGTAACTTACATCCGTGCCATCCTCCTGAGAGACACGGGAGCAACCATTTCGCCTTTCAATGCTTTCCTTCTTCTTCAGGGAGTGGAGACATTGTCACTTCGTCTCGACAGACATGCAGAGAATACAAAGAAGGTGGTTGAGTTCCTCTCAAAGCATCCGAAGGTTGAGAATGTAAACCATCCGTCTCTTCCGGATCATCCGGATCATGAGCTCTACAAGAGATATTTCCCGAACGGCGGCGGATCCATCTTCACCTTCAATATCAAGGGCGGTCAGGAAGAAGCCTGGAAGTTCATCGATAACCTTCAGATCTTCTCACTTCTTGCCAATGTTGCCGACGTAAAGAGTCTGGTTATCCATCCGGCTTCCACAACCCATTCACAGCTTTCAGAGGAAGAGCTGCTGGATCAGGGCATCAAGCCTAACACCATCAGACTTTCCATAGGAACAGAGCATATCGATGACATCATTGCAGATCTGGAAAAGGGATTTGCTGCGATATAGCCAGAACACCCACCCGCATAGCGGGTGGGTTTATTGTCACACACTTGACCGCGAATCTATTATCTCGAAATTGAATCAATGTTCTCAGAGTACATGCATGACTCAACTTATTGTAATGTCCATAGTGAGTCAAGTATCGTACATTGTTTCTTTGACCACAATTCTCATATTCTAAAATTGAGTCAATAATATGGATGTAATTCCTTGACTCCAATTACAATATTAAATTGATATGAGTCAATTCCTGGGCTGTCATTATTTGACCACAAATCCTGCAAAATGAGATATGAATCAACTCCCAGACTTATCAATGTTGACTTCAATTACAGTTATCTTCCGATGAGTCAAACATAAAGTTTTATCAGAGTGTTTTGAGAAATGTTCTTAGAGAGATAACACGGTGGGATTTCTCAAAGTTCCTTGTACTTCATCAATTCCTCAATATAAGCCTTGCCATACACCGACATAACGCTGCCTTTTCTCACGATGTATCCGATGACCAGCGGATCCTCTTCCTTGAGCTTTATGGAAACCATACCTCGCAAAACTGCATCATCCTCCGAGAGCATTCCGCATCCCACAGAGTAGCCCTGGAGTCTCTCTATGATTTCCATGGTGGTGGCCCTGTCGTCGGACTTTATCATCTTCTTAAAGTCATAATCCGCCATGGCTTCTTCCGTCAGATAAAAGTTACTGTCGTCACTCTGATCAAAGGAAACGCAGGGGTAGTCGGAAAGCTCCTCCAGGGAGATTTCCTTTCTTCCCGCAAACTTGTGGTTTTCCCAGACATAAGCATATGTTTCTCTCTGCATGAGCGGCGTAAATTCAAGGTTGTATTCCTTGAACAGCTTCTTTATGATACTTTCATTGGAACCGGAAAAAGATATGATACCAATCTCGCTTTTCATTGTCCTTACATCTTCAAGTACATCCCTGGTTTTCGTCTCATGAATGGCAAAAACATATTTGTCCGGATCGAAGGCCTTTATCACATCCGTAAATGCTTTTATGGCGAAATTGTAGTGCTGGCTTGATACGGAAAACCGCTCCTTGTCGCTGTCCCTGGACAAAAATCTGTCCTCCAGTATTTCGTACTGTGCCAATGCCTTCTTCGCATAGGCAACAAACTCCCGTCCCTCATCCGTAAGAGATATACCCTTGTTGGTTCTCTCAAATATCAGTATCCCTAGCTCTGTTTCAAGATCACCTATACTCGTGGAAAGCGCAGGCTGCGATACAAAAAGTTTCGTGGCAGCCTCCCTCATGGAGGAAGATGCTGCCGTTTCAAGCACATATCTGATCTGAGTGATGTTCAATTTGTATACCCTCCTATACAGACCATCGGGGACAGCTCTCGCGGTTGAGAACCGTCCCCGATGTTGCATTTTTTCACATTAAGTCTTTTAACGTTTTCGATCCGAGATAATCCCTTATAACTCGATTCAGTCCTTCCCAGAATCCGATGGTCTTGCAGGTTGATCTTCTGTCGCATTCGGCTGCACCCTTTGCAAGACAACTCACAGGCTCAAGTTCCTTTTCGGTAAGCTCAAGTATCTCGATGATCCTGTATTCCTCAGGCTTTCTGGTCAGCCGGTAGCCGCCGCCTTTTCCCTGCAGTCCTGTAATGAGTCCGTTCTTTGTCAGAGGCGGCAAAATCTGCTCCAGATATTTAAGAGACAGCCCCTGCCTCTCAGCCACATCCTTCATGGGCACATAACCATCCCCCTGGGTCAATGCTATGTCCAGCATAACCCTTAAAGCATAACGTCCTCTTGTCGAGATCATAAAAGTCCTCCGTTCCTCTTGCGATCATCAGCCCTTTGAAGTTTTACTCCACGAGGAACTGATGCCACAAATACTAACACTTCATTTCCTGCTAATGTCTACGTACCGACGTAAACATTAACCTGCACAGGGGCAATAAAGCATCAGTCTGTTCCGGCACTTTATTCTCCTCATCTATAAACGCATGTTTTTCGCCGTTTATCTCTGACATTCAGATGCTGATCTAATCTGCTCCCTGCATCTCATAGAACTCTTCCGTCTCGTCGATGTCATTGACAGGCGGTTTAAGTCCCTCTATCTTTATACCATTTTTTTCGGCATAATCCCATAATGCAGCGTGAATTGCCTGCTCGGCAAGGAGTGAACAGTGTACCTTAACGGGTGGAAGTCCGTCCAGCGCCTCCATAACTGCCTTGTTGGTGACTTCCAGAGCTTCCTGCACAGTCTTACCCTTAACAAGCTCTGTTGCCATGGAACTGGTAGCAATTGCAGCACCGCAGCCGAAGGTCTTGAACTTGGCATCCCTGACCACCTGATTCTCGTCGATGTCGAGATACATTCTCATGATATCTCCGCACTTGGCATTACCCACTGTGCCCACACCTGCGGCTTCCTCTATCTCCCCCACATTTCTCGGATTTGAGAAATGATCCATTACCTTTTTGCTGTATTCTGTTACCTGGCTCATGCGCTGGCCTCCTTATTTTTCTTTACAAAATCTTCGTACAGTGGTGACATCATTCTGAGTCTGCCCACTATCTGCTTTAAGCTTTCAACAACGTAGTCGATATCTTCCTCGGTGGTGTCCTTTGATAATGTTAATCTCAGGGAACCGTGTGCTATCTCGTGAGGAAGACCGATGGCCAGAAGCACGTGAGACGGATCCAGGCTTCCGGAAGTACATGCGGAACCCGAGGAGGCACAGATGCCCTTCTGGTCAAGCATGATAAGAAGTGACTCTCCCTCGATGAATCTGAAACAGAAATTTACGTTGTTGGACAGTCTGTTTGTGAGATCTCCGTTTACACGGGTGTATGGAATCTCGGCTGTCACCCCTGCGATCAGCTTGTCCCTAAGCCTGCTCTCGTAAGCACGGGTCTCTTCCATATCTCTTACAGCAATCTCTGTCGCCTTTGCAAAGCCGATAATGCCGGCGGCATTGGTTGTACCCGCACGCTTTCCTGATTCCTGTGCTCCGCCGTGGATCAGGTTTGTGATCTTCACACCTTTTCTTATATAAAGAAGACCGATGCCCTTAGGGCCATTTATCTTGTGGCCGCTTGCGGACATAAGGTCAATGTTCATTTCATTAACATCTATGGGAAGATGTCCGAAGGCCTGAACCGCATCTGTATGGAAATAGATGCCGTGTTCATGTGCAATTCTTCCGATTTCCTTTATGGGTTCAACAGTACCGATCTCATTATTTGCGAACATCACGGAAATGAGGATGGTTGTGGGTCTGATGGCCTTCCTGAGGTCTTCGACATTAACAAGACCCTTATCATCAACAGGGAGATAGGTGATCTCGAAGCCCCTCTTCTCCAGGAATTCGCAGGTATGAAGAACCGCATGATGCTCGATCTGTGTGGTGATAATGTGGTTGCCCTTTTCACGGAGAGCATCCGCAACACCCTTTATGGCCCAGTTATCCGACTCGCTGCCGCCTCCGGTAAAATATATCTCCTTCTCGCTTGCACCTATGGTTTTTCCGATAGAGGCTCTCGCTTCAGCCACCTTCTCGGCGATCTTTCCGGAAAACTCATAGGCACTTGAAGGATTTCCAAACTGCTCACAAAAATACGGCTCCATGGCGTCAAACACTTCCTGAGTGACCCGTGTAGTCGCAGCATTATCCATATAAATATATTTAGACATAATCTGTGTTCCTTTCTCCTAGCTGTATGGTAGGTATTATAGTTATAATTTCCTACTTAGTCAATAGGTTTTACATCCGTCGGGGACGGTTATTGCCGCTTCTGATTATACCGAAGCAAATGACGCCGATAATGAACATATGAATATTGAGGGACACAGGGCTTTTGCTGAAGCGGTATATAAAAAACTAAAGGAAATGAAAGTGGCCTGATGCCGGAAATCCATCTGTGGATATTTCTCGCCGGCGAGAACCGTCCCGGATAACCCGGTTTTGAGAGGTGTAAAGATGACTCATGATCAAATTGTTAAAGATATACAGTCAGAGCTGTTTTCAAGACAGGATCTGTCCTACCGAGAAATGCAGGTAAAGATCATTCCAAACATAGAGGCTGACTCTATAATAGGTGTGAGGACACCGGAACTCAGAAAGCTTGCAAAGGAGCTTGTAAAACGAGCGGATATTCAGGAGTTTCTGAACGATCTCCCTCACAGATATTTTGATGAAAACCAGCTGCATGCCTTTATCATTTCTGAGATAAAAGATTATGAACAGTGCATTTCGGAAGTAGAGCGTTTCCTTCCCTTTGTAAATAACTGGGCTACCTGTGACCAGCTATCACCTAAAGTGTTTAAGAAACACCGTCCGGAGCTACTAAAAAAGATAAAACAGTGGATTGGAGCAGAGACAACCTATACCATAAGATTTGGCACAGGCATGCTGATGCAGCATTTCCTTGATGAAGACTTCGACCCGTCTTATCCTGAACTGGTGGCAGTTGTGCGATCCGAAGAGTATTACGTCAACATGATGATAGCCTGGTATTTTGCCACAGCTCTCGCAAAGCAATACGAAACTGTACTGCCATTTATTGAAAATCATAGGCTTGATACCTGGACACACAATAAAGCTATACAAAAATCAGTAGAAAGCTATCGCATTACCCCCGACCAAAAGGAGTATCTGAAAAGTTTGAAAATAAAAAACAATAGAAATAAATAAATCCATCGAAAAGACCCGGGAAGGAGAAGTACTATGAAAATAAAAGGATTGCTTTTTATATGTGTGGCTGCGATGACACTGGCCATCTCAGGCTGCGGTCAAAAAGAACAGAAAAATGTTGATTACTTCAATCCGGATACCCTGGGATTCACTGTGCCCAAAGAAGCATCCCTCGATGATTTTACCTGGTGCTTCACTCCGAAGTCCTATGACAAAAGTAATGATGTGGTTTTTACAGACCCTTATGCTGTAGACGGAATATGGGAGTTTGCCACCTGGCATAAAGATAACAAGAAATCCGGCTATGTAAAGGATGTTTACTGGATGAACATCAAAATAGAGAAAAAAGGAAAATCCGGTATTCAGTCCAACGAGAATGTTGACCCGGGCGTGGCTGCAGACGTGTATGGATACCAGGCTTTCAAGAACAGCGATGAAGCAAAGTCTGCCGGTCTTTCGGGAAGTGATACTGCATCAAAGCTTCTTGAGGCCATGGATAATCTTTATGGAGATGTGCCCTGCCACGTAACTATCATTCATGCCGGAAGAGAGGATGAAAACGGCAGCTGGAGTGAGATAAAGACCGAGAAGCCCATAGAGTTTGAAGGGAAATATTATCCCGAACACCAGATTCTGAAGGTTGAGGACTCCAAGGGACACGTTATCATGTGTAACGATTTCGTGGATAACGGATCTGAGCAGCATGCTACCGCCACCTATGAAGTTTCAAAAAAGGATTTCATTTTGAATGGTATAGGCGGACTGTACAGAGCGGATTAGCCAAAATGAGCTCCTGCTGCACATCATCCATAGGAATCAAGTCTGGTTATAACAGACATGCCTTTCTATTCCTGTTTTTTGTTGCGAATGAGGTAATTCTTCAAAAAAAGTGTATAATTATAGAAACAGAAAACATTGGAGGAAACCGCACATGAGCTACGATGAGAAAATTCCTTATAAAATCTATCTGAGCGAGGATGAGATTCCAAAGCAGTGGTACAACGTAAGAGCCGATATGAAGAACAAGCCGGCTCCGCTTCTTAACCCGGCTACACTTAAGCCTATGGGCTATGAAGATCTTCGCCCGGTATTCTGCGATGAACTCATAAAACAGGAGCTTGATGATACAACCGCATACATTGACATTCCGGGTGAAATACTGGATTTCTACAAGATGTACAGGCCGTCTCCTCTTGTAAGAGCTTATTGTCTTGAGAAGGCTCTGGACACTCCCGCAAAGATCTACTATAAGTTTGAGGGTAATAACACAAGCGGAAGCCACAAGCTGAATTCAGCCATCGTCCAGGCATACTATGCAAAGAAGCAGGGGCTTAAGGGCGTAACCACAGAGACCGGTGCAGGACAGTGGGGAACAGCATTATCCATGGCTTCAGCATACTTCGGAATAGACTGTAAGGTTTACATGGTAAAGGTTTCCTATGAGCAGAAGCCCTTCAGACGTGAAGTAATGCGTACCTACGGTGCAAGTGTTACACCATCACCTTCCATGGAAACAGAGATTGGAAGAAAGATCAATGCTGAGCACCCGGGCACAACCGGAAGCCTTGGCTGCGCTATATCGGAAGCTGTTGAGGTTGCGACAAAGACAGATGGTTACAGATATGTTCTCGGAAGTGTTCTGAACCAAGTTCTGCTTCACCAGACGGTAATAGGACTTGAGGCAAAGGCTGCCCTTGAGAAATACGGCGTGAAGCCTGATGTGATCATTGGCTGCGCAGGCGGCGGATCAAACCTCGGCGGTCTCATTTCTCCGTTTATGGGCGAGAAGATAAGAGGCGAGCAGGATTACAGAATTGTTGCGGTTGAGCCTGCAAGCTGCCCAAGTTTTACAAGAGGAAAGTTTGCTTACGACTTCTGCGATACCGGAATGGTATGCCCTCTTGCCAAGATGTATACATTAGGAAGCAACTTCATACCGTCCGCAAGCCATGCAGGAGGACTCCGTTATCATGGAATGAGCCCGATCCTGTCACAGCTTTATCATGATGGTCTCATGGAAGCCATTTCCGTTGAGCAGACCTCTGTATTTGCGGCAGCACAGCAGTTCGCAAGAGTTGAGGGAATCCTTCCTGCCCCTGAGAGCAGCCATGCAATCAGAGCTGCTATTGATGAAGCTCTAAAGTGCAAGGAGACCGGCGAGGAGAAGACCATTCTCTTTGGTCTCACCGGAACCGGATACTTCGATATGGTAGCTTACCAGAAGTTCAATGACGGCGAAATGAGTGACTATATCCCTACTGATGATGAGCTTCAGAAGAGTTTTGAGAGATTACCAAAGGTTGATCTTTAATAAAGGAATATATCCGGGATTTGAACTTAAACTCAATCCATAATTAAAAAAAGCGTCAGATTCATGATCCTTCGATCATAAGCTGACGCTCTTTTTTTATCTCACAGTTAATTTTCGTATACTACCGCTTCCAAAGGAGCAAGTGTACCTTTCTTACTTTCACCATTGGTACCCAAAAGCTGCTTTGCACCTTCCACACATGAAGGATCATAGGAAGCTTCCTCGAGAGAAAGATTTATGAGAATGGTTACCTTTCCGGCTTCGCTTTCCCTGGTAAAGGCAAAAATCTGCTCATGCTCATGGAATAACTCTGTGTAATCCCCTGTCTGAAGTTCCGGATGTTCCCTCCGAAGCCCGGAAAGGGCAATGTACCAATTAAGAACAGAATCTTTATCCTCAATCTCGGAGGCTACATTATACTTTGCGTAATCATCATATACCGGCAGCCATGGTGTTCCTGTGGTGAAACCGGCATTTGATGAGCTGTCCCACTGCATAGGGGTTCGGGAACTGTCCCTTGCAAAATCATGGACACCCTTCATTGCTTCTGCCTCGGAATATCCCTCATCAATTGCGAACTTGTAGTGATTTCTGGTTGAAATATCATTGTAGTCTTCTATGGACGGCCAGTTTACATTAACAAATCCAAGCTCCTCTCCCTCCATGATAAAAGGCGTACCCCTCATGGTGAGAACAAGAGTGGCAAGAGCTTTGGCTCCTGAAATCCTGTCAGCGCCTTCCGGCAGGAAATGATTTATAGAACGGGGCTGATCATGATTTTCCAGAAACATGGGATACCAACCCCCGGTTCTTATGGTATTTTCCTGACTGGCAGTAAAAAGAGCCTTAAATTCCGGAAGTGACCACTCCCTGGTAACGCACCAGTTCATCTCATCCGAAAGACTTATATTCATATGTCCAAACTCGAACACCATGTCAAAAACCCCGTCAGGACCGACCCAGTCAGGGAGATCCGAGGCAGAAACTCCGTTGGCTTCCCCCACAGTAAAAATATCTGTACCGGTCTGAACCGCAGATTTAAATTCATGAAGATAGTCCAGAATGCCCTTTGTATTTGCTGTCATGGCATGAATGCCGACGGTACCGTCATTGGCATCAGGGGTTCCATCCAGAAACTTCTCGGGTTTTTTGATGTAGGTAATGGCATCCAGCCTGAATCCTCCCACACCCTTTTTCACCCAAAAATCAGCAACATCTATAAGAGCCTTACGTACCTCCGGGTTAGCCCAGTTAAGATCAGGCTGTTCAGGCAGAAAAGTGTGAAGGTAGTACTGGCCTCTTTTCTCATCATAGGTCCAGGCTGAACCTCCAAAGATGCTTCTCCAGTTAGTGGGGGCGCTTCCATCCTCTTTCGGATCCGCCCATATGTACCAGTCACTCTTGTCGTTGTCTTTTCCCGAACGGGATTCGGTAAACCAGGCATTCTTACTGGATGTATGATTAAATACCAGATCCATAACGATCCGGATGTCACGTTTCCCTGCCTCATCGATCAGTCTGTCCATATCCTCCATGGTGCCGTAGGCCGGATCGATATTATAGTAGTCCGCTATATCATAGCCGTTGTCCGCCTGGGGCGATACATAACATGGCGTAAGCCAGATGGCTCCGACGCCCAGATTTTTCAGGTGGTCAAGTTCAGAAGTGATTCCATTCAGGTCACCGATCCCGTCACCGTCTGAATCCTTAAAGCTCTTTACATAAATCTCATATGCAATGGTCTTCTGCCACCACTTATAATCATCGTGACCCAACGTTGCACCATCCTCATTCGTCTCGACTGCTTCCGACACGGAGACAGCATTATCCTCACTTTTCTTCTCTGATAACTCTGTCGTTGGAACAGCAGCACTTTCTCCAATATTTAAAACCGGGCTGCTGCACCCGGCTAAAACCAATGCTCCGCTCACCAGCAATGCTGTGCATGATAATAACTTCTTCATGTGCTTTTTCAATTCCATTTAAGCTCCTGCTTCCTTTGATACATCAGCTTGTCGGCACGGCGGAAAACATCATCATATGCTCTGTCTACCCTAGCCTGATATGAAGCGCATCCCACTGACACTACCGCTTTTCCCTCACGCTTATTGCGATGTACCTCATCATTAAAGTCCTTCAATATCATTTCGCGATTATCATAATCAGCACCCTTTAAAAGAACCACAAACTCATCTCCGCCGATACGGTATACAGGACTGTGCTGAAACCATTTGCATATCTGAGCACAAGCCTCTTTGATATACTTATCCCCCATTTCATGTCCCATGGTATCATTTACGTACTTTAGATAATTAAGGTCAAATACCGCAACCCCATACTCATTCAGCTTCCCTTCATGTACACGACGCTCCAGATCTGTCACTGCCTCAGTATAAGCCATCTTGTTTTTAACTCCGGTCAGTGCATCGATGTAAGCGATCCGTCGCATGGTTCCTATCTCCTTGGCACGCTCCTCGATCTTATCTCTGTAGATAAAAGTATGGATTATACAGGTTGCCAGCAGGCAGCCCATAGCATAAAACGGCACAAACGGATAAAAATTCTGGAACAGAACGAAAACGGTCATTATCAATCCGGAAAAAGCGACAGTCCTGTGTCTGTCTCTCTCAGGTCCGGTTAAATGCATTGTTACCGACAAGGTATATACCGAAGTGAGTGCAAAAATGATGATCTGAGTCACCAATGTCAGATATCTGGCAGGCAGCGGGTGATATAAGTGATTCTCGTCAAAATAGAATGAGACGGGATTAAACATATTAATGATAAGCATCAAAATCTGAGTCAACAGAATCGCCCAACCACTGTAAGTCAGCAAACGGTTAAACAGATTTTTCTGATTCAAATAGGTCACAACAAAATGAATCCAATAGAATACAGAGAACGCCATTGACAGAAAATAAAGAGTTGTGTCTATAAATGCGAGAGTTGTAAGTCCCGCTTCATACAGAACACCCCAGAAAATATCAGAAAAATAATAGAACATAACAGCAAAAAGAAACTGACGATAGCGGACCTCCGCCTGAGTCAGGGTTCCCTTTGCATGTAGCTTCATATAGTCATAGTTTATAATCAGATGCACAAAAATAGCCAGCATCCCAATAGTTGAATAATTCATATCTTTCCCCCACTTAAGATATGATTATACACTTATATCCTGTGATTTTCAAAAAAACCTCTAATTTCCTCATTAAGACGGCATCCTTCGTTCTTATTCAAGGTCACAATTTGTGACCTTGAAATATATCGACTTTTTTATGCGTTGACTTAAGAATCATCAAGGTGCGCCTCAGCATACTCCTCAAATGCAGCCTGCCAGATCACGTAGGCGGAGTTTGTCTGATGAACATACTTGTCGCTGCAATACTGCTTTGCCAGACATCCGTCACTGTCACAGAGCCTTGAGGCTACATCTATATATCCCCAACCGTTTTGGGCTGCCAGTTCTGCCATCTTTGCATTCAGCGCCCGGATGTTGGCATTGTTGAGGGCCTTCTTTTCAGAGCCTTTATACATAGGTGTTGTACTCACTATAGTGATCTTTATATCAGGAATCTCCTGCTGTACCCTGGCAATATACTTAAGGTACTGTGCAACTGTGTTGTCAACACCTGAACCAAGATCATTCAGTCCGAAAAAGGTATAAACATGTTTTGCCCCCATAAGCTTCATGGCTTCCCATGCGTACATCTGCCCTCCCTGGTATCTTGGATTATAGGATTTCGACATGAAGGCATTATGAACCGAATAACTTACCTTGGTCAGAAACTTAAGATTCTGGAATATGGGAAATGCAGCATTTCTCATGGCATATAAGGAAAACCCCTCTGCCACCGAATCTCCCACAAGAACTGAGTCCTTGAAATATTCTCCTATCTGAAGGGCGTGAAGAGCTTCGTTCTGAAGTCTTAACTGTTCTTCAATCCACGCTTTGTTCTCCAGTTCCCAAAGAAGTTCCTCTTCTGTCTTTTCATAATCTGCCGGTAACGTCGGACCGATAGTCGTTTGCGACATATCAGTCGAGTCTATAGCAGCGGTTTCCGTTTCCTCAATTGCCTCTGTTACTGCCTCTGATGTTTCATCAGCAGCATCTATTATTTCTGCAACAGAGGCATTATTTTCTGTAAGGATTCCCGTTATGTCCAAATCAGAGACATTGGCTTCCGTAAAGATTCCTGTTGTTTCCGATGCCGAATCGGAGTTATCTGAGAATGCTTTCTGCAAAATATCGTCAGCAGCCGGAACTGCAGGATATGTTTCCAGGTTCAGTTCAATGATTCCCTGAGTATCTGCATATGAAGAAAATACCGGTGTTATGGATAATGCGGAAACTAACAATATTGCTGTGACATTTCTTTTTTTCATTGCTCACACCCACAGAAGATCAGTAGTTTAAATCCCGATTAAATACATCCTAAACTATAAGAAGAAATACATACCTGCATCATACTTCGACTCATAAACGATTGCTTATAAGGTAGTAATGATTTTTGACTATCTAAGTGGCAAAGCATGGCTCGATATCCTAGATAACTGCAAGTTCTACCCCACCGAAAAAGCTGAGTGGGCGCAGGCTAAAAAGGACATAATCGCCGCAGAACAGAATGCCCTGAACGGAAACGATGTAAAAAAGGAACTGGATAAGGTTCAGAAGAAACTGAACTAAGGATTACATAACAAATAATGCACCGGGGATAGTTCTCGCTAGAGAGAACCATCCCCGGTGCATTTGTTATAAGTAAGATCTTAAATAATCATTCATTCCAGCTATCCCAATCGGTAACTTCTGATTCTACTCCCTTTCCTCCGGAATCTGAACTGTTAATAGTAATCTCACATTGATACCCTTTTTCAAATAAGGAGAGAAAGCGGTCATCCTCGATTTCGTTAAAAACCATAGTCCTGTAAGATCCTTCGGCTCCAAAGAGTTCTTTATCCCCATACCATTTTGTTCCCGTTGCCTCCTTGACATAGTAGTAACCTTCCGGCAACCAGGTTTCGACAGTGTTCTCACCGGCCACAAACAGAGATGCAACCGGTTTTTTATTCTGGTCATATACTTCGTAGTATCTGTAAGTATCAGGATTTTCTTCATTCACAACAATTACCAGATTCGTCTCTTCGCTTTTCTTTTTCTTATCATGCCATAACTCACCGGTTTCAGGGACAGGCTGAACACACTCCTTGGCACGCTTTGCCCAATCCCCGTATTTGCATTCTATAAAAGCCTGCTCAGCACTGTAATATTTGCCTTCATCAAAGAGTTTCACGGCTTTTTCATATTCAACCTTGGCAGGAGATTCTTTTGCGGTTTTTTTATCTGATTTCTGGCCTGCAAAGCACACCAGATTTTCAACAACTCCCATCAGTACCAGTATTGAAAGAACCATAACCTTGAACTGTAATTTATTCATCATTTAACATCCTCCTATATCTTACTTCGACTCGTAAACGGTTCTTCATAATGTTCTCACTGTAACACTTATAAATAATTTTAAAATTCCTCACCATAAGGACTATGAACGTATCCTTATGGTGAGGATTTTATACATCAGCTGACCGTAATAACTGCTTCCGCTCACGCTGTCCAAACTCCGAAGCCCAGCTAGGATCATCTGCATATCCTTTGATGTCAGGATTGTCCTGTCCATCCGGTAACCGTCCATAATGCTGATACCGCCGGTTCCCTGCGCTGTTCGTATGGGAACCCCCGCATGACGGCTTTATCGCGCAAAAGACCGCCGACAGACTTAAGAATTCCATCAGCGGTCTCTTATAATTGCTAACGCTTATCCGAATATATGTCCCGGGAGTTTTTGATTGAGAAAAGACCATCGCGATTGCAGTAAAAGAAGATTCTCCTAACTCCCCTGAGCTTAAACCGTACCTCTGCATTTCCCTCCGGATATAGCTTCACCATCTGCATATCATCGGATGAGGCTGCCGCCACAAAAGAAATATAATGGTCCTTTGTCATGCTGTGGTCGATCCGCACATAATACTCATCCTCAACACGCTCGATGAACATCATATGATGCTCATCTGTCTGTTCCGCCTCTAAAGGCATAAGCTGGATGCCGTGACAATGAATCACCGCTTCGCCCATGCTGTGTATTACATTCCCACAGACCGGGCAGACATAAAACTTTGACCGCAGCATATTTGCCGATACGTTCGCATTATGAATGGTATTGCCTGATATCAGCTCCGTCATCGATATGCTGAATGCCTCCGCAATAGGCTCCAGCAGGGTAATATCTGGAAGCCCTCTCGAAGTTTCCCATTTTGAAACACTTTTATCGCTTACTCCCAGCTTTTCCGCCAGCTGAAGCTGTGTCATCCTGTTCTTTTCCCGCAGTTCTTTAATCACTGCACCTGTAACATATTGGTTCATATTCGCTTTCACCTCTTTCCATAGGTATCGCCCCCTCACATTCGTTCGGCGGCACATCGGTCGGTGCATTAAAATCATGCTTCGCATGATGGCACCTCCCTCATGCACAGATTGTAAATCAGTTTTTCTGATAACTGTACCTACGGAAAGTAGAGTCAAACGGAATGACTTTCGGTTTTTGCTTATCAGATATCTTTGTCCAGCTTTGCCTGAGCGGAGACGATCTTGCAGCAGTCGATAACGGAGCCTCCGCCCACTGCCAGAATGAAGTCGATGTTCTTTTCCTTTGCCAGGGCAGCACCTTCCTGCACCGTGGCATAGGTGGGGTTGGACATGATCCCGGTAAACTCAGTAACGCTTTTCCCGGCTTTTTTCAGGATGTCCAGCAGCTCGTCATAGACACCATTCTTCTTGATAGAGCCGCCACCGTAGGCCAGCAGGACATTCGACCCGACCTTGGCAAGTTCCGCAGGGAGACTACTTGCAGCCGCCTTTTCTCCGAAGTAAACCTTAACAGGATAACTATAGGTAAATATGTTCATAAACCAAAACCTCCTATGCCAATATCCGCCGGAAGATCTGACCTTCGGGCGGATATGTTATTCGCTATACTTGTAAATTTTTCAGCCATCTCTCAACAGCTTTTGCAGGACCGTTTTCCGCATCCCGCATTTCAACAGGAAGCCCAGCAACGACTGTTGCATTCGGTTCCAACTCACGGATCGTATCATAGGTACCGCCGTCCCCGGAACCCATATGCGTATTGAAAGGGATGATGGTCTTCCCGGAAAAATCATACTTATCGAAAAAGGTGTAGATGATCATCGGGAAGGTGTACCACCACATGGGGTAACCGACATAGATCCTGTCATAGCCTTCGATGTCGATCTCGTTCTTGATTGCAGGCCGCTGATCCTCGTCATGTTCTTTCTTTGCGAGTCTTGCCAGCGCGTTGTAGTGATCCCGGTTGCTGTCATAGGGTACGACAGGCTCGATCTCTGCGTTATCCGCGCCGGTCTGTTTTGCGATCTCTTCGGCTACGATCTTTGCCGTGCCATAGACGGAGAAATAAACTACCAGTTCTTTTGCCATATTCTGCTCCTTATTCTCAGTGTACGGTCATCAGGCCTTGTAGCTGAGCAGCCACTTGACAAGCTGGGGATCAAAATGGTTGATGATCTCGCTATGGCCAAGGTCTTTTTCCTTGATCTGCTCCATCTCTTCATTCGTAAGAGAGAAATCCCAGATATCCAGGTTCTGCTCCATGCGCTCCACATGGACGGACTTCGGAAGGATTGAAACACCGCGCTGGGTATTCCAGCGGAGAACGACCTGTGCCGCTGTCTTGCCATACTTAGCACCAATCTCTGTAAGCAGCGGATCCTTGAAGATCCCGTGCTTTCCTTCGGCGAGAGGGCCCCATGCCTGCGGCGCAATGCCGTACTCCTTCATGACAGCCAGCGCATCTTCCTGCTGGAAGAAGGGATGCAGCTCCACCTGATTGACGGCGGGGATAACTTCCACGTTGGCACACAGGTTCACCAGTACGAAAGGATAGAAATTTGAGACACCGATTGCCTTCGTGAGACCTTCCTTATATGCTTTTGTAATGCCTCTGTAAGCTGCGAAGTAATCGCCCATTGCCTTATGAAGCAGGACCAGATCCACGTACGGCATGTCCAGCTTCCGAAGAGAAGTCTTTACTGCCTCATAAGCCGAATCTTCGGTCTTCATGTCGGTGATCCAGACCTTGGTGGTGATGAAAAGCTCTTCCCGGGTCACCAGGCCATCAGCGATGGCATGCTTCACGCCTTTTCCAAGCGCCTCTTCATTGCCATAGGAAGCGGCAGTGTCCAGCAGTCTGTATCCTGTTTTGATTGCATCGTAAACAACCTGTTCGCATTCGGCGGCATCCGGGATCTGGAAAACTCCGAAACCCTCCAGTGGCATCTTTGCTCCGATATTCAGTGTGACATATTCCATGGTCTTTATCTCCTTTCGATTCTATCGTTGTTCGACAGCTATATGTCGTTTTTCTCTTGATGATGCTATTTTATCGATATATCCCTTGCAAGTACACTGCTTTATATCTATAATTGTATACGTATCACGTATATATTGAGAGGTAAAAGAGACTAGAGAGGAAATGATATCATGCTGATCGAATCCTACCTGCTGGAGCAGTTTGAAGCCGTTGCCCGCTGCAGCACGCTTTTAAAAGCATCTGAAGAACTGCATATATCGCAACCGTCCTTGAGCCGTTCCATGAAGAAGCTGGAGGATGTACTTGGAGTATCCTTGTTTATCAGGGAAAACAGCAAGATCTCGCTGAATGAAACAGGAAAACTGGCGGCAGACTATGCCAGAAGAGCTCTGGAAGCAAATCAGGAGATGATCGAAAGGGTCACGGCGTTTGACCGGAGCCTCCGGACTGTCAGCATCGGTTCCTGTTCACCGTTCCCGATCAATGACCTGATGCCGATCCTGCAGGAACAGCTTCCCGGGAAAACGCTGTCCACTGAGCTTGTGAGCAACGATGATAAGCTGCTTGCCGGTCTTCGAAGCCATCTTTACCAGATGGTCGTTCTGCATCACTGTCCGAAGGATAAGGACCTGTTTTGCCAGAGATATCTGGATGAACAGTTATATATCTCCATTGCAAAGGATCATCCGCTGGCAAAGCAGGAAAGTGTCACTTTTGAAGAATTAAAAGGGCTCCACATCCTGATGACAGCCCATGTGGGATTCTGGATGGACGTCACTCTGGAAAAGCTGAATGCCTCAGATCTGCTGATCCAGAACAGCATGGACGCCCTGGGAGAACTGATTGACGCCTCCAATCTTCCTTTCTTTAATTCGAACCAGATGCTGAAAGCCGGCTATCTGCCGCCGGACAGGGTTGCACTGCCCATCACCGACCCGGAAGCCCATGCCACCTACTGGATCGCCTGTCTGGCTTCTGAACAGCAGAAATATCGTTCTGTTTTCAGTGCAGTCCGTGGGAATCTGTTGAGAAATCAATCCTAAGTCAGATCAAAATAAACGAGGGAGAAGAACAACCTGTCATGCAGGTGATGATCTTCTCCCTCTTTTCTGTTCCATATATTTGCTGACTTGTCCCTCATAATTTTCCCTGCATTTTCTCGTCCCGTTCTTCCTGCTGATGACGCAAAATCACATCCGCATTCTGCTTCAGGTTGAAGCCCTTCGCTCAGCGCTCATAGCCTGCTCCTTTGCCTAAAGCACGGTTCTGGATGTCGATCAGCAGATCAATGCATGGCTGCTGTGTCTGGCGGTAAGAATCCCGTACATTCGCGCGGGATATTTTTTCTTTCAGGGCATCCTCGGTATAATCCTCACCCAAGGATTTGAGACGGACAAATCTTTGCTGTGCACGGCCTTTAATTGCGATATTCTTTCCGCGTCTGATCTCATATCCCTCTTCTGAAAGTAGCCGCAGGAAGTCTTCCCAGTCCTTTGGCTTTCTCCAGATCAGTTTTATTTCTACGAGTTCGACTTTTGTAGCAACACTATAGTCTCGACTGTTGTTTACTTGAGCAACCAAATATCATAATGACATAGAGTGGCTACCTCAGCAATATTCTTTATTCTATTAGAGCATCTTTTGTAACTGTTTTTGAATAAGCAAAATCCATGTCACCATCTATAAGTACTATATCTCTGTACATATTAGTGTTAAGGAGTTTTATCACTTCAGCCTGTGAGATATAAAAACTAATCCCCGGCGCATTGCAACTCATAAGATTTACACCCGCGTCTTCAACATCTTTATGTGTAATTAAATACAAAATATTCTTTCTTCTTTTAATTTCTATTTTTCCCTTGACTTTAAACTATAGCGGCACTATAATATATCTTTACAGAAGCGCCGAAAAGAATGAAAAAATGCTGGGTTTTTCAGCAGAATTGTGTATAATATAGATAGAGGAACATGAGGTCTCTCAACTGAAATGTTCTTTTGCACTTGCAAAAGTGTTTTTTGGCCGACGAGGCCGTATAAGAAAGGATAATTTGACCGACGAGGTCACTCTGGTTAGCCAGAGTAGGGTATGGTTAGCGCCGTACCCTTATTTTTTTCCTATAACACTAAGGAGAATTCCTATATTGAAAGAGTATCTTAAGGCACAAAGCAAAACAAATGAGATTATCGTCGGGAATACGATCAATTCCGATGAGCTTGATCGCTTTTCGAAGTCAGACTTCCGTTGGGCTGACAACAGAAAGAAATCCTTCCGGCAAAGGTCTATAAAAAAGGGAGAAATCTACCAGTTTGAGTTTGGCAAGAATTATATCCCGGAGATGTCATATGAACATCGCGGGCTTGTGATTGGTGTCAAACAAAAACTTCTCTATGTGCTTCCTATCTTTTCCTATGATCCGGCAAAGCATACAGATGTTTATCATCCGGTCGACTTCCCTGCATCCAAAAGCGATATGTTTCTTTTGAAAAGCAGTGAGTTTTCTTTCATTTCACATGATTCAGTGCTGAAACTTAACGATATCAGAACCGTAAGTGTCAATAGAATTCTCTATCAACAAAGCGGAAGGATTGATCCTTCTTCAACTACATACAAAGAAATCGAAACGCTGGTCCTGCGTAAGTACTTTCCAAGTTTCCTGCGCGATTATGAGCAGAAAAATAAAACCATAGAATCTCAAAATGAGCAGATCAATACACTCACAGAAGAAAAAACGGCTTTAGAGACTGAAAATAATCAGCTCAAAGCAGAAATCGAATCCTTACGGAATCAACTTAATGCAAATGCAAATAACTGAAATCAAGGGTACTTCCAATCGCGGGAGTACCCTTTTTTAAATCTTTTTTTCGACCATAATTCAATAAAAGATAATCTGAGTCTAGCACTTATCAGTGTGACCTTTTTCCAGATAATGCAAGAGAGTATGGAAAAACCGCAGCCATCTGACTCAACAGACAACTACGGTTTTATATTATCAGGTTTAATAAACGTATTCTTATTATATCATCTGATCCGCCCTAAGCGCCTCCACAATAGCCTTTTCCTTCTTAGGCGGACACTGTGGTTGCTTTGCATTCTCAGACTTATGTGACCAAACATTCTCTCTAATCTCAATCCCACATTTCTTTTTTACCTGTGTAATATAAAGAGTTGAAACGTGCATTACATCGTTATGGTCTGCCACATATTTCCTAATCTCCGCATATGTAGCCTTGGTCTCAGCACTTGTCGCATCCAACTCATCCAGATCAATCTCAACCTCCAGATAATCATCCGGTTTCTTTTGGGACAAAAGAACAACCGTCTCGACGTCGTTTCCTGTGGGTAAAAATCTCGTTATTGAATCAGTCAAACATTTTTGATTAAGAATACGGGATGTGAATGAATTATGCAAGTTATCGCAACATTTTTTTAGTTTTTTAAATCATTTGTACTGTTAACCTTCAAATTGCTCTTCTTATGCAATGAGTTTTCCTACCTGTAAAATACCGACACGTGCGTTGTTCCATTCGCTTCATCGGGGTACTCACGTTCAAATCTCATCCCTATCGATTCGGCGGTTCTGATGGACGCTTCATTTGTATACTTACAGTAAGAATACAATGCCGGATAATCCGTATTCACAAGCGCCCAGTCCATCACGCCTTTCGCTGCTTCCTTTGCATAGCCCTTATGCTGACAATCGCGGCGAATATGATATCCTATCTCCGGAAGTATTTCGCCGTCTATATTCTGTAATGTAAGTCCGCAGTCGCCTATCATTTCCCCGGTCTTCTTAAGGCAGACAGCCCACATTCCAAAACCGGTCTCATTATACCGGTTCATGTTTCGTTCTATCCATTCCCTGACTTTCTTTTCATCAAAGATGTATGGATAATGCTTCATGATTTCCGTATCTGCAAGGACCAGATACAAGGCGTCAAAATCATCCTCATTCATCTGACGCAAAAACAATCTGTCAGTCTCAACAATCACTTTCATATTTATAGTTCCTTACTGTCCCCGATGCACTTTTCAAGCGGCTGCACCTCACAGCCCTTATCCGCATAGTACTTAAACATCTCGTCCATCTTTTTCAGATCATAACTCGTTACACAATCGGATATCACACATACCTTATATCCGGCTTTTGCCAGATTATAGCTTGTTGATTTAACACAGCCTGTTGCATCGGCTCCGGTAATATAAAACTCTTCTATCCCGTTTTCCTCAATAAATCCGGCAAACGCTTCACTCGTAAGAGCACTGGCCTTGGACTTTTCAAATATATTCTCTGATACGACCTTAAGTTCAGGAACCAATTCAGAGCCTTTGGTATCCGGCTTGAAGGTTCTTGTTTTTTCGGACAGATTGTAGTGCCTGATATAAATAACATGCATATCGCCCGTCACTGCCCAATCGATTGCCTTGTTTACCTGCCCTATGATCTTTTTGTAATTCTTCGTAATGTCATTCTGAAGGTCTATCACGACCAACGCTTTATTTTTCATTCCCGTTTTCCTTCATATCTTTTGGCTATTTCAGAGGTGATCTGATAGAGCTTTTCCCTGATCCGCTCCGGTTCCAGGACAGTCACCTTATCCCTGCATGAAAGCATCCATGAAAGCAATCCCTCATCATCTGCATATTCATGTTCAAACAATAGGCTTCCGTCATCTTGTTCCGTAAAGGAATCCACGCCATACTCTCCCACAAGCTGCACAGGCTTTGTCTGGACACAGACATTGCTTGCGCGAAAGAACAAACTCTCTCTACTGTCATTAGTTGCAACAAGAATTGTTTACCAACTTTAAGAACTTCTTATCATTCATCTGCTCGTTCGTGATATACTCCCCATCACAGAATAGCGAATACGTCGTGATCGGAGTCGGTGCATTCTGAGCATCTTCTCTGCTTTCAATTTTTACAGCACTTAATGATATACCGTTCTTCTCAGCGGTTTCTTCCAGAACCGGTACATACTTTGCATTAAATGGGCACTGATTCGTATAGTAAAGAACATAACCGCTCTCATCTATGTGGGGATGTCTGGCACATTCCTTGAACACTGGTTTCTCGGTTCCTTTTTCAAACGGCAGATACCATAACTGTATCCCATTATCAGCTTCATCACCGACTTCAAAGCCTTTATATTTCAGGAATTTCGGATCAGCCAGAAACGGCTTTTTCTTTGCTGCAGCAAGAATGCAAAGTCCTTTCTTTCCCTTCTCCTTGCTGTCTTTGATGCATTCGGAAAGCAGGTCGCTTGAATATCCATGACCTTTGAAAGAACCGGAAACCCATAGGCAGTCTATATACATATACCCAGGTGCTTCGATTGGATTCCATGCATGCTCTGCAGGAATATATTCTATGAAGCATTTCCCGCGCTCCACACTTTTTAAGAATACAAGCCCCTCATCAAATCTGTCCGCAAGCCACGCCTTCTTTGAAGATACCTGTACATCTTTATTGTTGGATATGGCACAGCAGATATGCTCCTCTTCCAGATTCTCTTTTGTAACCCTGATATACTCCATAGCCCTCTCCTCCTACTCTCTCCGTTCCACTTCGGTCGGCGCAGAGCAATCGTCCCCCGGACGATTTGCGCCCTCCGGATCTTTCCAATATCCTCCCTTATGGAAGTTCTCATTCCCTAGAGGTTTTGCTGTCAATCGGAACATAACGCAGCCATCCGGGCAAACTACAGTTTTCGTGTACTTGCTGTCTCCACCAAGGTTTTCAAGATCTCCGCCACTTCGAACAGCCTCCATCAACGGATACAGCAGCATCATGGTTTTGGAACAGATTCCGTATCCATCTTTGTTTACCGGGCATCCGTATGTGCAGGTGTATGTATCGCCTATCTCTTCTCCGTTTCGGCAGTACCGCTCTGTGTGATCTCCCCTGAGAAAGCCTGTCACTTCAACCGTAAACTCATACTCTTCATCAAACCACTTCTTCATCGTCAGCTCTCCTGTCTACACTCCGTTTCGGTCCGCGCTAAACGGATGTCACCCGGACATCCAGCGCCCTTGTATGATCAGTATACCTGTTTAGGAAGTTAATATCCTGTCATTTTATGTCCGGATCTGTCCTGATAAAGTGCCCTTCCTGAACTGCCGCAAAAGTCGCAACCGCACATACCGGAATCGCCAAATACTTTAGTGGGACTATGGGAAATGTCAAAGGCAGTATAAAAAGCAATACCCCTGTCACCTTATTCATCACTGAATGAACCGCCACCAACTTTCTTTGTACAATGTGTCCCGAAATGATGTTTATTATCTTTATCAGCGCAATTATTACGATCCATATACACAACCATGCCGGCATACTTATCACCGGGAGCAGCTTTATCAAGCATACTACTACGAATACAAAATCCGCAGCAGTATCAAATCTCGTTCCAAACTCGGTGACAGTATTCATTTTTCGGGCAATAGTTCCGTCTATCATATCTGTTCATCCTTCACTTTACCATTGCAAAACGCAGCCATCTCTTTTTCAAGCAGGCGGAATACATTCGCAATCAGATACCCATCCGCTATCGCATGATTCATACGAACCGACACCGGCATCAAAAGTCTCCCGTTTTCCTCACGGTATTTCCCCCAGTTGATGATCGGCAGAAAATAGAGGAATCCATCTGGCAGTTCAATATTCAGGGAATCATAGGACAGCCATGAAATGTAGGAAGCATCAAACCAGTTCGGATGCTTTTCCATATCAAGGCCATACTCCCTCGTTTGTTTTGCCTTCTCTATGTCAGAGACAGCATTTTTGTAGAATGCGGCATAATCCGGATCATAACTTGTATATACCGGCGTACAGGTCTCGGTATCCTCATGAAAAATATACTGTGTAGGGTTAATCCTGTCATAACAGATCAGTTCCTCAGTCTGCCAGAGATACCCCATTTTGTAATCATCCCGGGAATTCAATACCATGGAAAGGATATATAGGAAATTGACATAGAACTTCGTGTTACTCTCCTTCGAGCACTTAACAAGCTCCGTCACATCAACCCTTGCCGTCATAGAAGTCGAGCACTTGCAATCCTCCGTAAAATGCCAGAATACCCCCTTCCTGTAATAGGTTTCTTTATCAATAACTCTATAGTTCATATCTTTACCCTCTTCTTTTCATCATCAGATAGCAGTTTATCCCCTTTTTATAAAAACCAGGTAGTTCTCCGACACACTTATACCCCAGATTTTCATATAATTTCTTCGCTCTCGGGTTAAAATCATCTACAGTTAAAAAATATTTTGCCGAAGAAGAATCGGAAGCATTATCCTCAAAAAACTTCATCAGCTGTTTACCTATACCACAACTTCTGTATTCTTCCTTTACTGCAACAATATGGAGATAACAACAATAGTCATCTCCTATACTGCTCCATACCAGATATCAGTACATTCATAGATATCTCGAAGCTTTCATCAATAGAAATCGGATTGCCAAAAGAATTATGGATCTGTAGCATGATAAATCCTTCAAGAAAAGCTCTGTAAGTTCTAAGCAAATGATTTGCCACCTCTCTATCTATACCAAGACTATCTGTTTGTTCAAAGAAGAATGAATACAAGCCCTCTGTAGCTTCAAGTAAAGTTTCATCAGAGTATTTGTTATACCAAAGCATCGCCTCAAATACACCCGGATTCTCCATAGAAAATCTGTAAAATGCTATGCCATAATTTTTGAGTTTTTCTTTTGGACTGGTTGAATCAATTCCTGCAACTATCTCATCCGAAACCTTCTTCCAACCATAGATCATAAGCCTATAGTGTAAGTCATCTATTGATTTTACATGATTATATAAAGAAGGTTTTCTGATTCCTAAATATTCAGAAAGAGTTGTAACGCTCAAATATGACAACCCCTTTTCATTTGCTAATGTAGCAGCTTTTTCTATTATTTCTTCCTTAGATAATCCTGTTCTTGGCATATTTACTCCCATTCCTTATAAACTGATATGTAATGACCTCTTGTCAAGCGAAAAATGACAGGAATCACCACAAACTTATTTAATTGTATCTGAAGGCATCTTGAAAGAGCCTCGGGGTATCAGTTCCCGGCATTGGCCACTCTGATATACGTGGATTGGTTACCGACAGGTCAATGGTCCGCCGTGAGCTCTACCGTCTAATAGCGTGGATCACAGATTGCTCTGTGCCGACATAGTTTACTCGTAGATAGCTCGAACCTTGAAATGGCCGAAGCCCTTTCAAGATGTCTTCAGTTGTTGCTTGTTAATGGGCAGATGTAAATGGCACAAGCCATCTTACATCTGCTTAACCACCCACTATAACAGCAGGGTGAAGATGTCAAGGCTGCGAAGCACCGCCCTCGGCGGCTTGGCCTTGATATCGGAGACATGATGTTATACCAGATCATGCTATTTTATCAGTCATCATGCCCCACATGAAGCAGGCAAGTTCTCTTGCTATTGCAGTTTTAGCGACGTTGTGTTTCTTGCTTTTCCCAAGAACCATTTTGTAGTACTTACGTCTCAGTCTTTCATTAGCTTTATCAGCATATGCAATGACTTGAGGCAGATTGCCAGCCTGACGTGCTTTAAGTGCTTTTGATTTATGACCAATTTGCCCTCTGCTGTATGTCTGTGATGATTCCGTGAGTAATTGCCTCACATGACGATTTCCGGCTTTTGTGATCCCAAGCCTTGTTTTTTCATCACCACTGGAATCTTCGCCTGGTACAAGACCAAGATATGAAGCAAACTTGTCAGCCGTTGCAAAACGTTTGAAATCACCTACTTCAACCAATACAGATAATGCTGTATGAGTTTGAACTCCGATGAAACAGCAAAGTTTTTTCACAGACTCCTTGTACTCGTCTTTGGAAGCGAGTTCTTCTATTCGCTTATCCAAACGTTCAAGCTTGTCACTTAAGGTTTTATAGGTCAGCAGGTATTCATCGAGGATCTCCTTATATAGAGCCTCAGGTTTAAGTGATTTAAGCCAATTTAAATGGGCTATTGTCCAATGAGTTTTTCCATCATAGCGATAGTTATGACGAAGGCAAAATGAAAGAATCTGCTGTTTCACTTTTTTAAGCGCAAGCTTATGATCATCCCTCATTCGAAGAAACTCTTTTGTTTCTTCATCTGTAGCAGTGGGAACATGAACAGGACTGTAGTTGTGCTGAGCAAGACATTTACCGATCAGTGCTGCGTCACGCTTATCAGTTTTTATTCTTTTACCACTACGTGTTTCAAGCATAGTGGTTGGTGCAAGTATCACACAGTTAACGTTACGGTCTGTTAGCTGATGATATAAAGTATAGCCGAGACATCCGGCTTCATAACCGCATATAAAGATAGTATCGTTTCCGTAGATGGTTCTAAGAAATTCCAGATACTTGAGAACTTCCTTGTAATCAGCCGGTGTGCGCCTTATGTAAGATGCTTTCTCTGTTTCAATCAAGTAAGCGCAGAGAGTAAAACTTTCCTTGTGTACATCCATTCCTACGTAAACTGTGGTATTATTCATTATGTGACCTCCCTTTGTATGCGGTAATCCCTGTTACCTTTGTCTTATCAACTTTAGTATACAGGTAAATCCACGTTGCTACAAAGAGGAGGTCATTACATATTGTCTAATA
>NZ_FNRG01000085.1 GCF_900107835.1 Oribacterium sp. KHPX15
TATCGTGCGGTCGATAATTATGCCGCACGATCGGGGAGTGATATCTGCCTAAAATAATCAGCAGTTACCGCCTCCCACAATCTGCCGTCGGACACTCTGATCATGCTGTTCAGCCCGTTCAGCGGCACAACCTCCACATAGTACATGCCCGGTACGGTGACTAAACTCATCAGGTTATACTCCTGCACATTCTCCTTCTTCTTTGTCTTGGCCTTCGCCTTGATCTTCGCATCCTTTGCGGTTCCGGTAGGTCCCTTGCTTGTATCCCCGAACACTTCCCTGGTTTCCTGATGGGTCGTTGTGTTCGTCGCATCTGCGATGACAGTCTTGAAAGGCTGGTCATCCTTCATAACCCTCAGCTCATAACTGGTGGAGCCCAATGCCTCGTCCCAGGAAACCACACCTTCCGGTGATATCGCCACAGAATCAACCTGACCTGTATGCGTCAATGCAAGCTTGGCAAGCTTTACCTCCACAGTCACATCGTACCCGCTATTGTTCACCTTAACTATTATTGATGATAATGTTCTCGGTCCCCACACTCTCACCGATCTGGATCTCCGGATCTATCGATAATGCCAACGACCTTAATGTCTTCGCAAACGCTGCCCCGGATACCATCCCACTAAGCAACATAGAAACAGCCAGGACCTTCAAAAAATAACCTGCTCTTTTCACTACTATACCCCACGAAAACTATACCTTGCTTTTTCACTAACAGTTACGTCAACTCCAACAGTACCCGACAGGCACATGCCAATGTCTACACCATATTTTATTATCAATTTATTATGAAGTTTCCGCTTTTTGCTCTTCATGAATTCTTAAGGGAAAGTTCTCTTATTCCTAAACGTGACAGGCACTCGCCCTTACCAGTTTAAAAAAAGCGCATATGTGTCATCACTCAATGTCCAAGCTCGGCAAGCTTTGCCTTTAAAGCCGCTATCTCGGCATCCTTCTTTTCTAATGCTGCATTCTTCTCTTCTAATGCGGCATCCTTCTCTTCCAGCGCAGCTCTGTTTTCTGCCAGCGCAGCTCTGTTCTCTGCCAACTCTGCATCCATCTCTTCAAACTGAGACTTGAACTGCATATAAATCTTCTCATCACGTTTTTCAAGAACCTTACACATCTTCTGTCTCCCTTCTCCC
>NZ_FNRG01000038.1 GCF_900107835.1 Oribacterium sp. KHPX15
AATCACAAAACTAAAGATGTAGACAAAGACAAATGTATTGCGGCTTTTGACAAGTGTCACACAAAAGAAAAAGCCCTGATCGCATGGATCAAGGCTAATAAGATTAAAATACTAAACAGCGGAATTAAGGTAGCTTAAAACAATTAAATATGGGCGATTGACTGTACGTCCTTGTCACAAGACAGAAATTTACCGCTAATGTGGTCGTTGGACTGCTTGGTAATGAAAGTCCTGATTCAAAAAGATTTACACCTGTAACTCCAAAGTCTGAAAATGATGTACGATTACAGGCTACGCTTGGTAATCAGAACCCCACGGGCTTGCCCGTGGGAGCAGTCAGTCGCCAAATTACTTGTGTTACTAGTTACAAATCAATTATGGAAAGGGAAATTGGAGATAAAGTATAAGATATATAGAATTGTGTGAAATAAATCATCAAATCACAAAAAAGCCCTTCGAAATCAAATACCAATGGGTCAGCGATTTGAAGGGCTGTGAAACAGTTATGACATTAATTCTCGTCTTCATCATAATAGACGTCATAAAACCTCGGGGTACATTCCCAAAGTCCCATAGACTCAAGGGATTCAGGTACTACCTGCCCATTTACCTTATCGGCAAATTTCTTTGCCTGATATTCGCATGCAAATCTCTCTGAAGCCATAATTACCTCCCGGAGCTTTACCCTCTTTAAAATTTAAAAATAAGGAATCATCCTGTTTCAAATCTCCAGAATGACTAATATATAAACTACTTTTTAAATATGGGAGAGGATATTCCGGATAAGCTTCAAAAATCAAAAAACCAAGAATATTTTTAAGAAAAATCTATCAGCAGCCAAATTTCCCTCAAAATCCCTCCCATAATTCAGGTAAAAGAAAAGATTTTTTAGGAGGTAGGTATGTTAGACAGAAAAGCGGAAGAAAGATTTGTAGAATATATTGATTCCATCAAGAGCATGGGCGTCCTTTTAGGAGGAGCGGACACATTGATGAATCAGTTCCAGACGGCCCTGACAGAATTCCTTGTAAGCATCTCTTCTGACGATAACATGCTTACAGACAGAGAAATGGATTTCATCAACAGCGTCACCGGTAATGAATACGAATGCGGTCAGTTCCGCACCATAATGCAGATGAGCCGTAAATATGCATGCGATGCACCGCCTTTATATTTTGAGAGCCTGATGTCTTTGGATCACCGTCTTGGACCGATGATAGAGTATGATGACCAGAAGGTAGAAAGGACACATTACCGTTCCTGGAAGGCACTTGAGATTTTTGCGATGATAGGGAATCGCTTTTCGGCATTTGAAGCTGGTGAAAAGGATAATATCAATAAAATCATAAAGAGAATGGATTATCTGAATACAGTTGCATCAGTTTTAGAGGAAAATATCGATAACAGACTTTATGATGTTTCAATTCCGTATCTGCCACAGGTGCCGGGGTTTATCATTGGCGGAAGTTATGATGAATCTCTCAGGGTACTGGAGCTTATGGAAGAAAACTGCCTGTATGGTATGGATACAAGCACACCGATAAAAACCGGTGTATTTGATGCTGAAACCATGAAATACTTTGTAAGCCTTCATACAAAATTTCTCAGTAACACCATTACAGATCCTGAAAAAGAAGAATACCTTTCATACATATCCCTTGGTGCAACACCTCCTGATAATTACTGTTCTCCCGATACAAAAGATGGAGTAGAAAGCAAGGAAAATGAAGGAGAGCATCTGAAGCTTAGAGAGGAATGGAGACATTTAACTGAGACTTCATGGGAAGATAAATGCCACTCACTATCATGTGATTATGACTATTCATCAAATGATGATTTTCCTGAGTTTACTACGGGTAACGAAGACGAGTATATAGAAACAGCCAAGAAGAACATGACAGAAAGCAAAGCGACTGCACAGGAAGAATATCCATATAAAGATAAGACATTATCTGAGCTAATATCGGAACTTGACAGCCTTCCAGGACTCAAATCCGTGAAGGAGACTGTAAAATTCACAATGAACCTTGCAAAAATGAACAAGCTTCGTAAAACAAGAGGCCTTAATGTTCTTTCACCCACTATGCACATGATATTCACCGGAAATCCTGGAACAGGAAAGACCACAATAGCAAGACTGATAGCTGCGATCTACCGTGAGATGGAGATACTACCCAAGGGGCATTTCATTGAAACCGATGCAGAAGGGTTAATAGGCGGATATGTCGGACAAACTGCTATAAAAACAAAAGACATGGTGCAGAAAGCACTCGGAGGTATCCTGTTCATAGACGAAGCATACATTCTTGCAAATAATAACCGCGGTGGCACCAATGATTTCGGAAAAGAAGCAGTGGCAACCCTCATAAAGCTGATGGAGGATCACCGAGACAACCTTGTTGTAATATTTGCGGGATATACAAAAGAAATGCAGGATTTTCTCAGCATGAATCCGGGTATACGATCCCGTATAAACACCTACATTGATTTTCCGGATTATAGCGGGAAAGAACTGACTGATATATTTAAACTCATGTGCAGTAAGGCAAGTTATTCTCCGAGCAGTGACTGCCTTAAATACACTAGGGAAAATTTCGAGAAAAGATCAACAGAAAAGATTGTAGACTATGCAAATGCAAGAGATGTAAGAAATTTCCTTGAAAAAGCAGCTGCAAATCAAGCTAACCGATTGGCAATGAATCTTGATAAGAAGATAAGTAATAGAAGCATCATGGCTCTCAATATGCAGGACGTTGAGAATGTAGACCTAAAAAAACAGGATGCGCCAGAAGAAAAGCATCACCGGTTAGGATTTTCGTTGTAGATAAGCCTTATCCCGTGAGTCCCTTCCCATAATTTTTATGTAACAGATATAAGTAATTTGGAGTGGTCATGGCCACGGAAAGGAATAAATGAAAGGTTTATTATATGAATTTGATGAGAACACGGACCTACGATTTGTAAAAAGATCAATTAAGAAGGTGCTGGACGAGTATGGAATCGAGCCTCGGATAAAATCATTTGAGGATTCTGCTCATTTTCGCCAGAGTCTCCTTGAAGATGCGAATTATACTAGAGCCAGGAACCTAGTATCAGAGCGGATAAAGGCAGAAAAGCTATATGATGAGAATGAAATCCTCAAGGAGCTACTGACTGACATGGCAGTTTTCTATTTTCTCCGTCTCAAAGAAGATATTGAAAGTGGAAATGTCACGAAAGCTGTCGACAAGGCACTTATGGATGTAAGGATTCAGCTTAGTTCGTGCTCTCCGGAAGGAGAATACAATGAAACTTGGAACAAAAATAATAAACATGATTGGATACCGAATCTTCAACAAGCTGTTATATAGGCTCGTGAAGATCACCCTAAGAGCAATCTTTCATATTTGACCAAATGCACCCATACCAGTTGGGTGCATTTTTATATAACAAAGAAGCAAAAAAAATATAAGGTTAAATGGGGCAAAAAGAAGAAATTTAAAAAATTTTCAAATAAATACTGATACGTTCAAAACCCCTCCCATAATTGATTAGAATCCACTACAAAACAAATTAGCAATTGTAATCGAATATTCGAGGAGTAACATCTATGGAATTATTTAACACCGCAAGTGCCTATGCAAATATCCTTGTACAGGCAAAACTTCTTGTAGAACGGGAGCAGAAGGATGATAACGCTGCTCATGCACTAAATAATCGTCTCCACAATAACGCATTTTGCGGACTTCTGTATGAAGGCGCAGATTTTGAAGTGTTGGAAAGCGAATCCGGAAGACTTATAAGGATTAATTTCAACAATAACTCATACGTAGTTCCTGACAGAGCAGTAAGGAACATATTGAGAAATGACTATGACAGGATCATCGGCAGTAAAGAAGAACCTGAAACAGAAGATATATCATCAGAAATGAAGGAAGAGATTCTAAAGGAGTCAGCGTCCGATACGGTAATATCAACCATTGAAACAGAAGAATCAGTTTCTAAAACAGATTCTGATGAATCAAAGAAGCAGGCCGAAACTGGAAGCAAAGATGCAATGCCTAAGGCAGAGAATAAGAGGAAAACCGAGCCAACAAGAAGCAAGGGCATAATAGTGGATGAGGATGCCTTTTCTGTTGGAGGAGAACTTGACCATGCCATAGTTAACATAAATGAAGACGGCAGCGTGGCTGTTGAAGCAAGAAAGGAAAATGATGTTCCTGAAAAGAAGCCTGAAGACAACACTCCGCTTTCTGCCTTCACCGCTTATGCAAATGATATCGAAAGTGACCTGGAATCAGAAGATGAAGAACCGGATTTCCTTGAGAGAAGACCAATTTTCAAAAGAAAAAACATAGAGAACGTAGCATCTAAGGACAATAACACAGAGAGCAACACTGAGACAGTAAAAGAGGATCAGATCTTAAAGCATGGCTTCTTCAGAAAGAAAACCGATGCCGGAAACAATGAAAACATAAAGACGATTGTGAAACCGGCTCAGGAGTTATCAAGAAAAGGTTTTTTTTCTAAAAAGGATGAGTCTTTGAAAGTAGCGGTTTCATCCGACGACGAAAAAGAAAACGATAAGCCTGTAAAGCCATTGTTTGGATTTGCTCCCAAAAGGCCAAAACTCAACAAAGAAAAGGAAGAGGTAGTTCCTGAAGAAATCAAGGTATCCAAGCTTGAATTATTCGATGATGAACAGGAACCGGATCATTCAAATGACAGGGGTAAGCTCTTTAACCATATACATACAATCGTTCTGAAACGTAGTTTTGGGGCAGCTGAGATAGGCCCATATCGTTTTATCATCTGGCCTTCATGGATATACAACCGGACTACTGGAACTGCTTTTGCCGAGATTCTTGTGCATGTTACAGATCCTAATGACAAGGAATACATTTTTGTCACACAAAAGCGCGAGAATGAAATAAACATGACAATAGATGGCAAGACATTTAAAGTTTACGGTACATGGAATAGTGGCATTTTCACATCCCATGTAAGTCTAACCGGAAAAACTGCATCTATATATCAGCCAATAGAGGAAATAAAAAAGAATGTACCGGAGGATTTCAGTAATGAGTTCCTTGACCAGTTCCGCCTAGAAAAGAAAGGACAGCCATCTCTCTTTATTGTTCCATTCAAGTGTTATAACGGCGGAGAAGAATATATACCAATAATCGGCTTCGTAGAGTTAAATGGTGTAAAAACAGCACTCCCACGACTTCCCAGAAACGAGCTCCGTTATACATACGGCGGTATTGAGCGTGTGGTAAGGGGCTTCTGGAAAGAAGGAGTCTTTGATTTTACAAGCGATGACGCAAACAGACTAATATTGTTCAGTCAGGAAGGTGCCTGATTTTTTGAGTTTAAAAAGAGATTTAAATATAGTTAATGGTAAATGCTACTTACGTAAGCCCCAGTCTTTTTTTAAGTGCATTGACCATCTGACAGGCAAATGTTATATTGGCCCAGAATAACCAAACTTGTAAAAAATCTTACATGAAAGTAGGAGCTAAGTCGTATGCGGGACATGACAAATGGACAGCCCATAAGTCATCTGTGGCGGTTCGCGCTACCGGTACTTATGGGAAACTGGCTGCAACTTTTATATAATGCTGTGGATTCCGTTATCGCCGGAAGGTTTATCGGAAAAGAAGCCCTTTCCGCCGAGGGGATTGCTGCCCCTGTGATGAACCTGGTGATTTTGGGGATTTCCGGGGTCTGTATCGGGGCTGGAGTGCTGATGGGGGAGGCCTTCGGAGAAAAGAATCTACCCAAAGTCAGAAAAACCCTAGGTGGTATGCTTCGTTGTGGGATGATTTTCTGCCTCTTGGTGGTGGCGGCTGGTGTATATCTGACTCCTATGATCTTGAACTCCTTGTCAGTGCCGGATGACATCTTTCTGATGACATTGGTTTATCTCCGGATCACCTTCCTGGGAGCTCCGTTCACCTTCCTTTATAACGCGCTTGCGGCCGGTCTCAAGGCAGTGGGAGATTCAAAGACGCCCCTCAAATTTTTGGCCTTCTCCGCAATACTTAACGCATTGCTTGATCTGTTTTTCCTTGGATTTCTCCATTTCGGTATTGTCTGTAGTGCGGTCACTACAGTAGTTGCAGAAGCTGTTTCCGCTGTGCTGGCGGTGGTGTACATGCTTAGGAAAACCCGGGAGATTGTACCGGGAAGAGAAGATCTGAAAAGAGATCTTTTACTGCTTAGGAGAATACTTTCTTACGGCGGTCCGACGGCACTACAGCAGATGCTTCAGCCTATCGGCAAAGTACTTATTCAGGGCCAGGTGAATGCACTTGGTGTTGATGTAATTGCTGCTTATAATGCTGTTACGAAGGCAGATGATTTTGCCTGTATTCCTGCTCAGGGAATTTCTTCAGCTTTGTCCTCCTTCATGGCGCAGAATCGTGGAGCAGGGAAAAAGGAACGCCTTCTACCAGGCTTCCGAGCAGGGCTTAAGCTGGAACTTTGCTATTTCGTGCTTATCTGTACGGTGACATACCTTTTCAGAGAACCCTTTGTTCGTCTGTTCCTTAAAGCGGGGGACGCAGAGGCCATTGTCTGTATCGGAGCGGATTACCTTGGGTTGATGGCATTTTTCTATATTTTTCCGGCGATGACCAACTGTATGCAAGGCTTTTTCCGTGGCATGGGGGATATGAAGATAACCATTGTCCTTACAGCCATCCAGATTACTTTAAGGACGATCTTCACCTATGTGCTGGCGCCTTCGATGGGTATCCGGGGCATTGCGGTGGCGTGCACAGTTGGATGGTCGGCCATGCTAGTGGCGGCATTCATGCGCTTCAGGAAATGGCGGTATGAGTTAGCGGAATCCCGGGATTTGCTAATTTAACTGTTGACTCGTCAATTATGCAAGCGTATAATCCCAATAGTCGGAAGCGGACGCTAAACCGTTAAGACATAGTGGAGAACAAATTCATACAGATGTAGATTCATATCAGCAGGTTTATGTTGATATTGTTTTCTATTGATGCGCGAATGGTTTTTCACTGAATTCATACCTGATACAATTACTAAGCCTTTCGCGAGATGCGAGAGGCTTTTTTGATTCTTAAAAACAAAATCATTCCTCCGCATTTTATGAATTTCACACTAAATTGTATTTAATCAAATACAAAAACCGGTTTAATCGAAAATTTCTATCAGCAGCCTTGTCCGATTTGTCGAGCACGTGATACTATGCTACAGTTGTTTTAGTAATTGTTCATATAATCAATCTATAGATTTTAGAACAATTGCACAAGAAATCATATTACAAGCTTACAGATACACCGGACAACAAAACAAAATATCCGGGCAGGATACATTGCAGGTTTTTGGGGTAGAAAAGCAACACGACTTAGGGGTAAAAAGAGTCGTAATGTATGTTTTTGGGGAGAGTATGTGAAATGATTAATTCAAGGGATAGTTTTAAAGATTATTTCAAAAACAAAGGGATGTCAGACGTTGCAATCGATGACATGTATGATGATGTTAATTGTGCTGATTATGAAGTTTGTGATTATGATGACAGTGAAGATGAGTCTGTCGCTCTTGACGATTCAGAAAAGAGTTTTGCCCGTGACGTTCTGCCTGATGCAGAGATAAAGCCAAAGGAAGAGATGATTAAGATCTTCACACGAATCGCAGCCGTCGTAAATGATCCTGATTCCATGGAATATGAGATCCAGGATGCACAGGTTGAAGCACTCTCTTATATGAAGGGTGTTATCAGATCCATCATAAGCACAAAGTTCAAAGAGTATGTAAGAAGGGATCCTTCTTTCGCTGAAGACCTTACACAGTCAGCATGTGAAAATCTCATCAGAAACCTTGGCAAATATGATGGTTCAAGGGGAATAGCTCCTTCTACATTCTTCTATATACACCTGAAGTCAGGAATGGTTGCTGTTACAAATGAAATGAAGAACTGCACATCGTCCAGCGATGCAGCACTTCGTCGCAAGATCAATAAGATAGACAAGCAGTGCAAAGAATACGGCTATGAAGCTACTATTAGGGATTACATCGTAGAGACAGGAGAATCACGAAGCAATATCGAGACAACTCTCCGTGCCATGAAGATTAAGACAGGTCACCTTGATGCAATGGAGCAGTATGATTCATACATCGCAGGTGACGAGAGCCAGTCACTCGCATATGAGAATCCAGAGTCAGCAGCTATTCGTAAGGTACTTGGGGAGAAGATTGTAGAGAGATTATCAGAAATCTGTGTAGATGAAGATATTTTCCTTTTTGAGATGAACAGAATAGAGCACATTGATGTACCTGAGATTGCCAAAAGACTTGGAAGAGTCGGAGAGGAAGATAAGATCCGTCGTGCTGTTAAGGAAGTAGTAACTGCAGCTAGTTTTGATCCTGTTATCAAGAGACTTGCAGCCGGACTTGGTTATGGCAAAGAGCCAAACTCATCTCTTTTAAATATCATTAATCTCAGCTCACAGGATGAGAATATGCTCGATCTCGCTCCTGAAGAGGGGTATTTGGTAGTTTAATAAATCCTTGTAAGACTGAAAAAAAGTAGCGTATCCGATATTTCGGATACGCTACTTTTTTGGAATTTAAATAAAAAGATGTCCACGACCGCGCAGGCAGGGGGAAGAAAGGGGCTTTTTTACGCGCGGGTGTAGACCCATTCGCCGCCAACCATGGTACGCAGAACGGGGGTATCATGGATCTGCTCGGGATCACAGGCGGTGATATCCCGCTCCAGAAGGACCATGTCCGCCTCCTTGCCGACACTGATGCTGCCGAGCCGGTCCTCGCACAGGAACTGGTAGGCCGCGTTCAGAGTGCAGGCCTGGATCATCTGTTCGACCGTGGTGCGCTCGGAGGGGCAATGCAGGGAGTCTGGACGGCCCGGTTGCTGACGGGTCACGCCCATTTGAATACCTTCCAGCGCATAGGCTGGGTAGGTGATGGGGTAATCACTGGCGGAGGACACGACAACGCCCTCATCGAAGAAGGACTTTATCGGATGCATGGCCGCCGTGCGCTCCTTGCCCAGGCCGTAGCTCTGGATGGGCTCGAGCTCAGGCGGCAGGGGGATCCAGAACGGGTCGGTGGAAGCCACAACGCCCAGCTTTGCCATGCGGGGGATGTCCGCATGGTCCACGACCTCCAGGTGCGCGACTGCGTCCCGGAGATCACGGGGTCCGGTCTGCGCATTGGCTTTTTCAATGGCGTCCAGTGCCATGGCCAGCGCCCCGTCGCCGATGGCGTGCAGGTGCACCGCCATGCCGAGCTCATGGGATCTTCTGTACACCGCGGTGAGAGTGTCCATGTCCATACGGAGCTGTCCGTGGTTATTAATCTTCTGCGACTCGGGATCGCAGTAGGCCTGCTTCATATAGGCGGTCCCGAGGGTGGGCGAGATCGTGCCGTCCAGCTGGATCTTGGTGTTGATCAGATCGAACATGGGACCCTTCGTGCGCTCTCTGAGGGCTGCGGAGTGCTCGACCTCGGCGATGGTGTCGTGACCCTCCGCCTGGAACACCTGGTAGGCGCCGTAGGCGTGCATCTTGAGCTTGCCCTCTTTGTCGAGCTCGTGCAGCGCCAGCACCTCGTTGTCGGTGTAGTCCCAGTTGATGATCGCGTCCATGAAAATAGTCATACCATGGGCGAGATACTCCTCCTGATAACGTAGGAAGCCTTCCTTGTACTGCTCCACCGTGAAGCCGACGAGCGGCTTGATATAGGCCATTGCGCCCTCGCGGAACCAGCCGGTGGGGGTGCCGTCCTCATATCGTACAACGATGCCGTCGCTGACATCGGGCGTATCCTTGCTGATGCCGAGGCGCTTCATGGCGGCATGGTTCACCAGGTAGGAGTGAAGGCCCATGTCCGCGAGGACAATGGGCTTGTCCGACAGACCGTCCAGCATATCCGCGGTGGGGCCGAAGGGGCCGAATACTTCCTTCACAGGGAGGAAGCCGAAGCCCTGGTAGACCTCATATTCCGGATGCTTCTCAATAAGCGTCTTGATCCGGCCTATAAATTCGTCAACATCGAAGACCTTCAGCAGATTTGCCTCGAAAAGCTCCACCGCGCCGCCGACGGAGCAGTGGCAATGACCATCGGACATGCCGGGGATAATCAGGCCGCCCTCATAGCGCTCTACCTTCGTGTTCTCGCCGATGAGCTCCTTGACGCCCTCCGCGTCGCCAACGTAGATGAAATGTCCGCCGAAGATCGCCACGGCCTCGGCCTTGGGATTCTTTTTGTCCACCGTGTAGAAATTACCGTAAATGACCCTCTCGGCGGACTGGTCCTTCACATCAAACTGGAAACCGGCCTGGTTCAGCTTTTCGGAGATATTATTCATAAATGATTCCTCCTGTTAAATAATCAGATTGAACTACTTGTCAGACAATATACGTTATTTCACTTTCTTTCCGCGGAAATAAACATCTTTCGGCGAGTTGTAGCTGAAGCCCTCCTGCTCCGCCGTGAGCAGATCGTTGTCAAACACCAGGAAGTCCGCGTCCTTGCCGGCCTTGATGGAACCCTTTTGGTTCTCGATGCCAAGCTGAATGGCTCCGTTGATCGTATATCCCAGAAGCATTTCTTCTATGTTCATCCGTTCGTTGAGCGGAGGAAGCACTTCGGCCGTTCTCTTAAACGGATAATGCCTGGTCTTCTCGGTGATCTGCCGCGTCATTCCGATTTCCATGCCCTGATAGGGGTTCCACTGCATAAAATCCAAAAAAGCGATTGAGTCGCTTGACCAGGTCACCAGGGCGCCGGTGTCCCACACAGTTTTGGAACGGTACATCTTCCGAACGCGCTCCTCGCCCAATATAGGCGCAAGGGGTGCGGGATCGTCGGCATGCCAGTTCGGCGTATAATTCGCGAAGACGCCAAGCTTGGCAAAACGACCCAGATCATCATCATGCTGGGTGATAAGATGGGCGCAGGTCACCTTCACATGGTAGGCATCGCCCAGCTCTTTTTTGACGATTTCAACGGCATCCAGAGCCACACGGGAAGCAGCCTCTCCTCCGCAATGCAGGTGCAGATCCAATCCTTCTTCGTTGAGCTTTCTAAGGAGATCCGCAAGCTCTTCCACATTGAAGGCCGTGACGCCGGTCTCCCCCGTATCCGCGTAAGGAGTGACCAGAGCCGCGGTATGGAGGGTCTGTGTACCATCCATAAAGATCTTCATGGTATGGATCTTCAGGTGCTCCGTATTGTATTCCTGCCGGAAACGCTTCAGCTCTTTTAAGCCTTCCTCCGCCTCCCAATGCGCCGCGATCACATAGCATCCGTCAATATAAACCGGCAGCTTTCCCTGCAGGTCCAGAGCACGCAGACGCTGGTAAACCCGCTCGTGGAATTGGGGATAGCCCGGGATGCCTGAATCAAAGACACAGCACACACCAACATCAACGGAAAAATCGATCCAGCGCTGAAGTGCCGTGTCGATCTGCTCATCGGTCAGATCCATGGCGCTGTCGAGCATGATCGGAACCTCTGCTGACCCTTCAAAGATATTTCCGGTTACATGTCCATCCTTACGGACATAGTAGCTAAGGCCCGGCACGGGATCCGGCGTATCGTCTGTAATGCCGTGCCGCTCAAGGAGTTTGCTGTTCACCCAAAGGCTGTGGCACTCAGCTTCCTGAATCTGGAGTTCAGCGTCAGGGCAGATCGCATCGAGATCTTCCTTCGTGATTTCTTCCCCATGCAGGAACCTTCTGTCAAAAAGGAATTTATAGCGTTTCTCGCCGGGGTGTTCTGCAATGTACTCCGACATGATTTTCAGAAGCTCCTGTTTGTCCTGGCACTGAATCTGTTTGCCGAGATCTGCGTATTCGAATCCGACGGGCATGGTCACATGCACATGGCTGTCGATAATGCCGGGCATGATGAATTTGCCCCCGAGATCGGTGGTGGGACCCTCATATGCCGAAAGTCCGGCCTCGTCGCCCACATAAACAAACTTCCCGTCCTTCACCGCAAGGGCACTTGCCATCGGTCTGTCCTTATCCGAGGTGAAGATTTTCGCGTTTTTGATGATCCTGTCTGCTTTCATGCTAATATCTCCTAATTGTTTTATATTTTCTTCCTTAGATTTGATGTACCTGCTCTCCTTCTTTGCGGTCGCCTTATGGGGATCCCCTTCGGCAATATACACGCTGCTACTGTCATTTCACAAAAGCGGCAATGTTGAAAGAGGGCTTTATGAAGCAGCCTTATAGTCTGACACTGGTTCGATTATATCACAGGAATAAGATGATTTATCCCTAACTATTTGAAGAATGTACGCTCATATATTAATCCAAAATGATAAATAAAATTATTTTAACCAAGCCATAAAAAAGTATAGGCACGAAAAATACAAAAGTGGAAAAAAATCTTCCCATAATTAAAAGGTAAACTAACAATTGGCCATACGTATACTCTTTTGCATTAAGGAAATAAATTAGATTATTACCAGCTACATCTGTTTATTAACAAGCAAGTACTCCGAATGTATCGGTAGTGTTATTGCATACTCAAATAATAGGACATGATTATGATACTTAATGCAGAAAATATGGCCCACATTTTTTGAACGATAGGTATCGTTAGAAAGAGAAGAGGGAAAAATGAAATATTTTGAGGATGAAAATGCCGATCTTTATTACCTTTACGATCAGGTAATGTTTGGTCAAAAGCCGTCACTTGGAAAGGAGCTGTTCTTATCATCATACAATGGTCGAAAGGAGTACACATCCACTGATCAGCAGAGAGCTATAGAAGTCATTAAGTATGCCTTCGAATGTTACATGGGCTGGACTCCCGAACAGACAGCTGCAAATATTTCCGAGGATATCCTAAAGCATCTCCATCTGAACGGTCTTGTTTCGCAGAGAATAAAATTCCCTGCAGAATTAACTCCAATGAACAATCTTCATTACCTTGTTCATCTTATGTATCCGAACGAGTTTCCATACGATGCAAGAGCAGCGGTTGAAAGCTATTACGACAAAGTTATATCCGGAGAGATTCCAAGATTCCAGAAAGGTTTCTTTGCGACAGAAAACAATGAAGGTCTAGAAAGAGCCTGTATATGTTTTGCAAGGATGCTCCAACTCGCACGCCCTTTTAGCTCTATAAGGGAAATGTATAATTTCTTTTCAAAAGGCGACTGCAAAAAGCTTATAAACGAATATAAATTAACTTCAGCCTGCAGGGATCTTTTCCAGTTCCCGTTAGATTTTCTTCATTATTCTCTGCCGGAGGAACAACGTAAAAACTGTTACTATAAAAGTTTAAGATACAAGCTTGTAAGACAGAACTTCTCAAGACGCCTTAATATAGCTCAGAAAAATCAGTTTATCTCCACAACATAAGTAAACATGTCATCTGCCGTATTTATAAAGTACGGCTTTTTTGTTACCAGAAAATCTTACAGAGATTATTAATGATACCGGCATAGTCTTAACGCGTATAAATATTCTCACCCATTCTCCGCCATATTCTTGAAAAAGGAGTACAACAAAAAATTTTCATCATTAATGTTAAAAATTTGCCCAAATAATACTTATAGAGAAAAAACTATTCCCATAATTAAACCGAAAGGAGAGTTTGATTATGAGCGCAGTTTTAATATGTCCGTTTTGCGGACGGCAATTATACGAATCTAGCGGCGTTGAATTGATCCGTTATGGAAATAGAGAATATCACGTGGAGCTTAGCACCATCAAATGTGATTACTGTGGCACTAATGAGCTTGCCACGGGATGGGGGAAATTCTACAAAGACGATAATACAGAAGCAGGTAAAAAACAGGAAGAAAAAGAGCCGGAAAAATTTATAGGATCCGGAGAAGAACAGATACTAAATCCTAAATGGGTAGACCGGAATCCTTTATATAAGGCACTGATCTATAGCGATATAACATTCCCCTACAATGTGCCAAAGTGGCGTTCAGCCTGGTATCTGAGAACCCACCGTCCGAAATTAAGGATTGTCCTTGGCGGAGTCCTTTACGATACAGATTATGCAAATCTACTCACAACAGATGACTGGCATGATAAAAACAAAACAGTAAGGACTTACTATTACAGGATGCCGAGAGGTGATTACTTTTCAATACAGGTAGGAGACGGGCAGAAAGACCACTTCAGACGAATGAGCGAAATGGAGATACAGAGTAAACTCGGTAAAATTGCTCCGGATATATATCTTAAATTTTTCCCTATCGGCGAAAAAGAAGAAGTAAAAGACGAGGGGTAAGCACGGATGAATATAATAAGACAAAAAGCCCTCGATATGGTCGATAGTTCTATTGAAAGGAAGAACAAGAAACCACATACACAAAAGAAGGTCAAACAGCCAAAGCCTGTAAAAACACATAACCCTTTCAAGAGTCAGAGCGGGGGAACGGCGCAAAACGTTATTACGGCTGTGGTGCTCGGTATTGTCCTCATATACTACTGCGCAAAGGGCAATTATGGAGTAGAGTATTACGATCAGGAAATGGCTCCGCTCTACAGATTTATGGATGGACTATCAGGCGAGGCAGGTAAGGTTTATTTTGGCGGAGCTTTCATACAGCAGCTTTTATGGGTTCTCGGTGGATATGCCCTTATGATCTTCTATTTTGTCATGGACAGGATAAATAACCGTCACTATGCGGATTACGAACAACAGGGTACGGCAAAGTTCATGACTCCGAAGCTCGTAAAAGACTTCAATATGGTTTACAACTATCCGCTCGGACAAAAGTATGCGAAGAGTGATTATGAGAAAGGCGAAGTAAATCAGATATATTCGCAGCATTGTCAGATTGCACTTAACACAAGGGTTACAGGATTCAATCTTAATGCCATTTGTGTCGGAGGTCCCGGTACCGGTAAGAGTTTCCGTGTTGTACTTCCTAATCTCTGTTCAGCTTATGATTCATTTGTTATAACGGATCCTTCATCAGAGCTTTTGAAGAAAACAGGAAACTATCTGGAAGAAAACGGATACACCATAAAGGTCCTTAACCTTATCGACATGGTGCATTCAAATACATATAACCCATTTAATTATTTAAGAAACGAACAGGATGTCCTTACACTTATACAGTCATTTATCAATGCAACTAATGACGGCGTAAAGGCAAGCAGTGATCCTTTCTGGGAGAAAGCCGAAATGGCACTTCTGCAGGCCCTCGTTTTTTATGTGACCATATATCAGAGTAAGCAGTTCCAGAACTTTGCGACTATTGCCAATATGCTTCGTCGTGCAAAAGCTGATCCTAAGCAGACCGAGACAAGTCTTGATAAGCTTTTTAATGAGATACGTTCCTATGACAAAGACGATATCTGTGTAAAGCAGTATGACATCTTTAAGCAGGCGAGTGATAAGACAGCACAGTCAATCCTTATCACCACATCCGTAAGACTTTCAATGTTTAATATCAATGCTGTAAAGAATCTTACATCCACGGATCAGATGGAACTGGAGCTTACAGGTGACAGAAAGACAGCGATATTCATCGTAGTACCTTCCGGAGACAATGCCTATAAGGCACTGGTTAACCTGATGTACACACAGCTCTTTGATACTCTTTACTATCATGGACAGGTTGAATGTAATGACGGCGCACTTCCTCATCATGTACGCCTAGTGCTGGATGAGTTCGCGAACATCGGAGTCATTCCTGGGTTCCAAAATAAGCTCACAACCTGTAGAAAATACAATATTGAAGCCCTTATCTTTGTACAGGCCGAGTCTCAGATAAAGATGCTCTATAAGGATGACTATGAGACCATCATCGGTGCATGTTCAACATACATTTACCTTGGTGGAAACGAGCTTTCCACGATGGAAAACCTTTCAAAAAGAATAGGTGAGACCACTATAAGAGTAAGAGACCATTCTTATTCACATGGATCAAGGAATTCCTCATCAACATCATTCAAGTACACAAAACGTATGCTTATGACAGTTGATGAGATTAGACGTCTTGCTCCTGATGAGTGTCTTGTCTTAATACAGGGGCAATATGCTTTCTACGATAAGAAGTATGACACCCCTAGAGATGAGAGGTTCCAGAAGAGCTGCGAACTGGGCCCTTATGTATTCGAATACTGCAACATAAGAACAGAGGACATAAAGGTTCTTGAAAGAAAAAGAAAAAGGATAGCAGCACTCGTACAGCAGAGATCATCGAAGAAGAAAGCTCCTAACGAAAGAGCCATACAGATGAGCCCTGTGCAGAATAGGGATATCCCGACAGATGAACAGTCACAGGCGTTGTTGCAGAAACACGTTGAAAACAGGACGGTTGTTCCCCAAATAGATGAAGCTAATTTTCTTGTTCACGGTGCTACGGTCACTCAACACCGGTCAGATGGTACAAAGACTGAAAAGAATGCCCTTAAAAGCAAGCCAAAGAATAATTTTGAGATGAAGGGATATACAGATAAGCATAACATACAGACTTTCACGTCCACATCAGGAACAGAATCACTGATGGAGAGTCTCGATAACATAATAATTTGAAGGAGAGATACATTATATGACAGGCTATACAGCATGGTACGACCCAAATAAAGGATACGGTTTTGTCACTGGTGAAGACGGCAATGATTATTTTGCACACCAAAAAAATATATTAGCTGAAGGATTTAGAAAGTTGATTGCAGGTAAGGAAGTGGAATTTGTTCCCTGTACAGAAAACGGGAGAAGAGTTGCAGAAAAAATAGAACCCCTTGAATAAAAAAAGCGGCTCGGTAAAGAGCCGCAAACAATCACATCATACTCTGGAATCCTATACGGATTTCATTTCTATTAGGATCAAGGAAGGATGTCATGTCATCGGTTCTCAAAGATTTGTCAAAGTCCTCCTTTGTGGAGCGGTATCCGCTTTTAAGGATAGGGATAGGCTTAAAGGCATTCTTCTTGTCATCGTCTGTCTGATATCCTTTCCCTTCAAAACAATACACCTGATAAAGCTCATCGGGTTCATCGTCTCTGTGAGGCGCTGTGCAAACACCGGGCTTTAGCCTTACAGGTTTATTTGTTACGGTGTCTATCAGATTATACTGCCTTCTTATTGATGAAAAGATACTGGTGGCAACGGATAACTCAGGAGTTCGTTCTATATCATGATGCTTAAAGTTATTTGAAGCCGAAACAGTGCTCACAAGCCAAAGTGGATTAGAAGGAAAATATCTTGCGACATAATCCTTTACTACATTGAAAGGCAGTTTGTCGAGATAATGAATGTTTTCCTTTTCGATTGGGATATGAAACACGTTTAGTGTCAGATGCCTAAACATCGCACGAATAAGACGTTCCTCATGATGAAGATTAGCTTGTTCAAAGCCTTTACGGTCTATGACGGTAACCGTACCTAACAATGCCTTTCTGTCAACAAAGTCATGACGTTTTTTGATAGAACGAAGGCTGCCCTTTGCAGGACGTACTTTTATCTGGTCATAACCATCAAAAATCCTTGGCGTTCTTTCCTCGATATAGTCCGTTATCAGTTTTTTGCCTTTTTCATTCGGTTTTGTCTTTATATGTTTACCCATAAGCTCCGGATAAAAAGGATATTTATTAATAATGCCTAAGGGATTGTATTCAAAATCTCTGAGTTTCATAGCACACCTCAATTTAAAAGTATTTCTAATCTAATTATGGGATACAAGTCCTTATGAAATACGGTTGCTGATAGAAATTTTAGAAAATTTTTCAGAAGAAAACAAGAATATAGAGAAAACACAAGTTAAAACGTATATCCATAAACATAATTATTATATAGAAAAAACCACATTGTAAAACAGAGGAGGAAATCATGGCTAACGCATCATTACCGCCATTAACAGTTAAATGGGACGATATCGCATTAGGAGAAGCTGCGTTGTTTACTGCCAAAGGGATAGAAAGTGTATTTGACCCTATGACACGACGCGCAGGTAAAGATACACTTGTAAAAGTAAATTATGCTCGAATAACTTATCCTTGGAGGGATGAAGGAAATCCTAAGGGTAAAGAAAACGAGAAGGAACCACCCCTTGATCCCACAAAGAAGAGCCTTGATCCGAGCGCTCCAACACATTACGTCCTTGCAGGAGATAAACTTCACACAAAAATAGAAGAGGAATTTGCGAAGAATCATGTACAGTGCAGTATTGTTCAGTATATGATCCCTGACAAAAACACGGAGGGCAAATTCAATGCGGTTTACGTATATTATCCGGACAAAGAAGATACAGAAAAGACAAGACAGATAGTAAATGACATAAATCTTGCAAGAACCAGTAATTTCAATGAGATTGAACCTGATAAGCTGGCAGAATTCTGTGATAAAATGGGGCGCGAGGTTGCATTACACAAGAACATATCAGAGCTTGAGTATGAGCAGATGTCTTCAAGGGGCATCGGATTTATGCACACTGTAATAAAAAACAAAGACGGTTCCGTTACGCTTGCTTTTCCGAATGACCCTGTTGTAGTAAATGAAGAAAACAAAGTCTACAACGAATCCCACATTTTCCTTTCCGGACAGACCGGAAGATGCATAACCAGTCTTGAAAAGGAATTCAATGACAGCTGTAAGAGTGTTATGGCTCATATCGCTAACAACATGGAAAAGACCATAGTTGTAGATACTATGCACCCTAATAGATTCCTTGTAGCAGATGCAGAAAGTGTTAAATTCTATGTCCGTACACCAGAAATGGACATACAGGAGAGAGACATACCAAGAAATTCAAACATGAGTAATGCCTTTCAGCTTGATGTATATGCAGGTCTTAAAGCTTATGGTCAGTTTGAAAGAGTCGAGCAGAAAGATCTTGAAGAAAAGCTCTTGGAGGTACGGAAAGAGCACGAAAGAGAAGAAGTTGATGCACGAGTTAAGATGATAGCCTATAAGGAACAGCTTCTTCCCATGACAAAACAGCTTGTTGAATTTACATCAATGGCACGATTGACAGAAGACAGAAATGCTATAAGAGACATAATGGAGCAGAGTGTAAGAGAAGGCAAGTTTGCTAACCTTTCCGTATATCTTGACAAAGATGCTGCAATCAGTAATGCCATGGGGGCACCAACCGTAAAGGAAACGGTAGAAACTGAAGATAAGGGAAATTCCGTTGAAAAGGTAACCGAAAAGGAAATCCATGAATTAAGGGATAAGTTATCATCAGAGGCCATTGAGACCGGAAAAGTACTGTATGAACAGTATTTTTCTGAATACGGACTTTCAGATGATGTAAAAACACACCTTGAGACCTGGCTTGCTTGTGAGCCTGCAGTACAGCTTTTATCACAGGAGCAATCCGAAATACAGAATGCGATATCCTACGATATCACCGCAACCGTAGATACCTGCGCAAGCGAGCGAGTAGAAGCGATAGAAAAGCTGGATACGAGAGAATTTGATGAATTCGTAAGAGAAACCGAAGACATATCTATCGATTTCAGCTTTAACGATGATAGAGCTCAGGAAGAAGAGAGTGAAATGGATATTGAATAAACAAAAGCCGGTGAGGTACGCATCGGCTTTCGCAAACATTAATGAAATCCACATAATATAATACAAGCAACAGGGGGGATTATGACCGACAGAATAGAACTGGCTAAAAAACTTAGAGATATAGCCTGTAGATGTGACAAGAACAATCATTCTCAAAGAAACTGTGACCTAAACGAGATTGACGGGGGTGTGGAATCTTTATTTAGTGCAGCCCATATTCTTGAAAAAGGGCTTGGAAGATCAACGGACGAAGGGTGGCCGATAAACCTTCTTCTTGACATTGGGATAGTATGTAATGTTAAAGAAGCGGACTCCATAGAAAAAAATCTGCTGTATGTAATGGATTCCCTTAAGGAAAGGGACAAACAAATACTGATTCTCAGATATAAAGAAGGAAAGACTTACGAAGAGATGTCTGAAATCATAGGTGTATGCAAACAGCGCTCACAGGAACTCGAACACAAAATACTCCGGAATCTATCAAGACCTGAACGAATAGATGTTATCTGTAACGGTAAAGAAGCAGTTAATTCATATATGAAGCATAAGGATGAATTTGTCGATTCGCTTTCACGGCTTAAATCGGACATAAAAACAATAAAAGAACAGATAGAGGAACAGCCATCAACGTCTGAAGGCGTAGAAGTCGATGGGGATAGCATATACGAAAAGCCAATCTCATACCTCGAACTTTCCGTAAGAGCATATAACTGTTTGAAACGGTCTGGTATTCAGAAGATAAAGGATCTTAAAAATTTAACCAGAGAAAAACTTCTACACACAAGGAACCTTGGACCAAGAACGGTAGAGGAAATCATAAACAAGGCTAGGGAATTCGGCTTTGATATTAAATAAAATCTAGGTGCGGGATCTTTGATCTCGCATTTTTTGTGCCTATAAAACAGTTTTCCCCTTCCATAATTTAGTTATAAAGAAAGATGAAAGGAGTTTTATGATGAATCTCACACAAGCAGAAGAATACGATTTAAAGAAACAGAGCCATTTGTATGATCCGGAGAACAAATATGTCGGTGATGGACAAATACTGGGTGCGGAAGAGGAGATGGGCTATGACGACGGAGTGGATTACAATGGTGACAGCCTTGGATATATGACCGACACTAACCATGACGGAAGCTATTCATATGGAAGAGATATTGACGAAAGAGCAGAAGAACAGTCCACTCTATTAAGGGACCAAATCTATGGAATAGACACTGCTGAATATGCAAGAAGATTTCAGGAAGAAGCTACAGCAGATGATACATCTCCGGAATACTTGAACACCGGTTTGAATAATTGTCGCCGCGTTCTCGTGACTTTAGTCGTGAGTCAGGCGGCTTTTTGTTGGTTAGTTGCGATTTCTTTATACATATGGTATCATATATGTATGGCTAATATATTTGATTTACCGAATAAAAATGACCTGACATATGGTAGGGGTTACGTTTATTCCCTACAGTATCATATTGTCTGGTGTACCAAGTACAGACGTAAAGTTCTGATGGATGGCATCGATAATGACATCAAAGCTTATCTAAAGTCTATGGCAGAGGAATATAAATTTACCATCACAGCCATGGAGATAATGCCGGATCATGTACATATGCTGGTAGATTGTTCGCCACAATTCGAACTCCCACGTATGCTCAAGATCCTTAAAGGCAACACCGCGAGGTGGATGTTCATGTCTCATCCGGAGATCAAATCAAAACT
>NZ_FNRG01000087.1 GCF_900107835.1 Oribacterium sp. KHPX15
CTGCGCCAAGATGCGCATGATCATCATAAGATCCGGTCTTATAAGCGTGCATGTCGTGAAGCATTGCAGCCATTGCCGCAAGTTCAGGATCAAGATTCCTTTTCTTCGCTATCATTTGAGCTGCCAGTGACACTCCATAAAGATGGGCAATAGCACCGGTTCTTTTATCCTCATCTTCCATCTTGTTAAGCTTCTTATCAATGTATTTTCTTAGTTCTTTTAATCTGCTCATAGCGTATCCCTTTCCTGTTCATCTATTTTCTCTCAGACTTCCTGATTGGATGTCTTATAACTGTCTTCCACTTTTCCGGAGCAACCTTTCTTGCATCCGACAGGTAAATCTCATGATGAAGCCGGGCAGCCGAAAGATCATTTATATAGCCATTTTCAGTCAAATATGAATCCATAAGTGAAACGGTAGCCGGCTCATCTTCAAACGAACCTGAATGCATTATCTGGACGCAAAGCCCCTCATCTATTGTCATGAATTCAGCTTTGGAACAGTCAAGTTTTTTCTTTTTTTCAGCTGTTTCAACTGCCCATTTAAAATCTTTTTCTGTAATGAAATCCGGTAATCTTATAACAGATATCCAGTTGAATGTGGATTTATCCGAGTAATCTACACCTTCAACATTATCCTGCCACCAGAAACCTTCCAGGGGAGGCACGACATATTCAAAGAATCCTTCAATTTGATGATCTGTCTTATAGCTCATTTTAAGCGTATATGCGACAGCATAGAGAACATTTATTGCTTTCTGATAGTCACCATCTTCTTCGTTAGGATCGCCTTTCCCCCTTACTGCAACGTAGTTTGCTTCAGGCACGTTCACAATCTCCGGTTTATTTTTTGGCATGTAAAACTCTTTATATTTCTTCTTGAAATCGAATGCCATGGTTTATTCCTTCCATATATTTTAAGTTATTCGATCTTTGTCAGGCTCCCACTTGTCAACTACCACGCACCTAAAGGTACGTGGCTTGCGACTCCCCTGTAGTTCGTTGCAATAACTCCTACATTTTGTCGGTGTAACTTCCGTGGGGTCGCATCATG
>NZ_FNRG01000013.1 GCF_900107835.1 Oribacterium sp. KHPX15
CTCGTGAAATGCGACACAGAGTACCGCAACTTCTATCACTCCAAGTATAAAGAAGTGAACAGGCATCAACACAAACGTGCACTCGCATTAACTGCCCGTAAATTTGTGCGGTTAATCTTTCGACTGCTGAAAGATAATCGCCTATATCGAGCAGCGGAATAAGAACTTATTCCTGTTGCTAATACCACCTGCTTCAAAAAAGCTGAAATCGCAGGGTTTATTAAGGTTACCCTTTTTCCAGCAAATGATGCAGAAAATATATCAAAACATTATTATTTTTCACTTGACATCACACCGCTGGACTTTGAATCTATATGATAAAGTTAGTCATGATTACCTTTTGTTAGTATCCGCTAACCTGTATCGCGTAAAAAATGGCTACCTGACATTTGGAAAAACATATCTGACAAATGTCAAATAACCTGCTGATGCAATGATTTATTCATTCCGGCTATCGCTCTGATATCCGATCGTTTTATCAATCGACCCTTATCATTGATGCCATCTGATTTCTTAATTCCGGTTATCGCCTTGATATCCGATCGTTTGATCATTCAACCATTATTTTTGATGCCATCTGGCTTGTTATCCCGAGCCTGGTCTCTTTGATGTTGACGATGATGTTGCCGTCCCCGGTGTCTGAAATGACCTGAACCTCTTCCCCCGGCACAAATCCGAGATCCGCAAGATGCTGTTTCATGTCTTCTTTTCCGGTCACCCGCGCAATCAAATGTTTACCGCCTGCCCCGACCATGGATAATGGCAACATATAAACCTCCCTGTCAATTGACACACGCCAAATTATTTAAAAGATGGTGTGCATTTGATGATACTTCATCCCTGACACTTTACATTACTAAAATACATGTTAAAATTAGCATTGACTAACTCAAAAGTCAATAGTCACGACTAACTAAAGTTAGGTATTACTAATAGTAAAAATTATGTATTTTATAAAATTTTTATAAATTGAAAGGTGGTAACTATGAAAGCTTACGAAACCCACGAATCTTCCGAGAACTATCTGGAGAGTATCCTGATGCTTTCCATGGATCATAAGGTGGTTCGTTCCATTGATATAGCTAACATGCTGAGTTTTTCAAAGCCTTCGGTATCTGTAGCTATGAAACGTCTTCGTGAGGAAGGGATGATCCTTGTTGACGAAAACGGCTACATTACCCTAACCGATGCCGGCATGGCTATCGCCAAGGGAACTTACGAAAAGCATGTTGTCATAACAAATCTTCTTGTTGATATGGGTGTTAACGCCTACACCGCAGGTCAGGATGCCTGCCGCATCGAGCATGTGCTGAGCCCGGAGACATTCGCCCGCATCAAGGAGTACTACCTGAAGTCTCACCCGGAAGGAGTTCCGGAACTTGACACAATCCTAGAGTTTCAGCAGACGAAGCCGTTTTTCAATAAATGAACATAAAATATCATAGCCAATATGACTTAAAACATTTAATTCCCCGGGTGAGTCAAATATCATGGAGTGTTTCTATGACCGCACTTTAAATATCTTAAAATTGAGTCAACCATTTTAATGAAATAAATTGACCTACATTTCAGTAATAATCGATATGAGTCAATTCAAGCGCTAAGTTTTTTTGACCTCAATTTTCAGATATCTTCTAGTGAGTCAAACATCGATTTTTTACAGAATGATTCAAAATCTTATAATCCACAAACTGAGTCATATCTACAAACATAATGTATGACTACTGTTTTACTATTGCTCAAAATGAGTCAATTTATTGATTCTAAAATTAATTCAAATCAAAATGGACTGTAACACCGGAAATGTTTCTGGTGCTACAGTCCATTTTTTGAGTTTGATTTACCATTATTCTCTCTTCAAAAGTCGCATGGCGTTCAATATGCAAATAACCGAGACTCCGACGTCGCCGAAAACTGCGGCCCACATGTTGGCGATACCGAGGGCGCCGAGGATCAAAACCACCAGCTTTACGATGAGAGCAAAGGTAATGTTCTGCATCGCGATGCTCACGGTGCGGCGGGCGATGCGGATGGTTGTGGGTATGCGTCGCAGGTCATCGTCCATGATGACAACGTCCGCTGCGTCAATTGCTGCGTCGGATCCGATGGAGCCCATGGCGATTCCGATATCGGCTCTTGCAAGAACCGGAGCGTCATTGATTCCGTCTCCGATGAAGGCAAGTTCCGCCTTGCCGTCCTTGTGGCCCTTCAGATCCAGAGCCCCGATGAGTTCCTCAACCTTTGAAACCTTATCCTGAGGAAGCAGCTCCGCAAAGGTCCGGTCAACCCCCAGCTCTTTTCCGACTGCTTCTCCCACTTCTTTTCTGTCGCCGGTGAGCATGACAATGCTCTCGACTCCTGCACTCTTCATTTCTCTGATGGCTTCCCTTGCCTCAGGCTTCACTTCGTCTTTGATGAGTATGGCACCGAGATATCTGACACCCTCGCCTTCCGATACAGCAACATAGGAAACGGTTGCTGACGGGTCGTTGACCCCGGCATAAGTGACCCCAACGGAGTCCATGAGCTTATCGTTTCCGATGTAGATCTTTTTCCCCTCGGCGGTGGCCACAAGACCCCGGCCGGTGACATTATCAACATCTGTCACGAGATTGGTGTTTAATGTCAACCCCGGCAGTTCCTCGCTGAGTTCTTCGCGAATGGACTTCGCGATGGGGTGGTTACTCATGCCTTCGGCAAGGGCTGCTGCCTTCAGAACCTCGGCGCGGTCAACGCCTGCTGCCGTCTCGACGCCGGTAACCTTGAAGTTTCCTTTTGTGAGGGTTCCCGTTTTGTCGGAAACCACGGTGTTAAGCTTTGCGAGAAGCTCAAGGTAGTTGGAGCCCTTGATGAGGACTCCGTTTGCGCTGGCGGCTCCGATGCCTCCGAAGAAGGAAAGCGGAATGGAGATCACGAGGGCGCAGGGGCAGGACACAACCAGGAAGGTGCAGGCGCGGTAGAACCAGGTTGCGGGATCGTGGGTGATCAGTGACGGCAGCACCGCAAGGGCAATGGCGGAGTACACCACGATGGGGGTGTAAACCCGCGCGAATCTGGTGATGAAATTCTCGGTTTTTGACTTCTTTTCGGAAGCATTCTCAACCAGCTCCAGGATTTTCGTAACCGTGGAATCCTCGAAGGCTTTTGTCGCCCTAACCTTCAGAAGGCCGTCGCCGTTGATGCAGCCGGATATAATCTGGTCGCCTTTTCTCACACTTCGTGGCACGGGTTCACCCGTCAATGCCGCGGTATTCACAAGTGACTCTCCGCTCAGCACTTCGCCGTCCACCGGTATCTTGTCGCCGGCCCTGATGATGAGAACATCCCCGACTTCAACCTCGTCCGGGTCGATAGTCTCGACAGTTCCGTCTTCCCGCTCCACGTGAGCCTCCTCCGGAACTATCTCCATAAGATGGGAAATGCTTCTTCTGGACTTTCCTACTGCATACTTCTGGAACCACTCGCCCACCTGATAGAAAACCATAACTGCTACGGCTTCGGAATTTTCTCCTGTGACAAATGCTCCCGCCGTGGCGATAGTCATGAGCAGGGACTCATCCATGGGCTGCCGGTTTTTGATTCCGAGAAGCGCTTTCTTCACAACCGGATAGCCGCTCATGAGATATGGGATGAGGTAAAGAATGAAGCTGTACAGCTTGTTCTCAAAAATCACCTGGCAAAGGCCGGTCTTGTCAACTATCAGCATCAGGAAAAACACCGCGATGCCGGCGAGGATTTTATTCAGTTCCTTTTTCAGTTTCTTTTCCATAGGTCAGTAATTCCTCTACTGTCACTCTTCTGTATGTCTTATTGATGACTAAGATCATCGATATAAATCAACCACCGGAGACGGTTCTGAAAGAATCATCTCCGGTGGTTTGCTCAATATTTCGTCAGATCTCAACAGAAAAATCCGGCTCGATCTTCTTTCCTGTCTCGATGGCAAGCTTCAGAATGTCATCGAACTTCTCATCATCGGCATCGAGAGTAAACTTCTGCATGACAAAGTTAACCTTTGCATCATTAACACCCTCAAGCTTCTTTACTGCTTCCTCAACCTTTGCCGCACAGTTTGCACAATCGATTTCACACTTGAATTTCTTCTTCATAACATGTCTCCGTTTCTTTAATTTATATCACATCCTGTTTTTTAATCTTCTTCTATATGCTCTTTGCCCATTGCAATAATCATCTTCACGTGGTCATCCGCCAGGCTGTAATACATCGCTTTTCCGTCTCGTCTCGACTTGATAAGCTTGCTGGTCTTCAGAATCTTCAGCTGATGAGATATGGCGGACTGATTCATTTCGAGATCATCGCAGATTTCCGTAACATTCTTCTCTCCCTGAAAAAGCTCGTAAAGAATCTTTATGCGGGTGGAATCTCCGAAGATCTTGAAAAGCTCCGCCAGGTCGCTAAGCTCATCTTCCGAAACATTCTGTATAAAATGATTTATATTGTCACTACTGTAATCTCCGGACATTTACACCTCTTTCCTTTACACGCTGCCTCAGCTACAAATGAGCAATTTTCAAATGAATCATTATTCATATGAATATATTATCATATGTTTTGCTTTTGTCAATATATCTTTCGGCAACAAAAAAACTGCCACCGGATTTAATGATCTGATGGCAGTGACTTATTATTTATTTGTCATCCAGCAATCCTCCTCCGCGTCATACCGGAGACTGCCGTATGAGACATTTTCACACGTGGTGCCGTCGGTGCCAATGCTGTATTCCGCGTGCTCATACTCTATACGGTTCTTGTTCGGAACCGAGAAGTTGTAACCCTCCTCCTCGAACAGCATAACCTCACCCTCATCCTTCGAGAACCTGAAAATGATACCCGTGCTTTCGGTGCCGGTGGTGCGGCCGGTAGTACCGTAGGCGTCTATCATATACGGCGTACGGCCATTGTTGACAACGGAACCCATCTGGTAGTCCGGCATAATGGTATCCCGCCAGTACATGGTGGCAGCCAACTGGATGCCCCTGTCCGTTTCGATACGATAGAGCCTGAGTCCCGTCATGACCGGTGCCGAAAAATCATAAAACTTATAAGTCTCGTAGCCATCCGTGAACCACCACTCCGCATGATAGTTGTAGCCGTTATCGAAGAAAGCATCGGCTCCCTCCTCCTTATCGTCGGGAGCATTGGTCTTCCCTTCTTCCGCCTCAAAATGATCATATGACACGGTCATGACCACCATGTCCTTGGAACCGTCGCCATTGAAATCATCGTAAATATAATCCATGACTGCATCAGGGGTAAATTCATATACGGCCTCCACCAGATCCCGGGGAGTGTACTCCTTCGCCTTATCGGGATAGTCCTGCGGATTCCTCTCGATAACATCATTCCGCTTGCCCGAATTGTTGGCCTCAATTCTCATTGCCTTTCGGTACTCGTAAATCTCGCCGATCCGTTCGTAGTAGTCCGTAAGCACCGTCATGGGATAGACAGCCTCGCCATAAGAAATCCAGAAATCCGTGACTCTTGCAACCTCGGAATCATTGGCCGGCTTTCCGTCAATCTCCCGGAGACCGATATCCTTAACTTTTCCGAACTCACCGTCGGCATCAAACCCGTAAATTCTGTGTTTACTAATGCCGTCGTGGGCAACAACATACTCTTCGCCCCCATTCAGGGTTTCCGTGGAAACCGAATAGACCATCGGGTTTCCGTTGCCGCCCATAACATCGTCAACATAGTTCACCAGCTCTTCATTTTTGTAACCATACACCCTGAAGTGATACTTCTCCTCCTTGGGATCAAGATACCCCACCAGCATCTCATCCAGTCCGTCACGATTAAAATCAATGAGCTTTATAAGCCCGATTCCCGTTATGTCATGGTACTTGTCAGCGTCCTGAGCATTGACATCGGAACTCTTCACTCCGGTCTTCCCCAGCTTTTTCTCAAGCTTCAGGATCTCATTATAATAAGCGCCGTAGGCCTGACCCGTCATGCTGATGACTTCTCCGTTTTTGTCAACACTTCGGCCGTCGGGTGTGACAGTATCCTTAAGCATTTTTCCGTCTTCGTCCACGTAGTAAATGTCATCGATCCACTGGTCTGTCAGAGGTTCGTGATCCTCATCAAGATAGTACCACTCACCGTCTCGCTGTACCCATCCCGTATCCTTTTCGGGATCAATGTTTTCCTCCGGCTGCTCCGTTTCTTCGTTTATGAGATTCTCAATGGAGGCCGGCAGATCCAGCTCATCCACCGATTCTATGTCCTTCTGTTTTCTCAGATATTTTATCAGTAACTGAGAGTCACTAAGGTAAAATCCGGCGCCCACGATGACGAGAAGAAGAACGACAATCCCTGCAAGGATCTTGCCCTTCCCGGTCTTCTTACGCGGATTTTTGTCTTTAGGTTTTCTGTCGGGATTTTTCCCGTACAGGTTTTGCTGCATTCTTCATACTCCTCTTGATACGGTCTGAACAACACTTCAGACTCTTATTAAAGATTATCACACAAGGAAAAATATTTCACCAGTGCAGGTGGTGGAGCTCCCCTTCTCTATTCAGGTCCATGAAGTTATTCTGCCTGTAGGCTTCATAAAGTAGTATCGCCACAGAATTACTGAGGTTCAGTGACCTCATCTCTCCCCACATAGGGATGCGAATGCAGGCCTTAGGATGCTTCACCAGAATCTCCTCCGGAATCCCTGCAGACTCCTTTCCGAACATAATGTAGTCATTGGGACCGATCTTCGCATCGCTGTAAACAGTTCTGCCTTTGGTTGTTGCAAACCAGAGCTTCGGGGTTTCGATGACCTCTTTGCTCCAGCCGCTGTACTCGCAGGAGGCATTACCCTTTTCACAGCTGATGCACTCGCCGGAAGCATTACCCTCTTCACAGCTGATGCGCCCGCCGGAAGCATTACCCTCTGCGCGGCTACTGCGCTCGTTGGAAGCATTATTTTCTTCACTGAAGAAATCATCGGCAAAACAAATCTCCGGATGCTTCTCCAGAAAATCTTCATAATCCAGATACTCCGAAAGCTTCAGCTTCTCCCAGTAGTCCATACCGGCTCTCTTGATGTACTTGTCATTAAGCACAAATCCATAGGGTCTGATGAGATGAAGCGGCGTATTCGTCGCAACACAGGTTCTCCCTATAGCCCCGGTATTAAATGGTATTTCGGGTTCATGTAAAACTATATTCAGCATATATTATTCCTTATCTATTAACGCTTTTTAAGCCGTAATATCTTATCATCGGTTTCAACCTTATTGGCTCCGTTTTTGTATTATATACATATTTCAGCAAAACAAAAGACCTCGCAGAAGCGAAGCCTTTGGATGTTTAGTGAAGCCTCACACGACTAAAGTCACGAGAATGCGGCGGCAATTATTCAAAGATACGAGATAAATCTATCTCTAAATCCGGGTATGTATATACGGGTATTGCAGAAAGCGACGGAGAACAGTATAACTCCGGCATATAATCGTTATCCAACATGTGACGAGCTACGATCTTTTTCTGCAAATCCACTACCCAGTATTCCTCAACGCCAATTTGGGCATACACAGCCAATTTTGAAGAATAGTCATGTTTCCTTGTAGAAACTGATGTGACCTCCGCAATAAAACGTGGAGCTACGTGTATTCCATCATCTTTTATTCCTGACTTATCGCATACAACCATGACATCAGGAATAAAGAAATTGTTTTTGCTTTCACACAGCTCGTTGCAAAACAACCCTGCATTATCTGTGAAAACTTCACAGTCGCCATGTCTGCTTTCAATATGTTGTTCAAATGCCCGGCGAATTATGCTTATGACTCTTTGATGTGTTATAGTTGCCACATCCGTTATCACCAAATTACCTTCTATTAATTCAGCATGTTTATCCATGTTCACAACATCATCTACGGTGTATTTTTTAGAATCATCTCTGACAGCATTACTCATAATGTTCAATGCCTCCATTTAATTCTACTTTTTCTGTTTTCACATTAAGGAATCCTTCTTAATGTGTATTGTACCACACAAAAACAAGTCGCTGTGTGACATTTACGATGATTTTTATTGGTGATTCAGGCGTGAAAATAGATACTCACCGATTTATGCTTCACCGTCTGAAAGTTCATCGTGAAGGTCATCCACGAAACGCCCGTCATCACTGTAGCCGGGCAGATGACCTATGGACTGGTGTTTAACAGTTCTGTATTCGTCATTGGTATGCCAGTAAGGACAATGCCTATTCCTGCTGCCCCAGATGCGAGCTATATCATCCTCGTCCATATCCACGTCACAGACCCACTCATCATATTCATCATCATAAGTGTAATTTGAACACATCTCACATTCTGACATAGTTACTCCATTCTGTTTCTTTCAGCCGGTGGCATGAATAGTGCTGAAAAGTATTTTTCACATTATATATAACAGTTCAGTCGGTGGATAACTCGGCGGCACCTTCAGTCACTTTATTATTTCTTCTTTTTCTTTCCGCTTGTGACACCCGCTCTGGTGGCCTCAAGGATATCCTTTTTTCCGCAGCTCGGGCAAAGCTCCCTCGCGATGCAATTCCCGCAATCGGGGGATGCGGACTTACAGTAGTTTCTTCCGAGAGAGATGATGTGGGTGTTCCACCTTATCCAGTACTCCTCCGGAACGATTGCATTAAGCTGGTACTCCGTCTGCTCAGGATCCTTTGAATCCGCAAATCCCAGTCTGTTGGAAACTCTCTTCACATGAGTATCCACAACGATGGCGGGCTTGTTGTAAATGTGCCCGAGAATGAGATTCCCGGTTTTTCTGCCGACTCCCGGAAGGGTAGTGAGGTCTTCAATGTTATCCGGCACCGCTCCTCCGAAACGGCTCAGGAGTTCTCCCGCACAGGCCTTTATATTCTTTGCCTTGTTCTTGTAGAATCCCGTGGACTTTACATCCTGCTCCAGCTCCGAAAGGTCTGCTGCCGCAAATGCTTCCAGGTCCCGGTACTTCTTAAAAAGCTGCTCCGTCACCATATTGACTCTTTCATCGGTGCATTGGGCGCTGAGGATCGTGGCAAACAAAAGCTGCCAGGCATTATCACTCTTCAGAAATGCCGGCGGGTCGGAACCATAGGCGCTGTCCAGAATCTCCATCAGCTTCCGGACTCTCAAAACCCTCTCTTCGCTTTTTTCTCCCTTAACGAACATATTACCTCACTTAGCTCTAGACCACAGAATTGCATTAACTAATCGCATTCTTTCAGATTCTTCTGAACCGGCGCAAAATCACAGATCCAATGTCACCTTTCTTCCGGTTGGCTGATACTGATAATATCTCACTCCTGCTGCATCAAGCATTCTCTTGCTTGCTCTTGTGGCATCAGTATCCGCATATTTGTCTGAATAGTAGATGAGAGTCCTGATGCCGGCCTGGATAAGAGCCTTTGCACACTCATTGCAGGGGAATAATGTAACATACATTTTTGTCCCCTCCAGTGAACCTCCACGGTAGTTGAGAATAGCATTGAGCTCCGCATGAGTTGAGTAAAAATATTTTGCATTGTAAGGATCATCCACCGCATGGATCTTGGTCCAGGGAAAATCATCATCTGAGCATCCCTTTGGAAAACCGTTGTAACCCATGGAAAGGATCTTGTTGTCCTGACTTACTATGCAGGCTCCAACCTGAGTGTTGGGGTCCTTCGAACGGCGGGCAGACATCTCTGCCACTCCCATAAAATATTCGTCCCAGGTGATGTAGTCTCTTCTCTTGCCGCTGTCTTCCATCTCTTTATTTCTCCTCTCAACTCGAATTCTCAAACCATCTTCTATTAGCCTGATCCGATTCAACCATTCACCGGCCGAATCGATCAGGCTCCGTAGACTTCATGTAAAAAGTTCAGATTCCTTCATCCGCCAGTATCTCAGTCATCCCCGCCGCCTTCCGCATGCGGTTCATAAGTGCAAAGCCAACGCCTCTGTCGCTGTAGCTTTCCGCGTAGATCCGTTCTGCCTTATCATCGTCGAACTCTCTCAGCACTCTGAAAAGCTCATGAGTCATGGACAAAGGCTCGCTCCGGTGCCCCAGCACCTTGATATCAGCTTTCTTCCCGGAAACCTTCTCGTAGTATGCCAATGTCTCCTCGCAGCATATTATCCCGACCTTAAGTCCTGCTTCCACGTCCTTTTTCACAAGCTCATTGATGTAATCCGATACCTGCCTGTCAGCGAGAGCTCTCTCTTCCTCGCTTACCTCATAGTCCTTTTCTTTCAAAAGACCTGTGGTCACAAGCACCATCTTTGCATTGGGAGCATAATGTCTGTACTTCATGCCCGGAGCCTTTGGGTGTATACCCTCCTGCACTCCGCCTGCCACAATTGCGGGATCCACCTCAACGGTCTTACCGAGAACTTCTGAAAGATCCTCCACAGTAATTGCCCCCGGTCTCAGAAGTGTGGGAACCTCTCCCGTGAGATCCACTATAGTTGACTCAACTCCGATACCCACCGGCCCGTCGTCAAGGATCATATCGATGCGCCCGTTCAGATCGTGGAGAACGTGCTCCGCTTCAGTGGGACTTGGCTTTCCGGAAGTATTGGCACTGGGCCCCGCAATGGGAAGCCCCGAAGCCTTTATAAAGGAAAGGGTCAGCTTGTTTTCGGGACACCTGATAGCCACGGTGTTAAGCCCACCGGTTGTCTCCATTGGCACGATGTCCGCCTTCGGCATGATGATGGTGAGGGGTCCCGGCCAGAAGCTGTCCATAAGCTTCTTTGCATCCTCCGGAAATGCCGACACCAGCGGCTCCACCTCTTCTATACATGACACATGTACGATGAGAGGGTTGTCCGAAGGCCGCCCCTTCGCCTCATATATCTTCCGGCTTGCCTCAGGATCCAGAGCATTACCCCCGAGTCCATATACGGTTTCCGTCGGAAATGCCACCAGCCCGCCCCGTTTTATAATGTCCGCGGCCTGCTGAACACCCTCCATTCCTTTGACTATTGTTTCCATTGTTTTCCTCTATTGATTTATATTCACAATCTCCCAAATCTCGTTCGGCTCCTGGCCAAGCTTCCAGGCACCGACGCCTCCGCAGCCGGCTTCCTTGATGGCATCGATCTTCAGCTGCATTGACTGCCGATCCTCAAGCCATACCTTCTTGGTGATACCGTCCTCAACCACTTCGCCGTAATTCTGGCCGATGTCATCGCCTATCCAGCTAAGCTGTACGCCATGGTTCTGAACCCAGTCGAGAGCATCCGACATTCCGAGAGCATCGGAACTTGTCTCGCCTGCTTCATTGGTCATCCATATTCTCGTATAGAACGGAACAGCAATGATCACTCTGTCAGCCGGAACCATCTTTGTAGTCTCGGAAATACCATGATTAAGGTAGCCTATGGAGGAAACACTTCCCTCCTCGCTTCCGGCATAGTGCTCATCATAGCACATGATGAGCACGTAATCGATATGTTTTCCCAGCTCCTCAAGGTCATAGTAGCTGTTGTAATTGTAAGGAACATAACAGTCGGCAGAGAGAATTATTCCGGTCTTCCTGCATTCAACCGCAAGCTCCCTCATGAACTGAACATAGTCTCTGCCCAGCCTCTCCGGTATAAGCTCGAAGTCAATGTTTAGTCCGTCAATGCCTCCGGCCACCGCAGCATCCACAAGGTTTGAGATAAGCTTTTCCCTGATCTCTGTGCTCTTTAAGAATACTGATTCATCGATGTCGCCGCCGTCGAAGTTATTGACTGTAGCCCAGACCTGGTAGCCTCTTGCGTGAGCATTATCAACATAATCCTGGGTCCAGTAGTTGTCGAAGTCACCTTCGTCGGAGGTAAGAATAAACCAGGTGGGGGCAATGACATTCATTCCTGTGACGCCCTTCACCATGTCGTCGATGTAAGCATTGGCCGCAGTGGAAGTTATCTGGTGGAAACCAAGCACCACCTTTGAGCCATCATTTCTTGTGATATGAGTGTACACCGGAGCCTTAAACTCAGATTCCGGTGTTACCTCGGTTTTGTCGGAAAGATGATTGTTCCTGAGCCACCCGATGTAGCCATCTCTTGTCTGAACCTTGCTCCAGTTCTCCATAGCTTCAAGGAGCTTAACCTCATCCCCGGACTTAAGCGTCGTCAGCACCTCGGACTTGATTCCACCGAGAAGTCTCACGGATTCTTTGCCCTTGACCTTACAGGATTCGTATGGGTTCCAGTCATTGAAGATGAAGGCTCTCTTCACCTCGTCATCCAGGTGAGCGCTGTAGCGGATATTCGTATATTTCTGAACAAATTTAATGTTCAGGTACAGATCTTCTGTGGTATCTCCTATACGGACAAAGGCCGTCGAGCCGTCCTCCAGGGTATCCCCGAGACCGTATTTCTCAGTCCTGTCGGGTAATGTATAAAAGATTTCATTAACATCCTTTGCCCAGTAGAAGCCTCTGTTAAGCTCAGACATAACCCACTCATAGGGCAGGAAAAGTCCGCCGTTAATGGCTCTGGCCGTCACGGGCTTGTCTTCTTCATTAAACAGCTGCTCTTCGTTCAGGAACAATGCCACGTCATCGCCGCTGACATGGAAGTACGCTGCCTTATCCGCAAGAACCTTTGTGGGCGCAAACTTTTTCTCGTAAAAATAGTAGCCCACCAGTCCGAAGGCCAGAAGAATCAGTATAAACACAACCACAAAGGAAGTGCCTTTTTTCCCTCCCGCTTTTTTCTTTCTGGTCTCACGACGCTGCTTTAAACTTTTCAATTCTTTTGCCAAAATGATGTTCTCCCTGATCAATCTTTCACATAGACATCCGCCTATATGATTGCCCAAAGTAAATATACTCGTCTATAATTACGTTTCTTGTTCTAAATTCAGATGTGCATTAAACGTATTTGTTACCTGTTCTGAATTTAGAATGCTCATTCATCGGATTTAAATCACTTCATTGTTCAGTTCCTGAAGCTTCGCTGCCTGGTCCGCGGAAATGATTGGATCCAGAAGCTCATCCAGGTCACCGTTAAGCACCTTATCAATTGAATAGAGTGTGAGACCTATACGATGGTCTGTAACTCTTCCCTGCGGGAAATTGTAGGTTCTGATCTTCTCGGAACGGTCTCCGGTACCAACCTGTGAACGCTTTGCCTGAGCCGCTTCGCTCTGCTTTTTATTATACTCTATTTCATATAATCTGGCTCTCAGAAGGCGCATTGCCTTTTCACGGTTCTGAACCTGTGAACGCTCCTCCTGACACTCTGCCACCATACCTGTAGGCTCGTGAATGAGACGTACTGCGGATGAGGTTTTGTTGATGTGCTGTCCGCCGGCACCGGAGGATCTGAATACCTCCATCCTTACGTCAGCCGGATTGATCTCTACATCCACGTCCTCTGCCTCAGGCATAACCGAAACTGTGGCGGTGGAGGTGTGGATACGTCCGCCTGACTCGGTCACGGGAACACGCTGCACTCTGTGAACCCCGGCCTCATACTTAAGTCTTGAGTAAGCACCCTTTCCGGTGACAATAAATACAACTTCCTTCATGCCCCCGATGCCGGTTTCATTGGCAGAAACAAGCTCAGTGCGGTAGCCTCTCCGCTCCGAGTAGTTAAGGTACATGCGGTAAAGCTCGTAGGCAAAAAGAGCAGCCTCGTCTCCGCCGGCACCGCCTCTTATCTCGATAATGATATTCTTGTCATCATTTTCATCCTTCGGAAGGAGCAGGATCTGAAGCTCTTTTATAAGCTCCGGCTGGTCTGCCTTCGCCTGGGCAAGCTCCTCCTTCGCCATGTCCAGAAGATCCGGATCCTTCTCTGAGGAAAGAATCTCCAGAGCATCCTTCTCCGACTGAACTGCATCGCAGTACTTGTGGTAGGTGTTTACCAATGTCTCAAGATCGGAGCTCTCCTTCATGAGCTTAAGGTATTTTTCTGTGTCATTTACTATATCAGGCTCTGTCATAAAGCGCTGAATCTCTTCATAATGTCTCGATATGGACTCGAGACGGTCAAACATATCCATAATTTTTCCTCTTCTATTTCTAAACTGCTGCCGGGATTTTTAATCCTCATATATTCATCACCGCTGTAAAACTGCTTTGTTCAGCTGTTAATCTGAGTTTCCGGGGATAATCTCCGGATTTTCAGAGGTGACCTGTCACCACTCTGTCGTTTCCGCCGTAATCCTTTATGACCATGACATCCCGAAATCCGGCCGTTTTCAAAAGCTCTGCTACAACTTCTCCCTGGTCATAGCCAATCTCAAATGCCACATGTCCGCCCGGATTCAGATACTTCGGTGATTCCTCTGCCAGTATCCGGTAAAACCTGAGTCCGTCCTCTGTTCCGTCCAATGCTATCCTCGGCTCATATTCCCTGACCTCAGGCTCCAGAGTATCCACCACCTTTGAGGGGATGTAGGGAGGATTTGAGACGATCAAATCAAATCTGCCCTCTACCTCACTGAACATATCCGACCTGTACAGCTTGAACCGGCATTTTTCATCCTCTGTCAGAAGGCTTTCTTTGTTATATGTTGCGATTTTTAATGCTTCTTCCGAGATATCCACAGCCTCGACCCTGCTGAAATGCCCCGTTTTACATAGGGTTATGGCAATGCATCCCGTTCCGGTGCATAGATCCAGCAGCGCAGCGTCCTCTTTTTCCACAATCTGCTTCCCGGTTGTCAACCTGTCTACAAGATCTTTTCTCTCCCGGAGTTCAGCCGGGAGGTTGTCATATAATAGGCTTCCAAGCACCGTGTCGATCAGGGTTTCCGTATCGGCTCTCGGACAGAGCACATCCTTCGTGACCTTGAATTCAAAACCATAAAACCACGCTGATCCCAATATCTGCTGCAGTGGCTCCCTTCCTTCTCTTCTCGATAGATTCTCTTCGAAGGTCTCTGCCGCCTTTTTCAGTGCCCCCTCATCCTTAAAATACCGGGGGATAAGATCTGAAGGTTTATCCTCTGAGACAGAAAGATAATGTGATCCTTCAAGCTTAAAGGCATCCATAACAAGAGCCCGCGCATCAAAACGCGGGTCCGGAACATTTGCAGCCTTAAGTCTCTTTTCTGCCTCTGACAATATTTCTTTGAAAGTTTTATCAATCATATTTTTTCTTCCTTATAACCTTGTATCCAACAGTTACAGGAAGAATTGCTAATTTTCAGTGCCGGTAGCCGGAAGAGGCTCTGAGATCATCATGTCGTCTGTATTTGCATTAACATTATCCGGCTCATCCGCCTTGATTTCCCTTGCGCTCGTCACATTGTCATCTGAATTTACAGCATTCTCTGCATTATCCTCGGAAAATTCCGGTTCGAGGGTATCATTTGCAGAATCAGCCGTTTTATTTTCCGGGAATTCCAGTCCGAAGGTTTTCTTCTCGAATTCACGCCAGTCAAAAACCTTTTCAACTGCCGCTATGGCAACCTCGATCTCGCTGTTGTCCGGCTCGAAAGTAGTGAGTCCCTGCATCCACATGCCCGGAATGAAAAGTATCCGGGTCAAAGCATTATCATGAGTTCCCACTATGCGAAGTACCTCATAGCTGATGCCGGCGATCACCGGGATAAGCACCAGGCGGCTCGCAAGCTTTAACATGATATTGTCAAATCTTATGACCATGAAAAGCATGATGGAAATGAGCATTACATAAACAATGAAGCTGGTGCCGCATCTTTTATGCTCCTTGCTGGAGGCAGCAACATTTTCCACCGTCAGCGGAAGTCCGTGCTCCACACAGTTGATACACTTGTGCTCTGCTCCGTGATACTGGAAAGTTCTTCTGATATCCGGCATTCTGGAGACAAGCTTAATGTATATGACGAACAATATTACTCTGATGATGCCTTCCACAAGCCCGAGAAGTGCTTCGCTTGGAAGCATTGGCTTTAAAAAGCTCGCTATAAAAGCAGGAAAAACAACGAAGAGACCTATGGCAACTACAAAAGAAAAAAACATAACTATTCCGGAAAGTACCGGTTCCAGTTTCTCTCCAAATGTGTCATCCAGCCACTTCTCAAATTTGCTTGGTTCCTGATCTGCATCCTCAGGATCATCCTCTATAAATGTTGCGCTGTAGTTCAGGCACTTGGACCCCAGCACCATCGAGTCAATAAATGAAAAGATTCCTCTTATAAAAGGCGCTTTGCAGATAGCAAACCTGTCAGTCATGGAGATATAAGTATCTTCCATAACCTCGATGCTTCCATCCGGCTTACGAACCCCCACCGAGTATCTCTTTCCGTTTCTCATCATCATGCCCTCGAGAACAGCCTGACCGCCTATTCCACTGTAAACCTGTCCCCGGGCTTTAGCCACAGCCTCGCAAGGTGTAGCTTCTGCAGTTTCTGTATGTGTAGAAAAAAATGTCATAATAGTAACCTTTATAAAAATATGTTTATCATTAAGTGTATACGAAGTGAGCTATTTATTCAAGAAAAGAGGACGCATGCCGTAGCAAGCGTCCTCTTGAATCCCGTTTCTGTCGACTTATTAAGAAAGACCGAACTTCTTGTTGAACTTATCGATCTGACCAGCAGCCATAGCTGACTTCTCCTTGCCTGTATAGAATGAATGGCAAGCAGAGCAAACTTCTACGTGGATCTCAGGCTTTGTTGAACCTGTTACGAATGTGTTACCGCAGTTGCAGGTAACTGTAGCCTGATAATACTTAGGATGAATTCCTTCTCTCATTTTGTACCTCTTTCTACATGGTTTCCAACCATATAAATTCGCACATGATGCAGAATCATATGCTTAGTTAATTGTAAAGCCTTACCAAGATAACACAAATCATTTTCCTTTGCAAGCGCTTTTCAAAAATCTAAAATCTACATTTTTAATATGGTCGAAATTCAGACCATATGATAATACTGCCTTTTATGTTACAATCCCATCCAGTGCTTGCCAATGCGGTAGGCGGTTAGCCCTTTCAATTTAGAAGGGCATTTTGTAAGTCCCTTCAGAAAGGATAAAGTGGGAATCCTCACGGATTCCTTTGAACCGCTCAAAGCCGCGCGGCTCCTTCGATTAAAAATCGAAGGCCGTGGCTCCATGGTCAGTTATTCTGATTTATTCCAATTTGGGATTCTGATAGTTGCTATCATTGGTCTTGTATATAAGATTGCAAAAAAATAACCGCCCACAAGCCTAACAAACTTGAGCGGTTATTTTAACCAATCAACAAAGGGCTAACCGTCTATCGGTAAGCACTTTTTACATCTTTATAATAAATCAATATTCAGTATATTTCAATATACCTTTTCATCAAGGAATTATTTTCTGTACCATTTCACTGTGGTCTGTTTATCTTTATTGCCAGTCTCGAATTCGGATTTGCTGCCGAGTTGGCAGTTGCATTGGAATTGCGCATCACAGGCTTACCGTTCACGATAAACTGACATACCTCATCATTGTTAAAGGTCTTATCGAAAAGACTGATAACCTCTTCTGCGGCTCCGGCCTTCTCATCATAGGTTCTCTTGTGAATGATATCCACCGCTTTCCGTTCAAGCTCGGAAAGAAGCAGATCGTCACGGCGTGTACCCGACTTAACGATATCGATAGCCGGGAATATTCTCCTCTCCTGAAGCTCTCTGTTAAGCACCAGTTCCATGTTGCCGGTACCCTTGAACTCCTCGTAGATAACATCATCCATACGTGATCCTGTATCCACAAGTGCTGTTGCAAGGATGGTAAGAGAGCCTCCCTCTCGCATATTTCTTGCAGCACCGAAAAATCTCTTAGGCATATGAAGAGCCGCAGGATCCAGACCTCCTGAAAGGGTTCTTCCCGAGGCGGGAACCACCAGGTTGTAGGCTCTTGCAAGTCTTGTGATGGAGTCAAGAAGTATTGTAACATCCTCACCCTGCTCAACAAGGCGCTTTGCTCTCTCGATAGTCATTTCCGCAACCCTCTTATGATGCTCCGGAAGCTCATCGAAAGTTGAGTAGATAACTGTAACAAGTCCTCCCTCTACCTCTTCCTTCATATCCGTAACTTCCTCGGGACGCTCATCAATAAGAAGGATAAGCAGATGCATCTTTGGCTCATTCTTAACTATAGCCTTGGCAACCTGCTTAAGAAGCGTGGTCTTACCTGCCTTAGGCGGTGACACGATCATTCCTCTCTGTCCCTTACCGATAGGGGCAAGGAGGTCAAGAATACGTAATGATGTAGGAGCCTTCTCGCCATCAACTTCAAGCTTTATTCTTTGATTTGGAAATACCGGTGTGAGCTGGTCAAAGCTCTTTCTCTGGGAAATAGCACTGAGCGGCTTACCGTTAACTGTCTCTATATAGGAAAGAGCACCGAAACGCTCATTGGGATTCTTACTTCTGTAAAGTCCCTTGATGACGTCACCGGTCTTAAGTCTGTATCTCTTGATGATAGCCGGATTTACATAAACATCACTCTCGCCCGGAAGGAAATTCTCGGATCTTGTGAATCCAAAGCCATCCGGCATAACCTCAAGGATTCCGCCGCAGGGATTTCCTGTAGGAGTCTTCTGAGTCTCGTTATCAAGCTCATCGGTCTTTTCATTCTCGGCAGCCTTAGCGATAGCGGCATCTCGTGTTGCCATATCTTCTTCTGTACGATCGGCAGCATCCTTCTCTATAAATTCAGATTCCTTGTAAGGATTTTCCTGCTTTGGAACACTTCCTGCCTCTTTCACAGACTCCGGCCTGTTAACATTATCGGTTCTCTGGGTATAATGCTCATTCCTTGTGTCCCTGCCCTGACTTCTGACAGGCTTAACCCCGTGGATGCCCTTTCTGTTAACAACTATGGTCTTGTGATGGGCATTTGTCCTGTTCTCCTGAACCTTTGCGTCAGTATCATCGGAAGCCTCTGCTGCCAATGCTTTCGCCGGAGCTTCGTCATTACTGCCCTCTGCCTGAACTGCGGATGTATCGGACAGTTTCTCCGTTACGCTGTCTGCAGAAACAGTCTCAGAACTCTCAGCCTGAGCCTCTTCCTCATCACTCTTTTTAGACGCAGTTTTCCTGGTTGTGGTTCTCTTACGGACTGTCTTCTTCTCTTCTGCTGCAGCACCCTGAGCGCCTTCTGCCTCTTCCGCTTTTTTCACAGTACGTCTGGTTGTGCGCTTTTTCGGCTTTTCTTCACCGGAATCAGCCGCTGCTTCCCCTGCTGCCGTGACTTCCTTCTCAACAGCTTCCGCAGCTTCAGCTTTTGCTTTTGTCTTACGGACTGTTCGCGGCTTTTTCTCAGCTGCATCACCGCTTTCTTCCTTAACAGCCTTAGTTCTGGTTCTTCTGCTAACCGGCTTAGACTCAGCTGTCATTTTCTCGTCTTTTTCGTCTGCCATGTATCCTCCTTGATCGGTTGGCGCAAGATTTATATCACTGACTGATTGTTCTTGAGCAAGTATTTATGATTGATTTTTAATTCTGAAAATATAAATGACTATACCCAGATTATTGGAAATATCTCTCAACGAATAACTCTTGTTTGATATAGTAAATATCTATCATTAAATGTAATTTTATAAGTGTTTTGGGAAATAATTATCGATAAAAAGATTAAATTTTCCGAAAATAGTATTCAAGTATTGATAAGTATAACAATAACCGTCTTGTAACGCAAGATTCATTTTGTTATACTCACATAAGTCTAATATTACGTTGGACTTATATGCGCAGTGATTCTTATTATCACAGAAAGGTAAATATGACAAGAGCAAATACAGACAGACGCCCTTCACGTAACAGTGCTCAGGGACGCCAAATAAAGGACGATTCTTCAAAGTCAGGGATATTGAGATTCTTCCTCGGATTCCTGATTCCGTATCTGGTGATCAACGGTCTCATCCTGTTTTTCGTTATCCAGACACCGACCATTACTGCTGATGAACCTGATACAAAGGATTACAAAAGCGCTGATGTCTCCTTCAAGGTTTCATCCCTTATTCCAATGAAATCAGTCACAGCTACCATCGAGGGACAGGAAGTTCCTCTTGAGAAGAATGGTTCAACTTACAAGTGTACACTCACAAACAACGGTAATCTGACAGTAAAGGCCGTAGCCATTAACCAGATGACAAAATCAACATATATACAGGTTAATCTCCTGGATGAGGCAAATCCTGTTATCGATGAGGATTCCATCGTACTTGGCGCAGGTTATCTAGAGTTCGATGTTTCCGATACTCAATCCGGCATAAACTGGGATTCCATCTACGGTATCGATAATCTGGGTAACAATGTTAAGCCCACAGATATCAATCAGACCACCGGAAGAGTTACCTTCTCCATGGCAGGCGATGCCATAACAGTCTATGTAAAGGATCTCGCCGGCAACGAAGCTCAGGCAAGTTTCTCAGTCAACTAAATAAAGACAGCTGCAAAAAGCCCCGGTTCACAACGAACCGGGGCTTTTTTCGTGAATAAATCAAAAGCTCTCTTCTTCCAGAAGGCTTTCATCCTCCGGAGTTGTTTCTTCTACCGGAACAGCCTCCTCCTTATGATAATACCGTCCGTAAACTCCGACGATCTCAGACATCTTCCGCTTTATCTCATCGGTAAAGGCGCCCTTACTCATTCTCCACTGCCAGTTACCTCCGCTGGTTCCGGGGGTGTTTATCCTTCCCTCGGCTCCCAGACCCAGATAATCCCCCGCAGGTACTATAACCGTATCCGCCACGGTGCTCAAGGAAAGCCTGATCAGAAGCTCCGGCATGGCATTCCAGTCATTGTGAGACCTGCTCATGTACATGTACATATAGTTCCTTATCCAGTCCGGTAAGGTCTCAAACCAGTTTTTAAGGGTGTCGTTGTCATGTGTGCCGGTGTAGTAAATGCAGTTAGGCGTCGTGAGACTGTGTGGGAGGTAAGCATTATCAGGACCAGAATCCCAGGCAAACTGAAGTATCTTCATACCCGGGAAGCCTGTTTTCTTCATAAGCTCCTTCACCTCATCCGTGATGATACCGAGATCCTCTGCGATGATGGGAAGGTCCTTCCTGCCATAATGCTTTGTCATGGCGTCGAAAAGGTCCATTCCCGGTCCCGGAACCCACTCTCCGTTTTCAGCGGTTTCATCACCGTAAGGTATAGCGTAATATGCTTCAAAACCTCTGAAATGGTCAACTCTCAGGGTATCATACATTTCCAGGCAGTAATCCATACGTGAAAGCCACCACTTATATCCGGTCTTTTTATGAACGTCCCAGCTGTAGAGAGGATTTCCCCAAAGCTGTCCCGTTGCTGAGAATGCATCTGGCGGAACTCCTGCCACCTTCTTGGGCTCGCCCTTCTCAGTGTACTGAAAAAGCTCACGATGAGCCCAGACATCCGCGGAATCCGGGGCACAGTAGATAGGTATGTCACCGATTATCTCAATGCCTTTGATCTTTGCATACTCATGGAGCTTACCCCACTGTTTATTGAAGAGGTACTGGATGAAAGCATAGAAATCTATCTCATCCTTATGAGCGGCTTTGAATTCTTCGACCGCTGCTTTCTCACAGTCTCGAAGATCTTCCGGCCAGACATCCCAGCTTGCACCGAAGTAGTTGTTTTTTATTGCCATGAAAACGCAATACTCTACGGTCTCCGGTCTCAGCTCCTTGTAGATCTTATCGATCTTTCCGCCCTGCTTCCTGTAGTTCTCAAAAGCAAGCTTCAGTGCTTTAAATTTACTTACATAGATCTTGCCGTAATTTACCTTGAATGGGCTGTCTTCTTCCTCGTACTTATCATCATCCTGGTTCAGGGTGGACAGCAGATTCCTTGCCTTCTCGTCGCCCTCCCAGGCTTTTTTCTGCCATAGAGTTTTAAGAAGCGCAATGGCTTCGCCGTCACCGAAATCGAACTCCTCCGGATCCTCCAGATCTTCTTCAGTGAGAAGCCCTTCCTCTATAAGAGCCTCCAGATCCACAAAGTAAGGATTTCCTGCGAATGCCGAGAACGACTGATAGGGTGAATCCCCGAAACCGGTCGGCCCCATGGGAAGCACCTGCCAGATCTTATTTCCGGTATCCCGCAGAACATCTATAAAACTGTACGCCTCTTTCCCCAATGTTCCTATGCCGTATTTTCCGGGAAAAGAAAATACCGGCATCAACACGCCTGCTTTTTTCATTGACCATTCTCCTATTATCGAGTATGTGCTTCTCTCCTGCCGTTATGACAGACCTTATCCCGGTGAAACCGGGATATCTCCATACACAGGTATATTCTTCAAAGGCCCATAGGCTCCAGCTTTCCGGTGCCCATGGGTCTTTTATTCACAAGCTGTAAAATTTAGCCCATGCTTCCATACCCTTCATGTATATTTCGGCACAAGTCCAAATCTTTATAAAGTTTGAATTCTTACTTATCCTTTACGTCTACGAGCTGCCCCTGAAGCCTGCTTTGAAGCTTTGCTTGCCGCCGGCTTTTTTACTGTCAGCTTGCTGTCCGTTTTTGCTTTGCCTGCTGTGGTTTTTGTCGTACTTTTACTTTTTCCGGCAGTTGTCCTTTTTGCAGCCGGCTTCTTGGCGTCTGAAAGATTTACAACCTCAACATCGGCAGCTGCTGTTTTCTTTGCTGCTAACTTTTCTTCGGTATCCTCTTTCTTTGAGGATTTCTTTGAGGTACTCTTCTTTGCTGCAGCCTTCTTTGCAGGAGCCTTTTCATCTGCTTCCGCACAAGGTGTGAGCTGATAAACGGTTGTAGACATGGACGGGATGTCGAGGTCTACGGCAAAGTCTCTGTCGTCCCAGAGAATTCTCTTTGCCTTTATCTGTGTATGCTTAACCATACCGAAGCCGCCGTACTTCTCATCATCTGTTGAGATCAGGGCCTTGGCATTACACATAAACGGAACACCCACTCTGAACTTCGGATGGGCAACATTATCAAAGTTTGTAACTACAAGGATGGTCTCACCCGGCTTATCGGTCTTTCTGATGAACATCACCATGGAAAGATCGCTGTAGCTGCAGTTGATCCACTCAAAGCCGTCCGGATAGTAGTCAAGCTGCCATAATGCAGGCTGTGCCTTGTAGATGGCATTGAGGTCCTTAACAAAGTCCTGGGTCTCCTTATGAACCGGATACTCAAGAAGGTTCCACTCCAGCTCCTGATTCTCGGACCACTCATCATACTGGCCGAAATCCTGTCCCATGAAGAGAAGCTTCTTTCCGGGATGTGTCCAGAAGTAGCCGTAAGCGGTACGGAGGTTTCTTGCCTTCTCTTCAAAGGTCTGTCCCGGCATCTTTCCGAGAAGTGAACGCTTGCCGTGAACTACTTCATCATGTGAGAACACAAGCATGAAGTCCTCAGAGTAGTTGTAAAGCATTGAGAATGTAAGCTGGTTGTAGCTTCCCTTACGGAAGAAAGGATCTGTCTCCATATATCCCAGGAAATCATTCATCCAGCCCATATTCCACTTGAGGTCGAAGCCCAGTCCTTCATCCTTTACAGAGCTTGTGATATTAGGCCATGCCGTTGACTCCTCAGCTATAAGGAGTGTTCCCGGAAATCTCTTGTGGAACTGTGAGTTCAGGTGCTTAAGGAACTCTACGGAATCAAGGTTCTCATTTCCGCCGTAGATATTTCTCGGTGCTCCCTGACCCTGGCGTCCGTAGTCAAGATAAAGCATTGACGCTACGGCATCCATACGGAGTCCGTCAACATGATACTTGTCAGCCCAGTACATAGCGCTTCCGATGAGGAAGTTTGAAACCTCGTTCTTACGATAGTTAAATGTCAGGGTTCCCCAGTGAGGATGGCTTGCAAGTACAGGATCCGGATTCTCATAAAGTCCTGTTCCGTCAAACTGGGCAAGTCCCCAGGTGTCTCTCAGGAAGTGGGCAGGAACCCAGTCAAGGATAACACCGATTCCCTCATTGTGAAGGTGGTTAACAAAGAACATGAAATCTTCAGGTGTTCCGTAACGGCTTGTTGGTGCATAGTAGCCTGATACCTGATAGCCCCAGCTTGCATCAAGAGGATGCTCCATGATAGGCATAAGCTCCACATGTGTGTAGCCCTGTTTCTTTACGTATGCAGCAAGCTTCTTTGCAAGCTCTCTGTAGTTATAGAATTCTGAGCCCGGAACCTCGGTTCCGTCTTCATTTATCATTATCTGCTTACGGGCGAAGGATCCGAGGTGAACCTCGTAAACGCTCATAGGCTGTTCTTTAATTCCGGAAGTCTTGAGCTCAAGCTTCCTGTCCTCCCAGGCCTTATCTGTCCAGGTGAATTTCTCAAGATCAGCTACAACGGAGGCATTGTTGGGACGCATCTCCATTGCATTTGCATAAGGGTCAGTCTTCAGGAAAGGCTCCTTATGGCGGCACTTGATCTCATACTTATAAACTGTTCCCGGAGTGAGCTTAGGAATAAAAGTCTCAAATACACCTGAATTCCCAAGTCTCTGCATCATGTTGCGTCTTCCGTCCCACATATTAAAGTCGCCAACTACTGACACGCGCTCAGCATTAGGCGCCCATACTGAGAATACTACGCCCTTTACCCCGTCGATGGTGATGGGGTGTGCGCCCATCTTGTCATAGATGTTGTACCAGATGCCGGCCTGATATTTCTTGATATCCTCTTCGGTATAGATGGAAGCAAATGAATAAGGATCCTCAGACTCGGTGGTGGTGTCATTATCATAGGTAATGATATAGGAGTACTTGGGAAGTTCCTTCTCCCACTTCTTTTTCATGGGAACCAGCACTGCATAGAAGCCTTCTTCATCCGCAAGCTCCATCTGATAAACCCTGTCTCCCTGGATCTTTACTTCGATGTCTTTTGCCGTAGGAACAAAAGCCTGGATCAATAGTCCCTCAGGAACAACGTGCGCTCCAAGAATGTGTTTGGGATCTGCTGTTTCCGCATAAGTTACATCTTCTACATCTGCCCAATTCATTACATCATATAATTTTTCGGTCATGAGTTCCTCTCCTCCTTAGCGCTTCTTTCGAGAAGCGCCTTTTATTGCTTCATTCTTTTTCTCTTTACTAATTGTATCTTCTGAAGATGCCGCGGCATCTGTATCAGCTTTTGACTTCTTCACCGGAGTTTTAGGGCTGCCCTTAGCTTTTGATTCCTGCTCCGGGGTTTCTGGGCTGCCCTCAGCTGTTTTTCCGTTGTCAGTCACGTCCTTTTTCTTCCGGACTGCTCTCTTCCTCTTCGGCTTATAGCTCTTATCCTTTACAGCCTTAAGAACCACTATGGTTCTCGGCTCAACTATGATATCCGAGATATCCAGCTCCAGCTCCTGCCCCTCAGGGTAGATGCCGTTAATGTCATCCTTTGAAGTATCTATGGCTACTGCCCACTTCTTGCCTACAGGAGCATGCGGCGGCATGAAGTCATGTTTCTCCCAGTGGAAATTGTAAAGCACCAGGAAGGTGTCATCATCCGCATACTCACCGGCATACATGGCTCCGAGCTGACGCCTGAAGTTTTCCATCTCCGGCCTCCAGGCATTCTCGCCGTGGAAGCTTAAATCCGGGATGCCTACGGAACGGTAGTCCAGCATCCTTAGCGCCTGGCTCTGATGGAATACCTTGTGATTTTTCCTGAAGGCGATCATGTATTTTGCGAACTCGTAAAGCTCTTTGTTCTTATCAAGAAGCCGCCAGTCAAGCCAGTTAATGTTGTTGTCCTGGCAGTAGGCATTGTTATTGCCAAGTCTCGTCTGCCCGCACTCATCACCTGAGTTTATAAGGGGAGTTCCCTGGCTGAGCATGAGGAGGAGGTAAGCATTCCTCCACATCTTCCTTCTAAGCTGCTTGATGGATTTCTTTCTTGTCTGACCTTCCTCTCCACAGTTCCAGGAGAAGTTCATGTTGGTGCCGTCACGGTTGTCCTCATGATTTCCTTCGTTATGCTTTCTGTCATAGCTCAGGACATCATAGAGACTCATGCCGGAGACATTGGCCATATACTGGATGTTTGCCCGCTCTTCAGGATTGTATCTGATCCTGCTCATAAGGGCCTGCAGCATGCTCTCGTCTCCCTTCAGGATGCGGCGCATGTCGTTCTGGAAGCCGTCATTGTAATCCGCAAGGTATTTCGTGGTCGCATGGCGGTAGGCTCCGTATCTGTCATTTCCGCGGTTCGGATCCTCCCAGCTGTCGGCCCAGATCTTGAATCTGCTGAGATAAGGATCACGGGCGATGACGCTGTAGGGGGCTGAACCTATCATATGGATGCCGTCCACGTGATAGTTGATGCGCCAGTACCTCATCACCGTGGTTATGTAGTCCGGTAATGTCTCGTAGGTGAAATACAGGTCGACGATTACTTCTATATTGTTCCGGTGCAGTTCATACACCATTTTTCGAAATTCGTTTCTAGGGTTTTTGTGATCTGAGGTAAAGCTTGATTTGGGCGCCAGCTGCATGGCGTCTTTGGTGAAGCCCCAATAGTTTATGCGGCCTGTAGGCTTAACCTCTGTCTGATAGGGATTCTTGCTGCCGTAGTCCGGGAGCATTACCTCGTTAAATTCGTAGGCCGGCATGAGTTCCACCGCAGTTACTCCCAGGGATTTAAGATATGGTATCTTTTCTATGATGCCCTGGAATGTGCCCCGGACATCGTTTTTGAGTCCGGAGGAGCTGTGCTCCGTGAATCCTCTTACATGAAGACGATAAATGATAGTTTCGTCATAGGGAGTTTCCAAAGGTCTGTCCTTCATCCACTCCTCGCTGATCTCAGGCATGGCCACTGCTTCCCCCACAGGGGTTTTCAGTATCCTGGTGCCATCCTTGAGGTAACCGAATTTTTTCCTTCCTTCAAATACCGTTCCGTTGGGATCGGTAAAAACATGTCCGTCCGCTTCATAGCAATAGCTGTAGCCTGAGATATCTTCCGAAATCTCAAGCTTCCACACATCGCCTATACGTTGGTACGGATCAAAGGCTATCTGTCGAACCTTTCTGTTACCGTCATATAGATTGAGGAACAGTTGGTCGGTATGGACCACTGCCTCAAATATATATATGTTATTTTCTTTTCTTAATCCAAACATTTTTTCCTTACTTTTGTTCCCCGGTGTGGCATATAAGGGATAGGATAAATACATTTATGTATAGTTGGAATAAGTATATCACATAAAAATATCAAATAGAATATTTTTCCGTTTATATGTAGGCTCGAGTCGGAGGGCACAGTTGAACTGTTACTTATAAGCAGGTGAAATAATCAGTCGGTAAAACAAAAACCAGCCCACACCCCCAAAATAACCTCTGCGGATTGACCACATACACATATTCTTCTTAATAAGTCATTTAATTAAGTGCACCTATATGACTCATAACGTAACATGTCTAATTTAGGTCATTGATCTACGCAGTCAAAATGACTCAAATCAAGAAATTTCATTTTTGAGTCAATGATTTCGGCAAGTCTTTATGACCCTAATCGTGTTTTTTCATTTTTGAGTCAATAGCTTTAACCAGTTTATATGACTCCATTCCAAACATCTCTATTTTGAGTCATTGATTCCAGCAAGTCTTTATGACCCTAATCGTGTTTTTTCAAATCAGAGTCAATGATTAATATGGTCGTTTTTTAGAGCATATGCAATCTGTGAATTATCTGTTATCATCTACATGCATAATCAAGTAATTACGGAGGTAACAAAACAATACATGCCCAATGATGAAACAGATAATTCACCCGGTATGCTCTTTGATTCCGTCTTTAAGACAGCTACTCAAAAAGCAGGGCATTTAATGGTCGCCGTTATAGAGCAGATGTTTCACGTCAAAGCCGAGCTCGTTGACCTAAAAGAAATAGAACGGATAGCCAATGAACGCTATCTCATAATAGATGGCGACACAAGAACTACTATTTCCAAAAGATTCACTGACAGCTGCTTCAAAATCGGAGGAAAATACTATCATATCGAATGCCAGTCCACCCAGGACGGGAGCATCCTCTTCCGCCTCGTTGAATATAACCTGCGTATAGCTATCGACAATGCCAGACTAACTGATTCAAAGAGCTCCATTCTTGTAGAACTTCCGAGTTCGGGATTGATAAATCTAAGAGCTCCCTCAATTTCACCGAAGTTTTCTCAGAAAGAAATAATCTATCGTTATTCCGATCAGGAAATAGTCATGCCGGTTCCGGTAATGAACATCCGGGCTTTCTCAGCCGACGAAATCTTCAGTAATGGTCTGTTCTTCCTGATTCCATTCTATTCAATCAGATTTGAAAATCGTCTTAAAAGAATATCCAGAAAACCATCTAAAAAATTATCAAAAAAACGAATCGAAAAAATTAAAGCTTCCAACAAAGCCGAGTATGATAGAATATATTCAGAGCTTAAAAATTGTTATGACAGATTTATGAAAGCATGTGAGACCAAGGTACTGTCAGAAGACGATACCCGTAACCTTGCAGAGCTTTCAAGGATCGTACTTAATTATGTAACACGAAAACTTGATCCAGATTTAAAGGGAAGGATGGTGACACTCTTGGGCGGACAGATAATAGAACTCAGACAGGATATATGGTTTAAAGACGGATTTAGACAAGGCGAAAAGAAAGGCGAAAAGAAGTATGAACGGAATCACATTTCCGATATGCTTCGCAGAGGAAAAACCCCCGAAGAGATTGCGGATTTCTGTGCATATCCGATTGATTTAGTCAAAGAAATACAGGAAGAACTGCTGTCTAAGGTAAAATAGTAAAAATTTATTATCCTGATTATGGATGAGTATGTAGCTAAATCAAAAATCCAAATCCATAGTAAAGAAGCCGTCGTGCTGATGGATATAATCCAAAAGCACGACGGCTTTTCATTATGAATAACCTGTAAAATCAATATTTTTCAACGTTTCCGAACCCTATTTCTCATCACACACCTGGAAAATGTAGAACTTCAAATAGTAGCTGTTCTCGTCCTTCGCCCAGAGGATCGGGTGGTCTGAGCACTGGGTGCGGTACTCCACCTGACGGAGACGGCGGTGAACTGAATTGGCTGCCTCGGCAATGGTTTTTGTGAATAGCTCAGGGGTCATGAAATGACTACAGCTGCAGGTTGCGAGGTAACCACCGTCCTTAACGAGCTTGATTCCCTGCATATTTATCTCACGGTAGCCACGGATAGCTGCCTTCGTTGCTTCTCTTGATTTGGTGAATGCCGGCGGATCAAGGATCACCACATCGTACTTCTCACCCGCCTTATTGAGCTTCGGAAGCTCATCAAGCACGTCGGCCACGCGGAAATGAACCGTATCGGAAAGACCGTTTCTCTCAGCATTGGCAGTAGCCTGCTGCACCGCAAGCTCGGGCTTTTTTTGAGAAAAGTCCTTTAATGCTTTATTCTTAAATCTATTTCATCAGCACTATCGAATTTTAGATCATTTGTATGATCATTCAATGCAGAGCTCTATCGGGCAATGATCCGATCCCATTATCTCCTGATGAATGCTTGCATCTTTAATCCTGTCCTTCAGCTTTTCGGATACAACAAAGTAGTCTATACGCCAGCCCACATTTCTTTCCCTTGCTTTCATGCGGTAGGACCACCAGCTGTACTCGTCTACGGCGTCCGGATGAAGCATACGGAAACTGTCAACAAAGCCTGCTGCCAGGAGTCTCGAGAACTTGGCACGTTCTTCATCCGTGAAGCCTGCATTATGATGATTTGTTGCCGGGTTTTTAATGTCTATTTCCTCGTGGGCAACATTGAGATCTCCGCAATAGATGACCGGCTTCTTCTTATCAAGCTCGCTTATATAATTCCTCCAGGCGTCCTCCCACTCCATTCTGTAGGGAAGGCGCTTAAGTTCGCCCTGGGAATTTGGAACGTAAACAGTGAGAACATAATAGTCCGGAAACTCTGCCGTTATGACACGGCCTTCCATATCATGCTCCGGAATTCCCATGCCGTAGGTCACATTCAGAGGCTCCTCTTTAGTGAAAAGAGCTGTGCCGGAATATCCCTTTTTCTCAGCATAGTTCCAGTACTGGTGATATCCCGGGAGGTCCAAATCTATCTGTCCGGCCTGAAGCTTCGTCTCCTGAAGACAGAAGATATCGGCATCAAGTTTTTGAAAGTCTTCCATAAAGTTCTTGCCCATAACGGCACGAAGACCGTTAACATTCCAGGAAATCATTTTTTTCATGACATATTCTCCGTTTCCTCCGCAGTGATATGCGGACGTGTATATTCACATTTTAAACATTATTCACTTATACCCGATTTAATGTTACGCATTCACACCATGCTGCAGACAATACTATACCGGGCATCAATAATAGCTATTTTACCATATCGAAATACGGTGATACACTGAAAAACAGATACTATATATTTTTTTACTAATATATCGTAAAAATTCAGCCGGTGGACCAAGGGGACGGGGTTAGTGGTTCATTTTGACAAAATGAACCACTAACCCCGTCCCCTTGGTCCATCATATATGACGCAAAGCACACGCATCTGCGGATGATATTTGCTGCCTAATATTTACCACATCTTCAGGAGGTTTCACCTTGGCATCAACCGCTACGGATTTTTCAAAGGGGTCTGTCATTAAAGCCATCATGGCTCAGTCCATTCCGCTACTGGTGGCTCAGATCATACAGCTCCTTTACAACATAGTCGACCGAATATACATCGGGCACCTCCCGGGTTCCAACGGCCTTGCCCTGACGGGAGTCGGTGTCTGCTTCCCGATCATAACGCTGATCACTGCATTCACAGACTGGTTCGGCATCGGCGGAACCCCACTCTTTTCCATAGCCAGAGGCAAAGGGAATGGAAACCGGGCTCACAGCATCATGAGTGAAAGTGCATTTCTTCTTATCGTGACATCCGTAGTCATGACTGTGCTGACTCTTATTTTTATGAGGCCAATGCTTTATGCCCTGGGTGCCAGTGATGCCACCTATACCTATGCCAAAAGTTATTTCACGATTTACATTTTGGGAACAGTATTTTTCATGACGGGCTCAGGGCTTAATTACTACATCAGTGCCCAGGGCTTCCCGAGAATCGGTATGATAACCACAGCCATAGGTGCCATACTGAACATCATTCTGGATCCGATTTTAATGTTTGTTTTAAACTGGGGTGTGGTAGGAGCCGCAATAGCAACTGTCATTTCTCAGATAGTAAGCGCTGTATGGGTTGTACGATTTCTGCTTTCAGAAAAAGCTTTGTACAGACTTAAGCTTTCAGAGATACGTTTCAACAGCGGGATAGCCCGTGAGATCGCCACCCTGGGCTTTGCCAATTTTTTAATGAAATCCACCAACACCGTAACTCAGGCAGCCTGCAACATCATGCTCCGTGACTACGGCGGAGATTTATACATTGGCATCTTTGCCATCATTAATTCCATAAGAGACTTTATTTCCCTTCCGGGAACTGCCATCACTCACGCTTCACAGCCTGTGCTTGGGTTCAATTACGGAGCGAGAAAATACAAGCGTTTAAAGCAGGGCATCGTCTTTGCGTCTGCTGCCGCAAGCAGTTACGGCGGACTTGTCTGGATACTTATACTGATCTTCCCGACCTTCTTTATCCGCATTTTCACACCGGATATGGAAACCATCACCGTGGGAACTCATTGCCTCAGGCTTTACCTTCTGGCCTTTATCTTCCAGATGGGACAGTTCTGCGGACAGTCAGTGTTCTCAGCTCTTGGCCAGTCGAAGAAGGCTATATTCTTCTCAACTCTCAGGAAGATCATCATTATCCTTCCGCTGACCCTGATACTTCCGCTTTACATGGGTGTCGACGGTGTATTTGCCGCTGAGCCGATTTCAAACATAATCGGCGGAACCGCTGCATTCTCAACGATGCTGGTGACAGTGTACTTCAGGCTGCCGAAGCAGGATGGGGAAGAGGCAAGGCTGTAGAGTAGAATGCAGTGGCAAATCGGAGAAATATGAGGGTTTCGATCGGAGAAAAATGATGTTTTGAATCGGAGAAATGTGAGGGTTTCGATCGGAGAAATATGATGTTTTGAATCGGAGAAATATTAGGACTTTTAGTCCAAAAGTAAAAAAGCCCGTGTAGGTCATAATCTGCCTACACGAGCTTTTTGATTTTATGAATTGATGATCACTACATCTCCAAATATAGGAATGCTTACTTCTCCGCACATTTCCTGAAGTTCTTTCAGTGCAAGCTTACGTGCCTTATCTAATGTGATCATTCTCACAACCATATCAGAAGAATGTAATTTCTTCAGATCTTCAGGTGATTTTAAAGGGTCACCTGCTTCAACACCTGAAATCTGGGTTTTTAAATCATTAACCATCTGATCAGTTATGGTTTTTGCATAATCGGATGAATCATCTCTGGCAATAAAAATGTGATCAATGTTCTTTTGCTTACAGTACTCTGTTATCCTTGTTACAGTTACCGCCGCAGCCTCTTCATCCTGCTGCTCAGCATGTCCTCGTAGTTTGATGCTTTTGGCAATTCCGAGAAACAGTTTATCTAATCCTTTAAAGGGTTTTTCTTTCTTGTAAATGCATCCGACCAGCTTTATTCCGGTGAATCTTGAAACATCTTCAACCGTCTTAAAATCACCTGCAAACAAATACATGAGACATAAAACTACTGCTACAGCAAATGCTCCGGCAAATCCACCGACAACAACATATTTCTTCCAGCTAGGTCTCTGTGTAACGAAATCATCATGATGGATCATGTATTCAAACAGTTTCTGCTCCTGGCTGTTAAGGGAGGACTTATTATCTTTTTCAAATGCATTATAGCTGGCAACAAGTTCACTTCCCATTGCCATCCTTGACTGTTGCTGCTCCACCAGTCCCGTGTCTACACTTTCTGTATAGTTCACTCCTGACTGGGTCAGCTTTACTGTAACTCCGATATCCGTTAACTCTGTCACAGCTTTTGATAGTGCCTTGTCAACAATCCCGGCAATTTTTTCACACTGTTCTCTGTTACTTGCCTTGATTCTGAGTTTTACCAGGCCACGGTATTTATTTGAAATATCTCCATTGACAATTATCTTATCCGGCATATCCGCATCAATGATCTTGTCATCAGCTGCTGCGGTACATCGAATACTCAGTACTTCATATGCAAATCTGGGGTCAGCCTCATTTCCAAGAATCAAAGCAATGTCTTTATAATCATCAAGATTTAGTGAAAAATCATTAAAATAATCCACCGCAGTCCGCTGATCTGCCTCAAATACATAGCTCACATAGTAATTTGAAACATTGTTGGGATCCATATTCATGAGAATAGAATGATCCATATAATACTGATTATTTGTAATTCGTTTCCTAAAAGTCTTATAACGATTATATAGCTGGTTGACTGTTTCGATTTCTCCCTTGGTCATGTCTTCCTGTATGGCATCCAGCGTTGTATCAGCATATTTGCTCTGAATCTGCCTGTACTGCCTGTATGTAAGCGGACATCCTATCAAAAGGACACCAAAAACAAGACCTGCCAGCAGATATTTCCATTTTTGGAAAAAATAAGCCAGCATGTCCAGCAGATCGATCACAACCTCATCGTCGTCATTTGTCCCCATTATTCTATTCTCCTACTAAAAACTCTTGCTTTCGTTATTTATCTCAGACATTCACATGCCAAAGTTCGATTTCCTAAAAATCAGGAAACTAAACACGATAATAAACGAATATGATATATATTTTACTGGATATTCCAGTAAAATCAACCGCGGGTTTAAAATGTTTATATGATGTTCCGAGGAGAATTCCATGAAACATTTATGAAATATTACGAGCGAATCAGAGAACTCAGGGAAGAAAAAAATCTCCCTATGAAGGCTATTGCCCACGAGCTTGGCATCAGCCAACAAACCTACAATGAATATGAAAAAGATTATCGTTCCAGAATTCCGGTCGAGCGATTGATTCTGCTTGCCCAATTTTATGATGTTTCCATGGACTACATTTCAGGTGTCAGTAATATCCGGAATTCTTTTCCGAAAGAATAAACCAGCCCGCGTAAGTGGATTTTAATCCATTTACGTGAGCTGGTTTTATAATTTCTTGGGTGATTTCTTGGGCAAACCAGTGGGGACGGTTCTCTCCGGAGAGAACCGTCCCCACTGGTTTCTGTGTAACCTTTTTAAATTACTTCTCGTCACAAACCTGGAAGATATAAAACTTAAGGTAGTAGCTGTTTTCATCCTTGGCCCAGAGGATAGGGTGGTCGGAGCACTGGGTGCGGTACTCTACCTGACGGAGGCGGCGGTGAACGGAGTTGGCTGCCTCGGCAATGGTCTTGGTGAAAAGCTCAGGAGTCATGAAGTGGCTGCAACTGCAGGTTGCGAGGTAACCACCGTCTTTTACAAGCTTGATGCCCTGCATGTTTATCTCGCGGTAGCCACGGATAGCTGCCTTTGTGGCTTCTCTTGATTTTGTAAATGCCGGCGGATCTAGGATCACAACGTCATACTTCTCCCCGGCTTTGTTGAGCTTCGGAAGCTCATCCAGCACGTCAGCCACGCGGAAGTGAACTGTATCGGAAAGACCGTTCCTCTCAGCATTGGCAGTAGCCTGCTGCACCGCAAGCTCAGAGATATCGAGGCCCTCAACGGAAGCTGCCCCGGCGATACCTGCATTCAAAGCAAATGTTCCCATGTGGGTGAAGCAGTCCAGCACCTTCTTGCCCTTGCAAAGCTTGTGGATAGATAGACGGTTGTACTTCTGGTCAAGGAAAAATCCGGTTTTCTGACCGTTTACAACGTCCACCATATACTTAACGCCATTCTCTGTGATGAGAACATCAGTATCGAACTCAGGCCCGATGAACCCCTTGTGCGGCTCCATGCCCTCTTTCTTTCTGACCGGGGCATCAGACCTCTCATAGATTCCTCTTATGCTAATGCCGTCTTCCTTCAAAATCTCAACCAGATCCTCAAGTATCATTTCCTTGAGTCTGTCGATTCCAAGTGCCAATGACTCAACCACCAGCACATCCTCGTACTTATCAACTGTGAGTCCCGGAAGCCAGTCAGCCTCACCGAAGATGACTCTGCAGGAACTTGTATCAACCACGGTCTTTCTGTAGTCCCAGGCATTCTTCACTCTCTTCCGGAGAAACTCTCTGTCGATGGGTTCCTTTCTCCATCTCGAAAGCATTCGAACTCTTATTTTGGAATTGTGATTTATAAAACCGTAACCCATGAAGAAGCCGTCAAAGTCGGAAACGGTGACTATATCTCCGTTTTCATATTCACCTTCATACCGGTCGATTTCATTATCAAAGATCCAGGCTCCGCCCGCCTTGATGGTGCGGCCCTCACCCTTTTTTAAAACTATTTTTCCGTTTGAAACCAAAGATTCTGACATATTGATCTCCTCTATAAGCGAATGTTTTTGGTCATTATGTGCCTTAAAAAAATATTATATCTGTGTTATGATTTCAAGCATATTCTACCAGTAACAAGCGGCTTTTGCCACAAAGTCAGAATAGTAACATAAAATCGGACTGTTTTGCCGGTTCGTGTTATATGTTTGTTATATCTTTTGAATTTCCGGAGGTAATCTATGTACGATATAAAATGTGACACACATACACATACTTTATACAGCAGGCATGCCTACTCAACCATAAAGGAAAATGTTATCGAGGCCAAAGAAAACGGAATAGAGCTTCTGACATCCACAGACCATTTTTCGGAAATGCTCTGGCCGGAATATACTAATCTCAAAAACTATCAGTACCTTGCAACTTCTCCAACCATCTGGCCAAAGGAATGGATGGGCGTGACACTTCTCTCAGGCTGCGAGGTAGATATAGTGAATCTTGATGGAGGACTGTTCGGACAAGACATCAGCATCGACAAAAATATCGTCGGAGACCCCATAAGACCCACAAATCTGTATGAGCTGGTTACCAGAAAAATGGATTATGTAATCGCAAGCATACATGGAAAGGCATTTACAAAAGGGGCTGGCAGAAACCAGCTTACTGACATGTATATAAAGGCCCTTCAGGATGAGAAAGTTTTCATCCTCGGTCACCTCGGAAGAAGCGGTCTGGATGTGGATTTCAGGGCTATCGTTGATGCCGCAAAGAGTCTCAACAAGCTTCTTGAGGTTAATGAACACAGCTTTGAGTTTGGCAGCGAGGCGGAGGACAGCATAACCAGAAGCCGCTGCAAAGAGCTTCTTGAAATCTGTGCCGAGAAAGGCTGCAAGGTTTCCATCGCCACCGATGCACATATCTCAAACCTCATTGGCCGCTTTGAGAAGACAAAGGTTCTTCTTGAAGAAGTTCATTTCCCGGAGGAACTCATCGCAGGCCTGAATAGAGAGTCATTCCTGAAGGCATTAAAAGAGTCAGGAATCAAAGGACGGACTGTGTAAGAGCCACCGGGGACGGTTCTCGCCGGCGAGAACCGTCCCCGGTGGCTCTTTTCATCATCTTCCCTTCACAAAGTCCATCAGCATTGCGTAAGTTCTCCAGAGCTCATCACCCATGCCGAGGTAATCCTTCTTCTCTTCGCTCCAGACGTCACGATTCAGGAGATCCTTGTAATACTCATAAAACCCGTTTGCTCCGAAATGAGTCTTGCATTCATAGCCGTAAACCTCGGCATCATCGGGATTGCCGTCGCAGTCCCACATGATGGTCTCGAAGGTTTCGAAAGTATGAAGCCATTCGTGGATATATGCCTCCTCGGGAACCGGGTTGTCATCAAACTTTGCCAGTAAAGCACCATTCTCAAAGGAATCGAGATAACTGTCCGTCTGAATCTGACTGAAACTGTAGTTTCCATCCATAACGTCAGGATAAGCCAGTCCCGCCCAGTCCTGGGCCAATGTCGGATCCTCGTGGTCTGCATATCTTGCAGTGCACATCACAGAATTGTAGTCAGAAAATGTATCTGCAAACTCCCCAAAGGATTCCGGAACCAACGAACACAGATCCTTGTCGAGATAAGTCACTTCATCACAGAGCTTTGTGGTGATCTCTACATTTACGAGTCCATTGGTGTATTCACTGACACGATTGGCAAATCTCTCAGACATATCATTAAGCAGATACTCAGCCTCTTCATCGCTCATTTCCACATCCAAATGTACCTTTTTGCCATCAAAGCCTTTGCCGTCAACATTGACCCTTTTCACCACGATCCAAAGCATGGGCCAGTTGACCGAGTAAGCATTATCAACTGCCATGCTCATAAGCGCATCCCGGTCTTCTTCATCGATATCTTCAAGAAAATCGGAAATATTCGGGTTCAGTTTATCTTCTGTTATATCAAAAATACTGCCTTTTTCATTCTCTTCTTTGGAGGTTTCCGGTTCTCTGGATAACCTGGCTACATCCTGTTTAGCTGAAGACTTATTCTTCCCTTTTTCCTCCTGCGTGGCAGCTTCTGTTTCCTTCTGCACCTGTATGACAGCTTCCGTTTCCTTCTGCGCCTTAGGGGCAGCGGCCGATGACTTACATGCCGACAACACACACATTGTCATCGAAAGCAGAACGGTCGAAAACATTATCCTTCTTTGTTTCTTCATGATTTTTACCCTAGTACAAACTATTGATATATTCCGTCAGGTTCTTACGGTCATAGAACCTGTCGAACTCGCCTATGAAGTAGTCAGGCTGTGCTCCCCTGTCCACATCATAGAAGGATCCGTTCTTCATGATGGAAAATCTTCTGAAACCCGATACCTGATACTGGCTTCCACCTGCTGTGGAGAAGCAGTGTACTGAGCATGATCCACCGCCGGATTCCTGTCCCAGCAAGGTTACCTTGTGAGAGGCTTTGAATGCATTCGGCGCAAGGTTTCCGCAGGAAAAGCTCACCGGTGATTCCAGGCAGAAAAGATGAAGGCCTTTTCCTGCCAGAGTGTCCTTCTCATCAAATTCCCCGTCCAGGTTTGTATCGATAGTGTATACAGCATCAGTCATAGCCCCTGAAAGTGTATTTTTGGCGCTGAGATCTGCCTGTCCCAAAAATGTTGCCATAACATACTCAGCCGTACAGGTATCGCCGCCCCCATTGATGGACAGATCCATAACAACATTTTCAACAGGACTGTTTTCCCTCAGTATCTGCTGGCAGGCATACTGCATTAACCTGATGGTATCCGCATCGCTGTTATCCTCATCTGTCGGCTCGGCAAAATAGTCGATTTCCGGCTTTCTGTCCGTAAAGTGATCAAAAGTTATATATGCGGTATTCCAGATTTCCTCATACGCCGGAATCCCCTCAGGATAATGTTTATCCCGCGCAGTGCTCAACTCATCCCTGTCATTTCCCCAGGCTGTACCTGCGAGTCCCATCCCTATGGGGCTCACCATCCCGGTTAATTTGTCCCTGTCTGTCATATAGGATATTCCGTTAAACTGACTGTGCAGATCTCCGAGATAAAGATATATAAGCTTATATAATGCAGCTTCCGCCACTGTCTCATCTGAGCTTAAAAACTCACTCTTTAAGCCGGTTTCGCTGAGAAGCTTATCGAAACTTTCGATATCATGGATCTCTTTTAATCCATACTGGTAGTCCAGGGCAAAACAGATCTCATTATATGAAAACTCCGCCAGCTCTTCACTCCATTTTTCGCTTCCGGAATTGAATATCTTCTTGAGATCATCATCCATATATGCCGCTATGATAACGCTGTCTCCATTATAAAGCGCCATATTCTCATAATAGCTGAAGATCACGTCACTTACTGTCTGAAGCGGCGCGTAATAACCATCCTTGTCCCTTATAAGCTTTATGCCGTAGGGCTTAAGGTCAAATGTTACCACCTTGCCATATCTGTCTGTGGACAGGCTGCTCTGCTGAAACAGTTTTGCGGTATTGGCGGTAAGGCACACCATATCTACCAACAGACTGTTATCCATTTTGAAAAAGGCATCGTAATCATTAAACTCGATGGTGTCATTTTCGAAATCAAAATCAAGCTTGTAGGCACCTCGAGCATACCCAGCTTGATTCCCGTCAGTCTCATACTTAAGTTCATAAAAAGGCTCTGCCGGATTATCACTTTCGTAAACCTGCTGAAGAAGTGAAGAAATATCTGCAACGGAAACATAAGGGATCACACTGCCATCCACAAAGTAAAGGTCTATTTCCTGTTTGTTATCTGCAGATGTAACATAAAGGGGCAAAGTTTTCTTTTCTATGCCTGCAGCCTCAACTGCTTCCTGTTCCTGCGATTCTGATTCTTCCGTTGACTTACCCTGAGCAGCCTCAACTGTTTCGTTTTCTGCAACAGTTGAAGCTCCTTCCGCAGCACCCACAGTGGCTTCGGCACTTCCGTTAGTATTAACACTTGTGTTCGGTGTCTGACAGGCAGAAATATTCATTACCATCAACCCTGCCACAGCCACAGCCGCAATCCTCTTTCTCATAACACTTCGCTCCTTTCACTTTACTTTGACACTTGAATATACGGCTAAAAGTCCGATTTTTATAATGTTAGTCCCACAAAAAAACTCCCGGTCAAAATGACCGGGAGTTTTAAAAAACTATCTTATTCCTCTGCTGCCTTAAGCTTCTGTGTATCCTGAATCTCCATGATCATATTAACACGGGTCTCATGACGTCCGCCCTCGAACTTAGCATTGATCCAGGCATCAACAATCTGCTTTGCAGTCTCGATACCGATGACTCTCGCACCGAAACATATAACATTTGCGTTATTGTGACGCTTGCTCATCTCAGCAGAATAAGGTTCGCTGCAACAGCAGGCACGAACACCGTCAACCTTGTTGCATGCAAGGCTGATGCCTACGCCGGTTCCGCAGATGGCGATACCGCCGTCAACCTTTCCCTCTGCAACCATCTTTCCTACGCGGTATCCTGAAATCGGATAATTGAAGCTGTCTGTTGAATTGGTTCCAACATCAATCATCTCGATCCCTTTTCCCTCGAGATACTCCTTGATTTCCTTCTTCATATCTACTGATGAGTGATCATTTCCGATTACTAATTTCATAACTGATCTCCATTCTATAAATTCTATTTTAATGTAGCAGCTCATCCGGAACCCTGGTGACGGATGAACTGAAACATTTAAATTTGCTTTTTCTCCAAAAAGTATAACATAGGATATTTTATTTCTCTATAACATCACCCTTTGGTTCCTGCTGAGAAAAATTCAGCCAAACTTGACCCATACTTCGATTTTCGTGTTTTAAGTCATACAGGACCCTGCTCCTGCTTGACCCATTCTCCGCTTTTCGTGATTTGAGTCATACAGAACCCTGCTCTTGCTTGACCCATTCTCCGCTTTTCGTGATTTGAGTCATACAGAACCCTGCTCTTGCTTGACCCATTCTCCGCTTTTCGTGATTTAAGTCATACAGAACCCTGCTCTTGCTTGACCCATTCTCCGCTTTTCGTGATTTGAGTCATACAGAACCCTGCTCTTGCTTGACCCATTCTTCATTTCTCGTGATTTGAGTCATACAGAACCCTGCTCCTGCTTGACCCATCCTCCGCTTTTCGAGTTATAAGTCAATTGATCATCACTTGATAGTTGACTCAAAAACATTATTTCGGATATGTAATCAATCCAACAACGCCTTCGTATGCAGATACCCGGTATCCACTATCATATCCTCATAGTTCTCAGCCGTCACAACTAAAGGAAACAACTCGATAGCGGGCACCACAATCGCCCCGTTCTGGTACATCTCAGCGTCCGTGATCTCAATCTCTGTGCCGTGATATATGTCGTCCACAAGCTCTGTTATACTGAAAGCATACTGCGCAGGATCGTAAAATACAGACATTGACTGCTTTCCCTGAAGTATCCTGTCCAGAGCCTCTTCACTTGAACCGTCTCCGGTTATGACCGGCATAGTTCCTCCATATGTGCCGTCCATAACGGCCTCAGCCATCGCCCTGGATACGCCTCCCGCAAGCACATCGTCAATACATATAACAGCATCAAGATTTCCGGAGGTATAAACCTCGGCAAGAAGCTCCTTCATACGTTCATAGGCCTCAGACTCACTGTTGTCCAATGTACTCACCTGCTCAAGCTCTATCTGCCCGGAAGGTATAACAAGGGCTCCGGAATCGATATACGGAAACAATGCTTCCATCAGACCCGGGAACCTGAAGTACAGGGTCTCATCCGACATGTCTCCCGTAAAGATTTCCGCGGTCTTTGGCTCCTCCGCTGTAGCATGCTTGAGATCCAGCGCATCAACGATGTAATTACCCATGGTTTCACCCACATGGTAGTCATCACATCCAAAAAGGAAATTCACACCGTCTGTTCTCATGGGTACATGATCGATGGCGACAACATAGATACCCGAGTTTTTCACCTGTGTAAGCTCCGCTGCAAGGGCTTCCGACGAAACATCCCCGGGGGCCACAAATATGATCCCCGCTCCTTCTTTTACCAGCTCTTCGATATCCTCAATCTGCTTTTTAACCAGCTTATCTTTATGGAATCCCTCCACTGAAGGGCCTTCCTCCAGAGGCTGCTCCACAGCATATTTAAAGTCTGCATTATATCCGGAAGCATGAAGCACCTTATCAATCTGCTTCTCCATAAGCATCCACTTTTCACATTGCTGATCCGGGAAGGAGAAGCCTATAAGCTCTCCGTTTCCTCCGATGATATCGAGGTTTTCAATGTCATTGGGCGGCGCCACGTTCTCTTCGATCAGATATTTTGAGGCTGTGGTTTCTTCTTCTGATTCATCTCCTGTAGGAGTGTTCTCATCTGCCGCTGTACTGCTGCTTTCCGAGACCTCCTGTGTCTCATTGATTCCGGATCTGATTCTCTTCCCCAGGAAAATGCAGAAAAGCAGAAAAACAAAGAAAATGATACTGCCGATGGCAAACTTTACCATCATCTTATGTTCTGTAAGCCGTCTTTTTTTATGGGATTTTTCATGCTCATCATGGAGATTCTGATTAACATTCCTCTCATTCATCCTGATGGATTTATGATGAAGACTCTCCCACTGGTACTCCGGATCTATCTGCACCCTTTTCCTTTTGGGCTTTTTGACAGTATTTTTATGATCATTCTTGAGATTTTCTTTTTTAGTTTCGTTATCCTTATCCAATGATCTCCCCCATTATCCATTGGGAACGGTTTTTATCTTATCCAATCCTGTCCCCGTCTGATTATACCCCTCGCTTCATTATACTAAAAAAGGACCGGTATAAAACCGGTCCTCATAAATCTTTAAAGATTTTTTAATCTGAAGTGTAAATGTCGAGCTCCATTCATATCCGAATTGCTGCTATGAAAGCAGTATCCGATTAAGAATGATCTGTGAGCACTTCGATTCTTTGGTTATCGTCTTAGTTCTTTGACTTCTCAGAACCATCCTCAACCATGTTCTTTGCTCCTGCCTTCTTGGCAAGCTGCCAGACAAGGGATTCACCCTGGGCGATCTCAAGGTCAACGCCTGTAGCATTAGGCTCGCTGTCCTTAAAGGCATAATCCTTACCGGGAAGGATGGCATTCAAAATGATACCTACAAGTGAACCTGTTGCGATACCTGAGAAGTTGATCGTTATAGCTCCAAGCGGGATGATGATGGCGCCGGCGCTGGAGTAGTTGACTCCGATTGCAAGTACCATGATAAGTGCTGCGATGATGACGTTTCTGGTCTTTGAAAAATCAACCTTAGTTTCAACGATGTTTCTGATTCCGACAGCAGAAATCATACCGTAAAGAACCAGTGAGATACCACCGACTGTAGCCGCCGGCATTACCTCGATAAGAGCTGCGAACTTAGGGCAGAAGCTGAGGATGATAGCAATGCATGCAGCCAGGCGGATAACCATAGGATCATAAACTTTTGTAAGTGTAAGCACACCTGTGTTCTCGCCGTAGGTTGTATTGGCAGGTGCTCCGAAAAGAGATGCAAGAGCTGTTGCCAGACCGTCTCCGGTAAGTGTTCTGTGGAGACCCGGCTCCTTGATAAAGTTCTCTCCTACTGTTGAAGAGATAGCTGAGATGTCACCGATATGCTCCATCATGGTTGCGAATGCTATAGGCACGATGGTTATCACTGAAGTTATAAGCAGTGAGCTGTCCAGGGTTCCGTCAGTAAAAAGTGAGAATACTGTACGGCTGTAATTTAAAGGAAGTCCGAACCATGCAGCTTCAGAAACAGGTGAGAAATCGATAACTCCCACAACTGCTGCAACGAGATATGAACCTATAACACCGAGAAGGATAGGGATGATCTTCACCATGCCGCGTCCCCAGATATTACAGATAACAACTATAAAGATAGCTACCAGGGCGATGGGCCAGTTGGAAGAGCAGTTCTCGATAGCTGACTTTGAAAGGTTGAGACCGATTGCGATGATGATAGGGCCGGTTACTACAGGCGGGAAATATTTCATTACCTTTGACTCACCGAAGGCCTTGAAAGCAGTGGCAAGTACAAGATAAACAAGACCTGCACAGGCTACACCGAAGCACGCATATCTAAGAAGATCAGGCTCGCCGTTTGGAGCAATGGCAGCATATCCGGCAAGGAATGCAAAGGATGATCCCAAAAATGCAGGTACCTTTTTCTTACTTATAAGGTGGAACAAAAGTGTACCAAGACCTGCCCAGAGCAATGTTGCCGACACGCTGAGTCCTGTGAGCAGTGGTACCAGAACAGTTGATCCAAACATCGCAAACATATGCTGGAATCCCAGGATCAAAACCTTTCCTGTTCCAAGCTTTCTGGCATCATAGATACCTTCTTCTCCAATCTTGATTTTTTCGTTACTCATTTATTAACCCCTTTCCTAATTAGTCATTACAAAGAAAAAGCACGCTTAGGAGGAAAAATTCCCTCCTTGCGTGCTTGATAGTTATTTACAATGACCTTTTAATCAGTATCTTCATCTTAATTTTAAAATCCCTCGTTTGATTTTTTACTATTTTAACAAACTTTTTTATATCGTCAATAGTGAGAACCAAGGTTTTTTTGAATAAAAATCCAATTTAAAACTTTTAATTTTTTAATAAATATTTTTTATTTAAAGATTGATAGCTCTCTTTTTTTTATATATACTATTCCATGCTTTATTGAAGTGATGGAGATAATTTGAAAAACACTTTACATCACTGTTTGTACCGCCGGCTTAAAGAGGCGGAATGGAGATATTATGGAAATAAGACAGCTAAATTCTTTTGTTAAAATAGTAGAAATGCAGAGTTTCAGTAAGGCAGCCGAGTCCCTTGGTTATACTCAGGCTGCGGTTACTATTCAGATACGTCAGCTTGAACAGGAATTCAATACAAAGTTTTTTGACAGAGTGGGAAGACACGTTGTCCTCACCCCTCCGGGCCGGGAGTTTCTCCAGTATGCCAATGAAATCCTCCGCCGGGTTGATGATGTCCACACAGCCCTCGGAAATCCCCAGATGCAGGAACATAAGCTTCGTATAGGCTCACTTGAATCTCTTCTTACCTATAAGATTCCGAATGTGGTGAAATACTTCTATGACAATCACCCGGAGATAACATTGGAAATAAAAACAGGGTCACCTAAAGAGCTCATAGATATGCTGGAGCATAACCTGGTGGATATGGTTTATTTCCTCGACCGACGTGTTTATGACTCCAACTGGATAAAGATACTTGAGGAACCGGAACCCATCATTTTTGTGGCAAGCCCGGATCTGGAAATCCCCGGAGAAGACCCAAAAACCGGACAGGTTCATATGAATGACCTTCTGCAGCTTCCTTTCTTCCTGACGGAGCAGGACTCCAATTACAGATATGCTCTCGAGCAGGATCTGGCCGCAGACCGCATGCAGATCCGTCCTTTCTTCGAAACCGGAAACACTGAGGTCATCATCCGCCTTGTTAAAGAAAACAAAGGCATCACCTTCCTTCCGGCCTTCTCCGTACAGGAATGTATCCACAACGGTGAACTCAAGGAAATCAAACCTGCAGATTTCAGCATGACCATGTATCGTCAGATCTTCTACCACAAAGACAAGTGGGTCACAGAAGAAATGAAAGAACTGGAAAAGCTCGTAAAGCAGGGACTGCTGTAATAACCATTTCAACCGGGATATAAAGACCAGAGCGGTCGGGCATCCATTAAAACGCGTTGAGCGAGGACGTGAAAAATCAAAATCGGACATCTTAGAGGCTCTTGGTTCCTTTTCCTTAGCCCCCTCGCCAAGTCTGAGTTTTCATAAAAGTAAACTCAGACATTGGCGAGGGCCTAGAGCCTCTTAGATGTCCGATTTTAGATTTTTCCGCCGCAGCGACTCGTGTTTTAATGGATGCCCGACCGCTCGTACTAGTTCAACGCCTGATAGTAGTACCAGGCCTGCTTCTTTGTTGTAGGTGTCTCGCTGGCTCCGTTTGAGTTCCAGAGACCGAAGGCGTAGCCCTGAACCGCCTCCACAGGAGCGTCCACAAGACGGCTCAGAAGGAATGCCTCAACGTAAGGATTCTCCTTGGCCTTTTCCCAGGCCTGCATGATTGCCCAGCTCTGGGCCTCTTCACCTCTTATAGAACTGAAGCCCTGCTCTGAAAGAATCAGATGTCGCACCTTTCCTTCGGGACTCAGCATTTCCTGATTCTGCATGTAATCGGTAAGAACATGGAGATTCTTCATGTTAATAATCTTTGAATCTGCATCATCTGTTGCCAGTGGTGAAGTATTCATGAAATCAGGATTTGTAAGATCCTGAGGGTAAGGATGCCATGCTATACCATAGTCTGTATCTGTAAGATACATATTGAGATAACTTAAAAGATCCCTCGAAGCATAGTACATATCTCCTCCGGACATGGTCCAGTTATAGTCAAAGGGGATAAAAACTCTCGCATCGGGATTATAGGTCTTTATGGCATTGTAGAAAATGCGGAAACCATCAGCATAAGCCTTGGCATATTCATTTATATCCGACACTCCGAGATAGTTCCACTGAAGCTGATTGTTGATCTCATTTCCGATGACCCAGTTGGATATCTTATCCTTATATCTGTAGGCCAGAGAATTGGCTACCTCTTCGGTTCTCTGTTTTCCCATGTCAGTCAAAGTATTAAACTGATAGAGATTTGAAACTGACAGATCAACCGGAAGTAAAGCATCATTAGGCTGGAAGTCATTCATAACCCCTATAGTAACGGTAAGATCCGCAGCATTATATGCATCTATCAGGGCGTCAACCCCCTGCATCTGGAACTCATCTTTCAGGAAGCTTGCATTGAACTGGAAAATAACCTGCTTGCATCCCAGATCCACCATATCATGAACCATTGTTACGTGAGATGAATGTATACCCTTTATGCTCTCCGGTGTGTTATAAAATGCCAATGCCTGTATGCTCATGGAGGCAGTCATGATGCTGCTAAGCGCCAATGCCGCCGCTTTCTTTAATATATTGTTTTTCATACATTACCCTTTCTTCATTCTCTAATATAAATACTCTTGTTTTTCCTGTTTATTTCTGAAATACGGATGTAGATCTGATCAGCTCTGATAACAAAAACCGATTATTCGCGTTTTACCTGTTACCCGCTCATCTTCCACTTATGCTTTTTTTCATTATACAATATTCTTAACCAAATAAATTTTACTTATTATTACAGATTTATGCAGATTTATACCCTTTAAATACCTTGCTTTTATGCGGTGTCTCGGATATAATGCCTAAGGTTAATGACATTTAAGAGCGGCTACAATGGCCACTCTTTTTTTACATAATATATATCAGAAAAGGAGAAGCGAATGATTGCAGCAAACAATATTACCTTTCGTGTAGGCAAGAAGGCACTGTTTGAGGATGTTAATATCAAGTTCACCGAGGGAAACTGCTACGGTATCATCGGTGCCAACGGTGCAGGTAAGTCAACATTTCTCAAGATCCTGAGCGGCGCTCTGGAGCCCACAAGCGGTGAGATCACCATGACTCCGGGACAGCGTTTAAGCGTTCTCGAACAGGATCAGTTCAAGTACGATGACTGCACGGTTATCGACACTGTTATCCGCGGAAACCAGCGTCTTTATGACATCATGAAGGAAAAGGATGCCATCTATGCAAAGCCTGATTTTTCAGATGAGGATGGTATGAGAGCAGCCGAGCTTGAGGCAGAGTTCGCTCAGATGGACGGCTGGAATGCTGAGGCTGATGCAGAGACTATGCTTAACGGTCTCGGAATCGGTACAGACCTTCATTACAAGCTTATGAATGAGCTCAAGGGATCAGAGAAGGTTAAGGTTCTCCTTGCCAAAGCGCTTTTTGGAAATCCTGACATCCTTCTTCTGGACGAGCCTACCAACCACCTGGATCTCAACTCCATCGAGTGGCTTGAAGAGTTCCTTATCAATTTCGAGAATACCGTCATCGTCGTATCCCACGACCGTTACTTCCTTAATAAGGTATGTACCAACATTGCGGACATCGACTACGGCAAGATCACAGTATTTGCAGGAAACTACGATTTCTGGTTTGAGTCTTCACAGCTTATCGTTCGCCAGCAGAAGGAAGCTAACCGTAAGAAGGAAGAGAAGATCAAGGAGCTGCAGGAATTTATCCAGCGTTTCTCTGCCAATGCTTCCAAGTCAAAGCAGGCAACTTCCCGTAAGCGTGCTCTCGAGAAGATCGAGCTTGATACCATTAAGCCTTCTTCAAGACAGTATCCTTACATCGTATTTAAGCCAAACCGTGAGATCGGTAATGACGTTCTTGAGGTTAAGAATCTTACAAAGACCATTAACGGCGTAAAGGTTCTGGATAATATTTCCTTCATCGTAAACCGTACAGATAAGATTGCACTTGTTGGTCCCAACGAGCTTGCAAAGACAACCCTTATGCAGATTCTTTCCGGTGAGATGGAGGCTGACAGCGGCGACTACAAGTGGGGCGTAACCACAAGCCAGTCCTACTTCCCTAAGGACAACACAGCAGAGTTCAAGTCTGAGGATACCATCGTTGAGTGGCTCACTCAGTACAGCCCTGACAAGGATACTCAGTTTGTCCGCGGTTACCTTGGAAGAATGCTTTTCAAGGGCGACGATGGCTTAAAGAAGGTTAATGTCCTTTCCGGAGGAGAGCGCGTAAGATGTATGCTCAGTAAGATGATGATCTCAGGTTCCAATGTTATCATCCTTGACGAGCCTACCGATCACCTTGACATGGAGTCTATATCAGCTCTCAATGACGGTCTCAAGAACTTCCCGGGTGTTATCATTTTCTCATCCCGTGATCACCAGGTTGTTGAGACAACCGCAAACCGTATCTTTGAGATCATCGACGGTCATCTCATCGATAAGATGACAACCTATGATGAGTACCTTGCATCCGACGAGGATATCAAGAAGAGATTTACATTCACCCTTTCTGAGGATGACGCCAGCGATAACTAAATCCGTCCGAGCGGTCGGGCATCCATTTAAAGCCGAGGCGCTTCGGCGGAAAAATATAAAATCGAACCCCTAAGAACCACTAGGCCCTCGCCAATGTCAGAGTTCTCTTTATGACAACTCTGACTTGGCGAGGGGGCTAAGGAAAAAGTAAACCAAGTGGTTCTAAGGGGTCCGATTTTTATTTTTCAACGCCTCAGCTTTACGGCTTTAAATGGATGCCCGACCGCTCTAGCTGAATTCAGTAATTCTTTGAGATCAGAGTCCGAGCTTTGTGAGGGCTGCTCGTTTCATTTCATTTATCCAGTAGATATAGTACTGGTAGTTATAGTGTATCTTCTGGTCTATGCTCCAGCTGTCCGGGAGGTTTCCGTTTCCGTCGCTCATTATTTCCTGGACGTCTATGAAGGTCCATCCGTTTTCGGCACATTTCTGTTTCATGGCAGCATTGAGCATGCGGACTGAATCATTGTTGTAACCGGTCTTCTGGTAGGCTGCGGTCATATAAGTGGTGGAGATGACATTGATATCTATTCCCGGGTTCGCGGCCTGTATCTCTTTTAGGAGAATTTCGTAGTTATTGGCAGCATTGGGATCCGCAAGATCCTTGTAGCCGAAAAAGCTGTAAACGTGCTTGGCTCCGATCATGCCGATGGCTTCGGGAAGTCTGTATCTCTTTCCCTGGATCATGGGATGGATATTCTTTCCGTCATTTGGAAGAAGAGCATTTGCGATACTGTAACCTGCGACTCCAAGGGAAGTGAAACTATCACTTACAACGTCCCCTGCCCCACCGGCCATGTTATATCTTTGGAAATTCTCTGCAACTGAATCACCGATGATGACAGATCCCTGGAAATAGTTCCGAAGAGCTTCTATTTCATCATTTGTAAGATAGGCCACATCTCTCTGCGCCCATTTCTCTGAAACAGAATTAGCTATATTGACCGCGGTTCCGGCAATTTCATTGACAGCAGCTCCCGGGGTCTCGCCTGATACCGTTCCTGCAGCTTCACTGGCAGCAGCTCCCGGGGTCTCGCCTGATGCTGTTCCTGCAGCTTCACTTGCAGCAGTACCTGTGGTATCACCTGATGCTGTTCCAGAAACTTCATTTACAACAGTACCTGTGGTCTCTCCGGCCATAGGTCCCGGCCCCATCATATTGCTTTCCATGTTGCTGACATCAATCCCGTAACCGGCAACTCCTGCCCATACGGGAACTGTCATACTTAATGAAAGTACAGCAGATATTCCTGCAATATAAAGTCTGACTTTCTTCATTACATCTCCTTTTCCACATATATCTCATAACACCAATCGGATGGAAACCCTGCTATATGAACATATGCAAATCATAATCTGTTTACAGTGACTTTTATTATATCGGATTTATCTCATAAATTGTAAATCTATTTCCATAAGAGTACTTACAATTCTTGCCGATAACTTATACATATTTTCTAAAAATTCGATATAATTATTATAATCTGTTAGAATTGTACTAAACACACATAAAAAAATCATTACCGTTAACAGTAAAGCCAATCCGACATGCTTCTGTATGTCGGATATTCAAGCTTCAAAAAACAGAACTATAAGAAGCACCAATCAGATCTGTTTGTCAGAAATAAACGGCGAAAAACATTCTTTTACAAGGGAGTACTTATGAGAATCAATTTCAAAAAAAGTTTTGCAACACTATTGCTTTTGACCGGCATCATGGTCACACAAAGTCTTTCTGCTTTAGCCCAGGGAACCCTCCTTGCCATGACACCCTCTAAAGCTGTAGGTGACCCTTCCGTAGCTGCTTCTGTGGCTGCTGCCAATCCTTCTGGAGTATATACTTTTACCGGTACTACCACTGAACATCAAAACCAGCTTCTGAAACAATATTTCAAAAATTCCGTTATCATTGGCGATTCCATAGGCTGCGGCTGGGGATATCAGGCCATTAAGTATCCTACTGATCCTGTAATGGGAAATTTCCTGTATCTGGCATGTCCCGGATTCTGCGTTCATTCTGCTTTTGACGATACTATAGAAGATCCCGGCACTCCTACATATAAAGGTGTAAAACATCCGGTATGGGAGTCCCTTAAGCTCCTGGCCGAAGATTTTCACCCCGGAGAAACCACTCATATTTATCTTCACTTCGGATACAAGGATCAGAAATGGAATGATACTCCGGAGCTCTACGTTAAGCTTATCCAGACTCTTCAAGAGTATGTTCCTGACTCAGATGTCACTATCATCGGTGCCAGCTACATGTATCCCGGTAAAAGCGGCGGGCCATACACCAGTGAAAATATCAAAAAACTTAATCTTGCAATGCAAAAATATGCCAATACCTATGGCTGGGGTTATGTGAATGTCGGTGATCCTCTCGCCAATAAAAACGGTGATCTGAATCCGGCATACTGCTGTGACGAGTTTATGCACCTTACCGAAGGAGGCTACGATATCTGGAAGAAGTCCCTTATGGGCTACGCCTTTGCAAGAATGGCAGCTGCAGGAATCAGCTGATATTCTGATATAAACATCATCTGGCAATGTCTCCATGACGGAGTTTTGAAAACACAGATTATCATCTCCCCGTCGGAAATCTGAAAACACAGATCATCTCCCCGACGGAGTTCTAAAAAAGCACCGATTTGATCGGTGTTTTTTTAGTATATTACTTCAAACCTGTAATTATCCGGAACAGTCAGTTTCGGATGTTTCCTTATGTACTCCACCAACAGATCCTGAACATTGTCGGGATCCTCGTACACTGCTTTAGCATTGCCGATCATCTCATAGCCTCCGGTTCCGGTGGCTCTGTAATTTGAAGTCACAAGACGGTAGGTTTCACCTTCCTTAAGAGGGGTTCCGTCAAGCTTCCTTAAACGTACTACTCTGCTGCCTACAGGCTTTCTCAGGTCAAAAGCATAATCAAGCCCCGCATAAAAATCATAATTGTAATGCTCGATCTTCGGCTTCATAAAAACATCCGAAATGTATGGCTTTCCTTCCTCGTCAAGCTCCAGATACTGTGCGCATCTTTCCAGAGCTTCCTTAAGTATATCCACTGTAACTTCCTTCACCACTGAGGTATTGGCAAATGTATATGCCGCATAAATATCTCTTATGCTTACACTCTTCTTAAATCCTATTTCGCCATTTCCAAGACTGGTGCAGGAAAAATCACACTCAACTGATTCCAGCTGCACCTGGTTAAAAAGAGCCGCAACCTTACTTCCGTGAAGAGCTATCTCAAGTTTATTTTCAGGCTCTATTTCTTTATCAAACTCTCCGACTGTCTCATCAAGCCACTTTTCAGTGCTTTCTTCCAAAGGCATTATCTTTTCTTGGGCGACTTCATCAGTTTCAGAACCTGTTTTCAAAAGTTTTGAAGAAAAACTGATTTTTCCGTCTTCGCTGTACTCTGCCTTAAGACTGATAAACTCCTCTGCATTGGCTGAAGGCTGAACGCTCCAGGTTCCGTAAAGATCAAGTCCCGGCACAGACATATGCTGATGCCCCGTAAGCATAAGGTCATAATCAAGCTTCCTGCACATTTCACAGGCAATATTCTCCCTGCTGTCGGTAAGACTCCTGCCGGTTTTCAGATCTTCCTCATATCCGCCGTGATATATCAGTATAGTGATGTCGCATCCCGCCTCTTTCATCTCCTTATAGACATTTGAGGCGGATTCAAATGCATCCTTAACCCTGAGCTCCGTAAGGTTTTCCGGCTGTTCCCATACATTTACGTAATCTGTAACAACGCCTGTGATACCAAGTCTGAGGCCATTCGGAAGAGTACATATAACGAATCTTTTATGTCTTATCTCACCCCGGAGATCCTCCACATTGGCAATGAGGAGAGTTGCGTTCATGGCATTAACATAATCACGTATAACATTGTAGCCGAAATTAAAATCGTGATTTCCCAGGGTGTAAAAATCAAGCCCCATGGCGTTAAAAGCCTCAGCCACAGGATGGCAGGAAAACTTCTGTGGATTCTCCAGATAGTTTGTTATAAGCGGAGTTCCCTGAAGACTGTCTCCTCCGTCCATGACCAGTATCTCTTTTTCAACCTTTACTTCGTTTTTTCTTTTCTTTATATCCCGGGCAATGTTTAAAAGTCCGCAGTCTTTTTTCATGCCTGTGGCGTAATCCACAGGCATTACCTTTCCATGTGTATCGGAAGTGAAAAATATTTCAAAGCTTTTCATTTATGATTCTCCAAAAACATTATCTATAAGTCAGCAAAAGGCGGAGAAAACTCTCCGCCCATCTTTATTAACCTCTTGTTAATTTAACACGAATCTTTGTACTGATCCACTCTACGATAAGAACCAGCACCACAAGACCGATCAATATAGAACCCGCTTCATTCCAGCGATATGCATTCATGGCAAAAATAAGCGGTGCACCGATACCACCGGCACCAACAAGACCAAGAACGGTTGCATCTCTGAGGTTTATATCAAAACGATAAATAGCCGTTGATGCAAAGTTCGGCATGAGCTGCGGAAGGATACCGTAAAGTATCTTCTGCCAGGTTGAACATCCCATGGCATCCAGTGATTCCAGGATCTTTGTATCCAGATCCTCGATGGCTTCGATATACATCTTGGAAACCATACCTATGGAGGTCACAGACATTGTCATAAGACCGGCAAAGGGTCCGGGACCTGTAACTCTGATAAACATAAGTCCGTAAACGAATGCAGGCACAGTACGTACTATCATGATGAGTATACGTCCGATAAATGCAACCGGCTTTGGTGTCAGGTTGCTTGCGGATAAAAATGCCAGAGGCACTGAAAAAATGGCACCGACAACCGTTCCCATAAAGGCTATACAGATAGTCTCCACAAGAAGATACGGAACACCTTCGGTTGTAAGATTAAACAGAAGCTCCTGATCCGGATGAACTATACCGTTCAGGATGTTAATGGCCATTTTTCCGCCATTTGCACTGGCGCCTGAGGTTTCCATGGCACCGAGACTCCATATAAGAAGTCCTATAACAATAACAGCTATGGCAAGCTGCCAGATCCAGTCCTTGGGACGGCTCTCATATGCTTTTACAATTCTTTCATCCATACGAGCACCTCCTTAAACAAGCTTCTTACGCGCATAGCGGCTTACAGACTCGATGATAAATACAGTCACAAAGAGCACCAGAAGGATCATTCCGACATTGGGATACTCTCTCCATCCAAGCTGCTCATTGAGAATGAGACCGATACCACCGGCTCCAACGTAACCAAGTACGGCAGCGTAACGAACATTACCCTCAAAATTGTAGAGACTGTTTGAAAGGAATGCCGGCATAACCTGCGGAACTATGGCATGTATAAAGGCTTCGGTTCTGTTAAAGCCCATTGCCTCCATGGCCTCAAATGCTCCCATATCCACAGTCTCAATCTCCTCATACATGATCTTTCCGATGTAAGAAAATGAGAATATCGCAATAGCTGTGGTTCCGGCTATGGTTCCGAGACCAAATATAAATGTAGCTATAAGTGCGCTGACAAGTGTAGGCAGTGTACGGATGATACTGAAGATAAGTCTCATTGCCGCAACTACGAAACGATTTTTGCAAATGTTGGTGGACGCCAGCATTGCAAATGGTAAACATAAAATAGATCCAAGCGCTGAACCGAGAAGAGACATCTTTACTGTATCAAGGATCGGATTAACTATATTTTTGAAATATCCATACTCAGGCGGAAACATACGGTTTAAGATTACAAAAAACTGATTGCCTCTTTTTGCAAGTGTAGCCGGATCAAAGCCTGTTACCCTTATGGAAACGTAACTCATAATAAGTACAAGGATAACGTAAATTGGTGCTCTGGAGCTCTTCTGCTCCACTGATTTTCCGTTGTCCAGAGTATACTTTTTAGGTGGGAAGATTTTATCGTAAATACTCATTCGTTATCCTCCCGTCCTCCCTTGTAGATCTTATCGAGGACTTCCTTATCAACCTCTGATGCAGGTCCGTCATAAATGATCTCACCGGCATTGATACCTATAACTCTTGAGCAGTACTTGAGAGCCAGGTCTACATGGTGGATATTGATAAGGATACTTATGTTCATATCCTTGTTGATACGTGTGAAATCATCCATAACCTGATTTGCAGTTACGGGATCCAGTGCCGCAACCGGCTCATCCGCAAGGATTATCTCAGGATTCTGTGCAAGTGTTCTTGCAAGGGCAACTCTCTGCTGCTGTCCTCCGGAAAGCTGATCCGCACGGACAAAGGCCTTGTCAAGGATTCCTACCTTATCAAGGGCTTCCAGCGCCTTCATCTTTTCATCCTGGTTGTAAATACCGAAAACAGAACGGAACCATGGCATATCAGGAACGAATGCCGTAAGAACATTATTGATAACAGTAGTACGTGTTATCAGGTTGAAAGACTGGAAGATCATACCTATCTTTCTGCGGAAACGACGAAGACTCTTTCCTGAAAGCGTCATAACATCAGTTCCATCCACAGTAAGCTTTCCGCTTGTTACGTCATGCATACGGTTGATGGTACGGATCAATGTTGACTTGCCGGCTCCTGACAAACCGATGATGGCAACAAATTCGCCCTGCTCTATCTCCAGATTGATATGCTTCAGGCCTTCATAGCCATTTGGGTATCTTTTTCCTACATCCTCAAACTTTATCATGGTTATTTCCTTTTCCTGTTATGAAATAAAATTGTTTATTTAACCCAATGTTCCATGTGAATGTTTAAATCGTTAAGCACTCACATCTAATATCGGATAAAAAATAATAAATAATTAGTCGAATTCAGTAATTATCATTATGTCCCGCTAATCCTGATACTCAATTTTACAAAGAAAGAAAGTCCGCATGAATGCAAGCATTCTGCGGACTTTCCGAATCTTTAACGTGTACCGCTTTTATCAGTTCTGACCAAGACGAAGTTCCTTGATAAGATTCTGAGCATCACGAGCAGAATTGTAGTCAGCGTCATTAGCCTCTACATAACCCTTGTGGCTGTAGATAGAGATGATCTCCTTACCCTCTTCTGTGCTTCCGATGTTGATCATAGCCTGCTTGAATGCAGCCTTGAAATCCTCATCCATCATAACGTCAGATACTCTTGAACCTGAGATAGTGTCATTGTAGATTCCTTCTGTAACACCGATAACATTAGTGTCATCCCAGATTGAATTCGGCATTGCATACTCAGCATTCCACTTCTCAACATAATCACGACGTGCATCAGCATATGTGCAAAGTACGTCGATCTGTCCCTGAGCAAGACGTGCAAAAGCTGTACCATATGAATCACACTCTACAGCATGTGCGAGATCTGTGATGTTCTTTCCAAAGTTCTTCTGGATCCAAAGTGCCGGATAAATGTAACCTGCTGAAGATGTAGGTCCCATTACACCCCAGTTAAGACCGTCAAGGTCTTCCCATGTAAGCTCTTCACCGTTGTTTACCTTCTCTGCAACAGCCTTACCGTTATCTGAAGGTCCTGCAATGATAAGTGCGCGGTAGAATGTTACCTGCTTCTCAACTGCCTCTGTAGGCTTCTGATCGTTCCAGTCCTTTGCGCTGTCACTGTCGATTGAAAGACCGTCTCTTGTAGCTGTAAGAAGAACTTCTGCGTCCTGATCATAAAGAACGTAGGTACCGCCGGGGATGAATCCGATATCGATAGTTCCTGCAGCAAGTCCCTCACCAACAGCCTCATAGCTTGTTCCTACTGTGATGTTAACATCCTTGATATTGTAACCAAGAGGAGCCATCTCCTTCTTGATCATCTCCTTAAGGGGTTCTGTAGCTGTAACGATCTCGTCCGGCTCACGTGATGGAACGAATGCTACATTAAGCACGTCTACGTCCTTTGCATCTGCAGGTGCTTCTACAGCTTCCTTCTTCTCTCCCTCTGCTCCTGCAGCAGTTGTCTCCTGTGCTGCCTTTGTTGACTCAGTTGCAGGTGTTGATGATCCACAACCTACAAGTGTTGATGCCGCAATTAAAGCAGCCATAACTAAAGAAATAGATTTCCTCATTCTTCTCCTCCTGGCTTGAAGCGTTTAGCTTCCTATGTTTTTTTACAGCGTTTCCGCTGTCTGTCCAAAACTTTAAAGAGTATATCTAAGGTTTTGGAATGTGGCAATACATTACACAACAATTATATATAAAATTTGAAAGTTTGCCATAGTTTTTGGTTATATAATGGTACAGAAAATGCAAGGGACGGGTGACGGGCCACGAAGTTGAAAGAACAACACGGTCGGAATGTTCGTCCCAGCTGCACTGGCGTGCATCTGTGCCGTACATTCCGACCGTGTTGTTCTTTCAGTTCGCAGCCCTAGCCACCCATCCCTTGCATTTTCTTCACGTTTTCTTTTTATTTTAAAAAAATAAGTGCAGATGTCAGAGTTTATTATTCTCTAACATCTGCACTTTTTAGGTTTAAATACGTCACTAATCAATTTTTTTCATTTTCACAATTGATTATATTAACAAATTTTATCCACACATTTTATGCAACATTTTTTTATCCACATAGTTGTCCACAATTATGCAAATTATTCCACATTTTATGTGGAATAAACGTAAATTAAACTGAATTACATCTTCATAAAATCTGCATTCATAATGGTTTTTCCACATTTCAATTGCTTCCAGTAATAGCGTTTTGACTCATATCAGATAATTCCAAATTTTCAGTCATCAAGAACAGGCGCTTTGAGATTGTTGACTTAATTGTGAAGAATATGAATATGTAGTCAATGTGCTAAACATTTACTACGACAACTTTACAGGATATCCTTATATCGGCCGAGGAAGGTCTGCATGCGCTCGTTTTCGGAGTTGAAGACTTCTTCGGCGGAGCCTTGCTCGACGATTACTCCGTCGGCCATGAAGATAACTTTGTCGGAAATGTCTCTGGCGAAGGACATTTCGTGGGTTACTATGACCATGGCGATCTTAAGATCCTTCAGAGATTTAATGACCTTCAGGACTTCGCCGGTAAGTTCGGGGTCCAGGGCGCTGGTGGGCTCATCGAAAAAGAGGACCTTTGGATTAAGGGCAAGGGCTCTTGCGATTGCTACTCTCTGCTGCTGTCCTCCGGAAAGCTGAAATGGATAGTAGTTTGCTTTATCACTTAATCCCATTTTTTCCAGTAGCTCCATTCCGATCTTTTCGGCTTCGGCTTTTGATTTTTTCTGGACATTTATCACCGCATCAGTAACATTCTGCATTACATTCCAGTGCGGGAACAGATTGAACTGCTGGAAAACGAGTCCGAATACGGAACTTACTTTTCTTATGGTTTTTTTATCTGCATATGCAGCCTTACCGTTGGGATCATTCTCGGCAACTATAGTATCCTCATACTTAAGTGTACCTGAGTCCATTGTTTCCAAAAGGGTTGCACACCTTAAAAGTGTAGACTTTCCCGAACCGGAGGGTCCGATTATGGATACTATCTCACCGTCTTTTACTTCAAGACTAATATCTCTTAATACTTGCAGATTATCGAAGCTTTTTTTCACATGCTCCATTTCCAAAAGATTCATTTTATTATCTCCGTTATTGAATTCATCGCCCCATAAAATTTTTGTCTACTTAAGGGCCGAGGATGCATATCAAATTTTCACAAAAAATCCGAATTTTTATTTATAGTAGTCAAGTTTCTTTTCTGCCTTATCCATGAGAAACGCCACTACGAAATTGAACACATAATAAAACAATCCCGCAACAATAAGCGGTGTCATGGAGGTCTGACTTGAGGATAATGCCTTTGCCTTTGTGAACATTTCCATTACTGAGATTGAGAAGGCCAGGGAGGTATCCTTGACAAGTGTTATAACTTCATTGGTAACAGACGGAAGGATTCGTTTGATAACCTGCGGAAGGATGATCCTCACAAAGGTCTGGAATTTGCTGTATCCGAGAAGTGTGGCAGCCTCGTACTGTCCTACAGGCATTGACTGTATTCCTGATCTGTAGATCTCAGCGAAGTAGGCAGCGTAATTGATTATGAAGCCTATATAAACAGCAGAATGTCTGTATGTGGGACTAAGCTTTATATTAAAGAGATAGTAAGGTCCGTAATATACAACAAAAAGCTGAAGCATAAGAGGTGTTCCCCTCATTATGGATATATATATCTTTGTTATGCTGCTGATAATGTTATTCTTTGACATCCTTCCAAAGGCTATAACAAGTCCCAGCGGAAGACTGAAAAGAAGTGTTATCAAAAAAATCCTTACCGATACGGCAAGACCTTCCAGTAATTCTATTATTATCTGTGAAAGAACCATGTTTTCCTCCAACTTATTTCCTTTAACGTGTTTCTGTCTGATTATACATAACGCTTTAGTTCAATGCAATGATAAATCGCTAAATCAAGTGTATCACTGAAAGCCGGAAGGGACAGTTCTCGCCGGCGAGAACCATCCCAATGGATTTACGATTTCGCTATTCCTTCTTCCAGCCTACATCTCGCGATGTAAACCTTTGGATTCGGTTCGGGATTCGCTGGCAACTACGTCCCTTGTGGACTTTTAACAAACATTTGACGACATGCCCGACATACAAAAAGATGCTGTGGTGTTATCCCACAGCATCTGCGTTATCGTCATCAGCCTGACCATCCGAATCATTCTCAATGAATTCAAGATTGCCCTGCATCCATATTTTTCCTTTAAATCTTCTTCCCACAGCCGGGATGCCCACGAGATCCGACTCATTGATGGCAACATGGAAGATACAGTCGTTGCAGCTGATCTTCATATCCACCACATTTTCATGGGTGTAAACATTCTCCTTTACTCTGAGAGAAACTATCTCTCCAAGGATGGAATATATATCACACTCCACACCCGTCGGCATGAATGTCGTTTCTACTATGCTGTATAAATCTTCTGTAACTATGCGCTGATGGAGCTCGTTAAACATATTGATATCCGTTTCGGTAAGAGTATCAATTGCTTCCTGGTCTCCCTGCCTTGCGGCTTCAAACAGTCTTCTGCGCTCATTGCTTTGTCTTTTTACAGCTTCAGGATCTTCATCCTTCTTCTCTATCGGTAAAAGGATCTTTCCGTCGCTGGCAAGTCCTGTAAGAAATGCCTGTCTTGCTTTTACATGCATATCCATTTTTTGGAGTTCTCTGAGCTGTACTGAGTTGGTCACATAAAAAATCAGTGTGATACCTGACTTAAAGTCTTCAAGTACTCCTGCATAAGTTTCCTTTTCCAGATGTCTCTCCACAGATCCTGCTTCTGTCAATGTTCCATCATAGGATCTCATATACGGAAAATAATATTTCCTGTGAAAAACACCGTCGGGAGTTCTCTCTCCCACAACCGCAATACCCATGGAAGGTGCCACCGGAAGCTGATACTGCTCAATGACTGAACCCTCGTTACCATTGATGATAAGAGTCCGGTACTTGTCATTAACAGCACGCTCCAAAAGCGGCTCAAGCTGCATGTCCGTTTGTATTTTTGAAAATCCGATCGTTTTCAGAAAATTATGCATCTATAACCCCTTTAGACTGCAATCTGAATAATCTTATATTTTCCCGTAAAAATCAAATGCTTTTCAACAGAATGAACGTCTACCAATCTGAAACTCAATTGATTTCATTTAGAAATGTAAGATAATTACATTTACGGGAATAACCAATGAAAGCCAGGTGTTAAATACACCTGACTTTCGTATATTACTATATCAGTTTCTTAATTGCAAGCAATCTCAGAATCCCTGCATCAGTCTATCATAATACCTGCTGATACTCCGTTTACGGGATCGGCGGCATTACACAAATCCATCAGCAAAAAGTAATATTATACCAGTCCCTGAGCGAGCATTGCATCAGCAACCTTCTCAAAACCTGCAATGTTGGCACCAACTACGAAGTTGCCCTCATAGCCATACTTCTCAGCTGCAGCTGCAACGTTCTTGTAGATATTTGTCATGATATCCTTAAGCTTTCCGTCAACCTCTTCGAAGGTCCAGCTGAGTCTCTCAGAGTTCTGAGACATCTCAAGAGCTGAAACTGCAACACCGCCGGCATTAGCTGCCTTAGCAGGCATGAAGAGGATCTTTGCTGCAAGGTAAGCATCGATGGCATCTGAATCAGATGGCATGTTAGCACCCTCTGCAACTGCCCAGCATCCGTTGGCAAGAAGCTTCTTGGCATCCTCACCGTTGATTTCATTCTGTGTTGCGCAAGGAAGAGCGATATCGCACTTAACGCCCCAAGGTCTCTCACCCTCATGGTACTCTGAACCGGGAACTCTCTTTGCATACTCGCTGATTCTTGCTCTCTCTACCTGCTTGATCTGGCAGAGAACGTCAAAGTTGATTCCGTTAGGATCATAAACGTATCCGTTAGAATCAGAACATGTAACAACCTTTGCTCCAAGTGCGGTTGCCTTCTGGATAGCATACTGTGCAACGTTTCCTGAACCTGAAACAACTACTGTTGCTCCGTTAAGAGACTTACCTGCTGCCCTTACCATCTCGTCTGTGATATAAACAAGTCCGTATCCTGTAGCCTCAGGTCTTGCAAGTGATCCACCGAAGCTGAGTCCCTTACCTGTGAGAACACCCTCGTAGAGGTTTGTGAGTCTCTTGTACTGTCCGAAAAGGTATCCAACCTCACGTCCGCCTACACCGATGTCTCCTGCAGGAACGTCTGTGTCTTTACCGATATACTTGAAAAGCTCTGTCATGAAGCTCTGGCAGAAACGCATAACCTCTGACTCTGACTTTCCGTGAGGATCAAAATCAGAACCACCCTTGCCGCCGCCGATAGGAAGACCTGTAAGAGAATTCTTTAAGATCTGCTCGAAGCCAAGGAATTTGAGAATTGACTGTGTAACTGAAGGATGGAAACGAAGACCGCCCTTGTATGGTCCGATAGCAGAGTTAAACTGCACTCTATAGCCAAGATTTACATGGTTTACACCCTTGTCATCTGTCCAAGGTACTCTGAATGTAATGATTCTTTCCGGCTCTACAAATCTCTCAAGGAGAGCATTCTTTCTGTATACATCCTCGTTCTTCTCTACGATAGGATCCAGAGAATCAAGAATTCTCTTTGCAGCCTCAAGAAACTCCGGCTCATTTGAATGTTTAGCCTTTAAATTTTCGTAAACTTCTGTAACATAAGACATAAGATTTTCCTCCTTCAGGAAATACTTCTTAATTTAAAAAAATCCGGTGCCAGGACAGACCACGCCCCCTCTTCCTGAAAGGCGCCCCCATTGGCTCCGAATCGTTTGCTTTACATGAATCAATATAGCACGTTATAACTTTAGAGTAAACAAAAAATAACAGACATAACTAAATGGTATGATTGGTTTATGTATATAAAAGAAGCTGTGTGAGATATAGATCTCACACAGCTTCACTTTATGAACTTGTTGCCACAAGGTTCATCATTTTATGAATATCAAAGTAAGATAGCGCATAGCTAAGTATTACTCTGTATACTCCTTTACGCAACCAAGTATCTCTACAGGGGTTTTGTCGTTCTTCTTGTACTTCTTTCCGTAGAAGGCAAGCATGTAGATTTCCTTGAGGTCTGAGATCAGCGGGTAGCGGGGATTAGCGCCGGTACACTGGTCGTCGAAGGCCTTGACACTCATTTCATCGAGGGTCTTTAAGAAATCTTCTTCTGTTACGTTGTAGTCCTGTATTCTTTCCTTAACGCCTACTGTCTTCTTGAGTTCTGTGATCTTCTCGCAGAGCTTCTCAACAGCCTTTGCATCGTCCTTCTCGTTAATGCCTACGAAACGTGCACACTCAGCATATCTCTTAAGTGTGTGAGGATACTCATACTGAGGGAATGTTCCCATCTTTGGCGGCTGCTCTGATGCGTTATATCTGATTACAGCATTAAGAAGCAGTGCGTTTGCAAGTCCGTGAGGGATGTGGTGGAATGCGCCAAGCTTGTGAGCCATGGAGTGACAGATTCCAAGGAATGCATTGGCGAAAGCCATACCTGCCATGCAGGAAGCATTGGCCATCTCATCACGTGCCTTGATGTTTGTAGGCTCGTTGTAGGCTGTAGGAAGGTAATCAAATACTCTCTTCATAGCCTGAAGTGCGAGACCGTCTGTATATGGTGAAGCCATCATACTTGCGTATGCCTCAAGAGCGTGTACAAGTACGTCGATTCCGGATGCAGCTGTAAGTCCTCTTGGCTGTGTCATCATGTTGTCTGTGTCAACGATGGCAATGTTAGGAAGAAGCTCGTAGTCAGTGATAGGATACTTTGTTCCTGTCTCCTCATCTGTGATAACCGCGAACGGTGTAACCTCTGAACCTGTTCCAGAAGATGTAGGGATAGCTATAAACAGAGCCTTCTCGCCCATCTTAGGGAACTGGTAAACCTTCTTACGGATATCGATGTAACGCATAGCCATGTCAGCGAACTTTACTTCAGGATGCTCGTAAAGAACCCACATGATCTTTGCTGCGTCCATTGCTGAACCGCCGCCGAATGCGATGATGGTGTCAGGATTGTAACGTGCCATCTGCTCAGCACCTTCAGTTGCATTTGCAAGTGTAGGATCAGGCTGAACATGAGAGAATACTCTGTAGTCGATTCCCATCTCATGAAGCTTATCTGTTATAGGCTTGATGTATCCTGCCTGATCAAGGAAGGAGTCTGTTACCAGGAACACCTTCTTCTTATCGTAAACGTCCTTAAGCTCACTGAGGGCTACAGGCATACAGCCCTTCTTGAAATAAACCTTCTCAGGTGTTCTGAACCAGAGCATATTCTCTCTCCTCTCTGCAACTGTCTTGTAGTTTAAAAGATGCTTGATACCAACGTTCTCCGATACGGAGTTTCCGCCGTAAGAACCGCATCCCAGTGTAAGAGAAGGAGCAACCTTAAAGTTATAGAGATCACCGATTCCACCATGTGAAGACGGCATGTTGAGAAGTATTCTGCAGGCATGCATTGCAACTGCGTGCTTATGAATCTTCTCAGTCTCTCTGGGATCAATGAAGATAGATGCTGTGTGTCCGGGGCCTCCGTCCATGAGAAGGAGCTCTGCATTCTTAATAGCAGCATCGAAATCCTTTGCCTTGTACATTCCGAGAACAGGTGAAAGCTTCTCGTGTGCAAATGGCTCTGCCTTTGTGTTATCTGAAACCTCTCCTATGATAACCTTCTTATCGTGAGGGATCTTTACGCCGGCAAGCTCAGCGATCTTCCATGCAGGCTGTCCAACGATCTTGGCATTGAGTGAGCCGTTGATAATGATGGTCTTTCCAACCTTCTCACGCTCCTCCTTGTTAAGGAAGTATGCGCCTCTGTACTCCAGCTCTTTCTTTACCTTATCGTAAACGTCTGCAACAACGGTTATTGACTGCTCTGATGCACAAATCATACCGTTATCAAATGTCTTTGAATGAAGGATAGAGGAAACTGCCATCTCGATATCGGCTGTAGAATCGATGATACATGGGTTGTTTCCTGCACCAACTCCGAGAGCCGGTGTTCCTGATGAATAAGCTGCGTTAACCATTCCCGGTCCGCCGGTAGCAAGGATGCAGTCAGCATCATGCATGATCTCTGATGTCATCTCCAGTGACGGCTCATCGATCCATCCGATGATGTTCTCAGGTGCACCTGCTGCAACTGCTGCGTCAAGTACGATCTTTGCTGCAAGGCTTGTACACTTCTTAGCTCTTGGGTGCGGGCTGATGATGATACCGTTTCTTGTCTTAAGGCAAAGCAATGTCTTGAAAATAGCTGTTGATGTAGGGTTTGTTGTAGGGATAACGGCAGCGATAAGTCCCAAAGGCTCGGCAACTGTCTTTGTTCCGAACGCAGGATCCTCATCGATAACTCCGCAGGTCTGTACATTCTTGTATTTATTATAGATGTACTCAGCTGCATAGTTGTTCTTGATAACCTTATCCTCAACTACGCCCATTCCTGTTTCTTCTACAGCCATCTGCGCAAGCTCTATACGCATCTGGTTTGCTGCTGTAGCTGCTGCATTGAAGATCTTGTCAACCTGTTCCTGACTGTAAGTCGCGAACTTCTCCTGAGCCTCACGAACTACCTGGATCTTCTGAAGCAATGAATCCATGTCATTTACAACTTCCGGATTTTTTACTTTACTCATGTGATTTCCTCTTTTCTGTGGCAACAATAGTTTCTGAAAAATAATTTCACGAATCTGTTCTGATTCGTTTGTTATTTTTTTATCAATCTATGGACATAGTATATTTCCTAAATCTCTCCTTGTCAATACAAATTGACATTTTTTTAACATTCTTTTAATAATTTACAGAGCTTTCATATATCCACAATACATCAAAATCATATGAAATGGTGAAATATTGACCGGCTGTTTCAATGCCAGAAAACCCATATAAAAAGGTAGCCTGTTGTAGCTGCAACCAATGTGAAAGGAAGCCCTATCTTCATAAAATCTCCAAAAGACACTTCATGACCACCTTTCTTCAGCATACCTACTGCCGTGATATTGGCACTTGCCCCTATCGGTGTAATGTTTCCTCCCAGGGTAGCACCTGTAAGAAGTCCGAAGTAAAGCACATAAGGCTCGATACCCAGAAGAGAGGTAATACCCGTCAGTATAGGAAGCATGGTAGCAACATACGGAATATTGTCGATAAAGGCAGAAAACAATACAGAACCCCATACTATGATGGTGTACAGTAAAAACAGATTATCTCCGCCTGCATCTACTATGAGTTTTGCCGCATCATCTATAAGTCCCACATCGGTTATTCCGCGGATAACCACGAAAAGACCGCAAAGAACAAATAATGTTTCAAAATCAACCGACGCCATGGCACGTCTGAGATTTGTAATGCTTCTCCTGGTAACGTAATCGTAAATCAGACATATAACCGCGATGACCATACATATGGCACCGTTTGTTATTGACGGAGTATCCGGAATGAAAGATGCGATAATGAGACATACAACTATTCCGCAAAGTGCGATAGTGGGAAACTTATCCTCCACAACGGTTTTTTCATTTGCCTCAACCGGCTGGGTGAGCTTATGAAAAAGAAACATCATTACAGGTACTGTCATGATCGCTCCAAGCTCAACAGCCCAGAAAATTCCGGGACGTCCCTTCATCCAGAAGAATTCCATGAAGTTCATGTTTGCGTAATCACCAAGCATGATAGACGTTGTATCACCTACCAGTGTTGCAGCTCCCTGAAGATTGGAGGAAACAGCCACCGAAAGAATCATGGATACCGGTGAGATGTCCAGCTTCTTACATATTGCAAGGCCCACCGGCGCTATCATGAGAACTGTGGCAACATTATCTATAAATGCCGAAACAGCTCCCGAGAAGAGCGACATGAGTATGATTACCCACATCACATTAGGACATTTATCCAGAATGATGTCAGCCATCAGGTTAGGCATCTTCGATTCGATAAAGAAGAAAACCACTAACATGGTTCCGCCTATCATCATGAGAACGTTCCAGTTAACAACGGAAAGAATGTACATAAAATCTCTCCGCATTATTCCAAGAACCACAAAGGCTGCTGCAACCGCCCAGATCGTAAATAACTTCCATTCGGATTTCACGATCATAACCACATACATCAGGATAAATAATGCTAAAGCAACATATTTTATTTCCAAAATTAACCCCCTTCAAAAAAATACAAAGAAGGAGACTGTTGATCCTCTCACCAGTCTCCTTCTGCATTATAATATTTTATTCATGGCATACATGTCTTCAGGAATCTATGAGACCACTATCTTCCCTGTATCATCCGATCTTCAGCCTGAACTTCTGCGCGGCTCTGTCTGAATTAACAAGAGATATCTCTGCGCCTAAGGTCTGAAGCTTCTTCTCGAAATGCTCATATCCTCTCTGGATATAACCGATCTCATTAACCGTTGTTATACCTTCGGCACAAAGTCCCGCAATAACAAGGGCTGCTCCCGCTCTAAGGTCAAGGGCATTGACGCTGGCACCGGTGAATTTCTTAACTCCGTCTATAACAGAAACATTACCCTCTACTTTTATGTTTGAACCCATGCGGGCAAGCTCGTCAACATACTTGAATCTGTTTTCAAAAATAGATTCTGTCACCACAGAAGTGCCCTCTGCAAGTGCAAGAGTAACCGACATCTGAGGCTGCATATCTGTAGGGAAACCGGGATACGGCAGGGTCTTTACATCTGTCGGATGCTGTACCTCTGCACCGATGACACGTACTGCCTCATCGTACTCATAAACAGTATTTCCCATTTCAATAAGCTTTGCCGAAATTGATTCCAGATGCTTGGGAATAACATTCTTGATAAGTACATCGCCTCTGGTTGCTGCTGCCGCACACATAAAGGTACCGGCTTCTATCTGGTCGGGGATAACCGCATAGGTTGTTCCATGAAGTCTCTTTACACCCTTGACACGGATGGTATCCGTACCCGCACCCCTGATATTGGCTCCCATGGAATTCAGGAAGTTTGCAACATCAACTATATGTGGCTCCTTGGCTACATTCTCAATGATAGTTCTGCCTTCGGCAAGGGCCGCTGCAAGCATGATATTGATGGTAGCTCCTACAGATACAACATCCAGATAAATATGCGATGCCTTAAGTCCATTCGGTGCATCTGCCTGCACACATCCGTTCTTGATCTCGACATTGGTTCCCAGAGCCCTGAAGCCCTTGATATGCTGATCGATAGGTCTCGAACCTATGGCACAGCCTCCCGGAAGAGGAACTATGGCCTTGTGATATTTTCCAAGCAATGAACCTATAAAATAGTAAGACGCTCTGATCTTACGTATGTATTCATCATCTATGGAAACATCCTGTACCTCTGAAGCATTGATAAGAGCTGTATGCCGGTCAATTCGTTTAACTGTAGCGCCAACTTCCTTCAGCGCCTCCAGCATAACATTGATATCTCTTACGTCCGGCAGGTTCTCTATCGTAACATCTTCATCTGTTAAAAGCGCTCCGGCAATGATGCCCAATGCAGCATTCTTTGCCCCGCCTATCACGACTTCTCCGTGAAGGGGTTTTCCGCCTTTCATGATAAACTGTTCCATATATCTCCTTAAGTCAGTAGTATATTCAGCAAAAGAGTATACTAAACCTTTATATCCATAATCCCTAGAATTATAAATGAAAGCTTCCTTTTTTGCAACCTACATTAAAATTAAGAAAAAATACTCAAAATCATTCCCGACACTTTTTCCGTAATTGCCTGAACATTATTTAAAAAGATTATATCACTTACACCATGGTCAGTGATAAAGTCAGAAAGGTTACCTTTATAATATCTGTAATCCACCACATAAACATTTTCATAATGATCCACAAGGAAAGGAACAAAGGCATTGCCATAGGATTCCTTCACCAGCACGCAGCTTGAACCATCTGTTATATGTGGATTTGTAATCTGTGTAAATGGATTATCCCCATTGATGAAGCAGTTATACTTTCTTCCCGCATTGGCTTCTGTCACATCATTTATGACCTTGCTGTTCACCACCTCACCACTCTCAAGTGTGATTACAGCATCATTTGTACCTAAAGGTATCCATGCTTCCACATGATCCGGATTGGTCTTTAACTGTTCGGATCTGTTTGTGGCAAAATAGAATGTTCCGTAAAAGCCTTCATAATCCACATACTGATAATCACTTAGTTCATGGGGCTCAATGCCTTTCTCCATGCAAAAATCTCTGTAAGCATAGTAAGCACCCAGGGCAGTCCAGTGATGGTCAGTATTATAATAGATGTACTCGTCCTTGTGGGCTACCATGGTGTCAAACACGGATATCCTGTGTATGGAAGGATCCATCAGACTGTAGATATAGTTAAAGGCATCCGGCATGTTTCCTGATCCAAGCTCCTCCTGAAGAGAAGGATCCAGATCCACTCCGAAGCTGTTGGGTACCAGCATGTCATAGACATTGGCATCCGGGAACAGAGCTTTAACCGTATTTATAACGGATGCATACTTAACGGAACCGCCCTGATTGTAATAAAAGATCTCATAGCCTCTATTGTTGTTGACATAGATATTTCCGGCCTGTTCGCCCGCGATCTCCACCTTTTCCTTTGGAGTAGTGTCAACCTTAAGAGTTCCGTCTTCATTGGTTTCTATAAGCTCATCGAATTCAATGACTGTTTCAGTTGGAGCTTCTTCAGTCTCCTCAGGACTTTCCATAAGAAGCACCGGTGCGAGAGATTCTGCAGTTTCAGGTATGGTATCTTCCACCACCGATGCCTTATTGCCATAATAGGCTTCTCCGCCCACTCCGTAATAGTCCTCTATTCCGGCTTCCAGAGAGAGCAGTTCCTCCCTGTAAGGAAATGTATCAGAAAACCACTTATTGAGATCAGTGAAGAATTTTCCATTCATCACAGTAAGCATCTCCGGAGCAGGCCTTTTTGCAAGAGGTCGTTTTTCTGACTCGGAGTAATCCGGTCTTGAAATCACAGTTCCCACAAAAAAGAGTCCTGCAAAGGCGACCATGGCGACACCTGACATAAGCCTGGCTCCGTTGCTTTTAAAGACCTTCTTCTTTATTTCCCTGCTGATCTTATTCTTTTTTGATTTTGGTTTAATGTTATCACTCATTTATAAATACTGATTTTCAGCCGTAATATAAGACCTGATGCAGATCTAATCGGCTCATTGGACCTGCCTCACGATATTTAAAACTGGTTATACAGAAATGGTGAATAACTTGCCCCCACCATAGCTAAAATCGAAACGAACAAAAATATAAGCATCAGTATGGTTCTCATGCCATAAAACAAGGTTTCCCTCATTACACGCTCGTTTTTTCTTTTTTTGATGCGGTTTTCAAGTCTTGTAACCATTCGTTCATGGCTTTCAATGTCCTGTTTCTTTACTTCATCGATTATGCCGGTACTTTCTGAACTGAATTTTTCAACCAGCTCGTGATCCTTTGCTTCCTGCTCATGAAGCTGTCTTTCGTCCTCGAGATTCTGCATTTCCAGAGCCTCTCTGTGCTGGCTGCTGTATAACCTTTTCCTTACTGTCAATGCTATATTCTTCCATAACGGGGTGCAAAAGCTTACGGCAAGAATCACAAAGTAAACATTACCCCTCAGGGTAAGAACTTCGGATGCTGTATAAAGAGCTCTTCCGCTCCTTCCAAACATTACATTTATAACTTCCCATAGCTTATGGAAGTCCGTTATTCTGAAAAGCACCCATCCGAAAAAGACTACCGCCAGGGTATAGAGATGTCCCAATGCTCCCATTATCACACTGAGCCCTCCGGTTTTCTTCTCTTTACCTGCTTTTTTCAGATACAGGTTCTCAATAACTATAAATATAAAATAATACAATCCCCACAGAATGAAATTCCAGCTGGCGCCATGCCATAAACCTGTAAGAGCCCACACGGCAAAAAGATTAAGCATCAGTCTTCCGAAACCCACACGGCTTCCTCCAAGAGGAATGTAGACATAATCCCTGAAAAAGCTGCTTAAGGATATATGCCAGCGTCTCCAGAAATCCCTGACAGAGGCAGCGATATATGGATAGTTAAAGTTTTCCTGATATTCCAGTCCCAGGATTTCTCCGAGACCGATAGCCATATCAGAATATGCTGAGAAATCCAGATACAGCTGCATCATGTAGAATAACGACCCCATATAGGCTCCGAAAACAGAATATGATACATTTTCAGTCAAAGGCAGAAATACATCACACAGCTTTCCGCAATGATCGGCTATCAGAGTCTTTTTTGCCATTCCGATACTGAATCTCCATATACCGTCTGAGATTCCTTCATAGGAAACTTTTCTCTTATCAAACTGTGTACAAAGCTCTCCGTATCTGGAGATAGGTCCCTGGGTAACCTGGTGAAATATTACCGTATACAGAAGCACATGGAAGAAATCTCCCGCTCTGGTCTTCTGATTATAAACATCGGAAACATAACTTATAAGCTTAAAGGTGTAGAAAGACACTCCGAGAGGCATACCGATCCTTAGGATCTCTTCGTCAAGCTTTCCATCAAGTTTATAAGCAAGTACATCCTGTAATATGAATCTTGTGTATTTAAACACCGCAAGGATTATAACCAGAACAACTATACCTGCGATCAGCCAGGTCTTTGCGATCCTTTTATTCTTTTCGATAGATTTCTGGGCCAGAGGACTCATAAATTCCTCATCTCCCTTTTCGTAGTCGGGATTTGAAGCCTTTGCTCTGTCCAGAGCCCCCTGGATCATCCTGCCTGTAAGACACGCGTATGCTGCCAATGCTATGATCAGAACAAGATAATTAAGGCCTCCAAAGGCGTAAAACACAAGGGATGCCAGAAGAAGCCATATATTTTTTTGTTTTATTCCCGGCATAAGGAAATAAATCAAGGTAAACGCCGGAAAGAATATTGTTACGAAAAACAAGCTTGTAAAGCTCATAACTATATTCCTCTCCTTTTAAAACAACAATACTTCCGTGTGTCAGGTGCGGGAAGATTTTTTCCTGTCATGTACCTGAGTCACCGGTTAATAAAAAAGATTACTTTCAGACTTCTATTGCCAATTACATCGTTTTCATGTATACTTCAACTTGCTTCGGGGTTGTTTGGGCCCCACGCAATGGGTCCCTCGAACCGTGTCAGGACGGGAACGTAGCAGCACTAAGAGGATCCTCCCATGTGACGTGGATCCACCTACTCAACTCCGGAGCTTTTTATTTGATATAATGCAGCTTTTGCCATATCTCCGATATCGGTATAAGCTGCCTCTTTTTTTATTCTGTCCACGCGGCTCTCAGGAATCCAAAAGAATCCGTGAGGATTTTTTTATCCTATCCTGTAAACCCTTTTTGCATTTTCCGTGGTAATCCGTATAACCTCATCCGAAGTCATATTCTTTAATTCAGCGATCTTATCCGCCACATATATAAGATTTCCCGGATCATTTCTGGTTCCCCTTAAAGGCACCGGTGCCATGTAAGGACAGTCCGTCTCCAAAACTATATTTTCAATCGGGATGTTTTCCACAACCTCTTTTATCTTTCTGGAGTTCTTAAAGGTCACAACACCGCCTATTCCCACACACATACCAAGCTTCACATAAAGCTTCGCCATTTCAAGAGAATAACCGAAACAGTGTATTATACCACCGTTTTCATACCCTCCTTCGGAAACGATCATATCGTAGGTGTCCTTCGCAGCATCTCTTGAATGTACATTTATAGGCATTTTAAGCTCTCTTGCAAGCCTGAGCATCTTCCCAAAGGTTTCCCTCTGTATCTCAGGCTCAGGATCTGCACCCTCAAGCTCCTCCGGTGCAGCCTCTTTTCCTGCTTTCAAAGCCCTTTCAGCGATGCCTTCCCTGGTGTAATGATAGTCGAGACCTATTTCACCAATGGCAACTATCTTTCGCTGCCCGGAATCTCCCTTAACTCCTGAGACCCCTACTCTGTCTTCTTCGACCATTTTCCTTAATTGTATAATGTCTTCCTCCCGGCATCTGTCACTGTGGTCGGGATGAAAACCTACTGCCGCGAAAACATTGTCATATCTTCTGGCCAGTTCCACCGCCTTAAGGCTTGATGGCATGTCGAAGCCTATTTCAGTGAAATAACCGATTCCGGAACTCCCAAGACTCTCTATAACAAGGCTTCTGTCTTCCTCAAAGCTCTCATCATTCATATGAGCATGGGAATCAAAAATCATAACATCTTTTATCATATATTAACCATTGCTCCGATATAGATCATTGCATAAAAAGCTGTCAGCATAAGAGGATAGTAAATATAATAGAACCATTTAAAATCAAATCTTCCTCTTTCTCCGTTATAAAGCATTATGGGGATAAAGCTCAATACCGGAAGGAAACGGGATGATATGCTTCCCGCTGCAATAGCCGCAGCACCGCCGAGCATCTGAAATATCTTCTCTCTGTTAAAGTTGTACATGAGAGAAACTGCCAATACCCCGTACCATCCATACTGGAATCGTCCGAGATATGCGATTCCGCATCCCACAGCCACCACCAGCCATTTAAGAAGGGGCCGCTTCCACCATTTTTTCATAAAAAACATTACAAGCAGAGCTGCTGCCAATGTAAACACCGGATTCTGCTGATGAAAGTTGTAGGTCTCGTTGTAAAATGACAGATCGTAAGGAACCTCTGAGATAAGCGCAACAATAAAAACTCTGATGAAATATTTCCGGAAATCGGAAGTATGTATAAAACCTTCTACTAAGAGAAATGCAAAGATAGGGAAACTGAAATGACGGAATATTACCAGAAAATCATATAATCTGAGCCATAAGGCTCCTTCTTCGGTGGCGATGGCCATCTGATAGTACTCATCAACAAAACCGTAAAGTTTTCCGTTATGGATAATGATGACCGCAAAATAATATGCGGTCATCATAAGAGCAGCCAAAAACTTTAGTGTCCCACCTGAAATACCAATATTCTTTTTTGTACTCTTGAGTACACTATGATGTCTTGCCATAATCCTTATATTTTTCTATCAGCAAATGATAGAGCCCGAAGGCATCTTGCTCATCGGTGTCATAAGAGCGATATTCTCGTCATCATCCTCTGCTGCAATGATCATGCCCTGTGATTCCTCACCTGCGATCATACGTGGAGCAAGGTTTGCAACGATCATAACACGCTTTCCAACCAGATCCTCCGGCTTATAAGCCTTCTTGATACCGCTTAATATGGTACGTGTCTCGGATCCCACCTGAACCTTGAATTTGAGAAGCTTCTTTGACTTCTTTACTTCTTCTGCATGAAGGATCTTTCCTACGCGGAACTCGATCTTTGCAAAGTCATCGTAGGTTATCTCTGCCTTCTTTTCAGGATCTGAAACCTTTGTATCAGGAGCACAGTCACCATTCTCATCGATGGTCTCCGGCATTCCGTCGCCTTCCTGAGCTTCCTCTGTAGAAGCCTCCTCTGCCTTTTCCTCCTGAACACCTGCTGCAGCCATCTGCTCAGCTTCGATCTTCTCAACCTCCTGCATAACATCCTCTTCCTTCTTGCGCTCAAAGAGTGTTGCAGGCTCAGCTGTTACCTTTGTACCGGACTTGTAGAGTCCCCACTTATCCATATCGGAAAGAGCACGCTTTTCAGCATTGATCTCCTTAAGGATGGACTCGGCTGTCTCAGGCATAAAGCTTTCGAGAACAGAAGCTCCAATGTTGATAGCCTCTATAAGGTTATACATAACCGTCTTAAGTCTGTCAGCCTTCTCAGGATCCTTTGAAAGTACCCATGGCTCAGTCTCATCGATATACTTGTTTGATCTTCTGAAGATATCGAAAACAGCTGTGAGTGCGTCGGCTACTCTAAGCTGATCCATCTTCTCTGTTGCTGTCTTAACCGCATTAAGGATAGTAGTCTTCAGATCCTCATCAACAGGCTCTGTGACACCCTTATCCTCAACCACACCATCAAAATACTTATTGCTCATGGAGATGGTTCTCTTAACGAGGTTTCCGAGGATATTGGCAAGCATTGAATTATAACGCTCTACCATAAGCTCCCAGGAGATAACGCCATCGTTCTCGAAAGGCATCTCATGGATAACGAAAAATCTTACGGCATCAACACCGAAAAGCTTTGCCAGATCGTCAGCGTAGATAACATTGCCACGGGACTTTGACATCTTGATGCCTTCCTGTGATTTTCCTGCCGCTGTAAGGAGCCATGGATGTCCGAATACCTGCTTTGGAAGAGGTATATCAAGGCTCATAAGGAAGATCGGCCAGTAAAGTGTATGGAAACGGATGATATCCTTTCCGATAAGGTGAAGGTCACAGGGCCAGAACCTGTTGAACAGTTCCTCGTTGTTTCCGTCAACATCATAGCCAAGACCGGTAATATAGTTTGTAAGGGCGTCAAGCCATACGTAAACAACGTGCTTTGGATCGAAATCCACAGGGATTCCCCACTTGAAGGAGGTTCTGGATACGCAAAGATCCTGAAGACCCGGCTTAAGGAAGTTGTTTACCATCTCATTCTTACGGGAAACCGGCTGGATAAACTCGGGATGCTCCTCGATATGCTTCATGAGACGGTCTGCATACTTGCTCATCTTGAAGAAGTATGCTTCCTCTCTTGCCTTCTCAACATCTCTTCCACAATCGGGACACTTTCCGTCCACAAGCTGTGAATCTGTCCAGAAGGACTCACATGGTGTACAGTACCAGCCTTCATACTCAGACTTATAGATGTCACCCTTGTCATACATTTTCTTGAACATCTTCTGAACCTGTTTCTCATGGTACTCATCTGTTGTTCTGATAAACTTATCATAAGAAGTGTTCATAAGATCCCAAATGGTCTTAATGTCTCCGGCTGTCTTATCAACATACTGCTTTGGTGTTACACCTGCTGCCTCAGCCTTTAACTCTATTTTCTGGCCATGCTCGTCGGTTCCGGTCTGGAATCTTACGTCATAACCCTGAAATCTCTTGAAACGTGCGATAGCATCCGCAAGAACGATCTCGTAAGTATTGCCGATATGCGGCTTTCCTGAAGCATAAGCTATCGCTGTAGTGATATAGTACGGTTTCTTTTCCATGTTTCACTCTTTCCGGTTACCCGAATGAAAGGTAACCTGATTTATTATATATTTGCTTATTTACCCGAAAAACATTGAAAAATCAACATTTTTCTGTGTTTTAACTTAACTAATATAAGATATGAACTCTTAAAAAGCAAGTTTACCGCCATTTTCAGGCCCCAAGGAATATTTTCCTTAAGTTTTCCACCTCTGTTATAGCCTTGCCGTCTATAAGATTCTGGTAGGCATAAATTCCGAAGCCCGATACTTTTCCGGTTCCCAGGGCAGTAAGCACTTCTCTTGCCAGAATGTCATTGTATCTCAGCCACTCGGGGATATCATTTCCGTCCCAGCTGTCGGTATTGCACTTATAAAGAGCAAGTCCCACATAAAGCTTTACCTTGCTGTTGTTCTTTTCCATGAGATTTATCCAGTCATTCAGGCATACCTCATAGGCTGCGTCAGATATCGCTCCGCTTCCGGTCTTCTGCTCAAAGCCGAAGTAGATCTGGGGTAATATATAGTCCACGTACTTATCCGATGAAAGCCACTCATCTATATCCACAAAGTAGCTTCTGTTACTCTTAAGGTATTTAAGCTGTGCTACGGGACTCACACCGAACACTGCACCCGGTTTTATCTCATGAACCTTCGCGTAAACCGCTTCGATAAGGGCGGAGACATTATCCCTTCTCCATTCCGATATAGGAAGGGTACTTCCTGATTCAACATACTCCTGATAATCAAAGTTTGTGTCAGCCCCTGTTCCAAGCCCCGGATAGAAATAATCATCAAACTGAACTCCATCCACATCATACTTTGTCATAACTTCCTGAACAGCTGAAACGATAAGGTCACGCACCTCTTTTTTGGAAGGATTCAGGTAATAGCTTCCGTCAAATAAAAGAACGTTTCTGTTGGTTTCCGGATTGTTATACCATCTTTTGGAAATGGAATCCTCTTTCTCTTCTTCCCATTTTTTCATGGACCCGGTGACTCTGTAGGGATTAAGCCAGGCATGGAACTGAATCCCGTGCCTGTGTGCAGAATCCACCATATATCCCAGTGCATCAAATTTATCGGGATTTATGTGGAGAAACTTTGAAACCGGGAATATATCCGATTTATAGTAAGCATCCGTATGGCTGTGGACATGGCAGAAAATGGCATTCAGGCCGTTTGCCGCTATGGTTTCCATCACCTTGTCTGCCTCTTTTTTAAAGGCCTCTTCATCTGATGGCATTTCATCCCAGTTTATATATGAGAACCATACTCCCCGAAGCCCGCCAGTTGCATTGGACAATGCTCCTATTCCGTCTGATACGCCGGCAGCCTTTGAACTTATAACCCCGCACATACATACGCAAAGGATAAGTATTATAACATAGCTTAGAACCAGCTTATGATTTTTGATTCCTGACCTTTTTTTACAATTCATTTTTTCTTTTCCTCTCACCTGAATTTTTAAAATACCTTTCTATTTTACCACATACCCCTTATCACAATCGAGTATTATGGTTTTTTCAATCTTTTGACGGCTGAATCATTTGAACGGACTCAACGCCCGGTGGATAACTTCACATAGTAAAAACGAGGTCTCCCTAAAGGAAGACCTCGTCACATTTTTATAATTTACTGAATAGTAACTTCACACTCTGAAAGCTCATAGTTCAGTGCGTATGTATCTGCAACAGCCTGCTTTGCGGTTTCCTCATCGAAATTCTCGCCTGCTGCAAAATCGCTGAGTACAAGCTTACCCTTCTTGATGGTCATGGTTTGCTGACCTTCTGTAGCTCCGGGACCTGCAGGCTGTGTCTCTCCTGTTTCCTCTGTTTCGAAGCTGACAAGCTTTGTAGTTGCTCCTACAGTTCCAAGCTCGATGAGCTTATCAAGAAGCGCCTGCTCTGTAAGTTCGTCAACTGAATCCATAACCTGTGACATGCTTCCGTTAACCATGGCATAAACAACGACTGTATCTAAAACAGGAGCATTGGGATCAGGCTGCTTTGAAAGAGGAAGTCCGTTTTCAGGGTTTGTTTCCTCTGCTGTAGATTCTTCTATGATACTTCCGTCAGGTGCTGTTTCCTTAGTCTTTTCTTTTGCAGTCTCATCATGTTTTGAATTTGACTTACTGCCACAGCCCACAACTGAAAGCACTGCTATTGCAAGTAAAAGCATCGCAATAAATTTCTTCATAATCTATCTCCTCAAAAACTCTTCTATCCTATAATTTTTTTAAATATAAAACGAAAGACTCTCACGAGCCTCTCGAAAATACAGAGTGTAATATAACAGAGCTAAACTATAATTGCAAGCATAGTGCGTAAATCTTAATCTTTGCGCAAAAAAATCCTAGTTAATGTGCTATGATGGGCGTATGAGTCATGACATCAGTAAAAGCTCCTGTCATGCTGATAAAAAATACAGAACATATCGGAGATAACATTATGCCGGGAACCTTATATATATGTGCAACACCCATAGGAAATCTTGATGACATCACCTACAGAGTCATCAACTGTCTTAAATCGGTTGACATCATAGCTGCCGAAGACACTAGAAATTCCATAAAGCTTTTAAATCATTTCGACATTCATACTCCCATGACCGCATATCACGAATTCAATAAATTCGATAAGGCAAAAACTCTGGTTTCGGATATGCTGAACGGAAAAAACATTGCCATCATTACAGATGCAGGTACACCCTGTATTTCAGATCCCGGAGAAGAGCTTGTGAGACAGGCAGCTGAAGCCGGTATTCAGATAACTTCACTTCCGGGTCCTGCTGCTGCCATCACCGCTCTCACCATGTCCGCGCTTCCCACCAGAAGATTCGCGTTTGAAGCATTTTTGCCTACAGAAAAGGCCGATAAGAAAGAACGTTCCAGGATTCTTTCGGAACTTAAGACTGAGACCCGAACCATGATCCTGTATGAAGCACCTCATAAACTTAAGGCAACACTTAAGGATCTTTGCGATACTTTGGGAGGAGACAGGCACATCTCTCTTTGCCGTGAACTCACAAAGAAGCATGAAGAAGTAATCCGGACCACTCTTTCAGAAGCCATAGCGAAGTATGAGGCCGAGGAACCGAGAGGTGAGTATGTCCTTGTCCTGGAAGGAAGAAATCCCGAAGATATCCAGGCGGAATCAGAAGCCAGATGGAATGAAATGCCTTTAGAGGATCACATGGATCACTACCTGAAGCAGGGGCTTTCGGAGAAAGACGCCATGAAGGCTGTGGCAAAAGACCGCGGCGTTTCAAAGCGTGATATATATAATGAACTTAAGGTGCAGTAAACGTCCAAACCGCCCGCTTAACAAAAATCCTCAGCACGAGGCTCCTTGTTAAGCGGACGGTTATTTTTTCGTACTAATCTCCGTGCCGTCTTCAGCAGTCGGCACAAATTGTGATGAAAAGGATTTTTCAAACTATTTTTTTGGAGTTTTAAAAAACTCCCCGGTCCTGACTATCACTGCACTGGCAGCAAGTGAAAGGATGAACACTGTAGGTACACGTATCAGAATATGCAATATCTCCTTAGGCAGGGTATCGTAGCCATTGTTAAGGTCTATGAGCCCCAAACTCCAGTCCGGTCCCATTCTGAAAAATAACATATGGTATATTCCATAATGAAGCAGATATATATAGAAAGTATACTTTCCGACTCTTGCCATAGTCTGAATCAGCTTGTTATCTCTAAAATCAAAACTTAGAACAAATATGATGAAACTAATGCTTTCAACTGTGGCAAAAGCACAGTTCCAGTAAATATAAAAATCCTGAGTACTGTTAAGCCTGAATACTTCCCTCTGCATAACAAATCTCAGTGCCAATGTCACAGCAAAGACGACAACCGCACCAATCCTGACTTCCTTAAGCCTCGTGGATTTTTTCAGCACCGGCATCATCATGGACAGCTCAGCCCCCGCCATAAGAAGCATGGCAGGTGTCGTATACAGCATAAAGGGTGATACCTGTACAGGTAAAAGACTGATAAGCCCTGTCATATTGAGATCCATTATTATCTGATTGATAAATATAAAGACCATTATGAACCATCTGTATTTACGGTACCGGTCATCTTTTGTGTATAAAGGTTTTAAAAGCGGATAGGCGAGAACCAGCTGAAGATAAGTAAATATATACCAGAGGTGGCTTGCCAGGCTCTCACGGATACCTCCACCCCAGGAAAAAACATCCGTAATGAATCCCGGGAGATCCAGTTCCGGATAAGTGAGACATTGAATAATGCTTTTCTCCCCCCTGATGAATGGTGAAAACAGATAAGTCAGAAACATTACCACTATTCCGGGAAGCACTATATTTGTTAATGAGCGTTTAAGTGTTTCCTTAAACCCCTTTTTGAAAAAGAAAAATCCGCTGATCACAAAAAACAGCGTTACTCCGTCCGAAAACAATAATCTTATCAGGAGCTTTGTGGAGTCCCCTGTTCCCATAACGTCCACATGTGTGCCAATGACTATAAGGCAGGCAATCACTCTTATAAAATCTATCCCCGGATCCCTTACCTTCTTAACGCCATCAGATCCTGTCATCAATTACCTCCATAGTTCATGAGCCAATGTCTCTGCCGTGAATATCTTCACAAACTGCCGAGAAGGCTCAAAGCAAACTCATGACTCATCGTTTAAATAAATAATTCCAAAACAAACACCACAACGGAGCAGGCAACAGCCGTGGGAAAAAGTCCTCCTCCAAACCATGCTGTTATGATCCCAACTATAAGTGCAAACAATCCCGCAACCGGTTTTTCCACATCCTCCATAATGGCAGGAAATGTCATAACCGCAAGTGTCACATAGGGCACATAATACAGGAAAGATCGTATGGTTATATTCTTTATCTGTTTACGTATAAGTGTAAGAGGAAGCACTCTGATGATAAAGGATACCGCAAACATGATAAAAATATAAATATAATTACTGCGCATTCTTTACCTCCCCTGCTTCATGAGAAACATCTGCCCCGGTCTCCAGCTTGTCTTCATCCCCTTTTATAGGGAATATCAATGCTGCCGCACCGGAAATCACGATTGTGAGAATAGTTATGCGAATGGCATTACTGATGGATGATAACACCGGAAGCTTTGAAAAAGCAAAGCTTGAAAACATTGCTATGATGATCAGAAAACGTAAAATCTTGTTTTCTCTGGCCGGAGGAATGATTATGGCCAGGAACATACCATATAAAAGAACCCCCAGGGCGCTTACCACATTATCAGGCACTACATTTCCCACAACGGCTCCAAGACAGGTGCCCAGGGCCCAAAAGCTCAGAGAACTTATGGCAAGGCCATAACTGTAAAATGGATTAAGTTTACCAGGTACTGAAATTGAAGCTGCAAATATCTCATCAGTTATCCAGAAACCCACAAGAAGTCTGTGAGGAAGGCTTGTTTCCTCAGGCAGCTTCTGGGAAAGTGACGCCGACATAAGGAGATACCTGATATTAACGATAGCTATCATAGCTGCCATAGTCAGATATGAAACCTTTGAAGCTATCCCTACAAATCCCGCATATTCTCCTGCAGAAGCATTGCAAAGAAGACTTGAAAGGGTTGCCTGAAACACTGTAAGTCCTGCGTTACTTGCAAAAAATCCCAGTGCAAAGGATACCGCAAAGTACCCTATAGCTATAGGTATACCATCCTTTAACCCCTTTAAAAACCAATGCCTGTTGTTCTTCATTCTCATAAACTCCCTAATCCGGTGCCATCATATGAATCCCACACAAATGTCCACCATTCGGTAATGCTAATTTTTCACGTCATTATAGTATATCCTTAATCATCAGGAATGTTAACCATTATTCCCATTATAATAAATTATGGCAGAAATACATAATTACTATTCAGTCGAGTATAGGACGGCCAGAGCCGGAGGGCATCCATTTGAATGCCCTCCGGCTCTGACATGACTGATTCTCATCTAGTAATTCAGACAGATTCCGTTATCGCCGAAAATGTAGGTTTTGCCGTTAATATCTCGTGTGCCTGTTACCATTACTCCGGTAGAGGATCCGACTTTTGATTCTAGGTAGTATCTTGCGCCGTTCAGCTCAAGCCATCCGGTATGCATGTAGCTGTCAGGGTCAAAATAGTACCACTGACCGTTTATCTGCTTCCAGCCCTGGTTAAAAGCAACACCATCTGTAATATACTGCCACTTGTAACCGGTTCTCTTCCATGATGCATTGGCACTTCCGGAACCTATGGTCTTCGGATCAGCACTGTTATATGTTCCACGGCTCTTTATATTTGTTGCAAAGTTCCCCTCAACGGCAGCCTTATAATCACTTAAGAACTCCCATTTATCGTCTATATCATAGTCACCGGTGTCTGCTGCATAACTCCCGGCATAACTCCAGTCAGAAAAAGCGATATTATAGTACTTTGCATCATTTTTCTTGGGAATGGCCCGGACAGTCACCTTAAATGTTCCTGCCTGGGCGGAATTCATGTAACCCGATACATCATGATAAGTATCCCTGGTACGGAATTTAGTAGTTACCTTCTTTCCGTTTGTACCCGTATAGCTTACCCTCACCTCGTATTCATCTGCAAATGTTGTATCAAAGCCGGTCCAGCTTGCCATACCATTTTGATCCACTGCTGCATCCTGGTATCCCTGCTCATCGGTAGGTATGGCTCTCACTGCAACTCCGAAAGTTCCCAGATAAGCATTGGCTAAAGCAGTACTTATGGAATGATACGTCTTTTCTGTTGTGGCATGGCTCGTCTTTTCATTTCCGTTTTTATCAAGATAGGTAATTACTACCTCATACTTTCCGGCGTAAGGAACCTCACTCCAGCTGATCTGCTGATTTGCTGCGTCTATATAAAGATTCTGTGGAGCCACCAGCTCATAAAGAGGATAAACCAAAAGTCTGCCCGTTGCCTCTGTATTATCCACAGATACCATATCCACATAAGTTGACCTTATGCCGGTACCGGAAATCTTAAGGTCATCGTCCAATGCTCCCGCATCACTTGTTATGGTTATATTAACTGTTGCCGGAATTGTAGGATTGTTGTTTTTAATGCTTGTAGTATCTGCTGCTACATTAACCTCTAAATCATCATCCTCAACTTCGTAATCGGGAAAGAAGCAAATCCCCGCGTCAACTTCATTGATGGAATCAAGGTCCGCATTTATCTCTACATTTTTTATCATAGCCAGGGACGTCATTGAAGTGCTTAGACATGCCGCAGCCAAAGCACTGATTAGTTTAATCTTGGTTTTCTTCATTTACTCCCCTTTCTCCACTATATATTCAGGTCTTTCACTGTTTTTCACTTAATTCCAAATATAGAACAGATGGCATCCCACAGCTTTTTAAATACAGCCATAACCCTCTGCATAAATGTTGTGGCAGGTTCACTTACTTCGCTGTCAAGAACCTTTGCCTCATTGTCATCCGCAGAGATCTCTTCGGATCTGCAGACAATGGAAATGGAGGTTGGCTCCTGATTCTTCGTGCTTGTAAGTGAAACCTTGGGAGCATCGGGATCCATATTCAGGAAATTGTTATCAGCTTCTTCTTCATCAAGTTTGTTGTTTATGGTATCCCTTAACTTCCTGCCTGTATTTTTCAGATGCTTTGTGCTGTCCACAATATCCTCTGTGTTTTCAACAGCCTGTCTTCCTATCTCAATTCCCTCGTCGGCAGCATTACTGAAATCCGGCTCTGCAGAACGGAGAGTATCATTCACTCTCTGGAGTGCGGAAGCAGCGTCTGCTGATGTCTTCTCCATCTCAACTATGACATTCTCGGAATCTTCGAAGGTTTTCTGAATGTCTTCGTAGTAGGCATTCATGATACCTATAAGTCCGTCTATATCTCCGATTGTGGTTCTTACGGTATTTACCGTTCTCGCTGTCTGGAATGCCACAGCACCGCCATCATCAAGGATATCATCAAGATCTGAGATTACGGTGTTTATGGAATCAATGAGTTCCTCAGCACCCTCGGAATCAAACAAATTCCCGTTTTCAGTCTCAAGATTTGATATTGCATCGGTAAGATCATAGAGACTGTCCGCAAGACTGCTCATCTCCTGATCCGTTGCAACGGTGTCATTTGCCAGTTTCTTGGCACTGTTTTTTAAGGAAAGGAGGGTATCAAGGTGCTTCGCATAATATGAAGCCCGCTTTCCGTATTTATCTTTGTTACCGGCATCGGTCATAACAGCTGCATAGGCCTGAACCTTTTGGGGATCAAGTCCTGATGCCTGAAGAATCTGCGGAGCTTCAGCAGTCTGAAGCTTACTGCCGTATGCCTTCACAAAGGCGATGTACTTCGCCTTAACTTCATCTGAATCGGAACTTAATATATCTGCATTGGCAACCGCCAGTATCCCCACAAGATCCTTAGTCTCAATACTCTTTAACTTGTCCCCAAGCTCCTCGGAAACTGCAGAAATAAGGCTCCTTTCATTCTCATCCAAATCCTCATCGTAGCCCCTGTAATCATGGGCATTATCAATAGCTGCATCAGTTATTATCTCTGATGCGCTGGCTTTGATCTTGTCTCTGTTTGTCTTATTTGTGGCATTATTCGTAGCCTTATTTATATCGCTGGCTACATCCTCAAGGCTGTCTATAGCATCCTTCGCACTCGGTTTAAGCTCATCAATGTCAAGATTTGAAAGGTTTGTACCACTCAGAGAATTACCAAGCTGCTTTAATCTTGTATTAAGAGTCTTAAGCTTTGAGCTTGCATCCATCAGGTCACTGTCCAGGTAATTAAGATTTGAGTTAATGTCATAGACCATCCACTGTGTGGTCTTCAGATCCTCATTCAAAGGCTCCAATGTGCTCTGCAGATCTCTAAGGTCCTGTATTGCCACATCATTGCCATTGAATATAACCTGAGCATTATTATGTATCTTGTCCTTACCTGACTGGAGGTTTTCAAGCATTTGATTTGTAAGATCAAGCTGTGACTGGACATTGGTAACACCGTCCAGAACGTCCTCAAAATCATCAAGCATTGCGTTGGTGTCATCCCTGAAATCATCCTTGATCTTCTTCAGATCCTTTATTTTTGAGAGATCTCCCACGGTTCCCGGGCTCATCATAAAAATGGCTCCAACGGTTTCAAATTTCTCGGTTCCCAAACGAAGGACAAAATGTCCCTCCTGTCCGGGAAGGGCGGCAAACACTATTCCTGAGTACTGTCCAAGATTAGTAGTCTGGGCCCCGGGTGCATCCACCGAATAACACTTCTGCAGATCAACCGGCACCGCAACTATAAGCATCATGTTGTTCTTCATATAGTCCGAAACCTTATCGTTTGGATATGCATCTATATCCATTTCCACAAGTCCGGACTGCCCGCCCATCTTGTCGGCATCCATTGCAACACCGTTTAACTTATAGCTTATATCAAAAGTCCATGGCACCTCCACGGATGACGGTTCCAATGTTCCTTCAAAGTAAAACTTTCCAGCATTGAATTTGTTCCAGGTGACAGAACCGTTATTATAATCCGGCTTCTGACCGTCGGACATATTTATGATATTTGTATATTTTCCGAAGTCGGTATAACTTTCCGTACCGTTAAAGTTTATCCCCTTTACAACATTAACCTTATTTACGGAACCATAGTAATCCAGATTCACATACATGGTTTCATCCACATCTGCATGTGCACCTGCTGCAAAGGCGGTAATGGTCGCCGAAAATATATTCGTGGACAAACAGCTCAAAAGTACTGTATGAGCTATGGCCCTCCTGAATATTTTTTTTGCGGAATGTTTTCTCATTTATCTTCACCCCTCCACCCTGTCAATAGTTCTTCTTTCAGCAATTTTTTCATGTAATCTCTGCCTGAACTGCCCGATCTTTTCTTTTCTTCTTTCATGTCTTGATTTAAAAGTACCTGTTATAAGCCTGTCGGAAAGCTTGAAAAGGAAAGGCATGAGCGTTGTAACAAAGATAACAGAAAAAATAGCTCCTCTTCCAACCAGATGTCCAACCTGTCCGATGGCCGGAATAGCAGAGATAATGCTTATGGCGTAACCACATACAACAAGGATGAAACCCGATGTCAGAATCGAAGGAAAACTTAACTCTGTCATCCTGATGGCAGCCTCCTTCTTTTCAAGGCCCTTTGCCCTGCACTGAATATAGTTCTCCGTCGATGAAATTGCATAGTCTATGGTTGATCCGAGTTGTACACAGGACACAACAGCATAGGCGATAAATATTAGCTCATCCCCGGCAAAATACGGGAATGACATATTCAGGTAAATCGCCATCATTATAGGTACCATTGCCACAAAAGGCAGTACCACCGACTTAAATGATATAGCTACAACCAGGAATATACTGATCATGGCAAGCGTATTGACCAGATTGTAGTCCGGCACAAGTACATTTTCCATGTCCTTTGTGGTAGGTGTATTTCCTGTTATATAAGCTTCTTCCGGATAATACTTTTTAATGATGCCCGATATTTCATCACTGCACTTAAATCCGGTGTGAGATTCAGGCTTGGTTTTTATATAGATAAGGAGTCTTGCATAACCCTCCTTATGAAAAAGATCAGTCACAGAACCGGGAAGAAAATCCTCCGGTGTACCTTCAGGAAGATACGAACCCATACCCATTACCTTTTTTACATACGTAAGGTCATCAAGCTCGTCACACAGCTCCTTCTCCTTTATCCTGTCTGTATCGGGAAAAATAGCTACTATAAGATTGGAACGTCCGAATTCATTGTCTATTTCCTGGGAATGCTCATACATTGAGGTTCCCGGCCCCGCTCCTGTTGCATCGGGACCATACTTGAAATCATTCATGCTCTGGGCAAAATATATGGGACCTGCAATGGCAAGGGAAGCGATCAAAACAAACGGACTTACTCGATTTACAAAAACACCGAATTTATGAAAATCAGGGAAGAAGGATTTATGCTTCATTTTTTCAATCTTATCTGACCAGCTAAGGATCAATGAAGGCATAAGAAAGATAACCATCAAAAGAGAACAGATGATTCCCTTTGACATTACTATTCCCATGTCCCATCCGATACTGAATCTCATAAATATAAGCACTATGAATCCAAAGAAGGTGGTAAGGGATGAGGCAAGGATAGTGGTAATGGTGCTCATCAGTCCAAGCTTCAGTGCCGATTCCTTATCCATTCCCTTCTCTCTTTCACGCTCATAGGCATGGAGCAGAAATACGGAGTAGTCCATAGATGTGGCAAGCTGTAATATGTCACAGATGTTATTGGTTATGTAGGATATTTCTCCCAAAAAGATATTGGTTCCTTTATTTATGGCTATGGCACACCCTATGACCGTAAGGAACAGTACCGGTTCAAACCATGAAGTGGTTGTCAGAAGCAGGATCAGGAAGATAAGTACAACTACAATGACCATTATTTCAGCTAATGCAGACTTAACACTCTCTTCTGTGAACTTGTTGGTAGGAGACATTCCCACAAGGTAACCCTTGTCACCTACGATGCTCTCTATCTCATCTATTGCCTTATGAGTGAGTTTTGATGTATCTCCTTCCTTAAAGGTTATATCCATAACGGCATTTCCGTTTTTATAATAATCATCAATCTTATCGTAATCGATAAATTCAGATGATCCATATATCTGGGTAGTCATATCGCACCATACTACCTGATCAACCCCATCCACTTTTTCAATCTGATTTTTATACTGCTTGGCCTCATAGATTGTTACATCCTTCAGCATAAGTCTGCCGGTGCCCGGATAGCCAAAGATATCCCTCATTTTATTAATGGCACTCTTTGATTCAACTGCATCCGGCAGATACTTTGTAAGATCGTAATTGACGGCCACAAAAGGATAACAGCAGGCAAAAACAACAACCAGTACCATGATAAGGTTTCTGATCTTTTTATTATGGTCAACTATGAAATCCGCCAGTCTTGCACTCTTGGATATATTCTGCGGCTTTATCTGATCATTGCTATCAGAACTGTTTTTTTTCTTTTCAAAAAAGCTCATACTAACTGCCCTGTTTATTAAATCTAAAGTATTAATGTTTACACTGTTGTCCGTCTAATGTTTAAGGACTCTCTTTATCGAAACGACCTCATTTATATCATACCACAATATTGAATATCTGACACATTTCTATTTATTGACACGTGTTGATTTATGTGGTAATTTTATTTTAGAAACAAGTCCACTAATTGGCAATAGTCAATTTATGAATAAGAGTCTGTTTTTAAACAAATCAGCATATTGTGTTGATTAATAATTGTTTTAGAGGTTATACAATGTCAAATCCGGCAACTAATTCAGTATCTGTAGACAGACGGATACGAAAAACCCAGGCTGCATTAAAATCAGCTCTTTCACAATTAATGCATGACAAACGCATAAAAGATATATCCGTAAAAGAACTCACAGAACTTGCGGACGTAAACCGCGGCACCTTTTATCTTCACTATAAAGATGTATTTGATCTGCTTGAACAGTCGGAAAAAGATTTATTGACAGAACTTCATGAAACCATAGGTCGTCTTAATCCCGATGAAGTTTCAAAGGACCCAACCTGTATTTTTGAAGGAGTTTATGGTCTTTGCAAAGAGAATGCAGGACTTGTGCACATACTTATCGGAGAAAACGGTGATATCAAGTTTTTAAACCGTTTAAAAGAACTTGTCCGCGAAAAATGCCTTACCGACTGGTCATTTATAGTGAAAGACCGCGGAATTAATCATTTCGACAGTTACTATTCGTTTGTTGCCGGAGGATGTATAAGTCTACTTCAGTACTGGTTTTCAAGCGGAATGAATGAAACTCCTCACGAACTTGCTGCAATAACCGGAGAATTACTGAGCGGCGGTTTATCAATGAAAACTAAAATGTAGTAATAAAAATAACACACTTCCTGATTCCATAAAAACCGTCACCGGACGCGTGAAGGTTTAATCAAAAATAAACAGAGAAAACCCCGGGCTTTCGGCCCGGGGTTTTTCTCTGAACACTAAGTTTTGTTGAGTCTATTTATTTCAGGAGATTTCCACAGTTACACGCTTATGGTCAGGAGGACGTGTCTGTGGAGTACGTCTCGGTTAGTCTCATCTAACCGATGAACATAATATATCATCGGAATTCCTACCCGTCAAGTATAATTTGAACCGAATAGATAAATTTTTCTACTCGATTCCACTTTGGCCGTCACATGTGCGTTTGTACAAGCACAACGCCCGCGTGACGGCCTTATCGCGAAAAAAAACCGGGAAATTTTTTTACCGGTGTTTTATCAGGTACAACACTTGTATAGTGGATATATCTCAAAAAAAGACCGGGAATCAATCCCGGTCCTGACTTCAAAAGATTATTTTATTTCTGAGCTTCCTCATATTCACGAAGAATATCATTAAGGTCTGCTGTGAGCATATCGCTGTCCAGTCCATGAACCATGCAGGCCTCCTCGAGTGACTCACCTGCTGATGACGGGCAATAAATGCAGCCCATTCCATTCTGCATAAGGAATGGTGCAACCATTTCATTTAACTGAAGAAGCTCTCCGATCTTCATATCCTTTGTTACTGTTACCATAATTACTTATCTCCTTATCGTTTTTATCAAATGTTTCTTAATTTCTGAATGGCATCAGATTCGACTATCACATCATAATGCTCTCTGAAATATGCTTCATAAAGATCATTATCCTTAAGTTTACTGCCGAACTCATTAAGTAAATTGGAAGCCCTGTTTATAGCTCCGATTTCTTTTTCTTCAGCATGTAAAACAAGATAGAACTTGCCATCTTTGTTATCTTTATACAATGTGTTCTCACCGGTATAAAGATCCGAAACGGCTTCAGCCGCCCTTATAACTCTGTCAAGTGAACTAAAAACATAAATCTTTACAGCATCCAAAGACTGTTCTTCAGACTTATCAGACTCACCACCGGAAGTTTTCCCTGTTGCAAGCTCTTCTGAACCGAGGAGTTCCTGTCCTCTGCTGCCGGACTGACTGTGAAGTCCGCTTTCCTTGATTTCCTTTATAAGATCCTGAGCACCCTCAAGAATCTCACTTGCAAGCTGAGATATCCATCCGCTTTGAGATGAACTTGCCTGAGAGAATTTTGAAAAACGGGTATCCAGCTCTTCCGGATCATCAACCTTCGATATAACAAGCTGTATGGATCCGCCCTGTAAAGGAACCGCCTCTATCATCAAGGGGCCGTTATCGGCCGAAAATCCCACCTCATTCTGAGCTTTCTGCATCATTTCCGTGAACAGACGCTTTGCAGCATCCGAACCATAGGTCATGTCACGCAGATTTATATTTCGTGAACTAAGATCTAAACTGGTTAAAGTACACCTGATGGAGTTGTCATCTATTCTTTCTATCTTCATAATGGCTCCTCCTTTTTTAATATCTTCTGATAATATATTACAGCTAATCAAAAATCAAACCTGTGGATACGAATTTATAAAAGTTTAATTAATGTCTGCTTTTCGAAAACATATCCACCTACTCATAATATCGGCATTTTATCATCCTTGATAACCGTTATCTCTGCCAGAATGATCCTGATTAACAAATCTTGTGTACTGAGGCTGCCATAACAGAGTTACCGTGCCTATAGGACCGTTTCTCTGCTTTGCTATGATGACTTCCGCCTCATTTGGATGCTCTGTATCCTTGTTGTAGTAATCATCTCTGTAAAGGAACATTACTATATCTGCATCCTGCTCTATTGCTCCGGACTCTCTGAGATCGGAAAGCATCGGTCTGTGATCAGGTCTTTGCTCGCAGGCACGTGATAACTGTGACAATGCCAGAACCGGACACTGCATCTCTCTCGCTATAGCTTTAAGGGATCTCGATATCTCAGAAATCTCCTGCTGACGACTGTCACCGCCTTTACCTGATCCTGACATAAGCTGAAGGTAATCGATAACTATCAGTTCAAGACCCTTCTCAAGTTTTACCTTTCGACACTTGGAACGCAATTCGGTTACAGTAATACCCGGTGTGTCATCAATTATGATGTTGGCATCAGAAACCTTATCCACAGCATTGATAAGCTCTCCCCAGTCTCCATCAGTCAGTGAGCCCTTTCTGAGCTTGTCCGCATCCACCAGAGACTCCATGGAAAGCATACGGTTTACCAACTGCTCTCTTGACATCTCGAGAGAAAAGATCATACAGGGTTTATGCTGACGGACTCCAACCGTATCCAGAATATTTAATACGAATGCAGTCTTTCCCATTGAAGGTCTGGCTGCCACAAGTATGAGGTCAGACTTCTGAAGACCGGCCGTTTTATAATCAAGATCGTAAAACCCCGTGGAAATGCCGGTGACCTGTCCCCCATTTTTAGCTGCTGCCTGTATGTTTTCAAGCACCTTCAATGCAACCGATGCAATGGACTCTGAGTCTCCGGTATTTCTGGTCTCAAGAAGTTTAAATATCTTCTGCTCAGTCTGTCCCAGAATATCATCAACTTCTTCATCGCCGGCGTAACACATATTGGCAATCTCTTCATTAACCTTTATGAGTCTCCTGAGGATGGACTTCTCTTTTACGATGTTGCAGTAGGATCTGACATTGGCACTGGTGGGCACTGTCATAACGATATCTCTTATAACAGAAATATCATAAACTTCAGCAGGGACATTATTCGTCTTTAATTTTTCTGATAATGTTACAATGTCTACCGGCTGATCATGATTGTACAGATCCCGCATCGCGTCAAACATCAAACTATACTGTTTCTGATAAAAATCATCCGGTATAAGAATCTCTGCAGCAGTGGAAACTGCCTCTTTATCTCTGAGCATTGCACCTATTACGCTCTGCTCTGCCTCCTGGCTGTGAGGAACGACCCTCATCAGAACATTATCTTTATTCTCTGCCATTTTTTCTTCCTTATAAGACTTAGGTTATGCGCTTATAACCGAAACATGAAGTACAGCTGTCACGTCCTTGTGAAGTTTGACATTTACATCGTAACCACCAAGATTCTTCATAGGAACATCAACAGAGAATTTCTTTTTGTCAACTTCAATTCCTGCCTGAGCCTTAAGTGCCTCCTGAACTTCCTTTGTGGAAACAGACCCAAAGGTTCTTCCGTCACTTCCGGACTTAACCTTTAAAGTAAGCTTCACCTGTTCGATCTTCTCCTTCAGAGCCTGAGCCTCCTCAAGCTTCTCCTGAGCTATCTTCTCTTCATTCTGTTTCTGTAACTTTAATGTATTCAGATTTTTATTATCTGCAATTACACCCGTTTTTGACGGAATAATGAAGTTTCTTCCGTAGCCTTCAGATACCTCAACAATATCACCCTTTTTACCAAGCGCTTTTACATCTTTTAATAAAATAACTTTCATTATGAAACTTCTCCTTCCTTTATCATCTGATCTACAGCGTCTTTAATCGATGCTATGGCCTCAGATACTGTGCCCTCTTTGAACTGCACTCCGGCGATGGTGCGGTGACCGCCTCCTCCAAGCTTTTCCATGAGAACCTGAACGTTCATTTCGTCTATGGAACGTGCAGAGACATATATTATATCATTATACAGCGTAAGCACAATGCTCGCCTTTATACCTCTTATATTCAGGAGTTCATTGGCAGTTTGAGCGCATACTACAGTCGGACTTTCAAGACCCTTGGAATCTATAGTGCTGAAAGCATAGGAATTTCTATAGATTTCAGCACTTGAAATAGCTGCAGCTTTGGCCTGATAGTCTGTAAAGTTCTCTCTGAAAACCTTACGTATTCTTGTGATATCCGCACCGCATCTTCTAAGGTAAGCTGCTGCCTCGAAGGTACGTACACCGGTCTGATTGGTAAATTCCTGAGTATCGATAACTATACCACCATACATAGCATCAGCTTCTGGACCTTTAACCTTTATACCGCCTCCTATGTACTGCATCATCTCTGCTATCATCTCACAGGCACTTGAAGCATAAGGTTCGCAATAACTAAGTACTGCGCCCTGAACAGATTCACTGGCCTGACGATGGTGATCAAATACTACGATGGTCTTGCATACTTTCAGAAGCTCCGGTTCATCAATAATGGATGGTCTGTTACAGTCGACCACCACAAGAACGGTATTGTTATCCACCATCTGGACAGCCTGGGGACCTGTGATAAACATATCCTCAGGATAATCATCACTTTGAAGGAATCTTTCCTTAAGAGGAAGGATTGTTGACGTGATAGTGTTTTCCACAATATAAGCTCTCTTACCGAGGGTAGTGGCCATACGGTATACACCTACAGATGCTCCCAGACAGTCAACATCGCTGTTTGCATGTCCCATTATGATAACCTTGTCCCTGGACTCCAAAAGCTCCTGGAATGCCTGGGCCTTCACACGGGCCTTTACTCTGGTGGTTTTCTCCTGTGTCTGAGCCTTGCCACCGAAATAGGTAATGTTTTCATTGGACTTAACCACAGCCTGGTCGCCTCCGCGTCCAAGGGCCATATCCATTGAGGTTCTGGCAAACTCATAGTTCTGAACATAAGATTCGGCACCATACCCAAGTCCTATACTTAAGGTTATGGCAAGTTCATTTCCGATATTTACCTGCTTAACTTCCTCCAAAATAGAAAATCTGTCATCCAGCATTTTGGATAAGAACTGCTCTTTCATAATGAAAAAGTACTTATCCTTTTCTATCTTTCTTATGAGTCCGCTAACCGTTGAAATATATCTGTTTATCTTTCTGTCGATAAGCGCGGTAAGAAGTGACCTTTTAACATCCTCTGTCTGTTCAAGGACTTCTTCATAGTTATCTATATATATAAGTCCTATAACGATATGTTCTCTGTCCAGAGCGAACCTGAGCTGTGTTTCCTCAGTCTCATCCCTGAGATATACAGCAATAGTCTTCATCTCCGGATTGTACAATGAAGGCATACTGCCGTCTTCTGTAGTAACCTTGGTTCTTATAAGATCCACAAGATACTTTCTGCCCTGATAGTCCGAGTGTAATTCCAGTGTGACATCATCTTCCAGAAACATATCTTCATGAATATTAGGAAACATCTGCATGATATTCCCTGCTGCAGCTTTGTCATCTCCGACTATTTCCTCAAAGCGCCTGTTGCCCCAAAGGACATAACCCTTTTCATCAACCATACAATATGGAGTAGGCATCTCATTAAACAGTTCTGAATGAATCGCACTTGCACCCATGGCGTAAGCCTGTAATGCAGCATGAAGCCTTGTCTTGCTGGTAATGTATATATACAATGCAAGAGCAATATAAATCATGAGAAAAGGCGCAAGTATCAAAGCTGCATGCGGTTCAAGAAAAGCCAATATAATGTTGGCGACCACAAGGATCATTGCCAGTATAAATGGCCATGAGAAATATTTTTCTATTACAAACTGTGGGTTTTTCATCTTCATTTTATATCTCCAAAAAAGCTAACGCTTTGGGAGGTATTATATCATAAACATTTTGATATGAAAATAAGACCGCGATGCAGGCTTATGCCTGCACAACGGTCTTATTATATCGCTCTTTTAAATCAGGTATAACCGGTCTGCACCGGTATATAACTACTGATTAGTCAACCTGATATGGAAGAAGTGCTACGTGTCTTGCTCTCTTAACTGCAAGTGTGATAGCTCTCTGGTGTGTTGCACATGTTCCGGTAATTCTTCTTGGAAGAATCTTACCTCTCTCAGAGATATACTTTCTTAATGTAGCTACATCCTTATAATCAATAGGCTTTGACTTCTCGCTGCAGAATACACATACTTTTCTTCTGCTGCGGAAACCGCCGGCTCTTCTGGGTCTTGAGCCACTTCTATCTGACTTCTGAAATGCCATGGTTAATCCTCCTTGTATAATACCACAAGGGTTTCCCTACGATCAATTAAATGGGAGTCCCTCGTCCTCTACCCCATCAGGTATATTCATAAAACCATCACCGATCGAGCTCATGTCCTGTTGTGAAGACATCTGATTTCCGGAGCCAAAACTCCTTCCACCTGAAAAGCTTCCACCATTTCCTGATGAAGCATTCTTGCTCTCTGCAAATTCCTGATTCTCTACAACGATATCTGTAGTATAGACCTTCTGACCATCCTTGTTTGTATATGAACCGGTCTGAATACGGCCTTCGATGCAGATCTTGGTCCCCTGATGAAAATACTTCTCTGCAAACTCTGCAGACTTACCAAAAGCAACACAACCGATAAAATCAGCTGTCTGCTGGTCCTGAGCACCTCCATCGGTTCTACGTACGCGACGATCAACTGCTAATGTATATCTCGCAATCGCCATAGAGTTTTCACCCTGTGAATATCTCACATCCGGATCTCTGGTTAATCTACCCATTAGGATAACTTTGTTCATTTTTTGTTCTCGCTTTCCGCTTGCTTACTCAGCTTTCTCTTCTGCAGCAGCTTCTGGAGCTACAGCCTCTGTCTCAGCTTCAGGCTTAACAACAAGATATCTGATAACTGGTTCCATAATGCGAAGACGGCTCTCAAGCTCATTTGGAGTTGTAGAATCACCTGTAAATGGAATGAAATAGTAGAAGCCTTCCTTCATATGCTGAATCTCATATGCAAGTCTCTTCTTGCCCCACTCCTGGATGTTCTCTCCAACAGTGCCACCGAAACGGGTGATATATCCCTTAATCTTTTCGAGAGCAGCTGTTCTCTCCTCATCTTCGAGCTTCGCACTCAGAACAACACATAACTCATATTTGTTCATCTGCTTTTACCTCCTTTTGGTCTCTGGCTTCCGCATCACGCGGAAACAAGGATTTTTATAGATACGGTAATGTATCGTAACAAAAAAGCTCTTAGTTTGCAAGCATTTTATTTAAATTTTTGTTTTACTGCTTATTAGTTTCTGCTTTTATTAATTTTTTAATCATGGAGTTAACTTTGGATCTTGGCAGCATCAAAATATGTCCGCATCCTATACATTTTATACGAACATCAGCCCCTGTCCTCATGATCTCCCATTCTGAGGATCCGCAGGGATGCTGTTTTTTTACTGTTATGATATCGCCTTTCTCAAGATTATCCATTGCTTTCCCCTTTTTTATTTGATTCTCAACTATAATAACCGAAACAGGTATGAAAATCTATATGGCTGATTAATCCATGCCATTTTCTTCTATCTCGCTGGCAGTACTTATATATTCCCCGGATATTCTGTTCAGTGTACTTTCAGTTGCCATATCAATGGATTCAGCTGTCTTTTCATAATTATCCGCTGTACTCTCAGTTGTCACATCAAAAGATTCATGTATTTCTTTATCATTATCTGTTGTATTATCTTTCACCATGGCATATTCTTCAGAATTATCCGAATACAGTTTTAAATCTTCGATGTTAATGTTTACCGTTTCAGGCTCCGTAACAAACCCGAAACTTCCATCGGGACTTGTGGATGCCGTATATTTAATACTTCCATTTATACTTATTGATCCTTCCGGTATTTCCTGAACGCCTGAAAATCTTATCCTGTATAATATATCCGTTGTTTCCTTACTTCCTAACATATCATCAGAATCCAATGTTTCTGATCCGGTTTCACTCACGGCCTTTTCTATTATTATATTTGCAGAATCAAATCTGTGGTTTATCTCATAAGTTATATTCTCTGACAGATATACAGGTACAGATCCTGTATTTTCAACATTTACAGAAAAATCAATTTCACTGTCATTACTGATTTCTTCAGGAAAGCTGTAAAAAACAGGTTCCGATACCTTTAATCCAATGTTGGCAGAATTTACTTTTATCTCCTCCTGCTTTTTATCAACATATACAGCGCCTGTACCACATATCATCATGAGAAATATTGTAAGGATCAATAGAGTACTTTTTATACTCTGTCTCAGCATTACAATCCTTCACTCTCTTCGTTCACCAATGCCGTTTCTTTAATAAACTCCCATGAGAGTGTATCATCTATATTTTTTGTCTGTATTCCATATACATCAGCTGTAACCAGGCAGGTACTGTCCATAAATTTGTTTCCGGCATTTAACCCGAGCATCAGCATTAAATCAACTGTACTTGTCTTATCTGAATTTGCTTCCAGAACACCGTTATTAACAACAAATTTTGCCTCCGTATTCTTTTTGGTCAAAGAAACAAACTTTATGTTATTCTCCTGAAGTTCCTGTATGCTTACATCATCAACAAAGTTCTTTCCGACAAATTCCGGATCAACCCTTCTGTCTTCTTCGTTTACGCTTCCGTCAGGATCCTGTATGAACCACTCAACCGTATCTGACATAGGCACTGAAGAAATAAGTGTGATTTCCGTAAATACCATTACATCTGCATCTCCGGTATTGCTGATCGTATAGCTTAACTCTTTACTGTCCCCCGGAAGCATATTATAAACCAGTTCTTCATTAAAATTTGTGGCATCAACTGTTATACCTAAATTCGCCGCAGTTGCCATAACAGAAACAGATTTCAAATCTGTAAAATATGCATATGTCCCTGTTATTGCTGAGATTATTGCCATTATCCCGACGGCTGCTGCAATTCTTTTCTTTTTCATATTAATAATTAACTCCTTTACAATGATAAAAAAATTTATAATCTGATATCCATTGTTTTATGCCCTCATCAATAACCTTCCGCTTTATGTCAGCTAATGAAAGGACTATTCATGACCGGCATTTTCAGGATCAGAACAGAATAATTTTCACTGTTCCAAAAATATCATTTTCCTGAAGCCTTCCCGGATCCTCACAATTGTTGGCATCGCCTTTTGTTATATATCCACCTTCGTCTTTACCAACGATCCGGTGAGTAACGTATTCATTCAATCCGAATTTATTTTGCCTGAACATAACGATGTCATTCACCTCCGGTGATCCTTCCTTCTCCTTGATCAATATTATCTTTCCTGAAGTAAATGTGGGCTCCATAGAATTTGATAAAACGACCACCGGTTTCCATCCGAACAGAAAAAATGGTTTACCCTGACCGGTTTCACGATAGGAGCAAACAATAACATAAAGAGCCGTTAAAATCAGGAACACTGAAAAGCCCGATGACAATATAGACAATATCCTGCAAATATTTACTTTTAATACTCCTGAATTCATTTGATTAAACTCCTTTTATCTATTACTGAAGAATCCATAAATCGTGATCCTGTATGCAGGTGTACCTTTATCCTGATATTAACTCCTGTTTTCGTACACCCGTGAATATTATTAAGAACGATTTCGATCCGGAAATCACAAGATCGATCATTTTATTTTTCTTACTATTGATATCTGTATAATCCTGCTTTAAGCGATCTCCTTTCTTTATTACCGCTTTAACCCTTAAAGCTTAAACCATCACTATTACGAGAGTGTCAGAAGTCGACATCAAATCATTCCGCACCCCAGGGCCGCTAAAGCTTCCTTACTTATGTCACTTATTTAACACACTTCCTTCTACAGACTCGCGCTTATAATCTGCAAAGTAGAATCATTTTTACAGTTAACATCCATCTTACGATGAACAAGTAAATAAAACCTGTGCCTTGTTATAGTTTTGTTTTAGGGATTATCCGCCTCTGTTCGATCGTCAGGAATCAGATTTCCTGTTTCAGAGACATTAAGACTATATTGAAATACATTCTTCTCAATATAGATATGAGATCTTACAAATACCTCGTAAGAAAAAAGCACGAGAAACTCAATAAAACAAAAAGTTTATTGATACTTCTCATGCTTGAAGATTATCACATTATATGTTTTTTTAAAATTGTCTAAAAAACGACCATAGTTCTTTTTCAGACTACATTTTTGTCAGGAAACCGCATAAATACGTAGTATTTCATCTGTATAAATATTTTTATCTTTATATACGATAAGCGGTTTTTCCACAATCAATTGGGTTTTTCCACCCTTTACAGCTTCCAGCAATACCATATTGGCTTCACTGTTTTCATAGGGATATACCAGTCTCATCCTCTTAGGTTCAAGCTGAACTTTCCTTAGCTCATTAAAGATATCCACCAGACGGTTAGGTCTGTGCACCATGTAGAACCTGCCGTTTGACTTCAGGGTCAATGCTGCTGCCGAACAAACATCAGCCAGCGTGCACATAACTTCATGCCTTGAAATAAGCTTTCTGTCTGTGGTATTCCGAAGTCCTGCGTTCATATAAGGAGGATTACAGGTTACAACATTCATACTGGAATTCATCCCCAGCTTACGTATCTCCCTGAGATCACCCTGTATTATCTTCATGCGTCCTTCCTGCTTATTCAGCTTCACGGATCTTTCAGCCATATCCGCAACATCCTTCTGCAGTTCAAGACCTGTTATATCTTTACAACCTGTTTTTGCTGCAAGTAAAAGCGGTACTATACCGGTACCGCTGCATAGATCAAGGAGCTTTGCGTCCTCATTAACCGATTGAAGTGCATAATTTGCCAGAAGGACAGCGTCCATTCCAAAGCAAAAACCATCGGTATCCTGGATTATCTTATAACCGTTACATTGAAGATCATCTATTCGTTCAGCCATTATTAATCATCCAGTCCTGATTTGGGATCACTTTTCTCAAGTTTCTCCAATGCCTCTATATCTTCATCTTCCTTTGTTTTCTGGGCATTTCTGTTCCCTTTACCGGATCCGTTTTTGGTATCCGGTTTTTTATCATTTCCGTTGCCGCCTTTTCTGCGTGGCTTAAACTTAAGCTCAGAAACCTTGTATTCCCTTAATTCCTTTTCATCCTCTTTTTCAAGATTTACTATTACCTTAACCTTCTGGTTAAGAACGGATACGGACGTAACCTCACCCTTCAGACCATCGGGAGTAGTGACCGTATCTCCCATCAAAGGGAGTCTGGAATTTAAAAATTCATATACTTCTTCTTCATTTTTCAAGCAGCACATGAGTCTTCCACAGACACCGGAAATATTTGTTGGATTCAGGCTGAGACCCTGCTCCTTTGCCATACGTATGGAAACCGGAGCGAAATCAGAAAGGAATGTATGGCAGCATAAGGGTCTTCCGCAGGAACCATATCCACCGAGTATTTTTGTTTCATCCCTGACGCCTACCTGCCTAAGCTCGATTCGTGTTCTGAATATAGAGGCAAGATCCTTTACCAAAGCCCTGAAATCCACTCTGCCATCTGAGGTGAAATAGAAAAGTACCTTACCTCTGTCAAAAGTATATTCCACATCAATAAGCTTCATATCAAGGTTATGTTTTCTGATCTTTTCCAGACAAACTTTAAAAGCTTCTTTTTCTTTTTCGCGATTTTCCTCGTGGTGCAGATCATCTTCTTTATCGGCTTTTCTGATAACAGGTTTTAACGGCTGAATGATCTTTTCATCTTCAGCATCACTGTTTCCCATTACCACAAATCCATACTCAACACCTCTCGCAGTTTCGACGATGGCGTGATCGCCTCTGTTAAACTTTATTGTTCCGGGGGCAAAATAATAAACCTTCCCCGCTGTTCTGAATCGTACTCCTATAACTTCTGTCATATATTCTCCCGGAATATTCCAATATTCCTTACTTTCTTAATCTATTTTCAATTTCAGCTGTACATCTGAGGCTCATCTAAAAATAAAGTTCTCGAGCTTAATACACTCATACACATATCTTATTGGATCTAAGCATTTTTCTGTCTGAGACTGAGCAAGAAATCTTCCAATAGTAACTCTCTGTTAACGTTAATAGATAAATCTCTTATGGCTTTTTCTACCAAATCTGTAGCCATGCCAATTTTTTCATAGCTCATAGAAAGAGACATTCTTATAATATCCTGTGATATCTCCTGTCCATACAAAAGCTCAATTTTTGACGTGCTTTTATAGCATAACACATCCCTTAAAAAAATTTCAATAAAGTGAAGGAATGTGTTCATGGGTACTTTCCACTCCTTACATACCTTATCAACAAAATCAAGTATCTCTTTGCCGTTTTTGAAAGTGATCTCAGATAGAAAATGAGCTGTATCCCTTGACCAGTCTTCCTTGATCATCTCTCCGAAAGTCTCTTTGATATCCTTTTCTCCGGCTTTTATCTCTATAACTCTGGAAAGAATAGTTTCAAGAAATGCATCCGAGTTTGTGGCCAGAAGCATTATCACCACATATTGAGGAGGTTCCTCCAATGTCTTCAGTAATGCATTCTGAGCCTGTTGATTCATACCTTCAGCATGTTCGATGATATATATCTTATAACTTGCCTCATAAGGTCTTATTTCAACTGTGCCGTTAACATTATTCCTTATGTTTCCTACCGATATCATTGTAGGATTATCCTCAGGTCTGTCAGGAATTATCTTTATAAGATCCGGATGCTCGTTATTCTGAACCCTTTTTTTTACGCTGCTCTCCCATTCCTCTCGTGAAGAAAAATTTCTATCCTTAAAAATCGGTACTGAATCATTGTTATCTTCTAATGCCGGGTCCGTCAGCAGAAGTTTTTCAGCAAAAGCAATGGCATCGGCTTTCACCATTGCCATGTCTTCACCCTCTATCAGGTAAGCATTATATATTTGGTTTTCCGGTATCCTTAATGATTTCATCTATACAATCTTCCAGCACTATATTCACGTATCTTTTGGTAATATCTGCCTCTTTTAGTTTTTCTTCGGAAAAATCCTCATTATCAGCATTAAAACGTCTCATCATTTCATCAAGTTTTGGTTGATCTTCACGAAGCTCTCGTTGTTTTGCCCTCTCAAGCCTTATATCATCCGGAACCTCAATATATATAGGCATCACATTTTCTTTTCCGAAATAATCACGGGTGCTGATGTAGCTTTGAAGAACACCTATCATTAAATAATCATTTCCGGATCCCAGATCAATCTGACCGTCATCCATGGTTCCATAGGTCCAGGGTCCGTACACAGTATTATAGGTTCTTTTTTCTATGATCTTACCGGCTTTTCTGAATTCTTCTATCCTGGCATCATTTACAAAATGATACTCTACTCCCTCAGATTCACCCTCACGTATAGGTCTTGTGGTATATGGCGTAACTTCTTTCCATGAGGGATTTAATTCCTTAAGACGTTTATATATTGTATCTTTGCCACTGGCTGATTTTCCAAATAAATAGTAGATCATTTTACCTCATAAATGCATTCTTTTCGCAGTTTATTTCTGACATACAGGTGTTAATCTGAATGGCTCCAAAAAATATCCAGATTAACATATAATTATGATCCTGGTTTTATACGTTGATACCTGACAGCTTCATTTTCAAACACGATAAATGAAGCATGATACTATTACAATGTTATGCCGTCGGTCCGTTATTGCTTATCTCTACATTATCACCGATAACTGCTATTGGACTTTCATTAATATTATTGTCTCCGGCTACCGGACCATCTCCTATAACACCATTTCCGGTATTTTCAGGCATAACTCTTGGTTTTTCAGCCTCATCAGTATAATCAGATTCTTCATAATCTCTGTCTTCAATAGTCTCAGTCTTTTCTTCCTTTTTCGAAGGCTTTGATGAATCCGGTTTTTTTTCTGATTCAGATATATCTTCTTTCTTCTCGCTTCCGGATTTTTCAGGATTATCTTCTTCCTTCTCGGTGCCTGGTTTTTCAGGACCATCTTCTTTAATTTCTTCTTTATTTTTAGATTCTATTTCCTCGATTGAAGCCTCTACTGACTCAATTAATTCTTCCACCTCATCAGCAGTAGTTTCCACAGCCTGAGTCTCTGTAACCTTAACTCTCACACTTGTTGTCTCAGTCACAGTTTCTGATTTTGTATCCGCAACAGTTACTGTGATAGGTTCATTAGATTCTGTTTCAGATAAAGTAACTCTTAAATCCGGAAGGGAAAAACCATCAACATTCTTGAATACAAAAAATGCTATCAATATTGCGACTATCAACATAGAAACTGCAAATAATATCTTAAACAAATCTCCAACTAAAGTCGCTTCCTGTTTTTTCTTTCTTTTTGTAACTCTTTTATTGCTGCTCATTTCTTTCCTCAACTATTATTCATATGAAAACAAAATGACAGAATATTGGTAAACCATAGTATTTGCAGGAGCCATCCCATATTATAGAACAACCGATTCATCCAGTCTTACCGAAACCTCACCAAATACTAATGTATTTACACTTCCATCTGCTTCAGTTATTTCCAAAGTTCCATCTTTTCTTATACCTGTCGCTCGCGCCTTTCTGATATTCTGACCATCTATAACAAGAATATCTTTACCCGGGACGATATTTTTCTCGATATATTCACCGGCCAGTTCTTTATCATTGGCGATATTGTAAAACTCCTTTATTATTTCAGCTGCTAACCGATTTCTGTCAATGCTGACTCCTTCTGATTTTTTCCCAAGAAGTGAACCTGCTTTCTCCTTTATATCATCAGGAAAACCATTTTCCGGTTCATAAATATTAACACCTATTCCAACCACTATGTATTCCATACTTCCGGATTCCATACTGGCTTGTCCTTCTGATAATATACCGCAGATTTTTTTATTCTTATAATAGAGATCATTTACCCATTTGATTGAAAGCTCTATTCCTGTTACATTTTTTACTGCTCTGTAAACAGCGACTGCAGACTGTGCAGTAAGGATAAGATTATCAATTACTGTTCCTTTAGGCCTTAACAATAAACTTAGATAAAGTCCGGTACCTTTAGGCGAAAAAAAGCTTCTTCCCAGTCGTCCCTTACCACCTGTCTGATAATCCGATACTATGGTAGTACCTTGTTCCGCATGATCATTAACAGCATATCTCTTTAGTACATCATTGGTACTGCTTATTTCCTGAAAAACTTCAACCAGATATTTATCAGTTTTAAGGTAACCATAAATACACTCTTCAGATAATACATCTGAATCCTCAGATAATTTGTATCCTTTATTTTTAAGGCAATCTATCTGATATCCATCTTCTTTCAATTGATTTATCGCTTTCCAAACAGCTGTTCTTGAACATTTTAATTTTTCAGCAAGATTCTCCCCGGATATATATTTACCCTTATTTTCTTCCAATAAACTTATCAACGACTTTTTTACAGTCATATCCACCTCCCGGAAAGCAGAATCCTTTCTGACGGGTAAATAATACCAAAATTTAAAAATATATACAACAGACTCACCTTTCAGGCTTTTTTCATATAACAGAAGTTTTTCTTATTATTTTAATCCAATGTTATAACGGCAATAAAAAAGGATCCTTGCTGCGGGATCCTTTTCTTATGATATTTACTTGATGATTATATTATTTTTGTATCCACATAAAGTACATTTCTCTGAGTTTTACATAATTTCTATTATAAGATCCACCATATTATGATACATTTTTCATCTCCTTTATCCTGAATTTCAATTCACATAGATTTAGGTTATAAACATATCCCTGCATATTATTATGAGATATTTGTTATTGTGAATCGATTTATGGAATCTTTTGAAAGAGATTATTAGAAACTCTGAACGGTAATTGAAATATCTTTATGTTTTAAGTATAAAGCTAATGCTCTAACTCATTATCGCTCATTCAAGCGCAAGATGATTATATTATGAACTTCAAAATTTTCATATACTCTAAATTCAGACTATATTCAGAGACTGTATCCAGGCAATAATTCATTTGAATGATAGTACTTGGCATCAAATTGGCATCAATGCAATAAAAGACTACTCAGATGTAAAAAAAAAGCCTCAAGAAAAACTTGAGACTTAAGTATGACGCCAACGAGATTCGAACTCGTGATACCACCGTGAAAGGGTGGTGTCTTAACCACTTGACCATGGCGCCAAAAAAGGCGAAAACCGGATTCGAACCGGTGATCAGGGTGTTGCAGACCCACGCCTTACCACTTGGCTATTTCGCCTTATAAAGAAAGCATATTCATGCTATCGCGCCTCCAGATGGACTCGAACCAACGACACCGCGGTTAACAGCCGCGTGCTCTACCGACTGAGCTATGAAGGCAAACAAAATATCTGCTCTATATAATATCATCTATTAATTTGAATATCAACATCAAACCTTTCCAGCCATTTTGGACAAGCCCTCGACCTATTAGTAACTATCACCTGAATGCTTTACAGCACTTACAGCTTAGCCCTATCTACCTCGTAGTCTTCAAGGGGTCTTACTCTTAACGATGGGATATCTCATCTTGAGGGTGGCTTCACGCTTAGATGCCTTCAGCGTTTATCCAGTCCCGACATGCCTACCCTGCACTGGAGTTGATCTCCAACAGGTCCAACAGAGGTCAGTCCATCCCGGTCCTCTCGTACTAAGGACAGCTCCTCTCAAATATCCTACGCCCGCGCCGGATAGGGACCGAACTGTCTCACGACGTTCTGAACCCAGCTCGCGTACCGCTTTAATGGGCGAACAGCCCAAC
>NZ_FNRG01000032.1 GCF_900107835.1 Oribacterium sp. KHPX15
TACAAATTCAAATATGAAAGCATAATGAAACGCCGTGGTAAGAAACGTGCTATCATTGCGATCGCCAGGATGATCCTTACAGCTGCCTATCAAATGCTGTCTACAGGCGAAGTATGGAATCCAACCGATCTTTACAAAATTGATATGCCAGAACCTCTCAAAGAAAAACAGAAGGAAAAGGCTATCAAACAAGCCATGAAACTCTTAATTGCCGAAGGAATACTAAAAGAATCCCCGATAGCTTCATGACATTATTCTAAATAATCAATATTATTGCTAAACGCTATTCTTTGGATAGCTTGTTTAAGTGCGCCAGTTTATGGCTGTCCTCTACTATCTTTCACACTACTATTCTAATTCCCCGCTATCAGAATTTATACTCATTTTTTAAGGCTTCAATGGCATTGAGATGAACTGTACCGTTATGTTCCTGCGTCACCGAATCCATAGTAAGCATGTACTTCGGATAATTATCTTTTATACTGTCAAGCGCAGCATACTCCTGACGCTCCATATATGGATCTGCTGTTGAGATAGCAAACTTGATATAACGATAACTTACCTTCACATCCCGTTCTTTTTCCTGATAAGAAGATACCTGATCATCTTCTGTCACCATCTCATCAGAAAAATTATAACTATCTGTCATCACCACATCTGAAGTATTGTAGCCGTTTATCTCCTCATCAGAAGACCTATAGCTGTCTGCCTCCATGGCATTTTCAAAGGCTTTGTCATCAACCTCAAACCTTTCAACAGTTTCAAGCTTATCCTTCTTCTCACTTACTTCTCCATAATTAGCATTTAAATATTGCTCAAGAACGTCTGCCAGGGAACCCGGTTCAGCTAATTCTGTTGATGTTCTAAACTCATCTGCTCTATCCCTGGTAACAAATGTCCTTCGGCTTACCGCAGCCATGGCGCGCTCTCTTGCCCTTGCATCAGCTTTTTCCTTGACCGCTCTAAGCCTCTCGGTAATACTGTTTTTAGTAACAACCTGAGCGATAACCTTGTTCCTTCCACCTTTACCGGAACCTGACGAAGCTGTACTGAGATCTTTCATAGACATATCGTCCTGCTGCTCTTCGTCAAAATCAACTATCTCAGAAAGAACAAAATCACACTCCCTCTTTCCGATTCGTCCTGTGGAGATGTTGTAATCCTTTGACTTAAGATACATGAAGATAACATTTTTCATGATCAGGCTGTAATCAATCTTTGAATCTGTCTTTTTTACAAAGTAAAAGCCCATATCTGTCAGATAATATTTCTGATCACCCTGAAGCTCTTTCTCGGTCTTGATATCAAACCTGTTGCAGCGATAAACCAGTTTGGCCTTCTCCATGATCTCCAGATATCTTTCCAGGGTTTCACGCTTTACAGGAATCTCTGCCTCATTTCTGAAATAGTCCGTAAGTTTGGTCATGCTGATGCTTTCGCCGAAGGTATCAATGATATAATCCTGCACTGTCTTGAAATATGACACATGTCGGATTTTTTCCATCTTTGCTATATCTTTTTTGAATATTTCTTCAAGAATTCCCGTTAGATATTTTCTTTTTTCCTGTAAATCGGAGCACTGAAGAATTTTAGGCATACCGCCGTCATGAACATAACGTGAGAATTCAAGGATAGGGTTTTCTTCTATCTTAAGATTCATAAAGTCCTTCATTCCTTCGTACTCAGAATAGGACAAGGGTAAAATTTCAAATACCTTGAAGCTGTCCCTGAACTTTGACTCAAAATCCTCACTCAGGATATACGAGCTGGAAGCAGAAAGGAATATTGAGCATCTGTCTTCCTGATAAAGAGAAAAGAGCAGTTCTTCGAATCCCTCCACCATCTGAATCTCATCAATAAAAAGATATATTATGCCCTCCCTTGACTTAATTAATCTTTCATTGATGACCCCGCGGAGTTTTTCTACATTTTTCACATTTTTAAACTCTTTTGCATCCAAATCGATATGAATGAGGTTAGCGGTTGAATTTCCCCTCCAACGGAGCTCATTCATGATCATCTCCATGATACATGATTTGCCGCTGCCCCTTATACCGGTAAGAATTTTTATCATTTTTTTGTCCTGATAATAGCCCCTGATTTTCTGCAGATAATTCTTTCTCTTGTATAACTTCATAGCTGTGCACCTCACCCTCCCTTGATCGAGCAGCTTCTTAATGGGGTAAAAATTAATTTACTGTTTATAAATATTATAATCTGATAAATTTTTTCAATCTATATTTAAAAAATGACGTTTTAGTCTGTTTTTATATATTTTTATTACGAAAAAAATTTTTACTGTTAAATTTTGCCATATAAACAAAAGAGGGCAAATTCCGTTTGATACAGTTTTTGCCCTCTTCATCGTTTTATTTCATTTTTTTCTGTATTATTTTTATCCTCTTATGGATAATAAGCTCTGGTCTGCAACAGGGTAGTTTTAATTATGCATTAACCTTCTGACCGCTCTTTACATTTCCGCTTGTCATGAAAGTTATCTTATCGTCATCATTTACCTCTGTTATAACTGTAAAGGTCTGCAGTGAACATCCGGCGCTCTTTACCTCATCCATGTCAACCTTGATAACAGGCTCTCCGGCTCTTACCACGTCTCCCGGCTTCTTCCATTCTCTTCCAAGCCCATACCGGATAACTTCCTCTCGCCTGTACATCTATGAAGAAGTAGTTGTCTCTGTCCTTCTGGAAACCGTCCCAGATATCCTCAGGATTCGGGCTGTATGGATAGAACTGACCGGCTGCCAGCATGCATCCGATTTTACCCCCCGGAATCATCTCATGTGCAAGCTTAACCGGTTTGGCACTTGCCAAAAGTTCATGGTGTGCGGCATTGTACAGAACAGTCTGTCTATCTTCACCCTCTTTAAAGAAGATTCCCGCTCCCATAAAGGACATATGGAGAAGCATATTTATCTCATTAAAGGTGATCCAGTACTTAACAAGATTCTTATAGAGGGTAAAAATCGCGGTACAATATTTCATATAAGTTTCTGTTGTAAAATGTCGATCCATAACAGCTGTTTTCATGCTAATATTGAATATGTTTAATACGTATTATTATGTTTCACATATAGTTTACGTATTACGTACTAATACACATACAGGAATACACCTAATATGATCAAGATTATATTTTTTGATATCGACGGTACTCTGAGACCTTTTGAAACAGGCAATATACCTGAAACAACCATAGCTGCCATCAAAAGGGCCAATGAGGCTGGCATCATTACTGCCATTGCCACAGGCCGTCACTGGATGGAATTAAAGAATGAAAATCTCATAAAAGGAATGCGCTTTGATGCATTTGTTACCCTGGATGGGGAATATTGCTATGTTCTTGATAAGGAAATTGTTGACAAGGCTATATCACTGGATGAACATTCACATCACACAGAGGAATATGTATTTAATCTTTCCGATGTCACCGAACCTTTCTGCTATTTTGATCCTCTGAACGGAACCTGCGTTCAGAAGATAGAAATTCCAAAGGATCAGGTTCAGATTGTCTTTGATTATTGCAGCAAAAACCATTTTTCCTGCCTTGTTGAAGAAGAGCGTTCCATCTATGCCAATTTCATCTCTGATGAGCTTATGAAGACCTTATATGAGATTAAAAGCGGTACTCCGCCGGTTGTGGATTTTTCCCGTGCCGGTGATAATCCTGTTTTTATGCTGATTCCTGTAATGGATTACGATAATTCCATAAAAATGAAGGACCATCTTACCGGATGTGAGATGGTAAGATGGTCCGACGGACTTAGTTTCGATCTGACTAAGAAGGGAATAACCAAAGTTTCCGGCATCGATTCGATCCTTCGTCATTATAATTTTTCTTTAGATGAAGCAGCCGCTGTGGGAGACGGATGGAATGATATCGGCATGCTGGAGCATTGTCACATAGGAATTGCCATGGGTAATGCCAAGGACGAATGTAAAGCTGTTGCTGACTATATCTGTCCTTCTATCTTTGATGATGGTCTGGCTGATGCGGTGGACTACATCATAAACTATAACCGTAATCATCCGGCTTGATCCATCTGAAAGTACTCATCTTTTCATTAATCTAAATCGTCTAAAAGTGCTATAGGCTTAGATTTTCATCAGGCAGAACAATCTCTAATGGCTCTTACAACACACAATTAATTACAAAAACCACAAACCCACCCGCATACCGGGTGGGTTTGTGTTCCACGTGCTTGATAGTTTTTCTATCTCAAAGCTTGAAGCAGCACGTGGTCATGACCTATAAAATCAAGAAAAGTCAGACAATACCGTCTGACTTTTCTTGATGAAATTTCTATTTGTTTTCTGCCTCCGACTCTTTTGCAGCTTTTTCTTTCTCTTTGAGCTCTTTCGCTTCCTTTGATTCAATGGCCGCACCTTTATCTATTTGACCAAGCTTTATCATCAGATCTGATTTCTTTTCCAGCTCTTCTTTTTCATATTCCCTGCCATATTTTTCCGACAGGGTTTCCTTATCAGAGAAGAGATTCGTTCCAAGTCCTAATCTGTCCCCTTCTATTTCCACACCTAATGCACCCAAAGTAGTTGGAAAATCATCAAAGGTGGTATAGTCTCTCTTTGCTTTTATTTCGGGTTCTTTTGGAGCATTTATAAATGCAGTGTATACCTTCCGGACGTATTCCTTGTCTACCTCATTACAGAAATCGTGATCCATGGTGGGATGGTCACCGGTTATAACTATTGTTGTATTTTCATACCAGTCCTGGGTTTTACACCAGTTAAGAAAACTTTCCACCTGCTTTGATGCACAGTTATAGACATTTGAATACTGGTCATCAAAATTGTCCGGGCATATTTCGCAAACATAACCATCCGGAAAATGTGTATCAACTGTAAGTAATGTCACATTAAAAGGATCTCCGGTTTTTGAGAGCTTCGTAAGCTCTTCCTTTGCATACTCATAAAGCTTTTTGTCTTCAAATCCCCAGTTAACCCAGTAATCTTTCGGAAATTTATTCTGCTTTTTCCAGTAACTGAAATCTTTTATCTCATAGTTTCCATGGCTTTGAAAATATAGCTTTCTGCCTCCAAAGTAGCCTACAGAGCCAAGAAGCAGTTCCTGTTTGTAACCTTCTTTATCCAGGATATCTCCAAGGGTTATAATCCCTGGAAAAAATGTTTTCTGGGTGTCCATGGCATTTTTATCTATGGATATTTTTAATGGCAATCCGGAAGTCTGTGCAAACATGGCTCCCATAGTCCAGGTTGATCCGGGCATGGAATAGCCTCCGTTTAGAGTTTCGTCTCCTGAAAAATCCTCATTATCCACAGCTATCCTGGTCAGTTCGGGAATAGTGTTTTCCTTAAATGCTCCACCATGTTTACTGTCAGCAAAGGTTATTTCCGTAGATTCCAGATAGATGTATATAAGGTTTCTTTTCTTTTCCGGAAATCCTAATCTAACAGTATTCGGATCAACATAATTATCATCTATGAATTCTGACTTCTTAAATTGTGATGCTAGATAATTGCCGAGTTTAAGGTCATCCCAGGCGTTCAACACTGTAAATCCTGTTGTGAACAGAGCTCCTGTAAATGCAAAAATCAGCGCGTATCCATATTTTCTGTTTTTTCTGAAAACAAAGAATATTCCGATAAAAAACAGGGAAACCAGAGCTGCTGGTACTGTGCAATGTAATATGTATTCATTCAGCATCGCAGTACTTGTTCCCTGAAGCGGAGCAACCATATGATAAATGATCTCGTCTACAGTAAGCTCCGACCATGTGGCCATAAGCCATTTAACACTGAACATCAAAAGCATTGACAGAAATACCAGGATCACTGCCAAAATAGTTTCCACATCCGTTACCAGATTTTTGTGGTTTTTGTAAAATTTTTCCATAATCAAATATAGGTAACACGCTGCTTTAATGTGTTATCTTTATTTGCCTCCCCTACTAATTAAAAATCCTTTCTCATATATATTCTTTAAGTTTAATTTTATTTATTTATTGCATCAATGTACATTTTTTCTAAATAATCATCCTTAAAAGTCGTTTTTTTTAATTAACGTACCATTATCTGTTTCATTTTCCTTAAATGTATGTGCTTTAATCCACGTTTGTGTAAATTTTTTATTAATACAGTTGATTTAATATTTTTCATACTCTATATTTTGACTTGAACATATAGTTCCGAAATTATTATCAGAATATATGTTCATGTAAATACTTAGCTTTTTATTATTTTGCATGATCCTTATGTAAACCGGTATGATATTATGAATTTATCTTTTAAAGAATATATGTTTGCCGAAAAACATAATTATATTACCCACAATAACAAATACGACAAGCTTAGACAGGTTCCACGTCATGGATGCACCAATACATTTGATCATTCAGTAAGAGTAGCTTTTCTTTCAAGCAGACTTGCAAGGCTGGTAGGTGTTGATTCTGATAGTGCCGCAAAAGTTGGACTTCTTCATGATTTCTGTCTTGTGGACTATCATAAGGATGATAAGCATGTTCATAACGGTCGATGGTATTGCTTTTATCATCCGGAGGATGCCGTTATAAATTCTGAAAATGAAGGTTTTCTCCTTTCTGATTTAGAGAAAAAAGCTATTTGGAGTCATATGTTTCCTTTAGCTACTTCTATCCCTACCTCCAGGCTTGGATACGTTTTAACCATAAGTGATAAAATAATCGCTGCACAGGAATCATTTGTCAGTGCAGCTGAAGGATTTAAGAAACTAAAATATAGTACACGTAAAGGATAATATGAATAAACTAATCAATCCCCAGGAGACAATTAAAATCATTCAAAGCAATGATTTTAAATTTCAAAAAAAATTTGGTCAGAATTTCCTGATTGATGAGAATGTTCTTTCTAAAATCATTACCAGTTCTGACATAACAAAAGATGATTGCGTTCTGGAAATCGGTCCGGGTATCGGAACCATGACTCAGGCCCTTGCTGAAGCGGCAGGTCATGTAATCGCAGTAGAAATCGATTCAAATCTTATTCCAATACTAAATGAGACATTAAAGGACTATAACAATGTCACTATAATCCATTCTGATGTGTTAAAGCTGGATCTTAATGATCTCATCTCGACCTATAATAATGGAAATCCCATAAAGGTAGTTGCAAACCTGCCATATTACATTACAACTCCAATCATAATGGGTCTTTTTGAAAGTAAGGCTCCTCTCCGGTCCATAACTGTGATGGTTCAGAAGGAAGTTGCAGATCGAATGCAATCCGGTCCCGGTACAAAAGATTACGGTGCTTTATCTTTGGCCGTTCAGTACTATTCCGCTCCTTCCATTGTGCAGCTTGTTCCACCTAACTGTTTTATTCCAAGGCCTAATGTGGGGTCTGCTGTAATCCTTCTGACCAAGCATACGGTTCCACCGGTTGAAACAAGAGATGAAGCATTTATGTTTTCTTTGATTAAATCTGCTTTTGGTCAGCGTCGTAAAACATTACAAAATTCTTTGCTTTCCGGTTCTGATATCTCTAAAGACCTGACGATCAGAGCATTAAATGAAATGGGTTTAAGCGAAACCCTAAGGGGTGAAGCTTTATCGCTGGAGCAGTTTGCCACACTTTCAAATCTTCTTTTATCTTACAAATAATAAAAAACATCTATGAATTGTGTACTTTAACAATTCATAGATGTTTTTTTCATGCGTAAACACTATTTAACAATGATAATTTTAGGAGACCCATTTTTATTGATGTTTAATTTCATGGCAATATTGCTATAAATCGATTTCTGTTGGATTCAAATAACTTTTCAGCATCGTCCCTTCCCATTACAGTTTGAGAGTTTCCATTAATATCCGTCAAAGTTATATTCCGCTGATCATAAGCTGTAATATAATTTATTTCATCATTTTTATAAGCAATTAGCGGATAACCCTTATTCAGATAATACAGGGCTGAAATCATATCCATTCCTGTTGCATTAAGAACTGTATACTCATCAATTTTCTGTATGGCCTCTTTTACGTTTGCATTTGCAAGCAACTGTGAGATTTCCGTTATTTTATCACTTGCCTTATTAATCTTTACTATAGCGCTCTTATCTGCCCTGTTCCAGATAATATCTCCGTCCTCATTTATTACATATCCATAATCATCATGGACTTTTCGATAAGCGTCTCTTAAAGTTCTTTCCTTACCTCTGTAATGTCCCAAAGAGTATGCATAGAAAACGTGGTTTTTTTCTGAGGCCTCTGATATATTCAACTCTATATTTGAGGCCCTTTCTATTGAATAGTTTTTCGCCGTCTGATATTTTACCTCTTTAGCTCCTATATCATTTATTTCGATATATTTTACTTTTCCATACTTGCCTGAATTTGTCGTTCCCAATACTTCTGATTCTTCATTTGTATTCTTATTCGAGATAATGGTTTCACTTTTTACGAATCTATAGTTTCCGTTTACACTATTTTCAATTTCATCAAATTTTATTCTGATTCCATCTACAAATATATTGGTGAAATAAAGACCCTCTTTTTTATATTCCGTCTTCTCATTTGTTTCAGCATCTGTAATATGTATAGCGCTTACCGGAATATCACTGTCATAAGTAAAACTCTCTGCATTTCCCTCATCAATTTCTCCATATATCAGATCATCCTGATTGAATCCTAAAACCCTGATGTATGAATCATTTTTTAATATATCGATCTTTATATTATTTTCCAGATCAATATGTGTTATCTTCCTGGAATGGTATATATCTTCTTCCTTTGGATCCTGGTATGCTACATAACGCTGACTTTCTGAACTTGCAAATTCTATATCATTCAGTCCCGATTCAACCATAAATACTTCAAAACTATTTGTATCTATACCAAAGATATTTCCCTTGTAATACATATATAGTCTTTTATCCTTTGTAAGATATGCCAATCGGTTGACATTATTCTTGATAACCTCATAAGACTCAGCTAAAGGTATAATGAAGTTTTCAATAACTGTTTCTTTAGCATAATCATAGGTGTAATAGACTATTCCCGTTTTTCCTTCATGTTGTCCTCTGTTAATGTATCCATATAAGAGAAAATTTACATTTCCGTTTTCTTCCATAGATAGTATTTTTATATCATGTTTATCGTAATTTTGCCTAAGACTGTCATTTGTTCTTAGAGTAAATATTTCAGTAGCTTTTGGATTCTTTCCCTGTTCATATATCCATAAATCTTTATTTGATTTAAATGCTATATAATCCTTATTCTCTGATGTTACAACTGAAATATCCTCATCATTCCCTATACCAAGTATGAGCTTCTTGTTTTTGGCAGAATCTGATTTTTTGTTATATACTTCATGAGTCTTTCGATCAAAATCCATTATATATATTCTGCTAGGATCATATCTTAGAACATAATTATCTTCATTATCAAATACTGTTTTTTCTCCCTCATCTTCCATTTCAGATTCATATTGTATCTGGATTTCCGACATTAACCCATCATATTCTTTTAATGTTACATAATACTGACCGGATAATTTCATATCTGTGTCACTCCAGGTTATCTGGTTAAAACTATTATGTAAATCTATATGAGCAAGAGTATTATTGTCAGCTATGTTGTTTGATTCAAGGTATGTTGAAAGATTCTTTGCTTCATTCTTATCAAATGTACATAGTGTAAATCCAATAGCTATGTCTTCTAACTCTTTGGTATGATCTTTATCCGTCCACAGTATTCTTGTATAGTAGTTTAATGTTTTCTCACCTGTATCCAGAATTACCTTCAGCAAATATTGCTGATCCTTTTTAATAAGGTTCTGAATGGGAACAATGATACTGGTATTATTACCATCTTTATCTATGCTTTTAATGTCACCTTTTTCTATTAATTGTTCCAGATTCAATGATCTTATCTCGTATTTAGCAGAAATTGCTGTATGATCATATTCCCAAATATTAAGCTTAAGCTGTCTGTCTTCAGGAAGTATTGTAATCATATCTCTTACTGCTTTATTTCCCATATCTTGAATATATGCATGCATTGGATTGATAATGTATCCATTAGTTTCTACATACAAAACCGGAAGTTTTGATTCATCAAGTGTGCTATAGACTTCTATAGCATGTTCCATAGATTTGAATGAAATAAAGAAATAAACAAGAAGAGCAGCAATGAATATGCCGCTCATAAATAATGTTCTTTTTATTAAATTTATAGTATGTTTCTTCACTGTTGTTTCTCTCTATATCCTAATGCCTGTTCAAGCGCCAGTTTTTCCTCGGATCCTAACTCCACTTCAGTTGTACCTGCGTCTACATCCTTTATATATAAAAAACAACCTTCCCTTGAATGTACTGAGTTAATTACAAATCCTGTATTTGTATAATCCAGCAATGCCACTGCAAAAGACATATTTCCGCCTAAACCGCCAAATGCATTATATTTTATCAGACCGAATTTCTGAAATGATGCTCTTATATTTTTATTGAGAATACGCATTACTTCCTTATTCTTCTGGTCTTCAATTTCCAGGTTTTCAACATGTCGCTGTAATTCTACAAAATAATCTTCTAATGTTTCCGCATCCTTTCCCCTCATGAAGTAATCATATTGTTTATACAGCTTTGTGTACTTAACATTGGCTCTTACCGCAATAATCAAAGCCAGAATACCTACAAAGAGTCCCCCCGCTGCTATTGCGATAAGAACTATATTCAAATCAAACATTTTAACCTCCATGAGTCAGACACATTTCCACTTATTAAAGATTTATATCTGACCCACCAATATTGCCTGAAAGTTTACTTTCAAACTTTTCTCTCATTAATCAATCTTCTCTTGATGAATTTAAAATCATATAAAGTCTGTCCAATTCATCCTGAGAATAATATTCAATTTCCAATTTGCCCTTATCCTTATTTTTTGGAACGATATTTACCTTAGTTCCAAGTTTTGCTTTCATCTTCTTCTCAAGGTCTTTATATAATATCTTTAATCTCTTAAGTTCTTCTGCTTCCGGAGATTCATTCCTACTCTTATTTTCTTTAGATAGCTTATCAAGCTTAACAAGTCTTTCTATCTCTCTAACTGAAAGATTTTCAGCTGCACATTTATCCGCAATCTTCTTTCTCAGTTCACGATCGTCTATTACAAGTAATGCACGTGCATGTCCTTGTGTTATCCTTCCATCTCTGAGCATTTCAAGAATATCTTCATCAAGCTTCAGCAATCTCAGACTGTTAGTTATGGTAGATCTGTTCTTAGATACTTTTTTTGCAACCTCTTCCTGTGTAAGGTTGAAATCTTCTATCAGTGACTGGTATGCTAATGCTTCTTCAACCGGATTCAGGTCTTCTCTCTGAATATTTTCAATGATAGACATTTCTCTGCTGGTTCTATCATCAACATTCTTAATTACTACCGGGATTTCTTTGAGACCAGCCATCCTGGCCGCTCTCCATCTTCTTTCACCTGTAATTATCTCATAAAAAGCGCCGTTTTCTTTTACTACAATTGGCTCGATGACACCATATTCTTTTATATTGTCAGCCAATTCCTTAAGCTTTTCTTCGTCAAAATACTTTCTTGGCTGATTCTTATCAGGCTGTATTCTGCTCAGTTTAATTGAGAATGCACCGATATTTTCATTGTTCTCATTTATCGAATTTTCATTCTGATAATCACTAGTGTTTTCTTCAGAAAAATCTATTTCCTCTACAATGATATCTTCTTTTTCATTTGATTCCGGAGTTACGATATCTGTTTTAGCATTTATTTCTGAAATTACAGTATCCGGTTTTTCATCCATTTCTTGAGTTATAGTATCTATATTTTCATCTATTTCAGAAGTTACAGTATCTGTTTTTTCTCTTTCATTTTTTTCCGCTACTGTTTCTGCTACTGTTTTGTATGTCTTGTGTTTTTTTTCTGTATTTAACTGTGTATTTCCAAATATCGCATTCAGACCTTTTCCAAGACCTCTTTCCTGTTTAGCCATATATTTCGTCTCCCTTACTCATTACTTCCGCTGCAAGTTTTCTGTAACTGTCGGCTCCTGTAGAGGATGATTCATACAATGTAATCGGTAATCCATGACTTGGTGCCTCTGCTAATCGCACATTTCTTGGGATTAACGTTTCATATATATTTCCATTATAGTTTTCTTGTACAGTCTCAACGACCTGCTGTGATAACTTATTTCTTCCGTCATACATTGTGAATACAATTCCTTCGACAACGAGATCCTTATTTAATCCCTGCTGTACGATGCTAATTGTATTTAATACCTGATTTAATCCTTCCAGTGCGTAATACTCACATTGTATAGGAATTATTACTGAATTAGCTGCTGTTAAAGCATTTACTGTAATAGTTCCTAAGCTTGGAGGGCAATCTATGATAATGTAATCATACTTATTTTTATATGGTGTAAGAAGATTTTTAAGAATCAAATTTTTATCTTCCTGTGAAACAAACTCTATATCTGCTGCAGCCAGGTTCATATCTGATGGTATCAGATCCAAATTGTCTATTACATCAACCAGTATTGCTTCATCCATTGAGCATTCATCTGTTAATACACTATATATTGTATTTTCAGCTTCATCTAACTCAATGCCGAATCCACTTGTAGCATTTCCCTGTGGATCAAAGTCCAGTAGTAATATCTTTTGATTTGCTTCAGCAAGTGATGCTGCTAAGTTAATAGCGGTTGTGGTTTTTCCTACTCCGCCCTTCTGATTTGTAATTGCGATTATTCTACCCATAACTCTCCCTACCTGTTATTTTATTTCTTTAATGATATTTCATGTAATTATATATAATTTGAGTTAAATAATTGATGATTTTATATTTGATTTATATTCTTTTAATTGATTTTTTATATAGAATGTTTCACGTGAAACATCAGAAAAGTAAATTTAAGATATATGTTTAGTACCGATATTTTACTTCAACATCTAAGTAGTGTCAAATTGTATTATCATACAGACTTTGATTTTTTAACTAAATACAATACAGATTCAATATACATAAATAACGGGGATTGATACACAGATTCTTAAACATTTTCAATTATTTCTAGGGCAATCACCCTAATAGAATACAGTTTAAACCTACATAGAAGAGAGTTTTAACACGAATAGAAGAATTTTTTCACACGAATAGAGGATGATTTAACACAAATAGAGAATGCTTTTGTGTGCCACGTAACTGATCTTTTTTCATCCGACAAAACTTATAACAGCGTACGACACGTGGTCACTACCTGAAATATAAAAATCTCTGTAGAATTAACTACAGAGATTTATTTTATAAAGGATCTTTAGATGGAACTCCTGCTTTTCTTGGATAGTTCTTTGGAGTTTTGGAAACTTTCTTTATTACTATAATAGACCTGTCTGTAACATCATCTGTTAATTTAAATGAGTTTATACCATCTATTTCTCCACCCAGAATTCTAATTGCTTTAGCTGCTAATTTAAGTTCCTCATCAATTTTACCGGATTTATAGGATATAAAATATCCATTTTTCTTTACAAACGGCAGATCATATTCAGACAGAGTAGATAAATTAGCCACTGCCCTGGAAGTTGAAAAATCAAATTTTTCTCTATAAATATCATTATGTGCCAAATCCTCAGCTCTTCCATGAACTAGATTAATATCCTTTAAATCAAGTGTATTAATTACTTCATCTAAAAATTTTAACCTTTTATTTAAAGAGTCAGATAAAACGATTTTTAATTCAGGAAATACTATTTTTAGTACAAGTCCCGGAAAACCAGCTCCGGTACCTACATCTATCATTGATTTATTGTCAAAAAAATTATAATCTACAACCTTACCATCAATCTTTAAATTGAAGATACTCATAGAATCTATAAAATGTTTTACAACTACATCATGTTCTTCTGTAATTGCAGTAAGATTCATTACTTTATTTTTTTCAACTAACATCACATAGAACTTATATAACTGATCGATTTGAAGATCATTAAGTTTAATATTTAGTTTCTTAGTATTAAAGTTGATATCTGTTAAAAAAGAATCTGTCATATTTCCTCCTTAATTTAAATAAGACATTATCCTCCAAAAGTGTTTCACGTGAAACATTTTGGAGGATAGAATAATAAAATATAATTTTAAGCTTTATCTTTCTTATAAGATTCAATATATATAAGAAGAACACTAATATCTGCTGGACTTACTCCACTGATTCTGCTTGCCATTCCTATATTTTCAGGTTTAATTTTTGAAAGCTTTTGTCGAGCCTCTAAACGTAAATTTTTGATTTCATTATAATCTATATCTAACGGAATTCGTTTACTCTCTAAACGTTTAAATCCCTCAACCTGAGATAGTTGTCTTTTAATATATCCTTCATATTTAATTTCGATACCAACCTCTTCTCTTACCAAATAAGGTAATGATGGACGATTAACATCTATTTCTTTTAACAGTTCATAATCAAGCTCAGGTCTTTTAATAAGATCCGCAAGAGACGCTCCGGAATTAAGAGCATTAGAATGGTTTTTAATCAAAAATTCATTTACATAATCACTGTTACTTACATATGTATTTTTAAGTCGATCTATTTCGTTATTAATAAGATCAATTTTATTTAATGTTTTCTGATACTCTTCGTCTGTGATAAGACCAATGTCATGTCCTATCTTTCTTAATCGTAAGTCGGCATTATCTTGTCTTAACAATAATCTATATTCAGAACGGCTTGTCATCATTCTATATGGTTCAAAATTTTCCTTTGTAACCAAATCATCAATAAGAACACCAATATATGCCTGAGATCTATCAAGTATAATAGCTGGTCTATTTAACAGCTTCATTGATGCATTTATTCCTGCCATAAGACCCTGAACAGCTGCTTCCTCGTATCCGGAAGAACCATTAAACTGACCGGCCGCAAATAATCCATTAATATTCATAAATTCAAGAGAAGATTTAAGCTGTGTAGAATCGATACAATCATATTCTATTGCATAAGCATTCCTTACAATATGTACATTTTCAAACCCTTCCATTGAATGATACATATCATATTGAACATCTTCAGGCATAGAACTTGACATTCCGCTTAAATACATCTCATTTGTATATAGTCCCTCAGGCTCAATGAATATCTGATGTCTGTCTTTTTCAGGAAATTTCATGACCTTATCTTCAATAGAAGGACAATATCTGGGTCCGACACCTTCAATTGAACCATTGTACATAGGTGATCGATCAATATTATTTCTTATAATATTATGTGTATTCTCATTGGTATAAACTAGCCAGCAATCAACCTGTTCTTTTTGAATTGATTCAAAATCAGAAGAAAAAGAAAAAGGTATAATTGGTACATCACCTTTCTGAACTTCAAATTTTGAAAAATCCAAGGTACGTTTATCGACTCTGGCAGGTGTTCCGGTTTTAAAACGAAACATACGTACGCTATTATTGATCAAAGAATCGGTCAGTTTAGTAGCAGATCTTAACCCATTAGGACCGGTGTATTCTATTAAATCTCCTGTTAAACATCTGGAATTAAGATATACGCCGGTACAAAGAATTACAGATTTACCCTTATAAACAGCACCGGATGTTGTTTTTACCCCCGTTACTTTTTTGGAACCATCATCTAAATCGATAGTAAGTACCTCTGATACCTCAGCCTGCCTGATTGTAAGATGTTCCTGATTCTCCAGAGTCTTTCGCATCTCCCTTGTATAAGCCTGTTTATCAGCCTGTGCTCTCAAACTATGTACTGCAGGCCCCTTTGATTTATTTAGCATTTTTGACTGGATAAAAGTTTTATCAATATTTTTACCCATTTCTCCGCCCAAAGCATCAAGTTCTCTGACTAAATGGCCTTTAGAACTACCCCCTATATTTGGATTACAAGGCATCAGGGCAATACTGTCAACACTGACGGTAAAAACAATAGTTTCCAAACCAAGCCTTGAACAGGCAAGAGCTGCTTCGCAACCGGCATGTCCTGCACCAACAACAACTACATCATATGATTCTTCAACAAACGCCATAAAAAACCTCTCTTACTTACCCATACAGAATTTAGAAAAGATTTCATTTATAAGATCTTCCGAAACTTCCTCACCTAAAATATATCCCAACTCTTCATAAGCATGCAAAAGATCAATGGTGAAAAAATCTTCAGGCAATCCAAGGTTAATTGAATTTAAAACTTCATTTAAAGAACCTTCTGCATTAATCAGACAATTTTTATGTCTGACATTTGTAATCAGCATCTGGTCATTAAAACTTATAGAATTGCTAAAAAAGAGTTCATGGATTTCAGACTCCAGTTTATCAATACCTACAGAAGTCTTCGCACTGAAAGGTATTACTTTTTTACCGGTAAGTTCCTCTAATTCTTTTTGATCAATTATTTGTATTAAATCCGTCTTATTTAACAGTACTATACATTTACGATCTCTTATTTTATCTATAATTTTATAATCAGATACATCCAATCTTATTGAGGAATCTACCACATAGATAATTAAATCTGCATTATTGGCAGCTTCCAGTGCTCTTTCAACACCAATTTTTTCAACAGTATCCTCTGTATCTCTGATTCCCGCAGTATCAATGATAGTTAAACTTACACCCTTAAGATTTATGTGTTCTTCCAAAGTATCGCGGGTGGTTCCTGCTACATCAGTAACAATAGCTCTGTCAGATCCTACCAGTGAATTAAGCAATGAAGATTTACCGGCATTAGGCTTCCCAAGAATTACAGTTTTTATGCCCTCTTTCAACATCTTTCCATCATCAGCAGAACTTATCATATATAAAAGATCATTTTTGATAGATGTAATATGATTAGATAAAGTTCCAGTAAACCCACTGATATCAATATGTTCAGGATCATCGAGACCTGCTTCAATGTAAGCAAGGTCTTCAAGTATTTGAGCCCTGTATTTTTTGATATTATCAGAAACTGAACCTCTTAACTGATTTATAGAGGCTTTTAATGCAAATTCATTTTCAGAACTAATTATGTCACCTACTGCTTCAGCTTCCGAGAGATCAATACGACCATTTAAAAATGCTCTTTTGGTAAATTCTCCGGGTTCTGCTAAACGACAGCCATTTTTTATTGCAACATCAATGATTTTTTTCATCATTAACACACCACCATGGCAATCAATTTCAACAGTATCTTCACCTGTATAAGATTTAGGTCCCAGCATAGTTATCACAAGAACTTCATCAAGAGGATCATTGTCTGAATAAACAAATCCGTATTTAACCTGATGTGATTTTGAAATATCAACCGGCTTCCCACTTTTGGACCTGATAAACTTTGAAGCAATTTGTACTGATTCCGAACCACTTATACGTATGATACCTATTCCTGATTCAACAGCAGCTGTTGCAAGTGCACAAATTGTATCATTAAACATTTATTTCTCCTCAATAATCAAAAGATTATATCTTACTATTTCAGATTTACTGTTACAGATTTAATTGGATCCTGGAAAAAGGATAGACTATCCACATTAAAAACTTCAATAATTCTAATTGTAGAATATGTTATTTTCAAGTTTTAATCGATATATAAAACAAAAAAATAACCCTTGGCGAATAAAACGCTAAGGGTTATCCACAAAACTACCAAGATTCAATGTTAAAATGTGGAATTAACTATTCTCAGTATTGTCATTTCCAACATTTCCGTTACTATTCTCTCTTCTTGATTCTTTCTTATAATAAGAATTGTCTCTTGAATAATTCTTCCTATCTCTTTTTTTCATATAGATGATTACATGTCTGAATGGTTCCTCACCTTCTGACTTTGTTGTAACAAATCTATCATTCTGTAAAGCACTGTGAATAATACGTCTCTCATAAGGATTCATAGGCTCAAGAGATACAGCTTTGTGATTTCTTCTTACTTTATAAGCTATATTTTTAGCAAGATTTCGTAAAGTAGCCTCTCTTCTTGATCTGTAATCTTCAGTATCAAGTTTTATACGAATGTAATCTTCCTTATGATTTTTATTAACAACCAAAGAAGTTAAATACTGAAGGGAATCAAGTGTCTGTCCTCTCTTACCTATCAATACTCCCATATCAGAACCTTCAAGGTTGATGAGCAATTCATTTATCTCATGATTAAAATGAGATTTTGGATTAACATCCATATTCATGCCGTTTAAAACACTGACGATAAATGATTCAGCATCTTTAATAGCTGCATTTGCTTCTTCCTCTGAAATTGGCTTGATCTCATGCTGTTTTTTTGTTTCAACACTTGATTCAGAATCCACAGACATATTAGAAAAATCTCTTTTATCATGTCTACGAGACTTTTTATCCTTATCAGACTTGTAAGATTTCTCTTTCTTATTAAACTCTGAACTTTCAGTTTTTGTCTCTTCGATTTTATCAGAAACAACTGTTTCTTTTTTAGTGTTTAGATCATTCTTTTCAGATACTGAAGAATTGGATCTGATTTTATCAATATCCTTTTCAATATTTGCTAAATCATTTTGTTCATTTGTTTCTTTAACAGAAGCCTCAATGATCCAGGGTTTTGCTCCTATTCCAAACAGACCTGCTTTTCCTTCAACTACAACATTATAGTTTAATCTGTCAGATGTAATTCCAAGCTGTATCAGGGCTTTTGTTATAGCTTCATCTTTAGTTTTAGCTGAAACTCTTATACTATTATTCATAATATCCCTCGTTATTTACTTCTTATCACTTTTTTCATTCTTTTCATTATAAAGCTGAACCATATTTGCTTTTGAAGCTAAAGATCCGGGCTTTGCGTTCTTATTATAATAATCAGTAGATTCCTTAGTTTTATAATTCTGCTTTGCTATAACTTCCAAACGATTATTCTCTGAAGTTTCAGCTTTGTCTTTAGCAGCCAAAATACGATTTTCAACAGATTTTTCATCAATTGGAGCTAGTCCCTTTTTTGCACGTTTAGCATTTGCAGCAGCAATCTGCTTTTCGATCATTTCTTTATCTGAAATCTTACTGAAATAATTATTCAAAAGTAACTGCTGAATGATCATAACGCCTGAAGATGCACACCAGTAAAGACCGATACCTGATGCAAAAGAAAAACAGAACCAAACTGACATAAGAGGCATGGTCAAATTCATACTCTTCATCATCTGCGCAGACTGATCATTTCCATCAGCTAAGGCCTTATTGGAACTTGACATAAGTTTTGTACTTAAATACTGGAATACACCTGCCAAAATAGGAATTATCCAATAAACATTAGGTACCAAACCCATTGAACTTGGAGCTGTAGAAAGATTGATTCCTAAAAAGTTATTAATACGTTCTGCATCAGCTGAAGCTTTTTCTATAACCTGAGATGCATCAGGAAATACAGAAGCAAGATTACTCCACTGAGTAGGATTTAATTTATAAAGAAAATCGACAATAAAATTTGAAACCTGTTCAGAAGAATAGCTTGCATTCTCTTCAATACCAAGATTATGCAATTGCTTAAGTATAGCAGTAAGATTATTGTTATTGCCAAATTCTACAAGCTTCTGAGCTGCAGAATCACCGCCTATTGCGTTCAAAACATTAGAATAAATTTTGTAAACAGAAGGAACATAGGCAGGTATGTTCATAATAATACGATAAAGTGCAAAAATAACCGGCATCTGAAGTAAAAGAGGAAGGCATCCACCGGTCATGGATGTACCGTACTTCTCATACAATGCCTTCATTTCAGCCTGCTGTGCCATCATAGATGCATTATCAGTTTTATTTTTATACTTTTCCTGAATTGCTTTCATTTCAGGCTGCATCAGCTGCATCATTCGTGAAGATTTCTGCTGACGAAAACTGGTGGGGAAAAGTATTATTCTCATTACAATTGTAAATATAATGATTGAAAGTCCGATATTTCCGATACCTAAACTCTCGAGAGTATTATAGATAACATTCATGATCATCCCGAGAATTTCAACTATAACATTCCAAATACTGCCAAGTATCGGAAGACTTGAAGTATTTTTAGTTAATAATACTAAGTAAAAACTATCCAAGGATTTACCTCCGGTTAAGGAACAGGATCATAACCGCCTTTTGACCAGGGATTGCAGCGTAAAATACGCCAAATGGCCAAACAACTACCATAAATACAACCATACTTTTTAATTGCCTCAACGGCGTATTGAGAACAAGTAGGAGTATACTTACAGTGAGCACCTATATATGGTGAAATACCTTTTTGATAACACCTGATTAAAAAAATCATTACTTTTGATATCATATAGAACTCCAAAAAATAGAAAAATCAATCTAAGTAATATATGTCAGCTCACTTCAAAACTCTAAAATACGATTATTATCGTTTATACTAAGATATGATGCCTATTCAATAAATTTAAATATTGTGATTCAAGTTGATTGTAATTGCAAAAGTTTGCTTTAAAACGAATTACTATAACGATGTCTAAACCCTTTTTTACTTTATTATCATTTAATCTGAAGATTTCTCTCATCTTTCTTGCAAATGTATGCCTTACAACAGAATTACCGATCTTTTTTGAACAGGAAATACCAATTCTGTTATGATCAAGTCCATTTTCAATAATATACATAACAAGAGCACCGGTCGCATGAGAAATACCGTTTTTGTAGGCAATCTGAAAATCTTTATTCTTTTTAATAGAAGGAAAACGTTTCATTTTCAAAACCCCACATTATCAAATATTAAATGAAAAAAGACCGCCATTTAATAGCGGTCTCAATCATAATTCAAATAAATTATTATACTGTTAATGCTGCTCTACCTTTTGCTCTTCTGGCAGCCAGTACCTTTCTTCCGCCTGCTGTAGCCATTCTAGCTCTAAATCCATGAACCTTGGCTCTCTGTCTTGTCTTAGGCTGTAATGTCATCTTTCCCTTATGCATACTGACACCTCCTTTTCTGATAAACTTTCAGGACTCCATTGATAATTAAATTTTCAATGTAGGACCCCTTAATAGCCCTTAGTCCTGAAGTACCTTCAGATCTAGGGTAAACATCGTTTGTATATTATAAGGAAATACCTATTTTTCGTCAATGTTTTTTTCCTTATGTTTATCAACAAATTTACCCACATTTCCACAGTATAATAATTTATCAACAAAATGTGTATATCTATGTGGATAAGTGTAATCTATGTTAATAAAAAACCTAATTATTACCTAATATTTAAAAAATCTTAGTGTGGAAAAATATCCCTATATGTATACTTATCCACATCTTAGATTGAAATATTATCCACACTTTGATATAATTTCTCTGTGATTTTATCTATTAAGGAGATCCTCACATGAGTGATTTTGAGTTAATTCGGAAGAATTGGGATGATATTCTGAAAAACATGAAAGAAGAACATGATATTTTGCAGGTATCATTTGACACATGGTTAAAACCCTTAAGATTATTTGATTTTATTAACGGTGAACTTCTGATAATAGTACCTGAAGAAGGATATAAAAAGATCCTTGATAAAAAGTATTCTCTTTTTTTAAAGGTAGCAATCGAGGAAAAAACAAATATTCCTGTTAATGTACTTTTTGTAATTGAAAGTGAAGCCAGAGAATATGTAAAGAAATTACAGATAGCTATCAATGATAAAAAAGATCCTTCTATTATATTAGAAGAAACTCTGAAAGAAGCAAATCTGAATACGGAATATACATTCGATACTTTTGTTGTTGGATCAAGCAATAATCTGGCTCACGCTGCGTCATTAGCTGTGGCAGAATCACCGGGTGAAATATATAATCCTCTGTACATTTATGGAGGAGCCGGTCTCGGTAAAACACATCTTATGCATTCAATTGCTCATTTTATCCTGAAAAATAATCCTACTGCAAAGATACGTTATGTTACATCAGAGACATTTATTAATGAATTTGTAGACTCCATAAGAAATAAGAATAATATGTCTCCGGCTGATTTCAGAAATAAATACAGAGAATTGGATGTACTTTTGATTGATGATATACAGTTCATCATCGGAAAAGAGGGAACCCAGGAAGAGTTTTTCCACACATTCAACACTTTATATGAAAATAAAAAGCAGATAGTAATAGCATCTGATAAACCACCTAAAGATATAGATAATCTTGAAGACAGACTGAGATCCAGATTCGAGGTAGGACTTATAGTAGATATACAGATGCCGGACTTTGAGACACGTATGGCTATTCTTCGTAAAAAAGAAGAGCTAATGCATGTAAACATTGATAATGAAATAATAAAATACATAGCTACAAACATTAAATCAAATATCAGAGAACTTGAAGGTGCTCTTACAAAAATAGTAGCTATGTCAAGACTCAAAGGACAATCCATAGATATAACCCTTGCGGAAGAACTACTAAAGGATCATATAACTCCTGACGGACCAAAGGAAATCACACCTGAGTTTATAATAACTACTGTTGCGGAACATTTCGGAATTACAAATATTGAAATAGCTTCACAGAAGAAGAATAAAGAGATTGTATTTCCAAGACAGATTGCTATGTACCTTTGCAGAACCATGACAGATGCACCTCTAAAGAATATAGGAGAATATCTGGGAGGCAGAGATCATACTACTATAATGCACGGAATAGACAAGATATCCACAGAATTACGCACAAATGAACAATTGAATTCCACAATTGAAACTTTGAAAAAGAAGATATCTCCATAGCATATATTTTATAAACATTTTATAAAATCGATATCAACATAGTTATTAAAGTGGATTTTTCAAGTGATAGAGCCATTAATTTTACTTTTTCACATTTCCACATCACCTATTAGTACTACTAAGAATTAAAATAAATAATTAATTTAAAGGAAAGGCTGCTTTATGAAATTACAGTTTAAGAAAAGTGATCTTACAAATGCTATTAATATAGTATCAAAAGCTGTACCATCGAAAACTACAATGTCTATATTGGAATGTATACTTCTTGATGCATCAAGTGGAAAAATACAGCTTGTTGGAAATGATACTGAATTTGGTATTGAAACTGTTTGTGAAGGAAGTATTGTTGAGCCAGGTAAGGTTGCATTGGAATCCAAAATATTTTCAGAAATTATCAGAAGATTACCGGAAGCTCAGGATGTTGAGGTTACTATCGAAACAGATTCAAGAAATAATACAGTAATTACCTGCGAGAATTCAGTATTTAAAATTGCGGGACGTGATGGAAACGAGTTTACTGCATTACCAAAGATTGATAAAACTCAGTCTTTATCACTTTCACAATTTACACTTAAGCAGATTATCTCACAGACTATCTTTTCTATTGCCATGAATGACAGCAACAAGAAAATGACAGGTGAATTATTTGAAATCCAGGATGATAACCTTACAGTAACATCACTTGACGGTCACAGAATTTCCATAAGACAGGTAAAGCTTAATAATTCTTATGATTCTGCTAAAGCAATCGTTCCCGGAAAAGCATTAAATGAACTTGTGAAGGTTCTGAATGGTGGAATTTATGACGAAGTGATCATGTATTTTTCAAAAAATCATATCATGTTCGAGTTTAACAACACTTTAGTTGTAACAAGACTGATAGATGGCGAATATTTCCACGTAGCACAGATGCTTTCAGAGGATTATGAAACAAAAATCACTGTAAACCGTAAAAATCTCCTTGATTGTCTTGAAAGATCTACGATATTTGTCAGAGATAACGATAAACAGCCACTTGTTCTGAAGATTGAAGAAAATGTTATGGGATTAAAGATCACAACAGATCTAGGAACAATGGATGCTGAAGTTGCTATTAAAAAGATTGGTAATGATCTGATGATAGGATTCAATCCGAAATTCCTGGTAGATGCACTCAAGAATATTGAGGATGAGGAAATTTCGATATATATGTCCATTCCACGTTCACCGTGTTTTATCAGGGATGACAGTAAATCCTATAATTATATGATCTTACCTGTAAATTTTAATGCAGATGCAGTGTAATTTTTAAATGATAATAGATTCATTAGAATTAAAAAATTTCAGGAATTATGAATCCTTAAAGGTGAGTTTGAGTCCGGGAACCAATATATTTTATGGGGATAATGCTCAGGGAAAAACCAATATTCTTGAATCGATTTTTTTAGCTTCAACTTCCAAATCCTACCGGATTGCAAAGGACAAGGATCTCATACAGTTTGGTAATGATGAAGCGCATATCAAAATGGAAGTAAGGAAACATGATGTGCCTTACAGGATAGATATGCACCTGAAAAAAAATAAATCAAAGGGAATTGCGATAGATGAGATACCCATAAGAAAAGCGTCAGAACTGTTTGGTATAGCCAATATTGTCAGCTTCAGTCCCGAAGATTTAGGATTGATAAAGGATGGACCTGCTGTAAGACGAAGATTCATGGATCTTGAATTATGTCAGTTGGATAAAATATATCTTTACAATTTAACAAGATACAACAGAGTTCTGGATCAGAGAAACAAACTGTTAAAGGATATTGCTATAAAGCCTTCATTAATCGATACCTTATCTGTATGGGACGATGAGCTCATAAAGTATGGGACTAAAATAATCGAGATAAGAAATATTTTTATTGAAGAGCTTAAAGATATAATAATTGACATACATCATCATTTAACAGGTGGAGTTGAAAAATTAGAGATAGTTTATGATGCGAATGCAGGCTCTCAGGATTTTCAAAATACATTATCCCGTATGAGAGAATCCGAGATAAGACAGCATATAACCTTAGTCGGACCACACAGAGATGACCTTCTTTTTTTGATAGATGGCAAGGACATAAGAAAATTCGGTTCTCAGGGACAGCAGCGAACGGCTGCATTAGCCTTAAAGCTTAGCGAAATTGAGCTGGTGAGAAAAAGAATTGATGATGATCCCATACTTTTACTGGATGATGTACTGTCGGAGCTTGATTCAAAAAGACAGAATTATCTTCTGGATCTGTTAAGTGAGACACAAAATATTATAACCTGCACCGGACTTGATGATTTTATCAATAACCGTTTTCATATTGATGAGCTGTTTCATGTAGTAAAAGGAACAGTTACAAAAATAAATGATAAGTCAAAAATATTATCTTAGATTACAACGTAATCTAAAATGATACACATTGAATATGGGGAAAAATAAATGGCAATCGAAAAAAATGATGATCTGTTAAAAGAAGAAGAACTTATGAAGGGTTCTGCTGATTATAATGCGAATCAGATTCAAATTCTGGAAGGTCTGGAAGCTGTAAGAAAAAGACCCGGAATGTATATAGGATCTACTTCCATAAGAGGTCTTCATCATTTGGTGTATGAAATTGTTGATAACTCTGTTGATGAAGCGCTTGCCGGATTTTGCAGCAGTATTCTGGTAACCATAAACAAGGATAATTCCATTACAGTTACTGATGACGGAAGAGGTATACCTGTTGATATCCAGAAAAAAGCAGGAAAACCGGCACTTGAAGTTGTATTTACAGTTCTTCATGCAGGAGGCAAATTCGGAGGATCAGGATATAAAGTATCAGGAGGTCTTCATGGAGTAGGTGCCTCTGTTGTTAATGCTCTTTCAAAGAATCTGGAAGTTTCGGTATTTAAAAACGGTAAGATCTATAACATGAAATTTGAAAGAGGAAAGGTTATTCAGGATATGACCGTAATAGGTGAATGCGATCCTGAAAAGCATGGTACAGAAGTACATTTCCTTCCGGATCCTGAGATTTTTGAAGAAACAGTATATGATTACGAAACATTAAAAGTAAGATTACGTGAAACAGCATTTTTGACAAAGGCTCTCAGGATAACTCTTCGTGATGTAAGAGACGAAGAAGTCCATGAAAAGTCATTCCACTATGAAGGTGGAATAAAAGAATTTGTGGGATATCTTAACAAAGGTAAAGAACCTTTGTATTCCGATGTTATTTATTGTGAAGGTGAAAGAGAAGGTGTGTTTGTTGAGGTTGCGATGCAGCACAATGATTCTTACTCCGAAAATACCTACACATTTGTAAATAACATAAATACACCTGAAGGTGGTTCACACCTGACAGGTTTTAAAAATGCGCTGACAAAGACATTAAATGACTATGCCAGAGAAAACAAGCTTCTTAAGGATTCTGAACCAAACTTAAGCGGTGATGATATAAGAGAAGGTTTAACAACAGTTATTTCTGTAAAAATAGGTGATCCACAGTTTGAAGGTCAGACAAAACAGAAACTGGGAAATTCAGAAGCCCAGACAGCGGTTCAGGGTATTGTCAGCGAACAATTGACATATTTTCTTGAGCAGAACCCCGGTGTAGCAAAGGCTATTTGCGAAAAATCGGTTTTAGCCCAGAGAGCCCGTGCTGCAGCAAGAAGAGCAAGAGATCTTACAAGAAGGAAATCTGCTCTGGATGGTGTTGGACTTCCCGGAAAACTTGTGGATTGTAATTCAAAGGATCCTAATGAATGTGAAATATTCATTGTTGAGGGAGATTCAGCATTAGGACCTGCCAAGGACGGAAGAAATGTTAATACACAGGCAGTTCTTCCACTCAGGGGAAAAGTACTGAATGTTCAGAAAGCAAGACTGGACAGAATCTATGCCAATGAAGAAATAAAGGGAATGATAACAGCCTTTGGTACAGGCATTAAAGAAGATTTTGACATTTCAAAGCTGAGATATAACAAGATCATCATAATGACTGATGCCGATGTTGATGGTGCTCATATAGCAACACTGATGTTAACATTCATATACAACTTTATGCCTGAGCTTATAAAGCAGGGTCATGTTTACCTTGCACAGCCGCCATTATTTAACATAACTAAAAATAAGAAACACTATTATTGTTATTCTGATGAAGAATATCAGGAAGTATTAAAGCAGATCGGAGCTGAAGGAGCTGATGTATCCAGATTCAAGGGTCTTGGAGAAATGGATACGGAAGAGCTGGCAGAAACCACCATGGATCCGGAAACCAGAACCTTACTGAGGGTCAATATGGTTGACGATGATAAGGCCGATCTTGACGTTACATTTACTACTTTGATGGGTGACCAGGTAGAGCCCAGACGTGAATTCATCGAAGAAAATGCAAAATATGTAACAAATCTTGATGTTTAACATAATTGGAGGAAAAGATTTTGGAGCCAAATGTTTTTGATAAGGTCCAGGATGTAGATCTCAAAAAAACCATGGAAAACTCTTACATTGATTACGCCATGAGTGTAATTGTATCAAGAGCTATCCCTGACGTAAGAGACGGACTTAAGCCTGTTCAAAGAAGAGTTCTGTACTCTTTGCAGACATTAGGAGTAACACCTGATAAAAAAACCAAAAAATGTGCGACCATAGTAGGTGAATGTATGGGTAAATATCATCCCCATGGAGATTCATCTATTTACGGTGCCCTTGTATATATGGGACAGGCATGGTCAATGCGTCATGTTTTGGTGGATAAGCAGGGTAACTTTGGCTCAGATGACGGTGATTCACCTGCCGCAATGAGATATACTGAGGCAAAAATGTCAAAGCTTGCGGGAGAAATGCTGGCAGGAATCAACAAGGATACTGTTGATTTTATGCCTAACTTCTCAAATGAGTATGATGAGCCCACTGTACTTCCTGCAAAATTCCCTAATCTTATAGTTAACGGTGCGACAGGTATTGCAGTTGGAATGGCTACAAATATACCTCCTCATAACCTTAAAGAAGTTATAAATGCTGTTGATCTTATCATCGATAACAGAATCAATGATAAAGAAACAACCATCGAAGATATCATGAAAGTAATTCCGGGTCCGGATTTTCCCACAGGAGGACTGATACTCGGAAGAAAAGGTATAGAAGAAGCATACAGAACCGGAAGAGGTAAGATAAAGATCCGTGCCGTATGTGAAATTGAGGCTATGCAGAACGGTAAACATCGCATAGTTGTTAAAGAACTGCCTTATGTTGTTTATCGTTCAAGAGTTATCGAAAACATAGCTGAGCTTGTAAAAGATAAAAAGATTGACGGTATCACATACATAAATGATGCATCAGGTAAAGGATCTACTGCAAAGATAAATATAGAATTACGTAAAGATGCAAATCCGAATGTAGTTCTGAATCAGCTGTATAAACATACACAGCTTCAGACAACATTTGGTGTAATTATGCTGTGCATCGTTAATGGTGAGCCGAAAACATTAAACCTCATGGAGATATTGGAAGAATATCTCAAGCATCAGGTTAATGTTTTCACCAGAAGAACCAGATATGATCTGAATAAAGCTCAGGAAAGAGCACATATTTTAGAAGCACTTTTAAAGGCTGTAGATCATATCGATGAAATTGTGCATACCATCAGAGCGGCTGCCAATACAGAAGAAGCAAAACTTAATATTTCTGCAAAGTTTGGTTTTGATGATGTGCAGGCCCAGGCAATCGTTGATATGCGATTAAGAGCATTAACAGGTCTCGAAAGAGGAAAGCTCAAGGAAGAATATGATGATCTTCAGAAAAAGATCGCATATTTTAATGAATTATTGAATGATCCTAAAAAAATGCTCGGAGTTATAAGAGAAGAAATTAATGTCATTGCCGACAAGTACGGAAATGAAAGAATGACAAAATTCGGTTTTGATGATTCATTGGATGATGAAGATCTGATTCCGGATGATGATACAGTCATCGCTGCCACCAGATTAGGATACATTAAACGTATGTCTCCTGAAAACTTTAAGCAGCAAAATCGTGGCGGTAAAGGCATTAAGGGCATGCAGACCATAAATGATGACATAATAGAAGATTTGTTTATGACGACAAATAAGCATTATATTATGTTCTTCACCAATACCGGTCGCTGCTTCAGAATAAAGGCATACAAGATTCCTGAGGCATCAAGAACATCAAGAGGAACAGCCATGGTAAATCTTTTACAGCTGGCTCCCGATGAATATGTGACTGCATCATTTGCAATTGATGATGATTATGCAGAATCAGATCAGTACCTTCTCCTGGCAACAAAGAACGGAACAGTAAAGAAAACTCCGATTTCAGAGTATACGAACATAAGAAAATCAGGTCTGATAGCAATTGCACTCAGAGATGATGATCAGCTTATAGAAGCAAAACTCATCGATAAGGATGAAGATATCATGATCGGAACAAAGTACGGAATGGCTATTCGATTTAACGAAAGAGATGTTCGTATTACAGGACGCAGTTCATATGGTGTACGAGGAATTACATTAACAGATGATGATGTAGTTGTTGGTATGCAGAAAATCAGTCAGGGAGACTTTGTTCTTGTCGTATCCGAAAAGGGCATGGGAAAACTTACCAGTACTGATGAATTTAAGCTTCAGAAGAGAGGCGGAAAAGGATTAAGATGCTATAAGATAACAGAAAAAACAGGAAATCTTGTAGGATTTAAGCTGACCGATAAATCAAGAGAGATAATGCTGATAACAAATGAAGGTGTTATCATCAGAATGTCTTTAAAGGATGCAAAGGATATCGGAAGAAATACTTCAGGTGTTAAATTCATGAATATAGATCCTGCTTCAAATGTTGTTATAGCTTCAATTGCCAAAGTCAGAGAATCAACAACAGAAGCTGATTTAAAGAAAGAAGAACAACTGAATGCAGAGTCCGATAATGATCAGGAGTAAAATGATCAATCGATAATCAGGTTTTGATTAAGATATTTATTTTATACAGATTTATGTATAAAAAATAGGATTTGCAGAACTTAGCGGGGTTTCCAAATAGTTATTCAGGATTAAACTTAAAATGACATGGTCATAGAAAAGACCATGTCATTTTTTATATTCAGATTTCAAAGATTTATACATATCAAGTATATAAAAATTGTATAAAGACTAGTTGACAGACAAATGTTTTATTGTTAATATACTAAGGCACCTCAAAAAAGGGGTGATATAAACGATCCTTAAACAAAAACCTTGGTAGGGACGTTTGAAGAATAATAGATTAAACTCTATGATTCAAAGTGGAGTAGTACTCAAGAGGCCGAAGAGGCGCCCCTGCTAAGGGTGTAGGTCGGATAAAACCGGCGCGAGGGTTCAAATCCCTCCTGCTCCGTTTTAACTTTTAAAAAAAGTTAAAAAAGCGTTTGACAAACTATCATAACTTTGATATTATGTCCGAGTTGCAAACGCAACAGAACCTTGAAAATCAAAGATCGATTAATACACAGACCCTGAAGATTCTATAAAGAAGATTCAGAAGCAGAAGATCTAAGAGATCTGAAGCGAGACCAAAAAGGTCTAAAGCGAAAATACAATCGCAGTAAAGAAAACGGACAAAACAGAAGCCAAGCTTAGTTTTGAACGGGAAGA
>NZ_FNRG01000078.1 GCF_900107835.1 Oribacterium sp. KHPX15
ATCTCCGTTCTTACAGACTCTGTATACGCTGTATCCGCCTGCTCCAGTTCTGCCGGATTGATGACCTCATCGTTGTTGAAAAAATATCCATTAAATACAGATGCAAATATTGCATTATCCTTAAAAAATTCCTTCAATGCTGCATCCGGTGTTGGCATTCCAATTTTTTTCATGTTTATTCTTTCTTCTGTTTCCTCAATTCTTTTTTTGGCATTCAACCATTTGTTTTATTGCCGGCATTCCATCCGTCTCTATGTACGCGTACGTTTATACGTATCTTCGGGCACACTTTATTCTTCTTGATGTAAAACTTCTTGACCTCTGGGTTATAGATCTTAAGCCCAATCTTTAAGTGTTCATTTTTGAACACTTTTTAATTTCCTACAATCTGATGTAATTCTTTATAATATGCCAAATAACGATAGGCGGTTCTTCTACTGATATCGCCCTCTGCCACAATCTCCATAAGTGTCATACCATTTTCATATTTAACAATAAAATCATTGTATGCAGACATCCATGCTTCATCATGTTTTTTACGCCCACCGAAATTACGGTTTCGAAGTTTTTCATTTTCTGCTTTAAGCTCAGAAATTTCATTTTCCAATTCTTTTATTCTATCAAGAGCTTCATCAAGAGTTGTTATATTCATTTTGTGCCTCCTCGCTTTCTGGCACCATTGTAAGTCTAGTCTGCCCTGCGTGTCAACTTGTTTTTTGACATATGTTGCCTCTTTGATACTGTCTCTCAGGTCAGAGCTGTGAGGAATAGCTCTCTCGACTATCCTCCGGTATTTATGTGTTCATACCTTCCTCGGTACTATCCAGGTCTCCGATTGTATGCAAATAAATTAAATAAAACTAAATTGGTGTAAATCTATCGAAATAATCAAAACGTTATGGTATGATGTATAGGTTTCAAATATGATAATATGTTCATTTATTAATGAAAGAAAGGCTTAAAATGAAGAGACTTGGTATTTTACTGGCTACAGCAGCTCTTACTGTTTCTGCAAGTGCGTCTGCGTTTGCATATCACAGCTACAGCAGCTATGATGTGAGAAATAACGACAGAAGCATATGCGATAATTATGTATGTGACGATTATTATTCCGTATACGGTGAAAACTGTGAGGATAATTACGGAGTATACGGTGAAAACTGTGAGGATAATTACGGAGCATGCTATGGAAACTATGGTTACAGAAGTGGTTCATACAGAATAAACGGAATTTGCCACAGCTGCAGATAAACAGATCTTTCATATGATCGAGACCCCCTAATAAAGCCATATATAAAAAACATGGCGAAATTATCGAGGTGACCCATAAAGGTTAGGCTTTATAAGCGTAGCAGATTTATTTCCGCTACGCTATTTTTATGTAGATCTTTCTTTATATTTCACTCAATATCCAAGCTCGGCAAGCTTTGCCTTTAAAGCCGCTATCTCGGCATCCTTCTCTTCCAGCGCAGCTCTGTTTTCTGCCAACTCAGCATCCATCTCTTCAAACTGAGACTTGAACTGCATATAAATCTTCTCATCACGTTTTTCAAGAACCTTACACATCTTCTGTCTCCCTTCTCCCTG
>NZ_FNRG01000001.1 GCF_900107835.1 Oribacterium sp. KHPX15
GAGAGTCGTTCCCGAAAAGGGAAATGGTCTCACATGTATCATGATGACCATGAGGCAGGCGATGATACGCAGGAGCTCGACATTAAGATCTCGGGAACTGTGCCGTATGCCATGATTGCTATTTGGATTTGATTCTGACATTCTATTTATCCTTTGTATGTATTTCTGATTTACGATTCAAGATTATATCATGACAGAGTAGGAGTATACAAATGACGGTAACTATAGTGCGGGACTTGTTCCTAGCTTTCACCGGAAAGGAGGTAAATGCAGATGTTGACGATAGAGGGATTAATCGCAGTGATTAGCCTTGCGCTGACCGCGTTCGGTCTTGGATACGCCATCGGACGCAATAGCAAAAACACACGAGAATAGCCGCCCCGGTCGGTCAAACTTAGGCGGCTACTCTTGTAGTTAATTCTTAAGGAAGCCTGCCGTTACCGGTGGCATCCTTTTTATTTCTTTTTACATTCTCATCTTACCATCAGCATAGAAATCTGTCAAACAACCATCAGTCAGATGAAAATACAGTCTCAAATTATACACACATTATTTAGGCTTTTCGTATCTTAATTTGTCTAAATATCATCTTGTTTTGATGTTTGCAGTGGACTATGCTTTCTCTGTTATTATTCTGAGACCTGTCATCACAGATCTGTATACAAACATTATCAAAAGAAGGTGTGTTTAAAATGAAATATGTAAAAGAGGTGGCATGGATCATGGCTTTCACCTTTATCGGGGAGGCTCTGAACAAACTGCTGCCATTACCGATTCCTGCGGGAGTTTACGGGCTTGTCCTGCTACTTGCCGGGCTCATTACAGGAATAGTAAAGCTCGAGGATGTTGAAACAACCGGAGGATTTCTTCTGGATACTATGACGCTAATGTTTATTCCCGCTGCTGTTGGAATCATGAGCGTGACGGACATTCTTCTTCCTGTACTCGTGCCCTATCTTGTGATCATAATAGCCTCAACCGTTATCGTAATGACTGTTACAGGCATCGCTGCATCATTGATCCTCAGGCGGTCTGAAAAAAAGGAATATAAGGAGGTTGCGAAATGAAAGAAACACTGATAAGTGCTGCAGCATGCTCCGACTATTTCGGACTATTTCTCAGCATCGGCCTTTTCATCATTGCCCTGAAACTTAAAGCCAGGTTTAAATTTGCCATCCTGAACCCTTTGCTGGTCTCGACGGTACTTTGCATAATTGTTCTTGTGGTGCTGGACATTCCCTACGAAACCTACCGCGACAGCGCAAAGATGCTCAGTTACCTTCTGACTCCGGCTACGGTATGTCTGGCGGTGCCAATGTATAAGCAGCTGAAGCTTCTCAAAGATAATCTGGCTGCTGTGGCCGTTGGAATAACAACCGGAACCTGCTGCTCCATTCTGAGCATTTTGCTCATGGGAAAGCTTTTTGGTCTTACAGGTGACCACATAGCAACATTACTTCCCAAGTCCATCACAACCGCCATAGGCATGGGCGTATCGGAGGAAGCCGGCGGCATTGTGACCCTTACGGTTGCGGCAATCATCATAACCGGTATTCTCGGAAACATGATAGCCGAGACTATATTCAAGATTTTTCGTATCGAACATCCGGTGGCAAAAGGCCTGGCTCTCGGAACCTCAGCCCATGCGGTTGGAACCGCGAAGGCACTTGAACTTGGAGAGGTTGAGGGAGCCATGAGCTCATTAAGCATCTGTGTAGCCGGAATACTTACGGTTATTCTTGTCCCTTTGGTAAGCGGGACAATTCATTGATGGAAAAACAACGAAAGATATTGTGTTAAAAGAGATAAGAGTTCTTGTTAGAGAGCAGTTGTGGGAAAACCACAGCTGCTTTTTATGTTCAAAGAATGGGTGGTAATGCAACTTGTATTTTGGTAAATTATGCAGAAACCTATCAATAATAGGCGTTATATTTATTAAAAAATAGTAAAATATTGACACTGTTGCTTTAAAATATAAGTATTATTAGATAAAATGTGAACCAGAGAAAAAGCGTGGTTTTAACCGGTGGATACGGAAATCCCGGTTAAAGAAAGGAGAATCCTAGTGAAAAGAAGGAACTTATGTAACACAAAGAAACTTATGGCGGTGATTCTTGCAGCATCAATGATGATGAGTTCAGGGGTTACGGCGTTTGCTGATGCTTTGAGTTTGGGTAGTATAACGTTATCCGAGGATGATAATGTCAAAGTGGCAATAGGCAGTGATAAAATAACTGATGGTAGTGCTAATGATAGTAATAAAGAAGGCGGCAAGGTTGAGACAGAAAAAACCGGTGACGTTAAAGGCGGCGTTTATGCGAGTAGCGAAGATAACAATGATAGTGCAGATAAGGATGCAACGGCTAAGGTAACTGTCGATGGAGATGTTACAAAAGATTCCAGTGGTACCGCAGGTGTTCATGCTGTATCAGATTCAAATTCAAGTACTGGTACAAAAGCGTCCACCGATGTTACCGTAAAGGGTAGTGTTGATGTCGAAACTGATTATGATGCTACCGGCGTTTATGCCAGCGCTTCCAGTAGCGGTACAAAATCAAATGCCACAACAACTGTTGAAGTGAAAGAGGCTGTAACAGCTGTGGGTGAAGAAAGTGCAGTTGGTTTGTCAGTAGTCTCAAATATAAATAATTATGAAGGAAGTGGCAATGCTTCTGCTAATGTTCATGTAGGCAGTGTATCTTCTAATTCAGAAGGAACTTCAGTTGGTATTAGAATTGCTGCGCATAATGAATCAGAAAACCCCACAGCTACCAGCACTGCAACTGCAATAGTAGATGGAAATGTAAACGTTACATCAGATGATGGATCCGCATATGGAATTCAAACATTTGTTACTGATATATATGATGGTTTTATAGATGGAGTTTCTGAAGGTGCAAAGGCTAAAGTTAATATCGGAGGCGATTTAAAGGCCACCAGCAATGCAGATAGTAATTCATCTGCGGTTGCAGAAACAATCTTAGTCGGAGGTGTTTCCGGTGAGCTCAATATAAATGTAGACGGAAGTGTAATACAGAGTGGAAAGAAGGGCGCTGCCATTAGTCTGCCAGACAGTTCTGACGGTAAGATAACCATCACTGTCGGAGAGGATGTTACAGCGACAACGACAGCAGTGAATATCAATGAAGGAGGTGAGGCCTCAGACGGTATAGTAGAGCTCACAGTTGGAGATGAGATTTCAGGTGGAGAACACAATATCGTTTTAAACAATACCGCATCTCTTGATAATGTGAGTATCGCTGTATGGAAGGTTGACACATCTGATGGTAAGAATGTTGTAGATAAAGTTGTTCCTGATGAAGCTTCTTTTAAAGCTGATCATGAAAAATGGGATGCCGCAATGAAAGCTGCGGAATCAAATTATGATAAAGAAGAAATTTATAGACTGAAGGAGAAAGAGCCTAAGCCGTGGGATTACCAAAAATATGAACAGGATACTGAAGCCGAAAAGAAAGTAAACTACATCATCAGCGTACAGTCAGACGTTTCAATCGCTTCAGGTACCAGAGAAGTTAATGGCTATGACACAGCTCATCAGGGTGAAACAGTTACCTTTGCAGTAACAGTTCCTTCCGGTTATGAAATTGAGAATTTCTATAATGTAAGCCCCGGACATATCATTAGCCTTAACAAGGGCTCTGCTGACGGAACCTATCTCCTTACTGTTCCAAGAGGCGGCGGTGTTGATATCGGTGTAACCCTGAAGAAGATTCAGAATGATGTTCAGGCCACTACAAGCAATTCGAATATTCCGGCTACTTTAACCAGCAGTGACAACAGTAAGAAGCATGAGTCAGATGATACAACCGGCACAACCGGCGTACAGAACTGGTCAGTTGGAAATTATTCTGATCCTAATGCGGCTGCAACCATGCAGGCAATACAGGGACTTCAGGTGCATGCTTTGAATCTTGGCGGAGCAGATATGGTTCAGAATGTAGCTGATGTTCTTACACCGGTAGATACCATAACAGCTCTCAACAATTTCTCGGCAAACAATGTAAGTACTCTGGGAACAAATAACATAATGGGTACCGGAGTGGTAGACTTCAAGAGCATGTTCCTTACAGCGGTTACTGATACAGTTGATGTTCCTGTGGCAGCAAGCGTAGCAGCAGGTCAGTCTTACACTGTTATGTTCAGTGATGGAACAAGCGTAGTAGTTCCGTGCTTAGCTAATGGTGTGCTTAACATTCCATTCAATAAGAATGCAGAAGGACTTACCTACATCATTTACGGACTTCAGATGGATCCTACAATGTCCATGGGAATGCCTGCGACAAGCGAGTGGACATATTGATAGATACTGAATAATGGTATCAGGAAATTATTGCAAGACGATTTAAGGCATGATGATATGTTCAGAGCATTCTGAATATCAATATACCTTCTTTTCAAAACAGGACCTCTGTTTCGATTACGGGACAGAGGCCCTGTTTTTTTATTCAACTTAATTGATGTAGGGGGAATCGCTATGCGTTTACTATAATTATGGTATTTAGTATACTGTTATCAAGACGAGTGTTTGAATCATAAAGGAGCGCTGGACCATGGGAGAATTTATCAGAAAACTGCCTGTAGGTATACAGGGATTTGAGAAACTAAGGACTGATAATTTCCTTTATGTTGACAAGACAGAATATATCTACAAACTGGCTCATAATAATGTTCCTTATTTTTTGTCTAGACCCAGGAGATTCGGAAAGAGTCTTTTGCTTTCTGCTATGAAGGCATATTGGGAGGGGAAGAAGGAATTATTTAAGGGACTTGCAATAGAAGAGCTGGAGAAGGATAATGCAGAGGCCTGGAAAAGATATCCCGTATTTTATCTGGACTTTAATGGTGACAACTATTTACAGACCCCTATTGAAACAGTTCTTGATGGAATGCTTTCGGATTGGGAAGCAATTTATGGTGAACAATATAAAGACCGAACCCTGGGGGATCGTTTCCAAAAAGTCATGGAACTGGCTGCTGAAAAGACCGGGTTGAGAAGCGTAGTTCTGATCGATGAATATGATAAGCCGTTATTGGACACGATAAATAACCCGGAATTGCAGAATCATATCAAAGAGGTATTCAAAGGCTTCTTCAGCAGATTGAAGAAAGCCGATGAATCAATTCAGTTTATCTTTATTACCGGCGTTACTAAATTCCATAAAGTCAGCATTTTCAGTGACCTTAATCAACTCAAAGATATTTCCATGGACAAAGAATATGCTGCGTTATGTGGAATTACTGATAGTGAGATAACGAACTTTTTCGACCGGGAATTACAAATGTTGGCGGATTGTCATGGCCTAAGTATTGATGAGTGTCTGGATGCTATCAAAAAACAATATGATGGTTATCGGTTTTATCCATTCTCTGAGGGTGTTTATAATCCCTTTAGTCTGTTGAATGCATTTTTCTCAAAAGAGTTTGGTTCTTACTGGTTTGAAACAGGGACACCGACATTTCTTTTAAGTAAAATAAAGGAAAGCAGATTTGATGTCCGGAAGTTCACAAACAGAACAATTTATGCAGACGAAGCGACCCTGAAGGATTATACGGGAGATACATTGGATCTTATTCCTCTTCTCTATCAGACGGGATATCTTACAATAGCTGATTTTGATAAAAGGCGCAGAAGATATACATTATGCTTCCCGAATGATGAAGTGAAATATGGCTTTGTCGATAGCCTTTTGAAATATTATGTGCCAAAAGCAACATCCGGAAACGGTCTAGATATCTTTACTTTAGATGAATACATAGAAAGCGGACAATTGGATAAAATCAGGGATGTGCTGTCGGGATTGTTTGCCAGCATCACCTATACACGAGAAGATGATCCTTTTGAGCATTATTTTCAGTCAGTAGTCTATCTGCTTGTCATATTGCTTGGGAAGTATGTTGACTGCGAGAGACAGATTTATGATGGACGCATTGATCTATGTATTCAGACAGAGGACTACATTTACTTGTTTGAATTCAAGAGGGATGATACGGCAGAGTCTGCACTTGCACAAATAGATACCAAGGAGTATGCATTGCCGTATATTGCTGACGGAAGAAAGCTCTACAAGATTGGTGTTTCGTTTGATTCACAGTCAAGGAAGCTCGTAGGATGGAAGGTGGCAGAAGCTAGTGATGATCCCGTAGAATAAAGGCCAAGGGAAATGAATTGTGAAAGCAGTTGTGGGAAACCACAGCTGCTTTTTATGTTCAAAGAATGGGCTGTGATGCTGTTTGTTTGGAATTTTGAAGCAAAAAAGAGGTTTGCCGCATTCATGCGACAAACCTCTTTTGGATTAATTGAAACTTTTATTTTACTGTGGCTCTCCGCCAGTCTCACTGGCAGCGGCAGCGGCAGCAGCTTCAGCAGCAGCCTTGGCTGCAGCGTCCTGAGCAGCTGTTACTAAAGGATCTGTAGGATCGAAGGTCTGGTTTCTCGGGATAGCCTGCTGGATGGCATCCTTCTCGATAGGACCCTTGTCCCACTTGTCATTGTAAACTGTAACGGTTGTGCCGTTTGGACAGTTGTTGTAGATCCAAGCACAGTCTACAGCACGGAGACGGATACATCCTCCGGACATTGAGTCATCCATGTAGTTGTAGTAGATGGCATCCATTGTGTTGTAGTCAGGTCTTGAGTAAAGCAGTGAGTGAAGCAGGTAGTGACCCTTAAATCTTGAAAGGAACTGGCAGTAGCAGTCTGTGTGCATGAAGTGCCATCTGTACTTCTCATAGATGCTGAAGGAACCGATAGGAGTATCATCACCAACTGTTACCATGAGTGTCTTGTAAGGAATTGTGAAGTTTCCTGTAGAATCCTGTGCAAGAACGTACATGGTTCTGGTTGCCTTGTTGATTCTCAATGCATAAGCTCCCGGTGCACCCATAACTTCTGAAAGATCCTTAAGAGCTACACCGTTCTCATCAAAGTAAATGTTGTAGCCGTTGACCACATTCCATCCTGTTACCGCAACACCATCGTTGAAGTAGTACTGGTTGGAATCACTGTCAAAGCCCCATCCTGTATAGGAACGACCATCAGCTGTTACATAAATAGTGCCTGATGAGGTATGGTAAACACCTTCGTTAGAAGCATTAGTCATAGGCTTCTCTGTTGAATCAAAGAACTGAACGCCCTTCTTCCAAAGAGCAAGCTTGATACCTACGATATAGCGGTCATCACCGATGGAACCTACTGCCTGACCTTCCTTAGCCCAGTCAGTAACAGTACCGTCATTAAGAAGTGCTCTGTAGTAAAGATCACCGAGGTTGTGTGTATAACCCTTTACACGGATCTGCATTGCGGAAATGATACCCTGGTTAGGTGTAGCCTCCTTTGAGGTTGCCCATGGGCCCCAGCCTGTGCCATTGGAGTAGGTTCTGTAGTACCATCTTCCTACATTTGCATGCTCAAGCATGAAGCTTGTGAAACCGATTGAAGAATATGCGAAGGAATCATTCTTGGAAGTGGTTCCCCAGTCGAGGCGCTTTCCTGATCCGTCATAGATGAAGTAAGAACCCATCGGTACAAGGTTCAGAACAGGATCTGCCTCCATGTTTCCTTCGTTAGGGGTTGTCATGTAGTTGTAACGGATGCCTTCAACATCTGTAGGATCTACAACAGGAAGTGTTTTTGAGCTTGAGCTTGCTCCACTATTATCGGCAAATGATCCTGTTGACTGAGTTGTTGTGGCTGCAGGAAGTGTATTTCCTGTAACTGTTTCGGTATTCTCAGGTGTTCCGGTACTTTCAGTGGTTGTCTGCGGATCCGCAGAAATAACTGCGCCGTCACCTGTGGGCCCTTCAACTGCACCCGGTGTAATGCTTCCTGCAGAAGAGTCCTGAACAATTACTCCTGTCTGACTCTGGTCTATAACCTGGTCTGAGGTTACAGCAGGATCTGCTGCTGTGACAGCATTGGTGGTGATTACGGATGAGTTTGTCGTGGTGTCATCTGCAATTTCAAACTGAGGGACGAGATTGTCGCCGGGGGTTGCAGCAAGTACAGACATGGGCTGAACCATCATGGCAGCTGCTGCAAGGATAGCGACAGTACGTTTCATACTAATCATTTTTTATCCTCCAAAAATATGGAAACTATTTCCTTATTAAAAAATGCACGCATACACTTTAACACAAGCTTTTGGAAAGTGCTAGACGGGATTTACTTTTTATAGGGCATATTATAAAATCGTAAAGTATTGGCAACAAACCTTATCTATTTTTTATAAATATTTCGGAAGAAAACTATGATAAGGAATAAATTTTTGGAGATAAAATGTCAGATATAGAAAAAAATATCATAAATGTAACTAAGGCAAGCCTCCCTCCTCTGGATGAATACACTCAGATGCTGAGGGATATATGGGATTCTGCATGGCTTACCAATATGGGTAAGTATCACGAAGAGCTCAGGGAAGAACTTACGAAGTATCTTAAGGTTGGTTCCCTGCAGCTTTTTGTCAATGGCCACAGCGCCCTTGAGTTCCTGATTCAGGCCATGGAGCTTTCCGGAGAGGTCATTACCACTCCTTTTTCTTTTGCGTCCACAACACATGCCATCGTAAGAAACGGGCTGAAGCCGGTCTTTTGTGACATTAGTTTAAAGGACTATACCATCGATACAGATAAGCTGGAGTCCCTTATAACCGAAAAAACCTCTGCCATAGTTCCCGTGCATGTTTACGGTAATGTCTGTGACGTGGAAAAGATACAGGAAATTGCAGACAGGCATCACCTCAAGGTTCTTTATGATGCTGCCCACACATTTGGTGAGGAGTATAAGGGAAAGGGAATCGGTACCTTCGGGGACGCTTCAATGTTTTCCTTCCATGCCACTAAGGTTTTCAATTCTATTGAAGGCGGCGCTGTTACAACAGGAGAAAATAACGAGAAGCTCATGGCCAAGCTCTATGAGCTTAAAAACTTCGGAATCCTCGGCCAGGAGGAAGTGGCTTCCGTAGGAGGTAACGGCAAGATGAATGAGTTTGCCGCCGCCATGGGGCTTTGCAATCTCCGCCATGTTTCGGAGTATATCGAAAAACGTAAGACAGTATTTGAGAGATATATGGAGAATCTCAGCGGCGTTCCCGGAATCATACTTCCTGAGGAAAATCCGGACCTTAAGCCGAATTATGCCTACATGCCGGTGCGTTTCCACGAGTTCGGAAAATCCAGAGACGAGGTCTGGAAAGCTCTTAAGGGTGGTAATGTTAACGCCCGTAAGTATTTCTACCCATGCATCAATGCCTACGGCTGCTACAAGGATCAGTATGATGTTAATGATACTCCCCGGGCGCTTCTCGCATCTCTTGAGATACTTACACTTCCGATCTATCCGGATCTGAGCCTTGAGGATGTGGACCGTATCTGCATGATGATACTTAACTGAGGAGAACAAAATGAACGAACAAAGAACAGCGCTGGTCACAGCCATCGGCTCCTTTTCCGCGGACGCGGTTATAAGAAGTCTTCATGAGATGGGCTATAAGGTAGTGGGCAGCGACATATATGATAAAGAGTGGGTTGCAGCCTCCCTTGATGTGGACATGTTTTACAAAGCACCCTACGCAAGTGATGAAGAAGCCTACATTTCCTTTATAAAAAAGGTATGTGAAGAGGAGCATGTGGACCGCATCCTTCCACTCATCGATGTGGAGATTGACGTACTTAACCGCCACAGAGAAGAACTGGAAAACGAAAAGGTAACCATCTGCATGTCTTCGAAAGAAGCCATCGAGGTACTGAGAGACAAGTACCTCATGAGCCGTCTGGTTGAAGGTGTTCTTAATGAGATAGAGGAGCCTGAGGTAAAGGGTGCTGTCAGGATCATTCCCACAAAGCTTGCTGAGGAAGTGGATTTTGAGCAGGTTACTTATCCACTTATCCTTAAGCCTGTGGACGGAAGAAGCTCCGGCGGACTTTACCGAATCTACCATGAGGATCAGCTGGGCTTTGCATTTTCAAACATCATCGATCCCGAAAAGCTGAATGATACAAATCTTACCAGATACATCGTTCAGCCTATGATAAAGGGTAATGTTATCACCGTGGACATCCTTCGCGATACCAAAGGAAACTGCAGGGCGGTACCGAGAGAAGAGCTTCTCCGTACGGCAAACGGTGCGGGACTCAGCGTAAGGATAATGGAGGATGAGGTTCTTCAGGATGTATGCTGCAGGATAGCTGAGCGCGCCGGTATCACGGGCTGCGTTAACTTCGAGTTTATCCGCGGTGAGGGCTCAGGAGTTTATTATTTTGTTGAATGTAATCCCCGATTCTCCGGAGGCGTAGCCTTTACGGAGCTTTCAGGCGTTCCCATGATAAAGAATCATATGCGGATTTTTGACGGGGAGAAGATGGAAGAACTTCCAAAACAAAAATGCGGCTTTATGACCAGAAAATATATGGAAATAAAGATGTAGTGTGAAAAATATATTCCATCACTATTTGTGCCGCAGCTTGAAGGCAGAATGGAGATTAATGTGAAAAATACTTTTCAATGCTATATGTGCTGCAGGTCAATTGCGGCGGAATGGAGATCTGTATGGCGGAAGCATTAAAGGAAAATTCAAATAGAGAAAAAGTGCTTTTGGTCATACCTGCCTATAATGAAGCGGAGAATCTTCCGAAGGTTGTGGCAGACATCAGGGCGCAGAAGTTTCCCATGGATTACATCATCATTTCCGACGGTTCAACCGACGGTACTGTGGAGCTTTGTGAACGGGAGCATTATAACTATATATCCCTTCCTGCCAATCTCGGACTTGCGGGCTGCTTCCAGACAGGTATGAAATATGCCTACAGGAAGGGCTACAGCTACGCCGTTCAGTTTGACGGAGACGGGCAGCATCGTGCCGAAGATATAGAAACACTGTATGAGAAGATGAAAGAAGGGGATTATGACATTGTCCAGGGTTCCCGCTTTCTTGTAAAGAAAAAGGGTGGCTCCATGCGTGAGATAGGCTCGAGACTCATTTCAGTGGCTATCAAGATCACCACCGGAAAGACCATAACCGATCCCACCTGCGGATTAAGGATGTACAGCGGACGCGTTATCGACAGCTTTGCCAACAGGCTGAATTACGGGCCGGAACCGGATACCATTTCATTTTTGATCAAAAAGGGTGCAAAGGTTACCGAAGCTCCCGTGACTATAGATGACAGGCTTGCAGGGGAATCATATCTGAAGCCTATGAACGCAATGAAATATATGGCAAGGATGCTCATATCCATACTGGTCATACAGAGCAGCAGGTAAGATTCATGAAAAATATCATTATTGAATCCAACAGAGATTTTATATGGAATGCGTTAGGAAGTCTTATCTATGCAATGGCTTCCATAGTTCTCGCCTTTGCGGTGATACGTATTGCAGGACCTTCAGAGGGAGGAATATTCGGTTTCGGCTTCTCAACCCTTGGGCAGCAGATGTTCATCATTTCCTACTTCGGCATCAGACCGTTTCATATAACGGATATGAAAAGACAGTTCAGCTTCTCGGATTATCTTCTTACCAGGCGGATCACATCGCTTCTGGCTTTTTTGGGAAGCCTTTTGTTCGTCGTCATACAGATGATGGAAGGAAATTATGATATCCATAAGTCGATGATCCTTGTTTTGCTATCCGTATATAAAATCATAGATGGTTATGCCGATGTTTATGAGTCAGAGCTTCAGCGACAGGATAAGCTGTACCGTACAGGACAGTCCCTTGCGTTCAGAACAAGTCTTTCTGTTCTGACATTGCTTCTTGTGCTGCTTGTGTCCGGAAATCTTCTGATTGCGGTTGCTGCAGCAGATGTGATGCAGATTATGGGAACAAAACTTTTTGCCGTGAGAGTTCTCGGAAAGGGACTCGCTCCATCAGAGCGTGAATTCAAAAAATCCTACGAGCTCATATCCTCAACAGCTCTTTTGTTCCTTAGCGTTTTTGTGGATTTTTACATTTTCTCGGCCTCGAAGTATGCCATTGACGCCGAGCTTTCAGATGCGGCTTCGGGGTACTTTAACGTACTTTTCATGCCCACATCATTTATTTATCTCATCGCGAATTTTCTTATCAGGCCAATGCTTACAAAACTGGCGACCTTCTACAGCGAGAACAATAAGAGGGCCTTTGACCGGACTTGTATTTACATGGTAAAGGCGGTTGCGGTCCTTAGTATTTTGATTTTGATCCTGACCTTTATATTCGGACGTTTCGGGCTTGGAATATTCGAATTTCTCCTGGGACCTTCCGCTGATGGAAAGCTGGTGTCAGAATTTATGACATTTGCACTTCTCATAGTTGGCGGCTCACTTTATGCCTTTGCCAATGTTATGTACTATATTCTTGTGACCGTCCGGAAACAGCTTCAGATATTTATAGGTTATGTGATGACGGCTGCGGTGGCGATATTAACGGCAGGCCCCATGGTGAGAAATCAGGGAATGTTTGGCGGCGCTCTTAACTATGTTATGCTGATGTCACTCCTTACGGTTATCTTTACACTGTATACAATAGTTTCGGTGAGGAAAATCAATGAAAACAGTTGATGTTATCATCCCGACCTACAAACCGGGATCCAAGTTCATAAGGCAGCAGGAAATGCTCCAAAAACAGACTTATCCTGTGAACCGCGTGATCATAGTTAACACAGAAGAAAAATTCCTGGACCGAAGTCTCCTTCAGGATTATGAGAATGTCTCCGTGACAGATATTTCGGCTATGGAGTTTGATCATGGCGCCACCAGAAATCTCGGAGTTTCCAAATCACGGGCGGATTATTTCCTTATGATGACAGATGATGCTGTGCCGAAGGACGAACATCTGGTGGAGAATCTTGTGAAGATGATGGAATCATCACAGGATAAGGAAATCGGGGCGGTTTACGGAAGGCAGCTTGCGACGGGAGAGAGCTCAGAGGATGAAAAGTATTCAAGGAACTTTAATTATCCGGCACAATCTTTCGTAAAAACCATTGAGGATCTGCCGCGGCTTGGCATCAAGACCTATTTTGAGTCCAATGTATGCTGTCTTTACAGAAGGGATATTTTCGACAGGCTTGGTGGATTTATTGACCATACTATCTTTAATGAGGATATGATCTACTGCTGCAGGATGCTTAAAGCAGGTTACGCCAGTGCCTACTGTGCCGAAGCAGCGGTTTTTCATGCACATAATTACACCGGCATGCAGCAGCTGAGAAGAAACTTTGATCTGGGAGTTTCTCAGGCGGATCATCCGGAGGTATTCGGAGGCCTCAAGTCAGAGGGCGAAGGCATTAAACTGGTAAAGGGTAATGCGGCTGCACTTATGAAAAAAGGAAAGCTTTTTTCGGTGGTTAGACTCATTTGGGTTTCCGGATGCAAGTATATAGGTTTCAGGTTGGGAAGGAACTATAAGAAGCTTTCAAAGAAAACCATATTGAAGCTTACTATGAATAAACACTATTGGGGAAATTGATTTCTAAACAACTATTTTTGAGGAGAAACAGTATTATGATGACACCGCTTTTCAGAGCTGTACTGGTGGTCGCATCTGTCGGAACATTGACAGTGGTCCTTAACAGGATACACAAGGCAAAACTGAATATTGAGGATTCTATATTCTGGATTCTTTTGGTATTCATGTTCGTAGTGTTCGCGGTATTTCCTGTGGTGCCGGATGCCCTGGCAGGACTTCTGGGTATTTACAGCACTGCCAATTTCCTGTTCCTCTTCATGATATTTATCCTGATCATGAGACTTTTTTCCATGAGTATGAGGGTGAGTTCTCTGGAGGACAAGCTCAGGAATCTGGTTCAGGAGCTGGCGCTTAAAGAAAAGAATGAAATGGATGATAAAACATTGAGATCCTCAGATGATCGGGGAGTCTCTTCAGTGAAGGCTCATGAAAGACTTGAAGATGAAAAGCCGGCAAAATAAAACGGGACATCAGAACAGGGTGAAGGAAATGACATCAGTTAAGGGCGAGAAACAAAGATATCTTTTATGGGATATATTTAAGGGCTTTGGAATAGTGTTTATCGTTTTCGGTCACACCGGAAAGGTTGGCGGAGCCATAGTATATCTTTTTCATCTGGCTCTGTTCTTTTTTGTTACGGGATACTTTTTCAATGAAGAAAAGTATGGACGGGATCCTTTCAGGTATTTTGGGAAACGTATAAAGGGAACCTGGGGAAGGTACATGCTGTACTGCATTTTCTTTGCAATTACCCACAACTTCTGTGTGGTACACGGTCTAATGACACCCGGTTCAGTGATTTATGACGGACCTGAGTATCTGAGATCCATCATGGGCAGTATGGTTCTTGAAAGACCTGAGCTTTATTCGGGCCCCATGTGGTTTGTGCCTCTGTGGCTTTTGGGTTCGGTGCTTTTTGCCGGAGTTATATATCTTTCAAATAAGATTTCCGGTGCTTTCACAGCAGCTGCCGCTGCAGATGAAAAGAGTCTCAGAGATGATGAGGAGTTATCCAATGTGAAATCCGCATCGGATCTAAAGACCGGAGGCATGGATGTAAAAAAGCTTGTGGATTTAGCCAATATACGTAAAAAAGCTGTATCACAGGAATATCGGACATTTAAAAACATAAGTATAGTTGTGATGTCTCTCTTATGCCTTATTGTAGGACTCTATGCGGTTGATAAGGGCATTAACATTCTCTATCATATGGAGCTTGCTTTTGTGATAGAGCCGTTTTTTGCTTTCGGATATTTCATGAAGAAATACCTTCCGAACTGGCAGGACAAGCTTGGCTGGCCCATAATGATTCCGGCAGTGGTATTGATCTATTTCATCTTCAATAAATTCATAGATGCGGGAATATGGTTCGATCTTGCAAGCCAGGATATCTTTGGGTGCTGGTACTATGTTGGCGGAGTTCTCGGAATACTCTTCACCATTATGCTTTCAAAGCTTGTTGAGAGAGTAGAGGTCAATGATAAGCTTCCGGAAGACAGTAAGCTAAAACTCTGCCCGCTGTTTACGAAGGGACCGAATCCTGTAGCGGCGCTTCTTGCAGCTGCAGGTAAATACAGCTTCGATATCATGGCACTCCACATCTTTGTTTTCAAGATGCTTGATATGCTGCTCAGGAAATTATATTACAGGGATCCGGGTATGGATCTGTCTCAGTATCCTTCGCCTTTATCTCAGCAGTGGTGGGTGCTTTATCTGGTGGTGCCGGTGCTGGTACCGATGCTCGTGGGCATCATGATTGACAGAATAAAGAGCAGGATACGAGGGAAATAGTCCCATTTAAAAATATTTGGGATATTTGACCCTCAAGAAGATATCCGGAATTGAGGTCAACAATATTAAGCTCCCATATTGACTCATATCTAATGTTTGCAGATTTGTAGTCAATATGGGAGCTTTATATTTTTGACTCAATAGCAGGATTTTAATAATTGCGGTCATGATGATACTTCACAATCGTTGACTTGCTTTGGAATTTTACATAATTTGAGTCAAAGAGGCACTAGGAGATAGATGACCTCTTTTGGAAAAAGCATGATTTGAGTCAAAGAGACACCTTCAAAGTGTCTCTCGTGACTATTTATTTATATCGTGGATGAGTGGTTATCTGACTACAGCATTCTTGAAACGACAGTCTGGTAGCATCCTACAAGCACTATTCCATCCATCAGGATTTCCAACAGGAGGAAAAGGTTAGGTACGGATACTATAGCATTCGTTGCAGTTCCGCTATTTATCTTCAATGTCTTACTGGATTTTTCTGCCAAATTCCTGATCCACTTTGCCCGGAAGCAAAGCAGCAACACTGGCAGGTAGGGGAGGAAGTACCTTCCCTGGACTCCTAAGATGTAGAAGGTGTCTGCCGGGGTGTAGGATAGCAGCATGCTGGTGAGCAGTATAAAGGTCAGGAAAACAACGGTTCCTGCCATGATAATTCTTTTCCATATTTCCGGAACCGGTTCATCATGGTCATATGCTCCGGTGAGTATCGCGCCTATCCAGAATACAAAAAGGAAAGGTGTAGGTGTTATCAGGCCTCTGTCAAAAGCTCCAAGCCACATACCGACTGTGGTGCCCAGATATTGGGTGCCAAGAATCTGGAAGGTATTTCTGATGATGCGGAACACCAAAGTTTTATCCCGGAGGAGCTCCGAAAGATCATGAAGCTTTACAGTGTTTACTTCTCCTGAAGAAGTTAGCTCCGGTGCCTGGGTCACGCCGGAAGCATTGATATAACGAAGCACTTCACGGAGATTCACAAGCACGATGGAGCCGATTATCAATGCTCCGATAAGCAAAACTGTCATACCCCATCTCACAAAGCTCGGCTTCTTCCACTTTTTTATCGGAATCATGAGGCATAATGCAAAAAGCGTTGAGTATATCATCTTGCAGGGAGACAGAAGCACCGCAAGAAGCCCCATCTCCACGATGTCCCTGATTGTTATCATACGATTCTCACTTCCGACAGCGTGGTCAAGAATCACCGCTGTAAGGTAAAAGCTCAGCGCCATGATGTAGGAGTCATAGCTGTAGCTTCCCGCAATTTCAAGTGCCATGGGAAAAAGGGATACGGCAAAAAACACCTTCTTTCCGACGGGAGTCCTTTTCACGGAAAGCGCTCCGAGAACTGAGAAAAGTAAGAGGTTCATAAACCTTCCCAAAAACAGAAGTCCAAAAGCGCTGAGATTTACAAACCTTGCCAGTGTGATCCCCAGGGCCGGCATAAGATATGCAAGTGGAGTTGTTGCCACAGGCTGCTGCAGGGTAATGCTTTCTCCTTCTTCTCTCACGCCGAAGAAACCATAATCATGTATTTCCTTGTAAACTGAAGCGTCCAGTGTCTGGCCGATAACCGTTGCTTTATTCCAGTCATTGTCTCCGGGCCAGTTTACTATGTATTCGTCTTCCTTTCGGATGATGACATTTCCATCCGTATCCCTTGCGGGCTTAAGCATCAGCTTATTTGAAAGTTCATAAGCTCCGACGAAATGCAGCACTTCATCCGGGGCCGAAAGAGGCGGGAGCACCGCCGTAAAGATCATGCCCATAATAAGGATTGTCAGAAAATATATCTTATGAAGCTTAAGCATCTGATGTGCGCCCCCTGAATTCCAAAAATCTTCTAAACAACCAAAGCATATCATATTAGGGGTGTCAATTGAACTATTATATCCCGTCCGGAAAATGCAAGGGATGTGTGCCGGCCCACTCGATTGATAGCACATCGTGAGCGGTTTGTCCGTCTTGTTCGCACTGACGTGCGCCCGATACGGACAAACCACTCCCAATGTGCTCTCAACTCGCAAGCCTTGGCCCCCATCCCTTGCATTTTCCTACATTTCGATGTCGTCTCGTAATAGTTGTTTCTTGAGATTTTTATACGTTTTTAGTAGAGTTATTTAATAAAAAGCAGATTGGATATGGCTTTAAATAAAACGAATAACATTTTATGGGGTTTTTATGTCAGAGAAATCAGCTTCAAAGAGGCTTTACTATCTTGATTCATTGAAATATATCTTTTGTCTTATTATTTTCTGGACTCACTTTACGGGAGCTTTCTGGACAATGTGTGAGATTAAGCCGGATCTTCGTCCGGAGCTCCAGGCGCTTTTTCTTCCGCCGCTTTCCATACTGGTGGATTCAAATCTGGCGCTTTACGGGTTCTGTATGCTGGCAGGGTACCTGGCGGCACATAAAAAGATATCGTCTTTGAAAGACCTGCTTGTACAGTTTATCACAAGATATATCAGGTTTGTGATTCCGTTTTTCTTTATAAATCTTATTTCGTTTGTGATTTACTACACCATCGGATTTCCAACTGTCATTTCCAGTCAACTTCTGAATAACAGCTGGATAGGCACTTTCTACAATCATGCGCCAACCTTAAGCGGGCTCATCACTGCCTCACTGACCATGAGCGGCGAACTGAATGGCCCATTATGGATGATGAAGTACATCTTTTTCGGAACCTGTTTTATCTTTTTATATAATTTTGTAAGGGAACTCATAGAAAAGAAAGCATCATCCGGATCAGCGGCGGCAGTTATTATTTATGACATTATCTGTCTTCTTTGTATGATCTACAGTTTTTTTCATCTCCCGGAGCCAAACTTCTTCCACTTTCATCTGGTGCTCATGGGTGTAGTGCTGATGCGGATTAATGAACATATACAGAAAGGCAACAACTTCATGTTCCTGCCTGTTGCGATAGTGCCTGTATTTCTGGATGCCGGAGGACTCACCAATATCCTGTTTCCTTATATACATGCACATTTTCCGGAAATGAGTAAATACTTCATCTGGAACATGTACTGGGTAATAGGCTTCAGCTTTTTCCTGATACTGGGCATAATACATTCGCCCGCATTACAAAAAGCTTTGGAGATAAAGCCTTTGAGAACATTGGCTCCCTCTAACTTCTCAATTTACCTTATTCACTTTCCGCTCATAACATGCTTTTCACTTCACCTTTATATACTGATGGTGAACCGTATATCCTACAGCAAAGAGTTCATTATTTTGGCGATCACCACCTTTACAGCCCTCTTTGTAATAGCCTGGATTTATGAAAACACAGTAGGAAAATTTCAAAACAGGATGATAAAAAAGATAAATGATACAATAATGAAAACCATCTGTTTATAAACCTGTAATATTAGGAAATACCTCAAAAAAGTGGTATAATGAGTTATTAATATTTTTCGAGGAGTTATAAAGAGGCTTATTACAGAGCCCTTGTAAATATATGAAATATTTAAAACAACTGATAAGGGATATCATCGGGAGAAGGAGGATGATCCTGGATCTCGCAAAGTCAGATTTCCGAAAGAGATTTGTTGGATCCTATTTCGGGATCATCTGGATGTTTGTCCAGCCTCTCGTTACGGTAGCTATCTATGCTTTTATTTTCGGACCCTACGGCTTCAAATCGGCGCCTCCGGTTCCCAACACAAGCTACGTAATCTGGCTGATTCCCGGCCTTGTTCCCTGGTTTTACTTCAGTGAAGCCATGAACACCATAACAGGAATACTTCATGAGTACAGCTATCTCGTGAAGAAGGTTGTATTCCCTGTGGAACTTTTGCCCATCATAAAGCTGGCATCCTGTTTTTTTGTACACCTTTGCTTTATTGTCATTATGGTGGCGGCGTACCTGATCTCCGGAAAGATGCCGCAGCCAAGCTGGATACAGATCCTATACTACAGCTTTGCGGCTTCCGTTCTGGCATTGGGACTTGGTTATCTTACAAGTGCTGTTAATGTCTTCTTTAAGGACATGCAGCAGATAGTAGGGATAATGCTTCAGTTCGGCATCTGGATGTGCCCCATTATGTATGATGAGACATTATTCACAAGCCGTGCACCCTGGGTCGGAACAGTACTTAAGCTTAACCCGTTTTACTACATCGTTGCAGGGTACCGTGATTCAATGCTGACAGGGGATCCGTTCTGGATGAGACCCACACTGAGCATTTACTTTTGGGCTGTTACCCTCATCATATTTTTCATGGGACTCGGATTCTTTAAACGGGTACGCCCGCATTTCTCGGACGTTCTTTGAGAAAAAATCCATGTTCCCGGATAACGTTATACCTTCCCTAAATCAAATATATTTATTTGCATTAAGGGCATTGATTTAAGCTCTTCATGAAGAAGAGTCAAGATTCAGGAGGAATTCATGATTTACACAATACTTGCATTAGCGCATTTAATCTTTTTCTTCACAATCGGTGATATTTTTAATGCCAAAAAAATAGAAAAAGTTGAGGACAGAAGAGAAAGATCTCTTGCAACCCTTAATAAGGTGCAGGTGTTGTTTCGCAACATTCTGAATTCCTGCAAGGTTACTTATGATGTTGAAGGAATGGAGAACCTTACAAACATTCCAAAGGAAGAGGGAGTTATGTTTGTGGGTAATCACCGCTCCTATTTTGACGTGGTCATAGGCTACACACTTGTAGACAGACCTACAGGTTTTGTTGCAAAGATAGAGATGCAGAAGATTAAGCCTCTGGCAAGATGGATGGACTATGCAGGCTGTCTCATGATAGACAGAAACGATCTCAGGCAGTCCCTTAAGGTTATTCTTACAGCAATAAAGTACGTGAAAGCCGGGATCTCCATTTACATTTATCCCGAAGGAACACGTTCTCATAGTGAGACGGAGGAAGAAATGCTGCCGTTCAAGGAAGGCTCCTTCAAGATCGCAGAAAAGGCCGGCTGCAAGATAGTGCCGATTTCAATGATACACACCAGAGAAGTTTTGGAATCCCATTTTCCTTTTATTCATCCTCAGCACGTTAAGGTAAAGATCGGAGAGCCGATACTTATGAGTGAGCTTACGGAAGAAGAAAGAAATCATATCGGAAGCTATGCCAGAGACAAGGTTATAGAGGGCATAAAGGAATTGAAAGCAAAAGAAGCTTAAAGACATAATTCAGAGACTGAAAGGGACCGACACATGGAAAACAAAGAGACACTTCTGGATATCAGGGATCAGCTTGACACCATAGACAGAGACATTACCCTGCTTTACAAGAAACGTATGGATCTCTGTGCCAGGGTTGCTGAAGTAAAGATCAACAGCGGAAAAGCAGTTTTTGATCCTGCGAGAGAACAGCAGAAGCTGGATTCGGTAGCGTCTTATCTGGAAAGTGATTTTGACAAGAAGGCAATTAAGGAACTGTATCGTCAGATGATGACCATTTCCCGGAGACTTCAGTTCGGTATCATGACTCAGCACGGAAAGAACTTTGATTCCGGTTTTTCGAAAATCAGCGAGATAGATAAGACAGGAAAGAAGGCTGTATATCAGGGTGTGGAAGGTGCCTATGCCCAGCTTGCGGCATTCAAATGTTTCGGTACAGATTATGACATAGAAAGCGTTCATACCTGGAAGGACGCAGCGGACATGGTGAGAGCGGGGAAAGCCGACTATGCAGTGATCCCTATCGAAAATTCAAGCCATGGCGTGGTTTCTGACAATTTTGACCTGATGATAAAATATCCCGAACTTGCTATAATAGAGGAAGTAGATTTAAAGGTAGAACATGCACTTATGGGTGTAGAGGGAGCTTCCGTTTCGGGACTTAAGGAAGTATATTCCCACCCTCAGGCATTGGGACAGTGCAGCGATTTTTTTGATGCCCATCCCGGTATAAAGCCGGTTCCGGTTATCAATACAGCGGTTGCTGCCAAGTACGTGAAAGATAAAGGAGATGCAACTATAGCTGCATTAGCCTCGGAAAGATCTGCCGAGCTTTACGGTCTCAACATTCTTCAGAGATCAGTGAACCAGCAGAAAACAAACACCACAAGATTTCTCGTTATCGGAAAGGACAAGGTTTACACCGATAAGGCAAAGAGGATAAGCCTCTGCTTTGAAGCTCAGCACGAGCCGGGAGCTCTGTACAACATCCTCGGAAACTTTATTTTCAATGATGTCAATATGACTATGATCTCATCCCGTCCTATTCCGGAACACATCTTTGAGTATCGCTTTTTTGTTGATATCGAAGGAAGACTTGACATGCCAAATGTTATCAATGCAATTTCCGGCATGGGGGATCAGGTGTCAGAATTAAGGATACTCGGTAACTACTGATAAGGGAGTTTGCCATGGCATTTAATACTAAAAATGTTTTTGATCCGGGTAACTACACAAATCGTGAATTAAGCTGGCTTGACTTTGATGCCCGTTGTCTTTATGAGGCAAGGAATCATGACGAGCCTTTGTTTGAGAGACTGAAATTTTTAAGCATTACCGCCTCCAATCTGGATGAGTTCTATACCGTCAGAGTGGCTTCTCTCAAGGATCAGGTCAATGCCGGATATCTGAAGAAGGATATAGCCGGTATGACACCGCAGCAGCAGCTGGATGCCATCTCGGAAAAGGTTCAGGGATTTATGAGCCTGCAGTATTCAACCTACAACAGGTCCATACTGCCTGCCCTCAGGAATCAGGGACTTTACCTCATCTCCGAGCATGAGAAGCTTACTGAAGAGGAAGGCGGGTTTATCGATAAGTATTTTAAGGAGCAGGTATATCCTGTTCTTACACCGGTTGCTGTGGATTCCTCAAGGCCATTCCCGCTGGTGCTTAACAGAACCCTGAATATTGCGGCTCTGGTTAAACCCAAGAAGGTAAAGGGAAAGAGCATTACCAGCAAGAAACATAAAAAGGCAGCCGGCCTCGACATCACCCAGGACAACTTCGAGTTTGCGATGGTACAGGTGCCGAATACTCTTCCGCGTCTTGTGGAGCTTCCTGAGGAAACATTGGCAGACGGAAAGAAGCAGAGGGTCTTCATATTGCTGGAAGAGATCATAGAGCGTAATATGGGACTGCTGTTTGCGAATTACGAGATAGTCTCTACCCATTTGTTCAGAATCATGAGAAATGCCGACCTCAGTATCGATGAAGAAGAGGCAACGGATCTTCTTGAAGAGATAAAGAAACAGCTTAAGCAGCGCCGCTGGGGCGAAGTAGTGCGTCTCGAGGTGGAGGACACCATAGATAGGCGGCTTCTCAAGGTACTCCGTAAAGAGCTTGCCATTGAGAACAAAAATGATGTTTACAGGATAAACGGCCCTCTGGATCTCACCTTCCTTATGAAGCTTTATAATGTGGAAGGCTTTGAGCATCTGAAGACTCCGCCGTATGTTCCTCAGCCGGTACCGGCTCTTGATAATGAGGATTCCATATTTAAATGCATCAGGCAGAAGGATATCTTTGAGACCGTACCGTATGAAACCTTTGATTCGGTTGTAAGGCTTATTAAGGATGCCTCGAAGGATCCGGAAACCCTGGCCATAAAGATCACACTTTACAGAGTGTCGGGTAATTCCCCCATAGTAAAGGCTCTGGAGGAGGCAACCGCAAACGGCAAGGATGTTACTGCTCTCGTAGAGCTTAAAGCCCGTTTTGATGAAGAGAACAATATCCAGTGGGCAGAGCGTCTGGAAAAAGCAGGTGCTCACGTTATCTATGGACTTGTGGGACTCAAGACCCACAGTAAAATTGCTCTTGTAGTCCGCAGGGAAAAAGATGGAATCCGCAGATATGTGCATCTTGCAACCGGAAACTATAATGACAGCACGGCCAAGCTTTATACCGATCTCGGTATCTTCACCTGCCGTCCCGAATTTGGAGAGGATGCTTCCAATTTCTTTAACATGATCTCCGGATATTCTGAGCCCGAGAACTGGAATGAACTGATTCTGGCACCTTTATGGCTCAGAAAATGGGTATTGAAAAAAATACGTAAGGAAATAGAGAACGCAAAGAAAGGGCTTCCTGCTAAAATAACAGCAAAGATGAACTCACTCTGCGATCCTGAGGTTATAGGAACTCTTTATGAGGCCAGTCAGGCAGGAGTCGAGATAGACCTTATAGTCAGAGGTATATGCTGCTTAAGAGCCGGCATACCAAAACTCAGCGATCATATACGTGTGAGATCCATAGTCGGATATTTCCTTGAGCATGCCCGTATTTTCAGATTTGAAAACGGCGGGGATCCGGAGTATTATCTCGGAAGTGCAGACTGGATGCCGAGAAACCTTGACAGACGTATAGAGATTGTGTTCCCTGTTCATGACAAAGACATTCAGAACAGACTTCAGCATATCCTGGATCTGGAACTTGCGGATAATGTTAAAGCCTCTATCATGGATGAGAAAGGTGAGTATCATCACCCTGACCTGAGAGGCCGCAAGCAGATAAATTCCCAGGAGCTTCAGTGCAAAGAAGCCATGGAGCAGAGCAAAAAGCTGAAGGGCCGCAAAAAGTCTGAAAAGAAATTATTCAAACCAGTAGAACATAAAGATATTAAGAAGTAAAGACAAAAAGTAAAAGGAGTAGTTATGCCACAGATTAATATTCTTGTAGTAGATGATGAAAAGGAGATCGCCGAGCTTGTTGAGATTTATCTGGTAAGTGACGGATATAAGGTGTTCAAAGCCTATAACGCCGAGGATGGACTCAGGATTCTGGATGAGCAGGAGATCCACCTGGTACTCCTTGATATCATGATGCCGGGCATGAACGGTCTCGAGATGTGCAAGAAGATCCGTGAAAAGTCCAATATCCCTGTAATCATGCTTTCAGCAAAGTCCACAGACCTTGATAAGATCGTGGGTCTTACCGGAGGAGCTGACGATTACGTTACTAAGCCCTTCAATCCTCTGGAGCTTACAGCCAGAGTGAAGTCACAGCTTCGCAGATATACACAGTTAAATCCGAACGCTGCCAACCAGTTCACTAACAATGAGATAACCATCCGCAACATGACTATCAATAAGGATAATCACAAGGTTATCATCGACGGAGAGGATATAAAGCTTACACCTATTGAGTTTGATATACTCTTCCTTCTGGCTTCTCATCCCGGTAAGGTATTCTCCACAGATGAGATATTTGAGAAGGTATGGAACGAAAAGGTTTATGAGGCCAATAACACAGTTATGGTCCATATCCGTCGTCTCCGCGGAAAGATGAAGGAAGACAGCAGAGAAAACAAGATCATTACCACCGTTTGGGGCGTTGGATATAAGATTGAAAAATGATTTTAAGCCGGACGGAGCACTGCAGACGCAGGAGTTCCTCCGGCTTTATTTGTAGAGTGCTATCGGTGTCATGGGGAACGGTCCTCAATTGTGATTGCCACCGGGGACGGTTCTCAACTGCGAGAACCGTCCCCGGTAGTATACCCATGGCAGAGAATCATTGAGAGGTGAGACAAAGCCTTGGATAACGAAAAGAAACAAAATACCGGCAGGATCAGTACAGGGCGCGGTTACATGATGCAGATTATTGCAAATATAGGCGTTTCGGCAGTGATCACCGCAGTTCTTGAGGTCTTTCTGGTTACCAACATTACAGCCATCACAAGTTTTCTTTATCAGACGGGAAACGACTCGCAGACAGTGAAACGTTTTGCTTTCGGGTCTACGATAAGTGTCCTTCTTTTTGTGTTGTTCGGAATAGCTGTTTTTTCTTTTATCTTTTTGATGATGCAAAGGAAAACCGCAAGAGACATTGAGACCATCGCCAATGCGGTGCAGCAGATTTCGGAAGGGGATCTCACCACAAAGCTTGATGTTACAGGTGAGGGAGAGCTGACAGAGATTGCCGAAAACATCAGCCGCATGGAGAAGGATATAAGGGATCTCATTGAGAAGGAGCGAAATTCGGAGCAGTCAAAAACAGACCTTATCACCAATGTTGCTCATGATCTGAGAACTCCTCTTACATCAATTATCGGATATCTGGAACTACTCAGAAAGAACAACAGCATTTCTCCGGAAATGAGACAGAAATACCTGGATATAGCCTACAACAAATCGGAGAGACTTCAGAAGCTTATCGAAGAGCTTTTCGGATTCACCAAGCTTTCCTACGGAAAAGTGAACCTGAACATCAAAGAGGTTGATATAGTAAAGCTCCTGGCACAGCTGCTGGAGGAAAGTTATCCTAATTTCGCGAAGAACGGGCTCAGCTACGATTATGTTTCCAATACCGGATCCCAGATCATAGAAGCAGACGGTGACCTTCTGGCCCGGCTTTTTGACAATCTTATCAATAACGCCATCAAGTACGGCAAAGAGGGTAAGAGAGTAAAGGTGAATCTGCGTGCCGACAGAGAGATCGTAACCATCAAGATCGTCAATTACGGTTATGTGATTCCGGAAAAGGAACTGCCGCTTATTTTTGACAGATTTTACAGAACGGATCACAGTCGTACCACTCAGAACGGCCCCGGCGGAACGGGACTTGGACTTGCTATCGTTAAAAACATTACCGACATGCATCATGGTGCGGTTTCGGTATCTTCTGATCTTTCGGGAACAGTTTTTACTGTTAAGCTGAAGATCCACTTTGAGGAAGGGAAAGAGAATTTTGAATCCAGAAATATTGAATCCCACAATCATGACTCAAGAGGTTATGACTACAGAAGATAATGTAAGGCTCTCGTTACGCCTGCTTTCAAAGATAAAGATTATTTGCGCCGTGCTTTTCATGGTGATGGTATTTCCTCTGATAACAAAAGCGGATACCATTGACCTTTCCGTCACCTACGGGTATCAGAATACTGCCAAGGCCGGAAGATTTCTGCCCCTGAGCATTACCATAGAAAATACAAGCGAAAAGACTTTTTCAGGTTATATCCATGTGTACATGGTGGAGTCTGAGAACAGTGTTTATGAGTACAGATACAGGAAGACCGTGGAAGGAGAATCCGAGGATGTGCTTTCGGCTACCGTATCCCTCAGTTCCGGAGTGAATCAGATTCTGGTGACCGCGGAGGATTCCAAGGGAGAATTGCTTGGCTCAAGGCGAGTGGGCCTGGATGTGGCGGGCTCTGACGCGGAACTGATCATCGGCCTTATTTCCCAGAGTCCCGAAACCCTTACCTACCTTGGCGGTGTTGGTATCAATAACGGTATCCTCCGCACGAGAACAGTAACTCTTGACACAGAAAATCTGCCGAAGGACAAGAAAGAGCTTGACCAGCTGGATGTCCTTTTTATTTCCGACTATAACATTCATCTTATGACGGAGATCGAGGCTGAAACCATAATTGACTGGGTTAAAAGTGGCGGAGTCCTGGTTTTGGGAACAGGAGCAAAAGGAAATTTTGCTCTTGCGCCATACTTTGACGGTTATCTGAGGGAGCCCCTCATGCCGGGAGAAATGAAGCTCAATATGGGAGAGCAGTATTCCGGAGGATCCAATAAAAATATCCTTGATCTCAATGCTTCTGCCGTGACACTTACACGAGGAAGAGAAGTGATGTATTCCGACGGTGTCCCCATTATTTCTACTGTTACGGAAGGGACGGGAGCTATAGCTGTCTCAGGTTATGATTTTTGCGATATTCAGAGATTCGCAACGGATCAGATGTTCTATGTGGACGATCTTTTTAAGGCGATACTGGGACAGAACCGTCTGGACAAGCTGTCTGTTGCGGCATCGGAGAGAAGTCTCAAGCGTTACTGGGATATTCAGGCTCTTATGAATATGAGTGATCTCAGTAAGATCCCGGAACCTTTGTTTTATGTGACAATTCTGTCTGCTTATGTGCTTCTGGTGGGGCCGGGTCTTTATTTCTACCTCCGGACCCATGACATGATAAGGCTTTACAGACCCGGAGTTATAGTGGTTACTGCTCTGGCTGCCATGCTCGTATGGGTAATGGGCGTTGGAACCAGATTCTCAGGCCCATTCCTTACATACGCAAAGCTCAATGAAGTGTCCAAAGACAGCATTAACGAGATCGATTATGTAAATCTGAGGTCTCCCTATAACAGCACCTATACCTTTGATGTAAAATCTGAATACTATGTATATCCGGTGCTTAAAGGATCCGATTATAACGGAGATATCCAGGAGCTTTCTTTGGATTCGGAGACCGGACACACTACCATCAATAATGATCGTGACAAAACTGAGATAATCATTTCCAGGACAGATACGTTTACCGGAAGATATTTTGAGTTTAACACGAAAACACCGAATCCCGGAGGCTGCTTTACCACAGATATGGTGTACTCAAACGGCAAGGTGCAGGGTGTGCTCAAAAATGACTCGGACTATGAGCTTTCTGATGCAGCCATCCTTATCTATGGCAAGGTTATCCTTATAGGGAAACTTGGAGCAGGTGAGGAAGTTGACCTGTCGGGAAAGGACATTGTCAATGTTCCCGTCGGGGATTATCAAAGGATTGCCGATACAGTTACGGACGGTGCAAATTTCAGCTTCCTGAAATATTATATTTCCAACAACATGGCGGGATATTACGGGGATGCAAGACTTGTGGGATTTGTCCGTGAGAGCGGCCTGGGAGAACACTTAAGTTTCTCAGATCAGCTTAATTATGACAGCTACGGAGTCAGCATGGTGGTGGCATCCCTTCCTCTGGACACAAGGGTCGGGGATGAATACAGCTACAGTGTTATGTCTACGGACCCTGAGATCAGGACCGGAGATTATGACATCAGTGACAACACTATTTCTGGCGTGGTTCCTGCAGTTCTGGCTTACCACCTTGGAGAGGGCGATAACATTAGCAGTATAACCATAGAGAGTCTGAGCTCCGATGATTCAGGAAATCCGAACCACAGGATAGGAAATCTGAGACCGTTTAAGGGCTCCTTAAGCTTCTATAACAATCGTACCGGCGGTTTTGATCCCGTGGACATAGGAGATGGAGTTCTGAGCGATAAGGAGCTTACCTACTATCTTGATGAGGATAATGTTCTCGTGGTGAAGTATACACCGGGCGAGCAGAATCTGGGCATCGATGAGAGAATGTATCTTCCGATGATCACTGTCACCGTGAAGGAAAATGTTACTGTCATAAATCAGATACTTGAAAATGAAGTCGGAGGTGAGCAGCAGGAAGGTGAAGGACCGCTTCCGCTGGATGCCGATGGAAGTGTTGTTGCCGACGAAATTGCACCGTCGGTTCCTGCGGCTGTTCAGGAGACCGTTTCCGAGACTGAGAAAGGAGACAGCTGATGATCTCCCTTGAAAATGTAAAAAAGACATATGGACATATAAATGCTCTTGACGGGCTTACTATGCACATAGAAGACGGTGCCATGTATGGTTTTGTCGGTCCAAACGGAGCCGGCAAGACCACAGCAATCCAGATGATGTGCGGCCTTGATTTCCCTGATCAGGGCGTTGTCATGGTGGATGATATGGAAGCCGGTTCCAATGTCCGCAGACTTAAGAAAAGGATAGGATATGTTCCTGATTACACCGGAAGCTACCCGAATCTCCGCATCATAGAGTATATGGATTTTTTTGCGGACTGCTATGATATTAATGAGCCGAAGATAAAGAGGCGCATTCAGAAACTTCTCAATATGGTAGGACTTGCCGACAGGCAGAACCAGTTCATGGATTCCCTGAGCCGCGGAGGCCAGCAGAAGCTCAGCCTTGCAAGAGCCCTTATCCATGATCCGAAGATACTCATACTGGATGAGCCTACTGCAGGTCTTGATCCCAATACAAGATTTGAGTTCCGGCAGATAATAGCAAACCTTGCTGATACCGGAAAAACCATAGTGATTTCGTCCCATATACTTAACGAGATTTCTGAACTCTGTACCGATATAGGTATCATTGATCAGGGAAAAATCGTTATGGAAGGAAAAATCGAGGATGTACTTGATCAGGTTAATGCTTCGAACCCCATCATCATCTCAGTCTCGGGTAATCTTAGTTCGGCGCTTACTACATTGCGGGCTGACAAGATGGTTAAGTCTGTGAGCATCCGTAACAAGGATCTCCTTATCACATACGGGGGTTCAGACCGGGATGAGGCTCTGCTTCTGAAAAAGCTTGTTGAGGCAGGGGTTAATATCAAAGGTTTCCATCGTGAGAAGGGAAATCTGGAGTCGTTGTTCCTGCAACTTACGGGAGCCAGGGAGGAAAGGAGGGTGACCTACTATGAAGCTGAGTCCGATTTTTAAAAAGGATGAGATAACAAGCGTCAGAAGATATTTTCTTCCTTTTCTTATCACTCTGGTAAATGGCTGCCTTGCCTTTCTTGTACTTGTGAATCTTTTCTATGTTTCGAAAAACGCAAGAGCAACGGGGGAGATATCTTATATCAATTTCCTGAGAATCTACTATATCGCAGCAGCAGCTGAACTGCTCCTTATACTTCTCATAGCACCGGCCCTTACCTCTTCTTCCATTTCGGGAGAAAGAGAGAGGAAGACCCTGGGCCTGCTTCTGACGACTCAGCTGGATCCCTGGGATATAGTGATCGGTAAGTTTCTGGGAGCATTGAGTACACTGCTTCTTCTGGCCATCACCTCCATACCCATACTTTCAACTGTGTATATATATGGAGGGATTACACTTACCGAGGTTTTGCAGTATACAGGGGCCCTCATGGTGACGGCAGTCTTTTGCACCAGTGTAGGGATCATGGGAAGTTCTCTCGTAAACAGTACTGCAGCGGCCAATGCCATAGCGTATGTGATCATATTTATCAGCTATGCATTGATTATAGTGTCATATATATTTAAGGACGCCATGGGCATAAGTGAGGCGAGACTTATTTCTGAAGCAGTAGCCGCTATGCTCCTGTTGTCGGCATTTATGCTTTACATCAGTAAGAGACAGATTACGCCGCGAAGGAGAAAGAAGATAAAGGAAGGATAGAAGAAGCTCGGATTTGGACATAGGTGACATGAAGAAATGACTTTTATTGAGCCAATCAGATTGACGCCGGCATATCAGATATTCCGGATAAAAAACATTGATATATGAGGAACAAATCGACATATGATCAGAGAGGTAAATATGAGCAGTAGGCGGTGGATATTTCTGGTGCTGACTCTGCTGTGGATGCTGGTGATATTTTTAATGTCTTCGCAGCCTGCTGATGACTCCACTGAAACGAGTTTGTATGTGGGAGAAACCATAGGAAAAGTTTTTGTGCCGGGATACACCGGGTGGTCACCGGAGGAACAGATTGAATTTGCCGAACATATCGATCATCCTGTGAGAAAAGCAGCCCATGCCACGGAGTATACGGTACTTGGTATCCTTTTGTTTATGACCTGCCGGAGCAGTTTTGGAATGAATCTTAAAGATTCCTTCAGGATAGCTTTTTTAACAGGAACAATCTATGCCGCAACAGATGAGTTTCACCAATTGTTTGTGCCCGGAAGAGCAGGAATGATCTCTGATGTTCTCATCGATTCCATGGGAGTATTGTTTGGATGCCTCGTGATCTATGCCTTGTACAAGGTTTTCAGGAAGAATTGAAATGTACTCTCAGAGAATGTGCCGCCAATTCTTAAGTGGTCATGATACAATGTTGATCCGATGACAGATTAACAAAGCTTTTAAATATATCAGTGCTATAACTGGGATTTATACAACCGGGGTTTTGCCCCGGTTTTTCTTTTGTCTTCGGTTGAAAAGGACTTATGGATATGATTATAATGATGTAGAAACTCTACGGGACAGGTGAAAAGGTGGCAGTACAACCCGACGGTGGAATCTGCTCCCGAGGTATCGTTGTTTCAACAAAAACACAGAGGTGTAATATTTATGAGCTGTATTATGATCGGCATCGCCGGCGGTTCCGGTTCCGGCAAGTCAACATTTACAAACAGGATCAAAGCTGAATTCGGAGATAAGGTAACTGTCATTTATCATGATAATTACTATAAGTCCAATGACGGAATACCTTTTGAGATACGTCAGAAAAACAATTATGATTCTCCCGAGGCATTTGAAACGGATCTTCTGATCTCACATTTAAAGGCCCTGAGACGTGGAGAAACGGTACAGTGTCCGGTTTATGATTATTCACAGCATAATCGTACAGACAAGACCGTAGAACTTAAGCCTTCAAAGATAATCATTGTGGAAGGCATCCTGGTTCTTGAGAATCCCGAGCTTCGTTCACTTTTTGATATAAAGATTTATGTTGAAGCTGATGCCGATGAGCGAATCATCAGACGAATCATCAGGGATGTTAAGGAAAGAGGCAGACAGGTTGAGGACATATCCACCCAGTATCTCACAACCGTAAAGCCTATGCATTATCTTTATGTTGAACCTACAAAGGCTATGGCGGATATCGTCATCAACAGTGGAATGAATGATGTGGCATTCGATCTTATGAAAACAAAAATCAGCAGTCTTTTAAAAAATGGAGCCGATTAGACCTGCATCTGTATGGCAGAAACAAACGGCAAAAACATACGTATATAGATGAGGAGGAAACAGTACCAATGCTTTACAATAGTACACGTGGCGGAGAAACAGGCCTGCAGGCATCAGAGGCTATACTTAAGGGACTTGCCGATGACGGCGGATTATTTATGCCGGAGTCACTTCCGAAGCTTTCAAAATCTTTAAAGGAGCTCAGCGGCATGTCCTATCAGGATCTTGCTTATGAGGTAATGAAAGAGTTCCTTACGGATTTCACGGAGGAGGAGCTTCGTCACTGCATCAACTCTGCTTATGACGAGAAATTTGAGACTCCGGAGATAGCTCCCCTTGTAAAGAAGGACGATGCATATTTCCTTGAGCTTTTCCACGGAAGAACCATTGCCTTTAAGGATATGGCACTTTCCATACTTCCTCACCTCATGGTGACAAGTGCAAGAAAGAACAATGTTACCGACAAGATCGTTATCCTTACAGCCACCTCCGGCGATACCGGAAAGGCTGCCATGGCAGGCTTCAGTGATGTGCCGGGTACAGAGATCATAGTTTTCTATCCTTACGGCGGTGTATCAAAGTTCCAGGAGCTTCAGATGCGTACAGAGCCGGGGCTCAATACTCATGCGGCAGCTATCCATGGCAATTTCGATGATGCTCAGACAGGAGTTAAGAAGATATTCGGAGATAAGGAGTTCGCAAAGAAACTGAAGGACAAGGGTGTTATCCTGAGCTCTGCAAACTCCATCAATATAGGACGTCTCGTTCCCCAGGTTGCATACTATGTTTATGCTTACGCCAAGCTAATTGCCACAGGTGAGGTCGAAGACGGTGAGAAGATCAATGTCTGCGTTCCTACAGGTAACTTCGGAAACATCCTTGCGGCTTACCTCGCAAAGCATATGGGTGTTCCTATCGAGAAGCTGATCTGTGCTTCCAATGAGAACAGAGTGCTTACCGATTTCTTCGGAACCGGAAAGTATGACAGGAACCGTCCGTTTATCCTGACCTCAAGTCCTTCCATGGATATCCTTATCAGTTCAAATCTTGAGCGTCTCATATATCTCAGCACAGGTCGTTCCGCTGAGAAGACAGCCAAGCTTATGGCTGACCTTAAGGAGACCGGCGTTTACGAGATTACTGATGAGATGCGTTCCTTTATCAAGGATTTCGTGGGTGGCTATGCTGATGAGGAGTCTGTATTTGCCTCCATCAGGGCTCTCAAGGAGAAGACCGGTTATGTTATCGATCCTCACACAGCGGTTGCCAAGGCGGTTTATGATAACTATGTTAAGGAAAGCGGTGACAAGACAAAGACTGTTATCGCTTCGACAGCGAGTCCTTTCAAGTTCTCTCCTAATGTCATGAAGGCCCTGGGCGAGAACGGCGATGATGAGGATGTGTTCAAGGTTATCGATGCGCTTCAGAAGATTGCGGGTGTTCCCGAGCCGAGAGCAATTAAGGATGTACGAAGCGCGGAGATTCGCCACAACACAGTCTGTGAGATAGCAGATATGGAAGATGTTGTTGAGAAGTTTCTCTTCGAATAAATGATATATGGTTTGCCGGCAGCATTTTTAGAATGTTGCCGGCTTTTTTTATAAGTATAAAATATATGGTTTTTGTATATTTTTAATAATGCAGAGTACCATATTGGCGGAAAAAATGCTATTATAGACCAAGATGATTTTTTCACCGCTAATTTGTTTAGTGATGATATTTTCGGCTTTTTGGAAAAATGGTATTTGTAAGGGCATGATGCGAAATTTTTAACAATCTTTTATGTTCTTATAGAAATACAATACATAGTATGTTAATATATTAACAGGCTATGTAAAAGTAATTACATTAGGAGGAAATCAAATGTTAGTAAACGCAAAGGACATGCTGGACAAGGCACTTGCAGGACACTATGCAATCCCACAGTTCAACATCAACAATCTCGAGTGGACAAAGTCAATTCTTCTTGCTTGTGAAGAGTGCAAGTCACCTGTAATCCTCGGTGTATCTGAGGGTGCCGGCAAGTACATGACAGGCTTCAAGACAGTAGTTGCTATGGTTAAGGCTATGGATGAGTCTCTTGGAATCACAGTTCCTGTAGCTCTTCACCTTGATCACGGTACATACGAAGGCTCCAAGGCTTGTATCGAAGCTGGATTTACTTCTATCATGTTCGATGGTTCTCACTATGATATTAATGAGAACGTTGAGAAGACAAAAGAACTTGTTAAGACTGCTCATGATTTAGGCATTTCTATTGAGGCTGAAGTTGGCGGCATCGGTGGTGTAGAAGACGGTGTTGCATCTGACGGTGAGAAGGCTGATCCTAATGAGTGCAAGATGATCGCTGATCTCGGAATCGATTTCCTTGCTGCAGGTATCGGAAACATTCACGGTGTATATCCTGCTGACTGGAAGGGTCTTGATTTTGATGTTCTTGCAGCTATCAAGGATAAGATTGGTGAGCTTCCACTGGTTCTTCACGGCGGTTCAGGTATCCCTGAGGATCAGATCAAGAAGGCTATCTCTCTCGGTGTTTCAAAGATCAATGTAAACACAGAGCTTCAGCTTGTATTTGCTAAGGCTACAAGAGAGTACGTTGAGGCTGGCAAGGATAAGGAAGGCAAGGGCTATGACCCTCGTAAGCTCCTTAAGCCGGGCACAGAGGCTATCATTGCAGAGTGCAAGAACAAGATCAATATCTTCGGTTCTGCTAACAAGGCTTGATAAGCAAAATAATAAATTTTCAAAAGCTGTCGGAATGAAAGTTCCGGCAGCTTTTTCATCACATTAACCAATGTCTTTAATGAAAAGCAGAATATTTTTTTCTTGCCACACTGTTATTCGGTGGTTTACAATCAGCACAGCACAACTAAATATACAAAGACAAGGGTGTTAAAAGGAGATTTGAGAATGAATGATGTTCTGAATGTTGCTGAAATCTTTGGCGAAGATGTATTCAACGACAAGGTTATGCAGGAACGTCTTCCGAAGGCTGTTTATAAGAAGCTTAAGAAGACAATCACTGAGGGCTATGAACTTGATCCGACTATTGCTGATTCCGTTGCTCAGGCTATGAAGGAGTGGGCTCTCGAGCATGGCGCCACTCATTATACCCACTGGTTCCAGCCGCTTACGGGTATAACTGCCGAAAAGCATGATTCCTTTATTTCAGCTGCCGATCAAAACGGAAAGGTCATCATGGAGTTTTCCGGCAAAGAGCTTGTCCGCAGTGAAACAGATGCATCATCTTTTCCTTCCGGCGGACTTCGTGCAACATTCGAGGCCAGAGGTTATACCATCTGGGATTGCACAAGCCCTGCATTTTTACGCCACGAAGGTGATAACAGAGACATTGTCACCCTTTGCATTCCTACTTCTTTTTGCTCCTTCGGCGGTGAGGCGCTTGATACCAAGACTCCGCTTCTCCGTTCAATGCAGGCTGTAAATGAACAGGCCCTGCGTATTCTTCGTCTTTTTGGAAATACAAGCTCTAAAAGTGTCAAGCCTTCTGTAGGTGCCGAGCAGGAGTATTTCCTCGTAGATCGTAACAAATATTTAAAGCGTAAAGACCTTATCTATACAGGCCGTACCCTGTTTGGCGTGATGCCTGCAAAGGGTCAGGAGCTTGATGATCACTATTTTGGTTCCATCAGACACAGAATCGCCGAGTTCATGCGTGATGTAGACATTCAGCTTTGGAAACTCGGAGTAACGGCAAAAACAGAACATAATGAAGTTGCACCGGCACAGCATGAGCTTGCGCCTGTTTATGATGAGGCAAATCTTGCTGTAGATCATAACCAGCTGTTGATGGAGGTAATGAAGAAGACTGCGCCCAAGCACGGCCTTGAGTGTCTTCTCCACGAAAAGCCATTTGAAGGAATCAATGGTTCCGGTAAGCACAATAACTGGTCACTTACTACAGACGACGGCATTAACCTCATGAGCCCGGGAGATACACCTCATGAAAATGTTCAGTTCCTGTTGGTTCTGGCCTGCGTTCTTGCGGCGGTTGACAAGCATGCGGATCTTCTCAGACTCAGCGCCGCAGACGTGGGAAATGAGCACAGACTGGGAGCTGATGAGGCACCTCCTGCAATCATTTCCGCGTTTATCGGAACACAGCTTGAGGATGTGGTGGAGCAGCTCATCGGTCAGGGCTACGCTACAAAGTCAAAGAAGGGCAAGAAGCTTCCTACCGGTGTCAACACCATGCCGGATCTCTATGCTGACGTTACAGACCGTAACCGTACATCACCATTTGCCTTCACCGGAAACAAATTCGAGTTCCGTATGGTAGGTTCCAGCGATTCCATTGCCGAGGCCAATATAATCCTCGATGCAATAGTGGCTGAGCAGTTCAAAGAGGCTGCGGATGTTCTTGAGAAGGCAGAGGATTTCAAAACTGCTTGCCACGACTACATTAAGAAGCTTCTTACAGAGCACCAGAGAATCATCTTCAACGGCAACGGTTACAGCGAAGAGTGGGTTAAGGAAGCCGAGAGACGCGGACTTCCGAATCTTCCGTCAATGGTTGATGCCATACCTGCACTCACAACCGAAAAAGCTGTTAAGCTCTTCAAAGAATTTGGCATTTACACTCAGCCGGAGCTTGAGAGCCGCACAGAGGTTGAGTATGAGCACTATGTAAAGGTAACCAACATTGAAGCCCGTGCCATGATCAATATCTCCGGAAAGCAGATTATTCCGGCGGTTATTCACTACACCACAAGACTTGCGGATTCTGTGAATAAGGTCGTGAAGGCCTGCCCTGATGCCAATGTTTCTGTTCAGAAGACTCTCCTTGAAAGAGCTTCAAAGCTTCTCGGGGACATGGAGGATGCACGTACCGATCTTTACGAGAAGGTTGAGAAGTACGGCAAGGAGAAGAATGCCGAGAAGAAGGCTCATAAATACCACGATGTTATCGTTCCTGCCATGAAGGCTCTGAGAGCTCCCGTTGACGAGCTTGAGCAGATCGTGGACAAGGATCTGTGGCCATATCCAAGCTATGGCGACCTCATCTTCGAGGTTTCTGAGCCGTAAATGTATTATAAGACGGACGAGAAAATGCAAGGGACGCGTGGCGGCCCACGAGATTGAAATGGTGCAGAAAATGCAGGGGACGTGCGACGGCCCACGAGATTGAAAGTACATCCTAATAGGCGTGTCCGTACCCGATCACACTTACGTGTGTCGTGTACGGACACGCCTATTAGTCTGTTCTTTCAACTCGAGAAAGGAGAAAATGCCATTGGAATGCGCTACGCGCAGGCATTTTCGTTTGATTTCGGCTTACGCCGAAACAGCCTCGCCGCCTGGGGGCATCAGCATTTCTTACGAAACGCTGATAAAGCAAGCCTTGCCACCCATCCCTTGCATTTTCTCTGACTTTGACTGACTGTTCCTTGCCTCAAAATTCGATTTTGGGAATATAGGTCATGGTAAGGTTGATAGTTCCTTGCCTCAAAATTCAAATTCTGGGATATAAGTCATGATAAGACAGATCCTTTCTTGACTCATAATCTGATTTTATGGAAATAGGTCATATATAAGTGGACTCATTCATGACCTATAACTCCATTATTTAGATTTGGGTCATGATAAGACAGAGGGTTCCTTACCTCATAATTTGTTTTTTGGGATATAGGTCATGGCAAGACTGATCTCTTATTGACTCATAATTCGGTTTTTACGAAATAGGTCATGTAGAAGCAATTAAACCTCATGACCTATAACTCATTTTTGGAGATATAGGTCATTGAAGATCATATTGTTCATTGATTCATATTCCGTAATGGAGATATAAAGTCATTTTTTATACCGGGTAAAGAATTTCTTATACCGGGTAAATGAATTTGAGACCTTAATGTGACGATGGTACATAAGGTGAATACTTGAAATCATGAGAAGATGATGGTATCATGTTCAAAAACAAGGAAGATTTTGTTGATTTGAACAAAACATGAGGCGTATTGCCGAAGGAAGAGATACGAGTAAGGCGTATTGCCAGAAGGAAGAGATATGAGTAAGGCGAGCAGGGAATCGATTATTATTTTAAGGACTCTTTTTGAAAACAGGGAGAGTACCCAGAGGGATATTGCACAGCAGCTGGAGGTGTCGCTGGGGAAGACCAACAAGCTTATAGCGGAAACGGTTGAAGAGGGGCTTCTGTCGAAGGTGGAGAGCTCGGAGGGAAGGGGAAGAAATGTCTCTTACGAGATAACCGAAACGGGAAGAAGGATGCTGGAGAAGTATCGGGTGGAAAGAGCGCTGATACTGGCTTCAGGATTCGGATCAAGGTTTGTGCCGCTTACTTATGAGACACCCAAGGGACTCCTTGAGGTTTTTGGGGAGCGCATGATCGAGCGTCAGATAAGGCAGCTTCATGAAGTGGGGGTCAGAGACATTACCATCATGGTGGGATACCTCAAGGAGAAGTTTGATTATCTCATCGATAAGTATGATGTAAAGCTTATCTATAATCCTGAATACAGTGATAAAAATACGCTTGCGACTTTGTATCATGCGAAGAATGTCCTTAAGGGTAAAAACTGCTATATTCTGTCTTCCGATAACTGGATGAGGGACAATATTTATCACAGTTTCGAGGCGGATACCTGGTATGCGGCAACCTTTATGAAGGGGGAGACCCGTGAGTGGGCCATGGAGACCGGGAAGAACGGTGCCATAAAGGATGTGCGCGTGGGCGGCTGTGACAAGTGGTGTATGTACGGTCCGGTTTATCTCACAAAGGAATTTTCGGAAGCATTTCTTCCGCTTATTGAAGCTTACTACAAGATGCCCGGAACCGAGCAGTTCTACTGGGAGGATGTTCTCATCAGAAACCTTAAGAACCTTCCGGATATCTATATTAACAAGCAGCCGGAGGGCGTGGTTTACGAATTTGAAAACCTGGAGGAGCTCCGACGTTTTGACGAGAAGTATGTTAACAATTCAGGTTCCAAGGCCATGCAGCTGGTTTCGGAAATATTCGGAATTCCGGAGTCGGAGATCATAAACATTAAGTGCCTGAAGGCGGGTATGACCAATAAGTCCTGGTATTTTAATGTTTCGGATTCGGAGGAAATCTCTGAGAAGTACAGGAACAAAGCCTTTATATGCCGTATCCCCGGACCCGGAACGGAGAAGCTTATTAACCGTCGGCAGGAGGGTGAGGTTTACAAAGCTGTGGCAGGACTTGATATAACTGAAGAGCTTGTGTATTTTGACGCGGAAAGCGGATACAAGATTTCGAGATATTATCATGGGGCAAGAAACGCGGATTTTGATAATGTCGAGGAGCTTTCACAGTGCATGTCGGTGCTCAAAAAGCTTCATAATTCCGGCATAAAGCTTGGTCATGATTTTGACCTTAAGAGAGAGCTGGGCAATTACGAAAAGGATATAAAAGAGGCGGGGGCGGAGGTGCCCTACGAAGATTATCCGGCTGTAAGGATGAAGGCTGAGGAGGTTCTCGGCTGGATCGATTCTCTGAACAGACCGAAGACCATAGCTCATATTGATTCTGTAAAGGATAATTTCATTTTTACTGATGAAGGCTTAAAGATGATCGACTGGGAGTATGCGGGAATGGCGGATCCTTTGCTGGATCTTGCTATGTCGGCGATCTATTCTTACATGAGCTTCGATAAGGCGAAAGAGCTCGTCAGGGTGTATGCCGCGGCACCGACAGATGCACTTACAGAGCCAGAGCTGCAGAAGATTTTCGAGTCACGTGGAGGCATTGCCCTAAATGGACTTTCACCGGACGACGCTTATGCAATTGTGATTGCTTATATGGGTCTCGGCGGACTTCTCTGGGCGCTTTGGGGGATTTACAAGATGGCTCTGGGAGAAAGTTTCGGAGATTACACCCTTAAGATGTACAGGTATTTCAAGGACTCCTACAAAATCTTACGAAAACTAGAAAAATTTTAATGTAATAGAAAAAGACTTACGCTTGAATGCGTGATAAAATTTCTATAGATGATTTTGGGGGTGTCTTATGATTAAGAATATAAAATCAAAACTGGGAATAGCCGGACTTAGTATCGTGATTGGATGCAGTGCTTTTGCATCGATGGCATTTGCCGGCTGGGGTCAGAAAGACGGAAAATATTATTACGTAGACGAGTCAACCAACGAAAAGATCAGCAATAAGTGGATACATACTTCTTCAGGCTACTACTACATCGGAAACGATGGATACATGGTAACGGGCTGGAAGAAGATCAATGATAACTGGCACTATTTCAGAAGCAACGGCCTCATGGCAACCGGCTGGAGACAGATAGACAACAAGTGGTATTATCTTCAGTCAGACGGTGTTATGCAGACCGGATGGCTCAAACTCACAGAAGGTACAGAGACCAAGTGGTATTATCTGAAGTCCAACGGAACCATGACTACAGGCTGGATCGAGCTCAACGATAAGTGGTATTATTTCCAGCCGGGAGACGGAACCCTCGTTATGGATTCCTGGGCGAAGATCGATGGCAAGTGGTATCGTTTTGAGTCCAATGGTGTTATGCAGACCGGATGGTATTCCAACAACGGTTCTTACTATTATCTCAATGCTCAGGGCGTTATGCAGACAGGCTGGAAGAAAGATGCTTCCGGCAATAAGTATTATCTTGATACTGAGAACGGCAAGATGGCTCAGGGCTTTAAGGAGATCGATGGCGCGAAGTACTATTTTGCACAGAACGGCAAGATGGTAGTGGGATGGCTTGAGTATGAAGGCTCTTACTATTACTTCAAGGATGGCAAGATGCAGAAGAACAAGACTCTCACCATTGACGGCACTGAGTACAAGTTCAACAGCGACGGTGAATGCACAAGTTCGGTAGACGGAGTTTCCGTTACACATGCATCAACAGGATCATCAGACAGCTCTGATTCTGTTACATCACCGGGAGGAACAACCTCAGGAAGCAGCAGTAGCAGCACAGTATCCGGCAGCAATGGAACCAGCACAACTACAACAACCACAACAACCACTACAGTGACAACAACAGGAAATACCGGCACAACAAATGCTGCCTCCACAACACTTGCAAGCGGCACGGTTGGTGAAGGACCTGATTCCAATACTTCAGTAACTACATCACCTTCTTCCGGCACAAGTGCCGTAACCGCAACATCGCCATCATCTTCTACATCTACTTCAGGCAATGTTGTTTCAGCAACGGTTGCTCCGTCGGATACTACCACATCAACTACTAATGTGTCCGCTTCCGTTAACAGTGGTTCTTCAGTAAACATAAATGCAGGTTCAACAACCGGACCTAAGTGATTAAAATCCGTGGCATAATTTGACACTGGTACAATTGGAAAGGGATCAGGCTGTGACAGGTCTGATCCCATTGTTTTTAAGGGAATTAAATGATCGAAGATTACTCAAAAGCAAAACGCAGGGGAGATGCACAATATCGTAAGGATGTGACCGGCGGCAGATATCCTTATCTGACGGCACTTGATGATATGATCGCTTCTGCCGATATAGTTGCGGAAAACAGACTGGGAGTGATGGAGATACCGATCTCCGCGATCTCCGGGACCAAGACCCGCGGCAGGCAGGAGGCATTTGCCACCAATTTCATGCCCATTCTTGACTTGAATACAGAATTTGCCATGAAATGGAGTTCTCTTTATGATGCAGCCATGAATGAAGGCATCAGAGACGCCATACTGGTTTATGAGTACATGGGCCGTTTTTATGTACAGGAGGGAAACAAGCGTGTTTCCGTATCCAAATTTATCGGTTCGGATTCCATAATGGCGGATGTCATCAGATTTATGCCCGATAGGACAGGCAGCAAAGAGGACAATATCTATCATGAGTTTGTTGAGTTCTTTAAGGCAGCGGGATTTTACGGCATCAGATTCAGCGAAGAAGGACAGTATCAGAAGCTCTGTGATGTTCTGAAACTGCCAATGTCTAAGCCCTGGGACGTAGAGGTAAGAAAGAGCGTCAAGGCAGCCTTCAGCAGGTTCTCCAAAATTTTCATCAAGAAAGGCGGAGACCGTCTGGAGATGAAAACAGGCGATGCATTTTTACTGTATCTCACGGTATTCGGACTTTACAATATCCAGGATGTATCCAATGCCCAGATTGAAAAGAATCTCGACCAGATCTGGCAGGAATTCCTGAAGGAATCGGATGATATAAGCCTCGTTAAGGAACCTGAGCTTCTGGAAAAGCAGGAGAAGCCAAATATTTTCAACATTTTCACGTCTAAGGGCTTCAGAGGCGATGTTCTGAAGGCAGCATTTATCTACGAAAAAAGTACTGAGAGTTCAAGCTGGGCCTACGGGCATGAGCTGGGACGTGCCTATCTTTCCGAAAAGTTCGGTGAGCACATAGAAACCATGGTATATGATGACTGCGGAACGCCGGAGCTTGTGCATGAGGCTCTGGAGAAAGCCGCGGAGGCCGGTGCCCACGTCATCTTCACAACTTCGGGAATGATGATAGACGAATCCGTAAAGGCGAGAGTGGAGCACCCGGAGATATACATTCTCAACTGCTCCGTAAATACAAATTACAACACTATACGAACCTATTACAGCCGTATGTACGAGGCGAAATTCATCATGGGAGCCCTTGCGGCATCACTGACAGACGGTCATGACATAGGATATGTTGAACTTTGTCCCCAGTATGGCACTCTTGCCAATGTCAATGCCTTTGCCATTGGTGCCCAGTTGATAAATCCATATTCCCGCATACATTTAAAGTGGATGGAGCTAAAGGATTCAGACTGGAGAGAAGAACTCAGAAGAGAAAACATTATCACCATATCGGGTCCGGAGCTTACACCGCCCAAGGTTTCAGGAAAAGAATACGGCGTTTACATGGTATCGGACGGGGACGTTGTCTCGAACATTGCCATGCCTATATTTGACTGGGGCAGGTTCTATGAGATCATCATAGACTCCATTTTGAGCGGAACCTGGGATAACTCAACCCTGACAAAGGATCATAAAGCTCTCAACTTCTGGTTTGGCATGAAGTCGGGGGTAGTGGATGTCATTCTGTCGAGAGAGCTTGGCTATGCTTCAAGAAAAATGACAGAGGCGCTTAAAAAAGGTATAGTTGAAGAGATGTTAAATCCTTTTGACGGAGAGTTACGGAGTCAGGAGGGCATCATCAAAAAGGAAACAGACCCGAGATTGTCCGGCGAGGAAATAGTGAATATGCGTTGGCTTAATGACAATATCATAGGCACCATTCCTCCTATAGAGGCATTCAACGACAGAGCACAGTATCTTATGCGCATAAGCGGATTTATGACAAATAAGGGAGATGTGAGTGATGAAGGTTCTTCTGATCGCTGACGAAGAAAACAAGGTGCTATATGAGCATTATGATCCGGAAAAACTACGGGAGGTAGATCTCATCTTATCTGCGGGAGACCTCGATGCAAGATATCTGGAATTCCTTGTGACCATGGGACACGCGCCCCTTGTTTATGTTCCGGGGAATCATGACAGTTACTACGTGGACCATCCACCTATGGGGTGTGACTGCGCCGATGACAGGATCATTGATTTCCGCGGACTAAGGATACTTGGACTTGGGGGTTCCATGAAATATAAAGAGGGACCGTACCTCTACACCGAAAGGGAAATGGAGAAGAGGATAGAACGTCTGAGGCGTACCATAATGCTTTATAACGGTTTTGACATCCTGCTGACTCATGCCCCCGCAAAGGGCTATGGAGATCTCGAGGACCTGCCTCATCAGGGATTTCAGTGCTTTAATGACCTCCTCATGAGGTATAAGCCCAAATACATGATCCACGGTCATGTTCACGGGAATTACGGGAAATTCAAAAGGGTACAGGTTCATCCGTCGGGAACGGTTATAATCAATGCTTTCGACAAGTATGATCTCAACATAAAGAAGGATGATCACCCGGAGGAAGGTAAAACAGGCTCCCTGCTGTACGATCTTTACAAGAACGTGTCTATGGGACGCCGGAAGTATTACCCTCAGCTCCACGGAGAGGAAAATGATGATAAATAACGACTGGGAGGCTTTGCTCAGGCCTGAATTTGAGAAGCCTTATTATAAAAATCTGTATGAAAAGATAGACCGGGAATATAAGACAGAAAAGGTTTATCCCCCGGCAGAGGATGTGTTCAATGCTTTCCTCTATACTCCTGTGAGTAATGTGAAGGTGGTGATCCTCGGGCAGGATCCCTATCATGAACCGGGGCAGGCCCACGGACTTTCATTTTCCGTAAAGCAGGGCATAGACATTCCGCCGTCACTGGTTAATATCTATAAAGAGCTTCATGATGATCTGGGGTGTTACATCCCCAACAACGGCTACCTGAAAAAATGGGCAGATCAGGGCGTGCTGCTTCTGAACGCGGTTCTCACCGTCAGGGCTCATGAGGCAAACAGTCATAAGGGACTTGGCTGGGAAGAGTTCACGGACGCCGCCATTAAGGCGCTTAATAAGGTGGACAGGCCTATGGTCTTTATACTGTGGGGAAGGCCGGCACAGATGAAGCAGGCCATGCTTGACAATCCGAAGCATCTGATACTGAAGTCACCGCACCCGAGTCCCCTCAGCGCATATCGAGGATTCTTCGGTTCAAAACCTTTTTCAAAGGCCAATGCCTATCTCGAGGCGAATGGGTTAAGTCCGGTTGACTGGCAGATTGAAAATATTTAATTTTTTTTTATAAAGGGGTTCATATGAGTTTTGTAGAAATACTAAAGGTTTTGGTTTTTGGACTTGTAGAGGGATTCACCGAGTGGCTTCCGGTTTCCTCCACCGGTCACATGATTCTTGTTAATGACATCATCAAGCTTCGTCAGCCTGCGGAATACTATGAGGTATTCCAGGTTGTGATACAGCTTGGGGCAATACTTGCGGTGGTTACCACATTTTTCAGGCAGTTATGGCCCTTTGAAACAAGACGCAAAGGGGGCATCGGCCTTGCTCCCGCAAAGGTTGAGCTCTGGATCAAGATAATCATTGCCTGCCTTCCCGCAGCAGTGCTGGGACTTCTTCTGGACGATTTCCTGGACACCTACCTTTACAATGGATTCGTGGTGGCTCTTACTCTTATCATCTACGGCGTGGCATTTATTCTCGTCGAAAAGAGAAATGAATTAACCACCTTTTCTGTCAGAAGAGTAAGTGAGCTGGACCTCAAAACCGCATTATGGATAGGTTGTTTCCAATGTCTCGCTCTTATACCCGGAACCTCACGTTCAGGTGCTACCATAATCGGAGCCATGCTTCTCGGTGTTTCCAGAACAGCTGCCGCAGAGTTTTCTTTCTATCTTTCCGTACCTGTGATGTTCGGAGCAAGCCTTCTGAAGCTTCTCAAGAGAGGCGCGGGATTTAATGCGGTTCAGTGGTTCTACATGGTACTCGGAATGCTTATCGCTTACCTTGTAAGTGTATACTGCATAAGCTTCCTGATGAGATATATCCGTAAGCACAGCTTCACGATTTTTGGCTATTATCGTATAGCTTTGGGCGTCATAGTTCTCATATGGTTTGCCGTTTCAAAGGCCTGATAAGCGTGTAAGAAATACTTAAGAGGGACGTAACCGATTGTCGGTTGCGGGCCCTCTTTTTTTGGATTATTCTCAACATGTGATTATAAATAATCTCGGCCCGGCCGAAGTTATATTTATAAGGTATTTGAAAGAGGAAGAAATGAAGAGGATAAAGGTAGCAATTGCAGCCGTTGTCATGTCACTGTGCATGAACGTTTCTGCATTGGCAGCGACTGACATCGGACTGAATCTTGACTGGAAGTACGCTGAAAACTCAAAGATCAATACTGGAAGGGCAAGGCTGTATACAAGCGAAGCCGCCGATAAAAAGAATATCACCATAGCTGTGGATGCAGGGCATGGAACAGCAGGGGGAGAAGATGTGAAGATCCTTTGCCATCCTGACGGATCGGCAAGAGCGGATGGAAGCACAATATGCGAAGCTGTGCCCCGGGGTATGACATTTCAGGATAAAGTAACCGAAGCAGACGCAAGCCTTATGGTGGCTGAAAGCTTTAAAAACAAGCTTCTTTCCGAAGGATATGACGTGCTTATGATAAGAGATGGTGAAGATGTGCAGCTTGATGATGTGGCCAGAGCGGTTCTCTCCAACAACAAGGCAGACTGTCATATCTCCATTCATTTCAATGATTCATCAAGCGGTGTGGGAGCGTATTACGTTTCTGCCCCGGATAAGCTTAAAAAGCTTGAGCCGGTATCCAAGTACTGGAATAAGTCAAAGAAGCTTGGTGACAGTCTGATCTCAGGACTTGAGGCCAACGGAGTAAAGATCAGCTCCGGCGGCAGTGTGGAAGAGGATGTGGTGCAGACAGCTTATTCTTCTGTTATATCGGCATATGTAAAGCTCGGCGACAAGACCGCAGACCACTCAAAGGAAGCCTGTGACAAGTATGCTGAGGGGCTGGTTCTCGGGGTAAACAAGTATTACGGATTTGCGTGATAAATTACATAAAGACATTTTGCGGCAGCAGGACATCTGAAAAAGGATGCCCTGCTGTTTTTGTAACTGCCTGCGATTTATAAGGATGCCCTGCAGTTTTTGTATTTGCCCACGATTTATTTTTTGATTGTGGGAGCCGCTCAGCTTTGAGCGATTAAAAAGAATCAGTGAGTATTCTCGCTTGATTTTTTACCTATTGTGAAAAAATAAATTTTATATAGTGTTTTTATAAAATCCGGTTATGCAATATTGAATATGTATGATTTTCTTAGGATATATAGCAAATATTTGCTGTGAAATTTTTCACAAAATTACTGTTTTGCACTTGCAAAAATACATAACATGACATACAATATGTTTGCTGACGGAAATTTCATCCAAACAGCATTTGCAACATGCATTTTTTATTATAAGTATCAGGAGGATATTTACTATGGCAGTTAAAGTTGCTATTAACGGTTTTGGTCGTATCGGTCGTCTTGCATTCAGACAGATGTTTGGTGCAGAGGGATTTGAAATCGTTGCAATCAACGATCTTACAAGCCCTGAGATGCTTGCACATCTTCTTAAGTACGACAGCACACAGGGTCGTTACGAGCTTTGTGACAAGGTTTCTTACGGTGAGGATTCAATCACTGTTGACGGAAAGAAGATCACAATCTACAAGGAAGCTGATGCTAAGAACCTTCCTTGGGGACAGCTTGGTGTAGACGTTGTTCTTGAGTGTACAGGTTTCTATACAAGCAAGGATAAGTCACAGGCTCACATCGATGCAGGCGCTAAGCACGTTATCATTTCTGCTCCTGCAGGAAATGATCTTCCTACTATCGTATATAATGTTAACCACCAGAACCTTACAGCTGATGACAAGATCATCTCAGCAGCTTCTTGTACAACAAACTGCTTAGCTCCTATGGCTAAGGCTCTTAATGATCTCGCAGCTATCAAGTCAGGTATCATGTGCACAATCCACGCTTACACAGGCGATCAGATGACACTTGACGGACCTCAGAGAAAGGGCGACAAGAGACGTTCACGTGCAGCAGCAGTTAACATCGTTCCTAACTCAACAGGTGCAGCTAAGGCAATCGGCCTTGTTATCCCTGAGCTTAACGGAAAGCTCATCGGCGCTGCTCAGCGTGTTCCGACACCTACAGGTTCAACAACTATCCTTACAGCTGTTGTTGAAGGAAATGTTACAAAGGATCAGATCAATGCAGCTATGAAGGCAGCAAGCAATGAGAGCTTCGGTTACAACGAGGATGAGATCGTTTCATCTGATATCGTTGGAATGAGATATGGTTCTCTCTTTGATGCAACCCAGACAATGGTTCTTCCTCTTGACAACGGAACCACACAGGTACAGGTTGTTTCATGGTATGACAACGAGAACTCATACACAAGCCAGATGGTTCGTACTATCAAGCACTTCGGAAGCCTTCTTAATAAGTAATTATCCTTGAAAGATAAATAAGACATGACTTTGAAGAGGTCCGGCCTATATGGGCCTGGCCTCTTTTTCTTGTAATAAGTTATAGTAAATACAACCATAATTGACAATTTAAAGAAGATTTTTGCACATGCTTTTGTCAAAAAACACAAATGGATGAAAAATCTTCTATAATATTAAAAGAGAAAATAAAATCAGAGAGATATTTCTCTCAAAAAGGAGATTCATATGGCAGGATTAAACAAGTTAACAGTCGATGATATCGATGTTAAGGGCAAGAGAGTACTTTGCAGATGTGATTTCAACGTTCCTCTTAAAGAGGGCAAGATCACAGACGAGAACAGACTCGTAGCAGCACTTCCAACAATCAAGAAGCTTATCGCTGACGGCGGAAAGGTTATCCTTTGCTCACACCTTGGAAAGGTTAAGACAGAGGAGGACAAGCCTTCAAAGACACTTGCTCCTGTAGCTAAGAGACTTTCAGAGCTTCTCGGACAGGAAGTTAAGTTCGCAGCTGATCCTGAGGTTGTTGGTGCAAATGCCAAGGCCGCTGTAGCTGAGATGAAGGACGGAGACGTTATCCTTCTTGAGAACACACGTTACAGAGCTGAAGAGACAAAGAACGGAGAGGCATTCTCAAAGGATCTTGCTTCTATCGCTGATGTATTCGTAAACGATGCATTCGGAACAGCTCACAGAGCACACTGCTCAAATGTTGGTGTTACACAGTTCCTTAACGGTCCTCACGCTGTTGGTTACCTTATGCAGAAGGAAATCAAGTTCCTTGGACAGGCTGTTGAGAATCCTGTACGTCCATTCGTAGCTATCCTTGGCGGCGCTAAGGTTGCTGATAAGCTTAATGTTATTTCTAACCTCCTTGAGAAGTGCGATACACTTATCATCGGCGGAGGTATGGCTTATACATTCGCTAAGGCACAGGGCTATGAGATCGGTACATCTCTTTGCGATGAGACTAAGGTTGATTACTGCAAGGAAATGATCGAGAAGGCTGAGAAGCTTGGCAAGAAGCTCCTTCTTCCTGTAGACGCTGTTACAACAGACCACTTCCCTGAGCCAATCGACGGACCTATCGACACAACAGTTGTTGATATCGACAAGATCCCTGCTGACAGAATGGGTATGGATATCGGACCTAAGACACAGGCTCTTTATGCTGATGCTGTTAAGTCAGCTAAGACTGTTGTATGGAACGGACCTATGGGTGTATTTGAGAACCCTACTCTTGCAGCCGGAACAAAGTCAGTTGCACAGGCTCTTGCAGATACAGATGCTACAACCATCATCGGTGGTGGTGACTCAGCTGCTGCTGTTAACCAGATGGGCTATGGCGACAAGATGACACACATATCAACAGGTGGCGGAGCTTCTCTTGAGTTCCTTGAGGGTAAGGACCTTCCTGGCGTTGCTGCTGCAGACAACAAGTAAGATATTGTTAATGTCTTTCCGGAGGACATGAGATGTTCTTCGGAAAGATTGATTTAGAAATACATAGAATTTTTTCTGATGTATGACGGTAAGTCATATATAGAATGGAGTTTATATGAGAAAGAAAATTATTGCCGGAAACTGGAAGATGAACATGGTTCCTTCAGAGGCTGTTAAGCTTGTTGAGACATTAAAGCCACTTGTACAGAATGATGATGTAGACGTAGTTTACTGTGTACCTGCAATTGATATCATCCCTGTAGTTGATGCTGTAAAGGGCACAAATGTTCATGTTGGTGCTGAGAACTTCTATATTGAAGACAAGGGTGCTTTCACAGGTGAGATTTCTGCTCCTATGCTTAAGGATGCAGGTGTTGAATACATCATCATCGGACACTCCGAGAGAAGAGATATCTTCGGTGAGAATGATATCCTTATCAATGCAAAGGTTAAGAAGGCATTTGCTTCAGGTCTTAAGCCGATTCTTTGCTGCGGTGAGTCTCTGGCACTTCGTAAGGCCGGTACTTACAAGGAGTGGATCGAAAGACAGATCACCTGGGATCTTGACGGTGTGACTGCCGATCAGGTTAAGGAGCTTGTTATCGCTTACGAGCCTATCTGGGCTATCGGAACAGGCGAGACAGCTACTTCAGATCAGGCTGAAGAGGTTTGCAAGCTTATTCGTGACCTTATTGAAAAGCTGTATGATGAAGATACTGCTGAAGAGGTTCGTATACAGTACGGCGGATCAATGAATGCAGGCAACGCAGCTGAGCTTTTGTCCAAGCCTGATATCGATGGCGGACTTATCGGTGGTGCTTCACTTAAGCCTGACTTCGGAAAAATCGTTAATTACAACAAGTAATTTTAATCCCACGGTTACAAAACCGTGGGATTTTTGCTCGTTTAGGGGTGAAGTCACTATACTGAGGCTTAGGGGATGACTCATACCACAGTTTTGACTATAATCCAAACAAATATCAGCCAGACATTTATAAATATCGGGCGAATGCCGATGAAAATAATATGGGTAAACCGTACGGCTTTATGTTTTTTTCAGATACCTGTTGACAAACCGGGTTCTATTGCATACAATATGCCGTACAAATGAATACTTATTCAGAGTCGGTGGAGCTACATAGGAGCTATGAAACCGCAGCAACCCCGGAAAAACCGGAAGGTGCTAACCTGAGCGAACTATTTTTTGTTTCGAACAATAAGAGGATGCTTATTACAAGCCAGTCGATTGTTCGACCGGCTTTTTTTGTACGATATTGTGGCCATAGATATGGTTTACTTTCGTAGGCAAACTTATAACCACATAGTACATAAAGCAGCAGGAGAACATTTCTCCAACCTGATTTTTTAGGTATTTCGAAACACCAGGACGCCACGCGTCAGAAAGGACTAATTAAATGTTATTTTCATCAGAGCAGGTATCAAACGGACACCCTGACAAGATCTGCGATCAGATTTCAGATGCCATCGTTACAGACATCTTACAGCACGACAAGGCAGGTCGTATCGCAGCAGAGACAACTATTAAGGACTGGGAGGTAACTGTCCTTGGAGAAGTTACCACAAACTATGAGCCCGATTATGAGAAGCTTGCCAGAGACGTTCTTAAGAATATCGGCCTTACAGATGTTGATAAATACAACATTCGCATTCTTATCTCTAAGCAGTCTCCCGATATAGCCATGGGCGTTGATAATGATGGCGCCGGAGATCAGGGTATGATGTTTGGATATGCCACAAACGAGACTGAAGAGCTTCTTCCTATCCCTTATGTTCTTTCCAACAGAGCACTTCTTAAGCTTAGAGAGTACAATATCAAGGATGGCTTCAAGAAGTTCCGTCCCGATGCCAAGGCACAGGTATCTTTTGACTATGATACACATCGTATCGATACCTTCCTTATCTCTACTCAGCATGCTGAGGAAACTTCTCTTGACGAGGTTCGTGAGATAGTTTCCGGTATCATGAAGGAGACTGCAGAGGAAATGGGTCTCAATACTGATTTCCGCATCCTGGTTAATCCTACAGGCCGTTTTGTAATGGGTTCTTCCTTCGCAGATTCAGGACTTACAGGACGTAAGATCATCGCTGACACCTATGGCGGGGCTGCTCACCACGGTGGCGGAGCATTCTCAGGAAAGGATCCAAGTAAGGTTGATCGTTCAGCCGCTTACATGGCACGTAAGATTGCAAGAGATATCGTTAAGGCAGGAAAGGCTGACCGCTGCGAAGTACAGCTTGCCTATGCCATCGGTGTTGCAGAGCCTGTTTCAGTTTACGTTGACTGCTTCGGAACAGAAAAAGAAGACCGTAACAAGATCTGGGATGAGATAAAGCATAATTATGATCTTACTCCAAAGGGCATCATCAATTCCCTTAAGCTTAGAGATGTTAACTATAACCTCGTTTCAAGCTACGGACACTTCGGCAAGCCTGAGCTTCCCTGGGAGCAGTAATAATTCAATAACAGTTAATCAATCGGGCATGATTAAGCTGTGCCAAACAGAACAAACTTCAGCCATACTAAAGAGGCCTCAATTAATTCACAAAAAATTGGCCACGATTTACTTCAGACCAATTTGGCCTAAATCTATTCTGACCCATGGCTGAACAGTTCGGAAAAATATGCTAAAATAATGCAGTCACGTAAGTGGCTGCATTTTTTCGTTTATAAGTTATCCACCGGGGACGGTTCTCGCCGGCGAGAATCGTCCCCGGTGGATAAGACCAAATAACCTATAGGGGGCTTTAATTGAAGTTTTCATCCGATAATTCCAAAAACAAAAAGCATACACTATGGCATGACTGGCTGACCTACGACTTCATAGTTGGAATAGCGCTTCAGCTTTTGCTGTATTTTGTAGCCATGTTCGTTTGGTCCATGAGATTTCCAAAGCTGTCCTTTGAACGTACTCCTATATTAAATGTTCATTATCTCGTCATGTTTCTGCCATTTATTGTCGGAGTCTTCGGGCTATGGGCCAGAACCTATGAGCTTCCGGTTTGGGCAAAGTTTTTCACAAAAGTCTCCCTTCCGGTGCTGATACTTGGTGTAATCTCAGCTGTGGTTTTATGTATAGTACCGCCCTATTGCTCCAGTACCACAAAAACTGAGCAATACATGATTGTAGACAGAGATGTGGATGCAGAGAGCTTTGACATATGCAGACATATATTTCCCTCCCACATCTCAGGAGCACCTTCAAACACCTCCTACCGCTACTACAAATACAGCAGTATCCTGGAAGACGACTTCCACCTGAGCCTTGGAGAAACCCTTTCTTCTGAACAATTCAAAGAAGAAAGCGACCGCATACTTGCTCTGGATATCCTGAAAGATGCTGACTTGTCCACCTCAAAGGATATCACACTCATAGATACCACTCTGAACGGTGATTTAATCGTTCACATAACTTTGGATTCCGCCTACAATCGGATAATATATGCCGCTGGATACAATCGAATCAAGTGACCCCACAATTTTGCCAATTCCATAAGTGAGATTTTTATAAATTTATACCCAAAATTATTGTATACTTATACTCAATGCGTCAAACACTTTATCAAAGGGGGATGTTCATATGCCGATCAAAGTACAGAATGATTTACCGGCTAAGCATATACTGGAAAGCGAAAACATTTTTGTAATGGATGAAAAGCGTGCTCAGTCTCAGGAGATACGACCACTTCGTATATGTATCCTGAATCTGATGCCGTTGAAAGAAGATACAGAACTTGATATTTTAAGGGTACTTTCCAATTTTCCCATACAGACGGAAATTACTTTTATGAAGGTGGCTTCTCACGAGTCAAAGCATACGGATGCTTCCCACCTCAATAAGTTCTACATAACACTGGAACAGATCAGGGATGAGTACTTTGACGGCCTCATCATTACGGGAGCTCCGGTGGAGAAGATGCTTTTCGAAGAGGTGGAGTACTGGGATGAGCTTAAGGAGATCATGGACTGGTCTCTCACACATGTATTCTCGACGTTCCATATCTGCTGGGCGGCTCAGGCAGGTCTTTACTATCATTATGGGATAGAGAAGGTAATGCTTCCGAAGAAGCTTTCCGGCATTTACCGTCAGAAGGTTCTTCACCGCAAGAAGATGATCATGAGAGGAATGGATGATTATTTCTACGTTCCCATTTCCCGATATACAGGTATAGACGAGGATGCAGTTCGTAAAAATCCGGAACTGTATGTGGTGGCTGATTCTGTAGATCCCGAGGAAGGCGGCATTTACATGGTTCTCGCCTGCTCCAGCAGACAGATCTTTATCACCGGACACTCTGAGTATGACAAGTACGATCTTGATAAAGAGTACAAGAGAGATGTTGCAAAGGGCCTGAATCCTGACATTCCGGTTAACTACTATAAGAATGATGACCCCGCTCAGGAGCCTGTTCTCAGCTGGAGATCCACTTCGAATTGTACCTACACAAACTGGCTCAATTTTGTATACCAGGAGACACCTTATGATCTTACAGAGCTTAAGCCGGTTAAATGTGACAGCTATGTTTCGGTAGGAAATCACTTTAGTGAGAGGGATACGACTCTGACATTTAAAAAGACCGAAGAGCAGATAGATAATTCATAAACTCTGCTATTTTGAGGCATAGAAAGCATCAGCATTAGCCAACTTACAGCTGTGAGTTGATGCTTATGTGATAAATATTCATTAAGAAAAAATCAGAAAGGCAAATTTCAGTGGACGTTTTAGAAAGATTTATTGAATATGCAAAGATAGATACCAAGTCAAGTGAGACTACAGGTACTCACCCGTCAACAGAGAAGCAGTTCGACCTTGCGAGACTTCTGGTTAAGCAGATGGAAGAGATGGGAGTAAAGGATGTTCGTCTCAGTGACAAATGCTATGTATACGGAAGAATCCCGTCTAACCTTGGCAGTGAAGAGTCAGCGATAACACCGAAGCTTGGATTTATCGCTCATATGGATACATCACCTGCAGCAAGCGATACCGGCGTAAATCCCCGTGAGATAAAGAACTATCAGGGCGGAGACATCGTCCTAAATGTTGAGAAGAAGATAGTTCTGTCGCCGAAGACTTTCCCGAAGCTTAACACTATGATCGGTGCAGACCTTCTGGTGACTGACGGAACCACACTTCTCGGTGCAGATGACAAGGCAGGAGATGCCGAGATCATGGCCATGGCAGAGTACCTCCTTACTCATCCTGAAGTAAAGCATGGCGAGATCCTCCTTGGATTCACACCGGATGAGGAGATCGGAGAAGGCGCGGATTTCTTTGATGTGGCAGAATTTGGAGCAGATGTGGCTTTCACGGTTGATGGTGGAACTCTCGGTGAGATCGAGTATGAGAATTTCAATGCTGCCTCCGGAAAGGTTGAGATCACAGGTGTTAATGTTCACCCCGGAGACGCAAAGGACAAGATGATCAATGCGCTCCTCGTAGGTATGGAGTTTAATGCATTGCTCCCTGCTGATCAACGTCCGGCACTGACCGAAGGCTACGAAGGCTTTTTCCATCTTGTGGGCATGGAAGGTGATGAGGCTCTTACAAAGATGAGCTATATCATCAGAGATCATGATAAAGTAAAGTTTGAAGAGAAAAAGAAGGTATTTCAACAGGCTGCGGATAAGCTTAATGAAAAGTATAAAGAGACAGCAGCGCACGTAGACATTGTAATAAAGGATCAGTATTACAACATGCGCGAGAAGATCGAGCCGGACAATATGTATCTCATAAGTGCGGCGGAGAAGGCATTCAGAAAAGCAGGAGTTGAGCCTGTGACAAAGCCTATCCGCGGAGGCACCGACGGCGCGAGACTCAGTTTCATGGGGCTGCCCTGTCCGAACCTTTCAACCGGCGGCGAGAACTATCACGGAATATATGAGTATCTCAATATCAACTCCATGAGGAAGATGGTGGAAGTGCTCATTAACCTGACGACGGATATGGTGGGAAAAAAGAAATAAAAATATGGCTATGCATACTAACAAGTGAGCTTGCCTTCGGAAGTTTTTCTGTCCATCGGTAAATGTACCCGATGGCTTCGGTGGATATTAGAGAATTAGGCACTATAAAAGGACCCTCCTTAAGGGTCCTTTTAATATTAAAATTTAACAAGTTTCTTAATCAATATTCTATTTTCGGCTAACTAATACAACGGAGTATTCTCCTTTCATTGTATTAGGTATGATAGCTTACTACGACAAAGCTTTGTGCTATGTCTGCTTCTATACCCAGTAACAAATAGATTTGTAAGACTAATCGTTAACTTTTTAATATTTCCCGAAGATGATGTCCACGTTTCAAGAAGGTTAAATTATAGGAGAAACACTCCTCAGCTGAATAACATGACCACTTGACGTGCTGTTATCATTTTATCTATATTACCTTACCTGAACTACGGAGATATCATCCAATAACTGTGCTGGCGTCATCGTTTTCATACCTCTGCTTTCTACAGTTTTCTGAAGTGATGTTTTTTATGATCTCGACGGATCATCATCGCTTTTGTTAACTCGATCACCCTTTCTCGTCAGGTGATGTGTTAACCCGTTCTTTATTGTGATTTAATGTTAACATGCGGAAACGATTTTGTAAATATCAAAACGCAAGGAAAATATTTTTATTTTGTAAGATTTCACCGATTTTGTAAGTTTTGGAGAGAAGGCTTTATGGCAACGGGGGGTGGTCTCGCGCCGGACGAAAAAATGCGTCTTCATGCCAACGGCCCACGGTGTTGAAAGTACATTCCGCGAACAACGTCCGCCATGGACTAAACACTTACGTGTTTGTCCCTGTCGGACGTTGTTCGCTCCATGTTCTTTCAAACCGCAAGCCTAGTTGGCATTGAAGACGCATTTTTTCTGTGTTTTGAAAACGGTAAACATGGTTTTAAAAGTACTTTATTGTTGAAATCAAAATAATTTTTATCCTTTAGCTCTTGTTTCATTCTCTGCTTGTTTGAGTAACGCATCTTGGAGTATTTTTGAGAAATTGATGTTGTTCTTTTCACCGTAGGTGTTAAGCCAGGCCGGAATAGTTATGTTCTTTCTTACTGTTTTGGTGCTATATTTCTCAGCGTAAGCGTTCATATCAAGGGATAGAACGCTTTTGAAGCAGTTAGGATCGTCAAGTTGAACATCAAAGAATGGTGTGGCAGAAGGAATGCTGTTTCCTTCTTCGAGTTCGCCCAGAATCCAGCCACTGGCAGCATCAACTGCCATGTCTATGGCTTCGGCAAGGTTTGGTCCTTCTGTAACGCATCCGGGAAGATCTGGTACTGTCACAGTGTAGCTTCCATCATCGTTAGGATCAAAGATTGCAGTATATACGAGTTTCATTTGTTTCCCTCCTGATAAAACGAGAAATTTATTTAAGGCCTGCTTGTTTGAGAATAGTGTTTGCTGTTTTGATATTTACATCTCCTGAATGTATAGGAAGAGTGATCTTTCCGGGCTTAGTAGGGTGCTTAAACTGTTTGTGAGAACCTACCTGTGAAACTGGTATCCAGCCATCAGATCTAAGTAGCTTTTCAAGTTCTCTTGATGTCATGAACTTCCTCCAATTATGATTATGCGTATTATGTGTATGATAGTCAATATAAACCTATGATAAATCGTTAGTGTCTCGGAAATTATTTATGATACGGTGAATTGTGGCAGATAAATACCTTTTACTATAGATTTTTAAAGACTGAAAGATTTATTAATAAGAAACGAGAGTCCTGCTTACACAGGACTCTCGGATAATTTTCTTTCGGATAATCCTAGCTGGCTTGTGGTTACTTATCGAACCCACCAATGGCTCCATCGCACAAAGCAAACCAGCTCTCCGTGCAACCTCAACGCTCAAGCATACCTCATGTGCATGCTTATCTGTGTCCAATATAATTCCTTATTTGGGTGTAGTCAATAATTGCAAATCATCTTTTATAGATAATTCATATCGACATTTGGATGATATCACAATTTGTTGCGTTTTCATATTGTCTAAATTTAGACTATATTGGTAGTTGAATTGTGTTCTCAAAAAAGAGATACGTACGGAAAACTTAAGAGTTAACAGGAAACGCTTAAAGCCAAAGAGTATCTGACCATGGAAGATCTGGAAGGACTCTGGAGCATTGACGAAATCACCTCTTACAGATTCAAGAAGAACGGCACCGGTGCGCTGGTACTTCCGGAGCACAGCTACAGCTTCACCTACACGCTTGAGGAAGACATCCTCGAGATGGATTTCGAAAAAGAAAAGCTCAGGGATTCAACCTTCAAGGTATCTGTGGTTGACGGAGTTATGAACCTGCAGTGCCTTGACGAATTCTTTGAGAATGAGTTCGTACTTGAGAAGAGCGAAGATTAAAACCAATATCTATTCATGTTTGAAAGGATGCACAATGTGGAGACATTGGCATCCTTTTTCGTACTGGAAATTTATATAAAGCATTCAAAATGTGATAATGTCCGGAGAGAAGCATTCGTTTATTTTCATAGCTGTTGCGCCGGGAAGACAGGATATTATAAAATGATGTAAGTAAGGGTCAAACAAACAAAATCATGCGCTTGTGCAATAATTTAAGACTTTATGATCCGCCCGGGCGATTATTAAAAACAGATATATATCCAGCCGGAAAACTCATGACCTTCAGGTCATGGGATGAATGGCGTCATATAGAAAACGAAGTATGAGATCAAGGATTCATTTATCAGAGTATTTTACATATGGTAAGCTGTTGAGGTTTACATTGCCATCCATTGCCATGAATATATTTGCCTCGCTGTATATCATTGCAGACGGATATTTTGTTGCCAATTATGTTGGTAAGACAGAATTTGCTGCTGTAAACCTTATCATGCCGGTACTGAATATATTGGGAACCATCGGTTATATGTTCGGTGTCGGGGGCAGCGCTTTGATCGCGAAGACCCTGGGGGAACAGAAAAAAGAACGGGCAAACCGGCTCTTTTCTCTGATTGTGATGGTATCTTCCTGTCTTGGCTTTTTTCTGCTTGTGGTGGGTTTTATATTTATGCCACGTATTACTGCGATGCTGGGTGCTGAAGGGAAGCTTCTCGAAGACAGCATACTTTACGGACGGATATTTATCCTGGCTCTGCCTGCATGGATATGGGTGTATGAGTTCCAACTGTTCTTTGTGACTGCTGAAAAACCGGGACTGGGTCTTGCCGTTACAGTATGTGCGGGATTTAGCAATATTGCCCTGGATGCTCTGTTTATAATCGGTTTCCGCTGGGGACTGGCCGGCGCTGCTGCGGCCTCAGCATTAACACAGGTAGTAGGTGGTGTATTCCCGCTTATCTACTTTGCGCGGAAAAACAACAGCCTGCTGAGACTTGTTAAACCTGAATGGAATGGCAGGGCGGTTTTTAAATGCTGCACAAACGGCTCTTCGGAATTTATGGCGGAAGCCGCAGCATCTTTAGTGGGGATCATTTACAATGTTCAGCTTCTTAAGTATGCAGGTGAGGGCGGAGTTGTGATTTACGGCATCCTGATGTATGTAAGCCTGATCTTTACCGCCATGTTTGTGGGGTACTCCAATGGAGTAGGACCTGTTTTAGGCTATCATTACGGCGCTCAGAATCACGGAGAACTAAAAAACCTGTTGAAAAGAAGTCTTTTGATCATCGGCCTTACATCTGTTCTGATGTTTATTCTTTCGGAATTGATTGCATATCCATTTTCAGTATTATTTCTGCAGGGTTCGGAGGAGCTGCTGCCGGAAGCCTTGCATGCTTTCAGGATCTTCTCCGTTGCATACCTTTTCACGGGAATTGCTATTTTCGGATCGGCTTTCTTTACTGCCCTGAACAACGGACAGATATCGGCATTGATTTCCTTTCTGAGGACGTTTGTGTTCGAGCTTGGAGCGATTCTCATGCTGCCTTTGCTGCTCGGAGTGGACGGTATATGGTGCTCCACTTTGTTTGCTGAGCTGATGGCAGCTGTAACCGGCGGCATCTTTATGGTTGCTTTGAGGAAGAAATATCATTATTAGATTTATAGGAATGGTGCTACCCCGGTACAGTTTTGACAGTTGAGAGCTTCCGGGGTGGGAATGTGTGAATTATGGACAAAAAAGAGCTGCGGGCGTTGATCCGCGAAAAAAGAAAAAACCTTACAACAGACTATAAGGACAGGGCCAATGCTGAGATCGCCACAAGGTTTCTGCTCTATCCTGTATTTCAGCAGGTGGATTCGATTTTCTGCTATGTAAATACACCGGATGAACCTGATACGAGAGCCATCATTGAGACCGCATTTCAGATGGGAAAGATGGTGACGGTGCCGAGGTGTAAGCCGGGACCGGAGCATATCATGGAGGCGGTTCAGATTCAGAGCTTTGATGATCTGGAGCCGGGAACCATGGGTATCCTTGAGCCGAAAGAAGGGCTTCCGGTCATTGACGGCTACAAGATTGCGCTGGCGGTTGTTCCATGCATTTCCGCTGACAGATGGGGCGGCAGACTGGGGCATGGAGCGGGATACTATGACAGATGGCTTCATGGACTCGATATCTACAAGTACTGCCTGTGCTTTGAAGAACTGCTTTCGGAGAGAGTTCCTATGGAGCAGAATGACATTAAGATGGACCGGGTTTTTACAGAGGATAAGATTTATAACCCGAGGGTTCAGAGTGAGGATACTTTGGGAGAGATAAAAAGGGATGCTGTGAAAAGCGGACTGACAGAGATCCTGAAAAGTCTGTTTCCGTGGAAGAAGTGATGCTGAGTGTTTGCATAAAGACATTTCAGTGAAGGATTTAAAATAGTATTCCTGGGAAGATTCGATTTTTTGCAGATGTATTTCTGCATTTTGGGATAGAGATTTAAATAAGAGTTAATAATAATTATTGAAGGAGGGCATGATGGACGAGCAAAAAATCAAGAGACTAAAGGAAATGATAGACGATTCGAAGAATATCGTTTTCTTCGGCGGTGCGGGAGTATCAACGGAAAGCGGAGTTCCGGACTTCAGAAGCAAGGACGGCCTTTACAATCAGCATGACGTTCAGTTCGAGAAGTATCACCCGGAATATCTTCTCAGCCACAGCTGTCTCGTGAATGAGCCGAAGGTTTATTATGAATTCCACAGGCAGAAGATGGATACGAGAAAGATCGAGCCAAATTTCGCTCACAAGTATCTTGCGGAGCTGGAGAAGAAAGGGAAGCTGAAGGCTGTGGTGACCCAGAACATTGACGGACTTCATCAAAAGGCCGGAAGCAAGGAGGTCTACGAGATCCACGGAAGCGCCCTCAGGAACTACTGCATGCATTGCGGCAAGGCTTACCCTGTAGACTATGTTTTTGATTCCCCCGAGCCTATTCCTCATTGCGAGTGCGGAGGCATTATCCGACCTGACATAACCCTTTATGAAGAGAGCCTTCCTGAGGTTGCTGTGAGAAAGTCTGTTAATGCTATCGCCAATGCAGATATGCTCATAATCGGAGGAACCTCGCTCACGGTGTATCCGGCGGCTTCCTATATCAATTACTTCGAGGGAAAATATCTCGTTATCATAAACCGTGACGCTCTTAAAGTCAGATCCGGAAACCAGGAAGTATTGATGATAAATGACAGCATAGGGGAAGTGTTTAAAAAGCTTTCGGAACTTGAGAAATAAATCAGTCTGGTAGTGGATTTATAAATAGCCTGAGGGGCGACCTCCGGCCTTTTACTTGCAATGAAAAATACCGTATATCAAAAAATCAGGTTAGCACAACAGGTTTGTTTGCTAAGAAGTAAGTCAGTTGAATTCCGGAAACAAAACCTGCATGTCTTCAGGTAATGCCGCGGTAAAGTTCATGGGCTCTTCGCTTATGGGATGCTTGAAACTAAGCTTCCAGGAGTGAAGGGCCTGTCTTTTTATATAGCGGTAATCCGGGTTATAGAGGAAATCTCCTATCAAAGGATGCCCAATGTACTTCATGTGAACTCTTATCTGATGCGTGCGTCCGGTTTCAAGCTTCAGGGCTATGAGACTCAGATCCTTTTCGCTGTCGTACATGAGAGGCTTAACGTGAGTTGTGGCGGGGTCTCCATTGGCATAATCCACGATTCGTTCTATAACAGAGGCATCCTTTCTCGCGATGGGGGCGGATATGGTCATGTCGAAGCCTTCAAGTGAAGAAGGGTAATGTTTAAGGCAGTCTCTCACATCGCCCTGACAGATGGCGATATACTGACGGTGTATGGATCGCTCCCTGACAAAATCCCCGAGTCTTGCCGCTGCATGCATGTTTTTGGCTGAAATGAGGAGCCCGCTGGTGTTCTTGTCAAGCCGGTTAATGATGCGGTTCACGTAGGTGTCGAAGTGAAGGACATGGTGAGTGTAGAAGCAGAGAGCATTGGCGAGAGTATCATCGTAGTGCCCCATGGAAGGATGTATGGGCATGCCGGCGGATTTGTCGATGACCAGAAGGTCCTCATCCTCATAGACGATGGACAGAGGAAGCTCTGTTTCCACCACATTCTCGCCGGATTCAGTTTCCAATATATTGCAGGTGAGTTCGTCACCTTCATGAAGCATGGCTTTGAGCCAGGCCTTATCATAATTAAGCAAAAGCCCCGGAACATCCGAAGGAATCAGGTCTGTTCCTGTGTTTCGGAGATGGTATATAACTGATCTTGAATAACCCATGGAACGAAGAAAAGCCTCTACGGTCTTGCCGTGGAAGCTTTTCGGGATTGTATAGGTTAGTACTCTTAGATTTTTTGGCATATGATTTCTTCGCAGGTTGATGAAGTAAGTGATACTTGGCTTTTGCCGGGTATCAACTCCTGCAGAGCTGCTTATACATTGAACTTAAATGTATCCTTGAGACCAAGCCACTTCTGGTCCTTGTCTGAAAGGTTGAGGGCGGTTCCGTCGTCCATGGCATAGCCTTCGGCGGAAGCATTACCCTTGTACTCACCTGTGAGATGAGGCCACTGAATGTTTATCTCGGGATCGTTCCAGGCAAGGCCGCCTTCGTCTCCGGGATGATAGAAATCGGTGACCTTATAGCAGAACTCGGCAACATCGGAGAGTACCAGGAAGCCGTGAGCGAAGCCTTCGGAAATGTAGAACTGCTTCTTGTTCTCCTCTGTGAGCTCAACTCCGAAATACTGTCCATAGGTTTTGGAACCCTGACGGAGGTCTACTGCAACATCATATACTGAACCCTTGATGACGCGAACAAGCTTGCCCTGAGGGAACTGCTTCTGGAAGTGAAGTCCGCGAAGAACGCCCTTGGTGGACATGGACTGGTTGTCCTGAACGAAAACCATGTCGAGACCTGCTTCATGCATGTCGTTTTGATTATATGTTTCTACAAAGTATCCGCGGCTGTCGCCATGGACGGTTGGCTCGATAACATAAAGGCCTTCTATAGGTGCCTTGGTAACTTTAATCTGTCCCATTTCAACTCCTTGAAAAAAATAGAATTATTTAGCCTTAGTATTATAAATCGGTTAATGAAAAAAATCCACCCGGGAAAATATCAATCAGCCAAGTCCCACATCCAGTGCCATCATAAGTATGAATCCCAAAGCAAAAGCGATGGTTCCTATGTTTGAATGCTCGCCCTCAGACATTTCAGGGATTAGTTCCTCTACTACAACGTATATCATAGCTCCCGCTGCAAAACTCAGAAGATAGGGCATGAGAGGGATGAAAAATCCTGATGCGGCGATCACCAGAAGTGCGCCTATCGGTTCAACGATTCCGGACAGAACACCATACAGGAATGTCTTGACTTTGGGAACGCCTTCGCTGAGAAGCGGCATGGAAACTATTGCGCCTTCGGGAAAGTTCTGTATCGCAATACCGATAGCCAGAGCCAGGGCGCCCGAAAATGAAATCGTACTGTTTCCGTAAAGCCAGCCGGCACAAACTATTCCCACAGCCATTCCTTCGGGAAGATTATGGAGAGTGACTGCAAGGACAAGCTTAGTTGTTCTCTTAAGTCCGCTTCGTGGGCCTTCCTCGCATTTGTCCAGATGCATATGGGGTGTAACCATATCCATGACAAGAAGGAAAAGCATTCCTGTTCCGAATCCTATAGACACAGGAAGAAATCCGAGTCTCCCCATTTCCGCAGTCTGATCGAGAGCAGGAAGCAGAAGACTGAAAAAGGATGCAGATACCATAACCCCTGAAGCAAATCCTGTCAGGGCACGCTGCATCGTTTGCCCCATCTCTTTTTTAAACAAAAACACACTGGCAGCTCCCAGCGCTGTTCCCAGAAACGGGATAATGATTATACTCCACATAGACATGAGCTCCTTTCTTCAATGATAGTGTATACAGGGCGTTTCTGTCCACGATATTTCTATGAACCTGTCTGAATCAACAGTGAAAAAGCGAACAGATACATTATAGTTTTAGTTAGGCAAAACAAACATCTTTAGCTAAAAAAATAATGAAAGATATTTTCACTATATCATTGACTAATCTATTAAATATGGGTAGAGTGATATTAATTGAAAACGGTTATTACATCAGTTTCCGAGGACACCGGAAACGATGAACTAAAGAAAAGGAGAGTACGAAAAATGAAGACATGGGTTTGTTCAGTATGCGGATATGTTTACGAGGGTGAGACACCTCCTGAGAAGTGCCCTACATGTGGAGTTCCTGCATCAAAGTTTGTTGAGCAGGCAGGAGAAATGACATGGGCAGCAGAGCATGTTATCGGTGTAGCGGCTGATGCTCCGGAAGATATCAAGGCAGACCTTCGCGCTAATTTTGAAGGTGAGTGCACAGAGGTTGGAATGTATCTTGCTATGTCAAGAGCAGCTTTCCGTGAGGGTTATCCTGAGATCGGTGAGTACTACAGGACAGCAGCATTTGAAGAGGCAGAGCATGCAGCTAAGTTTGCAGAGCTTCTCGGCGAGTGCGTATCAGCATCTTCAAAGGAGAATCTTACAGTTCGTGTAAAGGCTGAGAACGGCGCTACCATGGGTAAGACAGATCTCGCTAAGAGAGCTAAGGCTCTCAACCTTGATGCAATCCACGACACAGTGCATGAAATGGCTCGTGATGAGGCAAGACACGGCAAGGCATTTGCAGGTCTCCTGAAGAGATACTTCGGATGATGCTTATGGAGAAAGATAAAGATTTTAACAATAAGCTTTTGGCGTTTACATTCTTCTATGCAGTGGTCATATATGTTTTCTGCCTGGGATTTTACTTCTGGGACAAGCATATAAATTATAAAGAAATCAGTGGATAATTGGGGGTCTGTTGATTTCTTAGGTACATTGAGGATGTAAATCTAAGCTGGATGAAGAGGGAACGGAGTGATCTGATCCCTCTTTTTTGTGTGTCCGGGAAATGTCTTTTAAATGGTACTTTTATGGTACTTTTACATGTTTCTATACATTATATTTTCTCTGAAATGGTACTTGCGTAAATGGTACTTTGTTACGGCTTCAGTATACCACAAATATTGCTATGATAAACTTTAATGCTTTCATTTTATACCTCCATAGAATGCAAATACCTCTATAAGCTCCATATAAGCCTATACAAGCCACTTTGTTTTAGGCGTAAGAACGTTTGTTCCCCCGTTTCAAAAGCGCTTATATGAAGCTCCTAGAGCTTTATATTTACATATGGTACTTAAATACAGCATGTCAGAGACCTGTTCCAGTATTTCACTTTTCAAAATAGTAAAGTATGATTTTTACATCCTTTTTGAAATAGTCTCCGGTTTTAAACTCTGTTTTACCATCTATCAGAATGTGTTCAATGGCATTATTGTTGTCAAAGATCCCTGCCTTCTCCAAGGATACCTCTGTACTGATATTTGTGAAACCAAGATTTTTAAACTGTTCCTGTACTTCTTGATAGTTCTTTCCCTTGAATGAACTTGATGAAGACGGCATAAAAATATTGTTTGGATCATTTAAATCCTGCTCTTTTCTCTTTTCTTCTAATAATTTCAAGTAAGATTCACGTTTAGCATCCCACGTAGTCTTATCGTTTTCGGATAAGCCATTACCGTGGAGTTTATTTACATTTAATAACGCTGTATCGTAATCCTCATTTTTGATAGCTTCATCTATAGTTATCTCCAGTTGTTGGAGCTTGGCGATTTTTTCGTTATTTTTCTTTTCATACATGTGGAGAGACAAATATAATATAGAAAAATACAATAGTACTAGTGCAGCGATTATTATAATCTTGATATTAGCTGGTCCCAATTTAGTACGGTTTTCAAATTTTTTATAGTCATACTCCAGTTTGGCTCGTTCGGTGTTGCGCTTCTCCTGCTCAAAAAGTCTTTTTGTCTTCTGCAATTCCTGCTCGAGAACTCTTTTTGTTTGCTGTGCCTCCTGTTCGTAGACTCTTTTTGTTTTTTCTCTTTCGGCAAGAACCATTCCAAGCGTATCAAAATCAATTAATATCTTCTGCCCACAAAAAGGACAATAAGCACTAAGGTTATCTAGGTCAACATTAAGGTGTGCCCCACAATTATTGCAAGTCATTTTTACTATCTGCATCTTTCATACTCCTCTTCCATATTGCAAACAATTCAATTCCAATAGCTATATCGACAAAAAATTCAAAAAATATATTCCAAGCAACATAAATAATAAAGATTATTACATATAACCAAGACTATGATAATTAATATAGACAGCCCTGAATATTAATATTGAATATTAAGGGGTACAATAAAGAGAAGCCAGCATAAGCTAGCTTCTCCGGTTATAATCAATCATATATGGCATATATTTAAAATAACTGAAATCTGTGGAATGCGTTAAATCAAGCAAAGCCATCATATAAATGGTCTCTTTGCCTGATGTGAAATATATTGAATACAGAAAGGCTATACCAGACATGATTGGTATTAGTGGTTTAATGTGTATGGCATCCACAAAACCTATCATTTCAAGCATCTAAAACTGTTTTTAGATTATGGTCTATAAGTCAAGCTTTGGCATATATCAGTGCTGGCAGCTTTTTTTATAAAATGGGGTCTTCTCTAGTGGTCGACTATAATCATAATTGGTTCAAGTTCTTCTGAAGCACAGCAATACCTGTCTGTGATACCGCAAGATAATAAAGCTGAGTCACATGAATATTTCCATGCCCCATCTGATTGCAGAGAAGATGAGTAGGAGTGTTCATTTCTGCCATAAGAGTGCCGTAAGTATGGCGAAGATAATGATACTTAAAGTTTATATTCAGCTTGCTCTTTATCTCTCTTGTCGGATACTTCATAGAATTCACAGTCTGAATTGTTCCATCTGGAAGACAATTCACAAGTTCTGTGCAGGAAATCATGGAACCATCCAAATCTTCTATAAATCGCTGTTTCTGCTGTCTGACCGCTGCATAGGTTACAGAATCTTTCATTGCTTGCTTTTTCTTGGCTTTCAGATGTTCAATAAGCTTATCGCAGAGATAGATTGTCCTATTGGCGTTTCGAGTCTTCGGAGGAACTAGCTTTATTAAACTGTCTTGATACTGTTGCTGTCTGTCAATCGTAATAGTACCATTCTCCAAATCTACGTGATCCCACTTGAGACCGAAACATTCATTGATTCTAAGACCACAGAAGCGACCAAGCATATAAGCGGTCTCTGCATTCGTTCCTTCAAAGTATTCATCTAAAAGAGCAAGTTCTTCATGGGAGAAGGAAACGATATCTGTATCATCATCCGTACGGAGCTTCGGCATATGTATCTTAGTGTTTTTGTTTACACAGAGCTTATTGTAGGTGTCTACATCAAGATAGTTTCGTGAGTATGCCTGACCGAAAATAAGATAGAACATTTTCAAGAAGGATTCTGTGTACTGATAGGAGTATTCGTTCTCATAATAAAGAGAAGAAAGGTAATCATTAACCTCTGCAACAGAAATATCATCCACAAAGCGCTTGCCCCATTTATCACAGAGATGATTTTTCCATAAAGAATCTTGTTTTAGTATAGTTTTATATGCTCTGTCCTTCCTTCCGTTCTGGCAGTATTCATCAAAAACTTCCTTCACTGTTCTTCTGTAAACCTTATGTTTTCGCTCCATTTCTATATGTACAGAAGTAATTGCGGCAGCCCTAGCCTTTGTAGCAGCTGCTTGAGATTTCAACTTACCGCCAAATTCATCTGTAGTCTTTTTTCTGGAAATTCGTTTTCCATCAATCAGAATTGAAAAACGATAAGCCCAGAATCCATTATCCATCTGATAAACACCGTTCTTTGTTGCCATATTATATACCTCCAAAATGGTACTTTTGTGGTACTATTTACGTCTGTACGGCGTTCAGAGAAGTGCTATAATGGTACTAGGACATTTATAAGACGTTTCAAAGATATACCGATTTCCAAGGCTTATTGTCCTATCCATAGTAAGACCTCAGAAGTTTTGTTCTCGATACGGTACTCTGCGAGGCAAGGCATGGAAAGGCATTTGCAGGACTTCTCAAGAGATACTTCGGATGATAGTCCGGTCTCTGTAGGTAGTGCATATGGATAAAGACAAGGATTTCACTACAAAACTGATGGCGTTTACATTCTTTTATGCTGTGGCCATATATGTATTATGCCTGGGATTTTACTTTTGGGACAAGCATATAAATTATAAAGAAATCAGTGGATAATTGGGGGTCTGTTGATTTCTTAGGTGCATTGAGGATGTAAAACCAAGCTGGATGAAGAGGGAACGGAGTGATCTGTTTCCTCTTTTTTGTGTGTCCGGGAAATGTCGTCATGGTTGATGCTATATCATAATTATGATAAACTTATGATAATTTATGATCACAATTTTAGGAGGCATGTATGGTTAATATAAGACCTGTTTCTGATCTTAGAAATAAATTTGCAGATATAGAGAATGTTGTAAAAGATGGCGAACCTGTTTTCTTAACTAAGAATGGCTATGGTTCTATGGTGGTTATGAGCATTGAGACATATTCAAAGTTGACAAAAAATGTTGAACAAGCTTTGTCAGAAGCTGATGAGTATGCAGCCACAAATCCTGAGAGATTAACTCATGATGAAGTGTTTGGAAGATTAAGGAGACAAATAAATGGGTGAGATTACATACGATGTAAAACCCGGCGGAATGAAAAGGTACCTTGCCGGAGACATTATATTTAAGGAAAAGGAAATTCATCCATACATGTACAAGGTGCTGAAAGGCAGTGTGGCCCTGTACGTAAATCACGAGAAAGAACATGAGAATGTTTTGGGAATCCTCGAGGAAAACAGATTTTTCGGGGAGATATCAATGCTTACAGGGCGGCCGCAGGTTTATACGGCGGTGGCATTAAATGACGTTCTTCTCATGCGGGTAAGCGAGGAGCAGCTGGAGTCCTTCCTCAGTGAGAACCGGGGTAACACTCTGGGTATCATGAAAAGCATGGCAAGGATCATAGTCACCCAGAGTCTGGACATTTCCATGCTCATGGAGGATCTGAATGAGATACTTAAGGATCTGCCGGATGAGAATGCCCTGGATCCGAAGGTTGTAACGAGACTGAAACAATACCAGTTAAAATATGTAGAGAAAACGTACAACCCGGAAGATTCGTTCTTTTCGGCAGAAGTATAAATGACGAGACTGAATTCCCCGGTGCAAATCCCGATGGAAGAATCATTTTTCCCGGCAGATATTAAAATGAATTGTATATTTTTTAACAAAGTTAGCGTCGGAATCATTGACGCTAACTTTTATTTGGTATAAACTACAGAAAAATCTAATTAAAAAAGAGGTAAGGTTATCATGACAGATAAGAAACCAGTAGTACTTCTGATCCTTGATGGTTATGGCATCAATAAAAATCCGGAAGGTAATGCCATAGCTATGGCCCAGACTCCGGTTATGGATAAACTTATGGCAGAGTGCCCATTTGTTGAAGGACAGGCATCAGGACTTTTCGTAGGTCTTCCTGACGGACAGATGGGAAACTCAGAGGTAGGGCACATGAATATGGGTGCAGGACGCATCATATATCAGGATCTTACACGTATAACAAAGTCCATCAATGACGGTGATTTCTTCACAAATCCCGCACTTATGAATGCAATCGAGAATTGCAAGAAGAATGATTCCGCTCTCAACATGTTCGGACTTGTTTCCGACGGCGGAGTTCACTCACACATTGAGCACATCTTCGGAATCCTTGAGCTTGCAAAGAGAAACGGTTTAAAGAAGGTTTATCTCTATGCATTCCTTGACGGCCGTGACACACCACCTGATTCAGGAAAGAGCTTCCTTAAGCAGGTTGAGGACAAGATGGCAGAGCTCGGTGTCGGTGAGATCGCTATGATCTCCGGCCGTTACTATGCTATGGACCGTGACAAGAACTATGACCGTGTCGAGAAGGCATACGATGCCATGACAAAGGGCGTAGGTGATAAGGCAGCATCAGTTACAGAAGCTATCGACAAGTCCTATGAAGCAAAGGTTCTTGATGAGTTCGTGGTTCCATGCGTTATTGAGAAGGATGGAAAGCCTGTTCACGTAATCACAGACGGAGATTCCTGCATCTTCTACAACTTCCGTCCGGACCGTGCACGTGAGATGACTCACTGCTTCTGCGACGACGAGTTTGATTTCTTTGCAAGAGGCAAGCGCCTGGATACAAAGTTCGTATGCTTCACAGATTATGATCCTACAATCCCTAACAAGGAGATAGCATTCCCGAAGCAGTCCATAACAAAGACTCTAGGTGAGTATGCTGCATCCCTCGGACTTAAGCAGCTTCGTATCGCCGAGACAGAGAAGTATGCACACGTAACCTTCTTCTTCAACGGCGGTGTTGAGGAGCCTAATGAGGGTGAGGACCGTGTACTGGTTCCTTCACCAAAGGATGTTCCTACCTATGACCTCAAGCCTCAGATGTCATGCCCTGAGGTATGCGACAAGCTTTGCGACGCTATCAGATCAGGCAAGTACGATATGATCATCGCTAACTTCGCAAATCCTGACATGGTTGGACACACAGGTGTAATTCCTGCAGCAGTTAAGGCCATCGAGGTTGTTGATGAGGCTGTAGGTAAGGTAGTAGACGCCATTAAGGATGCAAACGGTCAGATGGTCATCTGTGCAGATCATGGTAATGCTGACATGATGATCAACTACGAGACAGGCGAGCCATGGACAGCTCACACAACAAATCCTGTTCCATTCATCCTTGTCAACGCTGATCCTTCATGGAAGCTTCGTGAGGGCGGCGCACTTTGCGACCTTGCTCCTACTCTTCTTGAGATGATGGAGATTCCTCAGCCGGAAGAGATGTCGGGAAAGTCACTTATCGTAAAATGATAGGCTGATGCAAAGGCTTTGACAGTTTATAAAAAAGATAGTACAATGGCTCGGCGCGATTGTACTATCTTTTTTCGCGATATGATATGTGACTTCTGATGCAAATCGGGCTGAGCATTTTCCTGCCTGATACGCTGAGATTTATTGATGTTTAGATAGAGGTGTTATTAATGAGAATTGGAGTTTCTACAGATTCCGGGAGCGGCATCACACAGGAAGAAAGCAAGCAGCTCGGAGTTCGTGTTGTTCCCATGCCCTTCCGTATAGATGGACAGGAATACTTTGAAGATATAAACATTACCAGAGAAGAGTTCTTCGAAAAGCTCAAGAATGACTGTGACATATCAACTTCACAGCCAAGCATGGAAGACGTAATGAAGGTTTGGGACGAGCTTCTGGAAACCTGTGATCAGGTGGTTCACATTCCTCTTACCTCCGGACTTTCAGGCTCAACTCAGACAGCGATAATGCTTAGTCATGAAGATAAGTATGAGGGAAAGGTATTTGTTCCCGATGATAAGGGAGTTTCCATAACCCAGAGACAGTACTGCATATTTGCAAAAGAGCTTGCCGCAAAGGGCTATGACGGACAGCAGATCTGTGACATTATCAACCGTGAATCTACAAGCAATCAGATCTATATCGGTGTTGATACCCTTAAGTATCTCAAGAAGGGCGGACGTATCACTCCCATGGCGGCTGCCATCGGAACCCTCCTTCACATCAAGCCGGTTCTGGGTATCACAAACGGCGGAAAGCTTGATTCCTTCACCAAGGTGAGAACCACCAAAATGGTCAGAGAAGCCATCATTAAGGGCCTTAAGGCTGAACTTGAGGGCCGTCTCAATGATAAGGATATGAACAACTGCTACGTTTGCGTTGCCTACACAGACAACCCCGAGCAGGCGGAAGCATTTGCAGAAGAGCTGAAGACAGAGTTCCCGGACAGACTGAATCTGGAGATCGTTGTAGCTCCTCTGTCACTGCTTATCAGCTGCCACATCGGACAGAATGGACTTGGCGGTGCGGTTATCGAGAGACCGGTGGAGTTGAAATAAATTATTTATAAGCAGTAAGAGGGCATCCATTTTTAATGGATGCCCTCTTGCTTTTACGCCTGCTTTATCACGGAATTTGGCTCAACGGTTTCCCAGGTTCCGTCTGCATATTGAAGCTTGATGCCGACTATGGCGTATGTTGAAACCGTCTTACTCAGCCAGAGATGATCCAACAGCACAAAATTGTTGAAGGTCCTTGCATTATCGCTGACAGTGACTAATGAGGTTTTGTGAACATTACCATCCTCACCCAGGATATATTGTCCGAGAGAGTAGGGGTCGTCGGGATAGAATGGACCTGTTACCGACTGCTCGACGGTGGAATTGCCGGTTATTTCACAGGTGGCAACATTATGCCTTGCGTCATAAGGAGTTACTGTAAAGACTATTGCGTTAATGATTTTACCGGAGGAGTTAATAAAGTAGATGTTGGGGGAAATGCCTCCGTCCTTAGTCATATGTGCTTTCATGTACTGGATTTCAATGGGCTGCATCGGGATGTAGGAGCTGCCGGCATAGCTGTACATGGCTGCTGTGTTAAACCCTGAGGCGCCGGTGCCTGAAGCTGCTGTAGTATCAACGCCTGCTGTTACTGAGCTGCCCTGATAGTTCTCAACCCATTTTCCGTCTGCCCCCACATAGTAGCCGTCCGGGGTCCGGGTGTCGGTCAGCATTTTCCCGCTGTAATCCACGTACTTGTCATCAATCCATTTATCGGTAGCCAGATGTCCTTTCTGATCAAAATAGTACCAGCTGTTATCGATAAGGGTCCAGCCTGTTGCCCGGTAGCTATCCTCTTTTAAATAATACTGATAACCGCTGTCGTAGTACCATTCACTGGTCAGGGGCTTCTTGCTCTTATCCCAAAGCTTCCAGCCCAGGGCGTCCTGATGCCACTCGACGGCATAAGCTGTAAAGGAAGACATTATCAAAAAAACCGCTGTGAATAATCCAATACATCTTTTAAGCATTTCATCCCCCAAATACTTTGTGCAAGCAACAAGTGCTTACTCAAAAAAATTTCTGATATGGCCGGTTATATCCTGAACGAATAAAAATACGTTTCGATATAAACCGCTACATTCTTTATCGGCCGGGAAATAACAAATATAAAGCAACCGTAACAAAATGAAACACTATTAAAAATTGATTAAACTGTAACAAAATGGTATGATTCCACCTGATTATTCGTTATAATATACAAGGCATAACTTTATGTAATACATGCTAATGCTCAGAAATGTCGGTGAGCGGGGCCCCAAAACCCGCCGAATTCGTATATTTATGTATTGGCTGTATAAAAATAGTCAAAAGCTATTATTTAAATCTAGGAGGATCTATTATGTCAGAAAAATTAACTAGGCGAGATTTCATCAAGGGAATGGGCGCTACTGCAGTGATCGCAGGTCTCGGTTCCCTTACAGCCTGCACAAGTGGTGCGGGAACACCGGAAGCAACTACAGCTGCCGCTACAACAGCTGCTGCAACTGAGGCCGCTACAACAGCCGCAGCCGCTCCTGCAGGTGGTGCTCTTTACACACCCGGTACTTACACAGCAGGTGCAGATGGAATCAGCTCAAAGGTTACAGTTACAATGACTTTTGATGAGTCATCAATCACAGAAGTAAAGATCAATGCAGACGGTGAGACACCTTCAATCGGTGGCGCAGCTGTTCCTGATCTTGAGAAGGCTCTTATGGATGCACAGGCAGCAGAGTTTGATGCTGTATCAGGTGCAACAATCACATCTGATGCTGTTAAGAAGGCAGCAGCTAACTGTATCGCACAGGCAAAGGGCGAGGCTACTGCAGCAACAGGAGAGCTTATCCCGACAGGTTCTGATGAGGACTGGCTTGGTGAGGAGCCTGTAGTTGATGATGCTGACGTAAAGGAGACTATCGATACAGATATACTTATCGTAGGTGCAGGTAATGCAGGTATGATGGCAGCAGCTTATGCAGCTTCAAAGGGACTTAACTTCCGCGTTATCGAGCAGAATGCAGTAGTTCAGGATACACGTCACTGGTACGGCGCTATCAACAGTTCCGCAGCTATCGCAGCAGGTTCACATGTTGATAAGAAGAAACTCCTTTCAGAGATCAGCCGTTATGCATCAGGAAAGTGCGACCAGAGAGTAGTTAAGTTATGGCTTGACGAGTCAGCAGCAATGCATGATTTCGTAGCAGGCATCCTTGAGAATGAGCCATACAACTGGAAGTGCGACTTCACATCAGGTGAGGAAGCCCGTTGGCCGGACAGCGATGAGAATACCACTTTCGTATTCCCTGAGCAGGAGCACAACTACAGAGCTTCAGAGTCTGAGTATGGAATGCAGAGAAACGAGGTATTCCTCGAGGTTATCCAGAAGGCAGGCTATGATGTAGATTTCAAGACAGCTCTTGTTAAGCTTGAGAAGGATGATACAGGAAGAGTAACAGGCGTTATCGCTCAGAACGTAGATTCAGGCGACCTTATCCGTTACAATGCCAAGGACGGTGTTCTCCTTGCATGCGGCGGATATCCCGGCAACCCATTCATGATGGAGCAGCTTGATCCGCTTGGAACTTCTGTTACAACAGCATGCTCTTTCAGCCCTGCTGATAAGGGATACGGAATCCGTGCAGCAGTTTGGGCAGGTGCTCACCTTGATGCTGAGTCAGCTCCTATGCTTTTTGACCGTGGTCTCGTAGCTCCGGGCGTTGATTCCGGCTATGTTGAGAGCGAGTCTTCCTTCGGCGGAAAGGCATTCCCGGGAACTGTAAGACAGTACAATCCCGGTACACAGCCATTCCTTAAGGTTAACCGTCATGGTCAGCGTTTCGCTAATGAGTCCAGCCCATACAACGATATCGTTTATGCAGCAGCTCATCAGCCGGGTCATGTATATGCTCAGATCATGGATGCAAACTACATGGAGGATATCAAGAGATTCCATACTATCGGATGTTCAGCACAGTCAAGAAACATCCCTGGCTATGTAGACAAGCAGCTTGAGCAGTACGGTGAAGAGGGCGAAGGCCTGATCTTCAAGGCTGACACCATCGAAGAGCTTGCTGACAAGCTTGGTTTCAAGGATGAGGATAAGACTAACTTCCTTGCAACAGTTGAGCGTTACAATGAGCTCTATGACAAGCAGGAGGATGAGGACTTCGGTAAGATGAAGGTTCGTCTCTCTGAGCTTAGAACAGCTCCATTCTATGGCTGCTGGCTCGGTGCATCACTCCTTACAACAGAGCAGGGTATCTCTATCAATGACAAGACACAGGCTCTTGATGCTGAGAACAAGCCGATTCCGGGTCTTTACATCGGCGGCGATATGTCAGGTTCATTCTTCGCAAACAACTATCCATGTCTCATGGCAGGTATCGCTTGCGGACGTACACTTACATTCGCTATGAAGTCCATTAAGGAAATGGCAGGAATCGAAGAGTAATTTCGTTCCGTTATATGAATCTCTATATTCAGGTGGGGGTTTCCAATAGTTATTCAGGGTCAGGCATCATGCCTGGCCCTTTATTCATGGATTTTCCCGGTGGGAAACACGGTGGGAATCTCGAAAATTCATTTTTTTAGCACTTGACACAAATGGGGGTTTTATATATGATAGTTGAGCGTGTTTTCAAACTGTCCGTGTCCGGTACTTGAAAAATGCACATGTAAGATATCGATATCAGGTGAAAGGAGATATTTCCAAATGGCAAATATTAAGTCAGCAAAGAAGAGAATTCTTGTTGCAGCTACAAGATATGAGCGTAACAAGGCTATCCGTTCAGAAGTTAAGACATACATCAAGAGAGTATATGCAGCAGTTGAGGCCGGTGATAAGGCTAAGGCTCAGGACGCTCTTAAGATGGCTCAGAAGAAGATTGCTATGGCTCACAGCAAGGGCATCTACAAGGCAAACAACGCTTCAAGAAAGGTTGCTAAGCTTTACAAGGCTGTAGATTCTATGAACTAATTTGCGCGAAAGGCGCACAGAGATCTTTGATCAGGATTTCTGTTTTCAAGTCGTTCTTGAAAAATTACTTTGTAAGTAACGTTACTCACGAAGACCCGCGGTTAACCCACCGCGGGTTTTTTTATATCCACCGGCTTTTATGTAAGGTGTTTCAATAATGTTTTTTCTCTGATAAAATAGAAAATATTGTAAAGAATTATTGTTCCAAAATTGGAGGCAGAAACTATGATCATCATCAAAGATGGAAATGAAACCGAGACATTTGAAGAAATAAAAGATTTCACTGAAAAGTACACAAAGAAGCAGGGGCTTGGAAGCCGTGATGAAATGCATATAAATCTTGTTATGGAAGAAATGATGGAGATAACAAGATTATCCGGAAATGTAAATGACAGGTGCTTCAACATAGATGGAGATGGACATCTTTGTGCCCTTACCATGGAACTTACCCCCGGAACCCTCCAGGATATTTCCTTTGAAAGTTTATCCGGAGTTTCTCAAAAATTAAAGGTTCTTTTGGGCACAAGTTTCGAAACCGTAGAAATGAATGAAAAAGCAGCGGAAGAAATAGGTGTTCGCCGTGCGGATAAGGAAACACTCCTTGAAATGGATTGTGAAGATGTAGAGGAGGCGTATCTGTGGACTCTCGACAGTTACAACATGGCTTCCTTCAACAAGTATATCGATGGAGACGAAGAGGACTGGGTGGCATTATCAGCTTCCATTCTGTCAGCATTGACCAAAGAAGTAAGAGTGCTTATTCTTAAGGGCTGTATCCTTTTCTCGGTTATTCTTGATTTTGACAGTAAAGCCGGCGAAAAGAAGAGCTATGGAATAAGTCCTGAGTTCGCAGCGCTTTCAAAGGTTCCTGTTGTGAAGACCAGGTTCCAGGTTAAACTTGTGGAGCTTATGTACAAGGGCCTTCCTAAGAAAGTGACAGCACCATTGGGTATGCGTCTTGACCGATTTGAAATCCCTGTTCCCACTTCAACAAAGGGGCAGATTGAGACTCTTGTATATGTACCATTTGCAGTTAAGGACAAAAAGGATGCGCCGGTCATCCTGTTCCTTCATGGCGGTGCCAACCTTTTCCCTGCGCTTCCTTACCATTATAAGCTTGCAGAGAATCTCGCAAAAAAGACCGGCTGCAAAGTTATGCTTCCAATGTATGATCTCGCACCTTATCGTCAGCCGCCTGTTCAGATAAAGGAAACATTTGAGGTATACACTGAACTCCAGAACAATCCGGAAAAATATGCCATAGATCCCGGAAAAATCTTTGTGATCGGAGATTCGGCAGGAGGAACCATGGCGGCAGCCATTACCCTTCTGGCAAGAGACAAAGGACTTAAGATGCCTAAGGGAACACTTCTCCTTTATCCGTCTCTCGATATGAGATTTAAAACGGACTCTATGAATAGTTTCTCAGACGTTCCAGTCATAAACGGTGATTCAATCAGTGCTATCAGAAAGATAGTTCATTCTGACAGAGAGGAAGGTCTGAAATACCACTATTCTCCTGCAGAAGTCGAATCACTTTCGGGTCTTTGCCCCATGTATGTGGAAACCGCAGAATTTGACGCTCTGCATGATGAGGGTGTTGAATTCGCAAAGCGCCTTAAGGAGCAGGGTAATGTTGTAACACTGAACGAAACCCGCGGCACAGTACATGCCTTTGACATGGCAAAGGACAGCAGCATCCAGAGAGCAGCCGTTGATGCGAGAGCTGATTTTATAAAAGGTCTTTTGAACTGAGATTTTAAAGATGTCCTCTTTTCAGGGGGCATCTTTTTTCGTGAGTTCGATATCAGGCAGCTGAGCATCTATCAAGCTGAGTATCCGACAGGCTTGCTTGTTATACATTTTACAGTGTGACATAATGGTAGCAGAGGTTATTTTCGGTAAAGAGGCAATGGGATGAAAAGTCTGTATAATATATTTTTAAAAAAGACTCTGACAGTTGTAATTATAACGGCTTCCCTTTTCCTGTCCGGCTGCGGAGGGAATCAGCGGGAACATGATATAGAGTTGCTTTCAGAGAAGTACAGTGTGCCGGAGGAAAAACAGCTTACGGTTTACACTTCTCACAAGGAGGAGGTTTATCTTCCGGTGATCACGGAATTTGAAAATACTACCGGCATATGGGTGAATATAGTTGCCGGTGGAACTTCGGAGATGTTCGACTTGATCGAGTCCGGAGAGGGCAGTGACTGTGACATCATGTTCGGGGGAGGCGCAGAGTATTACGAGGCAAAAAAGGAGTTATTTGCACCTTTCAAAGTGGCGGAAAGTGATATTCTTGACAGCCAGTATCTTTCTTCTGAAGATTTATGGACTCCCTTTACCGAGCTTCCTATCGTATTTATTTACAATCCCAAGCTTGTGGAAAAGAAGGATGCTCCCGGGAGCTGGAGGGATCTTTTTGATGAACGTTTTAAGGGGCAGATAGCATTTGCGGATATGGAGATTTCGGGAACCAGCTATACTATAGTCTCTCTTATGTCGCAGCTTTTTAATGAGACACCGGAAAAACTAATCCAGGAATTATATGAACAGCTTGACGGCAATGTTCTTGATTCTTCCGGTCTCGTTATTCCCTATGTGGAATCAGGCAGATGCATGGTGGGGATAACATTGGAAGAAACTGCAAAAAAATATATGGCAAATGGTTATGAAATCACCATGACATATCCGGAGGAGGGAACTACGGCCCTTCCTGATGCCTGTGCCATAGTAAAGGATGCACCTCATAGTTATAATGCCGGGAAATTTCTTGATTTCATCATAGCCTATGATACTCAGAAGTATGCTGCAGAACATTTCCACAGAAGATCTGTGAGAAAGGATGTGGAGTTGTCTAAGGATTATGAGGAAGTGAAGCTTTTGGATTTTGATATAAAAAAATCGGCAGCTGATGAGAATAGGGCTATGGACGCATGGAGAGCTGTCAGGGCATCAGGCAGGGAGCATCCATAAGACCTGTGTCGGTGTATAAGATTAAATGGCAGAATGAATTTTACAAACAGTACGAAAAACACCCGAAAACAACAGAACCCCTGTCATGTAAGATGGAAAGGAGCAGACCTACATGGGACTTGGATTTATAAAACAGTCTTTTAAACGGCAGATTTTTGCGGTCTTTCTTTTGGTACTGCTTCTTATCGTGATACCCGGAGGGATACTTACCATACAGACCTTCCAGACCAGAGTCAGAATCGACTATGAAAACAGAGATCTGGAACAGCAGAGATTTGTTTCTGACAGGATAAGCGGGATGCTGGAGCTTTCAAAGACCGCCATGGAGAATCTGAGCCGGAGTCGGGTGATAAAAGAGGCACTTCGGACAGGAAGCAGCAATACCATAGATGTGTATTCGGAACTGTATCGCGGGACTGAAGATATCAGAAATTTTGCGGTGATCGAGCTATACAGAGGAAGCAAATGCCGTTACAGCACCGGAACGAGTAATGGCAGCCTTATGTCTTCAGATTACTATTGGATGCTCAAAGAAGCTGAGGCGGGAAAAGATGTGGTGGCGTATGCATTGAACTCATCGGCAGTTGATGCGGGATCGTCGCTCCTTATGGTGAAAAAGGTACTTGATGACCCCGAGCCCTGCTTTATAATGATAAGGCTTTCACAGGATCAGGTAAAGGAACAGATCAAGGATGGCATCAATGCCCGTGACGGTTTCATACTTGCAAATAAATATCTGAGACCCTTCTGTCTTATCGGCACGGCTGAGGACGGAATGGTTCTCTCGAAGGTCAGAGAAAATCTTCTTTCTTCGCGGGCCTACAATTCAGAGATCAGGGACAATGTCTACCTCAACGAGCTTTCCGGAACGGAGCTTCTCTGCCTGTATATCACACCTCCGGTGCTGGAAGAGAGTGCTGTTAATGCGGGATACCGGGTACTTCTTTTGCTGGTACTGTTTGGTATGATTGTGTGCTTTATCGCAGCATCAAAATTCAGTGAATTTTTCTCAAGGCCTATAAATGAGCTTTACCGGGCCATGAAAAGGTTCAGAAAAGGCGACTTCGATACGAAGATAGAACTTGACCGGGAGGATGAGTTCCAGCAGCTTGCGGTTGGTTTCAACAAGATGACAACTCAGCTCAAGGAGACCATGGAAGAGCAGGTCAGAGCGGAAAGAAAGGTGACCGAAACCAGAATCGCCATGATGCAGGCGCAGCTCAATCCGCACTTCCTGTACAATACTCTCGATACCATAAAGTGGGCCGCAAAGGCAAACCAGGTGTCGGAGGTGGCAACATTAGCCTCCTCTCTTGCGGGGATTCTCAGGTACAGTATTTCCGGGAAGCAGTTCTCGCCTCTTGAAAAAGAGCTTGAAATGATCAGGAGATACTGCGACATCCAGAGGATAAGATTTGATGACTGTTTCACTCTGGAGACTGAGGTCAGTGAGGAGCTGCTTAATGCTGTTGTCCCTAAACTCATACTTCAGCCCCTTGTTGAGAATTCAATAATACACGGTATGGAAGGACAGAAGGACGGAAGGATAAAGGTCAGGGCATTTGCAGAAGAGAATCTTCAGATTGATATCGAGGATAACGGCAAAGGCATTTCCGACGAATACATTAAAGCCCTGGAGACTGACGATGAGGAAACCCTCAAGGGGCATCTGGGACTCAATAATGTAAATACCATCATCCGTATGTACTACGGAAAGGAGTACGGAGTTAAGGCATCAAGGAGAGAGGAAGGCGGAACGCTGATCACGGTGAGGGTGCCGTTGGAATTTGGAGAAATAAATGAGTGACAGATATGGGGCGATTGGATCGATATCTATATGTAAGATATTTTGGCTAAAAACCAGAGCTGATAGATGAGAAGGCTAATATTAAAAGACACTTCATCTGATAAATTATGATATCGAAAAGATAGAAAGAGCGATATATGATTAAAGTAATGATAGTAGATGATGAACGTTTTGTGAGACGTGGTATCATTCAGGAAACCGACTGGGAACTAATAGGTTGTGAGGTGGTGGCGGAGGCTGCAAACGGAACCGAAGCACTGGAAAAAGCCGGAGAAGTAAGACCGGATCTTGTGATCTCTGACATCAGGATGCCGGAGATGGACGGGCTGGAGCTTGGAGAAAAACTGATGGAGCTTTATCCCGGGATAAAGCTGATCTATCTCACTGCTTACAGCGACTTTGAATATGCAAGAAAGGCACTTCGGGTAGGGGCTTCTGATTATCTTCTCAAACCCTTTGAGGACGGAGAACTTGAGAGCACCATACAGAAGCTGGTGCATTTCGAGACTATGAAAGAACAGGAAAAGGAACCTGATATACTCGGGCTTAAAGATAAGTCGGAGGTAGGCAACAAATATGTTCTTGAGGCAATAGAGTATATTGAAAAGCACTATAAGGATCCGGAGTTTACATTGGCAGCCCTTGCCGAAAGCATCAGTGTAAGTGACGGACATATCAGCAGACTGTTTAAAGCGGAAACCGAGTGCAGTATAAACAACTATCTCACAAAGTACCGCATCAAAAAGGCCATGGAGCTTCTTAAGGATGTGAAGATCAAGGTGTATGAGGTGGCGGATCTTGTGGGATATCAGGACATCGCCTATTTTTCCAATACCTTTAAGAAGCTGGTGGGAAAGACTCCTTCGGAATATCAGATGCACGGATTAGAATGATCCGGTTATACGCATATAATCCGGTGACGATTTTACTGACGGATAATTCACCCAATATAAGTCAGTGTTATAAATGATATCCGGTGATGATTCCCGTCATTTCGTGATATTTCCGGAGAGATACTCGTGGATATGTGAGAGATATTTGGCAAAGTGCAATAACAGGTTTATACATGACATCATTTTCATTGTGAAAATGATGTCATTTTTTTACAAGATTTATCAGAGTAGTCATATTTTGATGTGAGAATTGCACAACTATAATATTGAACATAGAGTTACAAATGTGCAAAGAGCATAAGAGTTTTGCACGGGACGTATTTTAAGGAGGACAAAAAGTGAGAAAGATTTTATCAACAATTCTGACAGTATCCATTCTGGCTACAACACTGGCAGGCTGTGGCGGCGGATCAACAACACAGGCTACAACTGCAGCGGCACCGGCTGAGACAAAGGCGGCAGCAGAGACACAGGCTCCTGCAGCAGGCGGCACAGAAGAGAAGAAGACAGAGAACCTTACAGGTATCGATGCCATCATTGCAGAGGCTCAGACAATGTCTCTTGAAGAGCTTGCAAAGAAGGCCATAGAGGAGTCAAACGGAAAGACCTTCTACGGTGTAGGAAACTCCAGCCGCGGTAAGTCAGCACTTCCTGTATTCATTGAGTATTTAAAGACCATCGATCCATCTTACAACATGGAGTTCGAGTGGCAGCAGCCAAAGAACAACAAGATCTTTGAGCAGCTCACTTCCGATTCACTGAAGAGTGAAGGAACATTCGCAATGACACTTATCCAGGACGGAAACCAGATTCAGTCCAAGATGGTAGACACAGATATTCTTAAGACCTTCGTTCCGCTTGACTGGGCAAAGGCAAACGGAACAACTCCTGATGACTACACAGGATTCCTTCCGCTCCAGACACTTAACAAGGTATTCATGTACAACTGCACGGGATCTGCAGAGTTCAAGAACTGCTGGGATTTCGTATACGAGGGATCACATCCGTTATTCATGGGTGTTGACTCAGAGATCGTCGGAAAGAACTTCCTTATGATGCTCACAGAAGACAAGTATGCTGACTGGCTTAAGGCAGCTTATGACAAGCTTGATGATACCAAGAAGGCATATTTCGAGCCGACAATCCAGTCTGTTCAGGCAGATGCAGCTGACCTCGGACTCGGCGCAAACGGTGCATATGCACTTGCATGGATCAAGCTTTGGGTAGGCAACTACAACGAGCAGACAGATGACGGACCGATATGCAACACACTTGTTGATGCATCAGCTAAGGATCAGTCAGGTCTCCTGGTTTATTCAAAGCTTCGTTCAGTTGAAGAGTCTGCAACAGTTTCTGTAAACAACATCAAGGTTGCAGCTTATGAAGACGGTTACACAGGTATCGGCGGATACGGCTACTGCCATTATCTCTTCCTTACAAAGAACAGCCCGCTTCCATGGACAGCATGCGCATTTATCGCTTATATGACATGTACAGAAGAAGGATTCGATGCATGGGGCAAGGATATGGGCGGATACTCAGCTAACCCTGAAGTATCAAAGGCAGTTGAAGAGAAGTATCATCATTCAACAGGCGGCGGAGATGAGTTCCCTGCAAAGAATGACCGTGGCTATGACTGGTGGACAGGCGAAGGCGAGGGCGAGCTCGTTCTCGAGGATCCTGCATACTGCTCAGAGGTATCATTCTCAGTAGGAAGCTGGATCGACGTACTTGATCGTTATACACCGGGACAGTAAATCGCTTAGCGGGCAGGCGCAGGGATCCGGACAGTAAATATGTCAGCTCAGGCTGACCCGGATCCGGTGCTCCCGGGCGATAATTTAATCAGGATGTCGCTGCCAAAAGCGGCATCCTATTTTAAAGGAAAAAATCAGATTTCTGTTAAAAGAAAATGAAGTGTCAGACCCTCGCTGATATTATTTCAGATGGGCTGGCGAAGGAAAGTAAAAGTTTAGACGGTGGACCATGGGGACGGAGTCTGAACTGTTACGAAGGAAATAATGAGAGGGAAAGGCAATGGAAAAACGCATTCAACCTGATAAGGGAGCGATATTCAAGAATTCGCTGAAGACCTGGTTCTCCCAGCCCCAGAATATAATATTGCTCTTATTCGGAATAGTACTTACATTCAGTACAGTGGCACCCATAGTTGCCATCGTGGAGGACACCTTCAAGATACATCCCGGTACCATAGATCAGCATCTGACCGGAAGAGTTTCGGGATATACCATAGTGAACTACATCGATCTGTTCACTTCCAGACTGGCTAAGACAAATCTTTGGTTACCGCTTTTAAACACCGTGATCCTGTCGGTATGCACCTGTTTCATATCGATTCTTTTCGGAGGTTTGTTCGCATTCTTAGTCACAAGAACAAACATGAAGTTCAAGAAGTATCTGAGCTCCATCTTCATCTTCCCATACATCATGCCTCAGTGGACACTGGCGGTTGTATGGCAGCACATGTTTTACAGCAACAAGGTAACGGGAACTTCAGACGGACTTATCGCCGCGATATTCCATACCTATTTCCCACACTGGTGGTGTCAGGGAGTCTTCCCAAGTGCCATGGTTCTGGGACTTCACTACGCGCCCTTCGCCTACATTCTCATCGGCGGAATCTTCAAGAACATGGACGCTAACCTCGAGGAAGCAGCTACGATACTTGATACTCCGAAATGGAAGATAATGTTCAAGGTAACACTGCCAATGATCAAGCCGGCTATCCTGTCAACCATCCTTCTGGTTTTCGGAAGCGCCATGGGAAGTTATCCGGTTCCTCATTACCTCAACCTCACCACACTTTCAACAAAGTACATCTCACTGAACAGTAAGTACACCGGTGAAGCAAGTATCCTTGCCATCATCATGATGGTATTCGGCGTACTGATCCTGGGTATGAACCAGATGAGTTTGAAGAGCCGTAAGAACTATACAACCGTAACCGGAAAGTCAGGACAGCTTACGAAGATTTCCATTGGAAATGCCGGAAAATACATTGTGGGAATCATCTTCATTCTGATCACTTTCTTCACAAGTATCTGGCCTATCATCCTCTTCGCGTTGGAGACATTCCTTCCGAACCCGGGTGACTACAGTTTCCTTTACACAGGAAATATGGCGCATCTCACTACCAAGTGGTGGATGACAAATGAGAACATTACCGAGAACGGAATGTATGGTCAGTCCGGAATTCTTTACAACAAGACCATCTGGCATGCATTCTTCGGAACACTGTTCCTTGCAGTGGTATGTGCCCTTATCGCAGGTACCATCGGAACACTTATAGGTTATGCGGTTGCCAAGAACAGAAGAAGCAAGTGGGCAAACTACGTTAACAATGTAGCATTCCTGCCATACCTCATGCCATCAATTGCAGTTGGTGCAGCATTCTTCATCCTGTTCTCAAACGAGCACATCAACCTGTTCAATACTTACACACTGCTTATCATCGCAGGTGTTGTTAAGTACATACCGTTCGCGTCGAGAAGCTCGCTGAACTCCATGCTTCAGATAAGTAACGAGCTGGAAGAGGCGGCCATCATTCAGAACACACCATGGATAAAGAGAATGTTGAAAATCATCATTCCTATCCAGAAATCATCCATCATCAGCGGATACATGCTTCCGTTTATGACATGTCTCCGTGAATTGTCACTGTTCCTGCTGCTCTGTACACAGGGCTTCATCCTGTCAACAACACTTGACTACTTTGATGAGATGGGACTTTATGCATTCTCAAGTGCCATCAACCTTATTTTGATAGTGACGATTTTGGTATTCAATACATTGGTAAATAAGCTGACAGGAGCTAGTCTTGACAGTGGAATCGGAGGAAAGTAATCATGCCTGAGATTAAGTTGGAAAACATCACAAAGAGATGGGGAAAGTTTTTCGGTGTAGATAATGTAAGCCTGAACATCCCTGACAATTCATTCATAACACTTCTGGGACCTTCAGGTTGCGGTAAGACCACTATCCTTAGAATGATAGCCGGCCTTGAAACACCGACTGAAGGAAGGATCACCATCGGAGATACAGTTGTATTTGATTCTGATGCCGGAATCAATGTTCCGCCAAACAAACGTAAGGTGGGCTTCCTGTTCCAGAACTATGCACTTTGGCCCAACATGACGGTTTATGAGAATATCTCCTTCGGACTTAAGAACATTAACGAAGAGATGCCGGATGTAGATATTGAAGCAAAGCAGACAGGAGATATGATCAGATCCCTTCAGAACGGAAACAAGGTGAAGGAGATCGTTTCAGAATGCTTCGATAAAAACGGAAAGCTGGATGAGAAGAAGGCTCTGGTTAAGCTTATTGATGCATTTTCACTTTCCATCTTTACTGCGAAGGAGCTGTTTGATCTCAAAATCCATGAGGCTCAGGAGCCTAATGCCGCAGCACAGAGCAAGCTCGCGGATTATGAGAAAAAACTCGAAGATATCAAGAAGAAATATGCCGGCGAAGGCAAAGAGCTTAACGAAAAATTTGAGATAACCCAGGGCGGCAAGGTTTTGGAGACCAAGAGAAAGCTCACAAAGGAAGAGATTGATTCCAGAGTCAGAGCATGCTCAAGAATCGTTAAGATCGGTATGTTCATGGACAGATATCCTGCAGAGCTTTCCGGTGGTCAGCAGCAGAGAGTTGCCATCGCAAGAACTCTTGCTCCGAGACCTCAGGTGCTTTTCATGGATGAGCCTCTTTCAAACCTTGATGCTAAGCTCCGTCTCGAAATGAGATATGAGCTCCAGAGACTTCATGTAGAGACCGGAAGTACCTTCGTATATGTAACTCATGATCAGATGGAGGCCATGACTCTGGCTACCAGAATCTGTCTTGTGAACAATGGTGTTCTTCAGCAGTATGCTGCACCTCTTGAGGTTTACAACAAGCCTGCAAATCTTTTCGTTGCAGATTTCGTAGGTAATCCTTCCATGAACTTTGTTGATGCAAAGGGAACCCAGAAGGAGGACGGAAGCTTCGAGGTAGATATCCTTGACGGAATAAAGGCAGAATTTGTTCCTGAAGTAAAGATGGATATCACTGAGTGGAGAAGTAAGAGAGATCAGGCAGACCGTGAAAAGGAAGAACTTGAAAGAGAGAGGCTCAGCCGCAAGGGTGCGGTTGAAAAGACCAACAAGGATGAGGTTTTCAAGTATCATATCCAGAAGGTTACCGAGCAGGATGACAGCCTTCTTGATGAGCCTGTGATCACAGACGAAGATTACGTTATCGGTATCAGACCTGAAGCTATAGATATCGAAGAGGATGGCAGCATCGAGGCTACAGTTTATGGTGCCATGCCTACAGGTATGGAGTCTACCCTCAAGCTTAAGATCGGTGATTTCCTTCTCACAGGTGTTATCTTCGGCGGCATGATCTACCAGATCGGCCAGAAGGAGAGAATCGAAATCACAGGAAAGAACATCCTTCTTTTCGACAGAAGATCCGGAAGACTTATCGCTAACGGAAGTCTCAGGATAAAAGGATAATAGATTATTTTTTGTAAAGAAGCAGCCTCGGGGATTGCCCCCGAGGCTGCTTAAATGGAACTATTAATGGTGTCAACTTGCTTCTGATCTTGCAGGAGCAGCATCTTCATAGAAATCATCCTGATCAGAAATAAATTCAAGTATATCTGATGTTAAAGCGTTTGGGTTTTCATTCATGAAGCCTTCTACGGCTTTAAGACGTGATTCCTTCTTTTTTACATATGTCAGTACTGCAACTATAAAACTGTAATAAGAATCTTCTACATTGTTTAAACGAATTGCAAATTCTTCCATTTTTTTCCTCCTTAATCACCATCATATACCCTTTGATAAATATTGTAGTCATTGAATCCGTGATTCTCAAACCAATAGGTATATGGTCTGCCATCAATGCCAAACGATATATGCGCCGCAATGCGTTTTTTGCAGTACTGCGCATAATAGATTTGATTGATTTCAGAACATATTTTACGATACTCTTTTGGGGCAAGCCAAAAACGGGGCCTTGAAAAAGGAAACCCATTAGAATCTATCGGTAAATCTGTAAATTTCAAAATATAAACCTCTCTAACATTTGATGATTTCAAGTTAGAGAAAGTCCCGAAGGACTCCCTCTGTTTTTCTAAAAAGGACTCCTTCTTAGTTAGAAGTATAACATAACCGTAATGTCCTCTCAATCTTTGCTAAAATATGGTTCAATCCATTAATTATGGTGGTATGACTTTGTTATGGTTTATCGGATAAATCACTTTATAGCTTTTTCCATCGCTTGTGATCTGTACCTCTCCGTTTTTCACTGTTTCGAGGATTTTGACGTCATGGCTTTTCAGTATTTCTAGTGTCTCCTTATGAGGATGACCGTATCTGTTATTGTTTCCGTAGCTCATGATAGCAACTTCGGGGGTCATGAAATCAAGAAGTTCTTCAGATGTGCTTGTGGAGCTTCCATGATGACCGACTTTGAGGATATCAATATCTGGGGTTTCGATGATTTGATCGGATAACAATCCATCAGCGTAGTCAAGCATTTTGTATTCGCATTCCTTATCCATGTCGCCTGTAAAAAGCATGCTGAAATTTCGGTAGTTTAAAAGCATGCCGATGGAGTGACTGTTGGCTTCTTCGATGTATTCGCTGGTCAGAGGATAAAGGCCGGTTAGCTCCAGATCCTTAAGCTTAAGTTTGCTGCCTGCACCGAAATATCGTATTTGGGTATCTTTTGCCAGTGCGGCATTTTTCAGCTTCTCATATCTTTCGTCACTTTCCGCAGGCAAAGGCAGCACCAATTCTTTGATCTGTATCTCATCGCTTTCTTCAAGAAGATATAGTATGCCGCTGTAATGATCAGAATCGCAGTGGGTGATAAAGGTTATATCGATCAAATCTATTCCCTGGGACTCGAAGTAGGGTATCAGCATATCCTCGGACAGCTTTTTTTCCGAGGTTGACCCACCGTCAACGGTTATCACCATATCCTCATATCTTATGACCAGCCCATCTCCCTGACCTACGTCAATGGCGGTTATCTCGAGACCGGAGGGTGGCTTTCTTATGAGCAGAAAACACCCGGTCAAAATAACAAGTACAGCTATTTTAGGCATGATGGAATACAAGTGCTTTGTTTGCCGTGACATGAGGTTCTTTTTCTTTAGGGTTTTCATATAGAGTACCGTGAGAATCAGTATGCTGAGCAAAGAATAGTAGACTATGATGCTTCGGATATCCGGTCTTCCCAGAAGAAGTGAGGAATAAGGTATCTCTTTCATCGCGATGCACAGGTTGTTATAGAACCTGAGAGTATAGTGTCCAAACCCAATCGAAGCTATTCCGAGCATCACTGAAAAGAAGGATAATGTCACTGCCAGAAGCCCGCTGTAAACTACATAACTCATCAGCGGCAGGACGATGAGATTAAGTAAAAGTCCGTATAATGGGAATCTGAAAAAGTGATACAGGATAACGGGCAGAGTCATGATCTGTAAAAACAGAGACATATAGACACCGTTTAAAAAGCTGTTTTTAGGATGAGGCAAAAGGTTGCCGATACCCAAGGCAAAAACCGCCATAAAGCTAAGCTGGAAACCGGAGCTGAAGATGATATAGGGCTCGTCCATGACCAAAAGGATGCAGGAAAGTGCCAGTGCAGTCAGCATGTCATAGCTTCTTCCGATAGCTGCTCCCAGGAACTTCATTAGTAGCATGATAACAGCACGTATGGCAGAGCCTGAGCTTCCTGTGAAGATTCCATAAGACAGGATCAGCATTGCACCACCCACTCCCGCAATCTTTTTGGAAGCGCCGAAGCGTCTTAGAAGATCATAGAATCCCGCTCCGATTATGGATAGATGAAGACCGGACACTGCAAGGATATGAGCGATGCCCATATCCTGATAAAGGTCTCGGATTTCTTCATTCATTTCGGATTTTTCACCTACAAGTATAGCTTTATAGATTCCCGAATCCGTTTCATCGGCAACTTCATCAAGTTGACCGCAAATCAGGTTTCTGAACCTTTGAAGTCCGGCCTTGAAGGGCTCAGGTTCACCGCCTATGACTTCAGCGCAGTCACCGTACAAGGAACCGCTTATGCCGAGAGTCCTATAGTAAAGTTCAAAGTCAAACTGTCCCTCGTTTCGAACACCCTCCGGTGGGATGACTGTACCGTAAATCTTCACGATTTCGCCGGGAAAAGGTCCCGTATCCGTTGTATAGAGAGAATTATCAGTCTGAGAAGTCTGATGGTCCTTTGGAGGATGATCTTCTTCGCTTGAAAATACTACTCCGGTATTTTGCGAAATTTGATTATCAGAGTAAGAGATTTTTGCATCAGAGTCCTCCTGCTTCGAAAGGTATACCATCACAGTCCCTACCGGCTGATCATATCTCTTTCTCATTTTCTCCGAGGCATCTGCCGGTAATGTTTCGGAGCTGCCATAGGCGCTGGAAAGAAGAGCATCCTTAAGAACGATTTTCTCGCTTTTGGAACCGGAGGTGTGGCTTATAACAGTGCCCTTGATGGAGACATTAAGATCCTCGAAAGCCGCAATACGTTTCTGACAGTTATCGATTGTACGGCATGAGTATTGATACCTGATGACTCCCGATATGAACATAACAAACAGGAGTGTCGCAGCACCCCGCTTTAGTCGCTTGCTTTTTAAACCATGGAATAAAATACCGCTGAAAAGAACTCCCGCGGTAATTTCAGGAAAAAGCCCTGCCTCTCTTGCTGTTACACACACTCCAAGTACGAACACAAACGCAATCAGAAGCAATGGTCTTTTGTAGTTCATAGGAACACATCATAGCAGAAGATGGGCGGGGGTGCAAGGTCCGATATAATTTATTGCAGAAATCCATCAGGGACGGGGCTGCCAAAATATCTTAACTGATATTATTTTTTTTGATAAAATCGAAACTAATGAAATATATTCGTGAGGCTTTAATCATTGAAATTCTATGTGTAAAAATGTTTTTCTAAAAAAGGAGGTTCTTATGTTTAACGTGGAAAAAGTAATGTCGGAGATCACAACTATCAGTATGCAGGCGGGAAGTAAACTGCTGCTGGCACTCATCATTTTTGTTGTCGGACGCATCATAATAGGTCATATCATGAAGCTGGTGAAAAAGATTCACGCCATCGGAAGCGCAGATAAGACTGTGGCAACCTTCATTATAAGCGGCATAAACATTGTCCTTAATATCGTTTTACTGCTTAGTATCATCAGCGTTCTTGGAGTGCCCATGGCATCGGTTATCACCATCCTTGCTTCTGCAGGCATGGCCATAGGTCTTTCTCTTCAGGGTGCCCTCAGCAACATTGCCGGCGGAATTATGCTTCTCATTTTCAGACCCTTCAGTGTCGGAGAATACATCCAGGCAAACGGTGTTGAGGGAAGTGTCAGAGCCATCAGTATCATGTACACAACTCTTCTCACAAACGATAATAAGAAGATAATGATCCCTAACGGCGAGCTCATGAACAAGAGCATTACCAACTGCTCATCGGAGGAGCTTAGAAGAGTGGACCTTCAGTTCAGCACCGGAAAGGGCGAGGACATCGTAAAGATCCAGAACATCCTTCTTGAGGCTATGAAGTCCAATGCCAAAGTCCTTACAGACTCACCTGCCCATGCTCCGTTTGCTTCCATTGACGGCGGTACAAATGAATCCATAATCTTCACAGCCAGAGCCTGGGTTAAGAGCGGTGACTACTGGACAGTGTACTATGAGCTCATGCAGGAGATTACCAAGGCCTTCGGCGCTGCGGGAGTTTCAACACCGGCAGTGAAGATGGTGACGGTGCAGAACTGAGAGATTGCAAATCTTTGGATGATAGAAAATCTTGAAAGATTGTAAATCTTTGGATGATTGTAAATTTTTGAAAGATTATATTTCTTTGTAAGATTGGAAAATGCAGCATTCAGAAATATGAAGCATTAAAAGAAGACGAGAGAGCTTAGCTGGTTTGCTAAGCTCTCATTTATTTTTTTCAAGCAATAATCAGATAATAATTATTCGGAATGTACTCTGACAGGCTTTCATAAACTTGAAGCTTTCGGGTCTGCGTGACTGCAATCCGTCTTTCCTCAATATAAGTCATTGCCTCAGTTTATCGTTCTTGACCACGATTAGTGGTTCTTCGATATGAGTCATATATGCTACAGACAGAATCTGACTGCAATGGGATAATTCTTCAAATTGAGTCATAGTCTCCGGGCTGATTGTTTGACTGCAATAAGATAATTTTCCAAATTGAGTCATAGCCTCCGGGCTGATTGTTTGACTGCAATGAGATGATTTTCCAAATTGGGTCATAGTCTCTGGGCTGATTGTTTGACTGCAATAAGATAATTTTCCAAATTGAGTCATAGCCTCCGGACTTTTTGCTTGACCGCATTTCGCTATTCTCTGATTTGAGTCATGATTATGTTATTTCAGGTCTGAACCCTGGAGGTCGAACTCAGAAATGCTACTTCTATCTCTTATTCCGAATCCAGCTTCAGCACTGACATAAATGCGCTCTGCGGGATCTCGACATTACCGAACTGGCGCATTCTGCGCTTTCCTTCCTTCTGCTTCTCAAGAAGCTTCTTCTTACGGGAAATGTCTCCGCCGTAGCACTTGGCTAGCACGTCCTTACGAAGGGCCTTAACAGTCTCTCTGGCCTGAATATGTCCGCCGATGGCAGCCTGGATAGGAATCTCAAAGAGCTGTCTCGGGATTTCGTTCTTCAGCTTCTCGCACATTTTCTTTCCGCGCTCGTAAGCAGAATCCGCGTGAACTATGAAACTGAGGGCATCAATGATCTGACGGTTTACAAGTATATCAAGCTTCACCATCTTACTGGTCTGATATCCCTTCAGGTCATAGTCAAAGGACGCATATCCCTTGGATCTTGACTTTATGGCATCAAAGAAATCATAGATGATCTCATTAAGAGGCATATCGTATTTAAGGATGGCACGGTTTGCCTCGATGTATTCTGTACTCTTGTAAACACCTCTTCTCTCCTGGCAGAGAGTCATGATGGAACCCATGAACTCTGGTGTAACCATTATCTCTGCATCTACAACGGGCTCCTCCATGTGATCAATTTCAGAAGGATCCGGAAGGTTTGCAGGGTTGGAAAGCTCAATCATAGTGCCGTCGGTTTTGTAAACATGATATACAACCGAAGGCGCTGTGGTTACGAGATCAAGATTGTACTCTCTTTCAAGTCTCTCCTGAACTACGTCAAGATGAAGGAGTCCCAGGAATCCGCATCTGAAACCGAAGCCGAGTGCCTGTGAGGTTTCCGGCTCGTACTGAAGGGCGGCATCATTAAGCTGAAGCTTTTCGAGGGCGTCACGGAGATCCGGGTAACGCATGGTGTCTGCAGGATAAATTCCGCAGTAAACCATGGACTGAACCTTTTTGTATCCGGGCAGCGGCTTCTCTGCAGGGTTTGCGGCATCCGTAACTGTATCACCAACCCGGGTCTCGCGGATATCCTTGATGGAGGCGGTAATGTAGCCGACCATGCCGGCGCTGAGCTCCTCACAGGGGATAAATCTTCCCGGAGCGAAATAGCCAACCTCCGTAACATCAAACTCAGCCTTGCTTGCCATAAGTCTGATCCTGGTTCCGACCTTAACTCTTCCTTCCTTTATCCTGCAGAAAATGATAACTCCTCTGTAGTTGTCGTAAAGGGAATCGAATATAAGTGCCTGAAGCGGATTGTCAGGTGAACCTTCCGGAGCCGGAAGCTTCTGTACGATGGCCTCCAGAACCTCCTCCACATTTTCGCCTGTCTTAGCTGAAATCCGGGGTGCGTCAAGAGCCTCGATGCCGATGACATCTTCAACTTCGTTTGCAACTCTTTCAGGGTCTGCAGATGGAAGATCGATCTTATTGATGACCGGAAGTATCTCCAGGTCGTGATCAAGTGCGAGGTAAGTATTGGCAAGGGTCTGAGCCTGTATACCCTGGGTTGCGTCCACGATCAGGATGGCTCCGTCGCAGGCCGCAAGGGAACGGGAAACCTCATAGTTAAAGTCAACGTGTCCCGGAGTATCGATGAGGTTCAGGGTGTATTCCTTTCCATCCTTCGCAGTATAGATAACGCGGGTGGTCTGAGACTTGATGGTGATACCGCGCTCCCTCTCGATGTCCATGTTATCCAGCACCTGGGACTGCATCTCTCTCGCCGTAAGAGTGCCCGTCATTTCGATGATACGGTCTGCCAATGTTGACTTGCCGTGATCGATATGCGCAATGATACAAAAATTTCTGATTCTTGACTGATCAACGTTTATATTTTCTGCCATGTTATTCCTTTATAAATGTGTTAATGTAAGCGATCCGGATATCGGTCGTCCGCATTCAAGCAGGCTACGATTCTGACCGCGTTCCCAAACATGCAGTTCGGGTATATTTCTTCGTTTTCGTTCAAATATCCTATCATAAAGTATGTGGATTTGCCAATATAATGATTGATTCTGTACCTGAGTATGCTTGGATAAAAAAATAACAATAATGTATATTTTCTGCTTTTCTTTTTGATTTTTTTGACGATTAAATAGACAAGGAAGATTGTGTTTATCTGAGTATATTAATGCAGCAGATCAGAAGAAACGGAACGTGAAGAAAAATCTGATTGAGTTTTACGAAAGGAAGTTGATTATGAGAAGGAATTTCAGGAAAGCAGCAAGTTTGGTTACGTCGGAACCAACAACGGTGTAGTATATTCCAATAGTGCCTATGGACTTGAAGAAGGGGAGTTTTACGCAGGCGTTGAAAACAATGCCAAAAAGGGCGTTGTGGTAGATAACAGCGGCCTCATCGGCAACAACTATGGATTGGTAAAAAACAATTATTCTGATGCAGTAGTCATAGCTAACGCCAACAAAGTTGAAACCAATCAGGGCGTAATAATCAGAAACTATGGTACGGTTGATAAGAACCAGTCAGATGACTACGACCAGGGCATTATCTACAACTACGGAGAGGTGACAGAGAACGACGGCTACATTGGCGGTAATCATAAAGACGTAGGTACAAACACCGGACTTGTGGACGAGAACTTCGGTAACGTCGCAACAAATAATGGCGACATCGGCAGTGAGGAATTTGGCGGAAACTATGGTGTTGTAAGCACAAACAACGGAACCGTATACATTAACACCGGTAAGATACTGGAGAATAAAGGCAAAGTTATCGATAATGCTTTCGACGGAATTGTGGGAAACTACGCCGGAGGAACCATCGCCGAGAATAACGGTACTGTTTACAACCTGGGAGGAAAAGTCACAAAGAACATCGGAACAGAATACTTCTCGGTTTCCATCACAGGCGGCGGAAATACCACTCATCAAGGCGGTAAGTTTGCAACCAGCGAAGATTATGATGGTAACTGGCTTGGGACAACCGGAACAACTCAATCCTCAACTACTATTAAAATAACTCCCAATGATGGTTTTAAGATTGAACACTTCAGCATTCCGACAGAATACGATAAATATGTGAAAGCTTTCGATAACGGCGACGGAACCTGGACACTTGAGGTTAAATCAGGGTTAAACATCAAGCTTTCTATTCCTGATGCCTCGAAACCTGTGATAAATGTAGAACCGGAACATGACAATCAGGATGACTATAAAGCGGATGTAAATGTTAATCCGGTTACAAATCAATGGACTATGATATCTCGGGCAAACGGTGAAGCAGCCAATAACAATGCAGCTGTTATGGACCCTGCAGTTACTCCTTCACTTGGCGACGGTTTACTTTCGGTGGACCTTTCGAAATATACCGAGTCACTCAGTACACCGGAAGCAATGTGCAATTTTGCAGCAGCAGGGGTTCAGACCTTAGGCACAGAGAATATCAAGGGTACAGGAACCATCGATTTCAAGCATGCATTTGACGGCATGGAAGTTGGCACTTTAAATGTTCCTGTAACCGCTGATGTTAAGAATGGTATTACATACAGAGTTATCTTAAACAATGGCGACACGGCGGATGTGGTTTGCAGCATGGACGGAGTTCTCAGCATTCCTGTAAATGTTTCGGAATGGGCAATTACATACATTATCTACAGTCTTGATATGAATCCGTCTTCAGTCATGATGCAGCAGAAGGCCGATATCACGGCAAACACCACGGGACAAAATGCGGGACTTACAGCCATGGCACCCATGACTATGTCAGGTAATGCGCAGCAGCAGATATAACCGCGAGTTTGGATATAAAACATAAAAATAATCTCCGATTATAACTTCTATAATATTTTTATGTATTTTATCTCGTTGAAATAGAGCTTTTTTGAGACTATACTTTACTGAGAAAACAACATAAAAGTGTTGTGAAAGGAGATTACGGATATGGCTAAAAAGAACCTTGATTGGGCAAATATCGGTTTCGCTTATCATGTAACTGATAAGAGATATGTTTCAAATTATAAAGACGGCAAGTGGGATGCAGGTGCCCTCATTGATGATCCTAATGTGACACTTAACGAGTCAGCATGCGTACTTCAGTACTGCCAGCAGGTATTCGAAGGCTTAAAGGCTTATACCTGGGAGGATGGTTCAGTAGTTTGCTTCCGTCCCGACCTTAATGCAGACAGAATTTACGAGTCGGCTCAGAGAATTGAGATGCCTCCGTTCCCTAAGGAGCAGTTCATCGATGCCGTTGATCAGGTTGTAAAGGCCAATATCGACTGGGTTCCTCCATATGGTTCAGGAGCTTCCCTGTATCTGAGACCTTACGAGTTTGGTACAGGCGTAGTTATCGGTGTTAAGCCTGCAACTGAGTATCAGTTCAGAATCTTCACAACTCCTGTAGGTCCTTACTATAAGGGCGGCGCAACACCTATCGCTATCCTTGTATCTGATTTCGACAGAGCAGCACCTCGCGGAACAGGTTCTGTCAAGGCAGGACTTAACTATGCAATGAGTCTTCATTCATCAGTACTTGCTCACCAGGCAGGTTATGCCGAGAATCTTTATCTTGACCCGGCAACAAGAAGTTATGTTGAAGAGACAGGCGGTTCCAATGCTATCTTCGTTGATGCGGATGGCAAGCTTGTAGTTCCTAAGTCACCGTCTATCCTTCCTTCCATCACAAGACGTTCAATCGTTTATATCGCAGAGCATTATCTGCATCTTACTGTTGATGAAAGACCTGTTAAGTTCGAGGAGATCAAGGGCTTCAAGGAGTGCGGTCTCTGCGGAACAGCAGCAGTTATCTCGCCTGTTGGCCGTATCGTTAACGGTGATGAAGAAATCCTTCTTCCATCAGGTATGGAAAAGGCCGGCGAGGTTATCGGCGAGCTTTACAGCACCATCACCGGTATCCAGAGCGGAAAGATCGAGGCACCTGAAGGCTGGATCCACCACGTTTGCTGATAATAATGTTATATTACTAAGCCTGTCGCGTTGCGGCAGGCTTTCTTTTGTGCGATAATGCTTTCAAGTGCATGCCGTGCCGATACGAGCATGTGTTTGGAAGCTGACTACATCGAACAGCTTTGCTGCGAGATGTGCGATAATGCTTCCAAAAATCAATTAATCTAACAGGTGCATCATGCTTGAAACAAAGATCATTGACCCAACAGACAAGAAACAACTTGAGCTGTATATACATATTCCCTTCTGCGCGAAGAAGTGTAATTATTGCGATTTTCTGTCCTTTCCGGCCCGGGAGCAGGAGCACAGTGAATATGTTGACAAGCTTTGCGGGGAGATAGAACTCATATCGAAAAAAATTCCATCAGAGCGGGAGATATCAACCATCTTTATAGGGGGAGGTACTCCGTCTCTTATTGATCCGAAACATATAGTGAGGATCATGAAAACCATAAGACAGCATTTTCGCGTAAGGGAGGATGCTGAGATTACTATTGAATGCAATCCGGCGTCAACATTGGCCTACAAATTTACACTATACAAAAATGCAGGTATAAACAGACTTTCTATCGGACTGCAATCCGCCGATAACCGGGAGCTTAAGACCCTTGGCCGTATACATATCTATGAGGATTTTCTCAAGTGCTTCCAGAATGCAAGGATGGAAGGATTCGGGAATATAAACATTGACCTTATGAATGATATTCCGGGGCAGACGGAAAAGTCATGGCAGGATACTCTGAAGCATGTGCTAATGCTTAAGCCGGAGCATGTGTCCATTTACAACCTCATAATTGAAGAGGGCACCCCTTTTTATGATATGTATAATGCCGGTCAGCTTCCTCTTCCGGGAGAGGAGACAGCGTCTGCAATTGATGAGATAACCCGGACTATAACCGGGAAGTACGGGTTTGAACGCTATGAGGTTTCAAACTACGCTAAGCCGGGCTTTGAGTGCAGACATAATTATGGTTACTGGTCCAATGTCGAGTACATTGGCTTCGGACTGGGAGCAGCTTCTTACTACGATAATCGTCGTTGGAATAACACAAGAGATTTTAAGAAGTATATGGAGCTTAATTTCCATATGGATATGAAGAACGGCTGGGCAGAGCTTCACACAGATGTACAGGTTCTCGACAGAAATGAGCAGATGGAAGAATTTATGTTCCTGGGACTTCGGCGTATAGAAGGCGTTTCTGAGGTTGAGTTTAAAACAAGATTTCAGGTGGATATAATGAGCGTGTTCGGAGATAAGCTTTCGCAGTATGTGAGTCAGGGACTGATCCTGCATGAGGGATACCGTTACCGCTTTTCGGACCATGGCATGGATGTGTCCAATGTAATTTTGAGTGATTTTCTGTTGGATTGAAAGGCGACATTATGGCGAAAAAGAATGGCAGAAATACAAAACAGAAGATAGTATCTGCGGCATGGAAGCTATTTTATGAGCAGGGGTATGAGGACACTACCGTCGATGACATTGTCTTTGAATCCGGTACCTCGAAGGGGTCCTTTTATCATTATTTTGAAGGGAAGGACGCACTTCTCGGCTCTCTCAATATCCTCTTTGATGATAAGTATGAAGAACTTGAGAAAACCATGGATCCCGAGATGCATGCCATAGATAAGCTTATTTATCTCAATCATGTTCTCTATGAACTGATTGATTCATCGGTATCTGTTGAGCTTCTGACAAGACTGTTTTCCTCGCAGCTTATAACCCATGGAGAGAAGCATTTGCTTGACAGAAAAAGGGCGTATTTCAAGGTGCTGAAGCAGATTGTGAAGGAAGGGCAGGCAAAGGGAGAAGTCAGGGATGACATAGCTGCCAACCAGATCGTAAATGATTATGCCATGTTTGAAAGAGCGCTATTATATGACTGGTGCCTTGAGGACGGGGAGTATTCTCTCATCAGAAATGCAGACAGACTTATGCCAATGTTCCTTAATGGATATAGAATTTCAAAGTGATTCGTAAGCCAAACTTCTTTGACTGTTGAAGGTTTTAAAAAATTTCTTTTATTGGACTTTGGTTTGAACTATATTTAGTCTATATAAAAATTAACGTATTTACGCTAATAATCATATAATTGTATTAACGGAGTATGGACTTTGGTCTATACTCCGTTCTGCATTTTAGTCTATCGGAAGTTATGCTATAGTACAAAGCAAATCATAATTCATGGGAATAGATTTCGTATTGAGACATTCCCATAAAGAAAGGGAGAAAAGTATGACTAGCGAAAGTATTTTTATTTTACTGTCAATCATTGCTTATCTTGGAATCACAATTTGGATAGGTGTTTATTTCAGCAAAAAGGGATCTGCATCTGACACCGCCAATTTTTATCTTGGAGGACGAGGGCTTAATCCTATAGTTACAGCTATGAGTGCCGAGGCTTCGGATATGAGTTCATATCTTCTCATGGGACTTCCGGGACTCGCTTATCTTGCAGGTGTTGCAGAGGTAGGCTGGACAGTTATCGGACTTGCGGCAGGAACCTATCTTAATTTCCTGTTTGTGGCAAAGAGACTTCGTGTTTATTCGGAAACCATCGGAGCCAACACGGTGCCGCAGTTCTTCTCAAAGAGATATGATGATAACAGAAATACATTATCCTGCCTTGCAGCTATTGTAATTCTTATTTTCTTTATTCCGTATACAGCATCAGGGTTTAAGGCGGTAGGAACATTATTTAACAGTCTCTTTGGATGGGACTATCATATGGCAATGGTACTTGGTGCGGTTGTTATCATTGGTTATACAGTTATGGGCGGATTCATGGCAGTATCAACCACCGACCTTATCCAGTCCATCGTAATGACTGTGGCTCTTTGCATTATCATTGTATTCGGTATATCCTGCGCAGGCGGACTCGGCACTGTTATCAATAATGCCAAGGAGCTTCCCGGATATCTCAATCTTTCACAGGGCTACGATGCGGCTACGGGAACAGCCGGAAGCTTCGGAATTCTTCCTGTTATATCCACTCTTGCATGGGGACTTGGATACTTCGGTATGCCTCATATCCTTCTCAGATTCATGGCTATCAGAAATCCTGAGGAGATTAAGATCTCAAGACGTATCGCTTCCGTATGGGCTCTGCTTTCCATGCTGGTTGCTGTATTTATCGGTATCATCGGCTACAGTGTATCTGTAGCGGGAGAGATCCCGTTCCTTACAACCGGGTCAGAGTCTGAGACTATCATCATTTGCCTCGCAAATCTTATGGGTAAGAATGGTGTATTCTTTGCAATCGTTGCAGGTGTTATCATGGCGGGAATTCTTGCGGCAACCATGTCAACCGCAGATTCACAGCTCCTTGCGGCATCCAGTTCTATGTCAGAGGATCTTCTGCGAGACTTCCTCCACATCAAGATGGATGATAAGACTTCTATGAAGGTTGCAAGAGGAACAGTTGTGGCTATAGCTATCATTGCTCTTTTCCTTGCATGGAATCCAAACAGCAGCGTATTCAGAGTAGTATCCTTCGCATGGGCAGGTTTCGGAGCAGCTTTCGGACCGGTTATGATCCTTGCTCTTTTCTGGAAGAAGAGTACACGCGGCGGTGCAACAGCAGGAATGTTTGCCGGCGGCGCAATGGTATTTATCTGGAAGTTCCTTGTTGCTCCTATGGGCGGTGCATTCGCAATCTATGAGCTTCTTCCTGCATTTGTAGTTGCATTTGTTGCAGACGTTGCAGTTTCCAAGGTGACCTTCGAGCCTGCAAAGGAAATCCAGGATACCTTCGACCTCGTAGTTAAAAAGTGCAAAGGCGAGAACAGCGCAGCGTTTTCAGAAGCAAAGCTTGCAGATGCGGAAATCTGATAAAAAATAAAAACAGCCCGCCGGGGATTGGACATATGTGTCCATCTCCGGCGTTTTTTTGTTGCACGGACTGCCTGTTCTGATTGATAGCTGCATAGAACCACTTAGAGTTCAGACTTTGGATTTTCCCGACCGGGCGACCCGGTTTATGATGGATGCCCACCGGCTCTGACCTTCATGTGCCCCGGCGGAACCGGTCTTTCAGGATTTGGAATGATTAGGAAATATTATTTACTTTATGGCGATTAAAGAATAAAATATTTTACAGAGTATTAATGAAAGCTTTTAACAAGGAGGGGCATTATGAGAAAGAGACACCTATTGATGGCGATGATCATCGCAGGATCCATGTCAATGCTTGTGGCTTGTGGCGGCGGTTCGAAGGAAACCGAAACAGCAGCAACAACAGCGGCAGAGACAAAGGCTGCAGCAACTGAGGCAGCTAAGGAAAAAGAAACCGAGAAAAAAGCAGAAACAGAGGCAGCTACAGAAGCGGCAACAGAGGCTGAGAAAAAGGCCGAGGCAGACAGCGCTGATGTAGGTAAATTTATAATCTATGAGTATGAAGCGGGCGGACATCCGGTAACTCATGAGATGCTGGTTGAAGCAGGTATGGGCGACACATATCTGGAGCTCTATAAGGACGGAACCGGAAAGTTCAATCTGTTCCACAGCCTTCTGGATATAACCTGGGAACCCGGTGAGATCACTGTTTACGGCACAACAAAGTATCCTTATGTGCTTGAAGGCGATACATTGAAGCTTGATATGCAGGATGTGGCTCATTACACCATGGTGCGTGATGACGGATCAACTCCTGCAGAGACTGCTGCAACAGAGGCATCCGAGAGTAAAGACGAGACCGAGGAAGCTAAGGAAACAACAGAAGCGAAGGATAATGCTTCCGAAACAGAAGCAGCCGCAGATTCCGGAAAGAAGGTTCCTGACGGAGTTGCTTCCGGAGACGGTTTGGTAAGCGAAGAAGATCTTCAGAAGGGCTATGTATGGCTCAATAAGGTTGCAAAGGATGTTTTCAATCTTACTTATGAAGATCTGGCAGATCATTTCGGAGTAGAGGGTGAGTTTGACAAGGAAGAGTATTCAGACCACATGCAGCGCAACAAGCGTTACTATAAGTGGATTTCCAAGGATGACTCAAATCACTTTATCTATGTTAACTTTGATGAGAAGGATGCAGCGAAGGAGCCCGGTGTTTATCGTGTAAGCAGCTTTAACACCAGCGGTTTCAGCGGATCAGATGCAGAAGCAAAGTATCTTGATGCAGTTAAGGCTGAGGCAAGTGATGCAGATAAAGCAGCAACTGCCAATGCCAAGATGAAGGACTTCACCATAGAGATAACTCCATGGGGAAATAAGGATGACATTGTTAAGGTCGGTATGCAGATTCCTGACTCAGGATGGGCTTATGATGAGAAGAAGGCGCATCTTGTAGAGAACGAAGACATTAACTCTTTCGGGGCAGGATTTATCCAGTTTAAAGTTGAAGAAAACCTGGATAAGTTTGATACCTATAAGGAGAAATTCGAGAACTACAAGGACATCGATGACCGTGAAATCGGTGGAAAGACCTTTAAGGGACGCACCTACAAGAACATAGGTTATGAATGGACAGAGTACCTTGCCCAGCTTGATGATACTCATGCTGTATCTATCGGTATAGTAAGAGTGGATCTCAGCGACGGAACCATGGGTGACAAGATCCTCAATTCTGTAAGCTTCAAATAAGTCAACATAATATATTTTGGCAATCTCCCGCTTGTGTTAAGTCATAAGCGGGAGATATACTTTTATAAGATTTATGAAAATCATGATTCATCGGGGTATATATGGCATACAAGAAAAAAGAAAACGAAAATGATTATCAGCAGCTAGGAACTGACCTTAAAAGCGGAGATTTCAAGCCCTATTATCTTCTTTACGGTGAGGAGGAATTTCTGAAGCTTTCCTATAAAAAAGCTTTCCGTAAAGCCTTCGGAGGAGAAGATGGAATGGCATATAACTTCTTTGATGGCGCGCCGGATGTGGATGAACTGATAGACATTTTAAATACCATTCCTTTTACTTTCGGGGATAATAACGGGAGACTTGTGATAGTAAGTGACAGCCAGTGGTTCAAAAAGGCTCCGCCTGAGAAGCTTTTGAAATATCTTGATGATATTGAGCATTTTCCTGAAACTGCTCACCTTATGTTCATCGAGAAAGAGGTCGATAAAAGAGGAAAGCTATACAAGATAATACAGAAAAACGGTTTTGACTGTGAACTTGGATTTCAGGATCATGCCCAGCTTGGAAGATGGGCAGCCCGATATCTCACAAATGCCGGAAAAAAGATCAGAAATTCAACCATGGAGCTAATCCTGGGTAAAACAGGAAACAGTATGGATAATATCGCTTCAGAGCTCGAAAAGCTGATCGCATATACGGGAGACCGTGACGTGATAGAGGATCAGGATGTGGAGACTATCTGTTCCCAGAATGTTGAAGACAGAGTCTTCGACATGATCACAGAGATGAGTCTCGGAAATACTGAGAAGGCGATGCAGTATTACGGAGATCTGCTGACACTTCAGGAAGCACCCATGAAGATACTGAGTCTTATGAGGAGAAATTTTAACCAACTACTTCTTACTAAAGAGTCGGTAACAAAGGGCATGAACGGGCAGGAAGCTGCCAAATATGTTAATGTTTCTCCCTGGATCCTGGGCAAACTTCAGAACCAGGCTAAGCACTATTCACTTGAAAGTATCGAGGATTATTTAAGCAGATGCCTGGAATATGATGAGTCCATAAAAAGCGGAAATCTGACCGACAGAATGGCGGTGGAACTTCTGTTAACGGTGTAAAATTCACCACTTTGCTTTCATTTTTCGTAAAAAACTTTAGAAAAATTTTAGTTGACCGTTTTTTGAAGCTGTATTAAGGTCATAGCGTCGTATGTTGCAAAATCGTAGAAAAATCGCCTGGTTTTAAGGCGATTGTGATTCCTTATTACGGAGAGGTATGCTGGTTTGATCAGGCAGCAATGACCACTCTGCGGCAGTGCATTTTACTGCAGCTTAAGTAAGGATAACCATAGGAGGAACAATTATATGAAGATGGCAGGGCTAAAAACAGCTGCGGCAACGTTTTTTATTACCGCGTTGGTTTCAACTTCTGCTTTGGCGGCTGCTACAGCCCCCACAGGTACAGAATGGAGTGATGAATCTCTGGTTACGGGTTATGAACTTATTCAAACTTCGGATTCTGAAATGGATGCAGAGATAGAGGCTGAAATGATTGCCGAACAGCAGCTTGCGGAGCATATAAAGGCTCTTGAGGCCGCGGCTAAACAGTCAGCAAGTTCACCGGTTACGAAAGTGGGAAGTGTTGTTACTGAGGAAACTACGCATTACAAGCGTGGAAATATGATCGGCAATTTCAAACTCACGGGATATTATGGCGCAGGAGTTACCTATTCGGGAGCATATACAACTGCCAATCATACAATCGCCGCAGATCTCGGCGTTATCCCTATGGGAACAAAGGTATTTATAAATGACACTGTTTACACAGTAGAAGATATCGGCGGAGCAGTTAAGGGTAATCTCATAGATGTTTACTATGATACCTATGCAGAGGCTGCCGGTGTTACCGACAGAGGCTGGCAGTACGCAGATGTGTATCTGGCAGTGCCGGTGTAATAAGGATATAATACTTTAGTTGGAAGATGGGTTGATGACCTCGATTAAACTAAAACCAGTAAAGAAGCATCGTTCTAAGATGCTTCTTTTTTTGTTCAGTTCATTCTTTATTCACAATTGCTTTTCGCTAAAGTTCTTGACATAGATTTACAAGGCGAGTATTATAAATTTCAGATGTTAGCACTCCAATATTTTGAGTGCTAACAAAAAATCAGAAGGAGGCGGAGAGATGGAACTGGATCAACGTAAGGTTGTTATCCTTACCACGATAATCAAAAATTACCTTGAGACCGGAGAACCGGTTGGTTCACGAACCATAAGTAAGTATTCAGGTTTGAATCTCAGCTCTGCCACCATCAGAAATGAAATGAGTGATCTGGAGGAGATGGGGTATATAGTTCAGCCTCATACTTCGGCAGGCCGTATCCCCAGTGACAAGGGCTACAGATTTTATGTTGACCAGCTCATGGAAAACCATAAGCATGAGATTGACGATGTAAAAACCGAGATGTTTGAAAAGGTGGATCGTCTGGAGACAACATTAAAAACACTTGTCAGAAACCTTGCGGAGAATACCAAATACGCAGCGGTGGTTACAGGACCCTCTATCAGAACCAACAAGATCAAGTTTATCCAGACTTCTCTTGTGGATGCAAGGAGACTTCTTCTTGTCATCATGATGCAGGGCAATATCGTAAAGACCTCATCTGTGGTTTTGGACGGCGCTGAGGAGCTTGATTTCAACAGAGTCCTGAGCATTAACATGCTGCTCAATGATGTGCTTAACGGACTGAGCGTTGAGGATATCACCGAAGGCCGTATCGGACAGCTTCTTGCAAGGACAAGCTATAAGGGTACTGTAAAAGCCATAGTTGACAGCATTCTCAATATGCTGGATATCAATCTCGGAGAGAGTCAGATATATACTTCCGGAGCAACCAACATTTTCAAGTATCCGGAGCTTGTGGATTCCGATAATGCATCAAAGCTTATAAGTGCATTCGAAACAAAGGATGAACTTGCTTCTCTTGTGAAGGAAACTGAGGCTCATGCCGACGGGAAAAAGCCTATACAGGTTTACATCGGAGAAGAGTCTCCGCTTCAGAACATGTCCGACTGTTCGGTGATAACAGCCAATTACGAGCTTGGAAACGGACTGAAGGGAACTATAGGTGTCATAGGACCAAAGCGTATGGACTATGAAAAGGTACTGGAGATACTCAGTAAGCTTCAGAGTGAGATGGATCAGGCATTTCAGTAGCTAAGGTTAAAAAGGCTGCAGGGCAGCTTAAGATATAAAGATCCGGTAAGGATTAAGGACAGGAGGTTATCTTGAAGGACGAAGAAATAAAGAAGTCTTCCGAAGAACAGGGTACAGAAGAAATAAAAGAAGAAAATGTTGAGGAGACCATGGAAGAGTCTCAGGAAAACAAGGAAGCAGCAGAGGACTCTGAGAATGCGGAAGCTTCAGAAAATGATGAAGCTGAGGCTAAAGATGATGAAAATGCGGCTGAGGATGACGAAACCGTAAAACTCAAGGAAAAGTACGAGGCAGAAATAGCCGATCTTAAGGATAAATACACAAGGCTTTATGCGGAGTTTGACAATTTCCGCAAGCGTACTGAGAAGGAGAAGATTCAGAATTTCGACTTCGGTGCCAGAGAAGTAATTGAGAAGCTTCTTCCGGTGGTTGACAATTTTGAAAGAGCTCTCGGAACTGTTGAGAAGGAAGATGAAGAGGATGCTTTCACGAAGGGTGTTCAGGGCATCTACAAACAGATTGAAAAACTGTTTGAGGATCTTCAGGTCAAAGCCATCAAGGCTGAGGGCGAGAAATTCGATCCGAACCTCCACAATGCAGTTATGACAGATACAGAAAGCGACGTGGAAGAGGATACAGTCACACAGGATCTTCAGAAGGGATACACTTACAAAGATCAGGTTATCAGACACAGCATGGTTAAGGTGAAAAAATAGTAAAGCCTTAGAAAGCATGTTTCAGTAACACTCGGCAGGAGCAAAGAGTTCCGCCGTTATAAAATTATAAAGAAATCAAGTTTTGCAATAGATAGAAAAGGAGAACATTATGGGAAAGATAATTGGAATCGATTTAGGTACAACAAACAGCTGTGTAGCAGTTATGGAAGGTGGAAAGCCTACTGTTATCGCAAATGCAGAGGGTCTCAGAACAACACCTTCAGTTGTGGCATTTACAAAGAATGGTGAGAGACTTGTAGGCGAGCCTGCAAAGCGTCAGGCTGTAACCAATGCTGACAGAACCATCGCTTCTATCAAAAGACATATGGGTTCAGACTATAAGGTAAGCATTGACGGTAAGGACTATACTCCTCAGGAGATTTCAGCTATGATTCTTCAGAAGCTTAAGGCTGATGCAGAGGCTTATCTTGGCGAGAAGGTAACAGAGGCTGTTATCACAGTTCCTGCATACTTCAATGATGCTCAGCGTCAGGCAACCAAGGATGCCGGAAAGATCGCAGGCCTTGATGTTAAGCGTATCATCAACGAGCCTACAGCTGCAGCTCTTGCTTACGGTCTTGATGAAGGTAAAGAGCAGAAGGTTATGGTTTATGACCTTGGTGGTGGTACATTTGATGTTTCTATCATCGATATCGGAGACGGTGTTATCGAAGTTCTTTCAACAAACGGTGATACCCGTCTTGGCGGTGATGATTATGATAACCGTATCCAGAACTGGATGGTTGAGGAGTTCAAGAAGGCTGAGGGCGTAGATCTCAGCAAGGACAATATGGCTCTTCAGAGACTTAAGGAAGCAGCTGAAAAAGCTAAGAAAGAGCTTTCTGCTTCAACTACAACAAATATCAACCTTCCTTTCATCACAGCAACTGCTGAGGGTCCTAAGCATCTTGATATGACTCTTACAAGAGCCAAGTTTGAGGAGCTTACATCTGATCTTACAGAGAGAACAGCAGTACCTGTACAGAATGCGCTTCGTGATGCAGGACTTACATCAGGCGAGCTTGACAAGGTTCTCCTGGTTGGTGGTTCAACACGTATGCCTGTTGCTCAGGACAAGGTTAAGCAGCTTACAGGAAAGGAGCCAAGCAAGACTCTTAACCCTGATGAGTGCGTAGCTATCGGTGCAGCTATCCAGGGTGGTAAGCTTGCAGGTGATGCCGGTGCCGGTGACGTTCTTCTTCTTGATGTAACACCACTTACACTTTCTATCGAGACACTTGGAGGCGTTGCTACTCCTCTTATAAAGAGAAATACAACAATCCCTACAAGAGCATCTCAGGTATTCTCAACTGCTGAAGATAACCAGACAGCTGTAGATATTCATGTAGTACAGGGTGAGCGTGAGTTCGCAAGAGATAACAAGACTCTCGGTCAGTTCAGACTTGACGGAATCCTTCCTGCAAGACGTGGTATGCCTAAGATCGAGGTAACCTTCGACATCGATGCAAACGGTATCGTTAATGTTTCTGCAAAGGATCAGGGAACAGGTAAGGAGCAGCACATCACAATCACATCCGGATCTAACATGAGCAAGGATGATATCGATAAGGCTGTTAAGGAGGCTGCTCAGTATGAGGCAGCTGATAAGGAAAAGAAGGAAGCTATCGAGACAAGAAACGGTGCTGACTCTATCGTATTCCAGACCAAGAAGGCTCTTGAGGACGTAGGTGATAAGATTTCAGGTTCCGATAAGGCACAGGTTGAGGCTGACCTTAAGGCTCTCGAGGATGTTCTTGCAGCTAATCCGCTTGAGTCCATCACAAAGGACGGCGCTGAGAAGATCAAGGCAGCTCAGGAGACACTTATGAAGTCTTCACAGGCTCTCTTCTCAAAGGTTTATGAGCAGGCTCAGGCAACTCAGGGTGCAGCCGGTGCTCAGGGAGCAGCAGATCAGGGTGCTCAGCAGAGCAGTGCCGATGACAATGTTGTTGACGGCGACTTCAAGGAAGTATAAAATCATTAATCGTTGTTTTTTGAAATGCCTCCGGCGCATTGCGTCGGGGGCAAATGTTGATATATTGCTAGGAGTAAAACATGGCAGAACAAAAGCGGGACTATTATGAGGTCCTCGGTGTAGATAAAAATGCTGATGATGCAACCATAAAGAGAGCTTTCCGTAAGCTTGCTAAAAAGTATCATCCGGACGCAAATCCCGGTGATGCAGCTGCGGCAGAGAAGTTCCGTGAGGCAAATGAAGCATATGCGGTTCTTTCAGATGAGCAGAAGAGAAGAGCATACGATACTTACGGTCATGCTGCATTTGATGCAAACTCAGCTGCAGGACAGAGCAGCGGCTTTGGCGGATTTGATTTCGGTGGAATGGATTTCTCGGATATATTCGGAGATATCTTTGGCTTCGGCGGATCCCGTGGAGGTTTTTCTTCATATGGAGGCAGTGCGGCTAATCAGGCAACTCGTGGGCAGTCTATCCGTACCGGAGTTCGTATCACTTTTGATGAAGCCATCAAGGGCTGTAAAAAGACAGTTAAGATAAGATATAAGGATGAATGCAAGAAGTGTAACGGAACCGGTGCAAAGCCCGGAACACAGCCTGAGACCTGTACAAGATGTAATGGCCGCGGCCAGGTGGTTGTGACAAGACAGAGCATGTTCGGAACTATACAGCAGGTAACTACATGTCCTGATTGTCAGGGATCCGGAAAGATCGTTAAGGAGAAATGTCCTGACTGTCATGGTGAAGGATACATTACAACTCAGAAGAATATCGAGATCACTATCCCGGCCGGCATCGATGATGGTCAGACCCTTCGTCGTTCAGGCGGTGGAGACCCCGGAACAAACGGTGGCCCGAGAGGAGATCTCCTCGTGGATATAGCTGTATCACAGCACCCGTTCTTTAAACGTCAGGGTACAAACATTTACTCTACAGAAGAGATCAGTTTTGCAACAGCTGCTCTCGGAGGAAAGAAGGTTATCCGTACAGTAGACGGTAATGTAGAGCTTCAGATCAAGCCGGGAACTCAGTCCGACACAAAGACAAGACTGAGAGGCAAAGGCGTTCCAAGCCTTAATAATCCGGATGTTCGCGGTGACCAGTACGTTACCATAGTTGTAAATATTCCTTCCTCACTCAACAAGGAGCAGAAGGAAGCTCTCAAGGCCTTCGCAAAGACCTGCGGAGAGACAATAGATGCATAAATGATATAATGCTTAGCCGGTGGCAAGGATTCCCGATAAAGAGAATCTTCGTCACCGGTTTTATTTCTATCCCTGATTAAGGGTTTTACTTTTTGAGCCTACTTGTTATAATAGCGAAGATTTTATTGATACAGTTCGTGTGAAAGCAGGTTGATATGCATCATTTTTTTGTAGACAGATCTGATATAGATACAGATGCCCGCAGAGTCCGTCTGACAGGTGACAATTATAATCATCTGAAGAATGTCCTTCGTGTGAGGGTGGGTGAAAAAATACTTATCTCTGACGGTGAAGGGACGGACTATGAGTGCGATGTGCTTGAAGTCCATGATGAGAATTACATAAAAGAGGCAAGAGAGACAGGGGATTCTTCTGTAACCGAGCCGGAAGTGATTCTGCATATAAACTTTGTGGAAGAGATACATGAACTTCCTGCCGACATATATCTTTTCCAGGGACTTCCCAAACAGGATAAGATGGAACTTATAGTTCAGAAAGCAGTAGAACTTGGAGCTCATGCGGTGATTCCGCTGGATTCGAAAAACACGGTCATCAAGCTTGACGATAAAAGACAGCAAAAGAAAACCGAGCGCTGGCAGGCTATAGCGGAGGCCGCTGCAAAGCAGTCCAAACGGTCCATTATTCCTGAAGTGATGCCTGTGATGAAGTGGAAGGCGGCAATGGAATTTGTGAAGGATTTTGACCTTAAACTTATTCCCTATGAAAATGCCAAAAGCATTAAACACACCATGGATGAACTCCAAAAGCTTCCGGATCATGGCAAGATAGCTGTATTCATCGGCCCTGAAGGAGGCTTCTCCGATTCAGAGATAGATGATGCTCTTCAACATGGTATAGAACCCATTACTCTTGGCAAACGTATTCTCAGGACAGAGACTGCTGCCATAACCAGTCTCAGCGTACTGATGCTGATGCTGGAGGCAAAAGCTGATAAAGACCTATAAGGCGTGGCAAGGAACCATGAATGCTTACCGAAGTTTTGAGCTGTGATCAGTAAAGATATCATAAAACCGGAATTGCGTTATGATGACGAGAGCCGCAAATGCATCGTATTTACAGTCGCAGAAATAAATGTGTCGAAAAGGTTTAGAACAGGATTAATAAAAAATGAGAGAAATATATTTTGATAATTCAGCCACAACACGGGTTTATCCTGAGGTTGTGGAGCTTATGAAGAAAACAATGGAGGAGGACTACGGTAATCCCTCTTCAAAGCATATAAAAGGATTTGATGCGGAGAAATATTTCCGTACAGCACGGGAGCAGGTTGCAAATACCCTGAAGGTTAAACCCAAGGAGATAATATTTACATCCGGTGGCACAGAATCAAACAATACCGCCATCTTCGGAACTGCCCTTGCAAAACGCAAGCAGGGAATGCATATCATATCTTCACAGGTTGAGCATGCAGCCATCTATAAGCCGCTGGATACATTGGCAGAACTTGGATATGAGATCACATATCTTCCGGTAGACAGCAAGGGTCATATAAATCTCAATGACCTGAGAACCGCCATAAGACATGATACGATCCTCGTTACTATAATGCATGTGAACAATGAAATCGGTGCCATTGAGCCTGTTGAGGAAATAGGAAAGATCGTTAAGGTATGTAATCCCAACACCTGGTTCCACACAGATGCTATTCAGTCCTACGGAAAACTGACCATACGTCCAAAGAAGCAGAACATCGATATGCTCTCTGTATCAGGTCACAAGATTCACGGACCTAAGGGCGTTGGATTCCTTTACGTAGATGAGAAGATCCGCCTGAGACCCATGATCTATGGAGGAGGACAGCAGGAAGATATGCGTTCCGGAACCCACAATGTTCCCGGAATCGCAGGTATGGGACTTGCGGCAGAACTTGCTTACAAGGATCATGATGCGAAGATTGCACGTATCATGGATATAAAGAACTACTTCATAGATGAAGTATCAAAAATTGAAGGAGTAACCGTGAATTCGGAGAGAGGAGATTCCTCGGCACCTAACATCGTATCTGTCTCTTTCGAGAAAGTTCGTGCAGAAGTACTTCTCCATGCGCTTGAAGAAAAGGGTATCTACGTAAGCTCGGGTTCGGCATGCTCATCAAATCATCCCGGCATATCCGGAACCCTGAAGGCAATCGGAGTAAAACCTGAGCTTCAGGACTCCACCATCAGATTTTCCTTCGGAGTATTCAATGAAAAGGAAGAGGTCGACCTCTGCATGGAAGCACTGAAGGAACTCGTTCCGGTGCTCAGAAGATTTACAAGATTCTAATGAGCCAATGAGATCTGTTTTTGCAAGTCGGATATTAAGGCTTCAAAAAGCAGAGTAAATATTAAGATAGATGATTTATAGTGTTATTAAGCAGTGGGAATTGTAGAACAGCTTAATTCAGATAGAATTGCAATACATTCAGATTTACAATCCGGATAATGGCTTCTTGATATTTCATATGTGAGAAGTACGGAATAACGAAAGGCAACTAATATGGTTTGGAGAAAATTCACTATTCATACAACTACTGAGGCAGAGGATATCCTGAGTGCGAATCTTGCGGACCTCGGACTTGACGGAGTACAGATAGAAGACAAGATCCCTCTTTCCGAGGATGACACCAAAGGCATGTTCATTGACATCCTTCCAGATATCGGACCGGATGACGGAAAGGCAGATGTAAGCTTCTACGTAGAAGTGCTGTCACCTGAAGACAAGCAGGACAGAATCGAGAAAGCAAAGAAGTATATGGAAGACCCATCCGTAGACGCAAGTTATATGCCGAACACTTCTAATGTCTACACTCCTGCAGAATTGAAACAGCTTCTTCAGGATGTTGAAGAGATGATAGCAGAAATGCGAAACTATTGTGAAGTAGGAGAGGGAACCATCGAAACCTCGGAGACAGAAGATAAAGACTGGATCAACAACTGGAAAACCTTCTTCCATCCATTCACAGTAGGGGACATTCTCATAAAGCCAACCTGGGAAGAAATCCCCGAAGGAGACGAAGATAAGCTCCTCATAGAAATAGATCCCGGAACAGCCTTCGGAACCGGAATGCATGAAACAACCCAGCTCTGCATCCGTCAGCTTCAGAAATACATGAAAGAAGGTGACGAAGTTGCCGACATCGGAACAGGCTCCGGCATCCTCGGCATCACAGCCCTCAAGCTGGGCGCAGGTCATATCTATGGCACAGACCTTGATGAAGAAGCAGTTCCCGCAGTCCGAGACAACCTGAAAGCAAACAACCTTCCTGAAGACAGCTTCGACATGGTAGTCGGCAACGTCATCGGGGACGAGAAAGTCAAGTCTGACATGGGTCTCGGCAAATACGACATTGTCGTTGCCAACATCCTTGCCCCGGTCATCGTCCTCCTCACCGGAGAAGTAGCCCCTCTCCTCAAAAAAGACGGCCTTTTCATAACCTCCGGCATCCTCAACGAGCGCGAGCAGGAAGTAGTCGAAGCCTTCAAGAGCCATTCAGACATCTGGGAAATCCTAGAAATCAACCACCAGGGCGAATGGACCAACGTCACCGCCCGCAAGAAATAACCCTTGTTATTATCCCCCTCTGCCGATGATTAAGTCAATTTAAAAACAAGCTACCTCGATTAACACAGCTAAGATAAAGAAAATCACAGGTGCTGTTTATGATAAAAATGAATCTGTGTGGAAATTATAATACTGAGTCTCATATCAGTCTCATCAAAATGAGACTATGTATTAATTGAAAAATGCTGAAATGGTGGGATTTATATAGGAAAGTCTCATTGTAGTCTCACCATAGTATCACTGAGTCTCATGCGTAAATGAGACTTTATGAGACTTAGTTATAAAATCTATATATGAGACCTGTCCCAGCACAGGCTGCCAATAAAGTGAAGAAAATGCAAGGGATGTGCGGCTAGGCTTGCGAGTTGAAAAGACACCGGGCGTTCTATGTACGAACCAGATGCACGTCAGTGCAGCTGGGGCGAACATAGAACGCCCGGTGTCTTTTCAATCTCGTGGGCCGTCGCGCATCCCTTGCATTTTCTGTACCATTTCAGTCCTTATCGGCTTTTACCCGCACACCATATCAGCTCAGCTTCGTTAACCGCCTTCTCGACCATAGGCAGCATCTCGTCATAGACTATCTGCTCCGATTTACGGATCTTCTCCGGAATAGGCTTCGTAACCGGATGCTTGGCAACAAAAATCGTGCAGCAATCCTCAAAAGGCTCGATAGAAGTCTCGTAGGTTCCGATCTGCTGTGAAACCTCAACAATCTGCTGCTTGTCAAAAGCGATAACCGGACGATAAACCGGAAGCTTGCAAACCTCATTTGTACATACAAGAGACTGCATGGTCTGGCTTGCGACCTGACCGATGGATTCTCCCGTGATAAGAGCTATACAATCGCGCTTCTCTGCAATAGCCTCAGCGATACGCATCATATATCTTCTCATGATGATGGTAAGCTCCTCATGAGGACACTTCTCATAAATCTTAAGCTGGATGTCAGTGAAGTTAACCACATGTAAAGCTATAGGTCCTGAGTAAAGGGCGACCTCATTGGCAAGATCGACAACCTTCTGCTTTGCACGCTCTGAGGTATATGGAGGTGCATGGAAGTAGGTTGCCTCAAGAACGGCACCACGGCGTGCGATCATGTAACCTGCCACAGGACTGTCTATTCCGCCTGAAAGAAGCAGCATGGCCTTGCCGTTTGTTCCCAGAGGCATACCCCCGACACCCGGGATGATCTCGGAGTAAATGTTTATAAACTGGCGGATCTCCACGCGGATAATAACCTCAGGATTGTGAACATCTACAGAGGTATTGGGGAAAGCTTCCAGTATGTCGTGACCGAGCTCTGCGTCGATCTCGTTGGACTGCATCGGGAACTCTTTATCGGCTCTTCTTGTATTTACCTTGAAGGTAAGCTTACGGTCGCCGTAAACCTCCTTGAAGTAAGAGATAACCTTGTCTGAAAGAACCTTGTAGTCGTGGGTTGAATCCATCTGGATCATAGGGCAAATGGACACTATTCCAAATACGTGCTGAAGGGCATCCACTGTTTCCTCATAATCATAATTTTCTGATTTAACTGTGACATAGATACGTCCGCGCTCGCGATATACTTTAAAATCGCCTTCGGCGCGCTCAAGCTTTTTTCTGATGTCATGAACCAGGGCATCCTCGAACACATAGCGGTTCTTTCCCTTGGTGCCTATCTCGGCATACTTGATAAGAAAGCTTTGGTAATGCATAGAACTCCTTTTCTTATAACAGAAACTGAGTGCGTACTGATATGTACGCACTCAGCTTGACACTTGTTGATTTCCCGTTAAAATAAAACGATATCGATCACTCTGAAATGATATATGGTGTCAGAGCGGAAAGAATCTCTTCCATACGAACTGCATCAGCGTGGATGTTAAGATCGATAGGCTTTGAAAGGTCCAGTGAGAAGATACCCATGATGGACTTTGCATCGATAACATAACGACCTGAAACAAGATCGAAATCTACGTCAGAGAACTTTACGAGTTCATTAACGAATGATTTTACTTTATCGATAGAATTAAGTGAGATACGAACGGTTTTCACGATGAAATCCTCCTTAAAATAATATTTATCAGTGATCATTTTTTAAAACACTTATACACTGATAATTCTAGCAATAACGAACTTCAAAAGTCAATAGAATGTCAAAGTTTCCTAAAGGAAAACAAGGATTCAGGTGATGGTTCGGCCGGTAAACGGAGACACTTCAGACATTAGAAACAGGATATATTTCCAAACATGAATAAAAAGAAAGATATGGAACTGAAAAATAAGAAAGCAGCAATGCATAATCTTGGGTGCAAGGTTAATTCATACGAAGCCGAAGCTATGATCCGGGAGCTGAGGGAAGCGGGAGTCGAGATTGTTTCCTGGGATAAGGGTAAGGCAGACATTTATATCATTAACACCTGCTCTGTTACAAATATTGCAGACCGGAAATCCAGGCAGATGATACACAAAGCCCGTGCCATGAATCCTGATGCGGTGGTTATAGCAGCGGGATGTTATGTCCAGGCAAAAGCTGAAGAACTGAAATATGATAATGCTGTTGACATCCTGCTGGGTAATAATGAGAAGGGCAATCTGGTGAGTGCGATTGAAAAATACTATCTGGGTGAAGCAGATGAAGAAGGTTCATTTAACAACGGACAGGAAGATGAGTCTGTGACAATTGAAACGACAGGAAATAACATTGGCGGAAGTGAAGAGAGTTTTTCTAAAGGAGGGTTCACAGAAACAGTTTCTGTGGAGACTGCAGAAAGTAATTCAGAAAGGCGGAATTTTAAAAGCAGAACCTCCTGCTATGTAAAAGATATTTTAAAGGATCAAAGCTACGAGGATCTGAGAGCCGGTGAGATAGAGGATAACGGCAGAGTATTTTTGAAGGTTCAGGATGGCTGCAACCAGTATTGTTCCTATTGCATCATCCCATATGTACGTGGACGCATAAGATCCAGGTCTGTCGAAAGCACAGTGAAGGAAGTTGCGGATTTTGCAAAAAGAGGCTATCACGAGATAGTACTTACGGGTATCCATCTTTCTTCTTATGGTCTTGATTTTGATAATGCCAATTATGAATTTGCCATGGAAAACGATGTGCCTTCGGAACACCTTTTGGAGCTTATAAGAAGTGTGGCCAATGTTCCCGGCATCAACAGGGTGAGACTCGGAAGTCTTGAGCCACGCATAATTACCGAAGCTTTTATTGAAGAACTGAAAAAAATCCCTGAGGTATGTCCTCATTTTCATCTGTCTCTTCAAAGCGGCTGTGACCGTACACTTAAGGCTATGAACAGACATTATGACACTGCTGCCTTCAGACATTCTGTTGAGCTTATAAGAAAGGCATGGGATGATGCGGCTGTAACGACAGATGTGATCGTGGGATTTCCCGGAGAGACGGAAGAAGATTTCAGAGAGTCCTATGATTTCATAGATGAAACAGGATTTTATGAGCTGCATGTTTTTAAGTACAGTAGACGTCAGGGAACTGTTGCTGACAAAATGAAGGATCAGGTTCCCGATAAGATAAAGTCGGAACGCTCCGAAAAGCTTATCAGACTGGATGAGACAAAATCCGAAGTCTTCAGACGAAGCTTTTTAGACAAAGAATCCGAAATCATACCGGAGGATATCATTACCTTTGGCGGAAAAAAATATCTGAGGGGTTACAACAAAAGTTATGTTAGATTCATGGTACCGCTTACAAGTAATGCTGAAGGAACGGGTAAAATAGGACAAATAATCAGGGTGCAGGGCCAAGAATTATGTGAGACATGCGTACTTGCATTGATTTTGTAAATGGTATAGAATTAACTAAGTTATTAAAAGGACGTGACAATATGAACGATTTAGGCAGTACACAGATTATCAGACCGATGCAGGAATACGATTTGGATGTTACGGAGGTTCTGGCCCGTGTCTATGAGGCGCTTACGGAAAAGGGCTATAATCCCATAAATCAGATTGTAGGTTACATTATGTCCGGTGATCCTACTTATATCACAAGCCACAAGGGCGCAAGAAGCCTTATCATGAAGGTCGAGCGTGATGAGATCCTTGAAGAGCTTATGAAGACATATGTTGAGGCAAAGCTCAGCAAGTAATTTTGTGTGTCTATGAAGAGTCTGTCCGTGCCGGCAGACTCTTTTATATTTCTGCCCACGGTTTTGATCGTGGGAGTTTCATGTAAGCAATTTTAAACATTAGTGATATAGGAGCCAATTAGATCTGCGTCTGTATGTCAGAGATAAACGGCGGAAAAAATGCGTTTATATAGGAGATTTTCATTGAGAATTCTGGGACTGGATTACGGATCAAAAACAGTTGGTGTTGCCATGACCGACCCTATGGGTATAACGGTACAGCCTTTTAAGACTATACTTAGAGACAGGGAATCGAAACTCAGGAAAACCCTGTCGGAGATACAAAAAATCGTTTCGGACTATGATGTGGAAAAAATCGTAGTCGGTCTTCCGCTGAATATGGATGATACTGAGGGAGAGCGAGCTCTCCGGACCAGGGACTTTGTGGAAATGCTTAAGCTGAGGGTCACGGTTCCGGTGGAGTTCACCGATGAACGTCTCACCACTATGGAGGCAGCGGAGATACTCGATGAAAGCGGCATAAAGAGATCCGAACAGAAAAGGGTTATCGACCAGGTTGCCGCACAGTTGATTCTGGAACAATATCTGAGAGGTTAAAAGCCTCTCTGTGTAATATACAGAAGTTAGGAGTACAACATGGAAAATACTATCCGGTTAAAATCCGAGGATGGAACACTCGAACTTGAAATCCTTGAGGAGACTACTGTACAGGGGGTTAATTATATCCTTGTGACGGATGCTCCCGAAGGTGAAGATGGTGAGTGCTATGTCATGAAAGATGTATCAGGACCCGAGGATGCAGAAGCAGATTATGAGTTTGTCGATGACAAGGAGTCTGAGGCAGTGATGCAGATTTTTTCTGCACTTCTGGAAGGAGAAGGTATAACTATTGAGAAGTAATAAAAACAAAGAGGATATGGATATGCTCGAAACAGCAGTTAAGGAAAACGATGAACAGGCTGTTACATTGGAAAAGGGCGAAAAGCGTAAAAGAAAGCCGGCAAGCCACACCAAAAAAACTGAAAAAATTGAAAAAATAGAAAAAACAGAAAAAACAGCTGAAACAGAGGCTGCTGTAAAGGAACACAAAACAACAAACCACAGGAGAAAAAAGCAGAAATCTGACAGCTCAGTTCCGAATGGCAAGATCAGAATCATCCCTCTCGGAGGTCTTGACCAGATCGGCATGAATATCACAGCATTTGAAACGGAAGACAGCATCATGATCGTTGACTGCGGTCTTGCTTTCCCTTCAGGTGATATGCTGGGTATCGATCTTGTTATTCCTGATATCACTTATCTGAAGAATAATATTTCAAAGGTAAAGGGTTTTGTTATCACTCACGGACATGAAGACCATATCGGAGCACTTCCCTATGTTCTTCAGCAGATCAAAGTTCCCGTGTTCGGTACAAGACTTACCATGGCTCTCATTGAGAATAAGCTTAAAGAAAACGGTCTTGACCAGATCATAGAAATGAATGTTGTTCCCTTCGGAGGAATCATTGATTTCGGAGACATAAAAGTTGAGTTTGTAAAAACCAATCACTCTATACAGGATGCGGCAGCATTGGCCATCTTCACACCTGCGGGAACCATAGTTCATACGGGAGATTTTAAGGTGGATTATACGCCGGTTTTCGGTGATCCTATCGACCTTCAGCGTTTTGCCGAGCTTGGAAGATCCGGAGTTCTTGCAATGATGTCCGACTCCACCAATGCCGTAAAGCCGGGTTCCACCATGTCGGAACGTTCGGTAGGAGTTACTCTGGACAGGATATTCGCAGAGCACAGAGAGAACCGTATAATCGTTGCAACATTTGCATCTAATGTTGACCGTGTACAGCAGATCATAAACATGGCTTCCAAGTATGGAAGAAAGGTAGTGGTTGAGGGACGATCCATGGTTAATGTCATTACCGTGGCATCAGAGCTTAATTACATCGATATCCCAGAGGGAACTCTCATTGATATCGATCAGCTCAGAAACTATCCCGATGAACAGACTGTGCTTATCACTACAGGTTCACAGGGCGAGTCCATGGCGGCATTAAGCCGTATGGCCAGCGGAATGCACCGGAAGGTACGCATTAAGCCCAATGATGTTGTTGTGCTTTCTTCACATCCTATTCCTGGTAATGAGAAGGCAGTAGACAAGGTGGTCAATGAGTTATGCATGCTTCATGCCAAGGTCATCCTTCAGGATACCCACGTTTCGGGACATGCCTGCGCAGATGATCTGAAGCTTCTGTTCTCACTTGTAAGACCTGAATATTCCATACCTGTTCATGGTGAGTATCATCACCGTATGGCTGCGGCCAGAATAGCGGAACAGATCGGTGTTCAAAAGGAAAAGTGCCTCCTTATAGAAAACGGAGACGTGCTTGAGCTTTCCATGAAGGATGGCAAGAGCAAATCAGAGATAAAAGAGCATGTTCAGGCCGGAGGAGTTTTCGTTGACGGACTCGGAGTCGGAGATGTAGGTAATATCGTTTTGAGAGATCGTCAGAATCTTGCCCAGAACGGTATCATCGTAGTTGTTCTTACTCTAGAAAAGTATTCCGGACATCTTCTTGCAGGACCGGATCTTGTGTCACGAGGCTTTGTTTATGTCCGTGAATCAGAGGATCTTATGGAAGAGGCAAGGGTACATGTTCAGGATGCGGTTGATGACTGTCTCGTACGTCATGTCAATGACTGGGGCAAGATCAAGAACATTATCAAGGATTCCCTCAGCGATTTTCTTTGGAAGCGCATCAAGAGAAATCCTGTTATCCTTCCCATCATAATGGAGGTTTGATAAATGGGTCACAGAGATACCTTGGAGCGGGTAACAAGCTTTGTGGTTGGGCTCGCCTGGCGTGTCATATTGATAGCACTTTTAGTATATGGTCTGACCAACGGCATAAGAATGGCCTACAGCTATGGCCATGGTCTCATGTATGACCATGCAATGGCAGTTGATGGAGCTCCTGAGGAAGAGTTTGTTATAAGTGAAGGTCAGAGTTCTGAGGAAATCGCAGAAGCACTTTTGAAAAAGAAGTTTATTGATAATGCTGATGCTTTTAAGGTTCAGTCGCTCCTTTATGAGGCTAAGTACGTACCCGGCACCTATAGCATCTCAAGGTCTATGACCACATCGGAGATTATCCGGCATCTGACTCAGGAAGGTGCAAAGTATCAGGAATTGCAGGATAAGAATCTTATGGATCTGGAAGCCACTACGGCTGCCGAAGAGATAGAGACGGATGCCAACGGAGTTGAAGTTATCGGAGGTTCCGATGATGAAAACATGATAGCTCAGGATGCTGCCAATGCAGCCTTCGAGTCACAGCTGGCTGAAAGCGCTGCTGCAGCTGCAGGACAATAAGGCGGATAATGATGCTATTATGAATTAAACCTGATTTAAGTCCTGCGGATTGCGGGTTTTACGCTTTTACGCCGGACCAGTAAAGAATTACCAGAGGAAGTGAAGCTTTGATCGTAAACGAAAAACTTGTGAATTATATACATTCACTTGAACCTGATCGGAGTGAGCTTCTGGAAAATGTGAGAAAAGAAGCGCTTGCGGCGGAAATCCCCATCATAAGGGATGAAACGGCGGCGCTTCTTAAATGTTTCATAACTATGCTCCGGCCGAAAAAAATCCTTGAGATAGGCACGGCTGTCGGCTATTCTGCCCTGACCATGGCAGAGGTGCAGCCTTCGGACGGAAGCATTATCACAGTGGAAAACTATGAGCCGAGAGTTAAAGAAGCAGGTAAAAACATTTCCGGAAGCATATACAGAGACAGGATCAGACTTATCAATGATGACGCCGGCAAAGTAATCAAAAGTTTTGCGGAAAACGGCGAAAAATTTGATTTTATATTTATGGATGCCGCAAAAGCCCAGTACATAATATGGCTTCCGGATATCATAAAGATGCTGCCAAAGGGCGCGGTTCTTTTCAGCGACAACATCCTTCAGGATGGCCGTATCATAGAAAGCCGGTATCAGGTGGAAAGGCGGGACCGTACCATCCACAGCCGGATGAGAGAATATCTTTTTGAGCTGAAGCATAACGAACTGCTGGAAACTGCCATACTCACGGATGGAGATGGCATTTCCATAAGTGTAAGACGCTAAGGTTAATAAATGAGGAGAGGATTGAAAAATAATGTTAAAGGAAACTGAACTGCTGATCCCCGCAGGATCACTTGAGGTACTTAAAACTGCCGTGAACTATGGAGCAAATGCTGTATATCTCGGCGGAGAGGCTTTCGGACTTCGTGCCAATGCCAAGAACTTTACTCTTGATGAGATCCGTGAGGGTGTTGCATTTGCACACGAAAGAAATGTAAAAGTGTTTGTAACCGCAAACATCCTGGCGCATAATGGAGATATGGAAGGTGTCAGGGAGTACTTTGAGGAACTTGCCACAACAGGTATCGATGCAGTTCTTATTGCAGATCCCGGAGTATTTATGATCGCAAAGGAGGTTCTGCCGGATTCCATAGAGCTTCATATCTCAACTCAGGCAAACAATACCAATTATGAAACCTTCCTTTTCTGGTGGAAGCTTGGGGCAAAGCGTGTGGTATGTGCAAGAGAGCTGAGCCTTAAGGAGATCAAAGAGATAAGACAGCATATTCCTGAGGAGCTGGACATCGAGGCATTTATCCATGGTGCTATGTGTATGTCATATTCGGGAAGATGCATGCTCAGCAATTATTTCACGGGAAGAGACGCCAACAGAGGAGAGTGTACACATCCCTGCCGTTGGAAGTACAATATAGTTGAAGAGACTAGACCGGGACAGTATTTCCCGATTTATGAAAATGAGAGAGGCACATTCATTTTCAACTCAAAGGATCTCTGTATGATCGAGCATGTGCCTGAGCTTATAGATGCAGGCATTGATTCCCTTAAGATCGAGGGAAGAATGAAGACGGCTCTTTATGTCGCTACCGTTGCCAGAACCTATCGCAAGGCTCTTGACGATCTTAAGGAAAGCGAAGAGAAGTACAGAGCCAATATGGAGTGGTACAAGTCTGAAATAGCAAAGTGTACCTACCGCGAGTTCACTACAGGCTTCTATTACGGAAAACCTTCTGCCGATGACCATATCTATGATAACAATACTTATGTGACAGGTTCTGTTTATCTCGGAACCATAAAGCGCAGCGATGTGGAAGGCTGGAGCTATCTCGAGCAGAAGAACAAGTTCTCCGTGGGAGAGATGATAGAGATAATGAAGCCGAACGGTGAGGATATCCCTATCGAAGTACTTGAAATCCGTGACGCAGAGACCGACGTACCTCAGGATTCCTGCCCTCATGCATGCCAGCAGATCAAAGTGAGATTTTCGATAGCGCCTGAAGCCGGAGACATTATCAGAAAAACGACTCCGGAGAAACAGGACGTGGAGTAAAGCCTGATCCGGGGAAATCTGACTTCATATCTTGCGGAGGGGCTCCAAAACAGCCTTAAAAGGTAAAACATCTTATGGAACTAATCTTTGTAGCAATAGGAATAGCTTCGCTTGCATACGTATTCCTGATATTTGTTGAATACGGCCTGACCTCTTTTATGTGGTTCTGGCCGTTATTTGCGTTGCTGAATTTCATTATGTTTTTCATGGTGAGATATGTCAGAAAGAAGTTTAAGGAAAAAAAGGAAATTCCTTTGAGACCCTTTGTATTCTTCTTTGCTACTTACGGTTTCTCTGTTGCAATTCTCCTCACCATACTTACGGTGATTTTTTCAAATGCGCACACCAGGGCGCAGGGGAACCTTGATTACGTGATAGTCGTAGGAACAAATCTCGTCGATAACAAGATTTCCAAATCTCTGGAAAGAAGACTGGATAAGGCAATAGAATACGCCAGAGAAAATCCCAATACGGTTTTTGTATTGTCGGGAGGCAGAAGTGAGTATGGAAGAAATACGGAAGCTACTGTTATGTATCATTACATGATAAATGCAGGAATACCCGACAAAAACCTTCTGCTGGAATTCTATTCGGATTCCACTCAGGAAAAGATAGGGTTCTCATTAAGAACTATTTATCAGGATCATGATCAAAAACTCATTGCCGATAAGGCGAGTCATCATAATGAACCTTTTGTAAGACAAAACCAAAAAAGAGATGATATAATTGTTGGAGTGGATCGTCCTTTGTCCATAGGTATCATAACCTCGGATTTTAATTTGTTCCGTGCAAAGGAGATTGCTAAAAAATATGGCGTTATGGATGCCTGCCCTATGGCCGCAAAGACAGATGAAATGATGCTTGTTCATCTCGCGGTCAGGGAAGCAGTTGCTCTGTTTAAAGACAGACTGGTGGGTAATATTTAAACCGCTGAATAAGCCTAAGGTAATGCACAGGACTCATTACCCCCCCGGTATTCCGGGACAGATAGGTTTTATATAAGAGAGGAGAAAGGCTTGATGAAGAATTATGAGCTGATAGAGAAGAAAAGAATCGAAGAACTTTCGACGGACGCCTGCATATACAGACACAAAAAAAGTGGTGCGCGGATATTCACAATGAAAAACACTGATGATAACAAGGTATTCGGCATTGCATTCCGTACACCGGCAGAGGACAGCACAGGTGTAGCACACATCACGGAGCATTCTGTTCTTTGCGGATCTGATAAATTCCCGCTGAAGGATCCTTTTGTTGAGCTTGCCAAGGGTTCCCTCAATACATTTTTAAATGCCATGACCTATCCGGATAAAACGGTATATCCCATCGCTTCAAGAAATGATAAGGATTTCGATAATCTCATGGATGTTTACATGGATGCGGTATTCCATCCGAATTCTGTTAAGGACCCACGCATCATGATGCAGGAGGGATGGCATTATGAAATGCAGGATGAGAAAGATGACCTCATCTATAACGGTGTTGTTTACAACGAGATGAAGGGCGTTTTTTCTAATCCCGAATCTGTGCTTGAGCGTTATATCATGCATGCTCTTTTCCCGGATACAACTTATGGTAATGAATCCGGCGGAGATCCTGTGAATATCCCGGACCTTACCTTTGAGGATTTCAAAGCATTCCATGCCCGTTTCTATCATCCTTCCAATTCATACATTTTCCTGTATGGCGATATGGATATGGAGAAGAAGCTTGAGTGGCTTGATAAAGCATATCTTTCTGAGTACACAGCCATCGAGCCTAACTCAGACATTGCTGCACAGAAGCCATTCGACAAGATGCAGGAGGAAGAGATTTCCTATTCTGTGGGTGAAAATGAACCTCTTGAGAAAAATACATATCTTTCCTGGAATGTAGTAGTGGATGCTCTGGACAGCAAGTCAAACCTTGCTCTCGACATCCTGGATTATGCACTTCTTTCTTCTCCGGGAGCTCCCCTTAAACAGGCACTTATCGAAGCAGGTATAGGAGAAGACATCTTCGGAGGTTTCCAGGACGGAATCAAACAGCCATACTTCTCCGTGACTGCCAAGGGAACCGACAAGAAGGATAAGAAAAAATTCCTGGAGATAATAGAGAGGACTTTAAAGAAGCTTGTAAAAGAGGGCCTTGATAAGAAGACATTACTGGCTGCCATAAATCATGACGAATTCCAGTACAGAGAGGCTGATTACGGACGTACCCCAAAGGGACTTGTATACAGCCTTACATCACTTGATACCTGGCTCTATGGCGGAAAGCCCTGGGATTATCTTTTCTGTGAGAAGTACTATAAAGAGCTTAGAAAGGATGTTGAAGAAGGTTATTTCGAGAAACTTATCGAGAAGTATCTTCTTGGAAATAAACATTCGGCCCTGGTTATCTGTAAGCCTGAAAGAGGTCTTACGGAAAAACGTGAGGAGGAGTTAAAGAAAAAGCTGGCAGCCGTTAAGGCAAAGATGTCAAAGGAAGAGATCAAAAAGTGTGTTTCCGATACAAAGATGCTCAAGGAGTACCAGGAGGAGCCCACAAGTGAAGAGAATCTTGAGAAGCTACCGCTCTTAAGCATTAGCGATATCGATAAAAAGGCAGAAACCTTCAGCTGGAAGGAGACACGGCTTTCCGATACACTTCTTATCGGTACCGAGCTTGAAACAAGAGGTATTGCTTATCTCAGATTCAATTTCAATACAGCCTGCCTCACAGAAGAGGAGCTTCCATACGCAGGATTTTTGAAGACAGTTCTCGGCTATATGGATACCGAAAAACATACTTATCAGGATCTGACCTCTGATATCCTTTTAAACACCGGAGGCATCAACTTTGATGCAAGTGCTTATCCCAATATCAGTAAGTATGGCTACTACACAGGTATCTTCAGTATCGATGTGAAGCTTTTGTATGACGGTTTCCCGTTCGGCCTCGATATAGTTGATGAGATAGTTCATACAACAAAATTCGAAGATGATAAGAGGATGCAGGAGATCCTGAACGAGGCCCGTTCAAGAGAAAGAATGAAGGTTGAAGGCTCAAGCCACAGCTATGCCGTTAACAGGGCAACCTCATATTTTTCCGCAACCGGAAGATATGCGGACCTTACCGGAGGCATAAGCTACTACCGTTTCATCAACAGAATATCCGATGAGTTTAAGAAGGATAAAAAGGCGCTTCAGAAGAAGTTGAGAGATGTTGCCTGCAAGCTCTTCAGACCTGAAAATATGTTTATATCACTTGCCTGCGAGAAAGAGGGTAATGATGCCTTCGCAAAGGAATTCCCTAAGTTCAAAAAGAACTTTGAGCAGGGCATCCGGAAGCTGGAAGAGAAGGCAGGAAAGCTTGATAAAGGTTTCAAACCATACAAGGCTTCAGCCGGAAAGGCTTTGCCGCAGCTTACACTCAGCGGTAATCTCAATGAAGGCTTCAAGACTCCTTCACAGGTTAACTATGTCGGCAGATCAGGACTTTATGATACAAAGAAGCATCCTTATACAGGTGCCCTTAAGGTACTTAAGGTGATACTGAATTATCAGTATCTGTGGCTCAATCTTCGTGTCAAAGGCGGAGCCTACGGATGTATGTCAGGTTTCGGAAGATCAGGTGAAGGATACTTTGTATCCTACAGAGATCCTCATCTTAAGGAAACTCTGGATATTTATGAGGGCATACCTAAGTTCATTAAGGAGTTCAAAACTTCGGAAAGAGATATGACAAAGTACATCATAGGCGCTATTTCCGAGCTTGATACACCGAGGACAAATTCCGCAAAGGCTGCATTGACCTTAAGTGCCTTCCTGTCTCATGTAACCAATGACATGCTTCAGGAGGAGAGAGACCAGATCCTTGCAACAAGCGAGGCAAAGATCAATGCACTCTCAGATTACGCAAAGGAGATCCTTGAAAAGGGTGCGGCATGTACCGTTGGAAACAACAAGCTTATTGAGGACAATAAGGATAAGTTCTACACCACAGAGGAACTCTTTAAGCAAAACTAATTTAATGGGAAATATATGAAAGATAAAAAGATAAAAACCGGTTTCGTGGCCCTGGTTGGAAGACCGAATGTTGGCAAGTCTACACTTATGAATCATGTCATAGGTCAGAAGATCGCCATAGTCTCCAACAAGCCACAGACCACCAGAGGCAGGATACAGACGGTCTATGACGATGACCGCGGACAGATCATTTTCCTGGATACTCCGGGCATACATAAAGCAAAAAACAAGCTTGGGGAGTACATGGACAATGTTGCCGAAAATACACTTAAGGATGTGGATGTCATCGTCTGGCTGGTGGAACCGACAACCTATATTGGAGCAGGCGAACAGCATATAGCTGAGGTTATCAAAAACTCAGGGAAACCCAAGATACTTGTGGTGAACAAGATAGACACCATGAAGGACAAGCCTGAGGAGCTTGAAGCTGCCATAGAAAAATATAAAACTCTGATGGACTTTGCGGAGATAGTTCCCCTGTCTGCATCAAGAGCCGAAAACATTGACGGTTTTAAGAATGCAGTTTTCAAGTACCTGCCTGAGGGACCGAGATATTATGACAGGGATACTGTTACGGATCAGTCTATGCGTGAGATCGCAGCTGAGCTTATCCGGGAACAGGCGCTCCGCAAGTTAAATGATGAGGTGCCTCATGGCATAGCGGTTCTCATCGACCAGATGCATCAGAGACAGGACGGCCTCTGGGACATAAAAGCCACTATAGTATGCGAGAGAGATGCCCATAAAGGCATTATCATCGGAAAGGGCGGTTCAATGCTTAAACGTATAGGCACAGGCGCCCGTATCCAGATCGAAAAAATGGTGGACGACAAGGTCAACCTCCAGCTTTTTGTCAAAGTGCGAAAGGACTGGAGAGATTCGGACACATTCCTGAAAAACTACGGCTACAAGGATGAAACGTAATTCCGGACCGGAAACGGTTCTCAGGAGAAAATATGCGTGATGAATTAGAACTTCACGGGGTGGTGCTGAGCTCGGCACCATCCCGTGACTTTGATAAAAGACTATCTGTACTTACAAATGAACAGGGAAAGATCACTGTCTGGGCGGCGGGGGCAAAAAAACCGGGATCCAGGTTTATGGCAGCCACCAGAAACTTCGTTTTCGGGACATTTGCCCTGACTGAAGGGAAAAGCGGTTACAACCTTAGGGACATCAAAGTGAATAATTACTTTGAGGAGATAGCAACGGATCTCGTTAATGCCTGCTACGGCTCCTATGTGCTGGAATTTGCGGACTACCTTGCCCAGGAAAATCTGGAGGCCGCGGAAATGGTGAACCTTATCTTCCTATCGTTAAAGGCCATACTGAATCCAAACCTTGACAACGAACTGGTGAGAAGAATCTACGAACTCAGGCTCCTGTATATAAGCGGCGAGTACACCGAGGAACCGCCGTTCCCATGCTCCCAGGCCTGTGCCTTTGCCTGGCAGTATGTTCTGTCAACGCCCATCATGAAGCTTTATACCTTCACACTTAAGCCGGAAGTTTTCGAGGAGTTTGCTTCCAATGTTGACGCCCTTCTCGGTGATGTGATGCCTCATAACTTCAGGTCGTTGGAGATATTGAAGACACTCAGATGAGGATTGTATCGGTCGAGAAAGACAGGACAGGGCCAGATGCCCTCTGGCTCTGTCCGCCATTTCACAGCGGAACGGTTTCGATTTCGCTGGATTTTTTCGGTTCCAGGTTGTATAGTGAAAAACAGCGCAGAAGCGTGAAACTAAATACTTTATTCTTAGCCGCACTCCGGCGGCAGAAAGAGGAAAAAATGGCAAAAGAATACACAATGGACACTATCGTTTCCCTTGCAAAGTCAAGAGGATTTGTTTATCCGGGCTCCGAGATCTACGGCGGACTTGCCAACACATGGGATTATGGAAATCTCGGTGTTGAGTTAAAGAACAACGTTAAGAAAGCCTGGTGGAAGAAGTTCATTCAGGAGTCAAAGTACAATGTCGGAATCGACTGTGCTATCCTTATGAACCCTCAGACCTGGATCGCTTCAGGACATCTTGCATCCTTCTCTGATCCTCTTATGGATTGTAAGGAATGCCACGAGAGATTCCGTGCAGACAAGATCATCGAGGATTTCGCAGCTGAGAACGCACTTGAGCTTGAAGGCTCAGTTGACGGCTGGTCAAACGAAGAGATGGAGAAATTCATCGAGGATCACAAGGTAGCATGTCCTACATGTGGTAAGCATAACTTTACAGGTATCCGTCAGTTCAACCTCATGTTCAAGACCTTCCAGGGTGTAACAGAGGATGCAAAGAACGCAGTTTATCTCCGTCCCGAGACAGCACAGGGTATCTTCGTAAACTTTAAGAATGTACAGAGAACTTCACGTAAGAAGCTTCCTTTCGGTATCGGACAGATCGGTAAGTCATTCCGTAATGAGATCACACCGGGTAACTTCACATTCCGTACAAGAGAGTTTGAGCAGATGGAGCTTGAGTTCTTCTGTAAGCCTGACACAGATCTTGAGTGGTTTGCATACTGGAAACAGTTCTGCCAGGACTGGCTCCTGAGCCTTGGCATGCCTAAGGAAATGCTTCGCGCAAGAGACCATGAGAAGGAAGAGCTCAGCTTCTACTCAAAGGCAACAACAGACCTTGAGTTCCTTTTCCCGTTTGGATGGGGCGAGCTTTGGGGTATCGCTGACAGAACCGATTATGACCTTGGACGTCATCAGGAGGTTTCAGGTCAGGATATGACATATTTTGATGATGAGACAAATGAGCATTATGTTCCTTATGTTGTAGAGCCTTCACTTGGAGCTGACCGTGTAACTCTTGCATTCCTTTGCGCAGCATATGATGTAGAGGAGCTTGAGGGCGGTGATGAGAGAACAGTCCTTCACTTCCATCCGGCACTTGCACCTGTAAAGATCGGTATCCTTCCTCTTTCAAAGAAGCTTGCCGAGGGTGCACAGGCTATCAATGATGAGCTTAGTAAGTACTGGAATGTTGAGTACGATGACAGAGGAAACATTGGAAAGAGATACAGAAGACAGGATGAGATCGGTACACCTTACTGTGTAACCTATGATTTCGATTCAGAGAATGATCACTGTGTTACTATCCGTGAGAGAGATTCCATGAAGCAGGAGCGTATCGCCATCGATCAGCTTAAGAGCTATTTCGAAGAGAAGCTTGCATTCTGATAAAAAATTGATTATAGCCTAACAGTTCAGCCGGTGGATCGTGGTCCATCGGCTGAACTTCTGCATCAAAGTAAAAAACTTCCGACATTATTAATATGTTGGGAGTTTTTTTCTATATAATAGTTATGTTATAATTAGGTTAGATTTATAAATTATTGGGTAGAGGAATACAGCATGAAACATGTCGGACTGATGGGACGGGTGGCAGTAAGCTTTTGCATAAGTACTATCCTTCCTCTGATACTCATGTATCTTATGTTCAGAGGTTATACCACCATGAGCATGAACGTGATGATACTAATAATTGCCGGACTCTTTTTTATATGCTGGATCTATATGGGTATCGTAAAACCCGTGGATGAACTGAAGGCGGCAGCCAAAAAGATAGAATCAGGAGATTTGGATTTCACCCTTGAAGCTGAGACCAATGATGAATTTGGCGAGCTGATGCAAGCCTTTGATGAGATGCGCATGAGGCTCAAGGAAACACAGGAAGAGAAGATACGTAATGACAATGCCAACCGCGAGCTGATCTCAAACATTGCCCATGATCTGAAAACGCCGCTTACTGCTATAAAAGGTTATTCGGAAGGTATCCTGGACGGTGTTGCTCAAAGTCAGGAGATGCAAAGGAAGTATATTCAGACCATAAATATAAAAGCTAATGATATGGACCGCCTTATTGATGAGTTAAGGTACTACGTTAAGGTCGAGTCCAATAAAATACCATATGATTTCCAACATATGCCGGTTCAGGATTATTTTCAGGATTGTGCTGATGAAATAGGGCTTGACATGGAATCCCAGGAGATCAAATTTACTTTTGAGAACAAAGTATCCAGGGACGTCGAAATGATAGCTGATCCTGAGCAGCTCAGAAAGGTCATCAACAATATCGTTTCAAATTCCGTGAAATATATGGATAAGGATGAGAAAAAGATCGAACTGATACTTGAAGATGCCGGGGATTTTATACAGGTAAGTCTGAGCGATAACGGAAAGGGAATAGCAAAGACGGATTTGCCATATATATTCCAGAGATTTTTCAGAGCAGACAGCTCCAGAAATTCCATGAAAGGTGGATCCGGTATAGGATTATCCATTGTCAAAAAGATAGTTGAAGATAGCGGGGGACGCATATGGGCGACTTCTGTTGAGGGAGAAGGTACCACCATAAATTTTGTTTTAAGGAAATATATCCGCAGTATGCAGGAGGTTATTTAAATGGATGATGATAAAAGAAAGATTCTCATAGTTGAAGATGAACAGTCCATTGCCGAACTGGAGAGAGATTACCTTGAGCTTTCCGGCTTCACGGTAACCATTACAAATGACGGAGATATCGGCCTTGAAAAAGCGCTTGGCGAAGAATTCGATCTCATTATTCTCGACCTTATGCTGCCGGGAAAAGATGGATTTGAAGTCTGCAAAGAAGTCAGATCGGTTAAAGATATCCCCATAATCATCGTTTCCGCAAAAAAGGATGACATTGACAAGATACGTGGACTGGGGCTTGGTGCCGATGATTATATGACCAAGCCGTTTTCGGCATCAGAGCTTGTGGCCAGGGTCAAGGCGCATCTTGCAAGATATGAAAGACTTATAGGTAACGGAAAGGAAGGAAATGATCTCATCGAGATCCGTGGGCTTAAGATAGACCCTTCTGCAAGACGTGTATGGGTTGGCAATGAAGAAAAGACCTTTACCACTAAAGAGTTTGATCTTTTGTTTTTCCTTGCTTCACATCCCAATCATGTCTACACAAAGGCGGAGCTTTTTAAGGAAATATGGAAAATGGACTCAGTGGGAGACATTGCAACCGTAACAGTGCATATCAAAAAGATAAGGGAAAAGATCGAAATGGACTCCGCAAAACCTCAGTATATAGAAACCATATGGGGCGTTGGATACAGGTTTAAGGTGTAAACATTGCGCGTTAGTGTGATATAAGTTTCGGATGATTTTACGTTTTCCGGTTTGTAATAATGAAAAAGCCTTGGAAATTCTTTGATTTTTCTTAGAATTTCCAAGGCTTGTTTTATTTATAGAAAATTAATACAAAATGTAACCGTTTTCATTCAAATGTTTTCTTTACTAAGAAAAATTAGTCGAGTATAATCTCAATGGTGATTTTCCCGACTGTACGGGATAAATCAAGATAGCTTTTTGTAGAGGTTATCCTATACATACTGGCACTTAAAGGGTAACTCTTTATAAAAGACATATAAATACAAACAAGTAATATTAGGAGGATCAGTAATGGCTAAAAAATGGGTCTACACCTTCAAAGAAGGTAACATGTCCATGAGAAACTTACTTGGAGGTAAGGGTGCAAACCTTGCAGAGATGACAGAGATCGGACTTCCGGTTCCACAGGGTTTCACTATCACAACAGAGGCTTGTACTCAGTACTATGAGGATGGTCGTAAAATAAACGACGAAATCATGGGCCAGGCTATGGAAGGCGTAGCATGGATGGAGAAGGAGAACGGTAAGAAGTTTGGTGATCTCCAGAATCCTCTTTTAGTATCAGTTCGTTCAGGTGCTCGTGCATCTATGCCGGGTATGATGGATACAATCCTTAACCTTGGTCTTAATGACGAAGTAGTTGCAGCTATGATCAAGGGCAATCCTGATCCTGCATTCGAGCGTTTCGTATATGATTCATATCGTCGTTTCATCCAGATGTTCTCAGACGTTGTTATGGAAGTTGGTAAGAAGTATTTCGAGCAGCTTATCGACAAGATGAAAGAGCAGAAGGGTGTTAAGTTCGACGTTGACCTTACAGCAGCTGACCTTAAGGAGCTTGCAGAGCAGTTCAAGGCTGAGTATAAGAATCAGCTTGGAAAGGACTTCCCTTCAGATCCTGTAGAGCAGTTAAAGCTCGCTATCGAGGCTGTATTCCGTTCATGGGATAACCCACGTGCTAACGTATATCGTCGTGATAACGATATTCCTTATTCATGGGGAACAGCTGTAAACGTTATGCCGATGGTATTCGGTAACCTTAACAACCAGTCAGGTACAGGTGTTGCATTCACACGTGACCCGGCTACAGGTGAGAACAAGCTTATGGGTGAGTTCCTTATCAATGCTCAGGGCGAGGACGTAGTTGCCGGTGTTCGTACACCTATGCCTATCGCACAGATGGAGCAGGAGTTCCCTGAGGCTTATGCTGAGTTCATCAAGGTTTGTGAGACTCTTGAGAACCACTATCATGACATGCAGGATATGGAGTTCACTGTTGAGAACAAGAAGCTCTACATGCTCCAGTGCCGTAACGGTAAGAGAACAGCTCCTGCAGCTCTTAAGATCGCATGTGATCTTGTAGACGAGGGACATAAGACACCTGAAGAGGCTGTTGCTATGATCGATCCTCGTAACCTTGATACACTTCTTCACCCTCAGTTCGATGCTACTGCTCTTAAGGCTGCAACACCACTTGGAAAGGGACTTGGTGCTTCTCCGGGAGCTGCTTGCGGTAAGATCGTATTCACAGCTGATGATGCTGTAGAGTGGGCTGCAAGAGGAGAGAAGGTTGTACTTGTAAGACTTGAGACTTCACCTGAGGATATCACAGGTATGAAGGCTGCTCAGGGTATCCTTACAGTTCGTGGTGGTATGACATCACACGCTGCCGTTGTTGCCCGTGGTATGGGTGAGTGCTGCGTATCAGGATGTGGCGACATCGTTATGGATGAGGAGAACAAGAAGTTCACTCTCGGCGGCAAGGAGTTCCACGAGGGAGATTTCATTTCTATCGATGGTACAACAGGTAATATCTATGACGGACAGATCAAGACTGTAGATGCTCAGATCGCAGGCGAGTTCGGACGTATCATGGCTTGGGCTGATCAGTTCAGAAAGCTTAAGGTTCGTACAAATGCTGATACACCTGCTGACGCTAAGAAGGCCAGAGAGCTCGGTGCTGAGGGTATCGGTCTCTGCCGTACAGAGCACATGTTCTTTGAGGAGAGCAGAATTGCTGCATTCCGTGAGATGATCTGCTCAGATACAGAGGAAGAGAGAGAAGTTGCTCTTGATAAGATCCTTCCTTACCAGCAGGGAGATTTCAAGGCTCTTTATGAGGCTCTTGAGGGTTGCCCTGTAACAATCAGATTCCTTGATCCGCCTCTTCACGAGTTCGTTCCTACAGAGGCTGCTGATATCGAGAAGCTTGCAAAGGCTAAGAATAAGTCAGTAGAGGAAATCAGAAACATCTGCGAGTCACTCCATGAGTTCAACCCTATGATGGGTCACAGAGGATGCCGTCTCGCTGTTACATATCCTTCAATTGCAAAGATGCAGACAAAGGCTGTAATCCGTGCAGCTCTTGAGGTTCAGAAGGAGCATCCGGACTGGAATGTTAAGCCTGAGATCATGATCCCGCTTGTATGTGAGGTCAAGGAGCTTAAGTATGTTAAGGATATCGTTGTTGCTACTGCTGATGCTGAAATCGCAGCTGCAGGTGCTAAGCTCGAATATGAGGTTGGTACAATGATCGAGATTCCTAGAGCAGCTCTTACTGCTGATGAGATCGCTAAGGAAGCTGATTTCTTCTGCTTCGGTACAAACGACCTTACTCAGATGACATATGGATTCTCTCGTGATGATGCAGGTAAGTTCCTTAATGCTTACTATGATGCAAAGATCTTTGAGGCTGATCCGTTTGCTAAGCTTGACCAGACTGGTGTTGGTAAGCTTATGGAGATGTCTCTTAAGCTTGGAAAGCCGGTTAACCCTAAGCTTCACGTAGGTATCTGCGGTGAGCACGGCGGCGATCCTTCATCTGTTGAGTTCTGCCACAAGATCGGTCTTGATTATGTATCATGTTCACCGTTCCGTGTACCTGTTGCACGTCTTGCTGCAGCTCAGGCTCAGATAAGCAATCCAAGGGATTGATAGGAATTTAGCCGAAAAGGCTTTGTGTAAAGCCGGGAATCTAGGATTCCCGGCTTCTTTTATATCGCAGGGGTTTTGTGAGTGATATTTTTGAAGGATGCCGATAGAGTCCTGCATTGTGAGAGGAAAAATTAATCTTCCTGCTCAATTTATAGGAGTTTAGAATGGTTGGATTTTTATCTGATAAATATATAAGAACTGCAAAAACATTATTTTTCCTGTTTATGTTCATGCTGATGTTTGATTTTATAGCAAAAGCAGATACCATATATCAGGTTACACCAGAGTCGGATCTACAGGAGATTATCGATTCCTGTAATGACAGCGAACAAAATAAGGTGATCATATATATGCATTCCGGAATCTATAAACCTTTTTCGGCCATATCTTCAATGGGAATGCCGGAACGATACATAAGCTTTATAGGTCTTTCGGATGGCGTGGAGATTCTCAGTGAAAGCGGGCTTTATAAAAATCCTGCTGCAGATCTAAGGCTAAATGGTAGAGTGGAAAATATTCGATTTATAGCAAGCCATCCTGATGGAGAGCTTAATGTAGAGGACAAGGGTGCTTATGCCGTACATGCGGACTACGGCTCCCAGCATACTGTATTTTCTGACTGTACATTTATTTCTTATCAAGCTTCTGCCGTAGGTATGGGACTTACCTATGACAGTGAAATGATATTTAAAGACTGTCATTTTATCAACAGAGCAACGGCAAAGTTCGGCAGCTATTGGAGAATGGGAGCCATACTTGCCCATACACCTGAGTTGGAATCCGGCACATCAGGAGCGAAGCTGACTCTTGAACACTGTATATATGAGTATCCCGGGGAATCATACGCCGGAGTTATAGTTTCGGAACTGAATGGAAGTGAAGTGGATTTTAAGGAGATATAACAGCTATTTTGCTGCAGTTCAGGCTAGGATTAACAATCACAGACAGTAGTATATATAAAGTTACGCATTTTCGCGCCGGGGGTATGTCCCTGGCGCTTTTTGTGTTTCCCGGAAGAAAAAATGTGTCCTCATGTTAACGGAACATATTGGCTACCGGACGATAAAATGCGTCTTCATGCCAACGGCTCACGGCGTTGAAAGTACACTCCGAGAAAAATGTCCGACAGTGTCTGAACACTTACATTTTTGCAATAATAATCCAGTATGAATTTTTGCTATAGTATTGACAGAAATTAATATAACATGTATGATTTCACACGAATATTCAAAAGCCCCATATCTATGGGCGAAAAGATTTGAACTATCTTAGTTTCAATTATCTATATTTATATCTTTAAAGATATCCCTAATTTTATTTTTTGATCAGGAGTTTATTAAACAATCTTTTAATAAACGCTTTTGATTTTGATGCTATACTAAAACTATATGAAAGATCATAAAGGATAAAGAACTTCTTTCTGAACTCATCAGATGTATATTGCCGGAAATAAAGTTTACGGATCTAAAGATAGATGGTCAGAAGACGATTGAGATAGGCCCGGATTTACATGGTGTAAGGTTTGATGTCTTTGCAACTATGGAAGAAGGGAGGATAGTGGACATCGAGCTGCAGGTTCTTAATACCGGAAATCTTCCGAAAAGGATACGTTACTATGTGTCCATGGCAGACATGCAGATGCTGGAGAAAGGCGTAGTGTATGATGAACTTGTGGAGTCCTATGTAGTGATGATCTGTCTGTTTGACCTTTACGGTGAAAGCAGACATATGTATACATTTACCAACCGCTGCAAAGAAAATCCGGAACTGGAAATGGGCGATGGAACTACCAGGATAGTTCTAAATGCAACCGGAACAAAGGATGATATAAGTCCGAAGTTAAAGGCATTTCTCAGTTATGTTGCAGGAAATGCGGTAGAAGATGAATATGTGAAAAAACTTGATGAAGCAGTGCAAAGGGCAAGGAAAAACAAGAAATGGAGGAGAGAATATATGGTTATCAACATGAGAGATTTAGAACAACAGGCGATGGGGGCTAAGCGAAGAGATCGTGAGAAGATTGCAGAAATGCTTCAGGATGGCAAAACTCCGGAAGAGATAGCATCTTTCTGCAAGTATCCCATGAAGCTTATCAAGGAAGTACAGAATAGTATGATGTCAGTGAAATAATACTGGGAATTGAACATTCGAAAATTGCAGTATTATTATGAATCATTCAGTATATGTTCATAACAAGAGTAAAATAAAACGAAAAAGACAACCATGTTATTCTGTGACTGCACAGAGAATATGGTTGTCTCTTTGCGTTATATAGTTAAAACTGATCCTGACTGATGTTATAATTAATGAGTCAATGACTGATCAGCGCGAGTAATTTTATGATTGTGGGTATGTTGTGGGTATGAAGGAAATGAATGAGGGGAATAAAAGTGTAAGTGATTTTATGAAAAAGAAGGGAAAGAAGGGACGGAAACCGGAACTTAGTACGACGCAGATGATTTCGCTGAGTTTTTTGTCGGCGATTCTGGTGGGGGCGGCGCTTTTGATGCTTCCATGCTCAACGGTGCCGGGAGAAGAGACGGATTTTCTCACGGCGCTGTTTACTGCTACTACTTCTGTTTGTGTTACGGGGCTTGTTGTGGTTGATACATTTTCTCACTGGACACTGTTTGGGCAGATTGTGATCATGCTGCTGATACAGGTGGGTGGCATAGGTGTTGTGTGTCTTTCAGCAGTGCTTTTGATACTTATTCATAAGAGATTGTCTCTTAAAACCAGGGTGCTGATGATGGATTCCTTTAACCTTGACTCCATAAAAGGAGTTGCCGGTTTTTGCCAGAGAGTGGTTAGAGATATATTCATCGTTGAGGGCATCGGAGCGATTTTGTCGGCGTTTGTGTTTGTGCCGGAGTTTGGCAATACCAAGGGCATATATGTCTCGATTTTTCATTCGATTTCTGCCTTCTGTAATGCGGGTATCGATGTTATAGGGCCTGACAGTTTGTGCAGATATTCGGGGAATTATTTTATTTTGTTTGTCACCATGATGCTGATTGTTCTCGGTGGACTTGGCTTTGTGGTTTGGTTTGATGTAGCCAATGCTGTGGGTGCATTTTTCTCAAAGGCTGAGGGAAGGAAGCGATTCAGGCTTCATGAACAGACTAAGCTGGTGCTTGCATTGACGGCGGTGCTTATTGTGAGTGGGGCAATGCTTACATTTCTGGCAGAAATGGATAATCCGGCGACGATGCAGAGTATGAGCCTGGGAGCAAAGATATGGAACAGCTTCTTCCAGTCCGTGACTTTCAGAACTGCGGGTTTTATGACAGTGTCCCAGAAAGGTCTCAGAGAGGTTACGGCTCTTTTTGGACTGATGTATATGTTCATCGGAGGATCACCTATGGGAACCGCGGGCGGCGTAAAGACTGTGACATTCTTTGCACTTATGCTTTATGCCATCAGTTTCCTTAGGGATCGTGAAAAGCCGGTGGTTTTCAACAGATCATTTTCCATAGAAACCATTCGTAAAGCGGTTGCCATCATTCTTATCAGTTTTCTTGTGACGTCGCTTCTCAGTATCATGTTAATGTTTACGGATCACGGAATACTCATGACGGATGCGCTTTTTGAAACCTTCAGTGCGACGGCGACAGTGGGTCTTTCCAGAAATCTTACATCGACTCTCACTCCGGCAGGAAGAATGATCATTATCACTGCGATGTATCTCGGAAGGATCGGGCCTATATCTCTCGTGATGTTCTTCAGAGGACAAAAGGCTAAGAAGAATCTTCTGATCAGTGCAGAGGGCAAATACTACATGGGATGATAAAGTTTTGTAAGTAAAATGTTTAATGGAAATTCTATTTTCCGGATTCCTGACTGTGTTCTCTCGTTACATAAGGGAATGTCTAGAGCCGGCTAGATGTGAATCTGTCTGTCAGATTTTAAGCATCCAATAACAGCGCAAATAGATGAGGAGTTCATTAATCATTTTTTTAATCTAAGAATTTGATTACTAGGGGAGGAAAAATATGTCAGAGAAAAAAACACTTTCGATTGCGGTATTGGGACTTGGGAGATTCGGTAAATTTACAGCCAGGGAGCTTTTTGAAAATGGTGTGGAGCTTCTTATCGCCGATAAGAGTGAAGAGGTGGTTAACCAGCTGTCGGATATAGCTGAGGTCGCTGTTGCCTGTGATCTTTCGGATCCGGATGCAGTTGAGAAGCTGGGTCTCGGCAACATGGATGTTGTAATAGTGTGTATGGGAAGTAGTATGGATCCAAGCATAATGTGTATCATGGTGGCCAAAGAGCAGGGAGTACATAAGGTTATAGCAAAAGCAGGTTCCGAGCGCATGGGTAAGGTGCTTAAAAAAATAGGTGCGGATGAGATAGTATATCCGGAGAAGACCATGGCACAGCTCACTGTCACAAAAGTTCTTTCAAAATAGTTAAAAAAACCAAAGGACATTACAGACGTCTGATATTGTATACAGAAGGTTAAAAAAACACCCGTTAATCAATACTTTTTTGGTGATAATGTTTATCGCCGATTTAAAGCGTTGATTGACGGGTGTCTTTTTTACGCGGACAGATGTATTCTCTGAAAGAATAAAAGACATAATGAAAGGTTATCAAATGTATTAAAAAGGTTTATGAATTGCCGGAAACATTATGATTGCAATCGGTTGAGGAACATTTAACGAAATGGTATAATCTGCGGGCATGCTAAATATTGACATAAATTATATTAAATTAATATTTGAAATATCTTTATAGGTTCAATTTCAGAAGTCGCTCAGATTTGTATATCTGTTTTTCGGATAAAACGGCAAAGCGCATGTGTTTATATATGAGCTGATCAGATTGACATCAGTGTGTCAGATATAAACGGCTGAAAACCTACGTTAATAGATGGGGAGAAACAAATGAATTTTGATAATGTGAATAAAGAGCTCATAGCTTTCCTTGATAGCAGTCCAAATGCTTTTTATGCAGTAAGCAATATGTGTAAGACTCTTGAGGATGCCGGACTCATACGTTTATATGAAGGAAAACCATGGGAGCTTGAGGCAGGAAAAGGCTACTACGTAACAAGAAATGATTCAGCTGTAATTGCATTCCGCATTCCAAAGAAGGATTACACGGGTTTTCAGATGATGGCAAGTCACTGTGATTCACCGGTGTTTAAGATCAAGACCAATGCTGAGATTACCATAGATAAGCAGTATGTGAAGCTCAATGTCGAAAAGTACGGCGGAATGATATGCGCACCCTGGCTGGACAGACCGCTTTCTGTTGCGGGCCGCATAATTGTCCGCACAGAAGAGGGCATCGAGACCAGACTTGTAAACATTGATCGTGATCTCATGATCATTCCTAATCTTGCCATCCACATGAATCGCGAGGTAAATGATGGATACAAATTTAATGCTCAGGTTGATATGCTTCCGCTTTTCTGCGAGAAAGGCGAGGAGTCGGATGTATTCATTAAAATGATAGCAGAAGAGGCAGGGGTAAAAGCCGAAGATATTCTTGATACAGACCTTTTCCTTTACAACCGCATGAAGGGCACGATGCTGGGACTTAACAACGAGTTCGTGGCAAGCGGCAGACTTGATGATCTTCAGTGTGCTTACGCCTCACTTCAGGGCTTCCTTAAGGCAGAACCTAAAGATTCTGTTGCGGTTCACTGTGTATATGATAACGAAGAAGTTGGTTCAGGAACCAAACAGGGCGCAGCCGGAACCTTCCTTAAAGATACGCTTCGCCGCATTAACAGTTCATGCGGTAAATCAGAAGAGGAGTATCTCATGAGTATCGCTTCAAGCTTCCTTGTATCAGCTGATAATGCTCATGCCGTGCATCCCAACCACCCTGAAAAGTCAGATCCGACAAATCGTCCTTACCTCAATAATGGAATTGTTATTAAGTACAGCGCAAATCAGAAATACACAACAGATGCGGTTTCGGGTGCGGTAATGCGTGCTATCTGTAATGAGGCGAAGGTTCCTTTCCAGATATTTACAAACCGTTCCGACATGCTTGGGGGTTCCACCCTCGGAAACATTTCCCAGAGCCAGGTTGCATTAAATACAGTTGATATAGGACTTCCTCAGCTTGCCATGCATTCACCTTACGAGACTGCAGGCGCAAAGGATACAGCATATCTTATAGAAGCTGCAAGAGTTCTGTTTTCATCGACAATGGAAGGAACCGGTGACGGAAAGTACAGGCTTTTATTCTGACTAAAGCAGCCGAAGTTCTGTTCTCTTCGACCATGGAAGGAACGGGAGGCAGGGACTATAGGTTTGAATTCTGATTGGAGACACGGTTTTTCGTTGGGGGAATAGGTTACTTAATCGAAAAACCATGAATCAAGAGATGTTCATGTTTCGGTGAACTTACAGAAGGGGATGTGATCCGGAGTCAGGGCATCTTGATTTTCCAGACATATCATGTTTGGAAAAATAAAAATAAAAAGCAAAGTATGAATCAGCTTTGCGGCTATGAAAAGGAGAGTTTATTATGGATTCAAAACGTATCACTTGGACGACTCTCGCATTCATGGCGTTTTCAACAGTATGGGGATTTGGAAACGTTCTGAATGGTTTCGTCTACTTCAATGGTATCCAGGTTATTTTCAGCTGGATTCTCATGTTCGCACTTTACTTCATCCCTTATGCACTTATGGTTGGTGAACTTGGTTCAGCCTTCAAAGAGTCCGGCGGCGGAGTCAGCTCATGGATTCTCAAGACCACAGGTCCTAAGCTTGCTTACTATGCAGGCTGGACATACTGGGCATGCCACATCACATACATCGCCAGCAAGTCTTCAGGCGGACTTAAGGCTCTCAGCTGGGCAGTATTCCGTAATGCTGAGACCTACGATACATTCCCGACCATCGGTGTTCAGCTCATTACATTTGCAGTACTTCTTTTCTTCTGCTGGGTTGCCAGCCGTGGTCTTAACCCGTTAAAGAAGCTTGCAACCATCGCAGGAACAAGTATGTTTGTAATGTCTATCCTTTACATCATCATGATCTTCACTGCACGTGCAATCAATCCGGGTGCTGATTATGTATCTATGGATTTCAGCATGAAGAACCTTATTCCTCAGTTTGATGTAAAGTATTTCACATCACTTTCTATCCTTGTATTCGCAGTTGGCGGATGCGAGAAGATTTCTCCTTATGTAAATAAGGTTGAGAACCCAAGCAAGGGCTTCCCGAGAGCAATGATCACACTTGCCATCATGGTTGTGGTTTGTGCTATCCTTGGAACCATCGCTATGGGTATGATGTTTGATCCTGTAGCAATCAATGAGAACTTCAATGCATATGTTTCAAACGGTTCTTACTGGGCATTCCAGAAGCTTGGTGCTTACTATGGTATCGGTGATTCACTTCTCATCATCTATGCTGTATGTAACATGGTAGGCCAGCTTTCAACACTTGTTATCAGTATCGATGCACCGCTTCGTATGCTTCTTGATAATGAAGATGCTAAGGAGTTTATCCCTACAGCTCTTCTTAAGAAGAATGATGCAGGCGCATATATCAATGGTATCAAGATGGTAGCTGTTCTTTCAGGTGCTATCATTCTTATTCAGTCTTTCGTTCCGGGTGCTGCCGCAGTTCTTAAACAGCTTACAAAGCTTAATTCTGTATGTATGCCTATGAGATACCTTTGGGTATTTGCTGCATACATTGCCCTTCGCAAGGCGGGAGCAAAGTACAATCCTGAATATCGTTTTGTCAAGAACAACACTCTCGCACTTGTTGCGGGTGGATGGTGCTTCTTCGTAACAGCAGCCTGCTGCTTACTCGGTGTTTATGACACAGATCCATTTACAATGGCTCTTAATATCATCACACCTTGCGTACTTACAGCACTTGGCGTAATTCTTCCTATCATTAAGAAGAATGAAAAGGTTCATGCAGTAAAAACTGCATAAATAGTCAAAAACAACCACATAACATTCAAAAATGACTATAACCATAAGCTGTCCTGAAAAGGGCAGCTTTTTTAATGCTTTAAAGCGAGGAACCGGCTTAAAAATGCATCGTATTTTGTTAAAAATGCATCAATAACAACTTTCTGTTTATTAGTACAGACGTCAAAAAACAGCTTTTTCAACTATCACCTAAATCATGGTCGAAAATGAATATATTATAGGCAAAATCGTGAACATTTCTGCATTGTTTACTGTTAAAATACACATAGTTAAAGCAATCGACCCCAAAAAACAATAAAGATTGCACAAATTGGAGGAAAATATTTATGAAGAAGAGAATAGTATCTGCTATTATGGCCGGAACAATGGTTGCTTCACTTGCAGCCTGCAGTCCATCACCTGAGGCACCTGCAACATCTGCTGAGACAAAAGCTGCCGGTGAAACAAAAGCTGCCGCCGAGACACAGGCTGCCGCTGAAACACAGGCTACTGAAGCTGCATCAGAGGATGCCAATACACTTACAGTTTACGCATGGGACAAGAACTTCAACATCCCTGCACTTAAGGCAGCTGAGGCTGATTATCAGAAGAATGTAAATCCTGATTTCAAGCTTAACATCGTTGAGCAGTCACAGTCATCTGATGTTGAAAATGCAGTAACACTTGCAGGTTCAGCCGGAGACTACAGCACACTTCCTGATATCGTTCTTTTCCAGGATCACTACTTCAAGAAGTATGTAACTGATTTCCCTGAGGCATGGGCAAGCTTTGAAGGCGCAGATATTAACTGGGATGATTTCGGAGCAGAGAAGCTTTCATATTCAACCATCGACGGCGTTCATTACGGTATGCCTGTAGACAACGGAACAGTTATATTCGCTTACAGAACAGATCTTCTTGAGCAGGCAGGATATACAATCGATGATATGAAGGGCATCTCATGGGATGAGTGGATCGAGATTGGTAAGAAGGTTTACGACACAACAGGCAAGTATCTTCTTTCCATGGATGGTGACGGAAACGATCTCCCTTACATGATGCTCCAGGCTGAAGGTGTTTCACAGTTCAAGGATGGAGACATTAACCTTTCAGAGAATGAGACTTTCAAGAAGATAATAGATGTTATCGTGAGAGGTGCTAAGGAGAATGTCATCTACCTTGCAAACGACTGGTCAGATTACACAGATCAGACAATCGTTGGAGACATGGTTGCCGGTGTTATGAATGGTAACTGGATCATCCCTACAATTGAGCAGGTAGGCGATAACAGCGGAAAGTGGGAGATCACAAGCATGCCTACTCTTGAAGGAAACGGCAAAGAGGGCTTCGCTTCAAACGGTGGTTCTTCACTTTACATCACATCAAACTGCCAGAACCTCGAGCTTGCTCAGGACTTCCTTGGAAAGACCTTCGGTGCAGGATCTACAGAAACCTATGATGCAGCTCTTAAGAACGGTGGCGTTATCACATGTTCAGCTAAGGCCGGTCAGTCTGCAGTTTACAATGAAGGAATTGAGTACTTCAACAACACACCTGTTTATGCAGAGATCGTTAAGATGAGCGCTAATGTTCCTGTAGTAGAGCAGAGTGATTATCACTATCCTACACGTACACAGGTTGCAGCTGCTATCCAGAACATCATCAATGGTGCTGATGCAGATGCTTCAATAAAGGATGCTGAAGATCAGGTTAGATTTGCAATGCAGGGTTAATCCCTTATTGGGCGGGGAGAAATGATACCTCCCCGCCCTTATTTTATCAAAAAAAGGAGTACTTTTATGAACACAAACAGTAAAGAAACCAGTGTTCTTGCCAAGCAGCATAGAGCAGGATGGTTTTTCCTGCTTCCGGCAACGATACTGATCTTCGTATTAAATTTTTATCCGATGTTCCAGGCCTTCATCATTTCTTTAAAGAAGGGATCACCGGCCGCATTACAGTGGACGACACCGATTTTCAATAACTATACCCGTATGCTGCAGGATAAGCTGTTTATCCGTTCAGTAGGTAATACCTTCCTTTATCTTCTGATACAGGTCCCTATCATGCTGGTACTTGCAATACTGCTTGCACAGCTTCTGAATAATAAGGATTTAAAATTCCGTGGACTTTTCCGTACAATGGTATTCCTGCCTTGCGCAACATCACTTGTTTCATATGCATTGATTTTTAAATCTCTATTTGCCACTCAGGGACTTATCAATTCAGTTCTTGTAAATTTAGGTATCTTCAAGGAGAACTTCAACTTCCTGGGAACTCCCTGGTCAGCAAAGATGGTTATCATCATCGCGCTTATCTGGAGATGGACCGGATACAACATGGTTTTCTATCTGGCAGGTCTTCAGAATATCGAGTATTCGGTTTATGAAGCCGCGAAGATTGACGGCGCCAACGGATGGGAAACCTTCTGGGGTATCACAGTTCCTCTTTTAAGACCTGTCATCGTAATGACATTTATCATGTCCATCAACGGTACACTGCAGCTCTTTGACGAGTCTATGAACCTTACCGGCGGCGGACCTGCAAACTCCACAATTACCATGTCTCATTATATTTACAACAACTCCTTTGGACAGGGTGTAGGTAACTTCGGTTATTCCTCAGCATTAAGCTTCATCGTATTTATAATGGTTGCTGTTCTTGCATTTATCAATCTGAAAGTAGGTGACAAACGTGACTGATACTAAAATAATAAAAGCAAATTCTTCTGCTATACAGAAACGTCTGATACCAACATATATCTTTCTTGTCTTTTGGTGCCTTTTCTCAGTGTTTCCTCTTTACTGGATGATCACTGCTGCCACCAATGCCTCCATCGAGGTTGCAAGAGGTAAGATTGTGTTCGGAACATACGCGGCAACAAACTTTAAGAATCTTCTTGCTGCAGAGCCGCTCTTTAAGTCCCTTGCCAATTCCTTTAAATATTCTATAGTTCAGACAGTACTCTGCCTCTTTATCTGTTCACTGGCAGGCTATGGTTTTGAGCTTTACCACGACAAGGCAAAGGATAAGCTTTTCGGAATACTGCTTCTTGCGATGATGGTACCTCAGGTAGCAACCATGATACCTCTTTTCCGTATGGTATCTGATGCTCACCTCCTTAACACAGTATGGGCTTTCATACTTCCTTCTATCTCAACACCGTTTATGATCATGATGTTCAGACAGAACTCAAGAAACTTCCCGGTAGATATCATGGAGGCTGCAAGACTGGATGGATTGTCAGAGTTTGCTATTTTCTTCCGCATGTATCTTCCGGTAATGAAATCAACCTATGCCGCAGCTGCAGTTATCAGCTTTATGAATGCATGGAACTCATATATGTGGCCAAAGGTTGTAATGAATACCGATACAAGTGCCATGAATATGCCGATGCTTATAGCTAACCTTGCAGCCGGTTATACAGTTGATTACGGTACACTTATGATGGGCGTTCTTTTCTGTTCAGTACCGACTATGATCATTTTCTTCATTCTGCAGAAGCAGTTTGCAGAGGGTATCACAGGATCTGTTAAATAAGTATTAAGTAAGAAAGAACTTATATGTAAGACCATGCACAAGGATGCAGTCTTTGAGTATGGAACTTATAAATTAAATGTCAGGGTTCTCCGGTAGGAGGACTCAGACATATAAAGAGGACAGAAGTATATGGAAAAATTCAATTACGACATTGTAAAGGATCCAAAGATATTTAAGATAAATGTTCTTCCCGCTGCTTCAGATCATGTAGCTTACAGAACAGAAGAGGAGCTTTTGAGAAAAGAGTCCGGGTTCAGACATTCCCTTAACGGATTATGGAAGTTTTCCTACGCCAAAAATTACGGAAGTGCCATTCCGGGATTTTTCGAGGAGGATTATGATGCAAAAAGCTGGGACGATATACGCGTTCCCGCACATATCCAGATGGAAGGATATGATATCCCGGCTTATGTAAATACCCAGTATCCCTGGGACGGAAGAGAAGAAATTGATCCCGGAGAAATTCCTGAGGCATTCAATCCTGTAGGAAGTTATGTAAAGTACTTTACAGTGCCTAATGGTTTTAAAGGAAAGCCTCTCTACATATCATTTCAGGGAGTAGAATCAGGCTTTGCCCTTTGGCTTAATGGAAAATTCGTTGGCTACAGTGAAGACAGTTTTACTGCAAGTGATTTTGAACTTACACCTTTTATAAAGGAAGGTGAAAACAAGCTTTCTGTTCAGGTGTTTAAATGGACTGCTTCAAGCTGGCTGGAGGATCAGGATTTTTATCGCTTCTCCGGAATTTACAGGGATGTTTATCTTTATACAGTGCCTGAAGTTCATGTATATGATCTTAAGGTAAGGGCACTTTTGGACGATACCTTCACCAGAGGAACACTGGAGATTACATTAGACCTTGGTAAAGCAGGAGGTTCAACAGAATATGTGCTTACCTATAAGGGTGAGGATGTACTTAAAGGAGCAGTGAAAAATGCTGCCGGAAATCTTCAGATCAACGGAAATGTTTCGAAGCCGGCATTATGGTCAGCCGAGAATCCTGCACTTTACAGGCTTAAGCTGATACTTAAGGATGACAACGGAGACGTTAAGGAAGTTGTCGAACAGGCAGTGGGATTCCGGCGTTTTGAAATGGTTGACGGCATCATGATGCTGAACGGAAAGCGCATCGTATTTAACGGCGTCAACAGGCATGAGTTCTACACAGATAAGGGCAGAGCCGGTGTCACTCTTGAAGATGTAAGAGAAGATGTTATCGCCATGAAGCGTAACAATATCAATGCCGTAAGAACTTCTCATTATCAGAATGCTTCATATATTTACAGCCTTTGTGATGAGTATGGTCTTTATATGATCGCTGAGAACAATATGGAGACTCACGGTGTATGGGATATGATCGCAAGAGGCCAGAAGCCTTTGGACTACGCACTTCCAGGCAACAGAGAAGAGTATGTTCCCATGCTTACAGACCGTATAAACAGTACCTACCAGCTTGACAAGAACCATCCGTCGGTTCTTATCTGGTCCATCGGTAATGAATCCTTTGGTGGAAGAGTACCGTTAAAGATGGCTGATCAGTTCAGGGCACTGGATCATGAAAGACTTGTGCATTATGAAGGCGTGGATCATGACCCGAGATATCCGGAAACTACGGATATGTACAGTCAGATGTATACATCGGCAGAAAACATTGAAAAGTTCCTGAAGACTCATACAGACAAGCCGTTCATTCTTTGCGAGTATACACATTCCATGGGTAATTCCAACGGAGACATGTTTAAGTATATCGAGCTTTCCGACAGGGAGCCGAGGTATCAGGGCGGTTTTATCTGGGATTATGTTGACCAGTCTCTGAGACGCAAAAACCGCTTTGGTGAAGAGTATCAGGCATATGGCGGTGACTGCGGCGAAAGACCTAATGACTATGAGTTCAGCGGCAACGGTATCATGGACGGAACCCGTCATGAATATAAGGGCAAGATGCAGGAAGTGCGTTTCAACTTCCAGACTCTGAGAATCAAGATTCAGGATGGAAAGATCAATGTCTTCAACAGAAATCTTTTCACTGACGCAGATGCATTTGACTGTCATGTGACTTTGAGTAAATACGGCGAAGAGCTTATAAGAAAAGATATGGCAGTGACTGTTCAGCCGCTTACCGAAAAGAGCTTTGATCTGCCTTTTGCTATTCCGGAAGAAGCCGGAGAGTACACAGTGGATGTTTCATTTACTCTGAAGGACGATACACTTTATGCAAAGAGGGGGCATGAAGTTGCTTATGGTCAGGGAGTAGTAAGGATTAATGCTGAGGAAATTGAAAAACAGCATGAGCTGTCGCTTAAGAAACCATTTAAGGTTATCAGAGGATCGGTGAATGTAGGAGTAAAGGGTGAGAACTTTGACATTCTTATCTCAACTCTTAAAGGTGGTATCACTTCCTATCGTTACGGCGGGAAGGAAATGATAGGTGTTGTTCCGAGACCAAATTTCTGGAGAGCACCAACTGCCAATGATGAGGGTAATCAGATGCCTGGTAGATATGGAGTATGGAAGCTGGCAAGTCTTTATCAGACCACAACACCGAAGAAATTATGTGAAGACAAAGAAATGCTTTCTGAGGTTATGGCATATCCTGTGGTTGAAGAGCTTGAGGACCGTGTCAATGTGACATTTAAACATTGGCTGTTCCCGTTGGAGAAGGATTGTTTTGTGACTGTAACCTACAGTGTATTCGGAGACGGAACCTGCAGAGTAACAATGAGCTATGAGCCTTCAGCTGCGAAGGAGCTTCCACCGATGCCTGAGTTCGGTTTCATGATGAAACTTGATGCAGATTATGATAGAATCTGTTTCTATGGAAACGGTCCGGAAGAAAACTACTGTGACAGAAATGCAGGCTCAAGACTGGGAGTGTACAGAACTACTGCCGGGGATTCCATGGCACCATATCTTGTTCCTCAGGAAACCGGAAATCATACAGCCGTGAGATGGGCTGCAGTGACTGACAGATCAGGTAGAGGAATGAGCTTCCGTTCAATGGACCTTGATGGTATGGAGTTTTCTGCAATTCCATTCACACCGGAGCAGTTGGAGGAGGCAAGACATCCCTATGAGCTCCCGAGAGTTATGAATACTGTAGTAAGATGCTCAATGAAGCAGATGGGTATCGCAGGAGATGATTCATGGGGAGCAATGACCCATGAGGAGTTCCTGCTTGACAATAAGAATCCATTGACATTCAGCTTCGAATTCAAAGGTATTTGACGGATATCATCCGGGTTTTAAGGGCAGGTTTCTTTAGTGGAAACCTGCCCTTTTTCTGGATTTGATTCGATTAATAATGATCAGAGATTTTTCAGGTATGGACTCCGGTAATTTACAAAGTTTAAATATCCTGAATTATATGATTACAGAAAGGAAATATCCTGTATGTCAAAGAAGAAACAGGAAATGCAATACAGATATTATGAAATGCCTGAGGACTCCTATGTACTTGCGCTTACGGGTCAGTCCTGGGTGAGAAAATACGGAGACGGAATTCCTTATCTCCACTTTCATAATTACCTTGAGATCGGAGTATGCCATAAGGGAACGGGAGAGATGGTTTATGAAAATACCGTTTACCGTTTTGAACCCGGGTGTTTTACGCTGATACCTCCAAATTATCCGCATACCACCAATTCCGATCCCGGAACCTTTGGCTTTTGGGAATATCTTTTTGTTGACTGTGAAGGACTGATCAAGCTTATGTTTTCAAAAAATGAAGATAAAGCACGGGCAGCCCTGGACGAACTTTACAGGAGACCCTACTTTTTCAAGTCCGGTGATGGGGAAGCTCTCATGAAGGATATATCTTCTATATTTGAAGAGCAGAATGAGAGAAAGAATCTTTATAAGCAAAAGAGTGATGCTTATCTGGTGGATCTGCTTATCAATATCATACGTATGAATGAGACCTCGGCTGAATCCGAGCAGGTTGAGAATGATGCCTTTAAGGATGAACCCGGAGATATGGAGAGACTGACTCCGGCCATAGATTACATTAAGGCTCATTTTATGGAGGAGATATACATAGGAAAGCTTGCTGAGCTTTGCGCATTATCTGAAACACACTTCAGACGCCTGTTTAATGATAACCTGCACCTTTCTCCTCTGGAATATGTCAATTCCATACGTATCCACGAGGCCTGCAAGGAACTGAGAACCTCGGACAAACCTATACGTACCGTGGCCTATGAGACAGGCTTTACATCGATGTCGACTTTCCAGAGAAACTTCATGAAATTTGTGGGAATGACTACACATGAATGGAGAAATCATCCCGAGAATTATGAGTATAAGCTGCAGAAGTATAAGATCAGCACATATGAGGGATGGTGAAACACAGGGAATATCAGACATAACCAAACCGAAAGACTTAAATCAAAAAAAGTTCTTGTATTACGTTTCTGTAGTATAAGAACTTTTTATTTTACCCATAATTTTGAATGTAATAAGCCTGAAAATATGATAAAATGTATCAATATAGCGGTTAATCACGGTTTTGATTTCCGGATGGTATTAACTGTTTAGGGGAACATCAATATAGTTTGTACCCAGAGATAAACAAAGGGGTTGAATGAGGGAATTAAAGGACATATGGACATGCGTCCTTTAATTAAAATGCTCATAAACATGCATATATTCACGATTAGTGCATAGAAATACGATTTATGCAAGAAATGCGTGAAATATATGCATTTTTTATGCAAATAAAAACAGGTTGACAAAACACATTGCGGGTTTTATCATTTTAATCAATACCTAAGGCAAAGGTTATGAAAAATCTGTATTTCATAACACACAATATATAGTTTGCCTTCAGAGAGGGAGAAATTATTATGAAGAAGTTATTATCTTTAGTAATGACAGGTGTTCTCGCAGTCAGTGCTTTAACAGCATGTGGTTCTTCAGGTTCTACAGCAGGAACTCAGGCTGCAGGTGGTGAGACTACTGCTGCAGCTGCTGCAGCTTCTGCAGAGACCGCTGCTGCCGGCGCAGCTTCAACCGGAAACTCCGGAGAAGAGGTTGTATTCGGTACAGGTGGAACAACCGGTACCTACTATGCAGTAGGTGGTGTGATGGCAACAGTTCTGAATCCTCTTATGCAGAATTCTCATCTCACTGTTACATCAACCGGTGCTTCAAAGGCAAACATCCAGCTTATCGATGACGGTGATGCAAACCTCGCAATCGTTCAGAACGACGTTATGTCTTATGCTCACGAAGGAACAGACCTTTTCGCTGACGAAGGCGCTTATGAGACATTCGCACCTGTTGCTGGTCTTTATGATGAAACAGTTCAGATCATCACATGTACCGACGATATCAAGACAGTAGCAGATCTTAAGGGCAAGACAGTATCCGTTGGTGATGCAGGTTCAGGTGTTGAGTTCAACGCACGCCAGATCCTCGATGCTTACGGCATTAGCTTTGATGACATCAAGGTTGTTAATGCTTCCTTCGGTGATTCAGCAGATTCCCTTAAGGATGAGAAGATCGATGCAGCATTTATCGTTGCAGGTGCTCCTACAACAGCAGTTGTTGATCTTTCAACAACAAAGGCAGTACACCTTGTAGAGCTTGATGACGATCATATCAAGACACTTCAGGACAAGTACAGCTTCTATACACCGACTACAATTCCCGGCGGCACATACACAGGTGTTGATGCAGATGCCAAGACAGTTTCCGTAAGAGCAACAATCATTGCTTCAACAAAGCTTTCTGAGGATGTTGTTTACGAGATGCTCAAGACTATGTTCGACAATAAGGATGCTCTTGCTGCAGGTCATGCAAAGTTCGAGCTTCTTAATCTTGAAGATGCAACAAAGGGAATCACAATCCCATTCCATCCGGGTGCTAAGAAGTATTATGAAGAGCAGGGTATCACAGTTGACTGATGAAAAATCAGTTTATAAATCATAAGAAGATCTTAGTGGCGGTGATTGCTTTATTAGCGGTTACCGCTACCGTTGTTATTTATATTCAATTGGTGGGAATCGGAGTTCTGGCTGTTTCCGATGCATCGGATGGCAAAGTTTACGGAATGTATCCGGTAAGGGTTGGAGATACCTTCAGCATTGGATTTATCCATTCTGTAAACAAGAGCCCGCTCATTGATTATTATGAAATAAAGGCTGACGGGATATATGTGGAGAAAACTGTTTATTACGGTTTTGGTGCCGGAGTCCAGACGGAACTTTCAGAGGGTGAGAAACTAGAGTACGGGCAGGATGGAAGTATGATAGTTTCAGGTTTCGATAAGAAGATACCGGATCTCACTTATTTTGTGGGAACGGTTTCGGATCATACATTAAAGATCAATGACGGAAAAGACATTAGCCTCAGAGATCTTTGCGGCAGAAATTCACGGGTCAGATTTTCATATATGAAGTGGAAGTTTTTTTAAACCGATGGGAATGGAGGACACAACTTTGGAAGAAAAAACAAACAACACAACAAAAGATGCGGGTGTGAACAGTATCCCGCAGGGCGGACAATCTGCCGAGGCGCAGGCAGTTGTCGATGAGATCATGAAAAAGTATGACCGTGAGTCAAATGTAAGACCCTGGAAGGGCGTTTACGACAAGGTCATCAAGGGGCTTCTTGCAGCATTCTCTCTTTTTATGATCTACATGAATCTTTTTGCGGTGTGGGATGAGCGTATCAGACGTCCTTTATTCGTTGGTATAGTTATCTTATTCATTTTCATACTGTATCCTTCAGGTAAAAACCATCTGAAGCCACAGAAGCAGAACCACATACCGTTTTATGATCTGATCCTTGCGGTGGCAGGTTCCTTCAGCTTTTTCTATTTTGTAATTAACAATCGCGAGATTATCAATCATGCGACCCGTATCAACCAGACAGAAATCATCCTCGGTGTTATCGGAATCATAGTTCTTGCCGAGTGCTGTCGAAGAGTTACAGGTATTCCTATCGTTGTTGTAGCCGCGCTTTTTGTGGTTTATGCATTCAGTACAGGAGCTTCCTTACGTAAGATAGTTTACAACCTGTTCTACACTACTACAGGTGTTATAGGAACTCCTATAGGAGTATGCAGTACCTACATCGTACTGTTTATCATATTCGGTGCATTCCTTGAAGCAACAGGTATTTCCGAGTTCTTTATCCAGTGTGCCAATGCTTTGGCCGGTTCAGCAACCGGCGGTCCCGCAAAGGTATCCGTTATTTCAAGTGCTCTTTGTGGTATGGTTTCAGGATCTTCTGTTGGTAATACAGTTACCACAGGTTCAGTTACCATCCCTATGATGAAAGAAACCGGATTCCCGGGAGAGTTCGCAGGTGCGGTTGAGGCAGCTTCCTCAACAGGAGGACAGATCATGCCGCCTATCATGGGTGCAGCTGCATTCCTTATGGCAGAGATGATCGGTGTGCCGTATTCCAATATCGTTGTGAGAGCCATTCTTCCTGCGATACTTTACTTCACCGGTATCTTCCTTATGGTTCATCTCCGTGCCAAGAGACTTGGTCTCAAGGGAATTCCAAAGGAAGATCTTCCTAAGTGGAAGGTGCTTCTCCCAAGAATTTACCTTCTGATACCTATCATTGCGCTGATCTATCTTATCTGTGCCGGATATACCATGAGCCGTGCAGCCATCATTGCCACCATACTTTGCGTTGTTGTAAGTATGTTTGACAAGGATCATCGTATGTCTCCGAAGGATATGTTCAATGCTCTTGTAACAGGTGCGAAGAATACATTGTCAATTGCGGCAGCCTGCGGTATCGCCGGAATCATTGCCGGAGTTGTTACCATGACAGGACTTGGTCAGGTATTCATCACAGCCATAGTGGGAGTATCACACGGAAACCTTCTGATAGCCCTTTTCCTTACCATGATCTGCTGTATCATTCTGGGAATGGGTGTACCTACAACAGCAACCTACATCATCATGGCAACAACATGTGCGCCGATCCTTACAACAGGTATGGGACTTAATGCATTAAGTGCAAACATGTTCGTATTCTACTTTGGTATCGTTGCGGATATCACACCGCCTGTTGCACTTGCAGCTTATGCGGGTTCCGCTATCGCAAAGGCTGATCCTATGAAGACAGCTATCAATGCGACGAGACTTGCAATTGGAGCATTCCTTGTTCCGTATATCTTTTCACTTAACCCGGCAATGCTGCTTATCGACACAGATGCCATAGGAGTTGTGATGATCGTTATCACCAGCTTCCTCGGAATGTTCGCGATTTCTGCATCGCTTGAGGGTTACACTGTTAAGCCTATCAACATGGTAGTACGTATATTGCTTGCCGTTGCAGGTCTTATGATGCTTTATCCCGGAACCCTGACCGATGTTATCGGTATCGGAACCATCGCTGTTATCATGGCTGTTGATGTGATGCAGACCAAAAAGCAGAAGGCACAAGCATAAGAAGAAATCGACTGATGTCATATGAACCGATCGACACACGAGTGTCGGTCGGTTTTTTTGATTCTGTTTTCTGATAAAAAACTATCCCTTTTTTAGATACCGACTAAAGAAGCAGTCATTCTGCTCCCTTTTTTGTGCCTGAATGAGGATTTTTTGTTATATCTGCTAGTCATTTTTGATAGATTACAAGCATAACTCCCTGTGATACGATGTGAGTAGTGGAATTATGTATAGTTATGACTATATAGGGGAGAGAACGAAAATGACTAATATTCTGGAGGATATTGCTGCCTACACTTATAAGCGAGTGGATAAGGCAAAAAGGTTAGTGTCGTTGGAGGAAATGAAAAGAAGAGCGGAGGCTATGGATCCCAATACCGGTTTTCCTTTTGAAAAGATATTAAGGGAACCCGGAATGAGTTTCATATGTGAATGCAAAAAAGCGTCACCTTCAAAAGGAATCATTGCAATGGATTTTCCGTATCTCAAGATCGCATACGAGTATGAAAAGGCAGGAGCTGCTGCAATCTCGGTACTTACGGAGCCCAAATGGTTTAAGGGCAGCAATGAGTATCTCAGACAGATTGCAGAGACCGTGAAGCTTCCTTGTCTCAGGAAGGATTTTGTGATCGATCCTTACATGATTTATGAGGCGAAAGTTCTGGGGGCAAAGGTTGTTCTTCTCATATGTGCATTGCTTGATGAGGAGAAACTAAAATCCTACATTGAGATTGCTGACAGCCTGGGATTATCTGCTATCGTTGAAGCTCATGATGAGCAGGAGATCCGGAAGGCTGTGAATGCCGGAGCAAGAATAATCGGAGTTAATAACAGAAACCTGAAGGACTTCACAGTAGACATCCACAACAGCATTAACCTTAGAAAATGTGTGCCGGAGGATATACTTTTTATTGCCGAGAGCGGTATAACCTGTCATGAAGATATCCTTGAGCTGGAAGCGGGTAATGTTAACGGCGTGCTTATCGGCGAAACACTCATGAGGGCGGCCGACAAGAAGGCTATGCTGGACGAACTCAGATTCGGTATACTTCGGGAGCAGGCAGTCTGATTAGTCTGTTAAGTGCTAAAATGTGTTGTATATGGCTGGATATCTTTTTGAAGTAATACTGAAGATTTGAAAACTGATATTTAAGTTATTTTAGTTATAATTTTTCGGTATTTTTAAGTTGCCTGATAAGAATTGACATTTAGTGTCAAAAGATTTATCGTAAATCTAAAGTTAATAAATTAAACCGTTGAGGCGGAGATTAAACTATGTATGCTCCCACAGAGAGTCGGCGATGGTGAGAATCCGGCGAAAAACAGCATGGCAAATGGACCGCTAAGGGCACAATGAAAAGCATCGATGTTAAGATGCTGAGTATCCTGTGACGTGAGACATACGTTAGTTGTCGGAGATATGAAGGTATCTCGCAAAGCGCACGAGTCATGTCGTGAAACAGGGTGGCACCGCGAATTATTCGTCCCTGGCAGAACCATATTTTATTATGGTTCTGCCAGGGACTTTTTATATTTACGGAAGACATAAAGCGCAGCGTGAGATCAGGATTTTCAAAAGAGGAAGAACCTCGGAGGGAGAACAAAATGATCAGAAATGCAATCGACAAAATAGCAACATTAAAGGGTGACCTGACCTATGAAGAGGCTTACACAGTTATGACTGAGATCATGACAGGTCAGACAACACCTACGCAGAACGCGGCATTTTTAGCTGCACTTTCAACCAAGTCCACTAAGGCTGAGACTATAGATGAGATTTCAGGCTGTGCGGCTGCTATGAGAGAGCAGGCAACCAAGGTTCCACATCCGGGCATGGAGGTTCTTGAAATAGTGGGAACCGGAGGAGACGGAGCTCATAGTTTTAATATTTCCACCACAGCTGCTATGGTCATAGCCGCAGCGGGAATAAAAGTTGCAAAGCATGGTAACAGAGCGGCATCTTCACTTTCCGGTACAGCTGACTGCCAGGAGGCTTTGGGAGTAAATATCCAGCAGGATGTGGAAAAGGCACAGGAGCTTCTGAAGGATGTAGGCATTTGCTTCCTCTTCGCACAGAAGTATCACTCAGCTATGAAATATGTGGGACCTATCAGAAAAGAGCTTGGCTTCCGTACAGTTTTCAATATTCTGGGACCCCTCACAAATCCTGCAAATCCGGATATGTTCCTCCTTGGAGTATATGACGAATACCTGGTTGAACCGGTGGCAAAGGTTCTTGATAAGCTTGGGGTAAAGAGAGCATTTGTGGTTTACGGTCAGGACAAGATGGATGAGATTTCCGCTTCGGCACCCACCACACTTTGCGAGCTTAAGAACGGTTACTACAGAACCACTGTTATCAAGCCGGAGGACTTTGGACTTGTAAGAGGTACCAAGGATGAACTTGTGGGAGGAACTCCTGCGGAGAATGCATTGATCACAAGAAAGATTTTAAGCGGAGACATTCAGGGCACCAAGAGAAATGCAGTACTGCTCAATGCCGGAGCTTCAATATATCTTGGCGGTAAGGCAGACAGCATTGAAGAGGGCGTAAAGAAGGCAGCGGAGCTTATCGACAGTGGAGCAGCTTTAAAGAAACTGGAAGAGTATATCATCGCAAGTAATGCTTAATTTATCCCCGTTTCGAAGAATTTGGAGTTGTTATGACAAAGATCAAGATCTGCGGTCTGAGAAGACCTGAGGATATCGAAACAGTAAATAAATATCATCCCGAATATGTGGGCTTCGTATTTTATAAAAAGAGCAAACGCTATGTGACGGAAGAAGAGGCTGAGAAGCTCAGAGCCCTTCTTGATGAAAAGATAATTTCTGTAGGAGTTTTCGTTAATGCTGATAAAGCTGAAATATTGAGGCTGATGCGAAAGGGAATCATCACAGTGGCACAGCTTCACGGAAATGAATCCGAGGATTATATAAGAGAGCTAAAGGAAGAACTTAGTAAGCCAGGAAAATTTCCTGAAGAAAAAGAATATAGGACCGATGGTGAAATCATCAAGGCATTTGTATTTAAATGTCCTGAGGCTGTATCAGAGATTATAAGTCGTACCTCTGAAATCCTGAAGGAAGCTGAAATGAGTTCCGCGGATTATATTCTGTTTGATAACGGATATGGCTCGGGGGAAGCATTTGACTGGAGTATACTCAGGGATTTTAAAAAACCGTATTTCCTGGCCGGAGGACTTAATCCGGAAAATGTTTCGGAAGCCATAGAAAAGCTGAAGCCCTATGCAGTGGATGTCAGCTCCGGAGTGGAAACTGATGGCTTTAAGGATGCTGAAAAGATCAGGGCATTTATAGATAATGTCAGGAAGCATTGAGTTTAAGCAAACCAAAAGATGACCTATAAGAAAACAGGAAGCCAAATCATGTTGATTATATAGAAAACTCAAATTGAGTATTGAAGAATCAATCAGAAATAATTGGGCATGTACCGGTTGATAAAGAAAAAAGAGGAGAAAAAATGAATCAGAGCAATGGAAGATTTGGTGTTCATGGTGGGCAGTACATACCTGAAACACTTATGAACGCAGTAATAGAACTTGAGGAAGCCTACAACAAATATAAGGACGACCCTGAGTTTAACAGGGAGCTTATCGAGCTTTACAATGAGTATGCAAACCGTCCGTCGAGACTTTACTACGCAAAGCGAATGACCGAGGATCTTGGCGGTGCGAAGATTTACTTAAAGAGAGAGGATCTCAACCATACCGGTGCCCACAAGATCAACAACTGTCTCGGACAGGCGCTGCTTGCAAAGAAGATGGGAAAGACCCGCCTTATCGCTGAAACCGGTGCAGGCCAGCACGGAGTGGCAACGGCAACTGTTGCGGCACTTCTTGACATGGAGTGTGTGGTTTTTATGGGTAAAGAGGATATGGAGCGCCAGGCTCTCAATGTCTACAAAATGCGCCTTCTAGGTTCAGAGGTTGTGCCGGTGACAACAGGTACCGGTACTCTCAAGGATGCAGTTTCACAGGCCATGCGTGAATGGACTTCAAGAATTGAGGATACACACTATTGTCTCGGATCCGTAATGGGACCTCATCCCTTCCCGACTATAGTACGTGATTTTCAGGCGGTTATCTCAAGAGAGATAAAGGAGCAGATGCTTGAAAAGGAGGGCAGGCTTCCGGATGTGGTTGTAGCCTGCGTAGGAGGCGGCTCCAATGCCATCGGTACTTTCTATCATTTTATCGATGACAAAGATGTAAAGCTTATAGGCTGTGAAGCTGCGGGCAGAGGCATTGACACCTTTGAAACGGCAGCTACCATCAATACCGGACGTCTCGGCATTTTCCACGGTATGAAGTCCTATTTCTGCCAGAATGAGTACGGTCAGATCGCACCGGTTTATTCTATTTCCGCAGGACTTGATTATCCGGGAATAGGACCTGAGCACGCTTATCTTCATGACATCGGAAGAGCACAGTATGTAGCGATTACGGATGATGAGGCGGTGGAGGCATTTGAATATCTTTCAAAGCTGGAGGGAATCATTCCTGCCATTGAGTCATCACATGCCCTGGCTTATGTTAAGAAGCTGGCGCCAACCATGTCAAAGGATCAGATCATAGTTGTAACTGTTTCCGGAAGAGGAGACAAGGACTGTGCAGCCATCGCACGTTACAGAGGGGAGGTAATTTCAGAATGAGCAGGATCACAGATGCATTTAAAGAGCATAAGGCATTTATACCGTTTATTACATGTGGGGATCCGGATCTGGAGACCACAAGAAGATGCGTACTTGAGATGGTGAAAAACGGAGCAGATATCATCGAGCTTGGAATACCTTTTTCAGATCCTACTGCTGAGGGACCGGTTATTATGGAGGCGGACAACAGAGCGCTCTCAGGCGGCGCCACCACAGACCGTATCTTTGAATTCACGAAAGAACTTCGCAAGGAAACGGAAGTTCCCTTCATCTATATGACTTATGCTAATGTTGTTTTCTCCTACGGAATCGAAAAATTCATAAAGGAAGCTTCCGATTCAGGTGTCAGCGGCATTATCCTTCCGGATGTGCCCTATGAGGAGAGGGGAGAATTTGAGGAGGTCTGCGATAAATATGAGGTGGAGTTTATTTCCATGATCGCACCTACTTCCCAGGACAGAATCAAGATGATTGCTAAGGATGCAAAGGGATATATATACGTGGTTTCCTCCCTTGGAGTTACAGGTTCAAGATCAAGCATTACCACAGATATAGGATCCATGGTGAAGCTTGTAAAGGAATGTACAGACATCCCTTGCGCTGTGGGCTTCGGTATTTCCAATGCCGACCAGGCGGAGGCAATGGCAAAGGTAAGTGACGGCGCCATCGTGGGATCCGCTATTGTAAAGATAATTGCTGAACACGGCAAGGATGCGCCGGAGAAGGTGGGAGCATTTGTGAAGGAACTGGCTCAGGCGGTGCACGAGGCGTGATAATGTAAATAACCTATAAGGTGAAAAGCAATGGGATTATGGAAAAATACTGATTCCGTTGCTTTTTTTTGACCAAAGAGTTGTATAATGGAGTAAGTTAATGAACAAAGAATAAAGGTTGACTGACCGGTTGAGAGTTCTTCGTTCAAATGTGAAAAAGTATGTTATGGAAAAACGTGACTAATGGAAAGGAAAAATATGCAGAGAGCAGAAAAGTTTTTAAAGGAAGCGGGAACCTATTATCTTGCAACAGTTGAGGGAGATCAGCCAAGAGTAAGACCCTTCGGAACAGCAAACATTTTCGATGGAAAGCTGTACATCCAGACAGGAAAGAAGAAGGACGTTTCAAAGCAGATTCACATCAATCCAAAGGTTGAGCTTTGCGCTTTCAAGGATGGCACCTGGCTTAGAATAGCCGGCGAGCTTGTTTCTGATGACAGACGTGAGGCAAAGCAGGCAATGCTTGATGCATATCCCTCACTTCAGGGCATGTATTCAGCTGATGATGACAACACAGAGGTACTCTACCTCAAGGATGCAACAGCAACCTACTGCTCATTTACAGCTGCACCGGAAGTTGAAAAGTTTTGATTTTATAAAGCAATGAAAAGCCGTTTGCGGTCGAGAGGTCGTCAGCCGGCTTTTTTTTAAGAGGCTGAATAACTATTTAAGTTCAGCCGGGAACTGCCCTATTTATGTCCCGGCTGAATTGCTATGAATGACCACTTGTGGGTTTCTCTTTGCAGAATAATCCCTTATCGACAGCAAAGTCAATCTATGGTAAAATACCTCGGTATCTTATGCAAAAACTAGCGGATGCGGAGTGCAGGATGTAAGCATTCGCCTAAACCAGGAGGTTTTATATATGGCAGATTATGCAGAGAGAGCCAATGAAAAGTTCGTTGAGGCTATCACTAAGATCAAAGAATCACAGGGCGAAGATAAAGAAGCAAATCAGGCTGTAACAGACATGCTTTTGGATGGGACAGCGCAGTTCCTTATGCCGGTAATGATCACAGATGAGCCGGAGAAGGAAAGAAAGCTTCTTTACGGAGTTGTTTCCATGAAGGACAAGCAGCCTTACTACATGATGTTCACAAGCAGACAGAAGCTTAAAGAGTGGAACAAAGAAGGCAGAAAGATAAAGACAGTTACCCATAACTTTGAGGAAGCTGCAAACAAGGCTTTTGGGGATCCAAGAATTTTCGGATTTGTAGTAAATCCCGGCAGCGATAATTTCATCATTGCACGTTCGGTTATTTCAGAGCTTCTTTCAAAGCTGAACGGCAAGGCATTCGACCTTGAGGGCGAGAAGTCCAGGGAAGACGAGGATGTAACATTCCAGGATGTTCGTGAGGATGAGGTAACAGCGGAACTTAAGGCTGCACTTACAGAAGCCTGCAAGAAAAACCATAATATCATAAAGGTTTTCTTCAGAGATATGATCAGAAAGGGACATCTTGATTATGTTCTTATCATTGACCATATCGGACCTATGGATGTAACCTTCCCTCAGATAATGGAGGTTTGCAAGGCACATTCACATGGAAGAAGTGTGGCACTCCTTTCAGCAAAAGCACCTATCGCACCTAAGGCAATCAAGGGAGTAGAACCATTTTTCATGAAATAATACATTGATGAAATGTGTTTTCCTTGACAAAGGTATAGTTTGACTAGTAATATTTTTCTATATACTTTATTATAAGTAATCACTTAAGAAAGAGGTGTTAATATGAAGCATATCATGACATTAGATACCAGAGACATGAAGAGATCAGAAGAGAAGGGCGGATGCGGTGAGTGCCAGACATCTTGCCAGTCAGCTTGCAAGACAAGCTGCGGTATTGCTAACCAGCAGTGCGAGAACGAGAACGCTTAATTTTCAGATTCGCAAAGCCGAGGCGATTGAAGCCCCGGCTCTTTTGATGTATAAAGCCCGGATAAAAGCATTTGCAAACTGAACACTTGCAGATTCTGACAATGCTATGCATTGAATAAGCCGGTGTTTGTAGTCTTATGATGAAGGAACTATATAGATCTGAGCCTGAATGTCAGATGATATTGTTCCAAACACAGTATTTATAGGAGATTTAGAATTTAATGATTCACCAGTATAAAATGAACGGTTACAACATTGTCCTTGATATTTACAGCGCAAGCGTACATGTAACCGATGATCTTGCATATGATGCCATCAAGCTTTTGGATGAAGGTAAGTCTGAAGATGAAGCCAGAGCTTTGCTTAAGACCATGCATCCTTTAGCTTCTGAGGAAGACATCGATGATACTTTTTCAGATATCCGGGAGTTAAAGGACAACGGCAAGCTTTTCACTGAGGATGTTTATGAAAAGGCTGCCGGCTATTTGAAAAAGCAGACAACGGTTGTAAAAGCACTTTGTCTTCTGGTGGCACATACCTGTAACCTTAACTGCAGCTATTGCTTCGCTTCCCAGGGAAAGTTTAAGGGCGATGAAGGGCTTATGAGTTTCGAGACAGCCAAGAGGGCGATTGATTTCCTTGTTGAGAATTCAGGAAAGCGTCGTAACCTTGAGGTTGACTTCTTCGGCGGAGAGCCTCTTGTGAACTTCGAAGTCTGCAAGAAGACTGTTGAGTATGCGAGATCCATCGAGAAGCAGCACAACAAGAATTTCCGTTTCACTCTTACAACCAACGGTGTCAATGTTACTGACGAGGTTATCGAGTGGGCCAACAAGGAGTGCTACAACGTGGTACTTTCTCTCGACGGCCGCAAGGAGGTTAATGACAGATTCCGCGTGAACCTTGCCGGAAAGGGCTCCTATGACCGCATCGTTCCGAACTTCCAGAAGTTTGTTAAGGCAAGAGGCGACAAGAACTACTACATGAGAGGCACCTTCTCCCACTTCAATACCGATTTCACCAATGACATCTTCCACATGGCAGATGACCTTGGTTTCACTGAGCTTTCCATGGAGCCTGTTGTTACGGATCCTTCAAGCCCAAGTGCTCTTACAGAGGAAGATCTTCCGGTTCTTTACGAGCAGTACGAGCTTCTTGCAAAGGATATGATCCGCAGAGAGAAGGATGGCAAGCCGATAACATTCTACCACTACATGATAGACCTTGAGCATGGCCCGTGTATCTACAAGAGAGTATCCGGCTGCGGTTCAGGAACAGAGTACATGGCTGTAACTGCCTGGGGCGATCTTTATCCATGCCACCAGTTTGTAAACGATCCTGAGTACAAGCTTGGTAATGTCTTCGACGGCGTAGATCGTCAGGACCTTGTAAGTGTATTTAAGGAGTGCAATGTTTATTCCCGCCCCGAGTGCAGAAAGTGCTGGGCAAGAATGTACTGTGCAGGCGGATGTTCCGCAAATGCGCTCCACGCAACAGGAGATATTAAGGGTGTATACGAGTACGGCTGCAAGCTGTTCCGTAAGCGTATGGAATGTGCACTTATGCTGAAGATTGCTGAAGCAGAGATGATGCAGGAGCAGAAGAATGGAGAAGAGACAGAATCTGTATAAGGATCTATGTCAATATCTTGAAAAGGGGTTGTATCCCTTTCATATGCCCGGGCACAAGAGGAATGTGGAGATACCCGGGGTTTCCGTGAAGGATACGGAGCTTGACCGGGTCGTCAAGGTGTCTGATCAGGAAACCTTTAATTCTCGTGTTCGAACAGAGAATAATACAGTTTCAGACATCCTGGGAATCACATCGGGTAAGCGTAAAGAAGAACTATCGGATTTCGGAAGAAATCCGATTTCTTTTGATCTGACCGAAGTGCAGGGGACTGATGATCTCCATCATCCTGAAGGCATCCTGAAGGCATCCATGGAGCGTACAGCCCGGGTTTTCGGTGCAGACAGAACCTGGTATATGGTTAACGGCAGTACCTGCGGAAATCTTACGGGTATAAGCAGCATCTGCCCTTTGAACGGAGAACTGATCGTGGCGAGAAATTGCCATAGGTCAGTTTTTCATGCATTAGAGCTTAGAAACATAACGCCACATTGGCTTTATCCCGGATATGATGAGGAATTCGGTATACTTACTGATATATCACCGGAGTCTGTGAAGGAGCTTTTGGATAAATATCCCGAAAGTCGGGGAGTAGTCATTACCAGTCCCACCTACGAGGGTGTAGTGTCAGACATTAAAGCTATAGCTGATATTTGTCATAGCCACGGAGTTCCTCTTTTTGTGGACGAAGCCCACGGAGCACATTTTGGACTTGTGGAGTCTGCAGGCTTCCCAAACAGCGCCATAAGGAGTGGCGCAGACCTGGTGGTCCAGTCAGCTCATAAAACACTCATAGGACTTAATCAGACAGCGTTTCTGCACATGAAAAGTGAGCTTGTAAATCCGAAACTGATCGAACGAAACCTGGATATTTTCGAAACTTCTTCGCCCTCATATATACTGATGCTGTCCCTGGATGCCTGCACGGAAATGATCATGGAAAAAGGTGAAGAAGTATTCGACCGATGGTCACGAATGCTTGATGATTTTGATGAAAAAATAAAGGGACTAAAACATTTCAAAGTCCTTTGTCACGAAGATGAAAAACTCAGACATATCGAAGCTCTTTGTCACAGAGATGACCGGTTGAACGATCATGATTTCTTTTCTTTCGATAAAAGCAAGATACTCATAAATTTTAGTGACACACATTTTTCCGGAGATAGTCTTACAGAACTTTTTCGTGAGAAGTATCATTTTGAATTCGAAATGCAGCAAGGTAAAAACCTTCTCGCCATGACCGGCCCCGGCGACGAAGAAGCTGCCATTATTCGACTTGCGAAAGCATTAAAAGAACTGGATAGGGAAGAAGACGATTTCAGGCAGAAATTTCATGGTTTAAAACATGAACGCGGAAAAAGGATCGAAAATGAATGTAAGCAGAAACATTATGAATTAAACCAAAAAGGCGGAATAGAAAATGAATATAGTTATAAACATGGTAGTATATCGGATTCTGAAGCAAATTCTTCAACCTGTTTGCTGACGGGGTCTCATGAGGATTCTTCTACCTGTTTACCGACATGTTCACATGAAGATCCTTCTACCTTTTGTCCGACAGTTTCTGAATCGAACTCAGAATTTTCCTGGCTTACAGTATCAGAACAGGTCATCACCCTGCAACAAGCAACTGAGGTAGAATCTGAGGAGATTTCATTTCCAAACGCCGTAAACAGAATTTCAGCGGAATATGTTTATTGCTACCCGCCGGGTATACCCATTATAGTTCCGGGGGAAAGATTGACAGCAGAGAAGATAGATAGAATTAAAAATTTTAGCCGGAAAGGATATGAACTGCATCACACAGGATCATCAAAGAGCCAAGGTGTTATTTATTGCACAAAAGATCAACAGGATAAGAGTTTTTCTTCATAAGTCAAAAATATCGAGCTCCGGGCTTGACTTCATATCCGATAATATCCGATATGGGTCAAGCCCGGAGCTTAATATTGTTGACTTTAAATCCAGTAATGACCGATATGGGTCAAGCCCGGATGGTAATGTTTTTGACTTCAAACCCAGTAATGACCGATATGGGTCAAGCCCGGATGGTAATGTTTTTGACTTCAAACCCGGTAATGACCGATATGGGTCAAGCCCGGATGGTAATGTTTTTGACTTCAAACCCAGTAATAACTTATAAGAGTCAAACTCGGAGCTAGATATTGTTGACCTCATTTCAAGATATCCTCTGTGGAGTCATACGTCGAGTTTATCAGAATGATTCATGATTTTAAAATCAATAATCTGGGTCAAATTTGCAGACTAAAATAGAAAACCCAGAGCCTTTTAGGGGTTAAGATGTGATTTTTTCGCCATGGTGTCTCTTTTCAAAATGAATGCCTGCCGGCTTGTTCTAGTCTGATTTTGATCCATCACAGATTTATTTCAAATATGAATAGATCATCATCTACTCTGCCGCCTGCTTGTCCCGCCTTGTATTAAAACCAAAAATCAATGTCAATAAATTAACTTTTGTTGACTATGACTCCCTTTGTGATTAAGGTTATCTACGAACATAAAAAAGTAGAAAAGATTTAACGTTTAATGTAAAGGGAGGAGATATTTATGGCTGTACATGTTTTAGACGAAGCTAAGCGTTGCCTTCAGTGCAAGAACCCACGTTGTCGTACCGGTTGCCCTATCAACACAAATATTCCGGAGATGATCAGACTTCTCAAGGAAGAGCAGATGATGGACGCTGCGGTAATGCTTTTCAATAACAACCCGCTTTCAATCGTATGTTCACTGGTATGCGATCATGAGAAACAGTGCGAAGGTCACTGTGTTCGCGGAATCAAGGAAACTCCGGTTCATATCTCCGCTATAGAGAATTACATTTCAGACTCCTGCTTCGAGCGCATCAAGCTTGAGAAGAAGCCATACAACGGCAAGAAGGTTGCAGTTATCGGTGGAGGCCCTGCAGGAATCACCATCGCAGTTCTTCTGGCACAGAAGGGTTATAAGATCACTATCTTCGAGGGTCGTGAGAAGCTCGGTGGTGTCATGAGATACGGTATTCCTGAGTTCCGTCTTCCTAGAACAATACTTGACAGATATGCAAAGAGACTTCATGAGCTCGGAATTCTGTTCCGTCCCAACTACAACATCGGTGGCTCAACCAGCATAAAGGATCTTTTTGCTGATGGATATAAGTCGGTATTTATCGGAACCGGTGCATGGCGTCCCAAGCACCTTCGTATTCCCGGTGAGTCCTTTGGTAATGTAGCCTACGCTATCAATTACCTCAACAATCCTGATGTTTACTACATCGGAGAGACTGTTGCCATCATCGGTGCCGGTAATGCAGCTATGGATGCAGCCCGCACAGCTATCCGTAAGGGCGCAAGAAATGTTACTGTTTATGTAAGAAGAGATACAGCTTCTGCATCACCCAAGGAGCTTGAGTATGCAAAGCTTGACGGAGTTAAGTTTGAGTACTGCCAGTCACCTCTCGAGATAAAGGATGATTGCATTGTCATGGCTCCTGTTACCTATGATGAGGAGGGCAAGGGTACCGTACATGAAGATCAGGCTGTTGAAGTTCCCTGTGATTTCGTTATCATCTCTGTTTCCCAGGTTCCGAAGGATCGCCTGGTAACAAGAGATCAGGAACTCAAGCTTAATGATAAGGGAACTCTTCAGACCGATGAGAACGGTGAGACAACGATGCCCGGTGTATTTGCTTCAGGTGATGTTGTTACCGGTGCAAAGACAGTAGTTGCAGCTGTAAATGTATCAAAGCAGATTGCAGAGGACATGGATAAATATATGCAGGGACTTCCTGACTGAGGAAAGAAATAATTTGGTCGGTACCGTGCATGACAGAAACAAAGGGTGTTGATTTGAAATACCTTTAGTCAACTGTCTTTATTTCAAAATATATCAGTTGAATTTAATTCCTGCGAGGAGGGGCAAATGCCTCTCCTTTTTCAATGCAATAAAAACAAATTGTGAATGTACAAACACCCATTAAATCCACTTTGTTAATCTTTCGTCAAATTGCACAAAAACACGTACAATTTTTCGTTAGCGGAACTGAGCGAAAATGATTGATGATGACCGAGTGCGTGATTTATAATAACCTCAGTTGAACGAAGTTGAACGAAAATCAATCAAACAGTATAGAGTCGGATGACCTGAAATCCATATAACATAAATAAAGATTTACAGGTTTTCAGATAAGAATGGAGGTGAAAAAATGCTGGCCGAGGAAAGATTTGTGAGGATTCTTTCCGTGGTGGATTCGGCGGGAACAGCTACTATTGCTGAACTGATGGAACAATTGAACGTGTCAGAATCGACCATCAAAAGAGATCTGTCACTGCTTGACAAGGACGGACTTTTGAAACGCGTTCGTGGAGGTGCAACCAGTCTTAAGGGTTCACTTTTTACCCATGACGACAGCGTAAGCAACAGAATGGAGCTTAATGTTGACGCCAAACAAAAGGTGGGAGCCTATGCTGCATCACTAATCACCGACAATGATTTCGTCTACATTGACGCAGGAACAACTACTGCAAGAATGCTTCCTTATCTTACTAACCGGAGCAGCATTTATGTAACGAATTCACTTCCTCTTGCGATGCAGCTTTCGGCAAATGGTTTCAGAGTCTCTATCTTAGGAGGAGAGTTCAAGAACCTGACTGAAGCGATAGTTGGCGAGGAAGCCATCGAATCACTTCTTAAGTACAACTTTACAAAAGGTTTTTTCGGAGCCAATGGCGTAAGCCTTGACAAGGGCTTTACAACACCGGAACTGAAAGAAGCAATGGTCAAACGTGCTGCCATGCGCCAGTGCAGAACTTCTTATGTACTGTGTGACAAAAGCAAATTTGACAACATTGCATCCATCACCTTCGGAACCTTTGAAAGTGCAACGGTAATAACCGATCATGCACCGAAAAAATATAAAGACAAAAAGAATGTTATGGAGGTATAAGCAGTGATCTATACGGTTACTTTTAATCCGTCTCTGGACTACATAGTTTCGGTAGAGGACTTCAAGGTTGGAATGACCAACCGGACCAACACCGAGTTAATGTTCCCGGGCGGCAAGGGCATCAATGTTTCCATGGTTCTTCAGAATCTGGGACTTGAGAGTATGGCCCTGGGATTTATGGCAGGCTTTACAGGTCGTGAGATCGAGAGACTTCTGGCAGTTAAAAATGTCAAGTCCGATTTCATTGAGGTAGCAAGCGGTATTTCCAGAATCAATGTTAAGCTCCGCAGCAACGAAGAGTCGGAGATAAACGGTATGGGACCGGCCATCGGAAAGGATGAGATCGACAAACTTTACAAGCAGCTGGATAAGCTTACAGAGGGAGACATCCTTGTACTCGCCGGAAGCATTCCTTCGGTAATGCCGGAGTCAATGTACAGCGATATCATGGATTACTTAAAGGAAAAGAACCTGAAGATAGTTGTTGATGCAACTAGAGATCTTCTTGTTAATGTTCTTAAGTATCATCCGTTCCTCATCAAACCCAATAATCATGAGCTTGGTGAGATATTTGGAGTAACTCTCAGCAAGAAGGAAGAAGTCATTCCTTATGCTAAGAAGATACAGGAAATGGGAGCAAGAAATGTTCTTATTTCCATGGCGGGAGAGGGCGCAGTTCTCGTTACCGAAACAGGCGAGATTTACCAAAGCAACCCGCCAAAGGGCAAAGTTAAAAATTCCGTTGGAGCAGGAGATTCAATGGTTGCGGGATTCCTGGCAGGATATCTCCACAGCGGAAACTATGAAGAGGCATTCTACATGGGTGTCTGCACCGGAAGTGCTTCTGCTTTTTCCGACAATCTGGCAACAAAGGAAGAAGTAAGAGAGCTATTAAAGCAATTCAACAAAGAGTCATATATAAGTTGAAGGAGAAGGAGTGTAAAAAATGAGAGTAAGAGATTTATTGTCCCCGTCATGCATTGATCTTAACGGAATAGCATCAAGCAAGACAAATGCCATCGAGAAGATGGTTGACCTTATGGAGAAGCGCGGAAACCTCACAGACAAAGAGGTTTACAAGAAGGGCGTTTTCGCACGTGAAGAGGAGTCAACAACAGGAATCGGCGAAGGAATCGCTATTCCTCACTGCAAGTCTGATTCTGTTAAGGAGCCCGGTCTTGCTGCAATGGTTCTTCCTGAGGGAGTTGAATATGATGCCCTTGACGGAGAACCTGTTAATCTGATTTTCCTTATCGCTGCACCAAACACTAAGGATAATGTTCACCTCGATGTTCTTTCACGTCTTTCTACACTACTTATGGATGAGAAATTCGTAAGCGATCTTCGTGCTGCAAAGAGCCCTGAGGAGTTCCTCAATATTATTGAAAAGGCTGAGGATGCCAAGGATGCAGAGGAAGCTGCAAAGGCTTCCGCAGCTGCACCAAGCGATGGTTATGAGGTTCTTGCAGTTACTTCCTGTCCTACAGGTATAGCTCATACATATATGGCAGCTGAGGCTCTTGAAAAGGCCGGCAAGGAAATGGGTGTTAAGATCAAGGTTGAGACACGAGGCAGCGGCGGAGCTAAGAATGTGGTCACAGCTGATGAGATAAAGGCAGCAAAGGCTATCATCATTGCGGCTGACGCTAAGGTTCCGGTTGACCGTTTTGCAGGAAAGCCTGTTCTTGAAGCTCACGTTGCAGAGGGAATCAATAAGCCTAAGGAGCTTATCAATAAGGCTCTCAGTGGAACAGTTCCTGTATTCTCGGGTTCAGGCGCATCAGAGAACGAGGCTTCAGATAAGGCACAGGGTAATGCAGGACATCAGGCTTATAAGCATCTTATGAGCGGTGTTTCACACATGCTTCCGTTCGTTATCGGCGGCGGTATCCTTGTGGCTATCGCATTCCTTGTGGATACTCTTGCAGGATATGGAGCAACAGCAGGCGGAAGCTTCGGTTCGGCTACACCTCTTGCAGCATTCCTGAAGTATGTCGGCGGACAGGCAATGGGTCTCATGATCCCTGTTCTTGCAGGTTACATAGCTTACTCTATCGCTGATCGTCCTGGTCTTGCGGTTGGTTTCACAGGTGGTATGCTTGCCGCTTCCGGTAATGCAGCCATCGGCGGATATATGGATACCTGGACAAATCTCGGAAGCAATGGTGACGGATTCAGTCAGTTTATTTCAAAGTTTGCATTTTCAGCAGACGGTGTAAATACTGTATCAGGTTTCCTTGGTGCTATCGTAATCGGTTTCATTTCAGGTTATGTTGTAAACTGGCTTAAGAAGTCAACAGAGAAACTTCCTCAGTCACTTGCTGGTATCCGTCCGATCCTCATCTATCCACTTTGCGGTGTATTTATCGTAGGTGTACTGATGTGCTTCATTTTCAACCCTATCATTGGTTTCATCAATACAGCTCTTTCAGCAGCTCTTAATGGTATCTATGCAAGCGGTCAGATCTGGCTTTTAGGTCTTCTCCTTGGTGCGATGATGGCTATCGATATGGGTGGTCCTATCAACAAGGCAGCATATGTTTTCGGTTCAGGTATGCTTGCTCAGGCAGCTGTTGATCCTTCACTTGAGAGCGCAGCATTTATCTCCATGGCAGCAGTTATGGCCGGTGGTATGGTTCCTCCTGTAGGTATCGCACTTGCATGTAAGCTTTTCCCTAAGAAGTTCACAGCAGCAGAAAAGTCATCATGGATCTCAAATATCATCATGGGTGCTTCATTCATTACAGAGGGTGCTATCCCGTTTGCAGCTGCTGATCCGGGACATGTTATCCCTGCAACTATGGCAGGCGCAGGTGTTGCCGGACTTCTTTCAGCTCTTTTCGGATGCACACTCAGAGCTCCTCACGGCGGAATCTTCGTTTTCGCAACAGTAGGTAATCCTGTAATGTACATCGTTGCATGGCTTGCTGGTTCTGCAGTGACATGTGCACTTCTTGGAATCCTTAAGAAGGATGCAGAATAATAACAATCTGAATTTACATATTGGCCCCGGGAGTTTTGGCTCTCGGGGCTTTTGAAATGGGACAGAAAATGCAAGGGATGCGTGACGGCCCACGAGATTGAAAGTACAGCCTCACAGACATGTTCGCCCAGTATGCACAGGTGTGTGCATACTGATCGGACATGTCCGCGAGTCTGTTCTTTCAACTCGCAAGCCTAGTCACACATCCCTTGCATTTTCTTCACGTTTCGATAGCCCATGAAGAATGTGCAAGAGTAACTTCTACATTTGTTGATTGTTGGTCAAAATAAGTACCCACCGGGGGCGGTTCTCGCCGGCGAAAACCGTCCCCGGTGAAATTTCTATGTACATTTTTTTGTTTGGGTGATTGGTTATTATTCTTTTGTAAGTAAAAACAAACAGGAATTTGCGGAACGGGTATTCACGGAACAAATATTTCGGGAACGAATGTTTACAAAACGTTTGTACAGTGTTATACTGTGGATGTTGTCAGAGGGATGGCATCGGGTTTTGCAGATTGGAGGCTTTCGGGAGTGGGTACTGAAGGCGGATGTTTAAAAAAACATAAGGGGGATCATGACATGAGAATCAATATCAGAACATTTCAGTTTGTAGTTGGATTTTTATTAGTGCTGGGCCTTATAGCATCTCTTTGTGAGTTCAGGGAAGTCAGATATCTTGGATATGGGATAAGTCTTGGAAGTGTTTATCTTTTTTATCAGATTGACAGGGAGATAGAACGTCAGCGTCACAGGGCTAGATATTACAGACGCATTTATAAGCTGGTGGAGCAGAAGCTTTATTCATAAGAGACATTAAAAAAGTGATGCGCTTGGTGTAGGAAACAATACACTTTGCGCATCACTTATTAATTTCAATTATTCCAGTCTATATAGACATCGGAGTTTTCGGAGGTTTTGTTTTTCTCGAAGTATTCATTTTCTCTTGGGATCCAGAGATCTCTGAATTTGGACATCATTTCGGGGTCATCGCCTATACGGGTTGTAATATTGGTCATCTGACTCTCGGGATCGATGTCGCAGAAGATTTTTAACTGGTAGGGTTCTCCAAAGTAGGGATGCAGGCTGTAGGAACCTTCTACGATATTGATGCGTTTATGTTTTATGACCTGTTCTTTTTCTTTTTCGATTTTCATAGTCTTGCAGTTAAAAGGACGGTAGACCACATCATCGCCGTACCACAAGGGGATAAGTACTTCTTCACGGAATCTTTCGTAATCTACATTTCCGCCGATTTCAGACATGCGCTCCGGTGTGCGCTGAGATTCCTGCAGGAAGAAATCATCCATGTGGAAGACATTGGCATCATACTTTCCGGCCAGGAAGGCAGATAGTCTTGTTTTTCCACTGCCGGAACGGCCGTCGATGGCGATAAGGATCACTTCTTCATCCATATATTCTTCATCATTCAGAAGATCATCTATGGCTTCAATAGCGGGGGCAAAGCGGCGTTCTTTTATATCGATAGTATTCATATGTTCTCCTTACTCTTATGTTTCTTTTATGCCTTCTATCATGATATAATATACGGGATTTTTTAAAAAGCTTTTATATGGAGATTTATATGGATATTGTTGAAATCATTACTAAAGAACTTGGAATCAAAAAGACACAGACTGAAGCTGTGATCAAGCTTATAGACGAGGGGAATACCATCCCTTTCATTGCACGTTATCGTAAGGAAGCAACCGGTGCAATGCACGATGATGTTCTCCGTACTTTTGATGAACGTTTAAAATATCTCCGTAATCTTGAAGATAGAAAAAATACTATTCTGGCTTCCATTGAGGAGCAGGGAAAGCTCACTGATGAATTAAGAAAGCAGATCGACGAAGCTGAGACTGCTGTTAAACTGGAGGATATTTATCGTCCTTACAAGCCGAAGCGTCGTACAAGAGCAATGATTGCAAAGGAAAGAGGTCTTGAGCCTCTGGCTGTATTCATATTCTCAGGTAAATCATCTGTTCCTGTTACGGAAGAAGCCCTTAAGTATGTGAATGAGGAAAAGGAAGTTCCGGATGCTAAGGCAGCAATTGCCGGGGCTGAAGACATTATCGCAGAAACTCTGGCGGACAGTGCCAGCCTCAGAGAGTGGATACGTAAAAAGACCTATGCCGAAGGCCTCATAGTGTCTGCTGCAAAGACCAAGGCTCAGGCTGAAGAAAAAACTGTATATGACAACTATTATGATTATCAGGAACCCATTAAAAAGATTCCGGGCCATCGTATCCTTGCTCTTAACAGAGGTGAAAGTGAAAAGATTCTTACAGTCAAGATCGAGGCTCCGGAGGAGGAGATAATCAGTTTCATGAAGCGCCATATAGGTGCCGGAAGGAATAAGGAAACAACACCTTATCTTGAAGAGACAGCAATAGATGCATATAAGAGACTGATCAGTCCGTCAATTGAAACAGAGATACGAAATGATCTTACCGAAAAGGCTGAGGACGGAGCTATAAAGGTATTCGGTGAGAACCTTGGCCAGCTTCTCATGCAGCCGCCTATAATCGGAAAGACTGTTCTCGGATGGGATCCTGCTTTCAGAACCGGCTGTAAGATTTCGGTTGTTGATCCCACCGGAAAGGTGCTTGATACAACAGTTATATTCCCTACAGCACCTCAGAATAAGGTAGCTGAGGCTATGCACGTTATCGAAGGACTTATCCGTAAGTATAATGTTGATATCATTTCTCTCGGAAACGGAACAGCCTCCAGAGAATCAGAGCAGATCATAGCTGATTTCATAAAGAAGAGTAAGCTGCCTGTGAAGTATGTGATCGTAAACGAAGCCGGAGCTTCAGTTTATTCCGCATCAAAGCTTGCTACAGAAGAGTTCCCGAATTTTGACGTTGGACAGAGATCCGCAACCTCCATGGCGAGACGTTTACAGGATCCTCTGGCAGAGCTTGTTAAGATCGATCCCAAGTCCATCGGTGTCGGCCAGTATCAGCATGATATGAACCAGTCAAAGCTTGGAGAGCAGCTCGGAAACGTTGTGGAAGACTGTGTTAACAAGGTAGGTGTAGATGTCAATACAGCTTCATTCTCACTCCTTGAGTATGTTTCAGGTGTAAACAAGAATATCGCAAAGAATATCGTTGCATATCGTGAAGAGAACGGTGCTTTCACCTCCAGAAAAGATCTTCTGAAGGTTCCCAAGCTTGGACCAAAAGCCTATGAGCAGTGTGCAGGTTTCCTCCGCATCCGTGACGGAGAGGATGTCCTGGATATGACTTCGGTTCATCCGGAGAGTTACGAAGCAGCAAAAGAGCTTTTGAAGCTTTTGGGATTTACTGCCGAAGACGTTAAGAATGGTAATACCAGAGACATTGAGAAAAAACTCAAAGAGGCAAAGGCATCCATACCCGAGCTTGCAAAGAAAATGAGCGTCGGAGAATATACACTTCAGGATATAGTAAAGGAACTTGCAAAACCCGGACGTGATCCCCGTGAGGATGTACCGGCTCCTGTATTAAGATCCGATGTCCTTGATTTTGATGACCTCACCCCCGGAATGGTACTTGCCGGAACAGTCCGTAACGTCATCGACTTCGGTGCCTTTGTAGATATCGGAGTTCACCAGGACGGCCTCGTACATATCTCCCAGATCGCCGACAAATTCGTCAAGCACCCCCTTGACGTAGTGAAGGTTGGAGACATCGTAAATGTAAAAGTCCTTTCCGTTGACAAGGATCGGAAAAAGATATCCCTTTCCATGAAAGGCGTGCCGCAGAAATAATATGATACTTAATATTGCCAATTTAAATAAAACCTATATAGGAAAACAGATCCTCAAAGGCGTAACCTTCCATCTTGAGGACAAAGAAAAAGCGGCGATTGTCGGAATCAACGGTTCCGGCAAGACGACGCTTATTCGTTGTATATTGGGAGTGGAGGAACCTGACGATTCCGAAACTGTCATTGCGTTTTCGAAAGACAAGAAAATAGGATATCTCGCTCAGCAGCATGCCGACATCGAAACCGGCGTTGACGATTTTGACACTCTCTCCGGTGGGCAGAAAACAAGAAAAAGACTGGAAGAGATACTTCAGGATAAGCCGGATCTTTTGATCCTGGATGAGCCCACAAACCATCTTGATATAGAATCCATCCAGTGGCTGGAGAAGGTACTTAAGCGTTATGACGGGGCTGTTCTTCTGGTTTCCCACGACAGATATTTCCTTGACCATGTGGTGACCAAGATCATTGACCTGGATAACGGAAAAGCCCGCATGTATAAGGGAAATTATTCAGAGTATGCTGTTAAGAAAAAGCAGATCCGTGATTCGGAACTTAAGGCTTATCTCAATCAGCAGCAGGAGATACAGCATCAGCAGGCGGTAATAGACAAGCTTAAACAGTTCAACAGAGAAAAGTCTATTAAGAGAGCAGAGTCCAGGGAGAAGGCATTGGCCAAGGTAGAGCTTCTTGATAAGCCGGTAGAGCTTGACAATGAAATGAGGCTCGCCCTTACACCAAGTGTTCAGTCAGGAAATGATGTTCTTTCAGTTAAGGATCTCAGCAAGGCATTTGATGATAAGACATTGTTCTCCAATATTTCTTTTGAAATAAAGCGTGGTGAACATGTTGCTGTGATCGGTGCAAACGGAACCGGAAAAACAACGCTGCTTAAAATTCTAAACCAGCAGGTGGATGCAGATACAGGCTCCTTTAAGCTGGGCGCCAATGTTGAGATCGGTTACTACGATCAGGAACATGCAGTACTTCATATGGATAAGACCATCTTTGATGAAATTCAGGATGAGTATCCGTATCTCAATAACACAAAGGTTCGTAATGTTCTTGCAGCTTTTCTGTTCCGTGGGGATGACGTATATAAGCGTATAGGGGATCTCAGCGGTGGTGAGCAGGGACGTGTATCACTTGCAAAGCTTATGCTGAGTAATGCCAATTTCTTGATCCTGGATGAGCCTACGAACCACCTGGATATTCAGGGTAGAGAGGTTCTGGAGGACGCCATAAACAATTACGAGGGAACTGTACTTTACGTATCGCATGACCGATATTTCATAAACAAAACTTCAAGCCGTATACTGGAGCTTTTCGAGAACCGCTTTGACAATTACATCGGAAACTATGACTACTACCTCGAAAAGAAAGAGGATGTGAGAAGATACGGAGCTGCAGGAACTGACAATGCCGACAATAAGGGTGCAGTCCCGGTTCAGCCTGTGACCGTTCAGGAATCCGAGCAGAAAACAGACTGGCTTCAGCAGAAGGAGCTCAAAAAGAATCTTCAGAGACTTGAGAGAACACTCAAATCTACAGAGGATGAGATACAGAAGCTTGAAGCAAGAAATCAGGTGCTGGATGATGAATACCAGAATCCGGATATCGCAGCGGATGTAGGAAAACTCATGGAACTCCACAAGGAGCACGAGAAGAACGATGCGAGACTGGAAGAGCTGTACGAAATCTGGGAAACAACATCGGAAGAGATTTCGGAAATAAAAGATTGATAGAAAAGAAGGCATGGGCGAAATTGAGCCCATGCCTTTGGTATAAGAAAAAATAATTGATGCAGTAGTTTCGTGACTTTTACTTTGTCTTAAGTTTGGGAGTAAAATAGCCGGGTAAAATGTAGTTCGAAGTAAAAAGATAAATAGAGAGAGGAACAAAATGGAAAAAGGCAAACTCGTGATGGAGCTTATGGTTGAAACATTCCCTGATAAAACCGTGGAGCTTGACAGTGAAATAGGCCATGTTAAGATGATACCTTTTGGAGGCACGGTCAAGAGTGATATCTTTAACGGAATCATCGAGCCCTGCGGTGTAGACACTCAGGTTACTAATCAGGCAGGTGTCAGACATATGTCCGCAAGATACATGCTTACAGGAAAAGATGCTGATGGCAATGACTGCCACATTTATCTTGAAAACAACGCATGGTTCACAAACGGAGAAAGACCAAAGCCGTGGATCAGCACTCCTAAATTCATTACAGACTCTAAAAAGCTTGCAACATATCTTCATACTAACCAGTTTATCGGAGAAGGAATGAGAGTGGAGGAAGGCCTTCGTATCCGCTATTACGAAGTGGCAAGATAAAAAATCGTAAGCGGTTCTGAAAATAGCTAAAATGATATCTGCTGTCTGCCGGAGTTGTAGAAAATCCAGGTAAAATTTAAGCCGGAGCGCATCATTATAAAATGGATGCGTTCCGGCTTAAGTTTTATGGCGTTTATTCCTTCGTCCAGAACTCCGTTACCAGATCGATGAAATCCTTTGCGGCCTTGCTAAGGTAAGCATTCTTCTGATAAGTCACGCATACTTTCCAGGTTGGCCTGAAGGGAAGTCTGAAGAACATTATACCATCAGGCTTCTGTTTCACATAATGATAAGGCAGGAGGCCGCAGGCAAGTCGTGCTTTTATCATCGAAAGAATAGTCATATTACTTGAGGTTTCGAAAAGGACGGTAGGAGCGAAACCTGCATCACGGAATATCTGATCCACCATCTTACGAATGGTGGATTCTTTGTACATCATAACAAAGGGCTCATATTGTAAAGCAGTAAGCGGAACCGTAGGATACTTGTCATCTGACTGAAGATATTCTTTACTGAGTGGATAATCCGCAGGTAAGGCGAGATATATTTCTTCCTTGAAAAGATCGATATATTCGTCAGCGGTCTTTTGCGCGTCTGTCAGAGTAACGAAGCCTATGTCCAGTTCTCCCTTATGAACGGCATCCTGCTGCTGTTTAACACTTAATTCACGAGGCTCCACGGTGAATTCAGGATACTTATCATGGAATATGGGATAAACATAGGAAAACATATCGAAGCCTCTTCCCGGAGTCATACCTACGGAGAGATAGCCATTGTGTTTATTAACCATATCGGCAATGATGGTGTAGGTCTTTTGCTTGATCCTAAGCATTTCCCTTGCATTATCCAAATATATCTGACCTTCAGGGGTTGGTGCCCAGGCAGCTTTGCTTCTGACAAAAAGGGGAGTGCCGACTTCCTTCTCCAGCTTCTGAAGCTGCTGCGATAATGCTGACTGAGTGATGAAAAGCTTCTCAGCCGCTTTTGTTATGGAGCCTTCATCGGCTATCTTGATTATATACTCAATTAATTTAGTATCCATTATCTCCTCGATGAGAGCCGTTATATCCTGATATCAGGTAAACAGATTTCAGGTAGAGCGGCCACTGATTGCAAATTAGCAAAACTTATAGAAGATTCACATTAATTAATTTTACTTATCTTATCGATGAAATTATACTTATTCTACACGGAACGAAAAGTTTTGTAAATGATAATAGATACGGAGGTTCATATGGCCAAAAGATTATGTATCCAGATAACAGAAAAGGATAATGTTGCCATTGTAATTAATGACCTGCCTAAGGGAACAGAGGTTATGCCGGGTGTTGTAACTGCGGTTGATATTCCTCAGGCACATAAAATAGCATTAAAGGAATTAAAGAAAGGTACAGAGGTTATTAGATACGGTGTCTGCCTCGGAACCACCTCAGAGGATATCCCTGTAGGCGGCTGGGTAAATGAGAAAAATCTCATTATGGCGCCGGCTCCCGATCTTGACAGCATGAAGTTTGCCACAAATATCAGGACAGATCTTCCGAAGCCCAAGCGAACTACCTGGATGGGATATAAAAATCCAAACGGTTTCTATGCAGGCACCAGAAACATTCTCGGCATTAACACCACAGTACAGTGCGTTGCCGGTGTTCTCAATGTTGCCATAAAGAAGATAAAGGCAGAAATCCTTCCCAAGTATCCTAATGTTGACGACGTTGTGGCTATCAATCATCCTTACGGCTGCGGCGTTGCCATTGATGCACCGGATGCTTACATTCCGCAGAAGATCATCAGAAATATTGCAATGCACCCGAATTTCGGCGGCGTATTCATGCTTGTGGGTCTTGGTTGTGAGAAGTTCACGGTAGACCGTTTCTGCGAGTGGTGGCCCGAGCTTAACAATAAGGATAATGTTATAGTTCTTCAGGAACACAAGGGATACCAGGCTATGATGGATGCCATCATTGAAATGGCAGAAAAGAAGCTTAAGATCCTTAACGAAAGAAAGAGAGAGGAGCTCCCGCTTTCAGACCTGCTGGTTGGTATGCAGTGCGGAGGCTCAGATGCATTCTCAGGAATCACAGCTAATCCTACAGCCGGATATGCTGCGGATCTTATAGTTTCCGGTGGCGGAACAGTTATGTTCTCCGAGGTTACCGAAGTAAGAGACGGCGTTCAGTTCATAGCTGAGAGATGTATAAACGAAGAAGTCGGTAAGAGACTTGTAGAGGAGATGAAGTGGTATGACAGCTACTTGAGAAACGGCGGTGTTGACCGTGGCGCCAATACCACACCCGGAAACAAGAAGGGTGGTCTTTCCAATATCATCGAGAAGTCCATGGGCTCCATCGCAAAGTCCGGTTCATCACCTATAGTTGAGGTGCTTTCACCCGGAGACCGTCCCACAAAGCATGGTGAGATTTTTGCCGCAACACCTGCGTCAGATCTTGTATGCGGACCTTCACAGCTTGCATCCGGAATGGGGCTTGAAGTATTCATGACAGGCCGCGGCACACCTTACGGTCTTGCTGCTGCACCTGTAATCAAGCTTTGCTCCAGAAACGAGATGAAGGATCAGTGGTTCGATATCATTGATTTCAATGCAGGCCCCGCTGCAGTTGGTGACAAGACCATCGCAGAGCAGGGCGAAGAACTTCTGGATTTCATCCTGGATGTTGCATCAGGAATCAAGAAGCCTTACACCGAGCAGTATGGTTTTGCTAATGACCTCTGCGTATTCAATCCGGCTCCAATAACCTGATTATAAAATATATAAGCCCATCGATGCTTATGTGCCGACCTCCAATTGTTAGATTTTGGTCTGACATTTTGGGGTAGGTACTAAGCATTGATGGGCTATTTTAGTATTGAAATCGATACTCGGGTAAAGTATTTGCTTAAACGGAGCCGAGACAGGTATTGTAAAATCGAGTATAGTTAACTATATTAAATTAATTCGACTGAATCGGTATAAGATGTTCTTTCCAATATTGCTTCGATAGTTTAATGAATTCTTTCTCAGCATCTGTAAGGTAGGAACCCTTACGGGTGGCTATACACAAATCCCAGGAGGGGTGGCTTGGGAGAGCGAAGCATTTATATTTATCACTCTCAGTATCTGCATAATACCTTGGAATGATAGCACAGCATAGTGAAGTCTCAACGAGGGAAGTAATGCTGGCTGTATTGTTGGTTTCCATCATTATGGAAGGTATAAATCCGCTGCGACTGAAAATGTCATCCACTATCTGACGGTTACTGGATTTAGAAGACATAAGAGTAAAAGGTTCGTACTCAAGGGATTTTAGATTAATGATAGGAAGTTGCCCGTCAACGCATATGTAATCGTAACATATAGGATGCACAGAAGGGACCAAAACAACCATTTCTTCTTTACCAATTAATGTATAATCAAAATTACCACGCTGATCGTATCTGAGTGTCACGAAGCCTATGTCGATGTCACCGTTCTTTAGTGCTTCTCTTTGTTTATATACTCCCATTTCTATTGGTGTAAAAATAAGATTTGAAAATTTTGAGTGAAGTTCAGGATAAATGGAGGTAAACATACGGATACCTCTTCCTGTTGTGAGTCCTATTTTCAGGTCGGATTCACCGGCATTTGTGATATCATGGATTTTTTTGTAGGTTTCCCGCTTTATCAGTAAAGCCTTTTTGGCTCCCTCCAGATAAATCTTCCCGGCTTCTGTAGGATGCCAGTCAGTCCTTGAACGGAAGAAAAGCTGGGTTCCAAGGTCCTTTTCTAACTTTAGTAATTGCTGATTAAGTGCTGACTGTGAAATGAACAAATTCTTGGCAGCTCTTGTAATATTCTCTTCTTTTTCGATTTCCACAATATATTCGCAAATTCTGAAATCCATACTATTCTCCTCTATTAATGCTGCTTTTGGGAGCTTTAATATCTGACATAAAGTTGCAGAGCTAATTGGCTTCTATACTGATGCAAGTTTTTCGCTGTTTATAGCCGTCATTCAGATGTCAATCTGTACGATAAAAACCCGGTTACGTTTATTGATTTGACAGACCGGGATCCTTTAAATGAGTTTATCATTTAAGCATTATATGGTCAAAATCAAATCGGCTTTAAATAATACATAAGTAATAATAATGTCATCGAGTTAAATTTAAGTTTTTCTAATATTGTTATTAGATTAACTAATAGCAAAACTTATTGAACAAACACTATCCATAAGTATAGCTTATTGAACTATCAGTTTTTCCCGTTTTACTTAGACTTATCCATAAGTTAAACTTCAATCATAAATAAGAAAGCGCGAAACAAACGCAGAGTTTTATAGATAAACAAGGAGAGTAAAAATGATTCCAACAATTACAAAAATGGAAGTATTTCCAGTAGCAGGACACGATTGTATGGAGCTTAATCTTTCAGGAGCTCACGCACCATACTTTACAAGAAACATTGTTATCCTTACAGATTCAAATGGTGTTGAAGGTGTTGGTGAGGTTCCCGGTGGACAGAAGATCACAAATGCTCTTGAGGCAGTTAAGGATCTGGTAATCGGAACAAAGATTTCTGATTACAAAAACACTCTTAACAAGGTAAGAGCATGGCTTGATGAAAACATCAAGGATGACGTAAGAGGTCTTCAGACCTTCGATCTTCGTACAGGAGTACATGTTGTTACTGCTATCGAAGCTCCTTTCCTTGATCTTATGGGTAAATTCCTTGAGGTTCCTGCAGCATCACTTATGGGTGACGGACTTCAGAGAACATCAGTAAGATTCCTTTCTTACCTTTTCTATGTAGGAGACAGAAAAAAGACAGATCTTCCATATGAGGAAGAGCCTGATTCAGACTGTGACTGGTACAGACTCCGCCATGAGGAGGCTATGGATCCTGAGCACATTGTAGCTCTTGCAAAAGCAACTCATGAGAAATACGGTTTTGAAGATTTCAAGCTTAAGGGTGGTGTTCTTCAGCCGGATGAGGAAGTTAAGGCTGTAACAGCTATTAAAGAAGCATTCCCGAATGCAAGAGTAGACCTTGATCCTAACGGCTGCTGGAGCCTTGCAGAAGCTATCCGCGTAGCGCCTGCTCTTAAGAAGGTTCTTGCTTATGTTGAGGATCCATGTGGCGCAGAGAATGGTTTCTCAGGACGTGAGATCATGGCTGAGTTCAAGCAGGAGACAGGAATGCCGACAGCCACAAACATGATCGACACAGACTGGAGACAGATGAGACACTGCATCCAGCTTAAGAGTGTAGACATTCCTCTTGCAGATCCACACTTCTGGACAATGGAAGGTTCTGTACGTGTCGGACAGCTTTGCAATGACTTCGGTCTTATGTGGGGCTGCCACTCAAACAACCACTTCGATATCTCACTTGCAATGGTGGCACAGTGTGCAGCTGCAGTTCCCGGCAAGCTTAACGGAATCGACACACACTGGATCTGGCAGGAAGGCAGAGAGCGCCTTACAAAGAACCCTATGCAGATCGTAGGCGGATGCATTAACGATATCGACAAGACTGTGGGACTTGGAGTTGAGGTTGACCGTGATCAGATCATGAAGGCAAACAAGCTTTACATTGATAACTGTCTCGGAGCACGTGACGATGCTATCGGAATGCAGTATCTCATCCCGGGATGGAAGTTCGATAACAAGCGTCCCTGCATGGTTAGATAATCGGGGATTTAAATATTCATAATGAAATAGCTCAGATGCTGGATTGGGAAATCTGTTTCGTTGAAGACAAATGGAAACAAAGTATATTTTGACCTGAGTACAAGGTCTTGTTTATAAGGAGGATTAAACAATGAAAAAATTATTATCAGTAGTATTGGCCGGTGCTATGGCTATGAGTATTCTTGCCGGTTGCGGATCATCCGGTGGAATCCAGGTTGGTGGAGGATCTTCATCAACAGAAACCACTGCAGCCGCAGCAGCAACACAGGCAGCAGGATCCGGTGAGTCAGCAGCTCCTGCAGCGAGTGCAGATGGAGAATCATCATTAAAGGGACAGAATGTAAGAGTAGTTATCGGTTCAACATCTACATCCGGTGATTCATACATGATGGCTGATGTTGTTACAAGATATCTTTCAAAGTATATGGGCTTCAACGGTAAAGTTGATGCCATAGGAAATGCAGCAGCTCTTGAGGAGATGCAGACAGCAAAGGGCGATGGAAAGACTGTTATGATGTTCCATGATATGACATATATGTCAGTTCTTTTCGGAGCAGTTGATGAGAAATATTCTCTTGAGAATATGACAATCGGACCACGTTTCGGTCGTAACCCGGGAGCTTGTTTCGGTGCAGCAAAGGAAAGCGGATGGACATCACTTAAGGATGTAACAGAGTATCTTAAGGCAAATCCTGACAAGACTGTTTCTTTCAATATTGAAGCAGGTGGAACATCACACATTGCATTTGCAGCTTACTACCTTGATGTTAAGGCAAAAGAGGGAGATGAGGTTGCAAGCAGAATCAAGGCAATCGTTGGTGGTACAACAGCTGAGAAGCTTCAGAGACTTTGGGACAGAAATGCAGACGTAATCTATGGCGATACATCAGCATTTGAGCAGTATACACTTGACGGTGTTGAAGCACAGCTTGCTATGAATATGTTTGATTCAGGTTCAACTGTAGAAGGCGTTGATATTCAGTCTATGGCAGATGACGGTGTTGAATTTAACGGAAAGCCATTTGACTTCCCTAAGGATTTTGCAATGTACTTCCCTAAGGATACAGATGCAAACGTACTTGCTGAGTACGAAGCAGCTATGAAGAAGGTTGTAAATGATCCTGATTTCCAGGCTGATATGAAGAAGCTTTACTACACAGTTCTTTCTGAGGATGAGGTAGGCTTAGAGGCTTCACAGCAGTTCATCCTTGATAAGCGTGACATGTGTGCAGAGATCATCGCGCAGGCTCCAAACCTTGACGAAATCACAGCTTAATTGAAATTTGGGTAATGCTATAGTCGCGGTTACCTATGAGATAAAATATTGCAGAGTTGCCTTTTCACCAGCAAATAAAATATGTGAAAAGGCAACTTACATATAAGGGGAAAATATATGATAAATGTAGTTTATTCTACCGAGCACTGGATAGTTCCAAGGATCGTCATAGGTATTCTGATCGTTCTTCTTGCAGCTATCATTATAACTGAAGGACGTGCGCGGCTGGCAAAGGGTGAAGCATTTTTCACAATGCCGAAGAAGTTCTTTAAAGAAAATCCTGATTTTATAAAACTATTTGGTACACTGATCCTTTTTGCAGGTTATATCATTACTCTTGATATCATCGGATTTACACTTACCAGTATAATTTTTGTATTTCTTTTCAATATTCTTTATGCCGGAACAAGTCCTAAATCAATAGGAATCAGCCTTTTGATCGCGGTAGTGGCTTCTTTGATAGTCAGCATTGCGTTCGGTGTATTTTTCAAGATAACTCTTCCAAACGGTATGTTCACGATAACATTCGTGGATTATGGATTCACTATTTACTAAAGGAGTGGCAAACAATGATTACTAATATTTTACTTGCAGTACTTGGTGTCATTGCCGGAATCATTTTTGGTGCCATTCCGGGTATGACAGCAACTATGGCGGTAGCGGTATTCCTGCCTATGACTTATGCTTATGACCTTGTACCTGCCTTATATCTTCTTTTAGGTCTTTATGTAGGCGGTATCTCAGGCGGACTTGTACCTGCTATCCTTATCAATATTCCGGGAACTCCGTCATCAATTACAACTACATTTGACGGATATCCTATGGCGAAACGTGGCGAAGGTGAGAGAGCCCTTAAAGTAGGTATCGTTTCATCCTTCTTCGGAGGAATCATTTCTCTTCTTGCTCTTGCTCTTTTCACACCGCTTCTTTCTGCCGCTGCTTTGAAGTTTTCTGCAGTTGAAAAGTTCCTTATCATCCTTTTTGCACTTACAGTTATCGCAGCTCTTTCAAACGGACAGATGCTGAGAGGTGTATTTTCGGGATTTTTGGGAGTACTTGTTTCCCTCATTGGAATGTTCAGTGTAAACAACAATTATCGTATGGTTCCTCTTTCACTAAAGCCATACCTGTCAGACGGTTTTCAGCTCCTGCCCGTTCTTATCGGACTCTTTGCTATATCTCAGATATTTGAGGAAGCCGAAGAGGGCATGAGGTTTAAGATTGAGAAGGTTGACGGAAACAATTCCGGAACAAAGTTCTCAATGGCTGACTTTAAGGGTCAGGGTGTAAATGTTGTTCGTTCTGCATTGATCGGAACCTTTATGGGAGTACTTCCCGGTGTAGGCGGATCCGCAGCATCAATTCTTGCATATTCACAGGCCAAGAGCTGGTCAAAGCATCCGGAGCTTCTGGGTACAGGTGTTGCTGAGGGACTTGTAGCATCTGAGAGTTCAAACAATGGTCTTACAGGTGGAGCCATGATCCCGCTTCTTTCACTTGGTATCCCCGGTGACTCAACAACAGCTGTCCTTATTTCAGCATTTATGCTACAGGGTATTCAGGTTGGACCTCTGTTTATCACACAGAATACAGAAACATGGCATCAGATCCTTATTGCAATGCTTCTCTGCAACATCATAATGTTCCTTTGCATGTTCTATCCTATCAAGTGGATATCAAAGATTATTTATATCCCGAGACAGAGACTGTATCCTGTTATCATCATGATCTGTGTTGTTGGTGCTTATGCTGCAAAGAACGGAAGAATGTTTGATGTATGGTCACTTCTCTTTGCCGGTGTTGTAGGATATCTTTTCGGAAAGATCCGTATTCCAAAGACCTGCTTCCTTATCGGATTTATCCTTGGTAAGGACCTTGAGAACTATTTCATCCAGGCAGTATCCGCATCAAAGGGATCACTTCTTGTATTCTTCTCAAGACCTATCGGCTGGGTTATCTGGGTACTTATAATCGCATCCATCGTTTATGCAGTTATGGATGACCGTAAGCAGAAGGCTAGGAAAAAGGCTGAAGCAGCAGGCTGATAATGCGGACTGCAGGCTATTTGAAATAATGCCTTAGTGCATACAATTATTTAAAAATTGCTTTTGATTAATTAGGGGATGCGCTTAGGGCGTATCCCCGATTTTTTATAGACATACATGAGACCCTGCCCCGTCTTACCTTTACCAACACACCAATGTACCACTGGTTGAATTGTCACGAATCTGTTATATCAATAATCGTACAAGAAACAAAAAGTTGTTTTATTGCAGACTTTAATGAGTATAATTGATAAGTGACTGTCAGATAAGTTGATATATTCAAAAGTATGTCATTCAAAGTAGAAAAGACCGTTTTTCGGTGGGATATCAGGAGAAATAATGAAAAGAGTAAAGTTTGAAACATTAACTGATACAGTAAAAGATCTTCAGGAACAGCATAAGAGTTTTAAGTTCAGAGCCTTCGGACTTATCGGAATTCTCATTATCGCTGTAATAGCCATAATAGTAAAGAAATACTACGTGAGCTTCGGACTTCTTGTTGCTGCCGTTGCTTATCACCTTTTTTATTTGAGACCCTTTGAAAAACAGTATATATCCAACGTAAATGAAGCCAATATTCTTTTAACTGTCGGGAGGTTTCTGGGAACCGAAGAGGTAAAGAATAAAGGGACTGAACATCTGACAAGAAAGGAGCTTGAAGAGGCACAGCTTGTTCCTGTACTTCAGAGAGAGGACGGAGTATCATTCTATGAATCGGTACATGGAGAATATCATGGAATGAAGGTTACTGTTTCAGATGTAGTCATTAGCGAAGATTTTAAACTAAAGGATAACGGTACAAAGGGCAGGAACAGAGTATTCCAGAATTGCGGATGCTGGACACATATTGAGCTTCCGAAGGATACCGGTTACAATTTCAGATTATTTGAAGACAATGCCGTACCAACTGTTATGCAGCAGAAATTCTATGAAGAACAGAATAATCTGAATAAGATACCTTCCGGGGATGTTGGTCTTGCAGGAAACTATTATCTGTATGTCGGAAGCTGTGATAAAGCTGTGGGAGATACCGATGAAGATAATGCTGACAATAAAAATAATGCTATAGAAGATGAAACAACATTGACAAAATCGGAAAAAATGCCTCCTGAAAAATTTATCGTGAGATATGAAGATCTTGACAAATATACTCCCGGTAATACAGCTGTAAGTGTACGAGGTAATGTTATGGACGTTTACATTCGCAGCAGATTCCTTGCGATGGCAGTATCTACAAGTGCCGCACCTACAGAAAAGAGCATAACTTTTGATCCGTATCCGGAACTTAAAATGATTCTGGAACTTGCCGGGATTCTGAGTTAAATCATTTAAAACAAAACCCGTATATAAGAACTGCTTAATCATGTATTAGTATTAAGAGTTTTACATCGGGTTTTGTTTTTTTTATTCTAAAACTGCACAGGTATTCAGATTAGTATATTCAAAGGAATCGATGATCTCAATACATGGAGCCGACCATTTCTGCATATGTTATTCAGAAATAAACGACGATAATAATGCGTTTATAGAGGGGGTTATTACAATGACTGATTCACCAATTATTACCAAAATGCAGGTGATTCCTGTTGCGGGATATGACAGCATGATGATGACATTATCAGGTTGTCATGCGCCATGTTTTACTAGAAACTTAGTTATACTTGAGGATAATGCCGGCCATCAGGGTATCGGCGAGATTCACGGTGGCGACTACACCTGTGACTGCTTAAATGCTGTAAGACCTCTTGTAGAGGGACAGCCCATATCAAAGTATCGACAGATCCTTCAGAAAATACATAAGGCTGCAAATCCTTCTGCCGCAGATGACGGAGAGGGCATACAGACACTGGATATTTCAAAGCTTAAGTTTGTAGTAAAGAGTGAGTGGGCCATCGAGTGTGCCATGCTTGACCTTATGGGACAGTATCTCAATGTTCCCATGTGTGACCTTCTCGGAGAGGGCCAGCAGCGTAAAGAGGTTGAGATGCTTGGATATCTTTTCTATGTTTCCGACAAGAAGAAGGTTCCTGCAGGAGATATGCAGTATCTTGATGAGAGCAGCAGTCTGGATCCCTGGTTCCGTTTAAGAAGAGAAGAGATACTTACTCCCGAAAGAATCGTTGAAGAGGCAGAAGCTCTTACAGAGAAGTATGGCTTCAAGAACTTCAAGCTTAAGGGCGGAGTTCTGGCAGGCGCTGATGAAATGGAGGCCTGCAGAGCACTTAAGAAGCGTTTTCCGAATGCACGTATAAACATTGACCCGAATGGTGCATGGAGCCTTAAGGAGGCCATCGACCTTTGCAAGGATATGCATAATGTCATCACCTATATGGAGGACCCTTGCGGTCCTGAGGCAGGTTATTCAAGCCGTGAGATCATGCGTGAGTTTAAGAATGCAACACAATTCCAGGTGGCTACGAACATGATTGCTACCGACTGGCGTCAGTTCTATCACACTGTAAGTCTCAATGCCTGCGACATCATCCTTGCGGATCCTCATTTCTGGGGTTTTGACGGTGCTATCCGTATGTCACAGCTTCTGGATTCCTGGGGACTTACATGGGGTGTTCATTCAAACAATCACTTTGATATCACCCTTGCTGCATTTGCACAGGTTGGTGCTGCAGCGGTTGGTGCACCTGCTCCTCTGGATACTCACTGGATCTGGCAGGATGGCCAGAATCTCCTGTATGATACACCGCAGATCGTTGACGGTAAGCTTCAGGTTCCTGAGGCACCGGGTCTCGGAGTTCATCTCAACATGGAGAGGGTTATGGAGGCTAACAAGCTGTACAACAGTCTTCCAAGCCATGACAGAGATGATGCGAAGTCAATGCAGTATTTGATTCCCGGATGGAAATACGATCATAAGAAGCCTTGTCTTGTGAGATGATTTAGGCTTTCTAAGACGGACGAAAAAATGAGTCTTCATGATGACGGGAGTCTGTGGCTTTCCGGACGAAAAAAATGAGTCTTCATGTCAACGCCCCACTGCGTTGAAAGTACATTACGTTCAAAAATTCCGTCAGGGATGTACACTTACGTGTTCATCCCTGACGGAATTTTTTAATCAAAATGTTTTGAAAATTTCAATTTTAACTTTTTTATCTTTTACTCCGACTTTGATGTCATCTACGATGTTGGCGATTACGGACTTTGACAATTCCTCAAGGGATGCGTCAAGGTTCTTGTTTTTTATTGTGGATTTGTAGTCTTTGAGGGACCAGGAAATATCACCGGAGGATTCGTTGTAGCCGCAGTCGAAGGTTTTGACATTATCTGCATTGCCGCCTTTTGCAAAGAAACAAAAGAGGGAACCGATCTTGTCCATGATGCCGGAGTCTTCGGAGTTCTCACCGGTGGAAGAAATAGACAGGAGGTCTTTTTTTGCTTCATCCGGGAGCTCTTTTGCATCAGCCTCAAGTACTATACGGAAATTCCTGTTTTGGTTTTCTGCCCAGAACTTGGCGGTAAAATCGCCGGCATTTGCACTTACTATACCAAAGAGTTCTTCTGCCATGAGTCTCAGGTAATGACCGTTTTTATCTGATTTGGTAACGGCATTTGCAAGACCTTCAATCCTGTTCAGTGCAAGTTGAAGAGAATCACCTTTGTTGTCTACTGTGATCACGTCGGTTTTCATGGAAGCCCTCCTTTATTTAAACAATAACTTAATAACTGAATTAGATTATACCATATTGTAGTGCCAATGGTGACGGTTCTCGCCGATGAGAACCGTCACCGATGGTTTTCCAATGATTAAATGTTTATAATCTTTTGGAAATTTGTCGAAGTAAGCACATAGAATAGACCATCTATAAGGAGGGAAATCAATGGATATTCAGTATCTGTTATGGCTTCAGGAACTAAGAAATGCTTCCGGCGGAGTGTTTGATGAGTTTTTTAACGGTATTTCAAAGGTGGCGGTAGATCTGATGCCATTTTTGCCGTTTTTTATTTTCTGGTGTGTTGACAAGAAATGGGGATATAGGTTTATCACTACCTTCGGTTTGGCGGGACTTTTGAATGGAATCATCAAACTGACTGTATGTGCGTACCGTCCCTGGATACGTTCCGATCTCATAGAACCGGCGGGAGATTCCAAGGTTGCCGCCACGGGATACTCCTTTCCCAGTGGACATACTACTGAGGCGACGGCTGTATACGGAACCATTACTTTATGGCAAAAAGACGTACGCAGGTGGCTTGCCATATTGGGCGGTGTTCTTATAGCATTGACCGGTTTTTCGCGAAATTTTCTCGGTGTACATACTCCGCAGGATGTTGTTGTTGGATTTGCTTCTACATTGATCATTATTATTGCAGTTGATAAAGCTAATGAGAAAATAGATGGTGATGAAAAGAAGCTTGACGGGTTGTCCTTTATTGGTCTTTTGGTGGTTATAGCTGCATTGATTTATATCATGGTGAAGCCGTACCCCATGGATTATGTAGACGGGAAGCTTCTGGTGGATCCGGCCAAGATGATGAATGATACATTTAAGGCCTGCGGCGCATTTACCGGCTTTTTGGCAGGCAGCTATTTTGAAAGACATTTTATAAAATACGAAATACCGGAAGGGTCAAAGAATCTGCCGATTTTAGGATTCGTTGGATTCCTGATTACATATTCCTGGAAAGAGTTCTTTGCACCGGCTACAATCGTAGCTGCCCTTGGCGGTCATTGGGGACACTTTATTGCACGATTTCTAATGTGGTTTTTCGTTGTGGCTGTCTGGCCAATTGTTATAACAAAGAATGCAGATTAATGCAATTTACTGATCATAAAAGCTCAGGGACAGGTTGGCATTTGGCTGACCTGTCTTTCTGTTTGAGAAAAAAGACCGGAGTTCATGTATTGGCCTGTCAGGGCCGGGCTGATCTGTCTCTTTATCGGAGAAAATTGGAAAAAATATCCTATTATTTTTCGAAATCGATAAATTTTATGGTATAATGTACCAATAATAAGTTGCACCAGGGGAGTGCAGGAAAGGTTGGGGATACCATATGAGCAAAAAAGTAAAGAGAAATGTTATAGTTGGACAGTCCGGAGGCCCAACAGCGGCCATCAATTCATCTCTGGCAGGCGTTTTCAGAACAGCTAAGGACAGAGGTTACAATAAGGTATACGGAATGCTTCACGGTGTTCAGGGACTTTTGGAAGGAAGATACATTGATCTCTCAGATCATATCCGTACAGGTCTTGATGCAGAGCTTTTGAAAAGAACTCCATCAGCATATCTCGGATCCTGCAGATATAAGCTTCCTGATATCTATGAGAACAAGGAAGTATATGAGAAGATCTTCAAGATTCTCGAAGACCTTGAGATCGACTGCTTCATCTATATCGGTGGTAATGACTCTATGGATACCATCAAGAAACTTTCCGATTATGCAATCGTAACAGGTTCAGACGTTCGCTTTGTCGGATGTCCAAAGACTATTGATAATGATCTTGCTTTGACAGATCATACTCCGGGTTATGGTTCAGCAGCCAAGTACATCGGAACCTCTGTAAAGGAAATCATCCGTGACGGATGGAGCCTTGAGACCAGCAAGGGACAGGTAATCGTTGTTGAGATCATGGGAAGAAATGCAGGCTGGCTCACCGGTGCGGCAGCACTTTCAAAGGGTGAGGACTGTGACGGACCTGATGCTATCTATCTTCCTGAGTTACCGTTTGATGTGCCTACATTTGTTCAGAAGTGTAAAGATCTGCTTGCAAAGAAACGTTCTGTTGTAATTGCAGTATCTGAAGGAATTCATACAGCAGACGGAACCTATATCAGTGAGCTTGGAAATGCTACAGAGTATGTAGATGCATTCGGACACAAGCAGCTTACAGGAACAGCAAGATACCTCTGCAACGTTCTTTCACAGGAAATCGGCTGCAAGACACGTTCTATCGAGCTTTCAACACTTCAGAGAGCAGCAAGCCACTGCGCTTCCAGAGTTGATATTCTTGAAGCTTATGAGGTTGGCGGTGCCGCAATGAAGGCAGCAGACGAAGGCGACAGCGGAAAGATGGTTGTTATCCAGAGACTTTCCGATGATCCATATCAGGCAGGAACAGAAGTTAAGGATGTTCACAAGATCGCTAATGACGAGCGTCTCGTTCCTAGAAACTGGATCACTGCAGACGGAACATACGTAACCAATGAGTTCATCACTTATGTTCGTCCTCTTATCCAGGGTGATGTGGGAGCCGTAATGGTAGACGGAATTCCAAGACACCTTTATGTGCCTGGATATCAGGAGCTTCTGTAATAGTTTAACAAGCATTTTGACACGGTACTTGATAGTGAATATCAAGTACCGTTTTTTGACCATCGAAGCCATCAGGGACGGTTCTCGCCGGCAGGGACGATTCTCTCCGGCGAGAACCGTCCCCGATGGCTGACTGGCAGCCGCTTTCGGACTCCGCACCATTTTATACCATGATTATAGACGGACTGGAAATTACCTGCTTCCAAAGCTCGAAGAGCCGCCTTTCAGGTGTGGTGATATACGTTCCCTTCAGATAGGCCACACACCTCATCCAATTGAGATCCTCTTTTATCCGGAAGTAGACAAGAGGAAAATTCTCATTCACATAGGACTGAGGAAAGAAAGCAGGTCCCATCTGATTTATTGCCATCTTAAGCACCGTGACAGAACTGCTGGACTCAAAAAGGATTTTCGGATGGATGTTATATTCGTTGAAAACCTTATCAAGCATTCCCCGGAGCATGGTTTCATTGGAAGGCATGATGAAATTTTCATCTTTAATAAGGTTAAGGTCTATAAGAGGCAGAGTTTTCCAGCTTTCGTTTCCTGCAAGATGAGCCAGGGGATGTGAAGATGGAAGACCCAATACCACATGTTCGGGAGCTAAGTCTATATGTTCAAATGAGGAATTTAAGGGACGTTCCTTGGAATAACTCAGAAAAGCATATTCTGTTTCACGGTGAAGGAGCATCTGCTCCATTTTTGGAACTCTTGCACAGGAAAGATTTATAGTGAATTCAGGATATTCCTGATGAAACTGAGGATATATATCTGAAAATGTAGACGCACCCCTCTCCGGTGTACATGCAATTGAAATCTCTCCCACAGAGTTTTTTGCACTGTCTCGAATTATTTTATATGTATCACTTTTTATCTTTAAAACATTTTTGGCAGCATTCACATATATACGTCCTGCAAAAGTCGGAATCAGCTTATGATAGCGCCTTTCAAAAAGAGGAGTGCCCAGTTCTGCCTCCAGTTTCAGAAGCTGCTGGTTAAGTGCCGACTGTGTCATATACATTTTTTCAGCCGCTTTTGCGATACTTTCTTCGTTATAAATTGCAATGATGTTTTCTAAAGGTTTCAGATCCATTCAATTCATTTCCTTATCTTTTTAGTTTGCTTTGACATTACAAATTACATAAAAAGGTTTATGCAATTAGCTGATTCATGTCATAAGAGACATGAAAAAGAAGCAATAAATAAACATCTTGCACAAAGGCATTGATATTAATTTGTCATTAAAAACAATACATTCCCCAGGATTTTTAATACTGAATGTAAACTTAATATAATTAAGTCTTACAACCAATCCTGGTTAAGTTTTACTAAGTTTAATTTCGAAATATACTGATGTCAATAAACAAATGAAGCAGCAAGTTGTTAAAAATAACTAATCTCAGCATTACCCTAAATGCATGAGGATTCAGGGTGGTCATACAAAATGATCATCTTGAAAAGTGAAATAAATTGTTAAAGGCTTCATGGATTTCAGGAGGAGAAAATGAATAAGAAAACATTATTAACCGGCATCGTAATCGCAGCAATGTCAGCAGCACTTATGGGCTGCGGCGCTTCAGGCGGAGCTAAGGCTTCAAGCGAACTTCCAAAGAGCATCGAAGTTCAGGTACCTGCAAAGGCCGGCGGCGGAACCGATGTTATGGCAAGAACCCTTGGTCAGGAGGTTGCCGCAAAGACAGGTTCCAATGTTACTATCGTAAACAATACTGATGGTGGCGGAGTTGTTGCCATGGAGACAGTTCGTACAGCAAAGGGCGACGGAGCCAAGATCCTTCAGTATCACACATCAATGCTTATCAAGTCAGCTACAAAGGTTTATGACAAGACAGCAAATGACGACTTCAAGGTATGGGGCGTAAGCCAGGGTACAGAGAAGGGACAGTACGTTCTTGTTACTTCAGCTGATTCAGATATGAAGACAATTGAGGATTTCGTAAACAAGGGTAAGTCAGCAGAGATCAAGATGGGTATCGAGACCGGCGGAACAACACACGTTATCACAGGTCTTATGGCTAAGGCTTCAGGCGTTCAGGTTAAGTATGTTGAAGCTGGTTCAGATACAGAGAAGCTTACAGCTCTTGTCGGAAACACAATCGATGCCTGCATCGTAAACGTTAACCAGGCTAAGCAGTATGTTGAGTCAGGCAAGGCTAATGCACTCGCAGTTATCACAAACGGCGAAGAGGGCGCAAGATCTTCAGTTCTTCCTGATGTTCCTTCAATGACCGAGTCCGGAATTGACTGCTCATGGGCTTCCTACAACATTTTCGCAGGTCCTAAAGACATGAACGAGGACATTGCCAAGAAGCTTTATGATGCATATGCAGAGGCTGCAAAGGCAGATGCTGTTAACGAAGTACTCGAACCTGCAGGTATGGCAATGGAATTCCTTTCATATGAGGAAGGCCCCAAAAAGCTTGCAGAACAGCAGGCAGACATCAACTCTGTAGTTGAAGAGCTTGGACTTGTTCAGAAATAATCAAGTCACGTTATAAAGGTTCAGGCCCTGACCGGATACAGGACAAAGGTTTTGAATCGAAACATTAGCCCGCATTGCTCATATGAACCATGAGACGATGTGGGCTCTATTTATGGATAAATCGGCAATAATCAGGAGACAAAAATGAAAGTTTCAAGAGATCAGATCACAGGTGCAGTGATCGTTACATTGGGAATATTTGTGTTTGCAATGATAAGCACTTTTAAAGTTCCGTTTACAGCAAGTTATCCCGGACCGAAGGCATTACCGGGTCTGGCAGCCGTTGGTTTCGTTATCTGCGGTGCAGGCATTTTCCTGGAGGGCTGCAAGAATAAAGAGCAGAAGACCTTCCTTGTAAAAGAGGGCTGGATCAAGCTTATCATCAATATCGCTGCCATCGCTTTATACATTCTTGCGATGCAGTTTATCGGATTCTTTATTTCAACACCGATTTACCTTTACTGCCTGTCCACATGGTATGCAAAGGGTTATGTAACAAAACCGGTTTCCAGGATCATATTTTCTGCAGCCATGACACTTGTTATCTTCCTGGCTTATCAGGTTGCCTTTGGATACCAGCTGCCTATGGGCATATTCGGATAAGGAGGGATGAGAAATGGTTGAGAATGCAGGATTTATAATCACACAGGTCACAAACCCGTTTAATCTTTTGCTTTTACTTGTGGGTAATGTCATCGGCATCATCTTCGGTGCCATCCCGGGACTTAACGGAACCATGGCGGTAATGCTTTTCATGCCGCTTACCTATGGTATGGAAACAGGCCCGGCCATCATGTTCCTTCTTTCCCTCTGGATCGGCGGATGCTCCGGCGGATTCATCGGATCCGTTCTTCTGGGTATTCCGGGTTCACCTTCATCGGTTGCCACATGTTTCGACGGCCATCCCATGGCTAAGAAGGGTCAGGCAGGAAGAGCTCTTGCCATCGGTATGACAGCTTCCTTTATCGGAACCTTCTTCAGTGCCATTGCCGGTGCTTTTCTTGCGCAGTCAGTTGCAAACATTGCCTTCGCCATCGGTCCATGGGAATATTTCGGTCTCTGCTTCATGGCTATCACCATGGTGCTTGCCATCTCAAAGGGCAATATGCTGAAGGGTCTTACCAGCGCGTGTATCGGACTTCTCCTTGCATCTGTGGGTTACTCACCTATCGATGCCCAGGCAAGATTCACATTTGACAATATGTACCTTATGGGCGGTCTGGGAATGACAGTCGTACTTATCGGTATCTTCGGTGTAAGTATGATGATCCTTGCCCACGCCAAAGGCTTTGATCCGCTTCCTGAAGTAGACACAAATATGATAAAGGGAATCGGAATCAAGTTCTCTGATATTCGGGAAAATCTCGTAAACATTTGCCGTTCCTTCCTTATCGGTCTCGGAATCGGTTTCCTTCCGGGCATGGGAGCAGGTCTCTCAAACCTTGTGGCATATTCTGTTGCCAAGAACAATTCAAAGCATCCTGAAACCTTCGGAACAGGTAATCCTGAGGGCGTATGGGCATCTGAGGCTTCCAACAATGCTTCCATCGGCGGTGCCATGATTCCGATGGCAGCTCTCGGTATCCCGGGAGATTCAAGTACTGCGCTTCTTATCGGTGCACTTACTATTCACGGTCTTGAGATGGGTCCGATGGTATTTAAGAACAGTGGTCACATCGTTTACCTCATGTTCGTTGTAGTTGCGATTTGTGCGGCAGTTTGTTTCGTACTTCAGGCAATCGGAATGAGAGTATTCCCTCAGATTCTGAAGGTGCCATATCACTACATGTATCCTGCTCTTATCGTGGTTTCTCTTATCAGCGCTTACGTTGATTCTTCAAGCCTTTATAAGTGCGGAATGATGCTTTTCTTCGCAGTTATAGGATGCCTCATGGCATACGGCGGACTTCCACAGTCACCGCTTATCCTTGCATTTATCCTTGGACCTACCATGGAAAGTAACATGCTTAAGGCCTTCCAGAACACAGAGACAGTAACAACCTTCTTTACACGTCCTATTTCCTGTGTATTTAACCTTATTGCCATAGCATGTATTTTCTCACCGATACTGAAGGCGCTTTATGCGAAGTATGTGAAGAAGAATTAATAATAATGAAAGGTGGAAAGAATAATGCCATTTAGAGTTTCAAAATCTATACCTCATCCTGTGGAAACACTATGTGCGGAACCCTGGAAGCTTGCCATTGATCCCTTCCAGGTGTCACCCAGAACCTGGTATGTTGCAGGCCAGACCTGGGTTGGTGCATATATCATAGATACAGGAGCAGGCCTAATACTTCTTGATACAGGAATCGCAGAGAGCGCTTATATGTTGGTGGATTCCATTTATAAGCTTGGTCACAAGCCGACAGATATCAAGATGATACTTGTAAGTCACGCACACCTTGATCACTTTGGGGGAGCGGCTATCATGCATGCTCTTGCAGGAGCACCTATCTACATGTCAAAGGAAGACGATGAATTCATGCAGAAGGATCCGGAGGAAACTGAGCTGCCACATGATATCTGGCACGTTCAGCATATAAAGGTGGATCGACATTATGATGATAATGTTGCCATCACTCTTGGTGACATTTCCATCAGAACTCTGCTTACACCGGGTCACACCCTGGGTTGCACCAGCTTCTTCTGGGATGAGAAGAATCCTGTGACAGGTGAAACTTATACCGTAGCCATGCATGGAGGCGTTGGTGCCAATACCATGAACGATGAGTACTATAAGACAAGCAAGATGCTTACTCCGGCACACAGGGAGAGGTTCCTGAATGATGCGGAGAAGATAAAGAAGATTCATGTGGATATCGCACTTCCGTCTCATCCGAATCAGATTGAGATTCTGGATAAGGCCGGGACCTATACTCACGAGAGCCAGCCATATCTTGACGATACGGTTTGGACGGATTTCATTGATGAGAGAGTGAGACAGGTTAAGGTGCTCATGAAGTGATATGTAAGCCTTTCACACGGAGCCGGTGGATTCCACCGGCTTCTTTACGTTTCCTGGGTATCACAAAAAACCAGTCAATATGACTCAAAACATGTGATTTCCATATGGAGTCAACGACCTCAGAGCATTATCATGACCGCGCTTCAATATATTATTAATTGAGTCCATGGTATTAGGGGAGTTTCAGGACTGCAATCCAATTATATTAAAAATTGGGTCAATGATATTTGAACAGAGCCATGACCGCACTTCAATAATATTAAAAATTGAGTCAATGATATTAGGGAAGTTTCATGACCGCAATACTTATAATCCTTGGATTGAGTCAACAATGGAGAAGTGAATTTGTTGACTGCAAATTCGGCAATATCAGATGTGAGTCAATTTATGAACCTATAATTGTTGACTTCAATTTCAAATATCTTTTAGGGAGTCAAACATAGAGCTTTATAAAATCCGAACTATCAGCTGATATATAAAAAAAGTATAAACTTAGAGTATTGGGTACGATTATGAGTAATATAAATGAAATGTCATGAATACTAATGAAATGAAATGGAATGGAATGAGTTGGGATTTTTGCAATTGACGAAAGCGATATAATTGAAGATTATTTTGGCCATTTTACAAATTGAGAATAATTCGTCAATTTAATATCATGACTTTGCGAGTTGAAAATAACTCGGTTGAAAAGGGTATTAATTAAACAATCATACATTATACGAGGAGGATTTAGTAATGAAAGTTGGTTTTCTTGGACTTGGTATCATGGGACGTCCTATGGCAAAGAATCTTGTAAAGGCCGGTCACGAGCTTATGGTTTATGACTTCAACCAGGAGGCAGTAAATGATGTTGTTGCCTGTGGTGCTAAGGCCGGTACATGCGGTAAGGATCTTGCTGAGTTTGCTGACGTAGTTATCACTATGGTTCCTAACTCACCTCATGTTCGTGCAGCTGTATTTAACGAGAAGGGTCTTGCTGAGGGCTTCCGTAAGGGTGAGTCAGTTCTTATCGATATGTCATCTATCGACCCGGTTGAGTCAAAGAAGATTTCTGCTGATCTTGAGAAGATCGGTGTAGATATGCTTGATGCTCCTGTATCAGGTGGAGAGCCAAAGGCTATCGACGGAACACTTTCTGTAATGGTTGGTGGCAAGAAGGAGACATTTGACAAGTACTATGACATGCTCATGGTTATGGCAGGTTCAGTAGTTTATGTTGGACCTATCGGTTCCGGAAACGTTGCTAAGCTTGCTAACCAGATGGTTGTAGCTGCAAACATCGGTATCGTGGCAGAGGCTCTTACATTTGCAAAGAAGGCAGGAACAGATCCTGAGCTCGTATATCAGGCTATCCGCGGCGGTCTTGCAGGTTCAACAGTTCTCGATGCAAAGGCTCCTATGATGCTTGCAGGAAACTACAAGCCAGGTTTCAGAATCGATCTTCACATCAAGGATCTTACCAATGCTCTTAACGCTGCACACGCTATCAACATGCCTGTTCCTATGACAGCTCAGATGATGGAAGTTATGCAGGAGCTTAAGAACCACGATGAGGGTTCATGCGATCATGATGATATCGTTAAGTATTATGAGAGAATCTCAGGAACATCAATCGTTAAGTAAATAAATATCTAATGTCAGCCCTTTTGAAAAAACATGGGCTGACATTCTTTTAAGGAAAGGTCTATAGATGAATACAGATTTTATAAAGGGCGTAGTGGTGCCTATCATCACAGTAATCGATAAGGATGAAAAGATCGATGAGGCAGGAATGCGTAAGCAGGTTGATTATGTTATCAACGGTGGAATGCATGGAATTCTTGCTTTCGGTTCAAACGGTGAGTTCTATCAGCTCGAGGAAGACGAGATGGAGAGAGGCCTTAAGATCATGGTTGATCAGGCCGCAGGAAGAGTTCCTGTTTACTTCGGTATCGGCGCCATCAATACAAAGAAGTGCATCCGTCTTGCAAAGATGGCAGCAGCAAACGGTGCTGCATGTGTATCAATTCTTCAGCCAATGTTTCTGAAGCCTACACATGACGAGCTTTTCAATCATTTTAAGGCTATAGCTGAGGCTATTCCTGAGACTCCGGTACTCCTTTACAATAACCCGGGCCGTGTTGGCTACGGTATGACTGCTGATTTCGTAACAGAGATTGCTCATGCAGTTCCTAACATCGTTGGTATGAAGGATACTTCAGGAGATATCACTCTTACAGAGGAATGCATTCGCAGAAACCGTGATGTAAACTTCAAGGTATTCGGCGGCAAGGACACACTTCTTTTTGCATCAATGTGCGTTGGTGCAGTCGGCGGTGTATGTACAGCAGGAAACTTTATGCCTGAGCTTATCGGTGCAGTTTATGAGAAGTATGTTGCGGGCGATTTCGAGGGTTCTCGTGAGGCTCAGTTCAAGCTTAATCCTGTAAGACTTGCGATGGATAAGGCTTCATTCCCGGTTGCTGCAAAGGATATGGCTAATATCCGCGGCGAGAATGTGGGGGATCCTTACCTGCCGTCACTTCCGACAACTAATGCGGCGACACTTGATCTTTTCAAGAAGGTTATGAAGGAAGCTGGACTTATTTAAATAATACGAAAAATCAAGGGATGGGCGCCGGCCCACTCGATTGAAAAGACAGACGGTCAGTTCTGTTCGCCCACTACACACTGACGTGTGCTGTGGTCGGACAGAACTGACCGTCTGTCTTTTCAACTCGCAAGCCTTGGCACCCGTCCCTTGAATTTTCTCACGTTATGGTAAAATTTACTTGCAGATTCTGTAGTAAAAATCAATGGGTCGATTAGACATGTATCAGTATATCGGAAATTAACGGCAAAAAATATTCGTCTTTAGTGGAGGTTTGATATGAAGCACGAAGTGAAGTTAGCGAATGGGGTGACGGTGCCGGCTCTTGGGCAGGGAACCTGGTATCTGGGGGAGAACCGTTTTCAGAGAAAAAGAGAGATAGAGGGTATAAGACAGGGTGTTGAAGCGGGAATGACTCTGATTGATACTGCTGAGATGTACGGAAGCGGTGCGGCAGAGGATATGCTGGGAGAGGCTATCAGCACTCTTGACAGAAGTAAGCTGTATCTGGTTTCAAAGGTACTTCCCAATAATGCGGGCGGAAGCCGGATGCGTCAGGCTCTGAAGGGCAGTCTTTCACGTATTGGAGTCGATTATCTTGACCTTTATCTTTATCACTGGAGAGGTTCATATCCTTTGTATGAGACTGTTTCAAGACTTGAAGAGTTAAAGGCTGAGGGCCTCATTAAGGCATGGGGCGTTTCCAATTTTGATATCGATGATATGGAGGAGCTTTGGAGGATTCCTGAGGGAAGAAACTGTCTTGTAAATCAGGTTCTTTATCACACAGGTTCCAGAGGTATTGAGTTTTCACTTCTGCCCTGGATGGTAGAGCATGATGTTGCGCTTATGTCATACTGTCCGCTTGCTCAGGCGGGTTCTCTGAGACGCGGTCTTTTCCAGAACAAGACTCTTCAGGAGCTGGCAGCCAAGCATGGAGTTACTGTTCCTGAGATCATGCTTGCATGGAACATAAGAAACGGTCATACTATCGCGATTCCAAGAAGCTCAAAGCCTGAGCACACTTTATCCAATGCCAACGCTGATAGCATTGAATTAACTGCGGAAGAACTTGCTATGATCGATATGGCTTATCCGAAGCCAACACGTAAGGAATATCTGGATATGCAGTAAAAGTCATAAAGGGCCGGTATGCATCTGTGTTGAAAAAGATGCATGCCGGCACTTTGCTGCTTGTGTTAAAGTTAATTGCTTACATTAAAAAGAACAACATATAACCAGGTAATTCAGAAATGGTAATTCCAATTACACCCGTCTCGGTTCCATCGATATTAAAATATCTTTGTGTCATTATGGCGTCTTCGGAAATCCCTACCCATGCAACCTGCTTGCCATCAGATAACAATTCACCATTTGGATTGAAATAATGAGTCGCTAAAAGCTCTCCCCCTGAAGAATATAAAGATGCACAATTCCCGCTGATATCGAGCCATGCGGATATAGCTTTCTGGCTTCCGTCAGTAATACCCATGACAAATACACCTTGGTGCCTTCCCTGATAATCCCCCAAGTTAGTACTTGACGCCCGGTCTGAAGTGCTATATGCAAACGATCCGGTGCTGCTTCCGGTGTTAGCTGCTGATGCACCGTTATCAGAATAGATATCTCCTGTGCTCAGATTCTTGTGCATCACAGCACCGTTTTGTACCCAGGCGCCTGCGCTATTGATAGTATATCCGTCCGGTGTTGTGCCTCCGCCTGTCTGACAGATGCCAGCCGCATTAAAATAATAGCTCTCTGCGATTCCGTCACCGTCACTGTCTGCCCAGGCCCAGCCGTTTGTCTTGGCTGTGCCATCGTCTTGGATCCACATCCATCCTGTCTCATTGCTACCCTGCCAATTACCGGCAAATGCCGCTGTGCACATGCCGATACTCATTACTGCTGCGGCTGCGATCATAGTAAGTTTTTTCATGATTATTCCTCTTTTCTTTAATGTCAGAATCGAAAATCCCGATTCTGCCTTTTTTGAACCAAATCCCGTATGCTGCGAGGTATCAATTAATCATAAGTATACTCTTTATACGGTTTTCTTACAACGTTTGCCGTACACTTACTCAAAGATTTTTTCTGCCAGAAACTGATCATCTTTTATTGGAGATACAATATGAAACATGAAAGGGAATGCCTTATTACAAATCAAATCTGGATACTGTCTTTTATATTATGAATAGACAGTTTGGGCTGTCCGTGTAAGGGGGTCAGACCCACGTACAAAAACCTTACGGAATTTCATTAGTCATAATCATAATCGTAGTCATCATATTCAGATTCACTTTTATATGTCGCATCATATCCGCTGTACCAGCTTTTTTCCTCTATGTAATCATTGGTATAATAAACATCATACATATCACCGTCTGCTGTAGGAATATCGGCTGTTCCATGTATATCATAGCAGCTTCCTGACCAGGTATGATGAGACTCAATATTTGAGACCTGATCATCTGTGAGATTGATATAGCCTTTGTCAAGACCTTTGTAACCCTTTGTGTCATCATCAGCCCAGGTTATATCTACGTGATACCATTGTCCGTCCAGTTTAACAAGATTCCAAGCATGATTGGAATTTGATACTATGCGGGTTGAAAGACCTGCAGATTCGCATAGCTCCTGAAATGCCTCTGCATAGCCCTGACAGACGGCTTTGCCATTAACAAGAGCATTGTAAGAGCAGTAGGACAGTTTATGATTCTCGAACTTTCCTCTGTAAGCGGAATAATCATACTTACATTTCTTCTGAAGATATCTTGCGACAGCCATTTCTTTTTCGAAATCATTCATATCTGCCTTGATATTCTTTTTAAGAAAATTCTTCACAACCAGTTCTTCCTGGGCTTTCTGCTCATCTGTTACTGCAAACCTATATGAACCGGAAAAATTTGTATTCTCAGGCTGATACCATGTGTTCTTTTTCAACTGGTCGTTGTCAACGCCATCCAGATCTTCAGCAGAGTCACCGGTATATTCCTGTCTGACACCTCTGTCGTCTACATAATATCCATCAGGGGTAGTAGTGGAGGTTAACATTTTTCCGTCAGCACCCAGATAATACCAGTCACTGCCCGACTGAACCCATCCGCCAATGGCAGCGCTGCCACCGGCGTTCGGGTTAAGATAATACCATCCGTCATCTACATAGGTCCATCCGGTTTGCATGAGCCCGGTAGCGGGATCAAGATAGTACCACTTTTCATCGTCCTTAATCCAACCGGTTGCGTTTGTCAGAGTATCAGGGCTTATATAGTACCAACCGCCGTTAACATTCTGCCATCCTGTTCCTTCTGCGTGTGCAGGACAGGCAGAAATACCGGTTATGATACATAACGCAACAGATGCTGCAATTAATTTTATATTCTTTTTCATACCCTCTGTTTGAAATCTCCTTTATAAAATCTGACATTTATCTTTAATTGCTATGAATGCAAATGGAAATGTATCAAAGCAGTCATTGTGTCAAAGCTTTGCAATTAAGGATTGGGGCATATACCTATTTCATAAAACACAGCAAATGATCAATGTCTGAATCTAACAAGAGTCCTATCACTTCATATTCGGTTCCGCCTATTTCAACATATCTTTTTATCAAATAAACGTTTTTTAAGCCGGATTTCCATACGATCTGTTTACCTTTGGATGCTAAAGAGCCATCAGGATTGAAAGATACTGTTCTTACTACCTCTCCATCATAGTTGATCAGAGTTACACGATTCCCATCGATTTCGAGCCAGCCGTATAAATAGTCTATGCTTGAGTCATACAGACCATAGGAAAATTTTGCCTCGTACGTTCCCTGATAATCCTCCAGGTTCATGCTTTGCGTTAGGCCGGAATTGGCAGGAACAGGCGCTCCGGTGCTGCTTCCGGTTTTGGCTGCCGATGCACTGTTATCCGAATAGACCTCACCGGTGCCCAGATTCTTGTGCATCACCGCACCGTTTTGCACCCAGGCGCCTGTTTCATTGATCGTATATCCGTCCGGTGTCGTGCCTCCGCCTGTCAGGCAGATACCTGCCGCATCGAAATAATAACTCTCGGCAACTCCGTCACCGTCCCCATCTGCCCATGTCCAGCCGTTTGTCATGGCTGTGCCGTCGTCCCGGATCCACATCCATCCTGTCTCATTACTGCCCTGCCAGCTTCCGGCAAATGCTGATGCGCAAATGTTGATGCTCATAACTGCTGCGGCTATGATTAGTGTAAGCTTTTTCATTTTTTCTCCTTTTTCAATTGTCCGGACCAAAAATCTCGATTCATTTTTTATTATCGAAACCAAATTTCATATGCTCTAGAATAAACTATAATATTGATTGTATTCTTTATACGATTTTTTTCAACCTTTGCTGTGCAACTTCCGGCTGTAATGGGGTCAGACCCCAATGTGGAGGCAAGGCTTGTTGAGATAGCTGCGCTGAAAAAGCATATCATAAACTATTCCAAAACTAAGGACACTTATGCCGAATATCGCAAGAGCGGTTATAGCAAAAAGTTCTTTGAAGAGCACAGGAAAGCTATCACTCTTTGCAAAGCTGCAAAAGAAGCCTTTTCCAAAAACGAGGGTAAACTTCCTAAGATCAAAGAACTGAATCAGGAATACAGCGAAGTCCTTCAGGAAAAGAAAAAGACCTATGTCGAGTACCGGCAGGCAAAGCAGGATATGAAAGATATACAGATGGCAAAATACAATGTAGATCTGTTCCTCAAATTTGAGGAGCAGAAAGATCAGGCTGAAAAGCAGAAGACAACTGAACAGACTCGATAAAAATTTGGGAGATTTCATTGTGATGACACAGTGGAGTCTACCTCTTTTTTCGTTATAGACAAATGCACTCAGCGTCAGTTTATCTGATGCGTAGCTCCGAGTGATAACGAGGTTCAGGGGGATTGGGGGAATGACCACCAACAAGCAAAGACGCGCCGAGGGTCCTCGGTGCCCTGCTTGCGAAAATGAAAAAACTTAGTTGCTATAGGTCATTTTGCTGCTAAATGGAATTGTCAGAAATTAACAAGAACGTGTGAATTTTTATTTAAAACGAAGTAGTAATAGGGTATACTTATTTCAACTGTTGTTATTGATTTCGTTAGGAAACAAGCGGATAGGAGCGATGCATGGCAGTTTCATACAAAAAAATGTTTAAGCTAATGATTGACCACGACATGAAGAGGAAGGATCTCAAGGAGAAGACCGGACTTAGCTATGGTACTATTGCCAAACTTGAAAAAGGTGAAAATGTGCAGATGGAAGTGTTGGAAAAAATCTGTAAGGAGTTCAATTGTCAGCTTAGCGATATAGCAGAAATTATAAATGAATAGGTGTATTAAAGTCCGTTTTTTAGGACAACTCATAATATAGAATATTAAACATCCATAGTGAATGATATTAATGAAAATGCAACAAAATTGGTGGGATAAGCAATGGTACAGAGGATTGTTGATGATATCAGGGTGGCACTTAATCATGATTTATATTTTGTGGCACTTAGCACAGCATTAACCTTGCCGGACATATGTGGTAAGGCTGAATATCCAAACGAAACAAGTAGTAAAAAGCGTTATATAGACTGGTATAACAAAGAAATTGGTTATTACGAAAAGAACCCGAACCAGACAAACGAGGAGGAAATGCCGTATTTATCAGGAAATGTCATATATAGTCTTCGTTGCTCATTGCTCCATGAGGGAAATCCAAATGTAGATAATGTGCAGTTAACTCGAAAAAATGATTCTTTACTGATTGATCATTTTGTTCTTAAGGTAGAGAAGAAAAAAGACTTTGACATTTACTCTGATTCTAGCGGCATTTCTGATATTTTTGGTCAGCATAGACGCGAGTATACGATGAGTATTAGACGTGTATGCTTAATTATGTGTTGTGTTGCAGAAAAATACTATAAGGATAATAAAGAGAAGTTTCAATTTAATTATGAAATCCTTGATTGGGATAAGGCGACAGAACACTTGCCAAGGATTGATATGGAAGCATTTATGAGAGCTCTAGCAGATCCGGATTTAAGTAAATAGATTCCTTGCAAAGGATTCTGTTTCATTGATAGAAATAAGAAAAATATGTGATAAGTAATACTTTAAAAGGGTAAAAATGAACTATGAAGGCAGAAGACAAATCATTTTATTTTTTAGCAATTCCTAGCTATTATGATATTCCTTTTTTTCAAAGGGCTTACGTTTGGAGTGAGGATAACTGGAGTGAGCTTTTTAATAATCTTACAAGCAAGAATCAGAATCATTTTTTAGGTTCGATCATATTGAAGAATGAATTAGCAGCTGCAGGAAGTGTGGCAAGATTCTCTGTTATTGATGGACAGCAGAGGTTGACTACTTTAAGCATTTTGCTTAGAGCCTGCTATGATCATATTGTAAAGAATGCTGAAAGCTACAATTATGATGAATCTGATGTTAAGACATGTCAGGTTCAGATGGAAAGTATTCTGTTTGTGCCAGAAGGTGGTATAAAGAAAAAACTTCATGTCAAAATAAATCATTCCCACTTAGATAAAAAGGCTTTTGAAAGTGTTATTACTGGTGAGCTTGATACTGATGATAGATGGGAAAAATACATTAGTCTTGACGATGATGACACTACAAGCTCCATTATCAAAGCATATGCCTATTTTAGGGACGCGTTGGAAGATGTAAGTCAGGAGACAATTGATTATTTATGGGAGCTTCTTACCGTTGATAAAATTAAGTTCCTGGTAAATATTGATCTTGATGTAAATGATAATGAACAGGCGATATTTGATACTGTTAATTCTGCTGGGGTAAGACTTTCAAGTGCTGATACAATAAAGAACCTTTTGTACCAGAGATATGTCGAGTTATTAAGGGCAGAAGATCCCACTACAGTGGACAAAAGAGCTGTTTCCGAATATGAAGAAACATGGGTAGATGCATTTGTTTCAGATGAATCAATAAATGCCTATTGGGAAACACAACGCCAATATGGTCGTATGAAGCGAAGCAATATTGAGACTTTTCTTCATGCGTTTGCCGTTGTACAGGGATTCTTTAATCCGGCAGAAAACAATATGGCGGATTTGCCTCAGGAATACAGAAAAAAGATCTCTAAGATGGATATATCTTCGGTAGAGGCTTTTTTGAAAGAATTGCATGATTATGCGGATGTGTTTAGAGAATATTTCTCCAATGAAGATAGCTTACTCACATATGATGATTATGTAGGCCGTATTTTCAACATCTCTAATGTGCTGGAAGTATCTACATTTCATCCTTATTTATTACAGCAGTTATATTATCTTAAGAACGGAAGCATTGAAGAAGAGGATATTAGAAGTCGCTTCTTTGTTTTAGAAAAATATATTGTTTTAAATGCTATCTGCAAAGGTAGTACAAAGAACTATAACAATGAATGTTTACAGTTGGTAGATGAGAAAAAAACACCACAAGATGTATTGGAAAGCTGTCAGTACATTTCTGAAGGAAACTTTGTAAATGGATTGCGTCGTATGACCACCAACAAATTACCAACATTGCTTCTGTTCTGGGTAGAGTTGTATCAGAGAAATCTGCTTAATGTTGATATTAAGATTCTCAAGTACGAGTACACTCTTGAGCATATTATGCCGCAGAAATGGGCTCAGAATTGGTATGATGTTCCGGTTTACGATACAGATGAAAACGAAGTAGAAGATGCTGATGAGATGGAGCGTGTAAGAAGCCATGCTATTTATGAAATCGGTAATATGACTCTTCTTAATTCAAAGCTTAATACGTCTATTAGTAATGGAAACTTTACAGATAAAATTAATGGTAAGAATGGACGTAAGGGTATCAAAGATCTTGCAGATATTAGGCTTACAAGGAAGGTTATTGATAATAATACTGAATGGAATGAGCTTAAAATCTATGCCAGAACAGCAGAGCTAGAGGCAGATATTCGTAAGATATGGGATGCAGGTGAGCTTCCGGTAGAAACTATTAAAGTAGCTGCTGAGTCTGGTGGACGAAAGAAGATTCGATTTGCCTTCTGGGAAAAAGCTTTACCTGTAATACGGGAAAAGAATCAATATGAAATGTTCACCAATGTGAACCCTTCAACATCTAATACTATTTCAGGTTATTTTGGAATTGGTGGTTTTCATGTTTCGTGTACAGCCAATTACGATAAGACAAGAGTTGAGTTTATTTTAGATAAATCAGAGGCAGGACAGAATAAAAAGGCTTTTGATATGCTCCATGCAAATAAGCAGACAATTGAGGATTCATTAGGTGTCAAGCTGTCTTGGGACAGATTAGATGAGTATAAGATGTCCTGGATTTATTATTCGCTTGATGATGTTAGCATAACCAATAAAGAAGACTGGGATAAGATGGCTGCATTTTTGGGTGAATGGAGTAATAAGTTCCGCAAGGTTATTGTTCCTTATCTTGTTGATGAATTCTCGCAGGATTCTTCGGAAATAAGAAGTCCTGAAGAAATTGCCAGATTACAGAAGATTGCTGAAATACTTAGGACATGGACTGTTAAAACGGAGGCTGTAATAGACAATATTGATAAATGCAATAGAACGTGCACGAGATTTACGACAAAGACAATGTCAGAGCTATTGCCAGATATTCCAAATGCACCAAGTGGATGGAATACCGATAACCATTACTTCTATGAAATAATTAATCGTAATGGAAAAGACATTATGATTCAGCTTAGCTTAAGCTCTAGAAATGCTACAAAGGAGTTTATGGAAAAGGCTGATCGTATCAATGAAATTGTTACTATGAAGCAAGCAAAAAAAGATTGGCAATGGTGGAAAATTTTTAAAACTAAAAAGATACAGATACCAGAAGATATGGATGAAGAGACAATATTTGTAAAATTGGATGATGCGTTAAAACAAGTATTTGATTTTGAAAACAGCTTGGCAAGAAGACTATGAAAAAAGTGATGATTCAAAGAGTTTTATGAGTGAGGACTTATTATAGGCGTCGGTATTCATCAGGGAATCAATGATGCAGTGGGAAGACCTGCTCGTAAGTTCAGAATGGGTGATCATGTAAGAGTCAGATATCGTGGTCAGGAAGGAACTGTTATTGATATCAATGGGGATTTGTACATGGTGTCGTTAAGTAGTGGTGGTATCGATTCATATTCTGAAAGTCAATTGGAAATAGTCTGGTAATTAGTGGAGGTGCTGTATGGCTTCTATAAGAGCTGATGTGGAAAAATATATAAAGAAAAAATATAAAGCATCTCCGGAATATCTTTGGAATAAATATCCAAGCTTTGCGATATTCAGACATGAAGATAATCGTAAATGGTTTGCGCTTACAGCCACTATAAGCATGGATAAGTTAGGCATGGCATCATCTGAGGAAGCTGATGTTATAAATGTTAAAATTGATGATTTGATGCTGAGGGATATACTTTTGCAGCAACCGGGATTTTTTCCTGGATATCATATGAATAAGACCAGCTGGATCACAATTTTGATTGATGGCACAGTTAGTCTGGATGAAATCTGCAATATGATTGATGCCAGTTTTTTAGACACAGCATCTAAGAAGAAAAAGGATAAGTTCCGTCAGCCCAAGGAATGGTTAGTGCCTGCAAATCCCAAGTATTATGACATTGAACATGCCTTTGATGATGTGGATGAAATAGGCTGGAAGCAGGGCGCAGGGATTATAAAAGGCGATACAGTGTTTATGTATGTAGGCGCACCTGTATCTGCAATTCTCTATAAGTGTAAGGTTACAGAGGTTGATATTCCTTATGAGTATGAGGATAAGAATCTTAAGATTACGGCGCTTATGAAGATAAAACTGCAAAAGAGATACAAGCCTGAAAAGTTTACCTTTGACAGGCTGAAATCTGAGTATGGAATATATGCAGTGAGAGGTCCGAGGGGGATACCAAATAGTCTGAGCGCAGCATTGAAATAGAATGAAGCTGGAGGTTATTGAGATGATAGAGAACATGAAATGGCTCAGGGAGCCTGAGAAATATCATATAGCAGAAGACAGAATAGAGATAACTACCATGCCACATACAGACCTGTGGCAGAGAACTTATTATCATTTCAGAAATGACAATTCTCCTGTGTTTCAGATGGATTCCGATGAAAAATACTTTTCCTTTATAGTAAAAACAGATTTTAACGACAGTCATCATCGTTTTGATCAGTGTGGAATTGTCATGTATCTTGATTCAGAGAACTGGCTCAAGGCTTCCGTAGAATATGAAAACGATAAGTTCCAGCATCTTGGATCTGTTGTGACTAATCATGGGTATTCGGATTGGGCAACAACAGCCATTTCAGCTGATGTAAAAGAAATGTGGTATCGCTTTAGCAGGAGAGAGGACGACTATTGCATAGAGTGTTCTACGGATGGAGTGACTTTTTCACAGATGAGAGTATGCCATATGTGGGAAGGCGGCGGAAAGATTTCTTTTGGCATTTATGCATGCAGTCCGGAAGATTCGAGCTTCAAAGCTGTGTTTACAGATATGCAAATAACAGAGTGTGCATGGAAGGCGCATGACGGTCAGCAGCCGGATTAATATATAAAGGATTTTACGGTTTATGAGTAAGCATAAAATGGTAAATGGTAAGCTTCTTCAGATGAACAAGACCTATAAGGATCTGAAGAACCGCCAGAAGGACAAGATTGCAGGCTGGATGTATGAGGCTTACAAGAGGCAGATTAATGAAGGGCTTGGTAATGATGAAGCTTTTGCACTTGTCATGGATAAGATAAATGAGGCTCAGATCTGGGTGCCTGAATATGAAGTGGAGCAGAAGTACAACGCCATGAAGAGCCGCTTCAAGAACAGGCTGGCTGCTGAAAGTATTCCTCAGCACATCTATCAGATGGAAGCAATACTTGATACAGCGCAACAGAAAATGGATGCTCTTGAACAGAGGATTGCAGATTATAAGGAGTATCAGACAAAGATTCAGGAGCTGGAAGCCTATTATACAAGCCAGCAGTGGAAGGAGGACTTTGATCTGGACGAAGAGGGTAAGTTTCCTAAGAGACTTAAAAGAGGTGTGCTTTCAGAGGATGGCATTTACAATATGCTTGAAAGAAACAAGGAGATAATGAAGATACTGGATGGATTTGATAGTTAAGCATTTTGATGAGCTCAGTACCACGGAGCTTTATGAGATATTAAAGACAAGGTTCGAGATATTTGTCACAGAGCAGGAATGCATTTATCAGGATCTGGATGATAAGGATCAGGATGCGATTCATGTATTTTGCTGGAGCGATTCCGGGAGAGTCACAGGATGCCTTCGAGTATTTTGGAAAGATCATGATGAAGCATCCGGCATAGCTCAGATTGGAAGAGTTGTTACACTGGAGCATGGTAAAGGTATCGGAGGAAAGATTCTTCATGAAGGCATAAGGGTAGCAACTGAGCAGCTTAAGGCTAAGAAGATCTATCTGGAAGCCCAGGAATATGCCATAGGCTATTATGCGAAAGAAGGCTTTGAAGTGGTATCAGAGCCATTTATGGAAGATGGAATTCCTCATGTGAAGATGGAGAAACAAATAGAAAAGAGGATGTAGTCAATGACATTTGATTTGAAAAAGTATCTTGGTGAAGCTACTGAATATGATAAAAAAGAGAGACTTGAAGAGAAAGAACCGCTCAGCTGGCTTAAAAGTGTTGTTGCTTTTGCAAATACTGATGGTGGAGCTTTAATCTATGGTATTGCCGATGATGATACCGTAGTTGGTTTAGATGATCCGAAATATGTATCAGATAAACTAAGTGAGTTTATAAGGAATAGAGTTGATCCAAGTCCCGAAATACAGCTTTCGTTTGAAACAGTAAAGGATGAGGAAAATGCAGAGAAAGTGCTGATAATTCTGTATGTTCATGCCGGTTCTGAGACTCCGTATTTTTACAGGTATAAGGGAGAAATGTTGGCATTTACCCGTGTCGGAAATTCGAGCGTAAAAGCAGATGCAGTAACAATCCGTAGATTATCTCTTAAAGGAAGCAATAAGTCATGGGATTCACTTGTTTCGGAATACAATATGAAAGATTTTAGTTTCTCAAGGCTAAAATCTATGTATCATTCCAGAGCAGGGAAAAGTTTTGAAGATGATATGTTTCAGTCTTGGGAGATATGTAATGCCGATGGCCAGATTACGAATGCGGGACTTCTTTTATCAGATGATTGCCCAATTAAGTATAGTCGCCTTTTCTGTACTAGATGGACAGGCAATAACATGTCAGGAGGCTCGTTTAACGCAGTAGACAGTGCAGAATATCAGGGAAATGTATTAGCGCTTCTTGAAGCTGCAGAGGCATTTGTCAAGAAACACAACAACTTGAGATGGAAGAAACTTCCTAATTCTCGGATAGATTTGCCTGATTATATTGAAAGACCTATACATGAGGCATTAGTGAATGCTTTTGTACACCGTGATTATATGGAAATTGGAAGTGAGGTACATCTTGATATTTTCGATAACAGGATAGAGATTACTTCTCCTGGAGGAATGGTGGAAGGTCTTCCTATTCAGAAAAGGGATCTTTATCATATTGCTTCCAGAAGACGTAATCCTTATTTGGCTGATATTTTCCACAGGCTTCAGCTCATGGAGCGTTCTGGTAGCGGAATAAAGGAAATTATGAACGATTACAAAGCATCCGCTAACATTACTGAGGATCGTTTACCGACATTTTTCTCAGATGAGTCAGACTTTAATGTAACTTTCTGGAACCTGAATTATGGTGTTGAACAGAGTGAAAGTAAAGGAAGTAATAGAGAAGTATCGGATAAAGTATCGGATAAAGTATCGGATAAAAGTATCGGTAACGCTAATCTTAGCGATACAGAAAAACAAATACTTAGTTATATTAGTAAAAACAGTAATATTACGCAAAAAGAATTGGCTTCTCAGCTTGGAATATCAGAAATAGGAATTAGAAAGGCTATGGCACAGCTTAAGAAAAATGGAATTATTATACGTGAGGGTTCGCCTAAAAAAGGAAGTTGGAAAGTGATGAATTAATTTGACGAATGGCTAAAAGCCGGTATGCCAAAAAAAGCACGAGATGGACCTACATCCACTCGTGCTTTTTGTATTTGTAAATTCAATTTCCCACAAATATAATCAATATTGTTTTTATCAATTTTGTAAATTCAGTGGTAAGGGGGGTCAGACCCCATTGCAAAATCATTACAGATTGCGATGACATGATGGACTTTACAGAGGTCAACTTCTGTAGAGTCCTTATTTTCACAGCATAATAATTCTTGCTGTAAAATGTATTCGGCTATATGATGTATGAGATATTTACCAGTAGGGGGATTCGTTATGGATCTGAAACAGCTTGAATACATTGTTGCCATTGCGGAGACCGGGAATCTGTCTCTTGCGGCGGAGAAGATGTATATCACCCAGTCGGCACTTTCCCAGCAGCTTGCGAAGCTGAAGCAGGAGGGGGTTCCGCCTCTTTTCCGGGAAGAGAAGAAAAAGATGGTGCTGACGGATGCGGGAAAGATTTATCTTAACGGGGCACGTGCGATACTTCGTGAGGAAGCATTGGCACAGAAGAAGCTTAACAGTCTGAATGATGAAGATAAGGTGGTTTTTGATTTTTCCGTAGCCCCATATCTTCAATCGGTGGTTTATATAAATATACTTCCTAAGCTGAAAAAACAGTTTCCGAAGGTTTCTGTCAGGGTTCATACCAACAATACCATGAATACCCGTGAGGCTCTTGAGAACGGAAGCATTGACATGGCATTTATTCCGGATATATACCAGCAGAGGGATTTTTTTGACTACATTCACATCTTTAAGGATGAGCTTGTTATGATTTCCCCGGGCGGGAATGATCAGACAACGGATTTAAGTACTGATTCAGATATGGATTTTTCCGAGGCTTTTGATAAAACAGAAGCAGATGTTCGTTCAACTGCTTTTGATAAGCGTCCGTTCACTGTCCCTGCAGAGAATTCATATTTAAGAGAGCTCCCGGTCACCATCCCTGCAGAGGATTCATATTTAAGAGAAATTCTGGATAGGATATTTTCAGAGGAAAACAATATTCCGGAGATATACACAGAAACAAATGACTTTAACATTTCCCTGTCTCTGGTGAAAAACGGTGAGTGTAAGGCTGTCATTCCCAGATCTCTGGTAAATGAGGATGGACTTCGTATAGAGTCTTTCAGAGATCCCTGCTATTTTTATCTCACCGCCATACATAAAAAAACAACTGCCTCTCCGATCATTGATGCGGCAGTAAAAGAACTGAAACGTTATTTTATTGCCTGATTAAATCGAACCCGGTTTTTTAAAAGCAAGGCATATAGTTCAGGGCCGACGTACATCCATTTTGATACATTCAGCTGTTATGGATTTCAAAGATACAGCGATTTGTATTTGAAGGTATGCATGCCGGCCCTGAACTGTTTATGTACTGAACTTACATCTCAAACCCACCAAATTCATTTATTATGGCTCGTGATGTTTTGTTGAAGTAAACATTGGTGCCGGTAAGGATTTCAGACCTGACAGAATTTCTGATCATGAGATAAACAAAATAGCGTTCTGCTTCTGATAGCTGTTTTTCTTTAAGATAGAAAACTCCGTTAAATGTCTGGACAGGAGGCCAGGTGGAGAAGTAAACTCTGCCCTGTTTAGCCTTGCAGAAAGAGCGTGGCAGGAAGCCGACACCTACACCGGTCTTCAGCATTTCGTTCATCATGAGAGCATTGTTACTTCTTTGAACCACCGTAGGAGTAAAGTTGTTGCGCGCCATATATTCTTCTATATTCTTTGCATTGGTTGTGCTGGAACCCCACATAACAAACGGAGCATCTGAAAATTCTTTAATGTCTATGGTCGGAAAGTAGTTTCCTGAATCATCACTTTTTGAAGCCGCAGGATGAGAGAGGGGAACTGCCAGACACAATTGTTCGTAGCTTACGGATGCAAAAGTAAAGTCTTTTTCATCGGAGGGAGTGACAGTGCCTATAACTACATCTACCTCGGATTTCTTAGCAGCTTCTTTGAGTTCAGACATATATCCTTCTTTGGTTTTGACCTGTATGACCGGAAACCGTTCGGAAAAGGCAGGATAAATATCACTGAAAAACTGTGCGCCTCTGTAGGGCGTAAGACCGATGGTTATGGTACTTGAAGGCGCCTGGGAAAGCTGCAAAATGGAAGCATAGGTTCGCTGTTTAATGTTTATGATGTTTCTACAGGATTCGAGGTATACTTCTCCGGCATCCGTAGGTATCAGTGATTTCTGACTTTTAATGAAAAGCCGGTGTCCCAAGGTGCTTTCCATATTTGCCAGAAATTTGGAAAGCGCAGGCTGTGAGATGCCAAGCTGCGATGCTGCCTTTGAAAGGGATTTACATTCTTCTATTGTTACTAGGTAGGTACACGCCTTTATATTCATGACTATTTCTCCCTGCTGTTATACATCAGGATAATGCTTTTTCATTGTCTAATACGAATAAGATAATTAAACCAACATATCTATTATATATAACTTTTACTAATAAATCGGATAACTATTTCAAGATTGATACAAAACTTAAAAATCCCTATAATCGAACCATATTAAGAAAGGTCGCAAGACAAATCAATAAGATTTATGTATTTCTGCATAAGTATATCCTGATTTTTGAAAATTATAAACCCGCAAAATTTAAATTTAATTAAGAGGGACGGGTCTGCTCAAAAATAACCTGTACTAATGAGAAATACAGTCTGTTAGGAGGATTTATGAGAAAGAAGTTTATGGCAACAGTAATCACAGCAGCAATGGCACTTAGCTTGCTCACAGGCTGCGGATCTTCATCAAACACAGCTGCAACAACTGCAGCAAAGGCAGCCGAAACAACCGCCGCAGCAAAGCAGGAAGCAGGTAGCGAAACAACTGCCGCAGCTGCCGATACAGGATCAGCAGGAGCAGTAGATGTAAGCTCAGTTTGGCCTGATGGAACCACAGTTTATGTAGATGTTCCTGCAAAGGCAGGCGGCGGAACCGACCTTTACACACGTTATCTTACCCAGGCACTTACAGAGGTTTGTCCTAATGTTAATTTCGTAGTTACAAACTACGACACAGAAGAAGTCGGAATGCAGCATGCCAAGAACGCTCAGGCAGACGGAACAACACTTCTTACCTGCCACGGCGGTGCTGTTATCAAGTTCCTGACAGGTGCATCAGGCGTTTCCGTAAAGGATGATATGAGAGCGGTAGGTCTTCTCAATCAGGGCGGTCCACAGGCTATCATCACAAATCCCGGAGCACCTTACACAAACTTCACAGAGCTTGCTGAGTATATCAAGGCTCATCCGGGCGAGCTTACTGTAGGATGCTCACTTGGCGGAACAACACAGATCCTTTTCACTTCATTTATGGATGCACTTGTGGGTGATGCTTCACTTGTAAACTACGTACAGTGCTCATCAGAGGCTGACAAGCTTACAAACGTAGCTTCAAATGCAATCAACATTGCAAACTGCTCAATTCCTAATGCTCAGGATTATGACGCTGACGGAAAGCTTACAGTTCTCGGAACTCTCGGACCAAAAGCATCTACTCTTGAGTCTATGGGCAAGCTTCTCGGTTCAGAGCTTGATCAGAAGTTTGCTTCAACTTTAGAGCAGGGCGTAGAAACCACATGGGATTCAAACTACTATGTACTTGCTCCTGCAGGTGTTTCAGATGAAGCTGCTGAGGCTATCAACCAGGCTATCGTAAAGGCAGAAGAGCAGACTTCCTATGTTGACGGCATGAACAAGATGGCAACCTTTGCAGAGCCTGCAAATCTTGCTGATTCTCAGAAGGGTCTCGATGATGAGTGGTCAAATCTTGATGCTCTTGTAACATCAATGGGTCTCAAAAAATAATAATATTTTTTCATAGTTTTCAGTGCCCGGTATGTTGACTCTGCCGGGCACAACCTCTCTGAAAATCATCTCTAAATAAAACATTTAAAGGAGCAACCTTTTATGAAAAAACTTAACCGTACATATGTTATGGGGATTTTCATGGTGCTGTTTTCCGCATGGATCGCATTTGAGAGTGCCCACATCCCTGAATTGCTTGTTTCCAACGAGCCGGGTCCCAGACTCTTTCCGTTTATCTCTGCAATAGGCATAGCGGTATTCGCTATCCTTTCTATGGTGTTTGACGGAAAAAAGGATGAAAACAAAGAGTATCTGGATAAGGCAGGTTACACACGTCTTGCCATCATCATAGCTGAATGTCTTCTGTTCGCATTCCTTATGAACTTCATAGGTTTCTGGATCACTTCCATGGCAGGACTTTTCCTGTTCATATTCACACTAAAGGGTGAGAAGAAGTTCAATGTAATATTTTGCATCATTTTCTGCATGCTGCTGGGAAGCATTTGCTACTTTGGATTTACAAAGGGCTTCAATATCCCCCTTCCGAAGGGAACACTTTGGAGCAGCCTCGGAATCAAGATGATCTGATGCAAAAGATACAGTCTGATTACATTAGACAGAAAAACAACTCAAGTCCCGAAGAGAATTATAAAAGGGACTTAGTATTGAAATAAGGAGACATTAAAAATGGCAGATTATATGACAGCGCTTTTGACACTGCTCCAGCCCATGAACTTCATAATGATGTACTTATGTACACTGGTGGGTGCAGTTCTCGGTGCCATACCCGGACTTTCCGGAGGACTTGGTATCACACTTATACTTCCTTTGACATTTGCAATGAGCACTGAGCTCAGCTTCTCAATGCTTGTCGGTATGTATGTCGGTGGTGTTTCGGGTTCCTTTATCGCAGCGGTTCTCGTTGGAATTCCCGGTTCGGCTGCATCCATCGCAACCTGCTACGACGGTTATCCCATGACTAAAAAAGGAAAGGCTGCAAAGGCACTTTCCATCGGCATCACAGGTTCCTTCATAGGAACTTTCATTTCCATCATCGTTGCAACTCTCTGCTCCACCTACATTGCGGAGATAGCATTAAAACTGGGACCATGGGAGTATTTCAGCCTCTGCCTCATGGCCATCACCATGGTTGTAGGACTTTCAAACGGTTCGGTTTTCAAGGGTATGACAGCAGCTTTCCTTGGCCTCTGGCTTGCCTGCGTCGGGACTGATTCCGTTACAAACCAGATGAGATTTACATTCAATAACTATAACCTTTTCGGCGGTATCAATGTTGTCTGCCTCCTCATGGGAACCTTCGCTCTTCAGCAGGTGGCTACAAGTTATGCAAAGGGCAATCAGGAGATGCCAAAGGTTGACGAGGGCGCTCTCGGCGGAATCGGACTTACACTTAAGGACTTTACAGATAACATTAAGGTAATTGTGGTTTCATTGTTCATCGGTCTCTGGATCGGATTTCTTCCGGGCATGGGTTCAGGTATTTCGAACATCCTTGCATACGGTCAGGCTAAGAAAATGTCAAAGCATCCGGAGCTTTTCGGAACCGGTGTGGATGAGGGCGTATGGGCCACAGAGGTATCCAACAATGCCGGTGTCGGCGGTGCCATCATTCCGATGATATCACTTGGTATCCCCGGAGATGCCACAACCGTACTTCTTATGTCAGCCATGACCATCCATGGTCTTCAGCCGGGACCTATGTTCATAAGAACAAATCCTGTACTGGCTGATCTTATATTTGCAACTGTACTTGTTTCTGCAATCCTTATTTTTGTAACTGAGCTCCTTACAAAGAAGTATTTCCCATTGCTCCTTAAAGCACCATACCACTACCTTTACAGTGCGATCCTTATGATTGCGTTTATGGGTGCCTTTTCATCAACAACCTCCATGTTCTCGGTTTACCTTGTACTTTTCTTCGGACTGGTTGGTATAGTGATGGATTACTTTGGACTTCCCATGACTCCGCTTATGCTTGCATTTATCCTGGGCGGAAAGATAGAGAGCTACTTCAGAATGGGTGTTTCATACGGAAAGGGAGACTATTCACTTTTCTTCACAAGACCTATTTCACTTATCTTTATTCTTATAACTGTTTACAGCTTGTTTGGACCTATGATCCGGAAAGCGTTAAAAAAAAAACAGCGCAGAGAAATTAGCGAAGGCAGCATAAATTCAGAAAAATAGTATTGAGATAAAATCGATGAGACTTAGAAAGTACAGCCGGACATCGGTGACAATTTTGAAATGAAAGCAGGTATAGTATGAGAACAGTTATAGAACCGGGAAAGAAAAGAAAGAGTATCAATTTCCTGGATAGTATAGTTTATAGTGAAGTAAAGGATCTGAACGGAAATCCCATGAAGCTGGAGATGTCTGTAATGCTTCAGAACGGAAACAGTGAGATGAGATTTGCGGCAGGTATCGTAGATGAAGAGGACAAGACCCCGAAGCCCTGCATAGTTTGGGTTCCCGGCGGCGGCTACAGAGGCTGCGACAAAAATCTCATGGTGGCAGAAATGACATTTCTTGCAGACCGGGGATATGTGGTTGCATCCATTTACTACAGAAGCTCTGCAGAAGGACATATGCCGGATCAGATCATCGACGTCAAAACGGCAATAAGATTTTTAAGAGCTCATGCAGCAGAATATGAGATTGACCCGAACCGTATTGGAATCATCGGCCGCTCAGCAGGCGGACATCTGGCATCCCTTGCAGGAATGAATGTTGATGATTTCCACGGAAGCGAGTGGGCATCAGAGTCTGACGAAGTGCAGGCATGCGTTGATATGTTCGGTCCGGTAGACATTCCCTGGCTCCTTAAATTCGAGGAAAGCCTTTATAAAGCTGATCCAGCAAACTATCGTTGGGAAAATGTTGCAGCCTCCCATGGCGGAGCAGTAATGGGCGGCGAGTACAATGAAGATATGATAAAGAGAGCTGAAAAAGTGAGTTCTCCATATCTCATCAGTGATAAGATGTGTCCTATGATGATAATGCACGGAGACATTGACAAGCTGGTACCGGTAGATGTAAGTGAAGATTTTTACCAGAAGATAATTGATGCCGGTCAGGGTGACAAGGCAGACCTATATATCCTCCATAACGCCGGTCACGGAACAAAAGATTTCTTCCAGGATTCCGTCAAGGAATTGATCGCAGAGTTTTTTGATAGAAACCTGAAGAATCAATAAAACTAAAAAATTCTTTCTGCGAACAGTTTCCGGTCGGTGGACTAGGGGGACAGCCCGCAGAAAGAATTTTGTCCCGGGATTGAAACATTTCGGTATGATTGCTAAAATAGCGGAAGTGAAACATATTGAAACGAAATGAACCGGAGGAAATATGGCAAACATAACCCTGCTTGTACCAAATGATGAACTGTTCCGTCTTGCCCACGACGCTCTACAGGAAATGAAAAAGCGCCTTTTTATGATGAAGGTCATCGAAACCGAAAGCGCGGTTTCGGAAGCAAGACAGGCCATAAATCAGGGAACGGATATCATTATCGCCAGAGGTCTCCAGGCTACCATCATTAAACAGTATACGGATATTCCGGTTGTGGAGATCGTTATGACCCGGCAGGGACTCATCAACATGATCGAGAAAGCGAAGAGGGTACTTGGAAAAGAGAATCCCAATATCGCTTTAGTTATGTTCAAGAACATGACCTGTGATATGACGGGTATAGGTGAGCAATGTCATGTTCAGCTGAAGGAATATCTGGTGCAGAACCCGGAACTTCTGAAAGCAGCCGCACTTCAGGCAGTGGAAGATAAAGCTGATCTCATCATAGGCGGAAAGACCGTTCTCACCATTGCTGATAATGCAGGAATCCCGGCACTTTTTATGGCCAACACCGAGGATGCCATGAAGAATGCCATCAAAGAAGCATTCCTTCTTGCAGACACCTTTGAAAACAGCGACATACCGGCCCATGCTGTCCTTGAAAAAGGAAAATCCTCCGGTAAACGCAAAGAGCAGTTTGTGAACTTCCCCTATAAGAGCGAAAAAATGCAGGCGGCCGTGGATCTTGCAGAAAAGCTGTCAAAAACCGACTGCCCGAAGCTTATTCTTGAGCCTATAGGAAATCTACACAAGGCCTTTGTGAACGCCATGCACAACCACTCAAAACATTCACAGGAAAAGCTTGTGAGCTACGAATGCATAAAAGGACAGTCCTCATACGATGATCTTTACGGTCGTCAGGGCAGGGTTAATGATTCCCTCCGGGGCACTCTCGTCATAGACAATTTCCAATACATGGATGTTCGTTCTCAGAAGAAGCTTCTGGAGATACTTATGTTCAGGAATGTCATTCTGATAGCGAAAACCAGGAACATAAAAGCCTATCTGATACCGGAGCTTTACGCCAGACTTTCCGCCTTTTCCATAAGGATACCTTCCCTTATGGAAACCTCGGAGGACATTCCGTATCTTTCCAATATTTATATGCAGAACTGCACCGAACGTTACGGAATGTATCATGTGATGACAAAGGATGCCGAGAAAAAACTTCAGGGCTTTTACTGGCCCGGCGGCAGGATACAGCTTGAAAGTTTCATCGAAAGACTGGTGATCACCTCGGACCATAGAAGCCTGAAGGTTACCGATGTATGTGAACTTTATGAGGAACTTTATGGCGGAGACATTGGCCCTGAGGCTAATGCTGAGTCCGGAAAAATCCCGGATACGGATTACGGCCCGAGAGCGGTTCCTGATTTCAATCGTGGCATCAATTCTGAGGAGGATAAGCCATTCCGGTCATCCTCTGAAAACATGATGGAATCAGAGAACCCTTCCATGAGTTTTGGAATAGATCAGAAGGAAGCTGCGTCCGGAAACCGTACAATTACAGTCGGGGATCTGGAGAAAAACAGACTGATTAAATCCCTTAGTGACAACATGGGAAACCGTGAAAAAACAGCCGCAGAACTCGGTATCAGCAAAACCACTCTTTGGAGGAAACTCAGGAAATACGGATTACTTTAAAAAATACTAATGATCTCAGAGAGTCATCGATTTGATATGTTCCTCCCAGCTGGGACATATCGATCGATGGCTTCTTTTTAAATATAAAAACTGTATAAAGAAATGGAATGATATTTTTGTAACAGCTAAATCTATGCAAACATCTGAACTGAAATGAATCATAATAAAATATATAGAAACGCAACCTGTGCCGATTAACATTTAGCATATTTACGAAGCTTTCCTTTGTGCTAAATGCAGATTGTTTAAAAATTTCAATTCTAATAAGATATAAATCGTGCAGGGGAGAAGTTCCCGAAAGCATGGATAAATAAAACTTAAAACAGGTTTTATCAGTAGTTTAGCTATTGAAAATAATAGTTTTTTAAGCATTGAACCATATGTCGGAAAAGGAGTTTCATATGAAGATCGGATTTGTCGGACTCGGAATCATGGGTAAGCCAATGGCTAAGAATCTTGTTAAGGCAGGATACGAGGTTGTTGTTACAACACATAAGCAGGCTGTTATAGATGAATTTGTTGCAATGGGTGCTGCAGGAGCAAAGAATGCCGCAGATATCGTTAAGCAGGGATGTGAAGTTATCATCACAATGCTTCCCAACAGCCCGCAGGTACGCGAGGTTGCACTTGGCGAGGGCGGAATCGTTGAAGGCGGAAAGAGCGGAATCACAGTTCTCGATATGTCTTCCATCGATCCGGTTGAGTCACAGAAGATCTCAGCTGAGCTTGCAAAGAATGGTATCGAGCTTCTTGACTGTCCTGTTTCAGGCGGAGAGCCAAAGGCCATCGACGGAACACTTTCAGTAATGGCAGGCGGAAACAAGGAGACATTTGACAAGTATCTCCCAGTACTTAAGGCTATGGCAGCATCAGTTGTTTATGTAGGACCTATCGGTTCAGGTAATGTTGCAAAGCTTGCTAACCAGATGATCGTTGCTGCAAATATCGGTATCGTTGCAGAGGCATTAACATTTGCAAAGAAGGCCGGCACAGATCCACAGCTTGTATATCAGGCAATCCGCGGCGGTCTCGCAGGTTCAACAGTTATGGATGCAAAGGCTCCGATGATGCTTTCAGGAAACTATGAGCCGGGCTTCCGTATCAACCTTCACATCAAGGATCTGACTAATGCCTTAAACGCAGCTCATGCAATCAACATGCCGGTTCCTATGACCGCTCAGATGATGGAAGTAATGCAGGAGCTCATGAACCATGATGAAGGTGCCTGCGACCATGACGATATCGTAAGATATTATGAGCGTATGTCAGGAACTTCAATCGTAGAGAAGTAATCTCCTTTATCCTCAGTTTCATATAAAAGGATACCGTCTTTCTCCGGAAATCCGGTATCCTGCCTATAAGTCCTGCGTTGATCGTGGGACTTATAAGCGATTAAGGTATTAATCTATATTGGTCTATAGAAAATGATACATCGGAGATGAGATCGTGAGAGGTACTTGCGGTCTCTTTCTCCATATATGAAAATATTATCTAACAACTAAAAATCATTGTCGGTGATCAGATTTCAGTTAGGAGATTAAATATGGACTACAGAAAATTCGGAAGCAAGATAGTTCTCAGGATTGACCGTGGCGAAGAGGTAATGTCATCCATTATGGAGCTGTGTGAAAAAGAAAAGATATTACTGGCTTCCATAGAAGGCTTAGGTGCTGCGGACCATTTGGTCATGGGACTCTATGATGTGGGCAGGCAGGAATTTAATGAAACAAGGCTGGACATTCCGCTGGAGCTTACTTCCATAGTCGGAAGCGTTACCGAAATGGATGGGAAACCTTATCTTCATGTACATATTACAGCTGCGGATTCACAGGGACATGCCTACGGCGGTCACCTTAAGGAAGTACGTATCAGCGGAACCGCGGAGCTTTTTATCACGGTTATAGAAGGTCATGTGGGAAGAGAAAAAGACAGGATCACAGATACCGGATTGAATCTTTTCAGTTTTGACTGAACATTTAAACATCAGGGTAAAAACCGACTACAAGAGGTTTGAAATAAAAACGAAACTATCATCAGTCCTTAAAACCAACTTGAAAGAGACTGATGTTCCAATACAGGAGGACAGAACCAATGAAATTACTTTTTGCATCAGACTCATTCAAGGGAACACTTTCAAGTGACCGGACCATAGAACTTCTTACAAAGGCAGCTTACGAGGTTTTCGGAGACTGCGAAACCAGCGGCGTTCCTGTTGCTGACGGCGGTGAAGGCACCACAGAAGCTGTGGTTAAAGCCCGTAACGGAGAGATTGTTAATGTTGACGTCCACGGCCCATTAATGGAGATTGAACACGGCTTCTACGGAAGACTTTCCGATACAGAAGCTATCCTTGAAATGGCAGCAGCATCAGGACTTCCCATGGTTCCGGAAGAGAAGAGAAATCCTTTAAACACCACAACCTACGGAACCGGTGAGCTTCTCAAGGCTGCTCTCGATGCAGGCTACAAGGAGATTGCCATCGCAATAGGCGGATCAGCTACAAATGATGGCGGAATGGGATTTGCTTCAGCCCTCGGCATTAAGTTCTTCGATAAGGACGGCAACGTTCTGGAAGGAAAGGGAAGCGATCTCATAAAGGTAGAGCATATAGACATTAGCGGCCTTGATCCTAAGGTTAAGGATGCTCACTTTACAGTAATGTGTGATGTTACAAATCCTCTTTGCGGACCTGACGGTGCAACCTATACCTTCGGAAAGCAGAAGGGCGGTACTCCTGAAATTCTTGATGAACTTGAAAAGGGAATGCAGAACTACCGCGATGTGATAAAGAAGGAGTTCGGCATCGATGTAGATACCATCCAGGGATCCGGTGCAGCCGGCGGACTGGGTGCAGCTCTGAAAGTCTTCCTCAATGCAGAGATGAAGTCAGGTATTGAAACTGTTCTCGATCTTATCGACTTTGAGAATCGTCTTCAGGGAGTTGATATGGTAGTAACAGGTGAAGGACGTACAGACTGGCAGTCCTGTTTCGGTAAGGTAATGCAGGGTATCGGTGACCGTTCACAGAAGCACAATGTTCCTGTTGCTGCACTTTGCGGAAGCCTCGGACGTGACTATGACAAGATCTATGCTCACGGAATCAGTTCCATCATGACAACCGTCGACGGACCTATGCCTCTTAAGGATGCTCTTGACAATGCTGAAGACCTTTACTATAAAGGCGCGATCCGCATGTTCAGATTTATCAAAGCGGGAATGGGGATAAAAATCTCTTAGTGAAAATGCTACACCGGAGTCAATCGAGCTACAGAAACGCGGACTCCTGTATAATGAGTGGTATGCCGGTGGACCAAGGGACGGAGTTAGTGGTCCACCGGCTGAACTATTTGCTATCTGTCTTACATACAGTTTGGATTGTGAGCTTTAAACAGTTTACAAAGCTGCGGGAAAAAAACCAGAACATAAGAAAATATTCAGGTAGTTTTTCATAGAAAATTACATATCGTCATCAAAATCGTTATCGAAAGTGTTGATGATATAATCATTGAATAGAGGTAGTGTGATCTTGAGATAACCATAATCATCTCCGTTTAGGATCATTTTCTTGATTAGTCGGTCTCTATAAGGGGTGTACTTATTGTTGGTCCAACCGATACTATCCTTTATTTCTTTGGCTTTCCCGGTTTTTGAGCTTGCGACAGCGTAAAGGAACTTTTTATCCATATACGATAGTTCTGACCAGATTTTCTCATAAACATAATCTTCAAGGTACTGTCTGAATTCTGAAAGTGCCTCCTTATAATTCCCGTTATGCCTAAAAGTGAAGTAACCTAAGACCTGAAAAGCGAAAGAATATCCCAGAGTTAATTTTGCCATTTCTTTCGCCTGATCAAGGGAAACATCGAGATTGGTTTTATAGTTTTCAGCCATGGTAGCCATATTGAGAGCTTTCATTTTAATTTCAGGCGCCCTATATAAAAATGTTAAATTCTTTTCATTTCTGAGGTCATTGATATTATCAAACAGACCTGTCATCAAAAGATAAATAGGGTAATCTTCTCTGACCAGTATCTGAAAAATACTTGCAAATTCTTTCACATAATCATTGGAAATAATTTCATCAATACAGATCAATAGCTTTTTATCATGCTTTTTTAGTGCATCAAGGGTGTTTTTGATGGTTATCTGAGGGCTTGTGATTTCTTTCTGAGCATCAAGTTGTACTCCAAATCCGGCTACGGATACACCGATTCCTCGTTTCAGGAATTGAGTAAATCTGCTTTCTTTGGATAATGCATCTGCCATACTGTTAAGTAAATTTTGACTTGTACTCAGTTCCAGTACTTCCCATTCTTTTCGTGACTTAAGTTCGTTAGCTACCTCGGTCATAAACACGGTCTTACCGCATCCTCGTACACCGGTTATCATATATATCTGCTGGTTTGCCGGTTCATTGAGAAATGAGTCCAATACTTCATTTAACTCTACTAATCTAGGGATGTTTTGCGCCGGTTGTTTACCAAACATAAGAGTATAGGGGTTGTTCTTTTTGTTTATCACTTTTTATCACCTCGACTGCCGTTTATTACTTTTTATCACTTTTTGATATTTTATCACTTTTTATCACTTTTGGGAATAAGGTATGACCGTCCTTAAATCGCAAATCAGAACAGAATATAATGCTCTCATAAACGAGATTCCGATATGTATCGATCATCAGGCATCGTACTACAACTATGGAAGTAAAAGGAGATATGAGATGACAGTGGCAGAGAGATCGGAAGCAGCGAAAGAGCGATACAGCGCAGTGGGAATCGATGTAGAGAAGGCAATATAGGAAGTTTCGGAGATAACATTATCCATGCACTGCTGGCAAGGTGATGATGTAGTAGGTTTTGATTAGAAGGGACCTCTTTCAGGAGGCATTCAGACAACAGGAAACTATCCTGACAGAGCAAGAATACCGGAAGAGCTGTTCATGGATATCGAGAAGGTTCTAAGTTACGTTCCTGGAAAACATCACAAGTTAAATCTTCATGCGAGCTACGCGATTTTTGAAGAGGGTGAGTGGGCTGACAGAAACAAGATCGAGCCAAAGCATTTTGCAAAATGATAACAGTTCAGCCGGTGAACCAAGGGGAATTTTGATTTTGTAGTAGCTTTTCTTACGATTGAAAGAATCTGATTATAAACGTATAATCAAATCATAGTTATATGTGTTGTGTGGTGATTAATAATATCGGGAGAGGATATGAAAAGAGAAATATTAACATTTCAGGATATTATACGTGTCGTTGCTCCTATAGCACAAAAGTACGGAATTAGTGAGGTGTATTTGTTTGGTTCATATGCCAGAGAAGAGGCGAATTCCGAAAGCGATTTGGATTTTCTTGTTTATGGTGGAGCCGGTTTTAAATTGACTAAAATTTTTGCGTTTGCTGAAGAATTACGTAAAGCCTTGGATAAAGATGTGGATGTATTTGAAATAAATGAAGTTAATCAGGATAGTGAGTTTTATAAAACCATAATGAAAGAGAAGGTTCTTGTTGCATGAAGTATTCAGATGAACAACGCATTAAAAAGATTTATGAAAATGCTTCAAAACTAAACGAATACATTAAGAGCAATAAAGTCACCAAAGATAGATTAATGGATGATTATGCCCTACAGTGGCTTGTAACAACCCCTTTATATAATATTGGCGAACATGCATACCATATCAGTGATGATTTCAAAAATCTTCATGCGGACATAGAGTGGAATATGATAGCCGGGTTGAGACATAGACTTGTCCATGATTATGATGGAACGAATTGGAATATCATTGCAGATGTTGTTTTGGATGAAATTCCATTATTGATAGAAAAGATAAAAGAATTATCTGAATAATAATTTTAGGTTCCGGATGTAAGGTATGAAACTGTCTTATATAGATTTATTGATGGAAATATTGGGGTAAGCGAAGATAGAATCATTACTTTGCTACTTTATATGGCTACGTTTATTTGATAAATCTGTGGTTGGAGATGTTCCTGACGTAATAAGATTCACCGGAGACGGTCCACGCATGTGAGAACCGTCTCCGGTGGTCTTTTAATCCGGACAAGTTGATGCTCGTTACAATCCATCAGCGAATAATGCATTATGTCAGATTAAAAACGAAATTTTAGATGCAAATGTTAATATACATGCATACAAAAGAAAACATTCAAAATATCTCGATAGAATTTATTTGGGCGTTTTTCTTTGCGGAAATATGTATTATATTTGGAAGGTATTAACCATAAAGAGCGATCAGGGGTATGTATGGAAAAGAAATCACATTTAGTTTTAATTATTTCTATAGTGACAGTAATTCTTCTGGCAATGCTTGTCGGGATACTGGTGTATTTCAATCTTCCGGCGCAGCGCATCAGGCGAATGCTTAAGTCCGCCAATAAATACATAGCGGAAGAGAACTATGACGAAGCGATTTTGACATTGCAGAAGATGCTGGAGATAGATCCGAAGAACGAAGATCTGTACGTTCTTCTTGCAGACACATATGAAAAAAACGGCGATATCGATAAAGAGATTGAATTCCTTCAGGAAGCTGTGATTCTGATGCCGGAAAATCAGAAGATAGCGGATGTTTTGTCAGATGTAAACCCGGAGGTCACCATCTCTGAAGCTGAGGGAACATATAATAATCCGGTAAGACTGACTCTGGACGCAACGGAGAACAGTAAGATTTTTTACATAGTTTCCGGGACCGGTGTAAATGATACAAATTCTGATGAAGGTTCAGTAACCGGTAACAAAGAGAACGAATATAGTGAACCCATAACCCTTGGAAAAAACGGAAAGTACAGCATCGAGTATTATGCTGTAAGTAAAACCGGATACGAAGGTGAACACAAAACTGCTACCTATGTGATAAAGCTTGATGAAAGCAAATATCATTTCAATGAGTGGGTGGATGAGGCCGACGGAAGACATTACTATGAAGCCGATGGGTCATCTGTTACAGGATGGCAGAAGATAGGTGGATTGTGGTATCTCTTTGATAAATCAGGAGTGATGCTCACCGGCCTTCAGGAATACGAAGAAAATACCTATTATCTCGGAACTGATGGCATCATGCGTACCGGATGGCAGGAAATAAACGGAAAGAAATATTACTTCAACGATAGCGGTGCCATGCTCAGGAACCAGTGGATTGATGGCACCTATTACGTCGGTGCAGATGGCGCCATGCTGACAAATGCATACACGCCTGACGGATACTATGTAGGCGCCGACGGAAAATACATATCTGAGTCAGGGTCCGTGGCGGGGCAGACAGTGCAGTATACGCTCATTGGATATGAAGTCAATGGGTTTCCGGATTCAGTGGATAGAGCAGAAGTGAATAAAAATATCAGTGTTCATTATCTGTCTGATACGCTCTTAGAGGTGGAAATATGGGATAATGGAAATATTTCAACATTTGAATACAGTGATACGGGCTATTGGAATATTGTCCAGATAGCTGAATGTTCACTGTATTTTGAAGGAGATAAGCTTTATATTGGTGCAGACGAATCAGACTATGTATATGCCAGGGTTGGCAGTACTGCAAGCCAGGAGGGTATAAAGGAAGATGTATGGAGTGGGGAATATCATGTAGTCATACAAACCCCTGCAGACTATTCATATAATGTAGGAAGTGGTGCAGATATCATTTATGCAGATAATGAATCAGTTCATATCAAAGGGTACTTTAGAAAAACAGATTATGATGGTGGTTGGCCACCTATAGGATACCACGATAAAACATTTAAGTTTTCTGATAACTGTACTTTCTGGGTAGATGAAGGAGGAGAAGACGGACCACATCAATCAAGTAAGAGTGCTTTCATTCAAACTCTAAACAGCATTAATGGTGGTCTTGGTGCCGACATTACTGTTGAAAATGATGTTATTGTTCGAACAGAAGTCTCACCATAAGAGATATTCTTTCCGGTAAAAGTTTTCGCCTAAAATCTTTTAGTCTTAATTTATTAAATTTGTTACCATGAACCATAGTATACGAAATTAAAAAAGGCGTTTGGCACTGTGCCAAACGCCTTTTAATATCTTATTTCAGGGGGATCATTTAAAGCATTTTTTACAAGCTGTCATTCCCAAACTTTGAGCTTCATCCAGAGATACTTCTCTGGCTTTAGCCGGGTTCATGGTTCCACAGTTATTGCGTGAATGATACTTGGATCCGGTTGCGGAGAGCCATACTGTTCCGATGTTACTTTGCTCCGATTTTGACGTTGATGCAGAAGCCGAAGCATTCTGCGTTATAGATAGCTGTGCAGATAATGCCTGCGTCTGAACTGCATCGTTTACAACCCATGCACCATTAGCATCAACTAAACATCCATCCGGTGTGACAGTATTTATGAGGCAATAACCGGATTCATTGAAATAGTATCGTTCAGCTATTCCATCATTGTTGCGATCAATCCATTCCCAACCGATAGCATTGGAACCATCATCCTTCAGATAACGACTTCCAAGAGCATCTTGCTGCCACTGTCCGGCAAATGCAGATATCATCATTAGGATTGAAACCATCAATGTAACAAAAAATAATTTAAAATATTTCAAGCTTATTACCCTCCTGATCCTTATATGTAATTCAAAAAACATGACTCATTTAGTTTAATTTTACAAGTATAAATTTTTCGTGCAATAGTAGCACCATTAAAAGATTATAAACAGACCATAAAGCGCTTTGAGGTTTTAATGAGCATAGAAATGTTTACCGAGGCGGTAATATTGCTCAAGTTAATGCTCAAGTAGAAGCGTAATTAAACAAAAAAACGAAACATATGTACTCGTTTATATTGATATACAAGAACGACTGTTCTATAATATTGGCGTAGAAAGGAGTACTTATATGTCAGAAAAAAAGAGAACAGTGAGTTACACTGCATATGATAAAGCTGTAAGAATTCTTGAAACAGAATGTGATGATGCATTGCTACAGCTTGTGAATTATGTTTTTCATGAGAATTACGACAATTCAGCAAAAATCATCAGATTACGCAATCAACACTTTGCTGAGCATACAGATGGTGAAACTGAAGAACAGATTACAGATTCACACTTTAGCATCACTTTCCGCGGAATAACCAAAAAGTATCATATGGAGTGTCAGAGTAATGGATATTCCGGGAGTATGTTGATACGGATAATTCAATATGCTTTCCAAACGGCTATTGACAATGGCACCTACGAATATGATGAAATCATAATCGAGATACCACATAGTGCATTATTTGTGCTAAGAGACAAGGGTAATCCTCCTGAAAGAGTCAGATTTAGGATTATAACACCAGGCGGTGAAGTATCTTATGAGGCACCGGTTATATGTGAGGCATGGTTCGGTATTGAAGAGATGTTTGAAAACAAATTGCATTTCTTGTTACCATTCTTTGCATTTAATCTCGAAAGTCAAATGGATATCTATGAACACGACAAAGAGAAATTAAAGGAGTTTGAGGATATATATTTCGAGGTGATTGAGCGTATACATCAGCTCCCGGAGGCTGTATTGTCGCTAAGAACCAAGGGTGTTATAATCAAGGAAATGGAGAAAGTGACTCGGAGACTGAATGAAAAGAGAGAAAATGTCAGCAGGAAGGTAGGTGATATAATGAAGGACAGTACTTTGGAATGGCTTAGAGAATATGATGCGGCAGTTGCTGATGCAAAAGCTAAGATAAAGGACGAGGGAAAAGAAGAGAAACTTATTTCTCAAATATGTCGCAAACTTCGTAGGGAAAAAAGTGTAACTCAGATAGCTGATGAGCTTGAAGAGGATGAAATAAGAGTCCAGTCCATTTGTGACACTGCAGCAGAATTCGCACCTGACTATGACGAAGACAAGGTGATAAAAGCAGTGCTTAATCCTGTGGAGGATTAACACTGTATCAGACAATTCTATAGCTTATTAATTTGAATAGTACGAAGACGTTTATCACTTGTGATAGACGTCTTCGTTTCATTTGTAGGTCGTGACCACGTGCCGCACCCGGCCAGCGACGCACCCGGCCCGGGCCCGTAAGAATAGTTCACAAACCGCCCAAGGTAAATTTGTAGAAAAGTGCCGAAAATGAAAAAAGATATGGATAAATGTTGAATAAATACAACAATCGGTGTACATTGGTAACAGTGCCGGAAACGTTACCGAAACCGATTCCGGACTGAACGGCAGTCCGGCAGCAGATCTATTCCGGAGTTGGAGTTACATTGTATTCAATCAGAACAGAAAGGGAAAGCATATGAAGAAGAAATTAGTAAGTGTCCTTTTAACAGCTTCCATGGCGGCGACAGTCCTCGCCGGCTGCGGCGGCGCAAGCGCACCCACGGCTGCACCTGCAGCTCAGGAAGAAGTCAAGGAAGAGGCTTCTGCGGAAGAGAAGGAAGAAGCAGCTGCTCCTGCGGTAGAGGCAGGTGCCGGCAAGGTTTATTACCTGAACTTCAAGCCGGAAGCAGATCCGCAGTGGCAGGAACTTGCCAAAGCATATACGGAAGAGACAGGTGTTCCGGTAACCGTCGTTACGGCAGCATCCGGCGAGTATGAGACAACACTGCAGGCTGAAATGGCAAAAAGCGATGCTCCTACACTGTTCCAGGTCAATGGTCCGGTAGGTCTCAAGAACTGGGCTGATTACTGCTATGATCTTACGGGTTCCGATATCGTGAACAACCTGACAAGTGACGCTTTCGAGCTTAAGAACGAAGACGGCAGCATCGCAGGTGTCGGATATGTTATCGAGTCTTACGGCATCATCACCAACAAGACCCTTCTGGAGAAGGCCGGCTACACAGTTGACGATATCAAGAGCTTTGACGATCTGAAGAAGATCGCGGACGATATCCAGGCCCGCAAGGATGAGATCGGCGTCAAGGGCGCATTCGCTTCCACCGGTATGGATGGTTCCTCCGACTGGAGATTCAAGACCCACCTTGCAAACCTTCCCATCTATTATGAGTATCAGGCAGACGGCATTGACCAGACCGATGCCATCAAGGGCGATTTCCTTGACAACTACAAGAACGTATTCGATCTGTACATCACAGATTCCACCTGCGATCCCAAGGAACTTTCCGCAAAGACCGGCGATGACGCCCGCAATGAGTTCCTGAACGGCGAAGCGGTATTCTATCAGAATGGTTCCTGGGAGTATTCCAGCCTTGCTGAGAAGTTCACGGATGATGAGATCGCGATGATTCCGATCTACTTCGGTGTTGACGATGCGAACCAGGGCCTCTGCACAGGTACAGAGAACTACTGGTGTGTAAATGCGGAAGCATCTGATGATGACATCCAGGCAACACTTGATTTCATCAACTGGTGCACATCCTCCGAGACCGGTGCTGCATGCATGGCGAACGACATGGGCTTTGTTATTCCTTTCAAGACAGCAGTCGAGTCCCCCAACGTATTCGTAAAGCAGGACAACGAGATGACAGCCGGCGGCAAGACTCCTGTTTCATGGAACTTCACGACCATGCCTTCCGAGAACTGGAAGAACGGCGTAGGCTCTGCCCTTACTGCATATGCAGCAGGCACAGGCGACTGGGATGCAGTTGTAACGGCATTTGTTGACGGCTGGGCAACAGAGTATGCTCTGAATGAGTGATCGGAAAAACATTCGTACCATCGAATGATCTGAACTGCCCAAATAAGATCTGAACAACACGGGCGGGCAATTCTCATGGCTTGATTGCCCGCCTCTTGCCTTAAATCACGATTCATTGCGGGAGTTACAAAATGGAAAAATCAATCAGAAAATACTGGCCGGTCTTCGTGCTTCCCACCATGGCCGCCTTTACGATCGGCTTTATCTGGCCGTTTATCTGGGGCCTGTACCTGTCGCTCTGCAAGTTCCAGACCCTGAAAAAGGTCACGTTCATCGGCCTTTCCAACTATACGAAGGTCTTTGAAGATGCGACCTTCGTGCATGCATTCGGCTTCACGGCGCTTTTTACGATCGTTTCCACCCTGACCATCAATATCCTTGCATTCTTCCTGGCTATGCTCCTGACGCGCAAGGCCAGGGGAACCAACGTATTCCGTACGATCTTCTTCATGCCGAACCTGATCGGCGGTATCGTCCTGGGCTATATCTGGCAGAGTCTTCTGAACGGACTTCTGAGCAAATGGGGAATGCCCCTTCTGGCTCTTTCCGCAAAAGAAGGTTTCTGGGGCCTGGTCATTCTGATGGGATGGCAGCAGATCGGTTATATGATGATCATTTATATCGCAGGTCTTCAGAATGTCTCACCGGATCTGATTGAAGCGGCCGAGATCGACGGCGCGACCTCCTGGCAGGTACTTAAGAGCGTCAAGATCCCCATGGTCATGCCCAGTATCACGATCTGTACGTTCCTTACACTGACGAATTCCTTCAAGCTCTTCGATCAGAACCTTTCCCTTACGAATGGTGAACCGGCCAAGAACACGCAGATGCTGGCACTGAATATCTATGAGACCTATTACGCAAGAAGCGGCGCTTCCTGGAAGGGTATCGGACAGGCAAAGGCTGTTGTCTTCTTCCTGATCGTGGTCGTCATATCACTGGTACAGCTCCGCTTTACCAGATCTAAGGAGGTGCAGGTATAATGGCACAGCAAATGACGAGAGAAGAGAGCGTAAGAAGAAAACAGCAGAGCATCAACTCTGTAATCACGGTCATCCTGTCGATTGTCTGCGTGATCTGGATGTACCCAATCCTTTTGATCGTATTCAATTCTCTGAAGGTCGAATCCGCAATCAGTACGAACCGGATCTTTGAGATGCCCATAGGGAACGCGTTCAACGGATTCCAGAATTTCATATACGGCGTAACAAAGATGGACTTTATGTCCTCCTTCTGGTACAGTCTTTTTATTACAGTCTCCAGTGTTGCACTGATCATCCTGTGCTGCTCCATGTGCGCATGGTACATCTCCCGGGTGACATCAAAGTTTTCAAGCGCCGTTTACTATTTATGTGTGTTCTCCATGGTCGTACCTTTCCAGATGGTCATGTTCACGCTTTCCAAAACGGCGGATACACTGAAACTGAATACTCCTTATAATATCTGTGTGATCTATCTTGGATTCGGAGCGGGTCTTGCGGTGTTCATGTTCACCGGTTTCATGAAGTCCATGCCCCTGGAGATCGAAGAGGCGGCCATGATCGATGGCTGCAGCCCTCTGCAGATCTTCTTTAGGATCGTCATGCCGATCACCAAGCCCACGACGATTTCTACCGCTATTCTGGAGACCATGTGGGTATGGAACGACTATCTGCTGCCGACCCTGGTCCTGGATATCAAGAAATATCGTACGATCCCCATGGACATCCAGTATTTCCGCGGAAGTTACGGAAGCGTCCAGATGGGACCCATGATGGCGTGTATCGTCATCACTATCATTCCGGTCATCGTCCTGTACCTGGTCTGCCAGAAGCACATCATCGAAGGCGTCGTGGCAGGCGCAGTCAAGGGCTGATCTATTGTAAGATTGGAGTCGAAATGGAACGTAAATGCGGCGTACTGCTTCCCGTAACATCACTTCCTTCAGCGTACGGGATCGGTAGCTTTTCAAAAGAGGCATATGAATTCGTGGATTTCCTGGCAGAGGCCGGACAGACCTACTGGCAGATCCTGCCCCTCGGACAGACCGGGTACGGAGATTCTCCGTACCAGTCTTTCTCCACCTTTGCCGGCAATCCGTATTTTATCGATCCGGAGAAGCTGATCGCAGCCGGATACATTACGAAAGAAGAAGCTGATGCCGGGGACTTCGGAGACAACGACCGGTATATCGACTATGACAAGGTGTATGCGGCGAGATATCCGCTTCTTCGGAAGGCGTATCATAACAGTCCTTTTGCTCTGGAGCCGCTTCCTGTATGGCGCGGCGGAGCGTATGACGCAGACAGGGAGGCTTTTGCCGCTTTCCTTCGGGAGAACGGAGAATGGCTTTCGGATTATGCACTCTACTGTGCCGTCAAGGATCATTTCGGCTCCGTCAGCTTCATGGAATGGGACGAGGACATCCGTCTTCGAAAGCCCGAAGCCATGGAGCGATATACAGGGGAACTGGCGGATGAGATCCGTTTCTATGAGTTCCTGCAGTTTCTTTTTGTGCGTCACTGGAAGGAACTGAAAAACTATGCCAACGGCAAAGGCATCAAAATCATCGGGGATATCCCGATCTATGTTGCCTTTGATTCGGCGGATACCTGGAGTCATCCGGAACTTTTCTGCCTGGATGAAAAAGGATTTCCCACAAAGGTCGCGGGCTGCCCGCCGGATGGTTTTTCCGCGACAGGCCAGCTGTGGGGGAACCCGATCTATCGCTGGGACTACCATAAGAAGACCGGGTATGAGTGGTGGATCAAAAGGATTGAATACTGCTTCCGGCTCTATGACGTTCTGCGGATCGACCATTTCCGAGGCTTTGATGAATATTACGCCATTCCCTACGGCCATACGACGGCAGAATTGGGAAGATGGGAAAAGGGCCCCGGCTATGATCTTTTTGTAAAGATCCGGGAGGCACTGGGAGAACGGAAGATCATTGCCGAGGATCTCGGATATATGACAGAATCCGTGAGCGAGCTGGTGAAAAAGACCGGGTATCCCGGCATGAAGGTGCTGCAGTTCGCCTTTGATTCCAGAGAGGAGAGCGATTACCTGCCGCATAATTACCAGCGCAACTGCGTGGTCTATACGGGGACCCATGACAATGAGACCATGAAGGGCTGGTATGAGAATGTAAATGAAACAGACCGGCTCTTTGCAAAACGCTACATCGGAATCACCGACGAAAGGAATGTATCCTGGGATTTCATCCGTGCGGCCTTTGTGTCCGTAGCGGATACGGCGATCATTCCCATGCAGGATTACCTGAAGCTGGGAGATGAAGCCCGCATCAATACGCCTTCCACCCTGGGCGGAAACTGGGAGTGGAGGATGGACCGCGGCTCCCTGACGGAGGAACTGGCCGGGCAGATGTGCATCTTGGCGAAGACTTATGGGAGAATTTGATAAACGATGTCAGTGACGATCAAGGATATAGCAAAACAGTGCGGTGTCGGTGTTTCCACAGTATCGCGGGCACTGAACAATCATCCGGATATCAATCCGCAGACCCGGGAGATGATTATGAAGGTCATCAGGGAAACGGGCTTTGTTCCGAATGATTCCGCCAGATATTTAAAGCGCAGTGAATCCAATTCCCTGGCGCTTCTTGTAAAGGGGATCAGCAATCCATTCTTTTCCGAAATGATCCGGATCATGGAGATGGAGACGGAGAAGAGAGGATATTCCGTGATCCTCCGGCATGTATCCGCCAACGAGGATGAGGTCGCGGTCGCCTATTCCCTCGTCCGGGAAAGACGCCTTAAGGGGATCATTTTCCTGGGCGGGAATTTCACCCATGACGGAGAAGCCCTGAAGAAGCTGGGCGTTCCGTACATCTTCAGTACGATCGGTAATGTTAACGAGAACACGAATGACGATGATCTGATCGCCAATATCGCGGTCGATGATGTGGAAGCATCCAGGGAAGCCGTAGATTACCTGATCCAGCAGGGGCACCGGAATATTGCCATCGTAACAGATGCACTTCATGTCCCTTCGGTGGGACAGCTCCGTTTCCGGGGATACCGGAAGGCGCTGGAAGCCCACGGGATCCCTTACCGGGAAGAACTTGTCTACGAAGTGAACGACGGGACCGAGCATTATACCAGGCCGAACGGATACAAGGCCGCCCGCAGCCTTCTTTCGGCGCATCCCGAGATCACCGCGTTCTTCTGTATTTCGGACGTTCTGGCCTTCGGTGTCTGCCGCGCGGTAGTGGAAAGAGGCAAAAGGATCCCGCTGGATGTTTCCGTTGTCGGTTTCGACGGGATCGAGGAAGGGGATTATTACATCCCGAAGCTTACGACGGTCCGGCAGCCTGTGGAGCAGATGGCGGAGGAAACGGTAAATCTTCTGTTTGACATGATCCAGAAAAAGGCAAAGCCGAAGAACATCATTATGCCGGCGCAGCTGCTCATCAAGGAATCCAGCGGTACGGGATACCGCGGATGATCCGGACGATGTTTGCTCATATTGCGTAAAAGGGCGTGTGAAAAATGAGAAATCGTTTTTCACACGCCTTTTATTAGCTTTAATTTGCAAGCTTCAGGAAGAATCCTGACTGCTTAAGTGCCGGGCGAAGCGCCATATAAACAACTACAGAGACGATCAAAGAAATAACAGCATTGATACCGGATGAAACAAAATTGATAGTCAGTGAAAGGTCTGCGGCAGGCTTGCCGAGAATCAGGATCTTGTACCAGTAGCCGATGATGGGATCGGCGATGACATTGAACAAAAGTCCTGCTGCGGCTGCAATAGCAGAAACCCGAAGCACATATTGCTGATCGTTGCTGGAAGTGATCTTTCCAATCTTGTGAGCGATTAATCCGGTAATGAGACCGATGCATAACTTGCAGATGAGAGTCTTCGGAACAAGCGGAGCATAAACAGGATCAAAGAAATCTCCGATGCTCATACCGATTGCTCCTGCAAGACCGCCAAGGGGCCCGCCAATGATGAGCGAAGCAAGAACTACAACAGCATTTCCAAGATGAATGGAAGTCATATCTCCGCCAACCGGAATCTTGATCTGTAAAAAGGTAAATACCACATAGGATAGAGCCGCAAAAAGCGCTGCTAACGAAAGCTTGTAAGTGTTGTTCTGAATCATGACAATTTCCTCCCCATAACTTCAAATTTTGGTTCCCCTAAGTTGATATGAATTATAGAACCTGACTGACCACATTGTAATCACCAGTTTCTAAAATTATTATATAACCAGATTCCCGATTTCTTAAAACGTAATTTCTATTGTATAATGTAATCCAAAAAAATAGATCTTATAAATAGCGTGATTAGCACCCTCGCCAAGTCAGAGTTTTCATAAAGAAAATCTCTGACATTGGCGAGGGCCTAGAGCCTCTTAGGGGTCCGATTTTAGAGTTTTCCGCCGCAAGCGACTCGGCTCTGAAAGCAGTCCCCTTATGAACCCGCCCCATTTAATAAATAGGAGATCCACATGAGCCTTACCTTTGTCTTCGGTGCCACCGGCGCCGGTAAAACAGAATATATCCTGCAGTATTTCCTGAAGCACGCCCCAGAGAACCTGAAAAAGAACTGGTTCCTCATTGTGCCGGAGCAGGACACACTTGCCATGCAGAAAAACATCACGGGACACGTTCTGAATAAAGGAAACGGAATCCTGAACATAGACGTTCTAAGCTTTAACAGACTGGCTTACCGCGTATTCGAAGAGCAGAATATCCGTCTCAGCGATATGACCGTGATCGACGACATGGGAAAAGTTATGATCCTGAGAGCAGTCACGGAAGATATAAAGGACAAGCTGAAGCTCTATCAGAGAGAACTTGATAAACCGGGATTCCTGAATGAACTCAAATCCCAGATATCCGAATTCTACCAGTATCGCGTCACTCCGGATATGATCGATTCGGCAGCCGAACACACGGACTCATCCTATACAAGAAACAAGCTTCATGATCTTTCTCTTATCTATCAGGGATTCCAGGATTATATGACAGATCACGGTTACCTTACTCAGGAAGAAATCCTTGATAAGCTGTACAGAGTCATGCCGGATTCAAAGCTTTTAAAGGATTCTGTGGTTGCCTTCGACGGCTTCACAGGTTTCACTCCCATTCAGCTTAACATCCTTGAGGAGGTTCTTCCTGTAACCAAAGAGACCCTGGTGACTTGCGATGTTAGCATTGACCCCGATGACTCCATATATGACGAAAGAGGTCCGGAGGATCTTTTCTATCTTTCCCGCCAGACTGTAAAAAAACTGACAACTATAGCAAAGAAGCTTGAAGTAGAGGTCGCTCCGGCTATAGACGTGAACCGATACGACGCAAGAACCGGAGAGCCAAGATATGACGCGAGAACCGGAGAACCAAGAGACACCCAAAAACCTGCATACAGGTTTGATACAGACCACGGTCATGCCTTTGATGTTATAGAGAGAAAACTGTACAGATACGGAAACCTGGACGAAGAAAAAACAATGGCAGGTGATGCCCTTCTGATCCGTGAAGCCGCAGATGAGAGACAGGAAATTGAGGCCATAGCCACAGAAATCGAGTCCCTCATAAGAAACGGAAAAATGCGCTATCAGGATATCGGAATCATTCTGACGGAACCGGAAAGCTACAGGGATATCATTTATAAGGTGTTTTCAGAAGCAGATATCCCATACTTTTTCGATGACCCCATAAGTCTCAAGGACTCACCTTACGCGGAGATTCTCTGTTCCGCGCTTCTCGTCATCGACCAAAATTTCAGCTTTGATTCAGTCACCAGATATCTCAAGTCCCTGCCAAAGGATGACCCCGATGAAGAGCATGAAGTAGATGCCATGGACAATTTCCTTAGAAAGACCGGCAAGCGTGGCATCGGTAAATACAGTGAAACTTGGCTTGATAAAGAGGGTAATGCTGACGACATGGAACCCCTCCGTGAAAAACTTATGAGCCCGCTCATTAACCTTCATAAAAATATAAGAGGTAAAGATTCCAATGTTTCAGAGAAGATCATTTCCCTTAAAGAATTTATGGAGGAAATACATAGCAGGGATAAAGTACTTTTTCTTACCGATAAACTCAGGGCTCTCGGTGACCAGAACAGAGCGGAAGCCATTCGCGAAAGCATCGGCGCTATAGATACAGTGCTTGATCAGATGTCAAAGCTTCTTGGTGATACTTTTATGTCTTCCGGAGACTTCAAAGATATCCTGGATGCCGGCTTAAATCAGGCATCAGTTCGTGTGATTCCGGCCACTTCCGACCAGGTTGTAATCGGAGACCTTACCCGCTCCAGGTTCTCAAATCCTCTGGTATTCTTCATTGCCGGAATCACCGCGGACAGGATCCCCAAGTCGGAGAGCGACCATAAGATAATCTCCGACAGAGACCGGAAGCTGTTTGAAGAATTGGGAATCGAGCTTGCTCCCGGAAGATTGGAGGATGCTCTGATACAGCGATTTTATATATACAGGGCACTTCTTAATCCATCTGAGAGACTGATTCTCAGTTACCCCACAAAAGGCAGAGACGGAAAGGGCGTAAAACCATCAGGCCTTATCGGTGAGATCAGGAACATGTTCGCGGATTTTCGCATAGAAAAACTGAGGGGAAAGAAGAACCATATATACACAAAAAAGGAAGCCGAAAGATATGCATCAAGAGAGCTCGCGGAAACAGTTGATGCCGCAATCTCCTCCGGTAAAGATTATGAAAGGATGCTTAATTACCTAAGCATTCTTAAAAATGATGAGAATTTCCGGGAGAAGGTGGCGAAGCTCATATCGGGAGCATTTACACGATATGAAGAAACCGGACTAAAGGAAGAAGTGGCGAGGGAACTGTATGGCGATATGATTACGGATTCCTCCATCACCCGTCTTGAAGAGTACAGCCGCTGCGCCTATGCGCATTTCCTTCAGTATGGCTTAAAACTTGAAGAAAGAGAGACCTTTGAGGTACAGATGGTTGACATAGGAACTCTCTATCATGCTGCAATAGAGAAATGTTTCAGGGATGTAGAGGCTCAAAACAGAAGCATTTCCGACCTAAGTACAGAAGAACTTTACAGTCTGACTTCCGATAATGTTGAAAAGGTGGCTGAGACCTATAAATACAGCATGCTTCTCGGTACCGCAAGAAACAGATACATCATCCATAAAGCCCAAAGCATCGCCGGCACCACCATGTGGGCTCTCAGAGAGCAGCTGAGACGCGGAGATTTTTATGTAGCCGATATGGAGAAAAAATTTGAGTACGTACGTAACGGGCTTAAGCTCAGGGGACGTATCGACCGCATCGATATAGCTCAGGATGAGAGTCACGTGTATGTGAAGATAATTGATTATAAAACCGGAAGAACCGCTTTTGATCTTACAAAGGTTTATAACGGTCTTCAGCTGCAGCTTGTGACCTACCTGAGTTTCGCAATGACTGATTATAAAAACCGCTTTCCCAAAAAAGAGGTTCTGCCGGCAGCCATGCTTTACTACAGGATCCAGGATCCGGTCCTTGATTATGATCCCGGAAGAACTCCTGAAGAAAAGGAAAGACAATGGCTTAAGGAGCTTAAGCTGGACGGACTTGTCAATACAAATCCGGAGATTGTAAAGCTTCTTGACAAGGACATAGTGAAGGACTCAGAAGTTATTCCGGTCAGTATGAAACAAGGCGCTGTTGATGCCGGGAAAAAGAAAAACATCGCTTCGACAAAGCAGTTTGAGGCTTTGGAAACCTATGTTGACGAGCTTATGAAAAAGTATGCTCAGGAGATCATCTGCGGAAGGGTAGCCATCGATCCCCTGGATCTCGGTCAGGATCAGAATGCCTGCGACTGGTGCCCTTATCACAGCATTTGCAAATTTGACAAGCGTATAAACGGATTTAAATACAGAAAACAGATAGTTAAAAAACCGGAGGAAATATGGCAGGAAATAATGCCGGAGGAACAGCAGGATGAAGTGGACGAGTGATCAGCAAAAGGTTATAGATCATAAAGAAGGAAATCTGCTTGTGGCAGCGGCTGCGGGGTCCGGAAAGACCGCAGTTCTGGTTCAGCATGTCATAAACCGGATCACGGATAAGGAGGATCCGGTTTCTCTTGATGAGATGGTCATCATGACTTTTACCGATGCCGCAGCCCAGGAAATGCGGGAGCGTATAAAGCTTGCAATAGAAGCCAGGCTTCAGTTGAACCCTCATGACCCGGGTCTTATCCGCGAGGCCGGAAATATCCAGAATGCCAATATCTCCACCATTGATTCCTTCTGTAAAAAGCTGATAACCGAAAACTATGCAGCCATAAGTCTGGATCCCGGTTTCCGCATCGGGGATACCGGCGAGCTGAAGCTTTTGAAAAGTGATGTGATAGCAGAGATTCTGGAGGAGCATTATGCCATGGAGGATAATGCTGACTTCCTTAACTTCGTGGATTCCTTCGCGACGGGTAAAGGAGATTCAGGAATCGAAGACATTATCCTGAAACTCTATGAGTTTGCGGAGGCCAATCCCTGGCCTATGGAGTATCTGGATAAGTGTCTTAATGAGGAGTCCCGGGAAGACGGTGACAAGGGCTGGGAGAAGTATTATTTTAACCGGCTAAAGCAAAGAATAAAGGATGATATCGAGGCCATGGAGGATGCACTTTCAATATGCGAGGACCCGGATGGACCGGAGAGCTATATTGAGGAATTCACCTCTGAACTTAATGGCCTGGACAGATTAATGGAGGCTTCCGATATCAAGTCCCTTTATGAGGCGCTGCCTTCAGTTAACTTTGGACGACTTAAGACATCAAAAGCGGCATTGAAGGATGCGGCAAAGGGGTTGAGAGACGAAGTTAAAGAAGACATCAAAGATATGCAGAAGGAGATAGTGATACCCGATCCGGAGACCCTTACACGGATGAAAAAGGACTGCTTAAGTCATGTGACTGTTCTTATCGGAATTACGAAAGAATTCATCGAAAGATTTCAGGCAGAAAAGCTTAAGAGGCACATGCTGGATTTCGGAGATCTCGAGCATAAGGCATTGGAAATTCTATATACATGGGACGAGGAAGGAAACCGTAAGTATTCCGACATTGCCGATGATCTTGCAAAGCGATACCGGGAGATACTTGTGGATGAGTACCAGGATTCGAACTTCGTTCAGGAAACTCTTATAGAAGCTCTGTCGGCGGAACGCTTTGGAAGACCGGATGTTTTTCAGGTAGGGGATGTGAAGCAGTCCATCTACAGCTTCAGGCAGGCAAAGCCGGAGCTGTTCCTTCAGAAATATAATGATGTGAATTATCCCACCATTGAGCTAAGTCAAAACTTCCGAAGCAGAAATGAAGTTATCAGTGCCTCCAATGATGTCTTTAAGTGCGTTATGAAGGCACCTGTAGGAGGAATTGATTATACGGATAATGCTGCGCTCCACTATGGTTTTCCCAATGCAGAGTACAGTGATGAACTGAAGCCGGAGTATGAAACTGAGCTCCTAATCATGGAGAATAACAGTAAAGATGCGGAATCATCTTCTACGGAATCATCGGGTATAGAAAATTCTATGAATATGGCTGAAGCTGAGAACAAGGAAGAACTGGGAAACAAGGAAGATCCAATGAGCAAGGAAGAAGCAGAAGCGCGGATGATAGCTCACAGGATACATGAGCTTCATTTCGGTGCAGAAGAAATTCCCTACAGAGACATTGTTATCCTTACAAGGTCCCCGGGATCATGGGCGGATACCATTGTGGATGTGCTTAATGAAGAAGGCATCCCGGCATACTGCACCAGCAATGAGGGCTACTTCAATACAGTGGAAGTTGAGACTGTTCTTTCCATACTTAATGTCATAGATAATCCTGAACAGGATATAGCTCTTGCTGCTATTATGCATTCGGCTATCTATGATTTCACAAATGATGAAATGGCAGAGATAGTGGCTTCCAGAGGAACATTGCAGCCCATATACAGAGGACTTCTTGCGGAGAAAGATGAGTCGGAAAGATCGCTCCCGGAGAAGGAAATGAACCCGGAAGAACTGTGGGAGAGGGATGCGGAAATCTATGGTATATATGCTGTTTTGGACGAAAAGAAGATTTCTTCATCCGAACCCATAAGGGATGAGCTGGCCAGAAAACTCCTTTCATTTTATAAGGACATAGAAAGATACAGGCAGATGTCCGGATATCTTTCGATACATGAGATTCTTTACAGAATCTACGATGAGACCGGTTACTATAATTACGTTACAGCCATGCCCTCCGGAAACAGACGAAAGGCTAATCTTGATGCCCTTGTGGATATGGCTCTGGCCTTCGAGAAAACATCATATAAGGGTTTGTTCGATTACATCAGGTATATCGAGAAACTAAAGAAGTATGATAATGACCAGGGTGAGTCTTCGATCTATTCTGATCAGGATGACCTTGTAAGGATCATGTCTATACATAAATCAAAGGGATTACAGTTTCCGGTTGTATTTTTGTCAGGACTGGGACGAAAGTTTAATAAACAGGATCTCTATAAAAAGATTCTTGTGGATTCAGAATACGGAATAGGCTTTGATTACGTGGACCTTCAGGAAAAGGTGAAAATACCTGCATTAAAAAAGCAGGCACTGAAGCTGAAGCTTGAAACAGAACAGCTGGGAGAGGAGCTCAGAGTACTTTATGTAGGTATGACCCGTGCGGTTGATAAACTGATACTTACAGCTTGCACACTGGATTTGCAAAAACTGTTGGACAAGCATGCTGAGGCTGGAAAAAGCCTCAGTATCTCAACCATAAGCAGTGCCTCTGATTTCCTCGACTGGATCATGATGGCGGAAGGTGCAGAAAAGCTTTGTGATGATTCGGGCGCCAGAAGCATTAACGATCCTGTAAAGCTGAAGAAATACGACACAGAAATGCTTAAGAAGATAAGGGCCGAAAAGGATCAAAGCTTCACGGAGCAGCAGAAAGCCCTTATCGAGCAGATCAATAAGGTGGATCAGGAAAGCTGCGATGTAAAAGAAATACTTAAGGATTTTTCATATGTTTATCCATATAAAGAATCCACTACACTTTATCCGAAACATTCCGTTTCTGAACTTAAAGAAGTGGAGATTGAGAAGTTTGAAGAGGAGAGACAGGCTCAGGGGCTGGAGCATTGGCATATAAAAGCTGATAATTCCGACACGGAAGTGAAATACAACATTACTGATAATCATAGGTCTCCTGCTATAGATATGCAGAATGTCTACTTGGCAGATAGTCAGAATGATTTAGTTGGCAGTGCAGAGTCTGCAGGTATGCGTGAAATTTCAGATACCCCGTTGGAAACATCTGTCACTGAGGGAAAACTTTCCGCGGCAGAGAAACACTATCGGGAAAAAGCCGGAGCAGACGTTGGTGATGCCTACCACCATGCCTTTGAGAAATATGATTACAGCGATGACCCGGCTATGTTTATGGAACAGCTAAAAGAAAAGCTTCCTGAAAACGAAATCGAACTGATAAAAGAATCCCGTTTCGAAACTTTTCTTCAGTCGGAACTTGCGGAAAGATTCCGGGAGGCACAGAAAACAGATGACCTGTTCAGGGAACAACACTTCATGCTGAGACTTCCTCATAACGAACTCTTTGAAGGTAGCACAATCCCGGAAGATGTTCTGCTGCAGGGAATCATCGATGCCTTCTTCCTGGAAGAAAATGAAATCGTACTGGTGGATTATAAAACCGATCATGTCCGTGACGAAGAAACACTCATCGGACGATATAAAAAACAGCTTGACCTCTACGCCCGGGCTTTGGAATCCATCACGGGGAAAACAGTAAAGGAAAAGCTGATCTACTCAGTGATACTAGGTAAAACCATAGCGGTCTAAGCATAGCCAAGGGGAAGTGGACACGTAAAAGAGCAGAAAAAACAATTTGCGTGTCTAAACAAACCTGTTTTGAAAGAATTTGACACGTAAAAGAGCAAACAAATTGCGTGTCTAAAAAAGCTTGATTTGAAAGAAAATGACACGCAGAATAACCGGAATTGAGTTAACTGCGTGTCATATTCACTTTATCAATCAATGGGTTCCGCCTCATCATTCTTCGCGATGATGATCTCCTTTGCATAAGGCAGAGTTTCAATCCACTCGCAGAATGTGTGCCACTCATCAAGCTTGTGAGTACGGCGTGCGAAATAAATATTGATAAGAGTTTCATAATTCAGAGTAACTGTTCTCATCTGATTATAGGATGACGGAATCATCTGGATAAGATCATACCAGTCCTCTTTGTTTTTGCCCTCTTCCATATAACGGATACGGATTTTTTCGATCTCAGCGATATAATCCTTCATGATCTTTTCGGCATCAGGAGTGAGATGATCATGAGAAAAATCATCATACTCAATTGGCTTACTGTGAATCTTATGCATGGTCGAAGTTGAGTTTGCGACTGTTGCAACCTTGTATGTGTCATACTCTTTCCACCAGTAAAGAGGAGCTGTGATATCGCAGCAAACCATGATCATACGGACATATTTACGGTGATCTGAACCTGCAACACGAAGACGTTTTGCAAGTGAAAGATCGTTAGGCCCGAGAATGTAGTCGCCATTTTCGTCATAGGAGCTGTCGGAACGAGCCCATGAATTCAACGGATTACGTGCACCACGCATGGCATTCTCGAGATTCATCACAGAAGTTCTCTCAATCTTAATCATAATTACCTCTTTTCCGCATCAGAATCAAAAAATCCACAATTCTGATATATCTATTCACTATTTCTATATATTCTAACAAATTTTGAAAGAAAATGATAGGATAGTGATTTATATAACAATGATTTAAAACTAAACCTCATGTGCAATATCTTTAAATTATGACACAATTAAGATATTTTTATATGTGATTATGCACAAACTTTTGCGTGAAATTTCGTATAACAGTAAATTGTTAATTAATAGTCAACCGATAATTTCAGTGATATAATATCTGAGAACGTTAAAAAATTAACATTCGATTCTATTTATGAATTAAAAAAGGAGATAACGTCATGGCAAGATTTTGTTTACCAAGAGATTTGTATCATGGAAAAGGATCATTAGCAGAGCTCAAGAACTTCAAAGGTAAGAGAGCTATGATCTGCGTTGGTGGTGGATCAATGAAGAAGTTTGGTTTCCTTCAGAGAGCAGAAGATTATTTAAAGGAAGCAGGCTTTGAGGTTGAGATCTTCGAAGGCATCGAATCAGATCCTTCTGTTGAGACTGTTATGAGAGGTGCTGAGGCCATGGCTAAGTTCCAGCCTGACTGGATCGTTGCTATCGGTGGCGGATCACCTATTGATGCTGCAAAGGCTATGTGGATCAAGTATGAGTACCCTGACTGCACATTTGAAGATATGTGTAAGGTATTCGGCATCCCTGAGCTTCGTCACAAGGCTCATTTCTGTGCTGTATCTTCAACTTCAGGAACAGCTACAGAGGTTACAGCATTCTCTATCATCACAAACTATGCTAACGGTGTTAAGTATCCTATCGCTGATTTTGAGATCACACCTGATGTTGCCATCGTTGATCCTGATCTTGCTGAGACTATGCCTAAGAAGCTTGTTGCTCACACAGGTATGGATGCCATGACACATGCAGTTGAGGCTTATGTATCAACAGCTAACTGCGACTATACAGATCCTCTTGCTATTCATGCAATCGAGATGATTCAGGAGCATCTTGTTAAGTCTTACAATGATGATATGGCTTCACGTGATGCTATGCACAATGCTCAGTGCCTTGCAGGTATGGCATTCTCCAATGCTCTTCTCGGAATCGTACATTCCATGGCTCACAAGACAGGTGCTGCATTCGCTGATTACGGCGCACACATCATCCATGGTGCCGCAAATGCTATGTACCTTCCAAAGGTTATCGCTTTCAATGCAAAGGATGAGACTGCAAAGAAGAGATATGGCGTTATCGCTGATTATATGCATCTCGGCGGTTCCAACGATGACGAGAAGGTTGAGCTTCTTATCAAGTATCTCCGCAAGATGAATGATGATATGAACATTCCTCACTGCATCAAGAATTACGGTAAGGATTCATATCCTACAGAGCAGGGCTTTGTTCCTGAGGAAGTATTCCTTGAGAGACTTCCTAAGATCGCTGAACTTGCCATCGGCGATGCATGTACAGGATCAAATCCTCGTCAGCCGTCTCAGGAAGAGATGGAGAAGCTGCTTAAGTGCTGCTACTATGACACAGAAGTAGATTTTTAATTTTGCAGATTACTCCTAGATATTACATATTATGCAAAAATGAGTCATCCCATGGGACGGCTCATTTTTATATTTTAAAAAAAGATTATTCAGAACCGTCCCCGGTGGATAAAAAACACCGATTGAAGATCAAATAAATCCTCAATCGGTGTATGTTTTTTATGTCAAAAACGGAAGAAACAGATCCGCAAGTCCAAGGAAAATAAAGAACCCCAACACATCTGTTGCCGTTGTGACAAATATACTTGAAGCCAAAGCCGGATCCGCGTGAAGCTTATCCAGAATAAGCGGAACCAGGAATCCAAATATGCCCGAAACCATGAGGTTTCCTATCATTGCAAGGAAAATGATGACTCCGAGGAAAGCATTGCCATAAACCAGGGAAACGATGATTCCTGTAACGAGTCCTGTGGCAGCTCCGTCCACAATTCCGAGAAAAATCTCTTTGACAAAAGACTTCCAGTTTTCCTTAAAATCCACATCTCCATTTGAAAGCTCCCTGACCATTACGGACATGGTCTGGGTGCCTGCATTACCGCCCATACCTGAAACGATGGTCATGGTTGCGGAGAGGGCGACCACCTGAGCTATGGTGGATTCAAAAACTTTAACTGTAAAGGATGCAAGGAATGCTGTAAGAAGGTTTACCAAAAGCCAGGGAAGACGTAAACGCGCCGATTCCCAAAGAGTGGTATCGAGGCCTTCCTCTGCTGAAGTTCCTCCCAGGTGAGCGATATCCTCATCGTGCTCCTCATTGATGACATCGATGATATCGTCTACGGTGATGATGCCAAGAATCGATCCTTTACTTGAAACCACAGGGATTGCCTGCAGGTCGTACTTGGAAACAACCTGAGCAACCTCCTCCTGATCAACTTCCGGCTCAACTGAAACTACCTGGTCATCCATGATATCGCAAAGCTTTGTGTTTCTCGGTGAACTCAGAAGATCCCGTAAGTCAACTGTTCCCACCAGCTTTTTCAGACGATCCTCATCTGTTACATATATGGTTTCGATAACTTCTGTCTTTGGACCGATATCTCTGATGGTGTCCAAAGCCTCTGCACAGGTTCTGTCCTCACGAAGAGCGATATACTCTGTGGTCATGATACCGCCTGCACTGTCATCAGGATACTGAAGGAGAGTATGAATGATCTTTCGGTCGCCGGACTTCATACGGTTAAGAAGTCTCTTACGACGGGCGATCTCCATTTCTCCAAGGATATCAACGATATCGTCCTTTGACATGTCCTCGAACATTTCAAGGAGGGTATCATCAGGAAGGTGATCTCCGATACGCTGACGTGTATCATCGTCAGCTTCCTCCATGATCTCGGTCAGCTGTTCGGTATTAAGGAGTTCCGGGAGCTTTTCAATGTCTTCGTCATCGAGATCATCAATCTCTTCAACGAAGTCTGCCGGCTGCATGTCTTCGTAGTACTCACTGATGTCCTGTTTGTTACCTTCATCAATGAGATCTTCGAGCTCATCCTCGTCCTCATCTTCAGCAGCTGTTTCATCGAAATCGTCGGAATCAGTATGGATAAGATTACGGTCTTCATTATCCTTTTTGTTTTCGTCGGGAATGGATTCAATAAGATCAGTGAGGTTTGGCTTTGACTCTTCTGGAAACTCCGGTTCCTGATCCTCCTCCATAGCTTCTGCTTGAGCTTTCAGAAAGGCCCTTCTGCTTGCTATAGCTGCTTCATCATTTGCTACAGGAATCTCTGCATCTTTGGTTTTTCGGTCCTGAACAAGCTCTGTATCCTGGTTTTTCAGTTTGTCCATAATGCACCTCCTGTAGTTTTAGAATCATATCCGCGAAATTTAATTTTAGTTTAAAAAACCGATTTGAGCAACTTGTTTTAATTAAAAAAACTAATTGTAAATCATTGCAATACGTAGACCAGAGCCGGAGGGCATCCATTTATATGCGTTGAGCTACGGCGCTGATAAATCATAATAGGCCCCCTTAGAACCACTTGGATTCCTTTTTCCTTAGCCCCCTCGCCAAGTCAGAGTTTTCATAAGAGAAAATCTCTGACATTGGCGAGGGCCTAGTGGTTCTTAGGGGGCCTGTTATAGATTTATCCGCCGTAGCGACTCGCATATAAATGGATGCCCTCCGGCTCTTTGTTAGATACGTCCATTGTATACAGCATTTTTTTGTATTTTTTGTTAAAATCGTCACAATATTGTTAAAAATTTATTGTTAACTCGATGCAAAATGATTATAATTAGGACGTTGTGATAGGGAATTAAGTATGGAGGCTTAAAGACCATAAACTATTGCAAATTCGATAAAAACGTGTGGAGGAGATCATGTACGAAATAACCAAAGTTGAGCACTTAGTTGATAAGGACTGGCTCATGGTCGTAAAGGCACCTTTTGTTGCAAAGAAATGCGAACCCGGTCAGTTTTTGATTGTTAAGCTCGGTGAGCTTGGCGAGAGAATTCCATTAACCATTGCAGACTACGATAGAAAAGAAGGAACAATCACTATCGTATTCCAGGTAGTTGGTGCATCTACAGAGAAGATGAGCCATCTTAAGGCTGGTGACTGCTTCACAGACGTTGTGGGACCTCTCGGAAAGCCATCAGAGATGATAGATACCCCGATAGACGAGCTTAAGAAGAAGTCTATCATATTCATAGCCGGCGGTGTTGGAGCAGCTCCTGTATATCCTCAGGTTAAGTGGCTTCATGAGCATGGCGTAGAGGCAGATGTAATCCTCGGTGCAAGAAATAAGGACCTTCTTATCATGGAGGATGATCTTCGCAAGGTAGCTGCCAATGTTTACGTATGTACAGATGATGGTTCATACGGTGATAAGGGTGTCGTTACCGATATTCTTAAGAAGCTTGTTAATGAGCAGGGCAAGAAGTACACACAGTGTATCGCTATCGGACCTGTTATCATGATGAAGTTTGCGTGCCTTACAACAAAGGATCTTGGAATCCCGACTATCGTTTCCATGAACCCTATCATGATCGATGGTACCGGCATGTGCGGTGCCTGCAGACTTATCGTAGGTGATGAAGTTAAGTTCGCATGTGTTGACGGACCTGAGTTTGACGGTCATCTTGTTAACTTTGACCTTGCTATGAAGCGTCAGAGACAGTACATGGATGAAGAAGGCAGAGCTATGCTGGCATTACAGGAGGGTTCAACACACTCCGGCGGCTGCGAAGCAGATAAATAATCGGGGAGGCACAAAATGAACAATTCTATGACAAGAGTTCCTGTTCGTGAGCAGGAGCCAAAGGTAAGAGCAACAAACTTTGACGAAGTATGTCTTGGATATAATGATGAGGAAGCTAAGCTTGAGGCTGAAAGATGCTTAAATTGTAAGAATCCTCTTTGCATGAAGGGATGCCCTGTTTCTATCCATATTCCTGATTTTATCACTAAGGTTAAAGAGGGAGATATCGCAGGTGCTGCCGATGTTATCGCATTATCTTCTGCACTTCCTGCAGTTTGCGGACGTGTATGTCCTCAGGAAACACAGTGCGAGGGCAAGTGCGTAAGAGGTATCAAGGGTGAGCCGGTTTCCATCGGTAAGCTTGAGAGATATGTTGCCGACTGGGCAAGAGAGCATGATTATGTAGCTGCAAAACCGGGTGAGCCAAACGGCAAGAAGGTTGCAGTTATCGGTTCAGGTCCTGCAGGTCTTACCTGTGCGGGAGACCTTGCTAAGCTTGGATATGATGTTACTATCTTTGAGGCATTCCATCAGGCCGGAGGAGTTCTGGTTTACGGTATCCCTGAGTTCCGTCTTCCAAAGGATCGTGTAGTTCGTCCTGAAATCGAGAACGTTAAGAAACTCGGTGTTAAGATCGATACCAATGTTATCGTTGGACGTTCTCTCACAATTGATGAGCTTCTTAATGAGGAAGGCTTCGATGCAGTATTTATCGGATCAGGTGCCGGACTTCCTAAGTTCATGAACATTCCGGGTGAGACTGCAAACGGAGTATATTCAGCAAACGAGTTCCTTACACGTAACAACCTTATGAAGGCATTCCTTAAGGAAGCTGATACACCTATCAAGGTTGGCAAGAAGGTTGTAGTTGTAGGTGGCGGAAACGTAGCAATGGACGCTGCAAGAACAGCACTTCGTCTCGGAGCTGAGGTTCATGTAGTTTACAGACGTTCAGAAGAAGAGCTTCCTGCAAGAGTGGAAGAGGTTCATCACGCTAAGGAAGAGGGAATCATCTTTGATCTTCTCCAGAATCCTGTTGAGATCTATGCTGATGAGAATGACTGGGTTAAGGGCGTAAAGATCCAGAGAATGCAGCTTGGAGAGCCAGATGCATCAGGACGTAGAAGACCTGAGGCTATTCCGGGTGATGTATATGATCTTGATTGTGATATGGTTATCATGTCCCTCGGAACATCACCTAACCCTCTTATCAAGCAGACAACAGAGGGTCTTGATACAAACAAGCATGGTTGTATCATAGCTAAGGAAGAGAACGGTGAGACTTCCAAGAAGGCTGTATTTGCCGGCGGTGACGCAGTTACCGGTGCCGCAACAGTTATCCTCGCAATGGGCGCAGGAAAGGCTGCTGCAAAGGGAATTGATGATTTCCTTAACGGTAGAAGTTAAAAATCAAAAATAATTCTATAACTAATGAAGAGTGTTATCCGAAGGATAGCACTCTTTTTTGCACTACTGTAAGGAAGTACTTCCTTAAATGCAAGTATCCCCTTTTGCCATGATAAGGCAAAATTTAACAACTATTTTAATATAATGTTATTTTTATTTATATAGTGTCGATGAAGTAAATGTAATAGGTTTGAAATCCCTGTTTAACAGGGTATCAATAAGTGAATCTCAGACCAAAAATAATTTTGAAAGGAATTGATCATGGACACAAAAGGAAAGAATCTCGGCATTCACGGATTAAAATTCACAGTAATTTTATCTCTTTTTATTTCATGTCTGCTGACTGCATTAGGCGTTGCTTTATTCTCTATAATGGGAACTATAAACAATAACTCTGAACAGTCTGCGGCGTATCGCAATCGTCTTGAGGCGGACGTGATGGAAAAATTAAAGCAGGAGACTGAAATTGCCATCAGTGTCGTAGATCAGATTCACCAAAGAGAGCTTGCAGGTGCGTTTACTGAAGAAGAAGCAAAGGAATATGCTGCGGATCTGGTTCGTAATATGAAGTATGATGATGGCAGCGGCTATTTCTGGGTAGATACTTATGAAGGCGTTAACGTAGTTTTATTAGGAAGAGACACAGAAGGTCAGTCCAGATGGAATTCTGTGGATCCTAACGGAAACTATTTCATTCAGGAAATGATCGCCAATGGTAAAAAGGAAGGCGGCGGATATACAAACCTTATGTTTGCAAAGCCTAACGAGACAGAACCTCTTCCGAAAATCAACTATACCTGTGCTTATGAGCCTTATCAGTGGGTTATAGGAACCGGTGTATGGGTAGATGATCTTGATGAAGCCAGTGCAACATATATGAAGAAGTCTGCAGAGGCTATATCAAGTACCATAAGAAATATGATTATCTTTATCCTTATCTGGTTTGTGATACTTTTCGTTGCTGCCATGGCAATTGGAGGCCAGGTAGTAGGACCTATCCAAAAGGTTACAGCAGTAGCTGAAAGAATAGCTGTTGGCGACCTTGATGTTAAACTTGATATAAAATCCAAGAATGAAGTAGGTGTGCTTGCTGATTCTTTCGGGAAAACCATTGAACAGATTCAGAATTATCAGGGCTATATAGATGAAATATCCAATGCTCTTTCGGAAATTTCCGATGGCAATCTGAGAGTACAGCTTACAAAGCAGTATGTAGGTCAGTTTGCAAAAATCAAGACCAACATGGATAAGCTTATAGACCACCTTAATGCCACATTGGGAGAGATCAATTCAGCAGCGGATAATGTTAATCGTGGTGCAGAGCAGGTATCTTCCGGTGCACAGGCATTGGCACAGGGTGCTACAGAGCAGGCTTCTTCAATCCAGGAGCTTTCGGCTACCATGAATGATATATCCACTAAGGTAAAAGATACAGCAGATATGTCAAAAGCCGCTTTGGATCTTACAAGCTCTGTAAGTGACGACATGAAGACAAGCAATTCCAAGATGGAAGAGATGTCACATGCAATGGAAGAGATCGTTGAAAGATCAAATGAAATTTCAAAGATCATCAAGACTATCGATGACATCGCATTCCAGACAAATATCCTTTCTCTTAATGCTGCTATCGAGGCTGCAAGAGCCGGCCAGGCAGGAAAGGGATTTGCGGTTGTTGCTGATGAGGTAGGAAACCTTGCCAAGAAATCACAGGAGGCAGCCCAGAATACAGCAGCTCTGATCGAACAGACTATTGAGGCTGTACAGAAGGGTGGAGAGATTACTGCACAGACTGCTGATTCAATCACCTCAGTATCCAAGGGTGCAAAGAAGATTACAGATCTTGTTGATCAGATTTCTGTTGCGTCGGAAGAGCAGGCTGATGGCATCAGACAGATCACACTTGGAATCGATCAGATTTCATCAGTTGTTCAGACCAATGCAGCAACTGCCGAACAGAGTGCTGCTGCAAGTGAAGAAATGACCAGAATGGCTAAGAGCCTTAGTAATGAGGTTAACAAGTTTACGCTTGCATAATAATGAAGTAATAATTCAGCCGGGACCTGTGTCCCGGCTGTTTTTGTAGTTAATATTGACTAACATATAATAACAGTAAGATAATTTCATGACTAAAGCATTAACGAGAGTTAATAACGATCTAAGGAGTAATAATGTTTTTAACACCGGGATTTATTATAAATGGAATTATTTTGGGAATAGGACTTGCCATGGATGCATTTTCTGTTTCCATGGCCAATGGTCTTAAAGATCCACACATGAAGATCAATAAAATGTGCCGTATAGCAGGCTGTTTTGCTTTTTTTCAATGGTTCATGCCAATGATCGGATGGATCTGTGTTCATACAGTTGTATTATATTTTAAATCATTTCAGGCTTTCATACCATGGATTGCTCTTATTCTTCTTTCCTACATCGGGGGAAACATGATCTATGAAAGTATCCTGGAAGGTAAAATGTCTTCTGAAGAAGAAAATACAACTGAAGAAGATTCGATACTATCTTCAAGTACGCTTGTCATGCAAGGCATAGCCACCTCCATCGATGCTCTGTCGGTTGGCTTCACAATTTCAGAGTACCATCTTCTTGAAGCATTTATCACTGCTGTCATTATTGCCGTAACAACTTTTATCATTTGTATCATTGGTCTCAAGATAGGAAGAACAGCCGGAAGATTTCTTAAAAACAAAGCAGGTATTTTCGGAGGAGTGATACTTATAGGTATCGGATTAGAGATTTTCATAACTAATTTCTTTTAGTTTGTAATATAGCCGTTAAATTGATATGATAATATTGTCATAAAAAACAGAGTTTCTGACTTTTTTATTTCGTTGATCGGAGAACATTATGGCAATATCAGAAAATTTTGCAACAAACGATAAAAGCAGAGTGCCCATAAAAGAAGGCACAGACAGTCTTCCTATTCTTTGTTATGAAGATAACCTTGAACAGATAGAGATACCCTGGCATTGGCAGAATGCTTTTGAAATAGGCGTAGTGATGTCCGGAGAGGCTGTAATCGGTGTGGAGGCTGAAAGGTTTCTTTTAAATAAAGGCCATGGCTATTTCATTAATGCCGGAACATTAAACACCTGCATCAATAATCCGGATCACACGGGTGAATGCAGCATTCGTTCGATTGTGTTTTCACCGACACTTGTGGGGGATCCGAATGATGGCTTGTTCTATGACAACTATGCAGCGCCCATCATAACAAACAATGCGTTAAAGGGTTTTGCCCTTAATAAGGATGAGGCCTGGCAGAAGGAGATATTACGTCTCGCAGATAATTGCTGGACCAGCTGCCTTGAATGTGATGAGGCCATCGAATCCGGAGTCAGAGACATTGTGTCCCAGATGATCTTTCTTCTGTCATCACACTGTGATTCCGAGACGAGAGCGGTGTCCCCTAAAGATATGAGAGACTCGGATCGCATAAAAATGATGCTTGACTATATCGATCACCATTACAAAGAGGATATTAATATTTCTGTATTATCAGAAAATGCTGAGATCAGTGAATCTGAGACCATGAGATGTTTTCACAATATGCTCGGAACCACTCCCATTCAGTACCTGAAGAACTATAGAATTAGAAAAGCCGCTGAACTTCTCAGAATTTCAGAAGAGAAAATAGTAGACATTGCGATAGACTGTGGTTTTCAGGATATGAGTTATTTTGCAAAAACCTTTAGGGAGGCAAAGGGAATAACACCTACTGACTTCAGGGATAAGTATAAAACGAAGGTTTGATCAGTCATGGAATCAAAGACAGCTGCGTATCTAACTATATATACAAATCTAAGGCAACAGATCATAAATGGTGATTTCAAGAACGGAGACAAGCTTCCTTCAAAAAGGGTGTTTGCAGAAGCTGCCGGGACCAGTGTCATAACCGTGGAGCACGCCTATGATCTCCTTCAGGATGAAGGCTACATTGAAGCAATTCAAAGGCGTGGTTATTTTGTTACCTATACTTCAGAAGATTCTTTTCCTGTCGGTGAAGAAGCGGATATAGGTATTTTCGAAGATGGCGCTGTTACAGACAAGTATGAGGAAAGCATTGAAACCTTTTCCTTTCCTGGATTTGCAAGAACAGTCAGACATGTTTTATCAGCCTACGCAGAAAGAATTCTGGAAAAGTCTCCTAATGAAGGTTCTTTGCTGCTGAGAGAAAGCATTAGCCGATATATAAAAAGAAGCAGAGGGATACATGTAGACAGCGATCAGGTTATAGTCGGAGCAGGAGCCGAATATCTTTATGGGTTGATCGTTCAAATGCTGGGCAGGGATAAGCTCTATGGAGTGGAAGATCCTTCTTACGAAAAGATCAGAAGGATTTATGAAGCAAATGGAGCCGCTTATGATCTTTTGAAGCTGGGTTCAAGAGGGATACATACCAGTGAACTAAAGAGAACTTCAGCTCAGGTGCTCCATGTCACTCCCTTTGACAGCTACCCAAGCGGAGTTACAGCTGCGGCCGGAAAAAGACAGGAGTACATAGCCTGGGCAAAAAACAGAGGTGCCATCATAGTGGAAGACGACTATGCGTCGGAATTCTCAACTTCCACAAAATCCGAGGATACGCTGTTTTCCCTGGAGCCACTTCGTACAGTCATCTATATAAACACCTTTACCAAAACCATTTCACCATCTATCCGAATAGGCTACATGCTGCTCCCAAAGGAGCTTTCCTCGGAACTGAAAAGCAGAATCTCTTTTTATTCCTGCACAGTGCCAACCTTCGATCAGTATGTCCTTGCGGAATTCCTGAACAGCGGTGACTTCGAACGCCACATAAATCGCGTCAGAAGAAAGCGCAGACAGGCGAATAAAGTGATATAATATTAGAAAAAGGGAGGGAAATCATGGGATTATTTAAGAATTTAAAGGCGACGCACTTCTTCTGGACCGTAAGCAGCGAATTCATACATTTACTGACCATCGCCGGTCTCATCTGTGCAGTAGACCAGATGGTAAAAAGCGCCATCGATACAGAACCTGAGAGCAATTTTCCCCGGGAAATGCCACACACCAAGGGCTTCGTTAAAATCATGCGTGCCCATAATCCGGGATTTTCAAGAGGACACCTTGGAAAATATCCGGAACTTGTAAAGACGCTTTCTGTAGCAGCCGTAGGATTCCTTGCAGGTGGTCTGCAATACCTTACAAATTATTATCCTGGAAAATATAAATTAAGAAAGCTTGGCATGGCCGTCGTGATCGGAGGCGCCTTGTCCAATGTCCTCGACCGCATAGTAAACGGCAAAGTCACAGATTATTTAAACATCAGAGTTAAGGGACTGAAGTCTCTGATCGTTAACATCGGCGACATCGCCATTTACGTGGGAGGAATAATTTATACAATAGCGGCTCTCTTCGGAGAAGAATAGTAATCTTTGAGCACTTAAAGGCAGGAGCCGGAGCGCATCTGTTGAAAGTCGTTGAGCCGTGTCGTGAAAAATCAAAATTCAAGTGCCATCGGGGACGGTTCTCGCCTATGAGAACCGTCCCCGATGGCACTTGTCAGTTTCTCCCTTGTTTGCTATAATATCGTTTGCTGTTTAAAAGGTCATGGGGCATACTATGCCTATTTGACCCCAGTAAATTTTTTATAAAAAGGAAGATATTCCAATGAACAACAAGCTTAAAGCAGCTCTTGGTCTGCTCCTGATACTGGCTATAACAGCCGGTTTCTGTTTCCTGGGAGTGAATGGCGCAAGAGACATTAAACTCGGTCTCGATCTGAACGGTGGTGTATCCATAACCTATCAGACCGTTGAACCAAACCCAACTGCGGAACAGATGTCCGACACTATTTACAAGCTTCAGCTGAAGGCCCAGGGCTATTCAACAGAGGCCCAGGTTTATCAGGAAGGATCAAACCGTATAAACATTGACATTCCCGGTGCAACAGATGCCAATGAGATCCTCGCTGAGCTCGGTGAGCCGGGTACACTTCAGTTCGCTGACAATCAGGGCAATGTACTTCTTACAGGTGATGATGTTAAGAATGCTTCAGCCGGAATGACAAACAACAATGGTACAAATGAGTATATCATTCAGCTCACATTTACTGATGAAGGTGCAAAGAAGTTTGCTGATGCCACAGCCAACAATGTAGGCAATCCGCTGTTTATCATTTATAACGACAATGTAATTTCAGCTCCTACGGTTCAAGAGGCAATCTCCGGAGGACAGGCTTCAATCACCGGTATTTCCGACTATGATGAGGCAACAAGGATCGCATCCACCATCCGTATCGGTGCTCTTCCTTTACAGCTTACAGAGCTCCGTTCCAATGTTATCGGTGCTACTCTCGGACAGGAAGCTATTTCAACATCCATAAAGGCAGGTATCATAGGACTTGGTCTTGTAATGCTTTTCATGATCATTTTCTATCTCCTTCCGGGCTTTACTGCTTCTCTTGCTCTTATTATGTATACAGGCCTTGAGCTTGTTATATTACAGGCATTTGAAGTAACCCTTACCCTTCCGGGTATCGCAGGTATCATCCTTTCCATAGGTATGGCGGTTGATGCCAATGTCATCATTTTTACACGTATCAAGGAAGAACTTGGTCTCGGAAACAGCGTAGAGAATTCCATCAAGGCCGGTTACAGCAAGGCACTTTCTGCCATCCTTGACGGAAATATCACAACACTTATCGCAGCTGCAGTGCTTTACTTAAGAGGTTCAGGTACCGTTAAGGGCTTTGCTTCAACACTGGCCATCGGTATCGTTATCTCACTTATCACAGCACTTTTTGTAACACGAAGCCTTCTTTGGACTTTTGTACAGTTCGGAGCTACAGATCCTAAGCTTTATGGTGTACGTAAGGATATCAAGATTTTTGATTTCATCAAGTTCCGTAAGAAAGCTTATACAGCTTCAGCAGTTGTGATCCTTGCAGGATTCATATTCCTTGGCATGAACAAGGCATCTATCGGAAATCTTTTCAATTATGATCTTGATTTCCAGGGTGGTTCTTCAACAAACGTAACCTTTAACGAGGATCTTTCACTTGAAGATGTGGATGCAAAGGTTTCACCTATATTCAAGGAAGTAACCGGTGGTGATGCTTCTGTTCAGGCTTCTAAGGTAGCCGGCACAAACGAGGTTATCATCAAGACAAGAACTCTCACTACAGAAGAGAGAAAAGACCTTTACCAGAAGCTGGTTGACGAATTCGCTGTTGATGAATCAAAGATCACAACAGAAAACATTTCAGGTGCTGTTTCAAATGAAATGAAGGCTGACGCAGTTTGGGCATTTATCATTGCCATCATCTGCATGCTCATCTATATCTGGATCAGATTCAAGGATATCAGATTTGCTTCAGCTTCCGTTCTTGCCCTTACACATGACGTACTTGTGACAGTTGCATTCTATGCAGGTCTTAAGTGGGCAGTAGGATCAACCTTTATTGCATGTATTCTTACTATCGTTGGTTACTCAATCAATGCGACCATCGTTGTATTTGACCGTATACGTGAGAATCTTGCAGATCCTGAAAAGAGAAAGAATAAGGCAGACTGTGTAAATACAGCTATTTCACAGACACTTACACGTTCCATCAATACTTCACTCACAACCTTCATCATGGTAATTGTGCTTTATATCTTCGGAGTTTCTTCAATCCGTGATTTTACAATGCCTCTTATGGTTGGTATCGTAGCCGGTGCATGGTCTTCAATAACAATTGCAGGTCCGCTCTGGTTTGACCTTACAAATCGCGCCATGAAGAAGCAGGCTGAAAAGACTGCCGCAGAGAAGGCTGCAAAGCTTGAAGCAAAAGCAGCAAAGAAGATTGCTAAGAAATAATCTCTTAATGCACAAGTCTTGACGGAATTGGAATATTCTTATAAATTAGAGACCGACTCATGCGAGTCGGTCTTTTTCTGTATCGAAAGGGGTAGGGATGTCTGCATTGCATACCGATGTTCACCGGTAAAATGGTATTGCCCCGGACGATATGATCAAAGTGGCGCCGGGCTGCTTTCCCGGAGTGCTCTTTCAGGAACTAAGAAATTGAGGTTCAAAAATGAAATACGAAATCATCAAAACCAGCGGCCGTGCAAAGTCGGCGCATATGGAAACCGTACATGGCTCTATCGAGACACCGGTTTTCATGAATGTAGGTACTGTTGCTGCAATAAAGGGCGGAGTATCAACAGACGATCTTCGAACCATAGGTACACAGGTAGAGCTGTCCAATACTTATCACCTGCATGTACGCACCGGAGATCAGCTTATAAAGAAATTTGGCGGTCTTCACAAATTCATGAAGTGGGATCGTCCCATACTTACAGACTCCGGCGGATTCCAGGTATTTTCACTTGCCGGAACCGGCAGAAAGATCAAGGAAGAGGGCGTTTATTTCCAAAGTCATATAGACGGACGGAAGATCTTTATGGGACCTGAAGAATCCATGCAGATCCAGTCAAATCTCGGATCAACCATAGCCATGGCATTTGACGAGTGTCCGCCTGCTCTTGCAGACAGAGAATATATCCTTCCTTCAGTTGAAAGAACCACCAGATGGCTGGAAAGATGTAAGAAGGAGATGGCAAGACTGAATTCGCTGCCTGATACTGTTAATAAGGATCAGCTGCTTTTCGGTATCAATCAGGGCGGTATAATCGATGACATTCGCATACAGCACGCAGACATCATCAGCAAGATGGACATGGACGGCTATGCTGTGGGCGGTCTTGCAGTCGGTGAGACACATGAGCAGATGTATCATATACTTGATATTGTTGTCCCACATCTTCCGAAGGAGAAGCCTACATATCTTATGGGAGTAGGAACCCCTGCCAATATCATTGAATCTGTGGACAGAGGCATTGACTTCTTTGACTGTGTGTATCCATCAAGAAACGGACGTCACGGTCATGTATATACACATAAGGGAAAGATGAATCTTTTCAATCAGAAATATGAGCTTGATGAAAGACCTATAGAGGAGGGCTGCAAATGTCCTGTCTGCGCAGGTCTTAAGAGGGAGGACGGTTCTTATACAGGCGGCTACAGCAGAGCTTACATCCGCCATCTTCTGAAGGCTAAAGAGATGCTTGGTATGCGTATGTGCGTACTTCATAATCTGTATTTCTACAATCATCTCACTGAAGAGATCCGCGGCGCCATCAGAGGTGACAACTGGACAGAGTGGAAAGAGGATGCTATCCATAAGCTCGGAACCTACGACAGAGGGGAAGAGTAATAAATGATACGGAGCCTGAGGGCATCCATTTTAAACCTAGGCGCTTCGTCGGAAAAATCTAAAATCAGACCCCTAAGATAAAGAAAGAATCCTTACGGATTCTTTTGAACCGCTCAAAGCCGCGCGGCTCCCACGATTAAAAAACAAATCGTGGGCAGATCCACTAGGCCCTCGCCAATGTCAGATATTTTCTTTATGAAAAATCTGACTTGGCGAGGGGGCTAAGGAAAATGGAACCAAGTGGTTCTAAGGGGTCTGATTTTGATTTTTCTCAACTCAGCTCAACGGTTTAAAATGAATGACCTAAGGCTCCTGATAGTACGTTTATTCCTCTTTTGAAGAGGACGCAAATTATTTTGATTTTGAACTCTGGTTGGCGAGCCAGATGTACCAAAGGCCTTCCAAAAGCAGGTTTTCGTCGAGTATCATTTTATGTCTTGTGTATTTGATGATTTTTGGGGCTATTCCTCCGGTTGCAATGATGGTTGGCGAAGAATCACCGATCTCTTCTATGAATCTGTCAATGATTCCGTCGATAGCTCCTGCTGTGCCGTAGATTATACCTGCCTTCATGGCATCGTTTGTCTGTGTGCAGATCAGTTTCTTTGGCGGTGTCAGGTCGATGGAGGGTAAAAGAGAGGTTTCTCTGGAAAGAGCATTCATTGATAATGTCACTCCCGGCATGAATACACCTCCTGTATATGTCCCTTCTTTATCGATGACAGTTACGGTGGTTGCTGTTCCCAGGTTAACTATAATTGCAGGAAGCTTGTAGAGATTTTTGGCAGCTGAAGCCGCAGAAACCAGATCTGAGCCTATGGTTCCGGGATCATCTATCTTTAAACGTACTCCCGATTTTACTCCGGCACCAACTATCACGGCATTTTTCCCCGTCACTACTTTAAGTGCATCCGAAAGCACCTCTCTCAATGGAGGGACTACGCAGGAAATGATGACTCCGTCTATTTTTTTCTCTTTCAGGTTGGTAAGACATAATATGCGGTCAATGTCCGAAGCATATTCAAAAAGTGTTTTGTTTTGATTTGTTTCCAGTCGAACCACAGGATCCAGAACTTTTCCGTTATCTACGCAACCTATTTTTGTATGGGAATTCCCACAATCCACAGCCAGAATCATAATTCCTCCTAAGAGCTAAAGACAACACTTGTAAAACTTAATGTCTTTGCTTTGAAACACCATTTCGGGCAGGGTCGGATATTTCTTTACCTGACAGGATAACTTATGGTGTTATAAAGTAATATACATCATTACCTGTATCATTGCAAAAAATAAAAATTATACAATAAAATGATTTTTGTAAGATTTAAAGGGCATAATATCCTTTGATTGCGTCAAAAAATTATGTTATCATGACATTAGCACTATATCGAAAAGGTTTTAATATCCTTTTTCGATGATTTTGAACGTAAACATTAACCGAAGCTGCATCTGTATAGCAGCTTTGAATCGAGGATATAATGGCAGCATTACTTTATGAGTCCATAAACAGTCAGGAGGAAAAGCTTGACGTTGGTCTGGACTGGCATGACGAACCGGAAATAATATATTTTAAAAACGGGCATTATAAGCTTATGCTCAACCTGAAGGAGTATGACATCACTGATGAATGCTTCTGCATCGTGAATTCAGGGGTTATCCGTAAGCTTGAATCACTTGATGAAAAGGGCGTGGAATATTCGATCCGTATAAAGCTTGAGGACCTATGCTTTAAAAATGACAGTGACCCTGTTAATCAGGCTCTTATATATCCGCTTCTAAAGGGCAGCATCAGGTTCAATGAATTCATTACCGTATCCGATTTTGGTTTTCTTCAGGTGCTTAGATCCTTTAATGATATGGTGAGAAGGTATCGTGAGTTCGGAAAAAAGAGCAATACCAACAGTGTGAGTGTACGTAAATATGAGCTTGATTCTGTGGCAGATCAGCTTATGATAAAGGCAGATCTTTTGCATGTGATAGCCCTTATTTATTCTTTCGGTATGATAGAAGACAAAGAAGTTACCGATACCGAAAAGCAGGTTAAGGCCATTAAGGATTCAATCATATTCATAAGAGAACACTATAAAGAGAAGCTATATATACGTAATTTATCGGAACTTACGGGACTTAACGAACAGTACTTTATAAGATTTTTTGGAAGTGTTACAGGAGTTTCACCTCTTGATTATATCAACAGATATCGTGTTGAGCAGGCAGCCAGACTTCTCAAAGACACAGATACTCATGTCTATGAGATTGCCGAAGAGTGCGGCTTCCATAATATCGGTAATTTTATAAAGATATTCCGATCCGTAACCGGAGAAACACCGCATAAATTCCGTAAACGGTTTGGCAAGGAGGATTGACCATAACATGACATTTTATTACCCGGCTAAATTATATAAAAAACCGGAAGGAGGATATCGCGTAGAGTACTTTGATCTCGACCAGTGCTTCGGCGACGGAGCCACAGAAGATGAAGCCCTTGCAGATGCCAGAGCCAATGCCATCGACTGGATCCAGCTCGAGCTCGCCGACACCAACGACCTCCCGGAAGTCACACACAAAGACGATGTAAACCTTACTCCCGAAGAACGATTCGTTGAGATGATGATCATCATGCCACGTGAGGGTTGGGATGAGTGAGGAGTTTTTCATCAGAAAAACTCCGAGCGATATGGCCAGAGCGAAGCTCTGGTCCCGAAGGGATCAGAACCGGTTTTTCTTAAACCGGTTCTGACCTGGCGGAGCGCAGCGGGTACGGTCAGGTAAATGGTTTTTCATCAGAAAAACTCCGAGCGATATGGCCAGAGCGGAGCTCTGGTCCCGAAGGGATCAGGTGAAGGCCTTTCCTGGGCCGAACCTGACCGGCGGAGCGCCAGCGGGTACGGCCAACTAAATTACCCTTGCCATACCCTATTCCTTATGTTATATTATCTCAGAACTTGGAAACCACTTTTGGGAGGAATTATGACAACTCTTCTTAAGACCCAAAATATAGATAGAAAAGGCCCACAGGTCCTCGATATTTATATTTTTGATTTTCCGGTTCTTTTATTTATTTTCAAGAAGTTCATAGATTCGTTTCACAGAAGTGCCGTTTATGACATGAACGGTTTGTTTAATATTCCAGACTCGACAAATGTTATTTCATTTGTTTGAGGCTGGTATTTTTTTACCTTAAAAACCATATTTCTATGAACATGATAAAAGTCAGGAGATGCAAATGAAGGATGTTGAGTTCAAAATACTGACCAATGAAGCTCTTACTGCGGACATCTTTAAGATGACATTGGACGGTGACACAAGTGATATCACGAGGCCCGGACAATTTGTAGACATTAAAATACCGGGACGTTTTCTCAGAAGACCTATATCGGTATGCGACTGGTCGGAGAACAGACTTACCCTGATCTATAAAGTTGTGGGTGAAGGAACCGAAGATATGAGCTACATGGAACCTGGAGACTACATTAATGTCCTCACGGGTCTGGGAAACGGCTATGACCTCCGGAAGATTCCGAAGAATCCTGTTATCGCAGGCGGCGGAGTCGGAGTTCCGCCAATGTACGCTCTGGCTAAATGTCTTAAACAGACGGGCATCACCCCCTATGTGGCTCTCGGCTTCAACACAAAGTCCGATGTCTTCTATGAGGCCGAATTCAAGGCATTGGGCGTACCTGTAAATATAGCAACAGTAGACGGCAGTTATGGCGCCAAAGGCTTCGTCACAGACATCATTGGAGACCATGACTATGCGCTTTGCTGCGGACCTGAGCCAATGCTGAAGGCAGTTTACAGCGTAGTTAAGGACGGACAGTTCAGCTTTGAGTCCAGGATGGGCTGCGGCTTCGGAGCCTGCATGGGCTGCAGCAAAAAGACAAAGAACGGATATAAGCGTGTCTGCAAGGACGGTCCGATATTCATGATGGAGGAGATCGCATGGTAGATTTAACGACGGAACTTTCCGGAATCAAACTCAGTAACCCCGTGATCCCGGCATCCGGAACCTTCGGGTTCGGAAAAGAGTATTGGGATCTTTACGACCTTGACATATTGGGATCCATTTCCTTCAAGGGCACAACAGTTGACGAACGATACGGCAACGAGCTCCCCCGTATAGCCGAGTGCTACCAGGGCATGATCAACTCCGTAGGGCTTCAGAATCCGGGCATGGAGGAAGTCATCAAGTATGAAATCCCCGAGCTTGCGAAGCATTTCCATAAACCCCTCATAGCCAACATTTCCGGCTTCAGCGTGCCTGAATACGTAAAGCTTGCAGAGGCCATGAGCGAGGTGCCTGAGGTAGGTATCCTTGAGGTTAATGTTTCCTGCCCCAATGTTCACGGCGGAGGAATGGCCTTCGGAACCAGCAGTGATAATGTTGCGGAAGTCACAAGAGAAGTTAAAAAGGTATCAAAAAAGCCCGTCTACATTAAGCTTAGTCCCAATGTTACGGATATAGTATCCATCGCTAAAGCGGCAGAGGATGCCGGAGCGGACGGACTTGCACTTATCAATACACTTCTTGGCATGAGAATAGATATCAAACGCCGTCAGCCCGTAATACACAATAAGATGGGAGGCTTCTCGGGACCGGCTATCTTCCCTGTGGCAGTAAGAATGGTTTACCAGGTAAGTAAGGCCGTAAACATTCCCGTTATCGGAATGGGAGGCGTTTCAAACGCAAAGGATGTTGTTGAAATGATGATGGCCGGAGCCAGTGCGGTAGAAGTTGGTGCCGCAAATCTGGTGGATCCCTTTGCATGTCAGAAGATCATCGAGGAGCTTCCGGAGCTACTGGAGGAACTGAAGATAGAGAAATTAAGTGACATCATCGGATGCGTAGAATAGAAAAGGAGAAAAAATGGGAAAAGATGTGATCATCGCGCTGGATTTTCCAAGTGCAGAAAAGACTTATGAGTTTCTTGATAAATTCACAGAAAGAAAGCCCTTTGTAAAGATCGGAATGGAGCTTTTTTACGCAGAGGGACCAAGTATAGTAAAAGAAATCAAAAACAGAGGCCACAAGATATTCCTGGATCTGAAGCTTCACGACATTCCAAATACAGTAAAGGGCGGCATGCAGTCACTTCGCGACCTTGGCGTAGACATGACCAATGTTCATGCAAGCGGAGGCATCAAAATGATGCAGGCTGCGGTTGAAGGACTTACCAGAGAGGATGGCACAAGACCTCTTCTCATTGCTGTTACACAGCTTACATCAACCTCCCAGGAGACTATGACAAACGAGCTTCTCATCGATCAGCCCATAAAGGATGTTGTTGTAAAGTATGCCGAAAATGCAAAAACCGCAGGACTGGACGGCGTTGTATGTTCCCCTCTCGAGGCAGGAAGCATTCACGAAACATTAGGCGACAGCTTCATGACAGTAACTCCGGGCATCAGATTTGCAGGAGACGCTGTAGGTGACCAGTCAAGAGTTACAACACCCGCGAAGGCAAAGGAGATCGGTTCCGATTATATCGTAGTTGGAAGATCCATTACCGCAGCTGCTGATCCAGTTGAAGCATACGAGAGAGCAATAAAGGATTTCGTCGGCTGAAACATCAAAGATACTCATCTGACAGTGAGAATTGTCAGAAGTTCATAAAGGAGAGAATAACATGGCAACTAAAGAAGAAATCGCAAAGGGACTTTTATCCATCAAGGCTGTATTTTTAAAACCGGATGATCCCTTCACCTGGGCATCAGGAATTAAATCCCCAATATACTGTGACAACAGACTGGTACTCAGCTACCCGGAAGTTCGCACACTCATCGAGCACGCCATCGCAGACAAGGTAAAGGAGCTCTATCCTGAGGCAGAAGCCCTTGAGGGAACCAGCACAGCCGGCATCGCACATGCTGCCATTGCCGCAGACATCCTGGGACTTCCCATGGGCTATGTAAGAGGCTCCGCAAAAGACCACGGCCGCAAGAATCAGATCGAAGGCCGTCTCGAAAAAGGAGAAAAAGTAGTCGTTATCGAAGACCTCATTTCCACCGGCGGCTCTGTGCTTGACTGCGTAAATCCCCTTCGTGAAGCAGGAGCCGACGTCCTCGGAATCATCTCCATCTTCACCTACGGAATGCAGAAAGGCATCGACCGCCTCAAAGAAGCAAACATTGAAAACACCTCCCTCTGCGACCTCGATACCCTGGTAAAGGTTGCTGTTCAGGAGAATTATATAAAGCCTGAAGACGAAGCAAAACTTCTCAAATTCCGCGACAACCCCTCAGACGAGTCATGGAGAAATTGATTTTGAAATAAAAGTAGGAAAATGCAAGGGATGGGTGCCTAGGCTTGCGGGTTGAAAGAACAGACTGAGAGCTATGTCCGTACCAGACACACGTGAGTGTGATCGGGTACGGACATAGCGAACAGGCTGTACTTTCAATCCCGTGGGCCGGCGCACATGCCTTGCATTTTCCGGACGGTTTAATAACACATGTCAGGAGGAGATAAAATCATGCAACCAACCCCCAGAAGCATTATAAACATTCTGGACCTCACCGTTGAGGAAATCGATCATCTCATGGACCTTGCCGATGATATCGAAAAGAATCCCGAAAAATATCAGGACAAATGCGCCCACAAACAGTTAGCAACACTTTTCTACGAGCCCTCCACCAGAACGAGACTCAGCTTTGAGTCCGCCATGCTGGCCCTAGGCGGACAGATCCTGGGCTTTGCGGGAGCCTCAAGCTCCAGCGCTGCAAAAGGCGAATCCGTAGCCGATACAATCTCCGTAATGTCAAACTATGTAGACATTATGGTAATGCGTCATCCCAAGGAGGGTGCCCCTGTGGTTGCCTCCATGCATACCACAGTGCCCTTCATAAATGCCGGTGACGGTGGACATTTCCATCCGACACAGACTCTTGCGGATGTACTTACCATCAGGAGGACCAGAGGCTCCCTCAGCGGCATTACCCTGGGACTCTGTGGTGACCTAAAGTTCGGCCGTACCGTACACTCACTTATCGATGCAATGCTCCGCTATCCAAACAACAAGTACATCCTCATCTCACCGGAAGAGCTTAGAATTCCTGAGTATGAGCTTGATAAACTGAAGGAAGCGGGCGTGGAGTTTGAGGAAACCACCTCACTTGAGGATGCCATACCTAAGCTTGACATACTTTACATGACTCGAGTTCAGAAGGAGCGTTTCTTTAACGAAGAGGATTACCTCCGTTTGAAGGATATATACATTCTGACCCCGGAAAAGCTCAAGAACGCAAAGCCTGACATGGCTATACTTCATCCGCTCCCAAGAGTAAACGAAATTTCAGTGGCTGTGGACAAAGATGAAAGAGCTAAATATTTCTACCAGACCTTATGCGGAAAGCAGATGCGCATGGCTCTGATTTTATTCCTTTTAGGTCTTGATAAGTAAGGAGGCACAGGATGACAGTAGATGGAATTGAAAATGGAATAGTACTTGACCATATCGAAGCCGGTAAGGCAATGATGGTATATAAATACCTGAACCTCGATAAGCTGGATTCACAGGTGGCTCTTATACAGAACTGCTCATCCCGTAAAATGGGCAAAAAGGATATCGTGAAAATCTCAGAGGATTTGGACATTGACTTGGATGTACTTGGATATATCGATCCGGGTATAACCGTAAACTACATTAAGAACGGAATAAGGGTAGACAAGAAGACACTTCAGCTTCCCGAAACCCTTACAAATGTTCTAAAGTGCAAGAACCCGAGATGCATCATCTCCGTCGAGCAGGAGCTTCCCCAGGTCTTCAAGATCGTTGACCGCACAAAGGCGCTTTACAGATGTATGTATTGCGATACCATTGTAAGAAGTGAAGAACTGAGTTGAATAATTCAAAAATGCTAAAACTCGGCTTTTTTGCCGGGTTTTTTTGAATTTGTTTTGTAGTCGGATTTTATGCAAGTTATAATATGATTCATAAGCTTGATTTCAATATGCCGGAACAGAATCCGGAATGACAATGATGAAATAATCAGGAGAAACTTATGATAAAAGCAGTGGCCTTTGACATTGATAACACAATTTATGATTACAGCGGATGTGAAAAAACCGCACTTACGGAGCTTTGCAGTTTTGCATGTGACAAGTATTCATTAAGCCCTGAAGAATTTAAACAGAGGTTTGATGCAGCAAGAGCTGCCGTAAAAAAATCCTTAGGTGAATATGTTGCGGCCTCACATAACAGAATTCTATATATGCAGAAATTCCTGGAGGATATGGGACTGAATCCCGCAAAAGGGGCTCTTGAGCTTTATGATGTTTACTGGAACTCCATACTTGATAATATGGAGCTTTTTCCATACGTTCTTCCTCTTATGAAATATCTGAAAGATCATGATATCAGAATCGGCATGCTGACAGATCTCACTGCCCATATACAGCACAGAAAGATAGCACGTTTAGGACTTGAAGATTATATAGAGGTTCTGGTGACCAGCGAGGAAGCCGGGGCTGAAAAACCTTCACGGTCAGCTTATGATTTGCTTGTGCGTAAATTCAATGTGGACAGGGAAAACATACTTATGATAGGCGACAGCCTGAAGAAGGATGTGGAAGGGGCCTTAAATGCAGGAATCAGGGCAATTCATTACAAAAAGGAATACTCTGATTCCATGGATAAAATGGTGATAGAAATTATAGAAGATGAGTAGTTTCTTTCTCAATCATAAACCCGGAATTTGAAAATAGAATAAGCTTTTACCGTAAAAGGGGTACCGCTGAACTGCGGTACCCCTTTTATATGCTCACATCATTTCTATATAACCGCAATCTTGTGCTACAATAAGAGCGTTCCTGTTTTACAGCCTTTAGAAAGAGGTTTTATGTCAAATAACAAAAAATACAAAGGTCTCGTTGCCTTTGATCTGGATCATACATTACTGGATCACAATACCTGGAAGATCACACCTTCCACACTGGAAAGCATTGAGAAACTTAAGGATAATGATTATCTCGTGATCATCGCCTCGGGCCGTGACATGAAGAACAACATGTCCATCGGATATCTCAGGGAAGTCGACCCCGATGCCTTGGTGCATATGAATGGTACCATGGTTGAGGTAAAGGATAATGTCCTCATGGATCGTATCATGGATAAGGACCTGCTTAAGAGGCTCCTCACCTATTGTGACCATGAGAACTTCCCAATAGGATGCAGAATAAACGAAAAGGATTACTTCATAAATCATGAAGAAGTTCTGTGGTTTGACAAAAATTACTACGGCATATATCAGGGGAGAGATTTCCGGGATCCCTGGGAGCTTTTGAATCTTCCCGTAAGGTCACTCGCTTTCTATGGAAGTAGAGAAAAAAGCTTTGTCCTTCAGGATGCATTCCCGGAGCTTAGTGTCATGCTCTTCTCGAAGAATTTCGGCGCCGATGTTGTGGAAGCCGAATACAGTAAGGCCAGAGGCATTGACCGCTTATGCGAGCACTTCGGCATCGACAAAAAAGATACCTACGCCTTTGGAGACAGCCTGAACGACATCGAAATGTTAAAGATGGTGAATGTCGGTGTTGCCATGGGAAATGCTCAGGATGAAGCAAAAGCCGTTGCGGATTACATCACGGACAGAATCGATGAAGACGGAATAAAAAATGCATTGCTACATTTTGGGTTGATATAAAGATATGAATGCCATTGAGTTCATGACTGGTTTTTATGCAATTCACTTGTGGCAGTCAGACTTATGATGATTCAATTGCATCTAAAAATTCATCGGCAGGAGGACACAATACCTCCTGCTGAATCTTTGAAACTTATATAAAGAACGGAGTATTAAATGAACGAACAACTTGAAAACCTTAGATCGGAAATGAAGAAAGCCGGTGTGGATGTATATCTGATCCCAACCGATGACTTTCATCAAAGTGAATATGTAGGAGACCACTTCCGTGCCATCCACTACCTCTCAGGCTTCACAGGTGAAGGAAATATGGTGGTAACAAAGGACAGCGCTGCCTTATTCACTGACGGAAGATATTTTATACAGGCAGAGAAGGAGATGGAGGGCAGAGACATTGAGCTAATGAAGATGGGTCAGCCCGGAGTTCCCGCTCTTGATGATTATCTCCTTGAGAAAACCCCCGAGGGCGGTGTGCTGGGCTTTGACGGAAGATGCGTGGATTTCAAACATGGCGATTCACTTAAGAAAAAGCTTTTCGCAAAAAATGCTTCCCTCTCCACAGGAGCCGATCTGGTGGGTAATGTCTGGGCAGGAAGACCTGCTCTTGCCGCATCAAAGGTATGGATACTTGAAGAAAAATATACAGGAAAAAGTGCCGGTGAAAAGCTTAAGGATCTAAGAGAGTGCATGAAGGAGCATGGTGCCGATCTCCATATAATCACAAGCCTCGATGACATAGCGTGGCTCCTTAACCTGAGAGCTGATGATATCCCCTGCAATCCGGTATTCCTTTCTTACATTATCGTTTATATGGACAATGCTGTCCTTTATGCAAACAAAGCTGACTTTGATGATACTGTAATCAGATATCTTTCAGAGATCAATGTGAGTCTCAAGGACTATGACAGCTTCTATGAGGATGTAAAGACTCTCAGAGACATGACCGTTCTTCTCGAGAAAGGAAAAACCAATTTCGAGACCATTTCGGATCTTCACGACAGCATAAAGATCGCAGAGGAAATGCTGCCTACCTCAAAATGGAAAGCCTGCAAAAATCCGACTGAGATTGAAAATATGAAGAAGGCCCACATCAAGGATGGCGTGGCTATCACAAAGTATCTTTACTTTATGAAGCATGCCTTTGATGAGTCCGGTGCCCTTACAGAGGATACCCGTGAGATTCTCGGATCCGACGAACTCAATGAGTGGAACAGCGCACTGGTGCTTGAAAACTTTCGTAAAGAACAGGAGGGCTATATCGAGCCAAGCTTCACCACCATTTCAGCCTATGGTCCCAATGCTGCCCTCCCTCATTATGCGCCAACCGAAACAAACTTTTCTAAGGTTGAACCAAAGGGACTTTATCTCGTTGATTCCGGCGGACAGTACTATGAAGGAACCACAGATATTACGAGAACCATAGCCATGGGTCCTTTGACGGATGAGGAGCGGAAACATTATACCATGGTGCTTATGGCGCATCTGAGACTCGGTGATGTGAAATTCCTTGAAGGTTCTTCGGGAATAACATTGGACCTTGCCGCAAGAGAGGTATTCTGGAAGGAAGGTCTCAACTATAACCACGGAACAGGTCACGGAGTGGGTTTCTGCCTTAACGTCCACGAAAGACCAAACGCCATCCGCTACCGCAAGGCTCCGGGAAGAATGGAGGATGTGGCACTCTCAGAGGGAAACATCACTTCCGATGAACCGGGACTTTACATCGAGGGAAGTCACGGAATAAGAACAGAAAATCTTACCATGGTAGAAAAATGGAAAACCACGGAGTTCGGTAATTTCTTTAAGTTCAGTTTTATCACCATGGCGCCATATGACCTTGAAGCCATAGATTTTTCCATGATGGAAAAGCACGATATCGAGCTGCTTAATGACTACCACAGAACAGTATATGAAAAGCTTTCGCCTTATTTCGAAGGCAAAGAGCTTAAGTGGCTTAAAGAAGCGACCAGAGAAATCTGAAATAAATGGGTCTGCCCGGTTGTCATAAAATATGACTGACATGATACCCGACTCATTGATCATGGAGCTTCTCTGAATGATGATTTTTAAATATATGTAGGTATTAATGCTGTTGAGTATAACTATGGATTTGTGAGGAAATAAAACAATATGGAAAAAGAATCATTATACTATCAGATTCCTTATGTGAAGGAGTTTGATGCAAAGGTTTTGTCCTGCGTAAAAAGTGAAGATAAATATCTGGTTGAACTGGACGCCCATGGTTTCTATCCTGAAGGCGGAGGTCAGCCTGCAGATAAAGGCGCCATAGGAGATGCAGTTCTGTCGGATGTTCAGGAAGTTACACTAAAGGATCCGTCCACCGGCGAAAAGCTCAAAGACGACAGAGGAAACATTAAAGTAAAAATAATCCATACCGTTGACAGACCCCTGACAGAAGGTGAGACCTTTCACTGCGTCATCGACTGGGAAAACCGTATGAGAAATTCCCGTAACCATAGCGGTGAACACATCGTTTCGGGTCTTGTTCATAAGCATTTCGGCTACAACAATGTAGGTTTCCATATGAGCGATGTCATGACCATCGATTTCGACGGCCCTCTCACTTTTAAACAGCTTATGGAGATTGAAAAGGAGGCCAATGCCGTTGTCCTTTCAAATGTGCCTGTGAATACACTTTGGCCAACACCTGAGGAGCTTGAAAAAACAGATTTTCGTTCCAAAAAGGAACTTAAAGGAGACGTAAGACTTGTGGATCTGGGCGGTGCCGACCTTTGCGCCTGCTGTGGTACTCACGTCATGACCACCGGTGAAATAGGACCTATCAAGATCCTCTCCGTCCTTGGTCACAAGGGTGGCGTCCGGGTAGAGCTCTTTTGTGGAAACGACGCCCTGTCAGATTACAGAAAAAAACATGAGCAGCTCCTTCAGATGTCCCACATGCTTTCCGTATCCATAGATGAACTTGTGGAAGGCGTACAGATGGTTCTGGATCAGAGCCGCCAAAAGGACTGGCGAATCGGAGCCATCAATCAGAGATACTACGAAATGAAAGCAGAAACCCTGAAGGATTTTGACGGTGTTCTCACGGATATAGAAGACGGCATGAACAATGTCGAGCTCCGGAAATGCTGCGATCATTTCATGAAGCATACTGCATCCAAAGTTGTAGGTGTCTTCGGAAGAAAAGACGATTCCATAGACGCTCAGGATGACAATTGCCAATGGAATTATGTCATAGGCTCAGCAACCGTAGACGTCAGAAGCAAAGCCAAAGATTTCAACGCACTTACAAACGGCCGCGGCGGCGGACAAAAAGAAATGATCCAGGGCAGCGCCACCTGTTCTGAATCTATCCTTCATAAATCGATGGAAGAATTGTTTTCTTGATAATTCGGTCAAGAATAAACAGGCAGGAGCCAGAGGTCATCCATTTAAACCCGTAAAGCTGAGTCGTGAGAAATCAAAATCTGACCCCTTAGAACCACTTGGTCCCATTTTCCTTAGCACCCTCGCCAAGTCAGATTTTTCATAAAGAAAATATCTGACATTGGCGAGGGCCTAGTGGTTCTTAGGGGTCAGATTTTAGATTTCTCCGACGAAGCGCCTCGGGTTTAAATGGATGACCTCTGGCTCCGTACCAATTATTCCCGCCGGTAATACACACTTCACAAATTTTTCATATATCTGCAACGCTCTCACTCTATTGCGATGCGATTTCAGTGTGTTATAATATCTCCGTATTTTGTAACGTATTGTTATAGTTTCACTCAATAGGAGATAATTATGATCAGAATAGGTTTACTTGGATACGGAAATCTTTCACGTGGAATTGAAAGCGCAATAAAGCGCAATGAGGATGAAGAGCTTGTGGCAGTTTTTACAAGACGTGACCCATCCACTGTAAAAATCAATACACCCGGTGTTAAGGTAGACACCGTTGACAATGTTTTAAATTATAAAGATGAGATCGATGTACTCATGATCTGCGGAGGTTCAGCAACCGATCTTCCTAAGCAGACACCGGAATATGCAAAGTATTTCAATGTCATCGACAGCTTTGATACACACCCGAAGGTTCCCCAGCATTTTGCTGCTGTTGACGAAGCTGCTAAAAAGGCAGGAAAGCTTGCTATGATTTCCTGCGGATGGGATCCGGGAATGTTCTCGATCGCAAGAATCTATGCGGAGTCAATACTTCCGGAAGGTAAGCATTATACTTTCTGGGGCAAGGGCGTTTCCCAGGGACACAGTGATGCAGCACGCCGCGTAGAAGGTGTTAAGGATGCAAGATCCTACACGCTTCCTGTAGAAGATGCCATGAATGCTGTAAGAAACGGAGAGCATCCTACATTCACAGCGAGACAGATGCATAAGAGAGAAGTATTTGTAGTTCTTGAAGAGGGTGCAGATAAGGCAAAGGTAGAAGAGACAATTAAGACCATGCCGGATTACTATGCAGATTATGACGTTACCATCCACTTCATCTCAGAGGATGAAATGAAGAAAAATCATGCAGAGCTTCCTCACGGCGGATTTGTTATGAGATCAGGTGTGACAGGTGATGAGGGTCAGCACCACGAGTTCATCGAGTACAGTTTGAAGCTTGATTCAAACCCTGAGTTCACAGGTTCTGTACTTGCAGCTTATGCAAGAGCTGTTGACCGTATGGCAAAGAAGGGTGAGACAGGCTGTATCACAGTATTTGATGTTGCTCCTGCTTATCTCAATCCAAAGACACCTGAAGAGCAGAGACATACCTTGCTCTGATGAGTTTTAGTGTGAAAAATATTTTTCGTCACTAATTGTGCCACCGGTTAAAAGCGGTGGAATGGAGATTTATATGAAATATACAAGAAAAATGTTTTTGATATCTGCCGCTTTAACAGCGGCAGTTTCACTATCTCAGGCTCCTTTGAGTCTGGCTGAAGAAGCTGCAGGTCCATCAGTTTCTTATAACACTGAAACAACCGATACATCTTCATCCTCAGCTTCAAATGGATCCGAGACAGCTTCCGGAAGTGATTCTGTTCAGGCCGCCCTGGAAATTATGAATGAGTCTCAGAGGGCTGCATATTACAAGACTGTTGCTGATTTTTATACAAGTAATGGTTTGGATATACCTGCTGATATTAAGGCAGGACTTGAGCAGTACAGCAGTTTCCTTTCGGATCAGAATACAGCATCGGAAGGAACAGGATCAACGACAGAGACATTTGCATCATCCGCCGGAACCGGAGCTTCTGCCTCTGTAAATGGCACTTCTGTTGTCTGTAAAACTGACGAGAAAGGTTCTACTCTTTTATATAAGGCAGATCCTGCAACCGGAGAAGCTGCTGAACTGTATAACGGATGGTATGAAGACTCTGCAGGAGAGAAATACTATTATGAGAAGGGCAAGCTTACTGTTGGCTGGATCATAGATGACGGAAAGTTTTATTATTTCGATCCATCTACCTGCACTCTTACAAAATCTTCCTACGTTGGCAATTTTTATGTCGGCGAGGATGGTGCGGCACTCATGGATACAGTTACTCCCGACGGTACAAAGCTCGCTTATAACGGTTCTGTATACAAATCAAAGGAACCTGCGGAAAAACTTAATGACCTGACATATATTTACAGGAATTATCTTGTGGAATATCCTGACCTTTATGCCGAGTTTTCCGAAAGATCTTCAGGCAGTTACCAGATCATGCCGGAAAAGGAGAATGGTTTTTCCTGGTATACTTACGCCAGCATGAAACTATACAAGCGTAATGCAAACGGCTCTCTTGGAGAAAGAGTATATGTAGGTGACGGCTGCCTCAGAACAGATGCGGTGATAGAGGTTGTAGAGTCAGACGGAAGTATCAGTACTATAAGGCCGTCAGATCTCATTGGATCCGGTCATGAGGTATGGCAGGCAGACCATATCCATATTGATCCTGCCGGATTCATTACCTATACTGTCGCAAAATAATATGTTCCAAGAGGAGATAGTGAAATAATTACTTTTTATCACTATTTGTGCTGCTGACCAAAGGCAGCGGAATGGAGATTAAAATGACATTACAGCAGTTAAAGCAGGTGATCGCTGTTGCTGACTGCGGTTCCATGAATGAAGCCGCAAAGCATCTTTTCATTACTCAGCCGTCACTTTCCGCCGCCATAAAAGAGCTCGAAAAAGAAATCGGTCTCGACATTTTTCTCCGGTCTAATCGTGGAATAGTCATCACTGCGGAAGGTGAGGAATTCCTTGGGTACGCGAGACAGATCGTTGAGCAGTACCAGCTCATGGAAGATAAGTATGTTAATGCAGGCACCCGGAAAAAGAAGTTTGCCGTATCAATGCAACACTATACCTTTGCTGTAGAAGCTTTCATACAGCTTGCAAGGGAATTTGGCATGGATACTTATGAGTTCGCAGTCAAGGAAACCAAGACCATCGAAGTTATAAATGATGTAAAGAACCAGACTTCGGAGGTCGGGGTCATTTACATGAATGATTTCAACAATAAGGTCATCGGTAAGATTCTGAGAGAAGATTCCCTGGAGTTTATACCTCTTTTTGACTGTGACATTTATGTATTTATGAGCAAGCAGAATCCTATGGCAAAAAAGAAGCTTATTACGCTTGAGGATCTGAAAAATTATCCATGTCTCAGTTTCTATCAGGGAGAGCATAACTCCTTCTATTTTGCAGAGGAGGTTCTAAGCACCTATGACTATAAGCAGATCATAAAATGTGATGACAGAGCTACAGCACTGAATCTTATGGTAGGACTTAATGGTTATACAATGTGCTCCGGCATCATCTGTCAGGAACTGAACGGGGATGAGTACACCACTGTAAAGCTTGATACCACTGAAAAAATGACGATAGGATACATCAAGAAGAAAAAGATCCCTTTAAGTGAACTCGGAGAGCGTTATGTGGCAGAATTGAAAAAATATTCAAAGCAGCAGCTCTGATATATTTGGCTGATAATAATACTTTTCATCACTATTTATGCCGTCGGCTGAAGACGGTGGAATGGAGAATGATATGGAAAATAATAATAACATTTTGATCATTGCTTTGGTGGTGGCAGCTGTTATTGCTGTCATAATTGCCTACAATGTATATAAAAACATTAAACGTAAAAATGCAGATAAGCTTTCCATGAAGATAGCAGAGGATGAAAAGCTGCATATAACCTTGGATAACAAGGCCGATATGTCAGAAGTTGCGAGGATCATTCTTGAGGGTCTCGGTGGCAGCGAAAATGTACGTGAAGTCGACCATGACGGCGGAAGACTAAAGGTACAGATAAATGAGTATGGTGCCGTGGACGAGAAGAAGATCAGATCCGCTAAAGTGGGAGGAGTTCTCCGCCCCAGTAAGACAGCTGTACATATCATCATAGGTTCCGCAGCGGAATCTCTGGAAAATGAACTTAAAAAACATGTTACCCCGGTAGCATGACAAATTGGCCGATGTTCCGTTTAGGAACATCGGCTGTTTTATATCATCCATAAAATTTGGTTATACCTGCCTCTTATGCAAAGCTTTTAACCCCACCCTTGCTTGATTTTGTAAGGTGAGTCCGATATAATTAGTACGCTAAAGGCCGAAGTATACCCATTTTTCAAAACATTGAAAAATCACGGTTCCAAACAGCAAAGGATGCTGCGAAAATTCGGTTTAATATATGATTTAAGGAGATAAGGCGCTGATGTTTAAAAAAGTTGATACAAACATGAACTTCGTAGAGCGCGAGAATGAGGTTGAGGAGTTCTGGAAACAGAATCATATCTTTGAGGATTCCATCAAAGAGCATGAGGGAGATCCTTCTTACGTATTCTACGACGGTCCTCCTACCGCAAATGGAAAACCTCATATCGGACATGTTGAGACCAGAGCATTTAAGGACATGATCCCAAGATACCGTGCCATGAAGGGTTCTATGGTTCCCAGAAAGGCAGGATGGGATACCCACGGACTTCCTGTAGAGCTGGAAGTTGAAAAGTCCATCGGCATCAACGGAAAAGAGCAGATTGAGAAGTATGGAGTTGCGCCTTTTATAGATTTATGTAAGGAAAATGTCTGGAAGTATAAGGGCATGTGGGAGGATTTCTCCTACAAGGTAGGCTTCTGGGCAGATATGGACAATCCATATGTTACTTATCACGATGATTTTATCGAGTCCGAGTGGTGGGCTCTTAAAGAGATCTGGAAGAAGGGTCTACTCTATGAAGGCTTCAAGGTAGTTCCTTACTGCCCGCGCTGCGGAACCCCTCTTTCCAGCCACGAAGTAGCTCAGGGCTATAAGGAGTTAAATGAGCGTTCAGCCATCGTTCGTTTCAAGGCAAAGGATCAGGATTTCTACTTCCTTGCATGGACAACCACACCATGGACACTTCCTTCCAATACCGGACTTTGCGTAAACCCGGATCTTGAGTATTCAAAGGTTAAGGCTGCTGACGGATATACATATGTCATGGCTTCATCACTTCTTGACAAGGTTCTTTCACCTCTTGCAAAGGAAGGCGAGAAGGCTTATGAGGTTCTTGAGACCTATAAGGGAACAGATCTTGTGGGAATTGATTACGAGCCCCTTTATCAGTGCGCGGCAGATGTGGCAGCGAAGCAGCACAAGAGAGCTCATTATGTAGTATGTGATCCTTACGTTACAGCTGAGGACGGTACAGGTATCGTTCACCAGGCTCCTGCATTCGGTGAAGATGATGCCCGTGTAGGCCGTGAGAATGATATGCCTCTCGTTAAGTTCGTTGATGAGAGCGGATGCATGACTGCCGAGACTCCTTTCGCAGGCATGAGATGTAAGCCTACAGAAAAGGAAATCGCAGAGGGTGCTATCAGCTGTGATCCTGAGGTATTGAAGGATCTTTCATCAAGAAAGCTTCTTTACGATGCTCCAAAGTTCACACACTCATATCCTCACTGCTGGAGATGTGATACTCCGCTTATCTACTACGCAAGAGAATCCTGGTTCATTAAGATGAGCGCTGTAAAGGATGACCTTGTTAAGAATAATGCTACCGTTAAGTGGTATCCCGAGACCATCGGTTCAGGCCGTTTCGGTGCATGGATCGAGAATGTTCAGGACTGGGGTCTTTCACGTAACCGTTATTGGGGAACTCCTCTCAATATCTGGGTATGTAAGGACTGCGGCGAAAAGGATGCCATCGGTTCCATTCAGGAACTCAAAGAAAGAGCATATAACTATGAAGATGTTCTTTCAGAGCTTAAGGCTTCCGGCAAGGAGGGTTACAGCTCAGATTACGTAGGTTACGAGCATATCGAGCTCCACAAGCCTTACGTTGACAAGCTTACCTGCAAGTGTCCTAAGTGCGGCGGCGACATGAAGAGAGTACCTGAGGTTATCGACTGCTGGTTCGATTCGGGCGCTATGCCATACGCACAGCATCATTATCCATTTGAGAACAAGGAGCTTTTCGAGGCACAGTTCCCTGCACAGTTTATCTGTGAGGCCGTTGACCAGACCAGAGGCTGGTTCTACTCACTTCTTGCAGAGAGCACAATCCTCTTTAACAAGGCACCTTATGAGAACGTTCTCGTACTCGGACACGTTCAGGACGAGAACGGTCAGAAGATGAGTAAGTCCAAGGGTAATGCTGTTGACCCTATGGATGCATTAAAGAAGCACGGCGCGGACGCTATCCGCTGGTTCTTCTACACAAACTCAGCACCATGGCTTCCAAACAGATTCCATGACAAGGCTGTAGTTGAAGGACAGCGTAAGTTCCTTTCCACACTTTGGAACACCTATGCATTCTTCGTGCTTTATGCAAATATTGATGATTTTGACCCAACTAAGTATTCACTTGAGTACGATAAGCTCGGGGTTATGGATAAATGGCTTCTCAGCAAGCTCAATTCCGTAGTCAAGTCAGTAGATGACAATCTTACAAACTTCAGAATCCCTGAGGCCGCAAATGCCCTTCAGGAATTTGCGGATGATATGTCCAACTGGTATGTTCGCCGTTCAAGAGAACGTTTCTGGGCAAAGGGTATGGAGCAGGACAAGATCAATGCTTACATGACTCTTTACACCACACTGGTTACCTTCTCAAAGATTGCGGCACCTATGGTTCCGTTCATCACAGAGTCCATCTACAGAAATCTTGTCTGCACAGTGGATTCTCAGGCAAAGAAGTCAGTTCACCTCTGCTCTTTCCCTGAGGCGGATGAGTCTATGATTGATGCAGCTCTTGAAGAGAGCATGGATAAGGTACTCCGTATAGTAATCCTCGGACGTGCTGCAAGAAATACAGCTGCTGTTAAGAACCGTCAGCCTATCGGCAACATGTATGTGAAGTCAGAATCCGGTCTTGACCAGTATTACATTGATATCATCGAGGATGAGCTTAATGTAAAGAATGTCATTTTCCAGGATGACTTAAGGGCATTTACTTCCTACACCTTCAAGCCGCAGCTTAAGACAGTAGGTCCAAAATATGGAAAGCATCTGAATTCGATTCGTACATATCTTTCAGAGATCGATGGATCAAAGGCCATGGACGATCTCGAGACTAACGGCGAAATCAAGTTCACAGTTGATGGAGATGCAGAAGTTTCACTTACAAAGGATGACCTTCTTATAGATGTATCCGAGAAGGGTGGATTTGTCACAGAAGAGGGCAATAATCTCACCGTTGTTCTCGATACAAATCTCACACCGGAGCTCATCGAAGAGGGCTTTGTAAGAGAAATCATTTCAAAGATTCAGACAATGCGTAAAGAGGCCGGCTTCGAGGTAATGGATCATATCAAGGTATATGTGAAGGACAACGATAAGATGGCTAATCTTATGCGTAAGAACGAAAGCGAGATCATAAGAGTAGTTATGGCGGACACAATCGTGTATAATCTTACTCAGGGATACGAGAAGGAATGGGATATCAATGGAGAGACCATGACTCTTGCTGTCGAAAAGATCTAAAAATATACTGATCAGATCAGAACCCCTTATGGAAACAATCTGAATGTGTTTCCATAAGGATTCGAAATTTATATTTCGAGAAAGGAATAGGATAGTGGAGAAGTTCGATAAGGAATTATTCAAAAAAGAAATTAAGAGCAGTGCCCGCAAGCTTTATCGCAGATCACTTGAGGATCTCAATACAAAGGAGGCTTTTTTTGCAGTTTCTTATGCTGTTCAGAACACCATCATTGATGACTGGATGGCAACTCAGAAGGTAACTGAGAAAAAGGACGCCAAGAGAGTTTATTATCTTTCAATGGAATTCCTCATGGGAAGAGCTCTCGGCAACAATATCATAAATCTCACTTGTCGTGATGAAATCAAGGAAGCCCTTGAGGAGCTGCATCTTGATCTCAATGCCATTGAGGATGAGGAACCTGACTGGGCTCTCGGAAACGGTGGTCTCGGAAGACTTGCAGCATGTTTCCTGGATTCCCTTGCAACTCTCGGATATTGGGCATGCGGATGTGGAATACGCTATAAATACGGTATGTTCAAGCAGCAGATCGTTAACGGATATCAGAAGGAAGTACCTGACGACTGGCTTAAGGACGGAAATCCTTTTGAGCTTCGTCGTGCAGAGCTTTCAAAGGAAGTAAAGTTCGGAGGATGGGTAGAAGCTGTAAACCACAACGGAAAGCTTAAATTCGAACAAAAGGGATACCAGTCAGTTATCGCGATTCCATATGATACACCTGTAGTAGGTTACAACAATCACGTTGTTGATACTCTTCGTGTATGGGATGCACAGGCAAAGGAAACCTTCCGTCTTGATGAGTTTGATAAAGGTAATTACGAGGCAGCTGTTGAAAATGAGAACATGGCCCGTAACATAGTTGAAGTTCTTTATCCCAATGATAATCACTATGCAGGTAAGGAGCTTCGTCTTCGCCAGCAGTATTTCTTTATTTCAGCTTCCGTACAGACAGCTGTAAAGGATTATGTTGACAGACACGACGGAGACATTAAGCACCTCTATGAGAAGGTTGCCTTCCAGTTAAATGATACACACCCTACAGTTGCGGTAGCAGAGCTTATGAGGGTTCTTATGGATGATTATGAGCTTTCATGGGATGAGGCATGGGAAATAACCAAAAAGACCTGTGCATATACAAACCACACCATCATGGCTGAGGCCCTTGAGAAGTGGCCTATCGAGCTTTTCTCAAAGCTTCTTCCACGTATCTATCAGATCGTTGAGGAGATCAACCGCCGCTTCTGTGAGTATATCCGTGACAAGTATCCTGAGAATGCCGAGCATAAGATTGCAAAGATGGCTATCATTTATGACGGACAGGTTAAGATGGCTCACCTTGCCATCGTTGGCGGACATGCCGTAAACGGTGTTGCACAGCTTCATACAGAGATCCTCAAAAAGGAAACTCTTAAGGATTTCTATGAACTGTATCCTGAGAAGTTCTCAAGCAAGACAAACGGTATCACACAGCGCAGATGGCTTCTTCATGCAAATCCTGAGCTTGCCGAATGGATTTCTGACAAGATCGGTGATGGCTGGATAACAGATCTCTCCAAGATCAGCAAGCTGGCAGTTTATGCTGATGATGAAAAGTGTCAGGCAGAGTTCATGGCTATCAAGCGCCATAACAAAGAACGTCTTGCCAAGTATATACTTGAGCACAACGGAATTCAGGTTTCTACCGATGCCATCTTCGATGTCATGGTAAAGAGACTTCACGAGTACAAGAGACAGCTTCTCAACATACTTCATGTAATGTATGTATACAACCAGCTTAAAGATCATCCCGAGATGAAGTTCCATCCTCATGTTTATATCTTTGGTGCAAAGGCAGCTGCAGGTTACAAGACAGCAAAGCTTACAATCAAGCTTATCAATAATGTTGCCAATGTTATAAACAACGATGAGTCCATAAACGGAAAGATCAAGGTTGTTTTCATCGAGGATTACAGAGTATCCAATGCCGAGCTTATCATCCCGGCTGCAGATATTTCAGAGCAGATTTCAACAGCTTCAAAGGAAGCTTCCGGAACCTCAAACATGAAGCTTATGCTTAACGGTGCCCTTACACTTGGAACTATGGATGGTGCCAATGTTGAGATCGTTAAGGAAGTTGGTCATGAATATGCATTCACCTTTGGATTGTCCTCTGATGAGGTTATCGCTCTTGAGCATAATCATCAGTACAACCCTATGGAGATCTTCAACCACAATCAGGAGATCAGAAGAGTACTTATGCAGCTTGTAAACGGATATTACAGCCCTGAGAATCCTGAGCTGTTCCGTCCGCTTTACAACTCACTTCTCAATACACAGGAATCAGATGTGGCTGACCGTTACTTCATACTTAAGGATTTCGCTTCCTATGACGAAGCTCAGAGAAGAGCCTGCGAGCAGTACGAGGATGAGTCCTGGTGGGCTAAGGCAGGAATTCTCAATACTTCACATGCCGGAAAGTTCTCATCTGACAGAACTATCGAAGAGTATGTTGATGAGATTTGGAAGCTTGACAGAATCAAGGTTAAAGTTTAATGACTATTCAATGAAAAAGCGAGCCGGTGTCGATACCGGCTCGCTTTTTTATACCATCATATATACAATTCTTTCGGTCTCGACATATCCGAGGCCTTCATAAAGATTAAGTGCTATTACATTGTTACTTGAAACCTGTAAAAGTATTTTTTTGTACTTCCCGGGTTTTTCGTAGTTTTCCACGGCTTTCATAAGGGCTTTCCCATGGCCTTTTCCCAGATACTTGTCATACACCAGAAGTCCGTACAGATAAAGCGTTTCTTTATCATAACCTGTGAGATGCACTTCTCCGTATTTATTGCAAAGATCATCGCCGGGGTCTGATATGGGATGCTCCAGAACCTTTTCCATAAGCAGCTCATCATAAAGGTGTACTGCCCCTATAGATCTTAAAGTCTCATAGGTATCCGGTGCCACAAATGGGACAGGAGCCTTTAGCCTGAAGGTCTGATCCCCTGATTCATCATGGAAATCACCCTTACAGAGGAAATCATCTGTATCTGATCCACCATGCAAATCACTTTCAGGGAAGTAACCATCTGGTTCTGATTCATCATCGGATTCAAAACAGATACGCTCATATGCGGCGCAATCAGAACCTGTCAGCGGTTTCTTTATCATGAATTTTATCTTTACATCTCTGAAATCATCCCGAAGACTGTTGTAACACATGGAAAAAAAGCCGATTCCTCTCATGGACGGGTGGGTAAAGGCTTCTACCTCGATAACTTTTTTCCCTTCCACAGTCTCACCGAGAAAATAGCCTGACAGAACCGCAAAAAGTTCTGAATCAAGACCACTTTCCTCTTTATCATCGTTTCTGACAATATAATAAAAATCCCCGTCAAGATCGCTGTCATAGTTCGTATGATCTGCGAGATTACATTCATTGACAAGCTCACATACAGCGGCTCTGTCCATATCTTCCAATTCTTTAAATAATTCAGCTTCCATAGCAAGGATTATAGCACATTTTTTGACACCTACAGCCCATTATGATAAAATACATTAGCCTTTATAGAAATCAGTTAAAAGGAGATATCATGGAGAAGATTTATAAAACAATGAGAGATACCGGAGCCGGCTCAATCGCCCTCGGAATAGTGATCCTTGTTGCAGGAATAACAGTTGGCATTATTTCCATCATAAACGGAACCGTACTTTTAAAGCGTAAGAACGAACTTACTTTCTAAAAATGGCAAAGCATTCAACCAGAAACCAGAAGATTGGTTGGATCCTTTTCGTACTTTATCTTGCGGCTCTTCTTTATCTCATGTTTTTTTCAGAGATGGAACAGAGAGGAGTAGGCGCAAAAACAGAATACACCTACAATCTTACACCCTTTGTTGAGATCAGCAGATACCTGTTTTCCGGTAAGCAGATAGGCCTGAGAGGGGTTTTGCTCAATCTATACGGAAATATTCTGGGATTTATGCCCTTCGGTTTTATCCTGGGTGTTATCAGCTCAAGATGCAGGGAGCATTGGTATAATGCTGTGATATGCACATATCTTTTGAGCTTCAGTATCGAGATGATTCAGCTGGTGCTGCGTGCGGGAAGCTGTGATGTGGACGATATCATACTTAACACGTTGGGAGGCACTTTAGGTTATGCTGTTTTCTGTTTTGTGCAGCACAGAAGGAAAGTTAATTATTTTAAACGTCATCCGCAAAGACGTCATGGATCCAGAGGCATTTAGTGGCTAATAAAAAGAGATATAATTATATACGTAAAAAAATCGCACCGGGCACCTGGTTCAAAGTTATGACTGCAATACTATCCTTTGTTTTACTTGTGTCCTGTATCGTCATTTCCACCTACATGGAGGGGAAAGGACCGTTATTCATAGGTGCCATGGGCATAAGTTCAATCATCATGGCTATTTATACAGTTTTTAATTCCATGGTTTTTGAAAAGGATCCCGAGTGCAATTACATACCTGTACATGCTGCAGGTATCGTTGCAGGAATCATAGTGATTCTATGGCTCATCCTGCTTCTTTTAGGTTTGTTTTTTTGAGGTAATATGGAACGATATAACGATGCTGTAGAGCGCATCAGAGAAATCCCGGAAGAAAAGGCTGTGCCGGAAACTTTCCGGGATTATTTCATTACATGTGCTGAATTCATTATAAAAATAGATGATTTTATAAAAGAAACTGAAAATATAGATCTGTCCGGATATTCCTTTACTGAAGATAATGACGCCATTCCCGGCAGAAGCATTGACCTTCGCAAATGGAATCAGGTGCTGTATGAGGATATGGTAAGAGATTATGATCACTCATACCTTAATCCTGCATACGCTGAAAAGAAGCTTTCTCCTTATGGCAGTATCCTTTCTGTTCTCCTTTTGGAAATAGAAAACCTCATTCAAAGTGCCTATGAGAAGGACCTTTATGATATAACAAATGTCCTGGAAACATTCATTCAGGTATATTGTCTTTTCACTTCTGATTACAGGGATTTTTCGGATAATGCTGACGCACAGTCACTTCCCGAGGTTAAGACATTAAAAGATGTCCTTTATTCCTATGCTTATGACTATTCCATGGATTTTCTTAAGAAGCAGATGGACAGACAGTATCTTTGTTCCGATACCTATACGAAAAAAGTCCTGTCATCACATGATTTTAAAAATGTTGATGACATATATCTTTATGGAGCTTATATATCAGAAACAGCCTACAAAACCGCAGAGTTTGCAGCTTCTCTTTCAGATGAAGAGGTGGACCGTATGGCATACACCTGGTATAAAGGATTTAAAGACGGTTTTTTGATCCAGGGAAAGCCATATGATAAAAAATCCCTGATTGAGTTTAGATTCCATATTGGTTTTGAAAGAGTTGTAAAACGTGCAGCGGAGTACTTTAAGGAAGATGGTTATGATTTCACTGTTCCGGTGAGATCAGCTCATTTCCTAACCAGATCACCGCAGGGAGCTGCTTTACTTTATGAGAGCCCTAACCGGCAGATGGACTATGATCACTGCTATGACCTTTCTCTTGTAATGGGTGACCGTATAGCATCACGTATGCTGGAGGAAACAGATCAGATATTCCGTACCTATGATTCGGAAATAAAGCGCTATGCAGGTCCTGTTGTTATGGAAACATTTGGAGAACCTGAGTTTGAACCTGTAGAAAAGTTCGAGAAGCTAAGCTTCAACGATCATCAGAAAGAAGTTTACGGAAGATACAGAAGCGAACTTCAAAATACCGTATATAAATATATCGATGCCGAGGAACGTTCCTTCACCATCATTGCATGGCCTCTGCCAACTATAGGACACGATTTTAAAGAAATCTTCCGGGAGACAATTGCCATCAATACTCTGTCTTCGGAAGCCTATATGCCTGTACAGGCAAGGATTATAGATGCTCTCGATAAAGCTGATTACGTGATTGTGAAAGGCCGTGGAAATGATACCGACATGAAGGTGATGCTTCATCCTCTTACTGATCCGGATAAACAGTCAAATTTTGAAAACTGTCTTTCCGATGTAAACATTCCACTTGGGGAAGTATTCACCTCTCCTTTACTTACAGGCACAGAAGGTGTGCTGAACGTTAAATCAGTATTTATCGATGGTATACAGTTCCATGACTTAAGGATAGTTTTTGAAAACGGAAGAGTGACAGATTACAGCTGTAAAAACTTTGAAGATCCTGATGCCTCAAAAGCACTGATCCGCCGTGTGATATTCGGAGAAAAGGAAAATCTCCCCATAGGAGAATTTGCCATCGGAACCAATACTCTTGCATACAAAATGATCGAGAAGTATAAAATCGGTGCAAGGATGCCCATCCTCATTGCAGAGAAAACAGGTCCTCATTTTGCAGTAGGCGATACCTGTTACTCCTTTATGGAGGAAATGCATCTCTTCAACCCTGACGGAAAAGAACTCATTGCCAAAGATAATGAATGTTCCATCCTCAGAAAAACTGATCCGGATAAAGCTTATTTTGCGGTTCATACGGATATTACAATTCCTTATCATGAACTTGACTCCATTGAGGCTGTAACAAGTCATGGCGAACATATCTCCATCATATCCGGCGGCAGATTTGTTCTTGAAGGTACGGAGGTACTGAATGCTCCACTTGACGATTAAAGATTTTGATCTTACTGCCATAGCAGAGTCCGGCCAATGTTTCCGCATGACTTCGGTGGGAACCATTGAAAAAGAATATCCGGTATATAAAATTGTGGCCTTAGGCAAATGTCTCCTTATCTCGAGAGATCCGAAGGGGGATACAGATACATATCTGGCAAGCTGTACGGAATCCGAGTGGGAGGAATATTATAAACATTATTTCGATCTGACAACGGACTACGAATGCTACAGAAGCTATGCAGATCCTTCGGATGAATTCCTGAAAACCTGCATGGAATATGGTACCGGCATCCGTATACTTAATCAGGAGCCATGGGAAATGCTTATAAGCTTCATCATTTCTCAGAGAAAATCAGTTCCTGCCATACGTACAACAGTTGAAAAGCTTTGTGCACTTTCCGGAGAAGAATGCTTCATAGACAGTTCTGAGTGGCATACATTAGCTCCGGAAATACCGGAAAGAATCTATTTTTATCCGTTTCCCGATGCCGGAACTCTTGCAGGATTTGATGTCGAAGAGATCGGATCCACCGGAACAGGATATCGTACAGGGTACATTATGGAAGCTGCAAGAAAAGTCACTACCGGAGAGATCGATCTTTCTGCCCTTGCCGAAACTCCTGATGAGGCGCTTTTGGAAGAACTTCTGAAGATCCACGGAGTCGGCATAAAAGTGGCCTCCTGTACAGCACTTTTTGGTTTTCACAGACTTTCTCTTTGTCCGGAAGATGTATGGATGAAGAGAGTAAAGGAACAGTTTTACTCCGGCAGCTGGCCGGAAAGCTATAAGCCGGTCCTCGGTGTACTCCAGCAATACATGTTTTACTATGCACGACTTGAACACGAAAAAGACAAAATTAAAAGAACCGGAAGAGAGAATCAATGACTAGAAAAAAGCATGGTGGAATACGGTTTTTAACCGTACTCGCCACACTGACAATTTTAATATGTAACCTCATAACACCTCTTAGTACCATCAAGGCGTATGCAGCATGGAATTTTCCGTATGTGGAGATCAATGCTGAGGCCGGCATTGTTATGGACGCAGATACGGGAGCTGTACTATTTCAGAAGAATGCCCATACAAAGGAATATCCTGCATCCATCACAAAGGTATTGACCGCACTGGTAGTGCTTGATAATTGCAAGCTTGATGATATGGTCACCTTTTCCCATGATGATGTTTACAATGTTGATGCAGGATCTTCCAATGCTCAGATAGAAGAGGGGGATACGCTTTCGGTTGAAGACTGCCTCCACGCACTTCTCCTGAAATCCGCCAATGAGGCCGCCAATGCCCTCGCCTGTCATGTGGCAGGATCCAGGGAAGCATTTGCGGAAATGATGAATCAAAAGGCTGCAAAGCTTGGATGCACAGACAGCCACTTCACAAATCCTTCAGGTCTTTTTAATGAGAATCACTATACCAGCGCCTATGACATGGGTCTTATAGGCATAGCTGCCATGAAAAATGAAGCCTTCATGGAGATCGATTCACACCTTTCCTATAAGCTGGCAAGCACCATCCGTAATCCGAATGGACATACAGTTTATATGGAGCACAAAATGCACCTTGATGATACAAAGTACTCTGACAGCAGAGTAGTCGCAGGAAAAACCGGCTATACCATGGATTCCGGCAATACTCTCATCACTATGGCAAGCGAAAACGGCAGAAATCTTGTAGCAGTTGTTCTGAAGGATAAGAACCCAGCCCATTATACAGACACTAAAGCCATGCTGGACCTTGGTTTCTACAGCACGGAAAACCAGGTTCTGGATCCTTCACTCTTCAACACAGAGGATATAAAGAACCGTCTGATCGCAGATACCATTGCGGATTCCGGATGCACCGCCTCAGACCTTTCCGTAAAGGAAACCATGTATGTGTCATTACCCGTTGGTTCCTCTCAGGAAGGACTGACTTACAGACTGAACTATAACCTGCCGGATTATGTTTCCGCACACACCATAGCAGAAATAGAATATCTTGCAGACGGACTCCCTGTAGGAAGGTATTTTATTGAAAAAGAACCGACAGTCGCCATAGAAACCAGCTCTCAGGAATCCTCCGCTGCGGACGAACAGACTAAGGAAGCCCTGACCTCCATAAGCGTGACCGCAATTGCCGGCGTTGTCGGTGTTGCCATTTTAGCCACATTCGCCGCTCTCGGCATCAAACGTGTAAGAGATTCCCGAAAGATGGCCAGATACATGCATGACCGCCGAACCGAACGCCTCAAAGACCTGGACATGTCCGAAGAGGAATTCATGGAGGTCCTTCAAATCCGCCGATCTCAAAAGAACCAAAACCAGAACAACAATAATTATAATTCCAATTACAACAACAACCGTTACGACCACTACGACCACAACAATTCAGCTAACCGCAAAAACATCAGCCGTGGCCGCAAAGACCATAGGATGTAATAATCATATCGTTTCAGCCGGGCCACATGCGAAGCCATCGCCCGGCTGAATTTTTTCTATTGTTCTCCCCTCTCTAAAAATCACGTTAAAGTTTCACGCCCTTTATGTCTTCATTGCTATGTAACAGTTCAATCTAAATGTCGAACAACCAAGCTCAGAAAATGCAAGGGATGTGCGGCTAGGGCTGCGGACTGAAAGCACATTTGGCGCAGATATGTACGAACAGGATGCACGTCAGTGCAGCCTGGGCGAACATATCTGCGCCAAATGTACTTTCAACTCCGTGGCCCGTCGCGCATCCCTTGCATTTTCGTCCTGCTTGATATAATATACAAAGGACAGCAACGGAGCTGCCGCGCATGCGGTAGCTCCGTTTTTTTGCGCCAAGTCATAACCCGCAGTTGTCATAAATATTCTATCATTAACATTGAGTAATATTTTAGCCTTATATATGTTGAAATAATCCTTAAAAGTGATAGAATAATCACAAATGTGTGTACATGGAATACACTTGTTTTTCCACCACGGACAAAACAGTGAAAATGTACTAAAAAACACTACAGATATAAGCCGACAGAATACCAGATAAAAAAACTGCTTATATCGACTTTTGACTGATATGTCATTACTAAGGAGGGAAGTATGAAACTGAAGAAAATCTTAGCATTAGGTCTTGCTGCAGCTATGACTGCATCACTTGCTGCCTGTGGCGGAGCATCATCCGGCGGAAATACAGGAAGCGGTGCAAGTGCAGGCGGAGACGTTATCAAGATCGGTGTATTTGAGCCTACAACCGGTGAGAACGGCGGTGGCGGATTCCAGGAGGTACTTGGTATTCGTTATGCAAATGAAACTCACAAGACAGTTAAGATCGGTGACAAGGAATACACCATCGAGCTTGTAGAGGTAGATAACAAGTCAGATAAGACTGAGGCAGTAAATGCTGCTAACAAGCTTATGGGTGAGAAGGTTTCTGTAGTTATCGGTTCCTACGGTTCAGGTGTTTCTATCGCAGCCGGACAGATCTTTGCAGATGCCAAGGTTCCTGCCATCGGATGCTCATGTACAAACCCTCAGGTTACACAGGGCAATGAATACTACTTCAGAACATGTTTCCTTGATCCGTTCCAGGGAACTGTAATGGCTAACTACGCTATGCAGAACGGATATAAGAGCGCAGCTATCCTCACACAGCTTGGTGATGACTATTCATCAGGTCTTGGTTCCTATTTCAAGACTGCTTTCACAGAGCTTGGCGGAACAGTAGTAGACGAAGAGCAGTTCCAGACAAACCAGACAGATTTCAAGGCTGTTCTTACAAACATTAAGGCAGCAAATCCTGACGTTATCTTTGCTCCTTCATCCATCACAACAGCACCGCTTATCATCAAGCAGGCAAGAGAACTTGGAATCACATCTCTTATCGCTGCAGGTGATACATGGGAGAACTCAACCATCATTGAAAACGCAGGCAGCGATGCAGAGGGCGTAGTACTTTCAACCTTCTTCGATGAGGCTGAACCTGCCAATGCAGAGGCCGAGTCATTCATCAAGGGCTTCAAGGATTACTTAAAGGCAAATGATCAGTCAGATATCATCCCTGCAGTATCAGCTCTCGGATATGACGCTTACCTTGCAGCATACAATGCTATCGAGAAGGCACAGTCAACTGACGGCGAGGCTATAAAGGAAGCTCTCAAGACTGTTTCATTTGACGGTGTTACAGGAGCTGTTTCCTTCAACGAAGAGGGCGACGCAAATAAGGATATGGCATTCATCAAGACCATCCAGGATGGTGCGTTTAAGTTCCTTACAACTACAACCATCAACGGCTAATCATCACTTTCTGTTTTATCGTAACTATTCAGGATCATCGATCAGGAACTGACCGATATGATAGCCTTACGAAACATTAGCGGTATTGTAAGAGGGGCATCCTTTAAAGATGTCCCTTTATACTTTTCAGATCAACCTATGAGGTGAATGTCTAAAGTATTTGTCATTCACTGACAGCGCCTTGGCACACATCCGTATGCAAGGTGCTGAATCATATCAATATCAAATCTATTCTTTTTATAAGGGGAATCATCTTATGTCTCTTACAACGTTCCTGCAGCAGTGTCTGACAGGTATTTCACTGGGTGGTGCTTATGCACTTATCGCCATCGGTTACACCATGGTATACGGTATACTCAGACTTATCAACTTCGCACATGGTGATATCTTCATGATGGCAGGATACTTCATGATATTTGCCATGGCATCTTTCCCATGGTTTATCGCCCTTCCGATCGTTCTCATAGTGACAACGGTTCTCGGCGTGAGCATCGAGAGAGTAGCTTACAAACCACTCCGTTCGGCACCCAGAATGTCAGTTATGATCTCTGCCATCGGTGTATCATACCTGCTCCAGAATCTTGCAACCTATCTTTTCACAGCGTTGCCGATGGGTTATCCGGAGATCCCGGTGCTTAAAAAAGTTTACCAGCTGGGAGGTCTTTCAGCTTCCTTCGTAACCTTCCTGACACCGGTGCTTACCATCATACTTGTATATCTTCTCATGACACTTATCCAGCATACAAAGATGGGTATGGCCATGAGAGCGGTATCAAAGGACTATGAGACAGCTTCTCTTATGGGTATAGACATCAACCGTACTATTTCCATTACCTTCGCCATAGGTTCTATTCTTGCGGCTGTAGGTTCTATTCTTTACTTTACAGACCGAATGACAGTATTCCCATTCTCAGGCTCACTTCCCGGAATGAAATGCTTTGTAGCCGCCGTTTTCGGAGGTATCGGTTCTATACCGGGAGCAGTTGTGGGAGGATTCCTCATCGGAATAGGTGAAACTGCGTTGGTCGCTGCGGGACAGTCCACCTTCTCAGATGCATTTACCTTTGTAATCCTGATAGTTATTCTTCTTGTCCGTCCTACCGGAATTTTTGGTGAGAAGACTACCAATAAGGTCTAAGGAGGAAAGGATGGGTCCAAACAGAATGATAAACAAAGAAAAACGAAGAAACTGCATATGTACACTTATCCTTATAGCCGCTGTGCTCGGAATATGTGGTTTTCTTGAGGCAAATAAATACAGCTACAGTTATGCAATTTCCATCATTGAAAGATCCATGGTTTACGCAGTAGTTGCGGTTTCCATGAATCTGGTTAATGGTTTCACCGGTCTGTTCTCACTTGGTCAGGCAGGTTTCATGGCACTTGGTGCTTATGTGACAGCTATTTTTACAATCCCTGTGGGACAGAGACCTTCCGTTTATTACATTTCCGGTATAAATCCTGCCATTGCAAATGTTCAGCTCCCCATCATCGTGGCGCTGATTCTTGGAGGACTTGTTGCCGCAGGTGTTGCAGCTCTTATCGGTTTCCCGGTTCTCAGACTCAAGTCTGACTACCTTGCAATTGCAACTCTTGGATTTGCCGAGATCATCCGTGCATGTATCGCTGCCCCTCAGTTCGATACCATCACGAACGGATCATACGGTCTCAAGTCCATTCCGGGATTTACCAATATATTCCAGCCTTTGGCATTATCCGTGGTTTGTATCGGACTTATGATACTTCTCATCAATTCCTCCTACGGAAGGATGTTTAAGGCAGTACGTGAGGATGAGATAGCAGCCGAGGCAATGGGTATCAACCTTTTCAAAACCAAGGAGCTTTCCTTCGTTATCTCTTCATTCTTTGCCGGAATAAGTGGCGGAATGCTTGCCATGTTCATGAGATCAATTGACAGTAAGACCTTCCAGGTTGCCCTTACCTACGATATCCTTCTCATCGTTGTTATCGGTGGTATCGGTTCTGTTACAGGTTCTGTTATCGGTGCTTTCATCGTTACCGCAGGAAGAGAGCTTCTGAGATTCTTTGATGAGCCCCTTATGATTGGAGGAGTTCAGGTTCCTCTCTTCAGACCGGGATTCCGTATGGTCATCTTCTCCATACTTCTCATGGTTGTAGTTCTTTTCTACAGAAAGGGACTCATGGGAACAAATGAATTCAGCTGGAACGGAATCTTTGACTTTTTTAAGCATCCGTTCAAAAAGAAAAGTAAAAAGATGGAGGGCAAGGCATAATGAACGATAACACACAGAATGTCCTCAGCATGCAGAATGTCATCATGCAGTTCGGAGGCGTAAGAGCCATAGACAATCTTTCTCTTGATGTAAATAAGGGAGAAATCGTTGCTCTCATCGGTCCTAACGGTGCAGGTAAAACAACTGCATTTAACTGTATCACAGGAATCTATACACCCACTTCCGGAATGGTCAGCTTTAACGGAAAAAACCTTAAAGGAACCTCTCCGGACGAGATTACAAAACTCGGAATCGCAAGAACCTTCCAGAACATAAGACTTTTCTCAAATCTTACTGTTTTTGATAATGTTCTCATCGCAAAGCATCTCCGTGCAAAGGATAATGTTTTCACCGCGACGCTGAGACTTAACCGTGCGGAAGAGAAGCGCATGAGAGAAGAGACCGCGCTGCTTCTTAAAGAGCAGGGTCTCTATGAGCTTAAGGATGAGATCGCATCTTCACTTCCTTACGGTCTCCAGAGACATCTTGAGATTGCAAGAGCACTTGCGACACAGCCTGAGCTTCTGCTTCTGGATGAGCCGGCTGCCGGCATGAACCCTCAGGAGACTCAGGAGCTTACTGACTTCATCGTAAAGATCCGTGATCAGTACAAGCTCAGTATCTTCATGATAGAGCATCATATGGATCTGGTAATGCAGATTTCAGAACGTATCTATGTTCTTAATTTCGGAAAGCTCATCGCTCAGGGAACTCCTGATGAGATTCAGAGCAATCCTGAAGTAATCGAAGCTTATCTGGGAGGTTCTGAGGATGCTTAAAGTAGATAATCTTAAAATACACTATGGTGGAATCGAAGCTGTTAAGGGCATCAGCTTTGAGGTTCCGGATCATTCCATCGTAACTCTCATAGGAGCAAACGGTGCAGGAAAGTCTTCAACACTCCGTACAATTGCAGGTCTTGTTAAGGCCAGCGAGGGAACCATCAATCTTGACGGCGAAGACATTACCAACATGCCATCAGCAAAAAGAGTGGGAAAGGGCATCGTGCTCTGCCCCGAGGGAAGAAGAGTATTCCCCGACATGACCGTTCTTGAGAACATAAAGATCGGTGCATATTTAAGAAATGATGATCTCACAGCAGACATAGAGAATGTTTATAATCTGTTCCCGAGACTTAAGGAACGTAACTGGCAGCTTGCCGGAACACTTTCCGGCGGTGAGCAGCAGATGCTTGCGGTAGCGAGATCCCTTATGTCCAATCCGGAAATCATGATGCTGGATGAGCCCTCCCTCGGTCTTGCCCCCATAGTTGTGCAGGAAATCTTCTCCATCATCAAGAAGATCAACAAGGAGCGCGGTACAACCATCCTCCTCATCGAGCAGAATGCCAACATGGCACTGAAAGTAGCTGATAAAGCCTATGTTATGGAAACAGGCCGCATCACTCTGTCAGGCACAGGTGCTGAGCTTCTCGCCAATGATGACATAAAGGCAGCTTATCTTGGTAAGAAAAAGTAAGACGATAAATTTAGAGTAACATTGACCCGGCTGAACACAGACTCTGTGTCCAGCCGGGTTTTTATATCAACTCCGAGTGACAAAAGTGGGTATCGAAGTCATTTTGCACTTTGCGTTGCCAGAAATATCACTCCCTATGGTTTACTGAAATTGAATACTAATATAATTATCCTTTTAATAATTATGTTAAATAGTTTTTTTGCCGATGTATGCTTATGGCAGCGATTGTATTCGCTGAATAGTGTGTAAAATATTTCCATGAACAGGAAAGTATATGAGGTTGTCTTGGTTGATATGATGGATAAAGATAATTATGTAGATAGTATAGATAACAGCATAGGTCAGTTTACTGCAGAAGATAGTGCCGGGTTTGATGATACGGTACCTTTGTTTAATGTGTGTGATTATCCAAAGGAACAGCAGGCGCTCATCATAGAGTGTAACAAAAGGATCGAAGAAGCAAACGCCAAATGTCGAATCGCAAAAATCAGAGAGGATATGTTCGCCAAAGGACTTAAAGCCGGAATGTATTTCTGTACTTTTGATCGTGATGAAAACATGCTGAGCTTTGAGTTCAATGAAGAAGCCCGGCAGCTGTTGGGATATAACGGACTTGATGACCTTCCTAATGAGTTTGACAGCTGGGTAAAAACCCTTATTCCTGAAGAACGGGATGGTCTGGTCAAGCTTTTCTGGGATACAGTTCGCATTCACCGCAGGTTACCTGATATAACACATGCCACTTATCGTATGCGCAGAAAGGATGGCAGCATTATATGGGTCACCGGAGCAGGAAGATTTGTAAGACGTCCTGATGACGGCTCCTTAGAGATATATATGGGCTGTTATCGTGACATCACGGCGCAGCAGGAGCTGGAGGAGCACCTGAAAATCATTGAGGCTATGGGGCAGATCTTCAATTTCTCCTTATTCATCGATGTGAGCGATATGAGCTACCGCATAATCAGCACCAATGAATACGTGGAAATGGTTCCGAAAGATCCTGATGCTTTTAGATTTCTTATGAATAATGTGAAAACCACTGTAGCGGAGAGCTTCCGTAAAAACTTTGAAAACTGGCTGCAAAAAGACAAAATACTTTCAGCTATCGAAGAACATGGATCCACTAGTCTTGAGTTTTACAGCGAAAGTGCAAAGCGTTGGTTCAGCGGAGTGTTTTTGGTGGGTGACCGGGATAAGGAGGGAAAAATCACCCACATAGTTTATGGTTGTTTTGACATTACGGAAACCAAGCTGCAGCATCTTGCACAACAGAAAAAAATATCTGATTTTGAAACGGAAATCTATATTGATTCTCTTTCCAAAATAAAAAACAGAAAGTTTCTTGATGAAAAGATCGTGTATCTCCCTTGCGAAGCTGTGGTAATGGCTGATATCGATTTCTTTAAAATGATCAATGATAAGTACGGTCACCAATGCGGTGATGAAGCCATCAAGAAAGTTGCGGAAATCCTTGAACAGTCTGTCCGAAAGGATGATGTAGTCATTCGCTATGGCGGAGACGAATTTACCATAGTTTTCTTTGATATCAAAAAAGCGGACCTGGAAAGCAAGCTTACATACCTTGAGTCAGAGCTTGAGGGAATCACTCTTGTGGATTACCCGGAGGTTCACATCACTATGAGCTTTGGTGCAGCATTAGGCACGGAGCTTGTGAGCAATCTCATAGGAATTGCGGATAAGGCACTGTATGAAGCCAAAAAGAGTAGAGCTACATACACTTTGATAGAAATATAAATCAATTACCTATTGTTTACATAAAAATTCATTTTATGTATATTATTTATATTGTGCCCGGACACGATTTTTGATATTATATTGAAAATTTGAACAAACGGGGCTCTGAAGTAAAGCTCGTGAAGCACTTCATGTTTCAAACTTCTGACCTCGTGACACTAAAAAAGGAAAGCCTATGAAATTTACAAAGATGCAGGGTTGCGGAAACGACTATGTGTATGTAAATTGCTTTTCGGAGAAGGTCAAGGATCCATCATCACTTGCGGTGAAGATCGCCGACAGACACTACGGTGTAGGCGGCGACGGTCTCATCCTCATCGAGCCCTCCGATAAAGCAGATGCTTATATGCATATGTTCAATCTGGACGGATCCGAAGGTAATATGTGCGGCAACGGCATACGTTGCGTAGCGAAATACATATATGATCACGGCATTATTCCAAGTGACCGTGATGAAGCAGTCATCGATACCAAATCGGGACTTAAGAAAATTAAGCTTTATACAGACAACGGTAAAATGACCCACGCAACAGTTGATATGGGTATTGCGAAACTCACTTCCGAGCTTCCTGAAGATATCACTGTTCATGGGATGCATTTACGTTTTATCGGCATAGACGTCGGTAATCCTCATGCGATTTATTTCCTGTCCGATAATCCTGAGCTTAATGTTTCTAAGGTCTCTGATTTGGATTTTCTTTTATATGGACATGATTTCGAGACTCATGAAAGGTTCCCCGAGAAGGTAAATTCGGAGTTCATCAGGATCATTTCCCCTACTGAGATTGATTTCAGGGTATGGGAGAGAGGCTCGGGTGAAACATTAGCCTGCGGAACAGGAGCAACAGCATCTGTTGCCGCCGGATGTATGGCAAAGAAGCTTCAGCCTGACACAGAGGTTACGGTTCACCTTATAGGTGGCGATTTAAAAATTAAATATGAATCCGCCACTGGCCGTTGCTTCATGACAGGTCCTGCGGTGGAGGTCTTCAGCGGAGATTTCCCGGTTTGATACGGTGAAGATACTGCTACTCGAACATGTTCAGAATAGCCTGTTCCGGAATATAAGATTTACATATACATTTTTTATGTATTGTATTTTTCAGACAGACGGTATCTATAACAAGATGCAGCTTTTTGATTTCACAGATTTTGTATCTGTGAAATCAGGATATATGTCATGCTGTTCCCGTTTATTCGGTAGCGTATTTTACAGTAACAGCTACATGGAGCTTTGGTAAAAGACAAAAAACAGAGATGCTTTTATAACATCTCTATTTTTTTGAAAGGACTTCCGCATTTGACTTTGGGGACAGTCCATATCAATAAACATGGCAACAATTATTTTACGTCAAAAGGAGAAACAATGGACGCATTTCTGATTCTTGAAGATGGAACTGTATTCAAAGGTACGTCGATCGGCGCTGTGAAGGAGGTCATTTCCGAAGTGGTATTCAACACTTCCATGACAGGTTATCTTGAGGTTTTAACCGACCCTTCGTATGCGGGACAGGCAACTGTCATGACGTATCCGCTGATCGGTAATTATGGTATCTGTTACGACGATATGGAGTCGGATCGCCCATGGCTGGACGCATTTATAGTTCGTGAGCTCTCACGCATGCCGTCCAATTTCAGATCTGAAAACACAATCCAGAACTTTTTAAAGAAAAATGATATCCCGGGAATAGCCGGAATAGATACCAGAGCACTGACAAAGATCCTTCGTGACAAGGGAACCATGAACGGTATGGTTACCACTAAGCGTTACAAAGGAGAGGAGTTTTCCTCCATCCTTGAGAAGATCAAGGCTTACTCGGTTACAGGTGTTGTTGCGAAGACCACCACAAAGGGAGTTTATGTGGCTCAGGCCCAGAACCCGGACGGCAGCCGCTACACAGGCGATAAGGAGCCGAAGAGAGTAGCATTCATCGATGTTGGTGCCAAGAGAAACATTATACGTTCTCTTCAGAGACAGGGCTGTGATGTCACCGTTTATCCTGCGGATACAACAGCAGAGACCATCCTGAGCCAGAATCCCGACGGAATAATGATCTCAAACGGTCCCGGAGACCCTAAGGAAAATGTTTCCATCATAAAGGAAATCAAAAAGCTTTACGATTCGGAGGTTCCGATCTTCGCAATCTGCCTCGGACACCAGCTTATGGCTCTTGCCACAGGCGCAGATACCTTCAAGCTTAAGTACGGTCACCGCGGAGGAAACCATCCGGTAAAGGACCTTTCAAACGGTCGCGTATACATCACCTCACAGAACCACGGATATGCAGTTGACCCTAAATCACTGGATCCAAAGGTTTGCGAGGAAGCCTTTGTCAATGTTAATGACGGCACCAACGAAGGCCTTAAGTATGTGGGCAAGAACATCGTTACGGTGCAGTATCATCCGGAGGCTTGTCCCGGACCTAAGGACAGTGCATATCTGTTCGAGCGTTTTATGAAGATGATGGAGGCATGAGAGAATGAAGGATAACAGCATTAAAAAAGTATTGATGATCGGTTCGGGCCCTATAGTTATAGGCCAGGCCGCAGAGTTTGACTATGCAGGAACCCAGGCCTGCCGTTCTCTTAAGGAGGAAGGTATCGAGGTAGTACTTCTCAACTCAAATCCTGCAACCATCATGACGGATAAGGATATCGCGGATCATGTATACATTGAGCCGCTGACCATAGAGGTTCTTGAGAGACTTATCGAGAAGGAGAAGCCGGATTCTATCCTTCCCACTCTCGGCGGACAGGCAGGTCTCAACCTTGCCATGGCTCTCGACGAGTCAGGCTTCCTTAAGTCCCATAACGTAAGACTTATCGGAACCACAGCTCTCACCATCAAGAAGGCTGAGGACCGTCTCATGTTCAAGGAGACCATGGAGAAGATTCATGAGCCGGTGGCACCATCAGAGGTTGTTCATTCGGTTGAGGATGGTCTCAGGGTCGCAGAGGAGATCGGCTACCCTGTAGTTCTCCGTCCTGCTTACACCCTTGGAGGCTCCGGCGGCGGAATTGCCGAGAACCGCGAGCAGTGCACCGAGATTCTTGAGAACGGTCTCAGACTTTCAAGAGTTCACGAGGTACTGGTTGAGAAGTGTATCGCCGGCTGGAAGGAAGTCGAGTACGAGGTTATCCGTGATTCTGCGGGTAATGTTATCACCGTATGTAATATGGAGAACATTGACCCTGTAGGCGTACACACAGGTGACTCCATCGTAGTTGCTCCTTCACAGACTCTCGGTGACAAGGAATACCAGATGCTGAGAACCTCAGCCTTAAACATTATCACGGAACTGGGAATCACCGGCGGATGTAATGTTCAGTATGCACTTCACCCGGAGAGCATGGAGTACTGCGTTATCGAGGTTAACCCGAGAGTTTCCCGTTCCTCAGCCCTTGCTTCAAAGGCAACCGGATACCCCATCGCAAAGGTGGCTGCAAAGATCGCTCTCGGCTACACTCTGGATGAGATAAAGAATGCCGTAACCGGAAAGACCTACGCTTCCTTCGAACCCATGCTTGACTATGTGGTAGTTAAGATGCCGCGTCTTCCTTTCGACAAATTCATTACCGCCGAGCACACTCTGGGAACCCAGATGAAGGCTACCGGTGAGGTTATGGCCATCGCCAACAACTTCGAGGGAGGTCTCATGAAGGCCATCCGTTCCCTGGAGCAGCATGTGGATTCACTTATGTCCTATGACTTCTCAGACCTTGATGATCACGACCTCCAGAAGCTTCTTCACAGAGTTGATGACCGTCGTATCTGGGTTATCGCCGAGGCACTACGCCGCGGCTACAGCTACCGGGAGATTCACGATATCACAAAGATTGACGAGTGGTTTATAGATAAGATCAAGATACTCATTGACATGGAGAACCGTTTAAAGAGCGAGTCCATGAACGAGACTTTACTTCGTGAAGCCAAGAGGATCGAGTTCCCGGATAATGTTATCGCCCGTCTCACAGGCTACGAGGAATCAGAGATTGCCGAGATGCGTGACAAGTGGGATATAAAGGCAGCCTTCAAGATGGTTGATACCTGTGCTGCTGAGTTTGAGGCTGAGACACCTTACTACTACAGCGTTTTCGGTTCCGAAAATGAATCCACCGGTGCCTTCCGTGATCCCGAAAAGAAGAAAAAGGTTCTGGTTCTGGGATCGGGTCCCATCCGTATCGGACAGGGTATCGAGTTCGATTTCTGCTCGGTTCACTGTACATGGCAGTTTAAAAAAGAGGGCTATGAAACTATAATTATAAATAACAACCCTGAGACGGTTTCAACCGACTTCGATATAGCAGACAAGCTTTACTTCGAGCCTCTGACACCGGAGGATGTGAAGAATGTGGTTGATATAGAAAAGCCGGACGGAGCAGTGGTCCAGTTCGGTGGTCAGACCGCCATCAAGCTTGCTGATGCCCTTGAGAAAATGGGCGTACCTATCCTCGGAACCCAGCAGGATGACGTGGATGCAGCAGAGGACCGTGAGAGATTCGATGCCATCCTTCAGGAAACCGGCTGCCAGCGTGCCGCAGGTAAGACCGTATTTACTGCTGAGGAAGCAAAGGAAGCTGCTAACGAGCTTGGATATCCTGTACTTGTACGTCCATCCTACGTGCTTGGTGGCGCGGGAATGCGTATCGCCATCTGTGATGAGGATATCGATGAGTACATAGGAGAGATCAACCAGATCGCCCAGGAGCACCCGATCCTTGTAGATAAGTACATCCGCGGAACTGAGCTTGAAGTAGATGCAATTTGTGACGGCAAAGACATTCTCATCCCGGGAATCATGGAGCATATAGAGCGTACCGGTATCCATTCCGGAGACTCCATTTCCATCTACCCGCAGAGAAGCCTTACAGCAACAGCAAAGCAGAGAGTCATCGATTACACTGAGCGCCTTGCCAAGGCTCTTCACGTTATCGGTATGGTTAATGTTCAGTTCATTGCAGACGGTGACGAGGTTTACATTATCGAAGTTAACCCGCGTTCCTCAAGAACAGTGCCTTACATCAGCAAGGTTACGGGAATTCCTATTGTTCCTCTTGCCACAAAGATCATCTGCGGACATACCATAAGAGAGCTTGGCTACGAGCCGGGTCTTCAGAAGGAAGCCGCATACTACGCTATAAAGATGCCTGTATTCTCCTTCGAGAAGATAAAGGGCGCCGACATTAGCCTCGGACCTGAAATGAAGTCAACAGGCGAATGTCTCGGTATCGCAAAATCCTTTAACGAGGCTCTTTACAAAGCCTTCCAGGGTGCGGGAATCCAGCTTCCGAAGTATAAGAATATGGTTATCACCGTTAAGGATGAGGATAAGGCAGAAATCGTTCCTATCGCAAAGCGTTTTGAAGCTCTCGGATACCGTATCTTCGCAACCCTCGGAACCCAGAAGGCTCTTTCTGAGGGCGGCGTAAAGTGCTTCCAGGTACGTAAGGTGGAGCAGGAATCTCCTAACATCCTCGACCTGGTTCTGGGACATGAGCTTGATATCGTCATCGACATACCTAAGGAAGGTGCAGAGGCAGGAAAGGACGGTTTCGTCATCAGAAGAAACGCGGTTGAGACCGGTGTTAATGTTCTTACCGCCATTGATACCGCAAAGGCTCTTGCAACTTCACTTGAAAACAAGTCATCGGAGCTTACCCTTGTGGATATAGCTAAGCTTGATGAGGAAAACTGACATAAAGGATATATACTGACTTCAGCCCCTGAGACACGTTTTTCGGGCTGAAGACTCTCGAAAAGGAGACAATTATATGAGTAAAAAGCGTATGGTTATCGCTCTCGGTCACAAGGACCTGGGCTTTACACTTCCGGAGCTTAAGGCTGCAACAGAAAAGACAGCCGTTATGATCGCGGATTTTGTTGAAAACGGATATCAGGTGGCATTGGTCTTTTCCAATGCTCCTCAGGTAGGTATGATCCATACTGCCATGAAAAACCTTGCAGATGAGTACCCGGATCAGTATGTAAATACTCCTTTAAGCGTATGTTCGGCCATGAGCCAAGGCTTGATTGGTTATGACCTTCAGAACTCGGTAAGGGCAGAGCTCGTGAAGAGAGGAATCTATAAAACAGCTTCTACCATCCTCACCCAGGTACTTGTGGATCCTTATGACGAAAGCTTTTACAACCCTATAAAGAAGGTTGGAAAGATAATGAACGCCACCGAGGCAAAGAGGGAAGAGGACAACGGAAATCATGTAACCATGATATCCGAAGGAAAGTTCCAGCGTATAGTTTCAGCTCCGGTTCCCAAGTCCATCGTTGAGATCGATGCCATCAAGGCCCTTCTTGATGCGGACCAGGTAGTCATCGCCTGCGGCGGAGGCGGAATCCCGGTTCTCAGACAGGGAAATAACCTTAAAGGCGCGGCAGCGGTTATTGAGAAGGACAGAACAGCAGGACTTCTTGCAAAGGAGATAGACGCTGACATTCTCCTCATCACAACGGCTGTAGATCATGTATCACTTAATTTCGGGCAGCCGGATGAAAAAGCGTTGGATAAAATGTCCATTGATGAAGCAAAGCAGTACATAAAGGACGGTCACTTCGAGTTTAAGTCCATGCAGCCGAAGGTCGAAGCGGGAATAGACTTCGTAGAGGCAGGAAACGGCCGTCGTGCTATCATAACTTCCATGGAACTTGCTGAGAAAGCAGTTGCAGGACTTGCCGGAACAACTATTGCTTGATAATCCGTTCAGGATATGTGAATGCTGCACATACTGATCCCGATTTGACTAAAAAGCATTTTTGTAAGTATATATTAACTTGAAAATAAAGCTACGTGGGGTTAAAATTTCCACGTAGCTTTTTAAAATATTTATAATAAGGAAATATCATGAAATTAGTTAGTTTTGCTATCCCATGTTACAACTCAGCAGCTTATATGGGAAAGTGTATCGAGTCTATCCTGGTTGGAGGAGACGAAGTTGAAATCATAGTAGTTGATGACGGATCACAAAAGGACAACACCTTTGAAATTGCAAAGGAATATGAAGCAAAGTACCCCGGTATCGTAAAGGCTGTTCATCAGGAAAACGGCGGCCACGGAGAGGCTGTTAATACAGGACTTAAAAATGCAACAGGACTATATTTTAAGGTTGTGGATTCCGATGACTGGCTTGATAATGAGGCTCTTCCAAAGGTGATGACCCAGCTTCGTGAACTGGTAATGTCCGGAACACCTGTGGATATGTTTGTCTGCAATTTCATTTATGATAAAGTAGGGCAGACCCATAAAAAGGTAATGAAATATACTACCGCTCTTCCTCAGGATAAGATATTTACCTGGAATGATGTAAGACATTTCCACATAGGACAGTATATACTTATGCATTCAGTAATCTATCGTACTCAGATGCTCAGGGATTGTAACCTGGTTCTTCCCAAACATACTTTCTATGTAGATAACATTTTTGTTTATCAGCCGCTGCCTTCAGTTAAGTCAATTTATTACATGAACATAAACCTGTACCATTATTTTATAGGAAGAGATGACCAGTCGGTAAATGAAACTGTAATGATAGGACGTATAGACCAGCAGCTGAAGGTGAACAGGATAATGCTGGAATGCTGTGATATCACTAAATTACCAAGCCGTAAATTAAGAAATTATATGTTCAGCTATCTTCAGATCATAACAACCGTTTCTTCTGTTCTTGCCATAAAATCAGGCACTGAAGAGAATATGGAAAAAAAGAAGGAGCTTTGGAAATATATAAAGGAATACAACTTCCCTATATGGCTCCGTATGAGAGCGTCCTTCCTTGGACAGGGCATGAACTTCAACAGCAAAGCAGGAAACAAATTTACTATTCTCAGCTACAAGCTGGCAAGGAAGTTTTATGGCTTCAATTAAAGAAAAACAATCTTATATGGCTTCATAGATTATTTTTTATACGTCAGATTGGATTTATCAAAACGAAAGGAGTAAGCACACCGGATCATAAATATTCGGTGTGCTTTACTGTAATTACAAAAGTATTGTTTTAATTTATAAATATTATTTCGATTTTTTTCTCAAAGTTTGTTGACAACAAAAGATTGATTTAGTAATATATACGAGTCGCCGAAAGAAAGAATTTTCTAAAAGGTGATAGACGGGGTCTTAGCTCAGCTGGGAGAGCATCTGCCTTACAAGCAGGGGGTCACAGGTTCGAGCCCTGTAGGCCCCACGTCTTCGGTCTGGACTGCGCTTTATGCGCGGCCTGGGTCGAGAATCATAAATATGGCGAGATAGCTCAGTTGGCTAGAGCACACGGTTCATACCCGTGGTGTCGAGGGTTCAAATCCCCCTCTCGCTATTAAGGGCTCAGAGCGTTGGATCAGATCCAACGCTTTTTTTTTGCAAATCCAATACCGGTAGGGATCGAACTGTTAAGGTATTGTGATTTTTCTCTTGACTCGTGTATCAAAATATTATATTATATGCGAGTCGTAAGAAAGCGACACAATTAAATATGCAGAGGTATCGAAGTGGTCATAACGAGGCGGTCTTGAAAACCGTTTGTCCGCAAGGGCACGTGGGTTCGAACCCCACCCTCTGCGCTTTAGAACAGGCAGGAAAGCTTTTATGCTTTCCTGTTCTTTTTTTCTCCAATAATCTTTCTTAAATTCACCTCTTTTATCAAATAATATTATCTTTAGCTCAAAGTATGTCGATAACTGCCTTGGAAGTATATTTAATGAGGTATCATTAGTATGAAATCAATCCATAAGATAACAAATATATCTAACGTAGGAAAGTTTATCCTTAACATATTTAAAAAGCAGTCAGGCTGCGTCCTGATGTTCACGGCTGACTGGGACAGTGAAGAACTGCTTTATGCAAATGAATCCTTAATTAAATTTTTAGGCTATGAGGACGAAAATGATTTTCTGACATTGACAGGAAACTCTTTCAAGGGAATCGCTTATCCGGATGATTATGAAGCGGTAAAAAACAATCTTCGTTTGCGTTTATCTTCCCCAAACGAACTCATCGTACAGAAGAATTTCAGAATGAACACAAAAAGCGGCAAGCCGGTTTATGTAGTTTGTCACTGTGCTTATCTGAAAATGTCACGTGAAGATGAAACTCCTGCCATAATTATGTTCGTTACTCAATATCAGTATTCAACCGAGTCTCTTACAGGTCTTCCAAGGAGACGAAGCTTTTTCAAGCTTGCCAATGATTACGCCGCAGAGCGCCTGCAGAAGAACATGACGCCTGTGATCATAGCTTTTAACCTGATCGCCATGAAACGTTTCAACAAGCATTATGGGATGGAGGAAGGTGACAAGCTGCTGATTATGTTCAGCCAGCTTCTGACAAATTGTTTTGGTCTGAGGCATTGCTCCCGTTTTGGCGAAGACCGTTTTTATGTATACACCGATAAAGAGGATCTTCAGGAGAAGCTCAATCTCGTCATAAACGAATTAAAGAAGCTTAACGACGGAAAAACTCTGGAAGCAAGGATAGGCATTTCTCTTTACGGAAACGAGATAAGCGCGGAAGCCGCCTGCGATAATGCAAAAGTCGCTGCCGATACATTATCCTCGACAGTAACCTCCACCTATGTCTGGTATGATAATAATATTGAACATGCGATTTCCAAAAAGAACTATATTTTGACAAATATTGACAAGGCAATATCAGAAGGATGGATCGAACCCTTTTATCAGCCAGTAATAAGAACCTATACAGAGAACATCTGCGGATTTGAAGCATTGGCAAGATGGACAGACCCTGTACGAGGGTTCCTGTCTCCGGGAGATTTTATCCCCATTCTTGAGGATAATGGTTTTTCCTATAAGCTGGATATGTATATTGCCAGAAGAGTTATTTCCATGTTTCAGCAGAGATTGAAGGCGGGTCTTTCTACTGTACCCGTTTCTGTTAATATCTCAAGATCTGATTTTGATTACTGTGACCCTGTAGAGATCATTTCCTCTGAATGTGATAAGCGCGGAGTTGGAAGAAATCTTATCTGCATAGAAATAACAGAAACCGCAATTATGACAAACCGTGAGCAGATACGTGAAGCCATAAATAAATTCCATTCCGCCGGTTTTGAAGTTTATATGGATGATTTCGGAAGCGGTTATTCTTCATTGAACATTTTGAAGGACTTTGATTTTGACGAGATCAAGATCGATATGGGTTTCCTCAGAAATTTTAATGAAAAATCCAAAAACATAGTTGCCATGGCAGTTAAAATGGCAAAAAAACTGGGTATGCATACACTTGCAGAAGGTGTGGAGACAAAAGAACATGCCGATTTCCTGAGAGATATCGGCTGCGAACGCATACAGGGTTACTTTTACGGTAAGCCTCTGCCTTATTCCGAAACTGTAAAGTATCTTGAAGATAATGATTTACACACGGAAACCAGAGAGCTTTATTCACTATACCAAAAAGCAGGTCTGATCGATGTTGTTTCGTCCCATCCTTTAGCCTTATACTTTTATGACGGACAGGATTTTTCCGTTGTATATAAGAACACAGCATATATTGAACATGTATCCGATATTTCTTTCACCTCTTCGGGAAGCATTGACAAAGGCTCCGGCACTGTGAAGGATACAGTATATCACATATTTCAGAATCTGGCTGACAAAGTAATCAGGCTCGGAAAAAAAGATACGGCAACTTTTGTTTCCAACGGCCGGTATTTCTTATTAACCTTGGAGGCTGTGGCCGCATCCCGTGAAGGACATATTTTGTCCGCCGCCATCAGCAGCGAAATATACGAAAAGCTCGAAGAGGCCAGCCGGTCTGACAAATATCTCAGAAATCTGGCTGCCTTATATGATAATATCTATCTGCTGGATATGACAAACAACAGTATCAATGTACTAGTCTCCTGCATACCCGGAGAGTCAACAGGTGACCGTTACAGCTCTTTAGATGCACTCAAAACGCTTTTCGATAAGCTTAATGTCTACACTGATGATCACGAAAAATGGAATCAATTTTCCGATAAGGATTATCTGTTAAGCAGAATCAATAATTCAGGCAGAGGTTTCTTCTCTGAAACCTTTTTAATAAAAGATGCTGACGGTAACTATTCCTGGATAGAGGCACTTGTGGAAAAAATCAGCGATTCCCAGTGCGAAAAGCTCCTTCTCTGCATTAAACCAGCTTATATAAATCAGCTGGATCCCCCGGAGAAAAAGGATTATATCCGACGTATTCTTGATTACGGATATCTGAAGCTTGATGACAAGGATAATTTCAACTCGGACATCTGGTCTTCTCTTATAGACGAGGGAAATCTCAAGCTGTTCTGGAAGGATACGGAAAGAAGATTTATGGGTGCAAGCAAAGCCTTTTATAATTACTACGGATTCCGCTCAAAGGACGATATTTTAGGAAAAACCGACGAAGAAATCGGTTGGCATCTTGACGATACCCCCTTTGAGTCCGACGAACGTGAAATCCTTTTAAAGGGTAATGCTGTATATAACAAATCAACCATTACCATCATCAACGGCAGAGCCCACAACATAGTCGCAACCAAGATACCTATATATCATGACAACAGGATCACAGGTCTGGTGGGATATTTTGTTGATGCAGACGAAGATATCATCGCCAATGGAGCAGCCAGAGATGACAGATACCTGGATCCCATAACCGGTGTAATGAATGCCCAGGGTATGCAGGCTACCATAAATGAGTTTGAAAATAATTATAAGACAAACGAAGAAGAATACTGTTATTCATCATTATATGTGGAGGGCTACAATACAGTATTACATGATTACGGAGAAGCAGTAGCACATAAATTACTCCGAATAATCGCAGACACCATCAAATCCACCTTCGGAAAAGCCACAGTTATTTCAAGGAATGAAGGCTCTACCTTCGGAATTTGTGAGAAAAATCTGTCTATCAACGAGGTTTTGGATTATGTTTCCGATTGTGTGACCGAGATCAATGCAATCAAGGAAATAGAAGGCCGCAGCTGTCGGCTTGTTGCTCATTACGGAACTACTTCATCCTCTGAAAAAGCTGATTTCGAAAATATAATCGAACTGACTAACCAAAAATTACATACGGGACAGAAGGGAAGAGACTCCAACGCTAAAATAAAGACGGAAATAGTTCCTGATCCCTACAGTGATATACCACTCCCGGTATTCCTGACGACTCCCAAATACGTCAAAGGAAGTACCGAACCAACCGATATCATCTACCTGTTTGTTAACAAAGCCTATTGCGAACTGACAGGAAAAACGAAGGAACAGTTATTGGGAAAAGGCTATAATGAGCTGTTTCCCAATACGGACAGAAAATGCATAAACATTATTTCCAGAGCCGCAAAAGGTGAACACATCAAGACCAAGCTTTTTGACGGAGCCTCCTACCAGTGGATAAACTTTACAGCTTCACCCACAGATATACCCAATACCTGTTTTGTACATTGCGAGGTTGTAAATAAGTAAAACTATTAAGGGCAGGGATTTTCCCCGCCCTTAATTCTATGCTTGAAATTCTTCTCCGGTTTTTTATTTCAACTAATTGAATTAATAATTTTTATAGGAATATGGGATTTTATCTAGAATTTTTATATATTTGATTTTTAGTTGATTAATAAAATTTTAATGTTATAATCGTGAATGTTTTTTGGGGAAAAACAGAGATAACGTGTGTGTATAAGGAGAGAATAGCGTAATGACAAGATTATTGTATAGAGGCGCAAGCTTTGCTAACGGACTTACTAACGGAAAGACATATGAAGTTGAGGACATGAATCAGTTCTGTGTATCAGTTATTGATGACAGCGGAAAGCAGCATTTTTATTCAAAGGTTAATCCTTGTAAATTTGGTGCCATCGGCATGAAGGGCTCATGGTCAGAGGTTACCAAGTAATACTTATATTATAGTATGTAAAGAGGTTTATGTTTATCTTAGTAAAATCAGGAAGATAAACATAAGCTTCTTTTTTTACATGTGTGATATACGTCTAAATCGAAATCACACCCCATCAAAAAACGTGTCATCTTAATATTTTTCACAAATTTTCCAATATATCTGATATGATGGAAATATCTAAAAACTCTTCTCAAACATATCTTATATCTGACCAAAGGAGGTCAAGTTATGTATGATTCCAAAGCTGTTCTCGGATGGGTTTCACCTGATGGCACCTTTACCCAATACGATTGGGGCGAGCACACTACCGGTGCCGAAGAAATAATCCGGTCAAAGGGCTGGTATCATGAATTCTGCGAAAGATACTGCGCAAATGAGCGTGACTTTCTTTGTGATAAAGGGTATTGCCTCATACATGACCCCGGAAAGCAGGAAATCTCTGCAACCCATATCAGACCGTTAACGAATCGTCAAAGAGACTTCCTATATGATTATTTCATACAACTTGGAGATCATAAAAAAGCCAATCGTATGCTTACCGAAGAGTTTTAACTTATGAATTCGCAATAGGCGCCTGCAGAAATACTGTTAATTACTATCTGTGCGCCGAATTAAAAAGCGGAATGGGGCGTTTATATGAATTATTTCAGAAATGCGTTAAAACACTTCAAAACCATAAACAAACATAAACTGGAAGTAATGAAAAACTGTTTCAGAGTTGGGCTTTATAAACAGGGACTGCTTCATGACCTTTCCAAATATACCTGGACAGAATTTAAAACGGGCATCTTTTATTATCAGGGTAACAGAAGTCCGAATACTGCAGAAAGACTTGCAACCGGAGTTTGTGAAGCCTGGCTTCATCATAAGGGCCGTAACAAACACCATTTTGAATACTGGTGCGATTATGACATAGAAAAAAAGGGGTTCATGGTAGGCTGCCGCATGCCCTACAGATACGTGGCGGAAATGTTCTGTGACCGTGTGGCGGCTGCAAAGGTCTACAAAGGAAAAGACTATAACGACGGTTACCCATGGGAATACTTCCTTCCTACAAAGGACTCCCTCCTTTTAGAAAACGAAACCAGAAAAGAGATCAGTGAGCTTCTGTGGATGCTCAAAACAGAAGGAGAAGAGAAGACCTTTTCCTATCTAAAAAAAGAAATACAACGTAGAAAAAAGGCACATGATCACTTTTGATCAGGTGCCTTTATCCAATGGGTAAGGTTGTCGCCGGCGAAAACCTTACCCGTTGGAATAAATGTAGATATCCGCATAACGACTTACAAAAAACCCGAACCGCAAAAGCGATTCGGGTTTTATGCGTGCGACAGGATTCGAACCCACGACCTTCTGGTCCGTAGCCAGACGCTCTATCCAGCTGAGCTACGCACGCATCTCATTGTCTCTCAGAAGTCTTTCCTAGAGACGTGTGTAATAATACTCAATTAAAAGATGAAAGTCAAGGATAAAATGAATTTTGTTTCGATAAACGTGAAAAATTTTTTAATCTATAGGATTAATCAATCTAAAAACAGCAATAATGAAAGACCATGGGACGGTGTTAGTGGTCATGCTGCAAAAAAATGAACCACTAACACCGTCCATATGGTAATTCAGGTATCAAATCCTGTCATTAACCAGATCATACAGGGTATATTTGTTCACAACCTCATAAATCGCCTCGTCTATCTTCTTATATAAAGGGAATTTAAGACAATTTGCAGACTTGGAACAGGAGGAGGTACCGCTGACACACTCCACCGGGGCGAGACTTCCCTCGGCTGCATCAAGGATCTCACCAATCTTTATCTCATCTGTCGGACGTGTAAAAAGATATCCGCCTTTAGCCCCACGGATTGATTTCAAAAAGCCTCCCTTTACCATAAGAGAAATGATCTGCTCCAGATATTTTATGGAAATCCCCTGACGTTCTGAAATCTCCTTGATGCTGACCGGAGTTACTCCGTCGTAGTTCTGGGCAATGTCTATCAGAGTCGAAAGAGCATAACGACCCTTTGTGGAAATCATCATATAAAAAATCCTCCATAGTTACTAAAAGCATAGCTGATGCCTATACTCTGAATAATCCTAGCATATCACTAGGCATTATTCAAGGCATGGGAAATGTACGTTTTTAAGTAAATACAATAACAGTAATTCCTATTGTTTTTATAGGAAAACATCTGCGATATGAACTTTTACTATATTGACTAAACATTATCAAGATAATATACTTTCGATGCTTGAAGCAGTAATTCCCTTGTATACAAAATTCAGTATTTGTTGCTTGGACAACATTATTGTTTCAGGTAAGGGGTTAATATTGATGTGTCAGATAGAGGAGGAGTCCGGAGGCAGAACACAGCCAACGGAAAAAGGGTCTGATGATCAAAAAACAATTATTATATTGGAGGAAAAGACATGAGAGAGGAATGGAGAGGTTTTAACGCCGGACACTGGACAAGCGATGTTAACGTTCGTTCTTTTATCCAGAACAACTATACACCATATGATGGTGATGCAAGCTTCCTGCAGGGACCAACAGAGGCAACAAAGGATCTCTGGAATGAGGTTCAGGGATTACAGAAGGAAGAAAGAGTAAAGGGCGGTGTTCTCGATATGGAAACAAAGGTGGTTTCCGGTATCACAGCTTATGACGCTGCTTATATTACCGCTGATTCAAAAGACAAAGAGAAGGTAGTAGGTCTCCAGACAGACAAACCTCTTAAGAGAGCATTTATGCCATACGGCGGTATCAAGATGGCAGAGCAGGCTTGTACAACTTATGGTTACACTCCCGATCCTCTTCTTCATAAAATATTTACAGAGTACCATAAGACACACAATCAGGGCGTATTTGATGCCTATACACCTGAGATGAAAAAGGTTCGTCATGCCCATATCCTCACCGGTCTTCCCGATACATACGGCCGTGGACGTATCGTCGGCGACTACAGAAGAATCGCTCTTTACGGTATAGACTTCCTTATCGAAGAGAAAAAGAAGGACTTTGATAACTGCGGTGACGGAACCATGACAGACAATGTTGTCCGCCAGAGAGAAGAGATCGCAGATCAGATGAGAGCTCTCCGTCAGATGAAGGAGATGGCTGCATCCTATGGTTATGACATTTCCCTTCCCGCAAAGAATGCAAAGGAAGCTGTACAGTGGCTTTACTTCGGTTACCTTGCTGCCATCAAGACACAGAACGGTGCCGCAATGTCAGTAGGACGTGTGTCAACCTTCCTTGATATATACATTAACAGAGATCTTACAGAAGGAACTCTCACAGAGCAGGAAGCTCAGGAGCTCATCGATCACTTCGTAATGAAGCTTCGTATGGTTAAATTCGCCAGAATTCCTTCATACAATCAGCTTTTCTCAGGTGACCCTGTCTGGGCTACACTTGAGGTTGCAGGTATGGGACAGGACGGCCGTTCAATGGTTACAAAGAATGATTTCCGTTTCCTTCACACTCTTGAGAACATGGGACCTGCACCGGAGCCGAACCTTACAGTACTTTACACAAAGAGACTTCCTGAGACCTTCAAGAAGTATGCCGCAAAGATCTCTGTAACAACATCTTCCATCCAGTACGAGAACGATGATGTTATGAGACCTGTATGGGGCGATGATTACTCAATCTGCTGCTGTGTATCAGCTACACAGACCGGTAAGGAAATGCAGTTCTTCGGAGCCCGTGCAAACCTTGCAAAGTGTCTTCTTTACGCTATCAACGGCGGTGTTGATGAGAAGTTAAAGGAGCAGGTAGGACCTGAGTACAAGCCTATCACTTCAGAGTATCTTGACTATGATGAGGTTTGCCGTAAGTATGATCAGATGATGGACTGGCTTGCAGGCGTTTACGTTAACGTTCTCAACCTTATCCAGTACATGCACGACAAGTACTTCTATGAGGCTGCGGAGATGGCTCTCATTGATACAGATGTACGCCGTACCTTTGCAACAGGCATCGCCGGTTTCTCACATGTAGTTGATTCACTTTCAGCTATCAAGTACGCACGTGTTAAGACAGTACGTGACGAGGATGGTATCGTAATTGATTACGAAGTAGAAGGTGACTTCCCTAAGTATGGTAATGATGACGACCGTGCAGATGATATCGCAGTTAACCTTTTGAAGACCTTCCTTACAAAGATAAAGAAGCACCACACCTACAGGGATTCAGAGCCTACAACCTCTATCCTTACCATCACTTCAAACGTAGTTTATGGAAAGGCCACAGGTGCTATGCCTGACGGACGTCCTGCCGGCGCTCCGCTTTCACCGGGAGCAAACCCAAGCTACGGTGCAGAGAACTCAGGTCTTCTTGCATCCCTTAATTCTGTAGCAAAGCTGCCATACGAGTACGCACTTGATGGTATTTCCAATACCCAGACCATCAACCCTTCAGCACTTGGACACAGCGAGGATGAGCAGGCTACGACACTTGTAAGAGTTATGGATGGCTACTTCGCAAAGGGCGCTCACCATGTTAATGTCAATGTCTTCGGCGTTGAGAAGCTCAAGGATGCCATGGAGCATCCGGAGAAGCCTGAATATGCTAACTTCACTATCCGCGTATCAGGTTATGCCGTTAAGTTCATTGACCTTACAAGAGAGCAGCAACTTGACGTAATTTCAAGAACAGAGCACAAGGCACTTTAATTCACATATAACCTTGAAAACAAACCGCCGCTTTCTTTGGAAGTGGCGGCTTTTTGTTTTCACAATAAAGCCTTCATATGTACGCCTTTACAAAGTCACATGTGGAAGTTAACTCAGAATCAATCAGGCTACTCGCTTTACACATTCATTCAGGAGGTAAAATCATGTCTGAAGCAATCAAAGGCGCGATCCACAGCATTGAAACCTTCGGATCTGTTGATGGTCCGGGAGTAAGATATATAGTATTCCTAAAAGGCTGCAATATGCGTTGCCGCTATTGCCATAATCCTGATACCTGGGATTTCACAAGCGCTGATATGCGTACCGCAGACGAAATCCTTCAGAATGCAGTACGCTACCGTGAATACTGGGGAGAAGATGGCGGCATCACAGTAAGCGGCGGAGATCCGCTGGTACAGATAGACTTTGTCATCGACCTGTTCGAAAAAGCCAAAGCCATGGGTATATCCACCTGCCTTGACACCTCCGCCCAGCCCTTTACAAGAGAAGAACCCTTCTTCAGTAAATTCAACCGCCTCATAAAAGTCACCGACACAGTCCTTTTCGATATCAAAGAAATCGATGACGAAAAACACAAAAAGCTCACCGGTCATACCAACAAAAACATACTTGACTGCTGTACCTATCTTAGCGATCAGGGAGTCGACCTTTGGATCCGCCACGTCCTCGTCCCCGGCCTCACCGATTCCGACGAAGAACTCATTGCCACCAAAGCCTTTATCGACACCCTGAAAACCGTAAAGAAAGTCGAAATCCTCCCTTACCACACCCTTGCACTCTACAAATACGAAAAGCTCGGCCTGAAATACACCCTTACCGACACCCCCACTCCGACCCCAGAACTTGTAAAACACGCCGAAGAATTACTTGGCATAAGATAAATTATTAGTTCGTCAAATGGGTTGGGAGTTGGCATAAGACACGCAAATAATCCACTTTACCAACTCATATTCAAACAAACACTTACGATGAATATCTAAGGTACTTCACATTTACTTCCGGTAGCGAATACGGAAGAAAATGCAAGGGATGCGTGGCACAGTTAGAAAAGTAAAGAAAATGCAGGGGACGGGTGGCAAGGCTTGCGAGTTGAAAGAACAGACGACTATACATGTACGGCACAGATGCACGCCAGTGCAGCTGGGACGAACATGTATAGTTGGATGTTCTTTCAATCTCGTGGGCCGTCACCCGTCCCCTGCATTTTCTGTACCATTTCAATATCGTGAACTGCCACGCATCCCTTGCATTTTCTGTACCATTTCAACCCCCTCCGTGATAAAATATTGATAGTTATTTCAGTGAATTCAAAGCATGGGGAGGAACATATGCTATATAACAACACCATTTGGGCCGGCCTGGACATGGACACCAACGAAAAAGTATGCATACTGCCGCGTATGGCCAACAGACACGGACTCATCGCCGGAGCTACCGGCACTGGTAAGACGATCACATTAAAAGTACTTGCCGAATCATTCAGTAACATGGGAGTTCCGGTTTTTCTTTCAGATATAAAAGGCGATCTTTCCGGAATGATAAAGCCCGGAGTTGACAGCGAAAACATGCAGGAACGCATTAAATATTTCGGACTTGATAAAGAAGGCTTTACTTATCAGAACTTCCCTACACAATTCTGGGATATAAGCGGCAAAAAAGGTCTGCCCCTGAGAACCACCGTAAGTGAATTCGGACCCACTTTACTTTCCCGTATTCTTGGCCTCACAGACCTTCAGGCCAATATCCTCACAATCATTTTCCGCATTGCAGATGAAGAAAATCTTCTTTTGCTGGACACCAAGGACCTTCGCTCCATGGTTCAGTATGTAGCACAGAACAACAAAAAATACAGCTCACAATACGGCAACATGACCACCGCTTCACTCAATGCTATTCTCAGATCCATCGTGGCTCTGGAAACAGCAGGAGCAGATAAATTCTTCGGTGAGCCCGCTATCGATATACATGATTTTTTCAGACAGGACAGCGACGGAAGAGGAATGATCAACATACTTGAAGCAGAAAGCACCGTGCAGAATCCTGTTATTTACGCAACATTTATGCTCTATATGTTATCCGAGCTATTTGAGCAGCTTCCCGAGGTAGGCGATCGGGAAAAGCCTAAGATGGTTTATTTCTTTGACGAGGCTCATTTACTGTTTAATGGTGCCCCCAAGGCTCTTGTGGATAAGATCGAGCAGGTGGTTAAGCTCATACGTTCCAAAGGCGTAGGCATTTTCTTTATAACCCAGAATCCCAGCGATGTACCGGATTCTGTTCTGGCACAGCTTGGAAATAAGATCCAGCATGCACTTCATGCCTATACTCCTTCAGAGGAAAAGAAGGTAAAGGCTGCTGCTGATTCATTCAGAGTGAATAAAAATTTCAGTACAGTCGAAGTTCTCCAGAACCTTGGAACCGGAGAGGCGCTAATCTCCTTCCTTGATGAAGAAGGAAAACCTGATAATGTAAGACGCTGCCGTGTATTACCTCCTCAGTCATTGATGGGTCCGGCTGATGATTCATCAAGGCTCATGGTCATTAATTCTTCTGATTTTGCAGAAAAGTACAGCGAAGAAGTTGACAGAGATTCTGCTTATGAATTCTTCAAGAGGCTCACTGACGAAGCAACTGCTGAAGCTGCCAGAATTGAAACAGAGAAACAGGCTGAAAAGGATGCAGAAGCCCTTGCAAAGGCTCAGGAAAAGGCAAACAGAGGAAGAATGACCGCTGTTAAGTCAGTAGGTCGTTCAACAGCAGGAACACTGGGAAGAGAAGCCGGTGGTGCAATCGGAAAAACCTTCTTGGGTACTTTCGGTAAGAGAGTAGGCGGTAATATCGGAGCCGCTCTCGGAAGAGGTCTTCTGGATACTTTCTTCAGGAGTTAAAAATCCCGTATAGTCTTATAAAATAAACGCTTCTACCGATCGGATAATCGGCAGAAGCGTTTGTTGTTTAAATCATTACACTATAGAACGTCATTGCGAGACAAAGCAGCGTTACGATGATTACTGAAAAAGTTGTAAACCACAGCGCATACATTCGCCCTAAAGAAGACTCATTACCAAGGTCATCGAGAAACACCTTAAAGTTCTTAATAACAGATATCACAAGGATTAAGGCACCGCCATACAGAAGTATAAAATATGCTACATTAACTGCCATTGATTCACTAAAAAGCAAAACCGGTAAAAGGGCAACCGTATTGTTGGCGATATGCATCAGAATGGAATATTTCAAACCGTAATTCTCTCTTATCCAGGCAAATACAATTCCAATAAAAACAGCAGCTATAAACTGAACAATATTAAAGTGCATGAGGCCAAATAACAATGAAGTTATGGTTATGGCAAATATTTTTCCATGCTTTCTGAAATGTCCATACAAAATCCCTCGAAAGAAACACTCTTCCAAAAGGGGAGCCGCAAGAAAGGCGTAAATCATGGACCAGAAATCCTGAATATCGGAACCGGTGGCGATTTCTTTGGCATTATCCAAAGAATAACCGAAGTTTTTCAGCAAATCCTCAAGGGGATCGATAAGATAGTTGGTTAAGCATTGGATACCAAAGATGATAAACAGTAAATAAATAAAAGTGAATATATTGAACTTTTTGTATCTTACGTGAATGTTTTCGGTCCCCAGCATCAAAAGTGAAACTGTCAGTGCCACAAAACCTGCAATCATCATGGAGAAATTAGGATCCCTGTATAAATTGGAACCAACTTCCATCATGAAGGATCCACCTATCTGAAATATGATCTCATATACCAGAATGGTAATGGCAATTTTCGAAAACAACCTTTTAACCGGATAAGTCATACACTGTCGTCTCCAACTCTTTAGTCTAAATTTAGCCTCTGATTTACCACAACTTTCAATTTATTGTGGTATACTTTACAAGGTTTTCGCTAAACATTATACCATAAAAGGAAATAATATGAAAAAATGGTTTCTTTACAATAAAAAGGCTGATTTCAAAGCCATTGCAGATAAATTCGGCATCGATCAGGTTACCGCAAGAATACTGAGAAACAGAGACATTAACTCGGAAAAGCAGATCGAACAGTACCTTCACGGTTCCCTTGAGGAGGATCTTCATTCACCTCTTTTTCTTCCTGATGCGATTAAATGTATGAATCATCTCAACAGGGCAATAAAGGAAGGAAAACATATCCGGGTTGTTGGAGACTATGATGTTGACGGCGTATGTGCAACATATATTCTGGTCAAAGGTCTGAAAAGACTCGGGGCCAGGGTGGATTATGTTCTTCCGGATCGTATAAAGGACGGCTACGGAATTAATGTAAATATCATTGATAAAGCAAAAGAAGACGGAGTTGATGTTATTCTCACCTGCGACAACGGCATAGCTGCCATAGAGGAACTGAAACATGCAAGAGATCTGGGACTTACCGTCCTCGTTACAGATCACCATGATGTGAGACAAAAACAGGATGAGGACTATGGCTGCGAATCCAGAGACATTCTTCCTCCTGCAAGTGCTGTGGTGGATGCCAAAAGAGAAGACAGCCGTTATCCTTTTCCGGACATCTGCGGAGCTGTTGTAGCCTGGAAGATCATCATCATGCTATACCAGAATCACACTATTCCTGAGGAAGAGTACTATGACTTTCTGGAGTTCGCCGCCATTGCAACGGTCTGTGATGTTATGGATCTCCGGGACGAGAACAGAACCATAGTGAAATTTGGACTCCAGCAGATCAAACAGACAGGAAATAAAGGGTTGAGGGCTCTCCTTAAAGTTCAGGATCTTCTGGAGCAGGAGCACCTTAATACATATCATATCGGATTTATTATTGGTCCCTGTATCAATGCCGGCGGCCGACTCAGATCTGCAGAACTTGCTTTGGATCTCTTCTTTACCACGGATGAAGAGAAGGCTCTTATGAAAGCCGTAAAGCTAAAAGAGCTGAATGAATCCCGCAAAGCCATGACTATAGAGGCAACCAACAAAGCTATTGAAATGGTGGAAAAGAACTATTTAAATCAGTCTGTGCTGGTAATATATCTGCCGGAGCTCCACGAAAGTCTGGCCGGTATCGTGGCAGGAAGATTAAGGGAAAGATTCTCAAGACCGGCATTTGTCATAACAAAGGCTGAAGGTACCGAAGCCGGTGAAGCTCTTTCAAAGGGCTCCGGCAGAAGCATTGACGGTTATAACATGTCCGAGCATCTCCAGGAAGTAAGCGATCTTCTGGTCAAATGGGGCGGACACCCGATGGCCGCCGGATTCACTCTTTTGGAAAAAGATATCGACGAATTCAGAACCAGGCTTAACACTCTATGCAATCTGAGTCCGGACCAGCTCATTGATAAAATCTGGATCGATGTCCCTATGCCGATTGATTATATTTCAAATAACCTTATCCGCGACTTCGAAAAACTGGAGCCCTTTGGAAAAGGAAACGAAAAACCCTGTTTTGCCACAAAAAACCTTAGAATTACGGACTGTCGGGTCTTTGGAAAAAACAGAAATGTTGTAAAAATGAGACTTCAGTCAGAAACCGGTTCATTAATGGACGGGCTGATATTTACAAATGGTGATGAATTTTTAAGAGAGAAGAGAGCCTGCACAAAAATAGATGTGGTTTACTATCCACAGATTAATGAATATAATGGAACACAGAGTCTTCAGATAGTCATAGATGATTATCAATTGAAGCCTTAGTAAATCATGTCTTATGGAGGTAACTATGATCAAGGAAGTGATGAACTATATAACCCAGGCTGATCCTGAGGTTGGAAAGTTGATTGCTACGGAGTATGACCGTCAGCAGAACAACATCGAGCTTATAGCGTCTGAAAACATTCTGTCAGACACATCCATGCTGGCTATGGGCACGATCCTTACAAACAAATATGCTGAAGGATACCCCGGAAAACGTTATTACGGCGGCTGCGTACACGTAGATGACATCGAGACCATCGCCATCGAAAGAGCCAAGAAGCTTTTTAACTGCGAGTATGCCAATGTTCAGCCCCATTCAGGTGCTCAGGCAAATATGGCCGTAACCATGGCAATCTGTAAACCGGGAGACAAGATCCTCGGAATGTCACTGGATGCCGGCGGACACCTTACTCATGGTTCACCTGCAAACTTCTCAGGCAGTTTTTTCAATATCATTCCTTATGGTGTTAATGCTGACGGCTTTATAGATTACGATGAATTAGAGGCAACAGCTCTTCGCGAGAAGCCTAAGATGATCATTGCCGGAGCTTCTGCTTATCCAAGAATCATTGACTTCAAGAGATTCCGTGAGATCGCAGATAAGTGCGGCGCTGTTTTATGGGTTGATATGGCTCATATCGCAGGTCTTGTGGCAGCCGGAGTTCATCCGTCACCTATCCCTTACGCTCATGTAGTTACCACTACAACCCACAAGACTCTCCGCGGACCAAGAGGAGGTCTCATCCTTTCAAGTGAAGAGATCGCAAAGCAGTACAACTTCAACAAGGCTGTTTTCCCGGGATGCCAGGGCGGTCCTCTTGAGCATGTTATAGCTGCCAAGGCTATCTGTTTTGGAGAGGCTTTAAAGCCTGAATTCAAGGCTTACCAGGAGCAGATCGTCAAGAACTGTAAGGCTCTTTCCGAGGCTATGGTTGCCCAGGGCTTCAAGCTTGTTTCAGGCGGCACAGACAACCATTTAATGCTTGTTGACCTCACAAATATCCCTGAGCTCACGGGTAAGGTTCTTCAGAACAACTGCGACGAGGTTCACATTACTCTTAACCGTAATGCTATCCCTAACGATCCACGTTCACCTTTCGTTACTTCCGGTGTTCGTATCGGTACAGCTGCCGTAACCACCAGAGGTTTCAAGGAGGAGGACATGAAGCCTATCGCCGAGTGTATCTGGAAGGTTGCCACCGATTTCGAGAACTCCCGCGAAGAAGTCATCGCCAAGGTTGCCGAGCTCACTCGCAAGTATCCGATTTACGAAGGCTAAAAGTTATTACAACCCGGACGTGAAAACGGCGGTTCATGGCGACGGCTCACGGCGTTGAAAGTACATTCCGCAAAAGTAAGAATTCGGCTTTCAATGGTGACTAGGCTTGCGGCTTGAAAGAACATCGAATAGAAAAATCCGTGCAGAGCGAACGCGTAAGCGTACGATCTGCACGGATTTTTCGTATGAGATGTACTTTCAACGCCGTGGGCCGTCGCCATGAAAGCCGAATTCTGGACGGCTGCCAATAACCACAGGCGCCATTGGAGACCGGATTCACGTCCGTGCACCGAATTCTGACCGGGGAGCCAAAGTGTTACGCCTGCTCCTTCAGCTTATTCTGCGCAACAGTGAGCATCAGCTTGATACGGTTCAGCTGGTTGACTTCGGAAGCACCTGCGTCGTAGTCTACGGCGATGATGTTGGCATCAGGGTTATGCTTCTTCAGCTCCTTGATGACGCCCTTGCCGACGATGTGGTTAGGCAGACATCCGAAAGGCTGAGTGCAGACTATATTGTTCACACCCTCCTCCATGAGCTCCAGCATCTCGCCGGTCAGGAACCAGCCCTCACCTGTCTGATTACCGATGGAAACATATTCTCTGGCCATCTTTGCAAGCTCCTTGATTTCTCCCGGTGGAGTAAATCTCCTGGACTTGGTAAATTCCTTACGGGCCGTCTTTCTAAAGTACTCAAGGAAGTTTATGGCACAGTTGCATAATGCCTTTCCCTTCCATCCGGCACCCAGATTCTCATATTTGAAATTCTGGTTATAGAAGCAGTAAAGCAGGAAATCCATAAGATCCGGCATTACAGCTTCGGCACCTTCATTTTCAAGAAGTTCAACTATATGGTTGTTGGCAAGAGGAGAGAACTTAACAAGGATCTCACCTACTATACCGACTTTAGGTTTAACCAAACCTTCCTTCAAAGGAAGATTATCAAAGTCTCTTATGATTCCCTTTACATTTTTTTTGAAAAGGGACATGGAGGTTGTCTTCTTTGAGACAGCCATCTTGCAGACCTTAAGCCACTTCTGGTGTAATGCTTCAGCAGATCCCGGAACCGCTTCATACGGTCTTGTAGCGTAAAGGACCCTCATAAATACATCGCCGTAAACCACTGCCTGCATAGCTCTTGTCAAAAGCGGGAGAGTAAGCTTAAATCCGGGAGTTGACTCCATGCTGTTGGTATTGAGGGAAATAACAGGTATCTGTGACATTCCCGCATGTTCCAGGGCACGGCGTATAAATCCGATGTAATTTGATGCACGGCAGCCTCCTCCTGTCTGGGTCATGATAACGGCAGTCTCATTGGGATCATACTTACCTGAATTGAGGGCTTCCATGATCTGTCCTACAACTATGATCGATGGGTAGCAGGCATCATTGTTAACATATTTTAAACCGGTATCAATGGCTGAACGGTTTGCATTGTTCAGTACTATAAGGTTATAGCCTGCGGCACGGAAGGCAGCTTCAACTATCTCAAAATGTATGGGAGACATCTGAGGACAAAGGATGGTATAGTTCTTTGCCTTCATCTCCTTGGTGAAAAGTTTTCGCTCATAATTAGCCGGACGGATATTACGTACATAGTTCTTTTCATCCCTGACTCTTATGGCTGCAATGAGAGATCTCACTCTTATACGTGCGGCACCGAGGTTATTAACCTCATCAATCTTAAGAACAGTGTAGATCTTATCAGATCCGGTAAGAATGTCTCTGACCTGATCCACAGTCACAGCATCAAGTCCGCATCCGAAGGAATTGAGCTGTATAAGGTCAACGTCTTCTCTGTGTTTTACAAACTCAGCAGCTCTATATAGTCTTGTGTGATACATCCACTGGTCTGTAACGATGATGGGACGCTCCACCTCTGCGAGATGAGATACAGAATCTTCCGTAAGTACCGCAAAATCGTAGCTTGTGATAAGTTCAGGAATTCCGTGATGTATCTCAGGGTCCACATGATAAGGTCTTCCCGCAAGAACTATTCCACGGTGACCGGTTTCCTTCATCCAGTGAAGAGTTTCCTCTCCCTTTTTCTGCATATCGGTATGAGCACGTTCCAGTTCAAGCCATGCTTCGTGAGCGGCCGCCCTGACCTCATCCTCAGTAATATTCCATGCTTTAAACTGTTCTTCAATCTTACTATCGGTGAGTTCACCTACAGGGCGGATGGAACGCTCGATTTCGCCGCCATGTATAAATATCCTTACAAGCTGATCCGTACAGATTTTCTCATCAGTAAATGCAAGGAACGGCTTCATAAACATAACCGAATTATCTTCCAGGCCTTCAACATTATTCTTAATGTTTTCTGCATAGGAAGTAACCATAGGGCAGTTGTAATGGTTGCCCGCATCGGGTGTTTCATTACGCTCGTAAGGTATGCATGGATAGAATATGAATTTCTGTCCGTTTCTAATGAGCCATTCGATATGTCCGTGAACGATCTTTGCAGGATAGCACTCGGATTCTGAAGGTATACTTTCTATTCCAAGCTCGTAAATCTTTCTGGTACTTGCAGGAGAGAGTACAGTCCTGAACTTTAATTCTCTGAAGAAGGTAGCCCAGAATGGATAGTTCTCATACATATTGAGAACCCTCGGTATACCTACTTCACCGCGAACCGCGATGTCCTGAGGCAGCGGTTCATAGTCGAACATTCTCTTAAGCTTATACTCAAAGAGGTTTGGAATATCCCTCTTTATCTTGGTTTTTCCTAAGCCCCTTTCACAGCGGTTTCCGGAAATGTAATTACGTCCGGCACCGAACTGATTAACTGTCAGAACGCAGTGGTTATTGCAGCCCTGGCAGCGGGTCATCTTTGTTGTATATTTAAGGTTAATGATTTCACTAAGAGGAAGCATTGTAGTCTGAACACGGCCATAAGCTGTGAGTGGAACTTTTATTTCCTCTGTAGGCTTCATGTTTTTGATCTTTTCATTTGCCATATGGTATCTCTCACGGGCTATGAGAGCAGCACCAAAGGCGCCCATGATTCCGGCTATGTCAGGTCTTACAACATTAGCTCCCAGAAGATTCTCAAAAGCACGGAGCACGGCATCATTGTAGAAGGTTCCGCCCTGGACAACGATATGTTCGCCCAGATCCTTGGCTTCGGTAACCTTTATAACCTTAAAAAGTGCATTCTTGATAACAGAGTATGCAAGACCTGCGGAGATGTCATTAACAGTTGCTCCTTCCTTCTGTGCCTGTTTTACATTTGAATTCATGAAAACAGTGCATCTGGAACCGAGGTCCGTAGGATTGTCGGCATAAAGCGCCGCATGAGCAAAATCTATAACCGAATAGTCAAGGGATTTTGCAAATGTCTCCAGGAAGGAACCGCAGCCACTGGAGCAGGCCTCATTAAGCTGCACGGAATCAACTGTACCATCCTTTATACGGATGCACTTCATATCCTGTCCGCCGATATCCAGTATGCAATCTACCTTAGGGTCAAAGAATGAAGCTGCATAGTAGTGGGAAATGGTCTCAACCTCACCCTCATCCAGCTGGAAAGCAGACTTAAGCAGAGCTTCCCCATATCCTGTGGAACAGCTGTAGGCAATCCGGGCATCTTCCGGAAGAAGATCCCGTATCTCTTTCATTGATTCTATCGCTGTGGCGATAGGGGATCCGTTGTTGTTTCTGTAAAATCTGTAAAGAAGTTCGCCTTCCTCGGATACCAGGGCAAGCTTTGTAGTGGTGGAGCCCGCATCTATACCGAGATAAACATTACCATGGTACTGTGAAAGATCGGCAGTCTTAACCTTTGCTTTATCATGACGGGCACTGAACTCCTTATATTCTTTCTCATTCCCGAAAAGAGGATCCATTCTCTTTATCTCTGCATCCATCTTGATGCCGTTACGAAGCATATTGATAAGCTGGGTGACAGATTCTTCCTTTGCCTCCTCCGGACAGTTAAGGCAGGAGCCGATAGCCGCAAAAAGATGGCTGTTTTCAGGCTCGATTATTTCATCACCCTGCAGATTCAGAGTGCGTATAAAGGCTTTTCTTAATTCGGGCATGAAGTGAAGAGGACCGCCCAAAAATGCAACGTGTCCTCTGATGGGCTTACCCTGGGCAAGACCCGATATAGTCTGATTAACCACCGCCTGGAAAATAGAAGCTGCAAGATCCTCACGGGCTGCACCTTCATTTATAAGCGGCTGAATGTCAGTCTTTGCGAAAACGCCACATCTTGCAGCGATAGGATATATCATCTGATAGTCTTTTGCGAGAACATTAAGTCCTGCGGCATCAGTATGAAGAAGTGATGCCATCTGGTCAATGAAAGATCCCGTTCCTCCGGCGCAGATACCGTTCATTCGCTGATCGATACCGCCTTTGAAATATATGATCTTGGCGTCTTCTCCACCAAGCTCTATGGCTACATCAGTATCCGGACGATATGCTTTTAATGCTGTCGCAACGGCAACAACCTCCTGACAGAAGGCTGCGTCCATGTGTTTACTCAGGGTAAGACCTCCTGACCCTGTAATCACTGTAGAAAGACTGATCTCCCCCAACTGTTTCTTTGCTTCCTCAAGAATATCCGCAAGTGTTCCCTGAATATCTGCATGGTGACGTCGATAATCGGAAAACAGAAGCTTATCCTCCTGATCCATAATCGCAATCTTAACAGTTGTAGAACCTATATCTATTCCAAGTCTGTTTCTCTGCATATATAAAACCCCATTTATAACATCCCTTGAACCGGTAATTCATTTCCGGCTTGTATCTTAATAAGACTTTCAGAGATAACCCCGTCTCCTTTTCAGCCAAATCAGATACTTTGTTTTCTACCTATTAGAAGGCACAAACTAAAGACCTATATTAACATTTAGAAAAGAGCCATTCAACTGTGATAATGTAAAACTTTTGTGAATAAATGTCTTTTTTGTCTTGAAAAACACCCAAAGTGTTTATATACTGTATTGAAATTTTTTTGCAATAAAGCGTGTGTTCTTCTTATAAAAATAGTAAACTTGTAAGAGATATAAATGAGGATGCACAGAAAATGCAAGTGTTTCCAAAAAAGAAACAAAATACAATATTAAGGAGAATGAGAATTGACATTTTATCAAAGGCTTGAACGAAAATTCGGGAAATATGCAATCCCCGATCTCATGAAATACATCTGCGTGATCTACGTGGTAGGTTACATTATCATGATGTTTAATCCGTATTATTACGATTACTGGCTGGCTCTTGACCCTGATAAAATACTTCACGGACAAATCTGGCGTATAATAACTTTTCTGTTTTTTCCGCCGTCCTTCCAACCTATATGGATGGTCATAGCTGTATTTGTTTATTACAGTCTCGGTACAACCCTGGAGCGAATGTGGGGAACAGTTAAGTACAACTTCTTTTATTTTTCCGGAGTCCTGCTGCTGGTAGTGGCATCTCTGTTATTTTACATTGTTACAGGCGTATCAATGCGGCTTTATCCCACTTATATGACCTTCAGTATATTCCTGGCATATGCGCTTACTTTTCCGGACAGTGTTTTCTATCTGTATTTTTTCATACCGATAAAAGCACAGTGGCTTGCCATAGCAGAAGTGGTGCTCTACTTGTACATGTTTATTTCTGCACCTTTTTTAAGCAGCACCCAGGTTGAAATAGCCGTATCCCTTTTGAATGTGGCATTGTTTTTCTTTCTTACCAATCAGAAGCAAAAGAAGAGCAATGTTTTCCATATAAATGATTTTAGATAATATTCCAGGAGGATTTTTAATGAGAAAGACTAAAATTGTATGTACACTTGGACCTAACGAGAATGATTATAATATTCTTAAAAAGCTTGCCGAAAACATGGACGTAGCACGTTTCAACTTCTCACACGGCAGCCATCAGGAGCACCTCGAGAGACTTACTCTCCTTAAGGAAGCAAGAAAAGACAGCGGACGCGAGATAGCAGCTCTCCTTGATACAAAGGGACCTGAAATCCGTACCGGTGAGCTGGAGAATCACCAGAAGGTTACTCTTGAGACAGGAGCACAGATAATCCTTACAACAGAAGAGTGCATCGGAAACAAGGACAAAGTTTATATCAACTATGACGGTCTCAATGAAGACGTTAAAGAGGGTAATGTAATCCTTATTGATGATGGTCTCATCGGTCTTGTTGTAAAGAAGGTTGAAGGAGCTGATATCCTTTGTGAAATCACAAATGGTGGTGAGCTTGGTGAGAAGAAGGGCGTGAATGTCCCGAACGTAAGCATTAAGCTTCCGGGCCTTACAGATAAGGATATCGCTGATATCAAGTTTGGTCTCGAGGTAGGATTCGATTTCGTTGCAGCGTCTTTTGTTCGTAATGCTGAGACTATTCACCAGATCCGTGAGATCATTGACAATGCCGGTTCAAACATGAAGATCATCGCAAAGATCGAGTCACAGGAAGGTCTCGACAATCTTGATGAAATCATTGAAGCCGCTGACGGTATCATGGTTGCCCGTGGTGACCTTGGTGTTGAGGTAGAAGCAAAGCGTCTTCCACAGCTTCAGAAGGAAATGATCAAAAAGTGCAACTATGCAGGCAAGCTTGTAATCACTGCAACCCAGATGCTGGATTCCATGATCCGTAATCCGCGTCCTACAAGAGCCGAGGTTACAGACGTTGCCAATGCTGTATATAACGGCACAGACGCAGTTATGCTTTCAGGCGAAACAGCTGCAGGTAAGTATCCTGTGGAAGCTCTTGAGATGATGGCTTCCATCGTTGAGTACACAGAGCAGTTCCTTGACTACAGCGCTTATAAGAACCGTAAGGTTGATAAGAGCACTTATGAGAATATTTCAAACGCTGTTTGTGCGGCTTCCGTTACAACTGCTTCAGAGCTTCATGCAAAGGCGCTTATCGTACCTTCACTTACAGGTTCAACCGCAAGACTTATTTCAAAGTATCGTCCTGCAACACCTATATATGCAATGTCTCCAAGCCAGGCAACTGTACGCCAGATGATGCTCCTCTGGGGTGTTACTCCTATCTGGGCAAAGAGATCCGATACAACAGATGAGCTCTTCGAGAACTCCATGGACGAACTTCGCAGCCGCGGAATCGTTGAGAAGGGCGATATCTGCGTAATCACAGCAGGTATCCTTTCAAGACTTACACGTAATCAGCCGGTTACTCCTACAAACATCATGCGAGTAATGGGAGCATAAACCAAAAATTATTTCATATTTTACGCAATATAGGTTATTATTATTTTTATTGCGGGGACAAGCCTCACAGATAGTATGTTTGTGAGGCTTTTTTTAATAATATACGAGGAGAAACCTTATGAAGACACCATATGCAACACTTGAACAGGTACAGAAGATAGCCGAAACCTATGACACACCTTTTTATCTTTACGACGAAAAGGGCATCCGTGAGAATGCCCGTAAAGTACAGAAGGCCTTCAGTTGGAACAAGGGCTTTAAGGAATACTTTGCGGTAAAGGCATGTCCCAATCCGACTATCCTTAAGATTCTTAAGGAAGAGGGCTGCGGAACCGACTGCAGTTCACTTACAGAGCTTCAGATGTCAGATGTCTGCGGTTTTTCCGGTCATGATATAATGTTTTCTTCCAACGAAACTCCTCTTTCTGAGTATGTTTTCGCCCACAAGCTTGGTGGCATCATAAATCTTGATGACTTCACAAATATCGCAGAACTGGAAGAGACTCTGGGTTCTTTCCCTGAGACCATGTCACTTCGTTACAATCCGGGCGGATACTTCCAGATCGCCAATACCATCATGGACAATCCACAGGACGCCAAGTACGGAATGACCACAGACCAGATCATCGAAGGCTTTAAGATCCTTAAATCAAAGGGTGTAAAGCGTTTTGGAATGCATTCCTTCCTTGCCTCCAATACCGTAACCAATGATTATTATCCTACACTTGCGAAGCAGCTTTTCGAGCTTGCGGTAAAGATCAAAAACGAGACCGGAGTTGAGCTTAACTTCATCAATCTTTCCGGCGGCGTAGGCATCCCTTATAAGCCTGATCAGGAAGGCAATGACATTGAGATCATCGGTGCCGGCGTACATAAGGTTTTTGACGAGGTACTGGTTTCAAACGGCCTGGGAAACATCAGCATCTTTACAGAGATGGGAAGATTCATGACAGGTCCTTACGGAGCCCTTATCACAAAGGTCGTCCACTTCAAGCACACCTACAAGGAGTACGCAGGAGTTGATGCCTGTGCGGTTAACCTTATGAGACCTGCCATGTACGGTGCATACCATCACATAACCGTTCTCGGAAAAGAGAATGCACCTGCAGACAAAGTTTACGATGTGGTAGGTTCCCTTTGCGAGAACAATGACAAGTTTGCCATCGACCGCGAACTTCCGGAGCTCGAGAAGGGAGATTACCTCTTTATCCACGATGCCGGTGCACACGGTTTCGCCATGGGCTACAACTACAACGGAAAGCTCTGGTCCGCCGAGCTCCTCCTGAGAGAAGACGGCTCAGTGAAGCTTATCCGCCGTGCACAGACCCCTGCCGACTACTTCGCAACTCTGGACATAGACGACACAATGAAGAAATATCTCTGATAGTAACAGTTCAGCCGGGGCACATGTAGGACCGAGCAGTCGGGTGTCCATTTGAATGCGTTGAGCTGAGTCGAGAAAAATCAAGACAGCCCCCCTTAGAACCACTTGGATCCATTTTTCCTTAGCCCCCTCGCCAAGTCAGATTTTTCATAAAGAAAATATCTGACATTGGCGAGGGCCTAGTGGTTCTTAGGGGGGCTGCCTTAGATTTTTCCGACGAAGCGACTCGCATTCAAATGGATGCCCGACTGCTCGGCCCTGCTTGTGCCCCGGCTGAACTGTTACTTCGTTTTACTCTTGCGGTACTTATGGAATATTGATATAATAATTGACCGTAAATTTATTGATATTGAGGTATGAAAATGGCATTAAAGAAAAAGCCTGTTACAGGCATGAAGGATATCCTTCCCCGTGAGATGGAACTCCGCCAGTATGTTCTCTCAGAGATCAGAAGAACATATAAGGAATTTGGTTTTACAGAGATCGAAACCCCGGTTGTGGAGCATATAGAAAACCTCCTCAGCAAGCAGGGCGGTGACAACGAAAAGCTCATATTTAAGGTAATGAAGCGCGGCGACAAACTTGAGTCAGCCTACCGGAACGGCAGCCTCGACGATCTCAGCGATTCAGGTCTCAGATATGATCTCACACTTCCTTTAAGCCGTTTTTATTCCCAGAATCAGGCACAGCTCCCAAGCCCCTTCAAGGCGCTTCAGATCGGACCTGTATTCAGAGCAGACCGTCCTCAGAAGGGACGTTTCCGTGAGTTCGTACAGTGCGATATAGACATTTTCGGTGATGGTTCCAATGTCTCCGAAATCGAGCTTATCCTTGCGATCTCAACTCTTCTTAACCGCATAGGTTTCGGCGAGAAGTACAACTTCAAGATCGTTATCAACGACCGTGAGATCCTTCGCGGCATGCAGGCCTACGCAGGATTCCCTGAGGAAGATTTCGAAAAGGTATGTATCAGTCTTGATAAGGCAGACAAGATCGGAAATGAGGGTGTTAAGGAAGAGCTTCTTTCACTCGGATATGCAGAGGAAGTCATTGACAAGTATCAGACTCTCCTTGGAAGCATCGGCACAGAGGCTCAGGACATCCGTTCACTTGGTGAAAAGCTAAAAGAGGTTCTTCCCGAAAGCGTAACAAAGAACCTTGCCGAGATAGTAGAAGCTGTTGCCAAAGTAAAGAGTGTTAAGGTTAATGTTGAATTCGATCCTACTCTCGTTCGAGGCATGGGCTACTACACCGGACCTATCTTTGAGATCCGCGCTGAAGGCTTCGGCGGTTCAGTAGGCGGCGGCGGAAGATATGACAAGATGGTAGGAAAGTTCACAGGACAGGATACACCGGCTGTAGGATTCTCCATCGGTTTCGAGCGTATCATCACCATCATGCTGGATGCTGACGAACACGTTCCGGGAGAGAACAAGAAGACAGCATTCCTCCTTGATAAGAACCTTGATGCAGAGAAGACTGCTGAGGCTCTCAATGAAGCCATGGAACTTCGTGCAAAGGGTGAAACAGTTCTGGTTTCCCGCATGAACAAGAACAAGAAGTTCCAGAAGGAGCAGCTCACACAGGAAGGCTATACAGAGTTCAAAGAGTTTTACCAGGATGCTTTTAATTAAAAGCACCTATTAAATCGCTTTTTACTTTAATGTTTAATGTCATCCCGCACATCGTTTTATGCGAGGTGAATGTTCAATAGATTATCCCGCATATAGTTTTATGCGAGGCAACAATTTAACAGATAGTACTGTCGTCTAAACCTGGCGGCATTTACATAGATGAGAAGCCTAAACATTGGACAACTCATCATCAATTAATAATATAGAGGTAATACTTATGGCAGAGTCAATGAAAGGTCTGCACAGAACGTGCAGATGTACAGAGCTTGATGAATCATTTATCGGAAAAGAAGTAACCATGATGGGCTGGGTTCAGAAATCCAGAAACAAGGGTGGTCTTATCTTCACAGATCTTCGTGATCGTTCCGGAATCTTACAGATCATTTTTGAGGAAGCAGACTGCGGATCAGAGGTATTTGAGAAGGCAGCAAAGCTTCGTTCAGAGTTCGTAATTGCAGTAACCGGTATCGTTCGTTCCCGTGGCAAGGACGCCAACAAGGACATGAAGACCGGTTCCATCGAAATCTCAGCAAGATCACTTCGTATCCTTTCCGAATCAGAGACTCCGCCATTCCCTATCGAGGACGGAATCGCAACAAATGAGAATGTTCGTCTCAAATACAGATATCTTGATCTCAGAAGACCTGAGCTTGCACAGCGCATCATGACCCGTGCAAAGCTTGCCTTCTACATCCGTAAGTTCATGATGGACAACGGTTTCCTTGAGATCGAGACTCCGACACTTATCAAGTCAACACCTGAGGGAGCAAGAGATTTCCTTGTACCTTCACGTATGCACCACGGTTCTTTCTATGCTCTGCCGCAGTCACCTCAGCTTCTTAAGCAGCTTCTCATGGTATCCGGCTTTGACCGTTACTTCCAGCTTGCAAGATGCTATCGTGACGAGGATCTCCGTGCAGACCGTCAGCCGGAGTTCACACAGGTAGATATGGAGCTTTCCTTCGTAGACGTTGATGACGTTATCGGAGTAAATGAGAGACTCCTTCAGTACATCTTTAAGGAGATCTGCAATGTAGACATTGAGCTTCCTATCCGCCGCATGAAGTGGATAGATGCAATGAACAACTACGGTTCAGACAAGCCTGATATGCGTTTCGAGATGCTTCTTCAGGATGTTACCGAGGCTGTTAAGGATTGCGGTTTCGCCGTATTCGCAAATTGCGCTAAGGACGGCGGCGTCATCAAGGGTCTCAATGTCAAGAGCCAGGCAAAGATGCCTCGTAAGCAGATTGACAAGTACACCGAGTTCGTTAAGGGCTATGGCGCAAAGGGTCTTGCTTACCTTGCCATCAATGAAGACGGCACTTATAAATCTTCCTTCGCAAAGTTCATGACAGAAGAGGAGCTTAAGGCACTCGTTGATGCTATGGGCGGTCAGCCGGGCGATATGCTCATGATCGTTTCAGATACAAAGAAGACAACTGTATGGAATTCCCTCGGAGCACTTCGTCTACAGCTTGGTGCAGACCTCGAGCTTATCGACAGAAGCGCATGGAAGTTCCTTTGGGTTACAGAGTTCCCTATGTTCGAGTGGTCAGAGGAGCTTGACAGATTCCAGGCTATGCATCATCCGTTCACAATGCCTATGGATGAGGATCTTCCTCTGGTTGACACAGATCAGGGCGCAGTTCGTGCAAAGGCTTACGATATCGTTCTTAACGGTACAGAGCTTGGCGGTGGTTCAGTTCGTATCCACCAGGCAGACGTGCAGGAGAAGATGCTCGAGAAGCTTGGCTTCACACCTGAAAAGGCTAATGAGCAGTTCGGATTCCTTATGCAGGCCTTCAAGTACGGCGTTCCGCCTCACGCAGGTCTTGCTTACGGTCTTGACCGTCTTGCCATGTGGATGGTTGGATCAGACACTATCCGTGATGTTATCGCCTTCCCGAAGGTTAAGGACGGCTCAGACCCTATGATGGAAGCTCCGGCTCCTGTATTTGATGAGCAGCAGCTTGTTGACCTCGGAATCGCTGTTGTTCCTGATGAGAAGCCTGAAGAATCCGTTGAAGAAAACTGATTTTTCGTTCGAACGGGATTTTTTCTCCCGCTCGGCTATAAGAGTCATGGATAATAAAGAATTGCCCGTAATCAGCCGGCAGACTATGCTTTGTTTTAACATGAACTGCTTAGAATAGAAGTGAATTTTATATGAACTTTACGGCCGAGACTTGCATCATATGCCAGTCTCGGTTTATTCTATTAATGACTAAACTCGAGAGAGAGGACATACTAGTGACAAAAGAACAATTCCTCCATGATTTAACGGTACAGCTAAATCTCAGCGTATCCGATCAGATCATACGTGAACAGCTGGCTTACTATGACAACTACATCAGCGGCGAAGTAAGCAAAGGAAGATCAGAATCGGAAGTAGTTGAGGAATTAGGCTCCCCAAGACTCCTTGCAAAAACCATCATCGATACTGCAGAGGCAGCGGGAGATCCTGTTGCAAATCAGGATGAAGAAATCAGAGGAACCATAGATACAGAACCTTATTCTGATGCCTTTGAGTTCGAAAGAGACAAATCCTACAGGAACTCTCAGAGTTCATCCTACTCAGAGTCCGAAAACGATGATCCTCAGCAGGGTTACCAGGATGAGAACCGTCGTGAACAGAAGAGTTATTCGGAAGACGGCACCAGAAACGATAATGGACGGCCGCGTTTCGGAGGAGGTTTCTCCGGAAACAATAATGGTAATTACGGACATGTATTCAGCACCAGCGGATGGGGTTGTCTTATAGCGTTTATCATCTTCTTATTCATACTTGTATACTTTATAGGCGGTATTGTGTGGTTGCTGTCACCGTTGTTCCCATCTTTGATAGCAGCTTTCTGTGTTGTTTGGCTGATAAACAGATTTTTTCGGTAATCATGGATGACGGATTTGTTATGCTGAGATTAAAATCCACGCATTCAGATCCGTCTTTTTAAATAGAAAAGGAAAAATATGAAAACATTTGAATTAGTAGCTCCTTGCCATTTTGGTCTTGAAGCGGTAACAAAAAAAGAAGTCATCGACCTCGGTTATGATATCACTACCGTAACCGACGGACGTGTAGGCTTCATAGGCGATGCCGATGCCATCTGCCGTGCCAATATTTTCATGCGTACTCCTGAGAGAATCCTTCTTAAGGTTGGTTCTTTCAAGGCTGAAACCTGGGAAGAACTGTTCCAGGCCACAAAGAAGCTTCCATGGGAAGAGTACATCCCTGTAGACGGCAGCTTCTGGGTAACGAAAGCAAGCTCCGTTAAGTCAAAGCTTTTCTCTACCAGAGACATTCAGTCCATCATGAAAAAAGCTATGGTTGCCAGACTTGGCGAGCACTTCGGCATTTCACAGTTTGAAGAGCACGGTGCAAAGTATCCGGTGAGAGTATTTGCCTATAAGGACGAGTTCACAGTTTGCCTGGACACATCAGGAGAGTCACTTCACAAGAGAGGCTATCGTCTGAAACAGGGTCTTGCTCCTATCACTGAGACTCTTGCAGCAGCCCTCCTTATGCAGTCCGGCTGGAACAGAGACCATGCACTGGTTGACCCTATGTGCGGTTCCGGAACCTTCGTTATCGAGGCAGCCATGATGGCCGCAAACATTGCCCCCGGTATGGACAGAGCCTTCATCTCCGAGACCTGGACCAACTTCATCGATAAGAAGCTTTGGTACAATGCTTTCGACGAAGCAAATGAGATGGTTGACAATCAGCTTCTTGAAACCGGCATGACAGCTGAAGGAAAGAAGATTGACATCCAGGGCTATGACATTAACCCTGATGTTATTCCGGTAGCAAGAGAGAATGCGGAACGCGCCGGAGTTGACAAGATCATTCACCTTCAGGTACGCGATCTTGCGGACTTCTCACACAGCGGAAAAGCCGGCTACATCATCACAAACCCGCCTTACGGCGAGCGTATCGAGGACAAGAGAAACCTTCCAATGCTTTACACAGAGCTTAAAGAAGCATACCAGAGCCTCGACAGCTGGGCTATGCATGTCATCACCGCCTGGGAGGATTCCGAGAAGTACCTCGGCAAGGCTGACAAGAACCGTAAGATCTACAACGGTATGATGAAAACATACTTCTACTCATATACAGGCAGGATGACAAACCAGAATAAACCTCATGATTTCGGGAAAAAAGCTTGAAATTACGTGGGTTTTTAGACCCTAGGGTTAACTAAAAGTACTTCAAAAGTATCTATCAGGTACCGGAGAAGTACTATTTTTTTGGCCGGATATGGAAAGGTGAACAGTTCAAAGTTCAAGGCTGTATTCCATACCAAACCGCACATGATACCAAGGGAACAGGTAGAAAGTCTTACAGGTTTTCAACCTGGTGGAGTTTGTCCTTTTTTTTATAAAAAATAAAATAATTATAAACTATAAAATATATGTTGACACGAAGTCAACACGGTGTTATCATCCAATCATCAAATGACACGATGTCAACCGAAAGGAGATAATAATTATGACAAAGACATTACCAAAGATAGCACTCGGCGCATGGGCATGGGGAAATGATGGAACATTTGGAGACAACTGGACTGCAGATTCTTTAAGACCTATATTCGATGCCGCAATGAAGGCAGGACTTAACCTCTGGGATACAGCGTATGTATACGGCATGGGAACCTCAGAAAAGACTCTGGGAAGCTTCCTGAAAGACTTACCAAGAGATTCATACATCGTATCTGATAAATTCACACCGCAGTGTGCAGATTACTCTTCAGCAACACCGGTTGAGGATATGCTTAAGACAGAGTATGAGATGCTCGGAATCGACAGCATGGATATCTACTGGGTACATAATCCTGTGGATGCACCGAAGTGGATCACAGAGGTTGCAAAGTACTTTGAAGGAAAGGACAATGTTCCGGTAATCGGCGTATCAAATCATAACCTTGCTGAGATCAAGGAAGCCGACAGGATCCTTCGTGAGCACGGACTTCAGCTTGGAGCCGTACAGAACCACTACAGCCTTCTTAACAGATCTTCAGAAGACTCAGGAATCGTTGATTACTGTAAGGAAAACGACATTCAGTTCTGGGCATATATGGTACTTGAGCAGGGGGCTCTTTCAGGAAAGTATGATACTAAGAACCCAATGCCGGAGGGTTCAGGAAGAGCACAAACTTATAACCCTGTACTTGATAAGCTTGAGATAATGAATGCCAAGCTCAAGGAAGTGGCAGACAAGTATAATGTGGCACCTGCACAGATTCCTGTAGCATGGGCAATCGCTAAGGGAGCACTTCCTATCATCGGTGTTACAAAGGTTAATCATGTAGAAGACGCAGTTAAGGCAAGCAATATCGCTCTTACCGCAGACGAGATAGCTGATCTTGAAAAGACTGCAGACAGCCTTAATCTCAACCTTATCCGTATGTGGGAAAAGAAGATGGATTAATGTTTTATGCCTTGTAATTGACTACGTGTCAACATTATAGTATTATAAGCTATATTTGACACAAGAAATTAAAGGAGCCAACTAGATAGAGGGCATCTGTAAGTCAGATATAAAAGTGGGGTTACGGAATGATGTGACAACACAAAAAGACGAAGGTGTTCTTCGTAAAGACTCGTATCTGATATGAAGATGAATGGTACTGATGAAATGTACTTGTGGCAGCATACAATGGGGTGGCGCATTACACGCAGTGTTATCGCCGAATGCTTCGTAACGAAGCGGTACGGTGTAGACAAATCTCCTCTAGGTGCTTTCAAGGCTACACGACAAATCACGCAGGTACCGCAAGACCCAGGCTCCTTTAGAGCGTTCGTGGACGCTAGTGAAAAAGACGGGTTCGTACAATTATTGTAAAGCATCGTCACCACGGATTCAATTGTAAATGATAGTTGTCATGATCACATGAAACTATCGAAAAAACCACTTTTATAGAGGAGAATTTATCATGGCAGTAGAACTTAAGGAGACAATTGACAGAAGAAGAGAGGAGATAATGGATGCCTGTGAAAAGCTTTATGAAACCATGGGCTTTCACAGTATCACTATCAAAAATATAAGTACTGAAACAAGCTTCTCCAGACCTTCGATCTACAATTATTTCCAGACAAAGGAAGAGATATTTTTAGGACTACTGACCCGGGAATACATGAAATGGAATGATGCTTTAAGGAGCATCATAAACAGAAATTCGGATATGGACAAGGATGCCCTGGCAAGAGCCATCGCAAAATCAATGGAAGAAAGAAAAACGCTTCTCAAGATTTCGGCTATGAATCTTTACGAGATAGAAGACAACAGCAGGGATGAACTACTGGTTGAATTTAAAAGAGCCTTTAAAGAATCGGTTGAGCTGTTTGGTGAATGCCTTAAAAAGCACCTTGATATAACAGCACAAAAGAGTGAGCAGATAAGATACGCATTCTTCCCTTATATGTACGGCATATATCCCTATTCGTATCCGACAGAAAAACAGATAGCAGCAATGGATGAGGTAAAACTCTCCCATGTTGATGTAACTATATATGAAATGACATATCAGTTTTTGAAACTGATTCTTTAATATCACAAGACCGCCGAAAAGAAGATTTTACTTATATAACGGCGGTTCGAGGCCAGTAAAGGAAAAGGATTCCCTTACTTAATTTTAAGGAAGAAGGAATGTTTAAAAGCAGAGGTAAATGAGATGAGCATTACAGTTAATCTTAGATATAAAGGCGAGAATGGATCTGCAAAAAAGTTTGCAGGTGAAATGATCAGCAGCGGTACAGTCGATGCGATAAGAAATGAAGCAGGGAATCTCCGATATGAATACTATCAGTCACTGGATGATCCTGAGACGATACTTCTTATAGACAGCTGGAAAGATCAGGGATCAATTGATGTACATCATGCATCACCGATGATGAAAACAATCATGGAACTTCGTGAGAAGTATGATCTACATATGACTGTAGAAAGATATATATCTGATGATGGTATGCCTGAGAAGGATGCTGATTTTATAAGGAAATAGATGGAGGAATGAACTAATGGGCAAAGCATTGGTAACCAGTGGAAAAAGATTAACAGCAAACATGTCTATTGAAGAACTTAAAAGATGGATTGATGAGGTTGTAGATGAATAAAAAGAAAATAATACCTGTAATACTCTCTACCATGCTGCTTATCACAAGTTTAACAGGGTGTGGAGGTAATGATAAAAACATAGTTCCTGAAAGTACAGTGAAAGAAGATTCAGTAATAGAATCCACTATCAGTGAATCCGTAACAGAGTCTGGCAGCGATGAAGCTGTTTCTAAGACACCTGAATCTCCGACTACAGAAACTACTGAAAACATTTCTGAAAAAGATACTGCCAGGACTCTCGTGATCTATTTTTCTGCAACCGGAACAACTAAGGGAGTAGCAGAAAAAATCGCTTCAGTAACAGGCGCTGATCTTTATGAGATAGTTCCTAAAGAAACATATACGGATGCAGACCTTAACTATAATGATTCCGGTACCAGAGCTACCAGGGAGCAGAATGACCCTGATGCAAGACCGAAATTTGAAACCATTGATCTGGACATAGAGAATAACTACTCTACAGTCTTCTTAGGCTACCCTATCTGGTGGGGCCAGGAGCCAAGGATAATGGATACATTCGTTGAAAGCTATGATCTCTCAGATATCACGGTGATACCCTTCTGCACTTCCGGGAGTAGCGGTATAGGAAGCAGCGGAAAAAGTCTTTCAGAAAAGGCCGGTAGTGGCAGATGGCTTGAAGGTAACAGATTTAGTGGCACCGTCACTGAAGATGAAATAAGAAATTGGATAGCTGGACTTGATATATAGGAAAAGTACGGAGGAAAAAGAAATGCAGGAAAAGATAGTACAGACAGCAGGAAGACAACAGCTTGGCGATTTCGCACCGGAATTTGCGCACTTTAACGATGATGTTCTCTTTGGTGAGAACTGGAACAATCAGGATATTGATGTAAAGACCAGAAGCATCATTACGGTGGTTGCGCTAATGTCTCAGGGAATAACAGACAGCAGCCTGAAATATCATCTAATGAATGCTAAGAACCATGGCGTGTCGCAAAAGGAAATGGCTGCTGTGATCACACACGTGGCTTTCTATGCCGGATGGCCAAAGGCCTGGGCTGTGTTTAACCTTGCTAGGGAAGTTTATTCAGAGAAGATCGAAGAACTTACGGAGAAGGATGAATACCAGAATACGATTTTCTTCCCTATAGGCGCTCCAAATGATGGATTTGCCCAGTATTTTGACGGTCAAAGCTATCTGTCTCCGATTTCCACAGAACAAATCCCAATCTATAATGTCACATTTGAGCCAGGATGCAGAAATCACTGGCACATCCATCATGCGAAATCCGGTGGTGGACAGATGCTCATATGTGTCGGCGGAAGAGGATATTATCAGGAATGGGGAAAAGAAGCTGTTCCTATGACTCCGGGTACAGTCATAAATATTCCTGCAGAAGTAAAACACTGGCATGGAGCAGCGCCTGATTCATGGTTCTCACATCTTGCAATCGAGATAGAAGGTGAAGATACAAGCAATGAATGGTGTGAATCTATATCTAAAGAAGATTACTTGAAAGCGATCAGTGATTAAAACATCACATAACAAAGTTGAAAGACAACCAATACATAAGCCCGAAATACCTTGATTTTAAGGTATTCCGGGCTGATTTACATAAACTGCGGGTGTTTAACGAGCCTATAGCTGTTGTCACTAAGGATATCAAGCACTATATCGGCTTCCACAGAGTACTTTAGGCAGGTATGCGCATTATATAAATCACTTAGATCAACGAATTTCTCTGCTTTTTCGTGTGATATATTCCCGGTTTTCATCTTCCTTTGTATTAGCCTGTCTCTGAGCATTCCTTCATCAGCCCTGATGCTTATTGTAAGATCTGACAATCCATTAAGTTCCTTCCATCCGGGTTTATCAAGAAGAAGATAATTGCCCTCCAGAAATACGATGTCACCGCTTACCATTGTGACATCCTCAACAGGATTGTGAGTAAGTCTGTCGTATTCCGGCCATCCAACGGTCTCACCGTTTGCGACCTTCATTGTTCTTTCCAACAATTTTTCGAGATCGAAGGTCTCCGGACAGCCTTTCAGTTCAACCATCTTGTAGGTTTTACCGTCACGCTCCATGTCATGAGTCAGGAGATAGTCCTGATACCTGTGGAAACCGTCCATTCCTATTGTTGTGATGGGCATAAGTTCATTATTATTTTCCGACAGATATTTGAAAAAGCTAAGCAAGGTGCTTTTTCCTGCCCCGGGAGGTGCAGCCAACATTACCAATACCCGTTTCTTCTTTTCTTCGTATAGCTTCTTTGCGTATTTAAGTATAGGGATGAAAATATTCTCAATGTTATCATTAGTATAATCGACATTGACCTCTATACCGTTTATCTCAGTTTTGTAGTTCATGAAATACTTCCTAACCTTTGCGTGTTTTTAAAGATAGATGAGTTCTGCATGATATAATATTTTAAATCGTACTTCTTTAAAAATAAATGGAGGCTTTTAAATGAAGACAGTATTATGCTACGGAGATTCAAATACATATGGATTTGACCCTCGCAATGGGCTAAGATATCCTTCCGATATCCGATGGACCGGAAGATTACAGCAATTATTAGGACAGGATTTCATGGTGATAGAAGAGGGATGCAACGGAAGAACAACTGCTTTCGATGATCCAACAGAGCCTTGGAAAAACGGGCTTCCATACCTTAAGCCCTGCCTTAACACCCATAAGCCGATAGACATAGTAATACTTTTGCTTGGGACTAATGATCTTAAAAATTGTTTCAATGTTTCAGTTAAAGAGATAGCAGAGGGTGCCGGAAAGCTTGTTGATGTCATCAAGGAATTTACCGCTGATAAACAAGGGTTTATCCCAAAAATCATTTTGGTATCTCCACCGGAAATAGGTGAAGGAATAAAATCATCTCCATTCAGCGAAAAGTACGATGAAGATGCAATAGAAAGTTCCCGCAGCTTCCCTGAGTATTACAAAAAGATAGCCGAAGATAAGGATTGTATTTTC
>NZ_FNRG01000043.1:0-11787 GCF_900107835.1 Oribacterium sp. KHPX15
AGGTGTAAATGGTATTATAAAACCATCATTTTTCGGCAGTGAAAAACCAGCAGTTTGAGAATGGAATTCCGGTAATCATATGAATTTCTCCTATGCATGTCTATAATTGCATGCTAGGAGGTGAAGAAAGGATGATTGATTGGATGAAATATGCCGAGATTCAAACACTCAAACGCAAAGGCTTCAGGAAATCAAAGGTTGCCAGGAAACTGAAGCTCAACAGAGAGACAGTCTCAAAGTATTGGGATATGTCCCCCGATGGATATGAAGAGACAAAGAAAAAACACAGGGTTAGAAAGCCGGACGTATACAAAGAACTTATTGTTGAATGGCTGACGGAGTTTCCGGATATGACGGCTGCCCAAATTTATGACTGGTGCAAGGAACGAAGTCCCTTAGAAACACTGGACTTTCAGAAACGTTCATTTCAGAACTACGTGAAAAGCATCCGGGAAGAATACGACATAAAGAAACCGGAAACTGAAAGACAATATGAAGCAGTTGATGAGCGAGATCCAGGCGCTCAAGGACAAGTGGATATGGGTGAGATATATGTGCCCACGAAATCCGGCAGACAGAAGAAGGTTTACTGCTTTGCCATGGTACTTGCACATTCCCGCTACAAATTTGTTATGTGGCAGGAAAGACCGTTTACCACAACAACTTTCATAATGGCTCACATCAAGGCTTTTGATTATTTTGGAGGCCGTCCGCATCAGATCGTATATGATCAGGATAAGGTGTTGGCTGTAAGTGAAAACCATGGCGATATCATATATACCGCCGGGTTCCAAAGTTATCTTCAGGAAGTAGGATTTGATATATTTCTATGTCATGGTGCTGATCCTGAATCCAAAGGTCCGGTAGAAAACGTGGTCAAATTCGCCAAGTACAACTTTGCGGATCACCGTATGTTCACAGATATAGAGAGCTTTAATGAGGCATGTTTAGCATGGCTCAGACGCACCGCTAATCATGACGTACATGGCACAACACACAAAAGACCGGATGAAGTATTCGCCCTCGAAAAGGAATACTTGGTTCCGGTCTCTGAGTATAGCTTTGCTATCGCTAATGAAAACAGTATAGACTATGCCGTCCGTAAAGACAATCTTGTTCTTTATAAAAGCAACAGGTATCGTGTTCCGGTGGGGACATACCACAAGGGTGTGCGCGTCTATATGAAAATCAACGAAGAAACCGACGAAGTATCAATAACTGATTCCATAACTGGTGAGATATATGCAACACACCCGCTTTGTCACGAAAAAGGAAAACTGATAGGTCACTCAGAACGTTCAGAAAGAGACAAGACAAAGTCCGTTGAAGAACAGGAGAAGTTGCTTAGGGAACTCTTTAATAACGATGAGCTGGTCGGACCTTTTCTTGAACATATACATCAAGAAAAACCTCGCTATTACAGGGATCAGCTTGGTGTCATAAAAAAGCTTTTTGAGGAATGGAACCGTGATGACATCTTAAAGGGCGTTGAATACTGCAGTGAGAAGGAATTGTATTCTGCAGGAGATCTGAAATCGAGCATCATATATCTTACACAGGCAACTATTGAAGAAAAGAACATCAAAAAACGTGACAGTACTTCTCTTCCTGAAAAATATCGTGTAGACAAACCGGATATCCGGTCTTTGAGTGCATACGAGAATGCGATGAATGAAAGGAGTGCTGTCAATGGATAAGTTAACAGAACTAAAAGAGCAAGCGATTTCGCTGTCGCTATACAATACAAAAGACAGCATAGAAACCCTGATACATAAGGCAGAACAGGAGGAACAAACTTATACTGATTTCATTGCAAACATTTTTACCGGAGAATTGAAATACCGCCATGACAAGGCTCAGGCGCGACGTGTAAAAGATGCCGGATTCCCATATCCAAAGTACCTGAAGGATTTCGATTTGAATTTCTGCAGGGCTATTTCCAAGAAACAGTTCAAGCAACTGTCAGAACTTACATGGATAGATGGATTATACAATCTGATCCTTTCCGGACCGCCAGGAGTGGGCAAGACACATCTGGCTATAGGGCTGGGATACCATGCCTGTGAAGAGGGCTATAAGGTAAGCTATTCAACAATGCAGTCCCTGGTTCAATGTCTTAGAACAGAGGAGATAGACCGCCGCAGTCGTGCCAAAATGAACCGTATACGGAAGTCTAATCTTCTAATCATTGATGAAGTAGGTTATCTGCCGATCAACCCTACCGAAGGTAATCTGTTCTTTCAATTGATATCTGAGCTTCAGGAACAGACAGCTATAGTAATCACCACTAATAAAGGGTTTGAGGAATGGGCCGAGTTTTTAAATGATCCCGCACTTGCTACTGCAATACTGGACAGACTTTCGTACCGCTGCGATAGGATTAAGATATCCGGAAAGAGTTATAGATTGGAAAACCGCAAATCATTCTTAAATGATGGAAAGGATACTAGTGATGAAACAGTATGAAATGATAAAAAAGGAAGATCTGGACAAGATCAGTAAAGAGGAGCTCCTCGATAAATACAATGACGTAGTTGAAAGCACGTGGCTTTATCTTGAAAAGATCCATGAACTCACAAAAGAAAACGAAGATCTTATGAATGATTATGATAAAGTCTCGGAACAACTCTATAGCTACGAGTAACACGGATTGATTTCCTAATAGGTGGGATGATACCAGCCATCCCACCTTTGCAGCCCTGTCATCAGATGAAAAAGCTGATTTTGGGATGGTTCCCACAAAAACTGCTGGTTTTTCACTGCCGAAAACTGCTGGAAATTAAATGCCGAAAATTGCTGGTTTTTACTTGCCGTTTACAAAAGGAAGCAAAAAGCAATGAAAAGATTTTTAACAATCATTTTATCAGCAATTATAGCGTTATCAGTCTGTGCTTGCGGCGGCGGAGCTTCAACCGCAGAGACCACAGCGGAAGAAACTACTTTAGCCGTGAAAGAGACAACAGCAACAGAGACAGAGTCCTCTAAATTATCAAAAGAGGATTTATTAAACGAGGCAGTCATACTTAAAGATGATATTGCAAAAAAAATGTTTGAAAACCCTGCATTTTCAACCACCGTCGTCGGAAATACATATACGTTTTCAGGAAAAGTGTATTCTATAGGTTTAAATTATGCTGATTTGGAAATATATGCCGATAATAATGGCCAACTTCATGGCTATGGATTTGAAGGCTTGGCATTTCGGGTATATTTACCAACAGAAGAACTCATCAATCTTGAAGTATCAAAAATGTATCGTTTTGTCGGAAAAATCTCATCGGTTGAAGAGACCGAAGGCGTAAAGGATTCATATGGAAGTGGAATGTCGCTAAAGGGAAGCTTGGTTGAAATGCAAGAAGCATATCTGATTACAGATTAGAGCCTTTCGAACAGCATTAATTCCGAAGAAAGGAACAAAAAGTAATGAAAAAATTATTTACAATCTTTATATCAGCAGTCATCGCACTTTCTATCTGTGCTTGCGGAGGCGGCGCCAAGCCCACAGAGACTACTGTAGAAGTGTCAACGACAATGGAAGAAACTACTACAGAAGAAGAGACAAATGAAGAAATCATTCCACCTAAAAAAGTTGGAGATACAGCTGAAACGGAATTCTATCGTTTCACATTAAAGGATGCAAAATTATCAGATAATATTTTGGTATGCTATGGTGATAATGCAAAAAAATCAACTTTTGTAAATGCCGAAGAGTTTTTTACCGCAACAGATGAGGCATTTGTAGACGAAGAGGGATACGTTATAGAAGGAATCCATGGATTCAATCAAAACAAAGAATCGGATAATACTTTTTTATACTATGCCTTTGATTTTGAATATATCGGAAAAGAACAGAGAACGTCTGTAAAATATGATTTTGCTCCACGTGTTGTCTATAATTCTGAATATACGTTCGATTCTGATTATTTTTCAATGTATCGAACAAGAAATAATTCCAAAGTTTCTACTTGGGCTAATTTTGATTCTGACTCTGAAGCAACCGCTACGGTTAAAGCATTAGGTCTTGAAATTGGATATTTCAATGGATCAATTAAACCTTTATCTGATGATATTTATGAAGTAAGAGGTGTGATTCAAATCCCTAAAAAAATAAAAGAAGATTCAAACAGGGAACTCATTTTGTATTTATGCGGCGTCCCATATGAAATACATTAGACAACGCAAGCTTATTTAAGGGAGCAAAACCATGAAGAGAATTTTAACAATCATTTTATCAACAGTTATGGCGCTTTCTGTTAGTGCTTGCGGAGGCGGGGCTAAGCCCGCAGAGACTACAACGACAGTTGCAAATGCTACAACAGAAACAGAAACTACAGGGGAAACGACAGAAGCACCAGCAAAGATAGAACTGAACATTCCAATAGGCGAAGATATGACGATTGTCGAGGCAATGTATGATGATACAATGTATACAACTGGTGATGCAGCAGTGAAACTAAAGATCAGGAATAATACAGAGACAACACTTGAGGAAGTTGGCTTCCAATTCTATTCATATGATAAAAATGGGGATAGAGTAGGAAGTCAAGCTTTTAGAGTTTCTGATATGGAGGCAGGGCATTCGACTTGGACATCAAATTTTGGAACAGAGTTAAAACCAGAAGATCTCGGTTCTGTTAAAATTGAATATTACACTATTGATGAAGTGAAAGACGGAAAACATTATGTCGGGGAACGAGTTTATTTAGATCCGAAGCCAGAAGTACTGTTCGAAGAGATGAATAAAAAGGAATAAGCATATAAAGGACGGATGCAATGAAGAGATTAGCAGTAATTATTATATCAGCAGCTATGGCGCTGTCTGTTTGCGCTTGCGGTGGCGGAGCAAAACCCGCAGAGACAAAAGTTCAAGAAACCACAGCAAGCACAGTTGATACTACGGCACCTGTTGAGCCCAAAAAGGAAGGACATTGGAAGACTGAACTTTCCAGAGATGAATTTGGGGATATTACAGAAGAAAGTATTCCTGTTATAAGCGGCTACTTTGAAGGCGATTTCAGTAATTCGGCAACTGCATCATCAGAGTTAACAGTCAACGTTCTCACTGATGGGAATATTTTGGGATTTTATCTTTACGAATATGGGAAAACTAAGGCTTCTTTTTTAAGCTCTGAGGAAAAAGTTATAAAAATTAAAATCGCTGGCGATATTACAGAAGATAAACTGGAAGAAACTGGCGGCGGTGGGCTGGCATGCAATGGATTTATAGGAAACTTGATAACCAAATCGCTCGAGGCAGGCAATGATGTTCGATGCATTATTGAAGCTGGTTATTCTAAATATAATTTCACCATGGTTGGTGATAATTATGATGATGCAGTTTCAGAAAAAGAAGAAATCATTGACAAGTGGTTTTCTGAAGCAGTGTCTTTATTAGAGCAAGGAGAGTGTGAAAAAGCATTAAAGAAGTTTAATGTAGTTAAGGACTTTCGAAATGTTTCACAATATACCAAAAAAATAATGCTCTATCCTAAAAGAATAAAGTACGACGATGGCAGAGCTCGTTCGTATGAATATGATTCCGATTTTAATGTAATTTCTTGTACTATTTATCGAGATAATGGAACAAGTTTTACACATAAATATGAATATTCAGATGGACTATTAAAATCAATCACTGGTGATTTATGGGATGAGTTTAGTATTGTCTTCTCAGAAGATGGAACAAGTGCTGATGCTCACTGTTTAATGGGAGGGAAAAATCCTTTATCTTTAACGGGACATAAGGATTATGCATATGATGAGAATGGAATGATTAAGGAGATATCTTATGACAATGGGGAAATAATAGAATACACATATGATTATGATGACAATGGTTTTATAACAAAGGTAAGTGCCAAAGGTAAACGTCCCGAGGAATTTCATTATGATGAATATGGGTTATTAGTTTCAGGGAGAGAAGTTGTTGATGCAACCTTGGGTGATGGAAATTGGAAGGTAGTTGATGCTATATATCTCTATCCTGCATCCCAAAACTATAATAACTTTATTAGGGTGTTAACAGAAGATTATGTGGTGCCATTTAAAAAGCAAAATCCTGATTGAAACCATAATAAAAAGCAGGGGAAACCATAATCCCCTGCTTTTTATAATAACTGTGCGTGGTTTTGTATCGCCTGTTCTATCCGCTGTGGTTCGATACCGATGTACCGCTGTGTGATTGCGGAACTGCATATTGAAGTTGTAATATCCATGCACTCTATTCCACTCTTTTCTTAATTTTAAATAGTTAATTCTTCATGTCATTATCTCATTCAATCCTCTGTTAATTGTAGATTTAATGAGGTAATGTTTATATATTTCGATGAAATTGACGATATGAAGTATAAGTGTGGTACATTTTGTAATTATCAAGAGATAAGAAAGAGGTGTAATGTAATGATGAAGAGATACTTTAAAGCGCTCGTTGCATCAGCGTTAATAGTTTGCATGATGTCTATCACAGCATATTCCGCAGCATGGACTCAGACGGCAGATGGTAATTGGTATTTTATACGTGATGACGGAACATTTGCATTAAACAATTGGGAATTAATCGATGGAAAATATTATTATTTTGATGCACAAGGAAGAATGCTTGCTAACACCACTACTCCCGATGGTTATTATGTGGGAGCAGATGGTGCTTGGGTGCAGAACACCACTACAACATCTGATACAACAACAGCTACATCTACAATATCAACATCTGAGAATAAATCTAATATAAATACAAAATATAAAGAGTATGCAGGTCTTTTTGCAAGAAGTATAAAAGATAGCTATCCTTCCGCTGAATTCAGTGCGATTTATTGTCAACCATACACAAATGAAAAAGGCGAAAACTGCGTTGCGGTTGTAACCCAATATAGGATTCGTAGTGTTTTCTCCGACGAGTTCCTTTATAATATCAGCAATAATGAGCCCATATATAGCCCCAAGAGTTATTATTCTCTCAAACAAAAATCATCTATAGGAAAGGCACAATTAGCTTGGATGAAGTGTGAACTTGATTATACTAAAGCTAGTCAAAAAGCGTGGGAAGCTATCACTGAATATCTGAACAGTGGTAATAATATTGGAACTGGAGAAATATATACGGATGCAGATTTTGTTTGGTAAAAATAATATAAATAAGAGTATAAATACCTATCAAAGTGATATTGTTTTCATTTTAAATGATTATTTCTAAATGGGTAGATTTGTGAAAATTACAATATGATTTCAAAAACAATTGATTTTAAGGCAGAGGAACGAAAACCTCTGCCTTATTAGTCAGAAAGGATCAAAACAATGAAGAGATTTTTAACAGTCATTGTATCGGCAGTCATGGCACTTTCTGTTTGTGCTTGCGGCGGAAGTACAAATACCTCAGACAATACAAATGATGTGGCAAAGAAAGAATCAACCACAGATATAACGGATTTGCTCGGATTTTGGCACGATAGAGATGGTAGGCAGTATATTGTGATTGAAAATGATAAGGGAAGTTTATATCGATTGAATAAGAGTTTATCATCTACTACTATTCCGTCGATAGACGGTAATACGATATCAATACAATATGTAGGTAAATATGAAATTGATAATTCTGATGAGAAAAAGTTAACCTGTATCGAATCAGACTATGTTCCTAAAGGAACGGTCTTTGTCTTCGAAAAGGAGAGCATAGTTCCAATTGAAGATATAATATCAAATAAGTGGATAGATACTGAAAGCGGAGATTTACTTTCGTTTAAGGACGGAAAAGCAACAGTCGAACGTAAAACCGGTGCATCTATTACAAATGCTGGACAAAATGAAATAGTTGGTGACATTTTATATTTGCGAGATTTTGATTGTTATTTAGTCAGTAAAGACGGAGATAATATTGTGTTATCTGGAGACAAAGGAAGCAAATTCATGTCTGAATCAGCAGCAGATGATGCACTTAAGAAGTATTCTGTTGGAGAGAAGGCTTCCTGCGATACTTTTGAAGTTACTTTGAAAGATTATGAATTCACAGAGCGACTGGGTTCAAGTAACACTACTAAACTTTTCGAAAGAGATGTGGTCTGGGATGCGCCAGATGACAAAGACATGGTTTATATTCTATTCCATTTTGATTATACAAATCTTTCAAAAGAAACAATCAACATGTATTGGGATTCCAATGTTACGATTGATTATAATAATGGATATTTATACAAGACTGCTGATGCAACAGGTGCTTATATTTTTGAAGATGATATAAATGGCGTATATTCTAAATATCGAATAGTTGGGCTTGGCGGAATAAATTATAAAATGGATTTGTCCCCTCTTCAATCCGGTAAGTATTTTTCAGCAATTCCAGTACCAAAAAGGGTTTCCGAAGATGAATCCGCAGACCTAAGAATAATCTTTGAACAAAACGGAAACGAAATAGTTTACAAGATACGATAAACAAGGCTCTTGATTACGGCAATAATTACACGGTAGAGGAATGCAAAAATCCTCTGCCGTGTCTTTACAAGGAGAAAAATCTATGAATAGATTATTTTTAATCATTTTATCAGTAGTTATGATGATTTCAATTAGCTCTTGCGGCGGAGGGAAAAAAGCCGTAGATGTTATAACAACATCAGAAGCTAATCCCACGGAAAAAGAGAATACTATTTTCGAATCGTCAAGAGATACAGATAAAACAAATAATGCTGAGAGTATTAATGAAAAAACGCATGAAGATGCGCCGGAGATAGAAAACTATTATACTATCAAACGCGATATTAATGGAGCAGTTTATAATAATCTTTATGGACTACAAAGTTCAAAGTTTAAAGATTTCACACTGGATGACAGAGGAAATCTCGCATCAAGGAAACATGATAAATGGAATTACCTATACTCATTTGAATACGATAATAATAACAAACTAGTTCGATCTATAGTGGATCATTTATCGTATGGAATAGAAGATACTACATACAAATATAATGAAAATGGTTTGCTGGTAGAAGCGCTTTGTACAAAGACCTCAAAGGATGGAAAAGATGTAATAACATACGGCTCAGAATATACATATGACGATAACAATATGCTAGTTTCCAGTATAGAGACAAACCAGTATAAAACCAGGTTTGAACATACATATACGTACGATGATAATGGCAGAATCATAAGAGTTGATTGGCTAACAATTTCGGCTGATGGTGACAAAAATTCCTATTACAAGGATTATGTTTATGAGGATGACAATCTACTCTTTTTAAGCGGTGACGAACAGGGTGTAGAAAACATTCATCATCGTAAATTCAATTTTGATTTCTGGGGAAATCTATTGGACTGGAGTTCGATAGATGATGGCAAGCCCGATAAGCATTCATTTATAGAATATGATAAAATTGGCGAGGTGTCCTTAACTGCTGGAACTGACCCAGAATTGATTCCTGCAGACCAGTGGAAACTATTCGATGAAGAATTAATTCCTATGCCTGACACATGTATCAATAGTATTGTAAAGCAAGATGATTATAATTACCTGCTTCCATATTCTAATGGTAAGTTCCTCTTTATTTTTGATGAACCTAGATATTATCCTGAAGTAGTAGACTTATCAATGGCACAGAATGCTGTTGAAAATTATAAAGCAATACTTGAACAATTATACGGATATGACCTGACAGATAATGGAGACAATATTGTCATAAAAAAAGATGAAGAAATCATCGCAAAACTTTTGATTTGTCAAAGCTCAAAGAATGGAGTAACCTTAAAAGTTGCTTTTGATGAAGAAGATTTTTATGTAAATCCAAATAGCCAAGATAGCAATTATCTATGGCAAACAACTCCACATATTGTGGATGACAAAGTGCTGGAAGGAACTTGGGAATTATCTAATAGCCTATCATCTCTTGGCGAACGACTTGTATTTAATTCTGGCATTGTTGAATACTCCAACTACACACAAAACAAGACTGCTATTGATAGTACTGTGATTGGATATTATGATATTGACAATAATAAAGTTAAACTTAATCTAAATAACCATGAGACAGTATTGGATTACAAATTAGATAGTCAGGAACCAGTTCTTAGCATAGTTATAGATTCTGGTTCTGATACAGGACATGAAAGAGAATACAGGAAGGTTAGTGATGAATCTGATATTTCTGGTATAGATTATTCGGACAGCAGCAATAAGGAATCCGAGCCTTCAGCTGTAACAGCTGTAAGCAGCTCGTCTGGTCAACAAAATGCACTTCGAAAAGCACAAGAATATCTTGAAAATATAGCGTTCTCGGCAAAAGGCTTAAAGGAACAGCTTGAATACGAAGGGTTCAATTCATCGGATGCACAGTATGCAGTTGATAATTGTGGTGCTGATTGGCGATACCAAGCAAAACAGAAGGCCTTGGAATATTTGAAACTTATGGGATTTTCTCGCGATGGTCTTATTGAGCAACTCGAATATGATGGGTTTACAAAAGAAGAAGCTGAATATGGCGTAAATCAGGCATATTGAGCTCAAGTGCATACTTAAAAGCCATACGGGGGGATAAAACCCTTGTATGGCTTTTTTGAAGTCTAAACTTATTCAATTGATAGATGCCGATTCATAAATTGTTATTAACTCGCTTTTAGTTATCTTTAATAACAGGGGAAGTATCCTCTGACGTTGCTGCAGGTGTTTTAGGAACAACTGTCTCTGTAACAGGCGCTTTATTATCCTCCATTTGTGTTACAAAGAAACATATCAGTGCAATTCCAAAAACGAGAAGGAACGCAAACAGTCCATCACGAACAATATATGCCAAATCCTGAATATTGTTTGCTGCCTGTGCAGAAGCATTTTGAATACCCGTGTAAGCATCTCCACCATACGTCACATACTGCTCATGTGATCCAACGTCCATTCCCTTTATAACAAAAGCGTAACTAACTGAGATAATACCACTGATAATACCACCAATATTTCCAATCTTCTTCAAAGAAGTTGTAGAATTAACTTGATTAACTGGAGATGGTGATTTCCCTTCCGTAATATCTTTATTAGGAACTGGGCAACCACAATTCGGACATACGGATGCACCTTCTTCTATTTCTGAACCACATTTTGGACAAGATATCATTCCCATTTAATTTTCCTCCTATGATAACTTTATGTTTTTTGGAATTACCAGCTTATCGTGTTTTATCACAATAGTAATATATATATAGGCGATATATCGTCAATGTTAATGTAATATATAATCATTACATCATGAAATCAGTAATCTACTGAGGATTTAACTAAGTGATGAAATTAACAGTATCTACCATATAGGCATGTTTATGGAAGGAAAGTCAAAATGCTTGTGGGTTTAATCAAAGTAGATTCAGATTGTTCTGCAAAACTTCAACACCTGTCTTTGATACCGCAAGATAATAGAGCTGAGTAACGTGAATGTTTCCATGCCCCATCTGATTGCAGAGAAGATGTGTAGGCGTGTTCATTTCTGCCATCAAAGTTCCATAAGTATGGCGAAGATAATGATACTTAAAGTTTATATTCAGCTTGCTCTTTATCTCTCTTGTCGGATACTTCATAGAATTCACAGTCTGAATCGTTCCATCAGGAAGACAATTTACAAGTTCTGTGCAGGATATCAAGGAACCGTCCAAATCTTCTATGAATCTCTGCTTCTGCTGTCTGACCGCCGCATAGGTTACAGAATCTTTCATTGCTTGCTTTTTCTTGGCTTTCAGATGTTCAATAAGCTTATCGCAGAGATAGATTGTCCTATGGGCGTTTCGAGTCTTCGGAGGAACTAGCTTTATTAAACTGTC
>NZ_FNRG01000043.1:12002-14981 GCF_900107835.1 Oribacterium sp. KHPX15
GTGTTTTTGTTTACACAGAGCTTATTGTAGGTGTCTACATCAAGATAGTTTCGTGAGTATGCCTGACCGAAAATAAGATAGAACATTTTCAAGAAGGATTCTGTGTACTGATAGGAGTATTCGTTCTCATAATAAAGAGAAGAAAGGTAATCATTAACCTCTGCAACAGAAATATCATCCACAAAGCGCTTGCCCCATTTATCACAGAGATGATTTTTCCATAAAGAATCTTGTTTTAGTATAGTTTTATATGCTCTGTCCTTCCTTCCGTTCTGGCAGTATTCATCAAAAACTTCCTTCACTGTTCTTCTGGAGATCTTATGTTTTCGCTCCATTTCTATATGTGCAGAAGTAATTGCGGCAGCCCTAGCCTTTGTAGCAGCTGCTTGAGATTTCAACTTACCGCCAAATTCATCTGTAGTCTTTTTTCTGGAAATTCGTTTTCCATCAATCAGAATTGAAAAACGATAAGCCCAGAATCCATTATCCATCTGATAAACACCGTTCTTTGTTGCCATATTATATACCTCCAAAATGGTACTTTTGTGGTACCTTTTTTTACTAATAAGCCAAAATCTCCGTGCATAATTAGAATGAATCTAAAATACATTCTAAAAAGGAAAAAAAGAAATAATGGCAAAAGTACAGAATGTGGAACTATCTTACAGTGATATATTCCACGCAATACAGAGCAGCGAAAAGATACAGACATCTCTAGATAGACAGCTTGAGATCCAAAAGGAAATAGAGAAATACCGAGATGCACAATCAGCTCAAAGAATAAGAAATCCGATTCTAAGACTGATGAATGAATTTCTCAAAAACACATTGGGTATCGATCTATCACCGGCTCCGGCTATACCGGAAGATCTTAAAAAGGAATTTAACGAACAGAAAGAAATGTTCGATACCGCATCTAGGGATGTTCTTAATACCATACGGAAGATGGAATACGTCCGAATGGTCCAGCTTGGGATATCTCAGACAGATGCAAAGGACCTCATAGAGAAGTATCGGATAGCTGAACCAGAAAAATTCAAAGAACTTATTTTGGAAGAATACGAAACAGACTACAGGGAAGCTATGAAGAATAACGAAACACCTATAAAATATACAAATCTGAGGGAATGGGAGATTGAAGAAAAGAACCTTAGAAAGACAACGGTGAGAGATGACTGCATGAGACTTGCACACAAGCTACAGTTAAATCTCGTGACAAGCGACAGAACCCTCGACAGCGAAGGGAACTATCATCAAAACTTCGTATACGATGCAGATGATACTCATATAGAAGGTGATCTCTATTCACCCGAAGACACAAATAAGCTGAGGGAAGAACTTGATGATGTATCTCATACAGTAGACCGAATGCTCAATAGAGAATTCAAAGATATTCTTCCCAAGATTAAAGAATTAGAAGAACACGCAAAAGACGCTGGCTGTTTTCTCCAGATATCCAAGGACGGAGTATTATCGCTTTCTTATTTTGATGAAATGGGAGATGAACACGTTCCTTATTCCGTATCGCTTGATGGAAACGAATGCGTGTTTTTTGAGGAATGCCTGGCAAATATCGGGATAAGGGAACAAGAGATAGAAGAAGGACTTAGCGGCAATAGCTACAATATACTCGAGTATGAAGACGTATCTCCTGCTTCAAACCTAGAAGAAAATTTAGATCAATGGGATTCCGGTCAGAATGACGAGGGAAACGGATTTATAGACCAGGATATGTTTTATGATATGGCTGATGACATGGATGATCTCGCTCCGTAAAATATAAGGGAAATGGTGTTTGAAATGAGCTTCAACAATGAGGCTCATTTTTTAATTGAATTTTTCAAAAAAAACTAATAAGGTCAAAACCTCCCCCATAATTGTTTTGATGGCGAAAAGCACTATAACACCGAAAAGGAGATTGAATACATGAAGCTTATAAAGAAATTAGGTATCATAGGTGGCATATCAATAATGGGTTTATGCTCTATGACAGGCGCAATGGCCGGATACAGAGGAATAACATCCACAACAGAGAACATCTTCTCAGTAGTTGCCGGAAAATCCAATGACAATGATGCAGCAACAATCATCGAGGATGAACTTGATAAAATTCTTTATGGACCGGACGGAGAAGAGGGTACCAGCGACGATGGTGAAGGTGATCCTGATTACCTTATGGCACTTGACCCAGGGGCTGAGAAAACAAAAGATCCTGCTATAAGAAGCCAAGTTGCATACGACTCATTAGTTTTCGTGAAAGTTGAAGTACCGTTGTTGAAAGGTACTATCGGCGGCAAGGACGGAGCGTATGAAGCAATGCGTCTCATGAAGAATGGAACATCCCTAAACGACATGTCCGTTGGTGATGAAGTAGGTGATTTTAAACTGATGAAAGCCGAAAAGAGTGATTCAACAGAAAAGAAATCTGTCTACTATTTCGGATTCATGGGAACCCTCGAAGGAAGAGATCACGAAGATGAAAAGCTGAATGAGACTTCTACTTTGTTCGACACATTTGTGGTAAACGATTTTACAGCAATAGATGGAAAATACTTCACGGCAGATGCCGACGTAGATATTTCTGCTTTCATCATGCAGGATGTGAATCCTGAGACTCATATGGAGTATAAGGATATAGATGAAGCTTGGAAGAAGCTTCTGGATGCAGATGTGATAGACTCCGACAAGGATTGATTGGATTGTGAATCCCTGATTTCATCATAGAAAATATGGATTTTGAAAAGTGTTTGCGGATTTTCTGCAGGCACTTTTTTTATTGAAATAAATTTTATCGTCCAATAAAGAAAGTGTCCTTTCCCTTGATGTATAAGGTTTCGTCAGCAATATTATATAGGATATTACTAGTTTATCGTCATTAAAAATATCTAGTCACCGAAAAATACCTACAGACCGTTGATATATAAGGCTCTAATGGCGTTTTTTGATGACTAGATAATGTTAAAACAACATTCATATTTC
>NZ_FNRG01000008.1:0-14624 GCF_900107835.1 Oribacterium sp. KHPX15
TCTTCATCTGCATGTACATGCTGCTTCTTGAAAAAACATTTACAAACTTATACCGAAAGATATTTATTACAGGGATTCCCTTTTGCTTTTCGGCATTGCATTTACGGAGTAAGTTACCTACCTTAAAGGTTGAAATAAAATCCGAAACTGAGCAATTAATTTCTTCCTCTGAGTGCTGTCCTTGTGGTAAGATATGCATATGGCGTAAGTCCTTTCTTGGTAAATGTTTTGTGGTAAATTCATTATACCTTATTTGAAAGCGACCTATGCCTTTTTATTTGTCTAAAGTATAGAGTTTTCAAGGTGCATCACACCTTTTGGGTGTGGGAAGTTTGAGTCATATATATATTTTATGTTTTAATTCAAAGAGATAAATAACATGCAGAAGCTTATATTAATATTCAAAAAATTTCTAAATCATAATATATTTATATTTTGTTGCTTGTTTCCTGTCATTTTCACTCTATTATTTATCGGCTATTTTCCGGTTACATTTTCATTGAATATTAATGTAAGTATAGAACATGAGAACGGGCATCTTGAGTCCTATAATAAAAGTTTCTCTGCTCTGAATATTTTTCATAGTAATGAATGGGTCTTAGGAGATGATACCGATAATATAAACTTGATTTCGAATGAAAATGACTATGATCTTAAAAATCTCATATTCAGTAACAAGGGTGGTGTTAAAAGGATAGTATTCCATTCTTTCTCAACTTCAATTCTTGGAATAACTACTGTAGAAACTTCTGGAATTGATCTAGGTCAGCACACCTATTTAAATGGTGGAATTACGCCATTTTTGGAAAATGATGAATTTGGTCTTTCCATAGACGACCCGGATGTTGAAAGTATGTTCATGATAAGAGGATATGATTTTATTCCTATTTGGTTTTGGGTGGCGTATTTTTCTTTAGTCACAATCATCACTCTTATTGTAACTTTCATCGCAAGTACGATAATCACAAAATACAACGTTAAGAACTGGAAATGCCCACTTCTTTCCGTCTCCATGACAGTTACATTTCTGTTACTCGGCATGTGGATAAACAACACGTTATCATACATCACTTACGATTTCTTCTTCTTAAACTGGATCATAGTTTTCCTGGTTTGTAATGTGATAAATTGCCTGACTAAACATTATGCCGGAACGATCCTTGGAACTTTTGTGCTACTTTCATGGTACTGCATTAACTACTTTGTCATTCTTTTTAGGTCAAAGCCTGTCATGCCTTCAGACCTATATGCCATACAGACAGCCGGAGAGGTTATGGGTGGCTACAATTTAGTTCCCACTCCGCTGATGATTTTCAGTTTCATTCTATGGCTGGGTTTAAGCATTAGCCTTGTGCGGATCAGCTTAAAGGATAAGAAAAAAGTATCATTTCGTAATCGGGCTATCGGCATAGTCATCTCGGTTGTTTTGTTTACTTTATGTCTCAACAATCCCATCTATAAGCAGCTCAATACCTTTGTATGGAACGCTAAGCTTCTTGATGATTTCTATTCAGAGGGAATGGTCCTTTCGTTCACCCGTTCATTTTTCAGTTCCTTTGTAAGGGAGCCTGAGGGTTATTCAAGGAAAAAGGTTGAGGAGTATATTGAACATTATCGCAAAAGCGAAGATGAACAATTAGCTAATGAAAAGCCATCAAGGATCATCATGATCATGAACGAAGCATATTCAGATCTTCGTGATTCCGGAATGACCGGGAAAGTGGATGTGCAGCCGTTTATTGACAGTATGGATGAGAACACACTTCACGGAACCATGTACGCTTCAGTTTATGGCGGCGGAACCTGTAATACCGAGTTCGAGGCATTAACCGGAAACTCCCTGGCATTTTTTCCTTCAGGTTCTTATCCGTATTCCCAGCATATAAAACATAATCTTTGGTCTCTTGCCGAATATTTTAAGGAAGACGGGTTTAAGACTGCCTCATTCCATCCCGGAGGCAAGGACTCTTGGAACAGAAATAATGTTTACACCTTGCTTGGATTCGATAAATATTATTCTCGTGATGAGTATAAGGACATAGAATATTTACATCTTTTACCTGATGATCAGTCAAACTACAGGTTTATAGAATCGGTTGATGATGAAGAGAAGGTTCCAGAATTTTTCTTCAATGTTACCTACCAGAACCATAGTGGATATGAAACCTTTGAAGACGTTCCCAAGAATGAAAGTGCGATGCTGATACCGACAACTGATGCACAAGTATATCTGTCCCTTGTTGCAAAATCGGATGAAGCTGTAGAAGAGTTGATTAAGCATTATCAGAATTCAGATGAAAAAACCATGATCATATTCTTTGGGGATCATCAGCCGGGTCTTGGAGTTGAAAATGATTTCTATATTTTCAACAACAATGTCGGTGGATTAAATAAGTATAAGACGGAGATGTTTATCTGGACGAATTATGATTCGGAACAGGTGGAGAATTACCAGTTAAGTGCAAACTTCCTGCCACTTCTTATTTTGGAGAGAGCAGGATATAAGCTGCCGCCTTACCTCAAGATGATGAAGGATGTTTATGAAAAGTATCCAGTTATCACATCCCAGGGTGTGCTTGATAATGAAGGCAGACTCTATGCCGGTGTAAATGATCTTTCAGATGACCCTCTCATCCAAATGTATCAATACGTGCAATATGCAAATATGTTTGATAACATAGATGAGGCTTGGTTTAAGATAGATTAATGATAATTCCCGGAATTCCGGTCAGATATTGAAAAACATAATCACAAATGATATATTACTTATAAGGAAAGTACCCACTCCAAAGTGGATGCTCCCAATAGATGTTATTTAGCTCTCAGTGAGAGCCGCCTCTCTTGTTTGCAGACGAGAGAGGCTTTATTTTTTTCGCTTGTTGTTTCTCTTATCGAGAAAGCTAAGCAACGCCAGTAAGAAACCACAAGCCGTAAAAAGCAATGCCAACAAAGTCAGCATAATCATTAAGATTTCGTAGTCCGTCATGTGCGCCACCTCCCTTCCACAGTGACATCCAAATAATGGAGCACCTTATAATATGGCTCGGGAGATTACCACCTCGTCATGGGTACTTGTAAAGCGGATGAACCGCTTTTTTAATATAGCACATACGTTCTGTCTGTTCAACCGAACAATTACCATTCCTTAGTAAATTCCAATAATAATCTCTTATAAATACTATTAAATATATCGATTATATTGTAAAATAAAGTATAGTTATAATTTTTAAGAGGGGAAAATATGAATAGACTATCAAGAAAAGGTTTCACATTAGCTGAACTGCTTATTGTTGTAGCCATCATAGGTATACTTGTATCTATCAGTATACCTATATTTACCAACCAGCTTGAAAGAAGCAGAGATGCAGCTTCAATTGCCAATATCCGCAGTGCTTATGCTCAGGCTATGGCTGAATACTTAACCAATTCTTTTTCAGACAGTCGCATGGACGATGCAGTTCATAGTTATGATGTTAACAATTCCTCCGGAACACGTGTTATGACTGTTAATTTTAGAAAGGGAAGAATAGTCCAGATATGTGTGATGAATGTAGAAATTAAAAGCACCAAGGCAAATGATTGGTCCGGTATGGGTGACAGTCTTCCATTTCATGGTCATATGAGACCCTGGAATGATGGAGATACCGGTGTTCCGAGAAAATATATGATTGTCTTCAATTTCGATGAAAGCGGAAGCGGACACTCCCATGATGGAGGTGTTGATGGATCAAACTGGGATGGCTATGATGCAGAAGGTTATGTGACATCTGTTGATTTTGTTTGATCGACCATATTAAATGAAGAATGAATAACCTCAAGAAGCTTATTGAAAGCATTACTTAAAAATGTTATATCAGTAGTAGGAAAGTACCCACTCCAAAGTGGATGCTCCCGAGTTATGGTTATTTAGCTCTCAGTAAGAGCCGCCTCCCTCGTTGGCAGACGAGAGAGGCATTATTTATGTGATATATAAGCCTTATAGTCAGAAATAGACCTATTACAATTAAAACGAGGAATTGCAATAAATGCGATTCCTCGTTTTTGCGTTTTGATTGATGTAGTCATTAGTCATATTGTAGTGGGTTTACCGGTGGAATTTAAGTAACGAAAGATAAGCTGTCTTGATTTTTCAACTTAATTGAGAGACTTTCGTACTTATGCTAATATTATTTTATATTTACAAATGCAGCTAGAGGTGGTTTGTGTATGGATTTTAAGGTAAGTTTGGAAAATACTTATGATGAGTATGATGTGGCTTATGAAAAACTTGGTAATGTTATAGCGGATATATGTAAAGATCATTGTATGTATAAGCGAAAAATAGTATTTCGATGAGGTGCGCACATGACTAAAAATATTCTTCTTACAACACTGGATGTATCTCGTGACGATAGAAAACCGAGATATTACTCTGCTAAAAGTGAATTCGGTTTTAATTATTGTGAAGCCATGCAGAGCATTGAGGCCGGAACAAAGCTGATTCTGGCGCGTGTACCTGTTGCGGAGATCCTGATCATCGGAGAAGAAAAATTTCCATCACTAAAGCTTGGGACCGACATGGACGTTGAAAAGAGTTTTAAGCTAAAGGATGCAGAGTATTTGGCCAATGCTTACTCTGAGACTCATTATTCTGCATTTGATCTTTACAGATATCGCATGGCACAGTTCATAAATGAAGTCAGTACCGAGGAGGATAGTGATACCTTAGTGGATGAGGCACTTCGTGAGAATCTGGTCAAACTCATAAATGATTTTCAGGAGTCGTATTCAGAGCGGGAAACAAAACGTCTTAACCGATTTTTTGATGAGCTTTCCGGTAACCGGGATCTATATGAGAAATTAATAACTTACCTCTTTACGTCACTTCCGGATCTAAGAAAAAATACGGCACAAGTTGTCAAGTGGGTAGAGAACTATCTGTATAACGAATTAAAGCCATCTGCAAAGCTTGAGTGTCTTGAAGTGAATGAAAATGTCTCTGCGCGATACATCCCGGCGGTTATGCTTGAAAAACGGGAGTTCTGGGTCAACAGCATGCTTGACACAGATCCGGTCGTAAACGGGGGAGAAGATGAGATAAATCTTTATGTAGTTCTAAGTAATGATTCCGCTATAGACGGTCAGCTCATCCTCAACATGCTTGACATCCTTATATCTACTCCCGGGAGCAATGTTTGTCTTAAGAAAATATACAAGGTGATAGATCCTGCAGGAAGCCTGACGGTAAAAATAGAAGACAGCACGGCACTTTCCAAATCCACAAAACTTGTTTCGGCAGCTCATGCATTTCTTAACTACAGTAAGACAGATATGCTTGTGAATTTCTGGGAGAATTCTGGTGTACAGGATGAAAGGATAAGCAAGCTTATCTATGCTGCACGCCATGTTGATGTAGGCATTTCCATGTGTAATATCCCTGAGGTTCAGGAAGGCATAGACCGTCTGCACGAGATATTCCGGGATGAGTCATCCTGGAAAGAAGAAAGTGAATATGGATTGTTGTTCGGTATCATCGCCGAATGTATCAAGGCGGATTATAAGCCACTTCTTGAAGGTGACGGCACAATTCCGTTTATAGAACTTATCAAATGGACCTATAAGCATCAGCTGTACCAACAGGTATTGACTCTGATCGAATCCCATGCACCTGCAAATATTGTCAGATCAGGTATTTTCTACTATTGCGATGACGAGAACAAGGCTGCAGATGTCATTAAGATCCTTGCACATCAGCGTCTGGCATTGAAACCTTATGAATACTATAAGATGGAGGACATAGAACACTATTTCATCAAGACTTATGACCGTTCGGCTGTAATACTAAACGGTTCCAAAGGTGAAGACAGAAATAAAATCTATTCCTATCTCAGAATCCTGTCCATAGATAATGAATCACCTGAAAAAATAACAGGTCACACAGCCTGCGACGACACTATAACCGTACAGAAAGTTCTTTACGCCTATTATCATCTTGGAGAAGTCAGAAACAAAATCAGCCATGCCGATACCAGGGCTATGGCCGAATGCCGTCTCATCGTATACGATAACGAGATAAGCTCCGCCATGCAGCTGATGCGTGAAAGCATTGAGTTCTTCATCAACAATTATGAGGAAGCATTAGAAGAAGTACGATATAAAAATCCAAACATTGTCACCATCACATCGGAAGAAGTGAGAAATGCTTCGGAGCGTTTGAAACGGGAAAACAAAGATAATCATCGCAACAATGAAAGAAAAGAGTAACAGTTCAGCCGGTGGACCATGGGGACGGGGTTAGTGGTCCACCGGCTGAACTGTTACCTGCGGCATTGTTCAAGTATAACATAATTCTGGCTTTTTATTGGAAATTATAATCACAAATGATATATTATCAGTAAGGATAGTACCCACTCCAAAGTGGATGCTCCGAATAGATGTTATTTAGCTCTCAGTGAGAGCCGCCTCCCTCGTTTGCAGACGAGAGAGGCATTTTTAATGTGTTTTTTAATCCATATAGTCAGAAATAAACTAAATATACTTAAAATATTTTATAAAATTTTAACTTATGGCCTATATTAAAAATACAGATTTAGAGTTAATATATACGAGGATTTGTGATTGTAGTGAGGGCAATACATGAAAACAATATCATTAAAAGGTTATCAGTTAGCAGAACTTCTCATAGTTGCGGCTATAATAGGTGTACTTGTGGCTGCTTGTTTAAATGTATATACAGATAAGCTTGAGGAAAGCAGGGATGCAGTGGCGGTAGCCAACATTCGCAGCGCTTACTCAAGGGCCATGGTTGAATATATTACTTATAATGCAAATGACGACAACTATGATTACGTTCTTAACACCTATGTGATTAAGGACGGAGATAAAATTGTAGGGTCTATAAATTATCATAATGGAAGAATAGCTCAGATATCAATCTACAATGTTGAGGTTCCGACCAACCTGAGTAACAACTGGTCCGGTCTGGCAGACAACCTTCCGTTTTATAATACGTTGACATCAGATGATCACGGAGATCAGGGTGTTACAAGAAAAAACGCTACTATCGAATTTGATTTTGATGATTATGGCGCAGAGCATATCGGAACCGGAGCTGTCTGGGATGCTCATGAAGCAGAAGGTCGAGTAACTTCTGTGGTAGTTAAAGATACACCGGAGTATATTGTAAATAGATTATAATTTGAATACATTTAAAGCCTCTCTCGTTTTTGAAGACGAGAGAGGCTTTTTCAATTCCAAAAATCATATATATGGTCGGAATTTAGACAATATGAAAAGAATAAAAGTTGTGTTAAGGTTTATGCATTGATGACATATGAACTGCAATCAGTAATAAATGAATGCAACATTTTTCTCTAACAATAAAGAATTAACAATGATTGGTTTACTGATTGTTAGGAATGTTTATCAATGATATTATAGATTTAAGGAGATACAGAATTTAATGCAGGAAGCAGAAGTAAGTGTCTATATTCAAAACCATAATAATATCAATGGGCTAGTTGATTGAGGACTTTAATGCGAAATCATCAGAAAACATGAATTTCAAACTTTTGGCAGAAGGTCTTCATCATTTTAAAGAAACAGAGAAAGGTCGTGATATCGTGAGTGAAAAAGTTGAAAGATATGCAAAACAATATGCTGAGACAAATAGAATTAGTAATTTAGTACAGAACATTAAAAATTTGATGAAAAATGCTTCTTTTACTTTAGATCAGGCATTTAATAACCTTGAAGTTTCCGATAAAGACAGGGTGATTGTAACTAAGGAGCTTCAAGAAGAATCACTAAGAATAAATAGCATGCAATGATTAAACGAAAACAAGGCGAAAATGAAGCGCTTGAAATTCTTGAGAACATCGGAATAGAGATGGATGAAGAATATACTGACGACAATTCCAGGCCGAAGATGCCGGATCTCCGATACAAGGATGGAAGATTTATCGAGGTGACTCATACAAGATATAATACTGAATTCATCCAGAGGCTGAGGAATCAGGGATGTAAGGCTGTTGGAGATGATAAGGTATTTTTAAATGAAGAATGTCATCAGTCAGACTGTCCCATTATCAAGCAATGTACCGATGCAATCCTTCGGGAGATAATCGACGACAAGGGCAAGAAGTATCCATATGGAGATACAGACTTATTCTTGTTTGTTACAGCAGAAGAGTATCGGAATATGCTAAACCTGATGCCTCAATGGAAATGGAACGGTGAGGCCAATATCTTCCTGTATGACATAGAAAAATCTCCGTTCCAGACAATCTACATCTGCGAGTGGGATTTAGAAAACTTAATCTACAACACCGTCGATCCCAAAATGACAAGATTTTACAGAAATGATGGCACTCTTCAATGGCAGTATTACAGACATAGTAGGTCTTAATAAGAAACTCCTACACTGATTGGACACAAAATATGACATTGACATAATAATTATAGTTTGATATAAACTAAGACAAGAAACGGGTTATTATCGCATTTCACTGTTGCGAGCTTCTCGTTTCTTTTTTTATCCATAAAATAACAAGTAGATGTCTACTGGCTCTGACCGCATTTATAGTGTAAAATAGACAAGGCACAAACACAGCTGAAAAAAATTTTTGGCTTTTTTGCTGTTTTCTGTTGTACATTTAATCTTAAAGTGCTAGAATGCATCCATAAATATTTTGCCACGGAGAGTAGAGAGTATGGCAGTAAGCAGTTTATGAAGGCTGCTTACTAGCTGTACTCTTTTTTTGTGCCCAAAACGAGGTAAAAACATGCTAAGACAAGACTTTATCGAAAAAATCGAGGACAATCCGGTCATTGCTGCAATAAAGGATGATGCGGGACTGGAGAAATGTCTCGAAACCGACATTGGAGTCATCTTCGTTCTCTATGGCGACGTCTGCAGCATCCCGAATATCGTGAAACGGATCAAGGATGCGGGAAAAACAGTAGTGGTTCACATGGACCTCATTAACGGTCTCACATCCAAGGAAATCTCACTGGATTTCATAAAAGAACACACAGAGGCCGACGGCATCATCACAACAAAACAGAACCTTATAAAACACGCAAAAGAGCTTGGGTTAAATACAGTCCTCAGATTCTTCATGCTGGACACTATCGCTCTTCAGAACTTTGAGAAGCAGAGCCACCAGGATATACAGCCGGACATCATCGAGGTTCTGCCTGGAATACTTCTTCCGGAGTTCTTCGAGAATTTACGAAGGATCTCAAGAGTCCGCATCATGGCGAGCGGCCTCATCAGTACCAAAGAAGAAGTACTTAACGCCCTGAACAACGGAGTGATTTCAATTTCAACCACAAACCAGAAGATCTGGGATATATAAAATCAATTTCAACTTAATTCGGAAATACGGAACATGTAGTTTTACTACTAATGAAAATGTGACAGGTTTACAAACTAAGGTTGTCACATCAAATCTGCCTTTAAATTAAGAAATATATCGGGCAGATGTTCGTAAAACAATTAAATCAGTAAGTGATATGGAGGAATATATAAATGTCTAAATACGTAATGGCCATGGATTCCGGTACAACCAGTAACCGCTGCATTCTCTTTGACAAAGCAGGAAATATCTGCTCGGTAGCGCAGAAGGAATTCACACAGTTTTTCCCTCAGCCCGGCTGGGTTGAGCATGACGCCGGTGAGATCTGGCAGTCACAGCTTTCTGTAGCGAGACGTGCAATGCAGAAGATCGGAGCAACCTTCGAGGATATCGTTTCCATCGGTATCACAAACCAGCGTGAGACCACTATCGTTTGGGACAAGCTCACAGGTCAGCCTTTATGTCACGCAATCGTATGGCAATGCCGTCGAACCGCCGACGCAGCCGAAGAACTGAAGAAGGAAGGACTTGAGGAAAGCTTCCAGAAGAAGACCGGCCTCATCATTGACCCATACTTCTCAGCCACAAAGCTTCAGTGGATCCTCCATCATATGCCGAACGCACAGGAAAGAGCGGAAAAAGGAGAGCTGCTTTTCGGAACAGTAGACACCTGGCTCATATGGAAGCTCACAAAGGGAAAAGTTCATGTAACAGATTATTCCAATGCTTCCAGAACCATGCTTTTCAATATCAATACTCTTGACTGGGATGATGAAATCCTGGAGAAGCTCAACATTCCACGCTGCATGCTTCCTGAAGTTAAGCCAAGCAGCTATGTTTACGGAGAGTCAGATCCTGAGTTCTTCGGAGGCCCCATCAAGATCGCGGGGGCCGGCGGAGACCAGCAGTGTGCATTGTTCGGACAGACCTGCTTCGATTCAGGAGAAGCCAAGAACACTTACGGAACCGGTTGCTTCATGCTGATGAACACAGGAGAGAAACCGGTATTTTCAAAGAACGGACTTCTCACTACCATCGCATGGGGAATCGACGGAAAAGTAAATTACGCTCTCGAAGGTTCGGTTTATGTAGCAGGTGCAGCCATTCAGTGGCTGAGAGATGAGCTTAGAGTCATCGACAGTTCGGCAGATTCCGAGTACTTCGCCACAAGAGTTAAGAATACAAACGGCTGTTATGTGGTACCTGCCTTTACAGGACTGGGCGCTCCTTACTGGGATCCATTTGCAAGAGGCGTCATCACAGGACTTACCCGTGGCGTAAACAAATACCACATCATCAGAGCGACGCTGGAGTCATTAGCATTCCAGACAAACGACGTGCTGAGAGCCATGGAAAAGGATTCCAACATTCACCTTACATCACTTAAGGTAGACGGCGGTGCCTGCAAGAACAACTTCCTGATGCAGTTCCAGTCAGACATCATCGATGCTCCGGTACACAGACCTAAATGTGTTGAGACCACAGCCATGGGAGCCGCTTATCTTGCAGGACTTGCAACCGGCTTCTGGAATGACAAGGAAGACGTCAAGAAGAACTGGCAGATAGATAAAGAATTCCATCCTGAGATGAGAGCGGAACAAAGAGAAGAAGAAATCCGCGGATGGAATCAGGCAGTAAAGGCTACCTTCGGCTGGGACAAGAGATAAATAAAGTCAATATATAAAAGCCACCTTGGCTTGGTATAAAATGTGAGGCCAAAAGATACCTTTAATTAACCATATTAGTATGAAAACCCGGATCCGGACCGGTAATCATTATAAACAATGTAAATCATCCAATTATAAAACGAGGAGATAATAAATCATGACTTATGATGTGATCATTATTGGAGCCGGTGTCACCGGTGCAGCCGTAGCGAGAGAGCTTTCCCGCTACAATGTAGAAGTATGTGTTCTTGATAAGGAAGAGGACGTATGCTGCGGTACTTCAAAAGCAAACAGCGCCATTATCCACGCAGGCTACGATGCTGAGCCCGAATCAAACATGGCAAAGATGAACGTTCGTGGAAACTACATGATGGATCAGCTTTGCAAGGATCTGGACGTTCCTTTCAAAAGAAACGGTTCACTGGTTGTATGTGTCCATGAGGAAATGCTTCCGGGACTTAAGGAGCTCTATGACAAGGGCGTTAAGAACGGCGTTCCCGGCATGAAGCTTCTGAACAGAGAAGAAGCCCTCGCAATGGAGCCTAACCTTTCCGAAAACGTTCAGGGTGCTCTTTATGCAGAGACAGCCGGAATCATCTGCCCCTTCAAGCTTAACATCGCCATGGCAGAGAATGCCAATGTTAACGGCGTAGACTTCCGCTTTAACACCCGCGTTGAGAAGATCACCAAGGGAGAAGACGGTCTCTGGCATCTCCGCACCAATAACGGCGAGTACAAGACAAGATATGTTGTTAATGCTGCCGGCGTTTACGCAGACGTATTCCACAACATGGTAAGTGAAGAGAAGATTCATATCATAGAGCGCCGCGGAGAGTATTACCTCCTGGACAGAACAGTAGGGGATCACGTAAGTCACACTATTTTTCCTCAGCCCAATAAATTCGGTAAGGGCGTTCTGGTAGCACCTACAGTTCATGGAAACCTCCTTGTAGGACCTACAGCCATCGATCAGGATGATAAGGATGCAACCAACACAACTCAGTTTGGAATGGATCAGATTACAGCCAAGGCTTCCGAGAATGTAAAGAACCTTCCATTAAGAAGTGTTATCACTTCCTTCTCAGGACTTCGTGCTCATGAAGATAATCAGGAATTCATCCTTGGAGAAGTTAAGGATGCACCGGGCTTCATCGACTGTGCTGGTATCGAGTCACCGGGACTTTCAAGCTCACCGGCAATCGGAGAGTACATCGGAAATCTCCTTCGCGACATGATGAAGCTTACAGAGAAAGAAAACTGGATCGCTACAAGAAAAGATGTGCTTGATCCCAAGAAGCTTTCATTAGAAGAAAGAAATGTACTTATCAAGAAGAATCCTGCATACGGACAGATTATCTGCAGATGTGAGTCTGTAACAGAAGGCGAGATACTTGATGCCATTCACAGACCTCTGGGCGCACGTTCACTGGACGGCATTAAGAGAAGAACCAGAGCAGGAATGGGACGCTGTCAGGCAGGTTTCTGCAGTCCCCGTGTAATGGATATCCTTGCAAGAGAGCTGGGACTTCCACTTACAGAGATCACAAAGAGCGGCGGAAAATCCCAGATCGTGCTTGAGCACTCCAAGGAGGTAGCAGAATGAATAATGTAGATATCGTAATAGTCGGTGGAGGACCCGCAGGTCTTGCCGCAGCAGTAGCCGCTAAGAAAGCCGGCTGCGACAGCATTCTCATCCTTGAGAGAGACGGAGAGCTGGGAGGAATCCTTAACCAGTGCATCCACAACGGATTCGGACTTCACACATTTAAAGAGGAACTTACAGGTCCCGAGTACGCAGGCCGCTTCATCCGGCAGGCCCTGGACCTTAACATTGAATACAAACTGAACACCATGGTAATGGACATCTCTCCTGAAAAGGTCATCACAGCCATGAACCGCACAGACGGAATGTTCCGGATTCAGGCAGGAGCAGTAATCCTCGCCATGGGATGCCGCGAGCGTCCGAGAGGAGCTCTCAATATCCCGGGCTACAGACCCGCCGGAATCTTCTCAGCAGGGACCGCACAGAGACTTGTTAACATCGAAGGCTACATGCCCGGAAGAGAAGTTGTTATACTGGGCTCCGGAGACATTGGACTCATCATGGCACGCCGTATGACACTTGAAGGCGCAAAGGTAAAGGTTGTTGCCGAGCTCATGCCTTACTCAGGCGGACTCAAGAGAAACATCGTACAGTGTCTTGACGACTTCGGAATCCCTCTCAAGCTTTCACACACAGTCATCGACATCGAAGGCAAGGAGCACATCTCCGCTGTAACCATCGCTGAGGTTGGTCCGGATCGTAAGCCGATCCCCGGAACAGAAGAGCGCTACACCTGCGACACACTTCTTCTTTCCTGCGGACTTATACCTGAGAATGAGCTTTCACAGTCCGCCGGCATTGAAATGAGCCGCATCACCTCAGGCCCTGTTGTAAACGAGAGCCTCGAGACCAATGTTCCCGGCATCTTCGCCTGTGGTAATGTCCTTCACGTACACGACCTCGTAGATTACGTTTCAGAAGAGGCCGGACGTGCCGGAGAGAACGCAGTAAAGTATGTAAAGGGACAGCTTGATGAAAACGCCTCCGGAAAGCTCATTAAGCTTGCTGCAACCGACGGTGCAAGATACACAGTTCCTTCAACCATCGACCCCGGCCGTATGGATGAGAATCTGACAGTCCGTTTCCGTGTCGGCGATGTATATAAGGATTCCTACGTTTCTGTATATTACGGAGACGAGAGAGTTCAGCACAGAAAGCGCCAGATCCTGGCACCGGGCGAAATGGAACAGATCATCGTAAAGAAGGAAGACCTGCTGGCAAGACCTGAGATGGAGACCATAACCATCAAGATTGAAAAAGAGTAAACATGGTTTATATGACACTTTCTGTGGATGTGCAAAAGCATCCGCAGGAAGATGTCTTCCTAATTAAAAGTAAATACGGATTACATGACACTTTTTAAGGACGGGTGAAAACATCCGTAGGAAGATGTATTCGTAACAGTGTCATATAGATTATATCCAGTGAATATGAGTCGATCAGATCTGACTGTATGTCAGAAAAAACGGCGAGAAACAAATGCTTATAGGAGAATAGAATTATGGAGCAGAGACATTTGACCTGTATCGGCTGTCCCATGGGCTGCCAACTCACAGTCGAGATGGATAAAGGAGAAGTCCTTTCGGTTTCGGGAAACACCTGCAAGAGAGGCGACATATATGCAAGAAAAGAGGTTACTAATCCTACAAGAATCGTAACTTCTACCATAGCCGTAAAAGAAGGCGACAAGGAAAGAGTTTCCTGCAAAACAGCAAACGACATTCCAAAAGACAAAATCTTCGCAGTTATGCAGGATATCAACCACGCAGTTTGCAAGGCACCCATCAGCATCGGTGACGTCCTCATAGAAGATGCAGCCGGCACCGGCGTAGCTGTAATCGCAACACGCGACATCAGAAAAATCTCATAAATAATTAAACGGGCTCTGATTTGCACATAGAAGAAGATGTGTGAATCAGAGCCGGTTTTATCCATCTGAGGTCATTCCACTGGCTTACTATCATTGACTCCAAAACCGGTTTTATCCATTTGAGGTCATTCCACGGGCTTATGTTC
>NZ_FNRG01000008.1:14634-118059 GCF_900107835.1 Oribacterium sp. KHPX15
CCGGTTTTATCCATCTGAGGTCATTCCACTGGCTTACTATCATTGACTCCAAAACCGGTTTTATCCATTTGAGGTCATTCCACGGGCTTATGTTCATTGACTCCAAATCCGGTTTTATCCATCTGAGGTCATTCCACTGGGTTACTTTCATTGACTCCAAAACCGGTATTATTCATCTGAGGTCATTCCACTGGCTTACTTTCATTGACTCCAAAACCGGTTTTATCCATCTGAGGTCATTCCACTGGCTTACTATCATTGACTCCAAAACCGGTTTTATCCATTTGAGGTCATTCCACGGGCTTATGTTCATTGACTCCAAATCCGGTTTTATCCATCTGAGGTCATTCCACTGGGTTACTTTCATTGACTCCAAAACCGGTATTATTCATCTGAGGTCATTCCACTGGCTTACTTTCATTGACTCCAAAACCGGTTTTATCCATCTGAGGTCATTCCACTGGCTTACTATCATTGACTCCAAAACCGGTTTTATCCATCTGGAGTCATTCCACCGGATTATGTTCATTGACTCCAAATCCGGTTTTATCCATCTGAAGTCATACCACTGGCTTGTGATCATTGACTCCATAACCGGTTTTATCCATCTGAAGTCAACCCACCGACTTTTTGTTTTTGACTTCAAGTCAATTAATATCCATCCTGAGTCATGCTGGGAGATGGTTTTTATTGTATTCGAGGCCGAACCTATCCATTTGTTGTCAAATTCTAAACCTTATATTGTCAAATCCTAAACCTTATATTGTTGAATCAGAATCCGGATTAAATCTTTACAGAATAATTATTCCAAAACTAATAAAAAACTTATAAATCAAATGTTTTATCACGAAATACTATATATAGTAAATTAGAAACGCATTATTGTGTTCAGATATCTTAACTAAATTAATAATATATGAGCATGCAAGAGCAAGCGTAAGAACAAGTGTAAGCGTAAGAACAAGTGTAAGCGTAAGCGCAAGTGAAAGCGCAGATGCAAGTGAGAGCACAAATGTAAGTGAAAGTGCAGATTCAAGTGAAATTGCAGATGCAACTAAAAACGCAGATGCAACTAAAAGCGCAAAAAGCAGAGGAGACCCACCACTTTGGACATAAATAAGACTATCACCAACCAGAACCGGAATTCTCCGGAAAACTCAACAAAATACAGAGAATTCATAAATAATAACAGGGTTAAGCTAAATAAATACCTGAATAATATTCTGTGGTTCTGTATCCTTACGGGTCCTGCAATTGCAGGCGGAGTCTATACCGGGGTATTTCGAAAAGTTCAGATGATAACATGTCTTCATATCTCACTGACCATGCTGATCATCGCACTTGTTCATTATTATCTGAGACGCTGGAAACCGGCATCAGCCTGGGTAAGTATGTTCGCTCTATTGGCCCTGGAAATCCTCCTTTTATACATGTGTTACGCCCATGTAGGAATTCATCTTACATGGTTCTCAGTGCCTGTACTATCACTGCTTTTCTGCGACAAGTGGTTTTATCTCACCACAGTCATTACAAATTATATGATGATGGTGCTTGGAACCTTTATCACTGCGCCGTATTATGGAGCATTAAGAACAGACTTTAGTTCGGTCACTTCATATTTCATAAATATGATTGTCGGACTGACCATTGAGACTGTTGTAATGCTTGGAGGAGGCTATGGTCTTCTGAGAACCATGAACAGTTATCTCGAGGATATGTTCAACCAGAATCAGACCATTGAGGCCGACAAGGTGAAGTTGAAAGATCAGCTTCATATTTTAAATTCCATGGCGGAGATATATGACAATGTTAACCTCCTTAATTTCACGAAGATGACGGAAATGTCACTGAGAGAGGAAGTTCCTGTGGAGCATACATTGGACTTAAACTCTTATACCCATTCCATCATGAACCGCAAGATAAAAATGGAAGTTATTCATAAATATGTTAATGATTTCCAGAGATTCACCAATATAAAAACTGTTCAGAAAAGACTTATCGGGAAAAAATATATTACCTATGAATTTGAGAGTATCTTCTCAGGATGGTATAGGGCACTGTATATCCCGGTTGAAGTAGACGAAAAAGGTGTGCCTCAGGTAATTATTTACACACTGCAGAATATTGATGAAGATAAAAAACGTGAAGAGCATCTCGTCCGTATATCCATGACGGATGAACTCACCAGACTTTACAACAGAAGATGCTTTGAAGAGGATCTTATAAGTATAAGAAACAACGGAATGGAAGATGATTTTGTCATCTATTCAGTTGATGTAAATGGTTTAAAATCCGTGAACGATAAGATAGGCCATGCCGCGGGAGATGAGCTTATAAAGGGCGCGGCAGACTGCATGTCCCTGGTTGTGGCAGGAAACGGTCGTGTTTACAGAACAGGCGGAGATGAATATTTCATCATTGCACATTCATCAGAACCCGAAAAACTAAAAGAAGATATATTATCGGAAGCTGAAAAGTGGCATGGCAAGCTTGTTAATCAAATGTCTTTGTCCATAGGATATGCCACACACAAAGATCATCCGGAATCTGATATAGATGAACTTGAACGAATGGCAGATAAGAAAATGTATGAAGACAAAGACCGGTACTATCAGGAAAGCGGACTTAGAAGACGATAATCCGTAGTCTCACACCGCAAGGGGTTTGCCTCCTATCCACCGGGGACGGTTTTCAACGGCGAGAACCGTCCCCGGTGGTTTTAAGTAGGTCTGCACCTTTACGTTTGATTTCTTACCAACTCCCATGTCAGTAACAATACAAATTTATTTAAAGTAATTTTCAACGTCGATTTCCTCGCATATTTGAATCATACAGGAAGCTTTCAAAATATTTAAAGAGTAAATCTGACAAATATTATTAATACTCCGATGTTTTCCATCCGATAAAACAAATAGAGATAGCACGGGGAACAGCTATCTCTATATTTTCCGTTATGCCAAGCGATATAGACAGGGGTGATTTGGGGATGAAACTGAAGACAAAGATCAAAACCGGAATTTTGATCACACTATATACATATGTCATAATTACGACGGCAGGTGTCTTGACTTCATATGCCGAAGGGTGGAAAAACACCTCCGGGGTATGGCAATGGATAAAAGATGACGGCACTGTTGCCACAGATACATGGAAGTCCGCCAATGGTTACTGGTTCTATCTGGACTCCAACGGAAACATTAGCAAAAACCAGCTGATTGCCGAAGAAAATGCCGATGGCATTGATTATTTCTACGTAGATTCAAATGGTGCACTCCTCAGAGATTCATGGAAAGCAATCCCCATAGATCAGTCCGAAAAAAAGAACTACAAGGCTCAGTACTTTATGTACTATTTCGGAAATGACGGAAAAGCTTATAAATCAGGTAAAACCTTTACGGAAGAAGACATTAAAACCATAGAAGGAAAAAAGTATGCTTTCGACAAAAATGGTCGTATGCTCTATGGCTGGATCGATTCCACCGATGTAAAGCAGCAGGACTATGATTCCATTGCCTGGGTATTTTCAGACTACTATTTTGGTGAATGGAATGATTGTTACCTTAGGGAAGGGTGGATACAGCTTCCTGTTTATGAAAGAAAGGCGGGAACCACCAGAGAATACTGGTTCTATTTCGATTCCAACGGAAAGAAAATAAAAAGCAAGACAAAAATTATTGACGACTATTATTACGCATTTGATGATGACGGTCATATGTCCAGAAGCTGGAAACCAAAAACAGATTAGAAGCAAAATGTTTTTTCTTTAAATTTTCTAAAAAACCTCTTATTAAGATAATGCTTTAACCGATAAATATTATTAGAAAGCTATTTCTGTATTGAAGAGCAACCGGGAGTTTACATGCTGTGTTTGGGATAAAGCAGGGAGGCAATATTCATATATTGTAAGCATAAAACATAGATTGCTTTTTAAGACAAATAAAGGAAATGATCATTTAAAATCGAGGGAATACGAATGAGCGAATTAACAAATGAGCAAAAGGATATTTTGGGAGAGATCGCAAATATCAGTATGGGAAATGCAGCTACAAATCTTAGCATGATGGTAAATAACCCGGTAAATATCACAACTCCCGGCGTAAGTATCATCAGTAGAAGCAATGCATTGGATGATTATCAAAATACCTGTATCTTTGTACAGATTCATTATGTTAAAGGTCTTGATGGAAATAATGTTTTCATCCTGCAGGAGCCGGATGTTATCGCCATCACAGATCTCATGATGGGTGGACCCGGAAACAGCGAAGGAGAAGTGGATGATATGCACATGAGTGCCATTTCCGAAGCAATGAATCAGATGATGGGAGCTTCGGCAAGCTCTCTTGCTACATTGCTGGATCGTATGGTTGATATCAGTCCGCCTGATGTATGTAAAATCGATGTAGATAGTGTCAAAGTCTTTGAAAAGATCTTTGATTCCAATACGGAACAGTTTGTTAAGGTGGCATTCAAGATGGATATCGGTGATCTGATACATTCTACCATGGTGCAGCTTTATCCTATACCATTTGCTGTTGAAATGTGTGATAAATTCTCCATTAAGAAGAAAGCAGGACAGTACGGCTAAGCAGAAGTTTATAAAATTTTTTAACATATAAACAGGTCTCTTACATACGAGACCTGTTTATTTTTCACCTCCAAAGATAAAATAACATGGATAGTTTTCTCCTGCAGTAACTGTTCCTGTCCCCCGATTACTTCCTCAAAACCCGTTCAAAAAAACTTCATAGTACGAATTATTAAAATTAATTTATAAAGTTTATAGATTTTTAATTTTATTTTTGAAAAAACTACTTATATTCTGTTTGCTATTTAGAAAATCTATACTATAATAAATTCATAAAATACTATGTACGTGTATTGTAACTACATATTAACGGCGAAGGAGAGTCGTTAGCATTTACAAGGAGGTTCAAAATGAGTTATCAGGCAATCGAGGGTGTAGCCAGATACGATAACCAGGAACGGATCAGTACGGAAAATCGCTGGCAGCAGTATTTAGATTTGCGGAGCCGCAACAACCAGAAGCTGGATCAAACAAATCAGTCTGAAAGCAGAAAGTTTCAGAATGAAACTTCAGAACAGGCAAAGGAAGAGAACAGGATTCTCTTTGAGCGTCCTAATCAGCAAAACCTTGATCAGTTAAAGCGCAAGGCTGACTCCGGACAAAAGCTTACTTCTGATGAGAAGGCTTATCTCCAGCAGTATGATCCCGATTCCTATCGTAAGGTTACTCAAAGGGAGCAGGAAGTAAAAGAGTACAAGCGTATTTTAAAACAGGCAAAGTCTAAAGAAGAGATACGTAATGCAAAGATTCATTATTCCGATGTTGCATATCGTAATGTGGATGTTTATGCAGATAGCACGTATACTTTGGACAGCGATTATTTAGTGGATGAAGAAAGATCTACTTATGACCGTGTTGTTTGATTTTCAGGCAACAAAAATCTTTGAGTGAGGAAAGATGTGTATGGTCAGAGTATTGAATTTCATTTATAGAATAGAATAAGATCCTGAGATGGTTAACTGTCTTGGGATCTTTTTTATTATCCGTCACATGTGCTTTTGTATAAGCACAATACCGCGTGACAATTTTATCGCAAAAATAAATCCACACGGGGTGGATAAAAAATAAGTCCCACGCAATGCGTAGGACTTATAACTTTTCTATATGAGTTTCAGATTAAGCAATCTTTGTAAAGTGCATAATGGTTCCATCAGTATTTGTGATGGTCATTTCACCATTGTTGAAATCGAATGTACGATCATTGATAACACTTAAGTAATGATTTGTTGAGATGAATGATACCTGTGATGTTGTAGCGCCCTGTCCGTTTACACGCTCGATAACTGTAAGAGACTTATCAGTGTTAATGGAAACTTCACGTGTATCAATAAAAGTTGCAGGAGTAACACTAGAGCCATACTCTGTGTATGTCCACTGATATGTTCCGATAAGAGCGATAGATGAGTTTACATCTGTAGTATTTGCATTTGGTATCCACTTTCCATCAGCGCCTACGAAATAACCATCCGGTGTCCATGTGTTTGTGAGCATAACGCCCTGAGGTCCGAGATAGTAGTTGCCTACCCACTGATTAACAGCCCATGTGCCATCGCTCTTGAGATAGTACCATGAATTACCATTGGCAATCCATCCTGCCATAGCTGTCATTGCTGATCCTGTGATCATAAGAGCAGCGATTGTTGCTGTTAAAAGCTTCTTTAACTTCATATATAACCCTCCTGGTTTAAGAACATTAATTGCGCATGCACCGCTTTTAAGTGATACGCTGTGTATGCGGGAGTAATATATTGTCCCCTCACACTATTAAACAACTGAAGTATAACATCAGAGTGATTAAATTCAATACTGGAGCGCAAAATTTTAATATTTCGACAAGAAAGTTAATAATTTCACAGACAGACTCTATTCAATTCTCACATTAAATTACATTGTACTGCTACTCTTTTGAATCTTTTTTACGAGCTCACCCAACAAAGTTTTAGCGGAAATTTAATCTTTTTTTTAAGATTTTTGGCGAAAATTACTATATTTAGCTTATATTTGAATTATCTTAAGTCGACGTATCAATAAGGGATTTTTTTTAATAAATTTTATCGGAATTTAATAATGGTGCATCAAGAGTCACCGAAGGGAATCATACTCTTGTTTTATATGCAGGGGATCATATGAACCATACAAGTTTAGGATTAACTTTTTATATTCTGACTATAGTATTTATTCTCGGAACTGTTCTCGGTAGTTTTATCGATTGTATGGCATGGCGAATTGTAAAGCAGGAGAGTGTTCTCAAAGGACGCTCTCATTGTGATGTTTGCGGAACACCGCTCACTGCATCGGATCTTATCCCCATAGTATCTTATCTCAAATCGAAAGGAAGATGCAGTCACTGCGGAGCCAAGATAAGTTCGGAGTCAACCTGGGTTGAATTTATATTAGGCGTTACGTTTGTAATTCTTGTATTGAAATTTGATCTTTCCTTCAAGGCACTGCGATACATGGGACTTGCAGTTATTCTCATGGGACTTAGTCTGGTGGATCTCAAGACCTTTATTATTCCGGACAGGTTTCATGTTATGGGCATCATCTGGTGGCTAATGACTCTGTCCATGATAGCACTCACTAAAGGTCAGGGCGTCACTTCCTGTTTTGCAAATGATGTTTTAAAAGCCGAAAACATGGTGGAAATGCCCGAAATCGAATCCCTGAGCACTATTGAGCTATTGCTTCAGGACTTAAAGTCCGGGCTTATAAGCGGTTTTGGAATAGCGCTGTTTATGCTTGTTTTATCAATCGTCTTCGACAAAATATCAGGAAAGGAAAGTCTGGGAGGCGGAGACATTAAACTGTTATTTATGACGGGACTTTATATGAGACCCGGGGTGGCACTTTTTAATCTCATCCTAAGCTGCATCGTTGGACTCATATTTGTTTTTATATTAAAAAAAGACAAAATACCTTTTGGACCTTCAATTTCACTTGCTGTAATGATTTCTATTTTTATAGGAAGTGAATTTGTGGACTGGTATATCGGTCTTTTGTTTTAGATAATGTTTTAGGGATTACGGAACCTTTCAATAAGGATTCTATTTAAATGTTTAGTACACATTAGTTAGGGGTTAATGATGAGAATCAATAAGGTTGTCGGCATTAGCATAGGTAATTACCGTATATCGGTTTCTTATGTAGTTAAAGGACAATTAAAGAGTTACTTTTATGAGAACGTACCGGACAATGCGGTAAAAGACGGCATGATCCAGTATTGGGATGCCATGTCAGAATTTCTCCGTGACACTCTGAAACAGCACGGCATAAAATGTAAAAATGTAATCTTCAGTGTGCCTCTGAACGGTGTTTATATCCGTAATATCGAGCTGCCTCTTATGAATCTACAGCAACTTGAGCTGAATCTTCCGTTTGAGTTCCATGACTACATTTCTGAAAGTTCAGACAAATATTTCTATGACTATGCGGTTATAGAAAAGACAGATAAGAGTATGAGGCTTCAGGCCGTAGCCTGCAGTAAGGAGCTCATTGAACGCTACCGTAAGATGGCAAAGGCTGCAAAGCTGGTTCCTATCGGACTGGTTCCGGAGGTTATCGGAATCCAGAGAATTCTGGGTGCATACAAACAGCAATTCTCCATCGAGGAGCAGAAGGATTTTGCGATCCTCGACATGGGAGATCAGAGCTTCAAGATTCATTTCTATAATAAAGGAATATACAACGCCACCAGAACATTTGAACCCGGTGGTTATGCATTGGCAGAAAAAATAAGTGAGATAAACGGTACAGATATACATATCTCGCATCTGGCTTTGGAAGAAAATCTCAATAATATACAGTCTCATCCAAGTCTGGTTCAGATGTATGAAAACAGAGCGGTTGAGATCATGAGAGCTCTTAACTTCTATAGCTACAGCAATAACAACAACAATATCGATACACTGTACTATTGCGGCGGAGTCAGCAACATCAGGAAATATATAAAGGTTCTTTCTGAAACCGTTAATCTTCCTGTGAGACCTTTAGGCGATCTGGTAGCTGTAATGGACGATGAAGTAAGAGATAGCTTCATCTCCTGTCCCCAAAGCCATGGAATCACCGTGGATCCCGATTATGAGCCTAAGCCTCTGACAGCTGAGGAGGCTGACAGGTTCAGAGCTCATATCGAAAAGTATGAGCAGCAGAAGATAGATTCCTTCAAAGACGAAGAGTATAGAGGTACCGTAGAAAAACCTGTCTCCGAAACAAAGCTGAATGCCAATGATACAGACCTTAACTCTCTGGCTTCACAGGTAAGTAAAGCAGTTGAAGCCGAGAGCCAGGCGGCACCGATGCCTGCAGCGATACCTACACCGATGCCCGCACCGGAGCCGATTGTTCAGCCGGCAGTACAGCCAGTGGTTGAAGCTGTACAGCAACCTATACCTCAACCGGTTCCTACAAACGTTGTACCAGTGATACAAACTGATCCAGAGCCTGTTGTTCAACCGATAGTACAGCCAGTCGTTGAAACCGTACAACAACCGGTAGTCACAGATGCAGTGCCTGAAATCAAGCCCACACCGGAGCCTGTAGTACAGCCGGTGGTTGATACTATACAGCAACCGGTATTTTCAAATACTGTACCGGTGATAAATCCTACACCGGAGCCGGTAATACAGCCGGTCGTAAATGCTGTACAGCAACAGGTAGTCACAGATGCTGTTCCTGTTATCAAGCCTACACCGGAACCTGTTGTTCAGCAGGTTACTTCTGAAGTTGTTCCTCTGATTATACCAACATCAGAGCCTGAGACTTCCGAAACTGTGCCGGTATCAAAATTCACACCGGAACCGGAAACACAGCCGATTATCAAACCTATACGTGAACCAGTTATTACAGAATGGGCGGTTTCAGCTCCACTAAGTTCACAGGATCTGAAACAGTTTACAAATAATTCAGAGCTTAAACCGATTGGTTTGGAAGAACATGTTTCAACCATGGAAGCAAAGGCTGAACCGGTTCAGAATGTAGCCCCGGTCATCAAAGACGTGGCTGAACCTGTTCAGGAGAAACTTCCTGTGATCAAATCAGTGGAAGAGCCTGTAGTCCGGAATGCACCACCGGTAATTGAGTCGGTGTCAGCACCGGTTCAGGAAATTTCGCCTGTCGTTGAATCAGTGACACCACCGGTTCAGGAAAAACCTACTGTGGTCGAATCATTGATTGCTTCAGTCCAGGATGTACATTCTATAGCTAATCCAACGACTACATCTGTTCAGAATAAACCACCAGTCATTGAATCAGTGGTGGCAGCTGTACAGGAAGCATCTGTCAAGGAAACATCACCTGTCATCGAGTCAGTGACACCACCGGTTCAGGAAGCTTCTCCGGTAGTAAATGCTGTAGAGGAGAAGCAGGAACCTCCGATGTTTTCGAGAGATATCTCTGAAGATGAGCTGGAGCAACAGGCCTTCGATCTGATAAGAAGTCTTGCTAAAAAGTCTTCTGATGGTCAGGAAGCAGAATCTTCAACAAACAATGATACAAAGACAGAAGAGTCTTCAGAAAATGATTTTGCTGCAAGACTTATCAGACTAAACGACTATATGGATGATCCTGTCAAAGAATCCGATGATCAATGGGTAAAACATTTGGACGAAGACGAATATGATACGGATACTGACAGAGCCATAGAAGAACTTACTGAACGATTTTTAAAAGGACAAACTTCATGAATTTAAAGGGAGGGTACCGATTTGGCACTTAAAGCTAATGCAAACAAAATACAGATCGGTAGGGCAAGGAAGTTACCTGTCAAGAAAACCATAAATCTCATGTATAAAGAGAAGACGAGAACTGATATCGTTTTCACTTTGTTGATATTTATGTTGTATCTTGTTGCTTTGTATTTCTTCTCGAAATACGGAGTAAGTGCACAGCTAAGTAAGGCTGACGCAGCAGAAAGTCACTTTAATCAAAAGCTTGAAGAGCTTCATGCTCTTCAAGCCGAAAACAATGAATATGCAAATGTCATCACTGAGTATAGTCATTATGGAAACGGTTTTCTTACCGAAAGCGAAGTTGCAGCTCAGGACAAGATAACCATGCTGAATGTCCTCGATCAGCGTATACATACCACAGGCGGTATACAGAATATCAAGATCGTTGATAACATTGCACATATAAACTTAGGTGTGCCTGAAGCAGAAATGATTCCGGAGATCATCAAACAACTTGAAGAGTCGGAGTATGTTGGATATGTAACAGCTCAGACAGCAAGTACAGTTGATAAGAAAAACAACACACAGGTTGAGGTAGATGAGGATGGGAATGTCCTTACTCCGTTATATGTGGATGCTTCCATAACCGTAAACTTCCGTTCACCGGCGGAGGTTGAGGCAGCACTTGCTAACGGTGAGACAGCAGTGGATGCCTACCTTGATGCAAGTCCGACAGGCTTTGCAACAGGTACAAATGTTTATGTACCGGCAATCATAGAGCAACCTTCCGAAGATACGGAAGAAAAGACAGAAGAGAAGAAGGATACCAAAAAGGAAGATAAAAGCTCTAAAGACAATAAGTCAAAGTCTTCTTCGGATTCGAAATCTTCAAGCTCAAAGTCAAGTTCATCAAGCAGTAGTTCAGATGCCAAGGCTAAAGCACAGGCTGCACAGAAGGCAGCTGATGCTCAGGCAGCTTCACAACAGCAGGCAGCCGCTAAGCAGAGAGAACAGCAGGCTGCTCAGGCAGCTGCTCAGGCTCAGGCACAACAACAGGCAGCTTCTTCCGCCAGCAGCCAGACTTCATATATTGATACAGATACAAGTCAGTTTGGTGGTAATGTTACTATTTCAGGAGGATCTCCGACATCAACGTCCGGATCACCGATTTCATCTTCGACATCGGGTCCAACAGTTGGAACCGGAGCATCATCAGATTCAAGTCCTGTTACCAACTCAAGTTTTGGTCCGTCCTCACCTTTGGGAACAGTAGATTCATCAATTAATCCATTACATTGATTTAGGAGCAATAAATGCTGAAACGACCCTTTTCAAAATTTGAAAAAGCATTTCTTCTCATCGTAGTTATAGCCTTGCTCTGCCTTGTTTACTACAGATTTGTGAAAATCCCGGTACAGGAAAGAATAGCAAAAGCTGATACCTTTGAGATAGAACAGCAGATAGAGACGGAGCTTAAAAAGCAAAAAATGATTCAAGACATGAAGGATGAGGTTACTACCAATCAGGATACCCTGACAGGTGTTGTTGCAACCTACGACAACTTCAAGTCTGAAGCTGCGCTCCTTAACTCTATATTTGTTCCTCTTGCCGAAAAGTATAACTACAGCTTTCAGACACCTGTAGCAACTGACGACACCGTAAGAAGAACAATTAATATCAACTTCTCAACAGCAAACTACAGAGTATGCAGAGATATACTACAGAGGCTTCATGACAGTAAGTACAGATGCATGATAAGCGATATCACCATCTCAGCTACCGATAAATCTTCAAATACTTATATAACCTTGCTCACAAGCCCCATCAATTGCAATCTAAGTGTCACTTTCTATGAGACACTTATCGGTGCAGTTACAACAGCGGGTCTTGATATGGCAAAGAGCAATACTTCAGGAGGTCATGTTGGTCTCGCTGGTGCTGATTTTTCAGGCCTTCAGAGAAGTACATTGGAAACAATGGCAGAGTCAATAGCAGAAGAACATGGTGTTAAGTACTGATCTGGATATATCCCGAAACAGGTTGTTTAAAAACGAATAACGAAAGACATAATCATAAGTACTTTCATAAAACAAGATAATTAAAGAGGGTCAAATGGGAAAGGTGCTGAGAAAGTTACAATCAAATAATGGCGCTACACTCATGTTGGCCCTCTTGTTTTTTATCGTTTGTGCGGTCACAGGGTCCATGATCCTGACCAGTGCCGGTGTATCCGCAGGCAGACTTGAGAACATGAAGCGGAGAGACCAGAACTACTTCGCTGTAAGGTCAGCCATAAAGATGTGTGAACAGCAGATGAAGGAAATGAATATTGCATTTACCGATCAGTTGGTTGTTACAGAAGTTGAAACCAAAACTGTAACAGAAGACGAAGATGGAACTAAACACACTCACACAGAAACTACTACTACGACAAAATATAACGTAAGTTACCAACAATTTGATGACGATTTTCCTATTTGTTTTTGGGTTAAAGGTCTGGCAGACAAGAACGATACAGGGAATAATGAGGAAACGAGAATCAGTAATTATGTATTAAAAACGTCAACCGCAGACTATGTTGCACCATACGGTAAAGACGATGAAGAAGAGTCCGGGAAAGCTTCTGCTAAAGCCTCTGTTGATGATTTCGATTCAGAATCCGGAGGAGCAACAGACAAAGAAAAACATGATGCCTTTAACAAAAAATGGTTTAAGGGCATGGTGAAAGATAGTGTCACTAATGAAGAAGCACTAAATACTTTAAAGGTTTCTCAAGAGATTAAGTTACCTGATCCTAATAATGGTTATAGTATTATCGAAGATCTTAATGTAGATATAGATATTAATCTCGATTCAACCGGTGTTTTAACCTATAGAGTTCAAAATGCAGATACAATATATGAGAAACCTAACAAGGATAAGTACATAATGACATTGACTGTTGATGTCGATGTTCCTTGCAAAAGTTCTGTTGATGTAATAGTAGAGACCGACGGTGATGATGAAGGAACTACAACCACCACAACAACCACTACATACACTAACGAGTATAAATTCGATTTCAAAGTAAGAGATATAAAGAAAGGTTGATGTTATGTCTTTTATTAAAAAACTAAAAAACAAAAAAGGCGAAACCATCGCTGAAACCTTGGTGGCTACATTGATTGCAGCTCTTTCCATGGTGATGTTTGCCGGAATGGTTATGGCTTCCAAAGCCATTGTAGATGAAAGTAATAAAAAGATCGTAGAGTATTATGATGGTTTTTCTCAGTTATTTTCAAAAAGAGATGTAACAATTAATGATTTGCATTCTGCTGAAATACCTATAACCATTTATACCAACAAAAACGGTGTGATGTATTTTGGTTATGAAAAAACAGGAAGTTAAGAATGACAGGGTGATACAGGTGAAGAAGCTTTATTATTTTTTCAGAAAACTGAATAGTAAAAGTGGTTTCTCACTTACAGAGACACTCTCAACAATGATCATTATGTCATTTGTGGGAATCATGGTTACCACAGGTATCATAAGTGCCTCAAGAGCTTATAAACAGATAACCGAGCATACCAATGCCCAGTTAATGCTTACAAATACCATTACCGCTTTACATGATGAGCTGATTTATGCATTACCGGATTCAATCAATGTAACAACGAATTCTATTACATTTGAACATGTAAAAAACGGCAAAGAAACCATCAAGTTTCAAAATGAAGCAAATAAAGATAAAGGGATATGTATTAGTTATGGTGAAGGCAGCACAACATTTTATCCCATGGTTTCATATCAGAATTCCACATCACTTTATAACAATTGGGTAGTCACAAATAAAGGATCAGGAATCTTATCAGTCACGGTATCAGTATGTAAATCAGATGGAACAGAACTTATCAAGGTGGAAAACTATGAAATAAAACTGTTGAATGGTGACAGAATATGATGATGCTTAGATTTAAAAACAAACTTAATAAGGCTGGTTTTATGCTTTCGGAACTTCTGGTGGTTATTGCCATAATGGCAATCCTCGCAGGAGTTTCTTTTGTTGGTGTGAATACATATATTCGCAGTCTTCAGATGATGGAAATGGATGAAACAGCTTTTGTATAATATTTCCCTATAGTTTTGTCGATGACATATACAAAGTGTCAGGCATTATTTAAGAAAATATGAGCCTGATATCTTTAAAATATATTTAAAAAAGTAGGAAACATTTGTATTTAACTTCTTAATGGGTGATAGAGTATGAAGATTAACAGACTGAAAACAACATCAAACAAGGCAGGCTTTATGCTTTCAGAACTTCTTGTGGTCATTGCCATCATGGCGATACTTGCAGGAATTTCTTTTGTTGGTGTGAGTACATATATTCGCGGACTTCAGGCATTGGAAATGGATGAGACAGCGAAAGAAATGCTTATTGCTGCACAGAATCACCTGAGTTCTGCTTATGCAAGCGGAGAGTATGAAGAAGAACTGAGATTAGCCAGAGACGGCTCATCAGATGAATCAGACTTTGGCACCGTGATTTCAAGGCCTTCTTATGTGAATGACGTTGCAGGTGACAAATCCGGTGAACATGAATACCGTGTAGTTATTCATACAGCAGCTTCACCAAAAAACAAGATCCTGAACTATATGCTTCCTCAGTTTGCAATAGACAATGAAGTATCCGAAAACGGAAACTACATGATAGTTTATGAAGCAAATTCCGGAACTGTACTTTCTGTTTTCTATTCGGGTAATGCACATACAGGTTTTGGAGGACAGAGCATTTATACATTCACTGCGAGTGATGTTGATGATAATGCAATAAAAGAAGCAGTTGAAAGTAAAGCTAAGAGAAAGAACTTTACAGACAATACGGTTATCGGCTATTTCGGAGGCAAGAACAAGGACATCATTCCCGGTACCAAACTGCTGCCGCTTATTTTATCGGTTTCCAATGGAAATAAACTTACAGCCATTATTCAAAATCCAAATTTTGACAGTACTGTGAATGCTGATAACAGTAACCAGATTGTTACATTAACAGTCACAGGAAAGACCAGCGGAAATTACAAGACTATTCAGTTAACTAACGATAAAAGAATAGAGTTTGATCTCGACGATATTACAACCCCCAATAAACATTTTTACGATCAGTTTGTAGTCGAGACCCATAATACGAACGAAACAACAAGCGGTCCGCTTATCCCCGGCGAAGATATCGAACTTGTTGCCGAATTAAGTGACAGAACAAGATTCGCAAATCCGGTTGAAAGTAACCATGTTATCGATAACAGCTTATTTAACAGCTACAACAAATATGAGGGATCTTCAGACGGCATTGCCATCCTCAGTAACATAAGACATCTTGAGAATCTGGATACATCAATATCCAATTTTTCAAAAGCAGCCAAAACCGGTGAACCTGCCATTAATGAGATTATTGCAAAGCAGATAGCCGATATTGATTATGCTGATTTCGTAACTGACTTAGGAACTACAATCTACGATGGAACCAATACTTCGATACAGAATTACTATGGTATCTATAATACCGACCTGAAGGAATATGACGGAACCAACCATGTGATTAAGAATATTAATTCCACAGGCGGTAATGGCGGAAATTCCGGCATAATCGGAACTGTAGACCGTACCGGAGAGAATATAAACTTCAGGATGAAGAATGTTGATATAGTCGACTGTGATTTTTCGGCTTCTTCAGGTGATGCCGGAAGCGCTGTAGGTTTGGCTTCAACTCCGATCACCTTTGAATATGTTAATGTAAAGGGTGCTGACAATACAAAGACTATAAATATTTCTGCCGGTATGGGCGGAGTAAATGCCGGCGGTGGTTTAATCGGAAGAACCACCGATACACTTACAGTAAACAGATCCTATGTTTCTTCAGATAAACTGAATATACTAGGAAATAATTCAGGTGGAATAGTAGGCTATGCTGTAGCGGCATGCACTATCACGGATTCTTACGTTGAGGGAAAGGATTTTAATCCGGTTGGTAATACTTCAGGAGGTTTAGTTGGTAAATCTGATACTGATCTCACTATCAGTAAGTGTCATGTATCCGGTGAGAATCTGAACGTGGCAGGAAACGTAGCAGGAGGCATAGCCGGCCTTACGACAGGAAAGGTTGATATCAGGGATACTTACAGTACAGCATATGTTTATGCTGATGTTGAACCTGGCGGTGATACCGGCGGTGGTATCGCAGGTGGCTTCATCGGATCCGTTGATAGTCCCACTTCAGACAGCATTATCGAAAGATGCTATGTGTCAGGCCATACTAAAAATAAAAATTATGCTACAGGTACGCAATCATCAAGAGAGACTGCTTCCCATGTAGATAATTTTAACATTATAGCCAATGGCATCACCGGAGGTTTTATAGGTCATTCTGACGCGATTGCTGTAAAGAATTCCTATACCACAGCTTCTGTTTATTCTTCAAATTATAAGAATCTTACCGGAAGCAAAATAGCCGGTGGTTTCGTTGGAACGTGTGTAAATCTGTCTGTAAATAATGTCTACAGCGCAGGTCTTGTTTCTGTGACTGAAGGCGGGACAGTGGGAGGCTTTGCTGGAACCGGCACTATCTCTGCTACAGGTTCAAATTATTATCTGAGAGGCAAGGACTCAGCGGGTAACGGATTCAATGATGTTCCTGCTGTGGGTAGTGGTGGAACTCTTACAGGAGTTTCCGAAACTGCCGGCACAGAAATATCAGTAACCACTGCTGCAGTGGCTGAACGATGGGATCCTGAATTGCCTAAAAACTACACCTACAAGACAGTTGCCCAGCTGTCAGGCGATAATAGTTCCCTTAATAAGCATGTGGGTGACTGGGTTGTTGTTACTGAGGATAATAGAAAAAAAGGTATATTTATAAGAAATGCGGAAAAGCTGGCATTAGTACTCAAGGGTAACGCATTCGAAGGTAAAACCATATCGGTTCTTGTAGAAGGTCTTACCAGTAAAAAATCATATTATGCAAATTATAAATTAGATAATAGTGGAGTGACACAAAATCATACAGCTGATGGACATGCAACGGATATCCATGAATCACTTTTGAATTATAATTTTAAAACAAAAGATGGGCAGTATGAGTACTATATTTTTTATGATGACATCACAAAAGCTAAAGGCTCATTCCATCAAATATTTGATTGTATGAAAGAAGGAGAAGATATCCGTATAACTGCAATGGCCGGTACAGCTCCTTATACAAGTAAAGAGTTGCAGAGTGCACAAACAAATGAAAGCAGCGGAGCATTTGTAGGCATTACCAATAGCTTATTTGCTGACGGCTCATTTAACTCAAATTATGAAAATGCAGATTATTACAGTGATATAAATCCAAATTACGCTATTGTTGATCCCGCGCTGGATAAGACCGCTTATAGCGGAACTGCGCTTATTACAAATTTCAGACATTTACAGAATCTTGATGATGCTGTTTCAAATATCAAATGTGGTATTAATGTTGAAAAGGTAAAGCTCTGTAAGGATCTGTATTGGAATTCTTATGCTCAATACGGGACAGAACAGGTAAATCATATGCCTGTTCAAACAACCGAAGAGGATGAATATTTTAATGATTTCATAACTGCTATTAATGATGATCAGAATACATCAGGTCAAGTGGTTAAAATATTTAAATGGAATGCTACAAATGAAAATAATCCTTTGGCAGCAGATAATTCATTCTACGGAATTGGGAGAGATGAAGCTTATAAGCTTATTGAGTTTGATGGGCAGAATCACTCGATTAATAACGTAACAATAGAACCAAAAGGTACTTCTTATGTAGGTATCTTTAGAGAAGCTGATTTTACAAGTAATAAAAGCTTTTCTATAGGAAATATTAAAGTTAATTATCCTAAAGTTAATGGGACATCAGGTGATACAGGGGTTCTGATTGGAACTGTAATTGGAGATCACTACCTTGATTTTAATGCATACAACATTGAGATTAATTATCCTGTAGTTAATACAACAACAGGTGTTGCAGGAGGAGTTATTGGTAAAGCTTATTCAAAATATAATTATCAAGTATACAATATCAACAATATTAAAGTTAATTATTCTGATATAAACTGTAATTCGTGTGATTCAGCAGGAGGAGTGATAGGTAGAATAATTGCTGATGATAATTTCACATTTAATGCTACCAATATAAACACATTGGGATGTAAGGTTAATGCTGTATCAGGAAATGTTGCTGCAGTATTTGGTGAAATCTATATTGAAAATAATAGAAAAGATCCAAAGTTCACCATTGAAAATGTCACATCAAAAGATTCTGTAATTATCACAGGTAATAAAGATGCCGGAGTATTAATTGGTCGACTGGGTGGATCAAATTACCTATCATCAAATGCTTGTAATTCAACAATTGATATTTCCAGGTGTTTAATAGAAGATTTTGCTGTAGTTACTAAGGGAGCTTATTCTAGTAGTAATCCACTATTTAGTAGTGCAGGCGCTCTTTTTGGGGCATATTATAATAAAGGAAAATTAAGAGTTGATAAAGTATATAGTTATGGTAAAAATTCTTTAATAAAAGCACTTGGCTATTTTGCTGAAGCCGGAGGATTAATTGGAAGAGCCTGGTATGGAAATTTCAACATTACTAATTCAGGAGCTTCTACTTATGTTTACGCTCAACAATCCGCAGGAGGATTTATAGGAGATTATAAACCACAAGATAGTACTAATACTTCAATTATTAAAGATTGTTTTGTTGGAGGACATGTTTCTGAGTCTACGCATGACTATATAGATTCTGTAGCAGTTGATGTCAGTGTAAATGGAAACCTCACAGATATACTAAATAATGGAGACGGTGGTTATAATGTTTGGTCACAAAAAAATACAGGAGGCTTTATTGGCTATTTATTTGGGGCTGGTGATGCTACGCATGTATCCACTTTGCCTATTGAAATCAATGATTGTTTCACAACGGCTTCTGTAAAGGCACAAGGTAAGGGGAAAGAAACAGTTGAAGATCATGGTACTAGTGCCGGCGGATTTATAGGATTATTACAATTTACAGAAAGCATAAAATTTGACTCTTGCTATGTAGCTGGACGTGTATTTGGTGATTCCAATAATACCAATAATGTAGGAGGCTTTACAGGAATGAATCACCTAAGACAACACTCTAAGCCAACCTATAAGAATGTGTCTGTATTACGTGGAATTAGCTTTAACGAGTCATTATTAGCAATAAACGTAGATAAAAATAATGGTACAGATGGATATTTAAACAGTGAATCTGAATCTATATTTGTTGAGGCAGATTCACCAATGATAGTTAATAATAATGCATCTTCTGTATGGATAAAAACATTCAATATGGCAAATGTAAATGAGTATCCATTCAAAGATAATGCACGTGGTATTGTTAATGAAGAATTGGGCATCGGAACTGATGATTGTGTATTCTATGGTGACTGGATGATACCTAGGTCAAGTTATGTTGGTCTGGAAAACGGTAACAGATTGACAGCATCGATTTGGCTTACAAAAGATAAAACATATAGTGTTGTAACTGATGCTTCTGTTCCAGGAGGATATTATTATGAAACTTACATAAAGCTTGTAGGGCAAACAAGTGGTGCCAATACGATATACAGGGTGAGATATAATGATAATAATTATAAGGCTATTGCTCAATTAGATGAGTGGAAAAATCAGGTAAACATTGAACGATATATTTCTATGTTTGATTATCTGCCAAATTCATCATTACTTAACTTTTATATTGATGATTTGTCAGCTCTTAAATCAGATTATCTGATGACCATGAGTCAAGGTCCTGAAAATGCACTTCCGGGTGAAGATGTCCTTGTCAATGTCAGCAATACATTTGACGGTGCAAAAAATCTGACAGGTAACAATACTCAAGCTGTAGGCAATAGTTTGTTTGAAAGTTTAGATGCTAACGGTGACGGAACATACACTGCTAAAATTGCGAACAGCAGAAATTTACAAAATCTAGAAGTAACAGTTTCCGGAAAACAAAATGAAACATCTACTCAGGTTTACAAAATCAGCAGAGCTGTACAGACAGACAATATATATTGGAAAAATGATGGATCCTATAAAACTACTGGATATACAGCAAAGGTGGAACCATATATAACAGAACTTTCTCAAGTTTCATCTGATTCCAATGTATACATTTATCAATATAATAAGGATTTTAAATATACATCTTCCGGCAAATTCAGACCGATATATGTAAATGACAGTTATTCTTTAGCTGAATACGATGGAGGAGGCTATTCAATATATAACCTGAATTTGGACGATCATGAAACAGCAGAACATGTATCAGGATTATTTGGCAGAACGAATAAGGATTTCACTGTTAAGAATCTTACATTGATCAATACTGTATCTGACAATATAGGAAATCATGAAGATGGTAAGTCTGATAGTTCCGGTGCAGTAGTTGGTTCTGCAAAACAAAATCTTACTTTGTCAAATGTTCACTTAAAAGGTGTTTCTACCGTAACCGCAAAATCAAATGCCGGTGGATTTGTTGGAGAAGTTTCCGGTGAACTTAAAGTTGAGAATTGTGGAGTAAACAACTTTACAACATTTGACAATAGAGTCACAGGTGAACTGAATGTCTCATGTACAGGTGGCAGTCCACGCAATATTGCCGGTTTAGTTGCTAAAACAAATAATAAAGCAATATTTACCGGATGTACTATTGATTGCAATACTTTAAACATTAATGACCCTGATATTGTAGGCAGTAGTTATTTAGGAGGATTTATTGCCTTTGCATCACAAGGTGTAGAGATTGCATCTTCAAAAATTGATAATACAGCTTTAAACATTACCACGAATAATGGATCCAGTTCAGTTGGAGGCATTGTAGGTTATGCTTTTGGAGATGTATCAATAGAAAATACATTTGTTAATTCTACTAACTTAAAACTTGAAGGAAGGACTCATGTTGGTGGTGTATTAGCTTTCCATAATGGAACTGATGCTTTTCATAATGTACATAACTTAAACGTTTCCAATGTAGGAGTTACATCAGCTAACGGAAGTATAATAAACTCCAGAGGTTATAAACTGGAAACAATTTCAACAGCATTAGGAGGACTGATAGGTTATACTAATTGGGCAAATGTTAATTTGCAGAATTGTTATAGTTCAGTGTACTTACAAGGTTTTAGTGAATCAGTTGGTGGTCTAATTGGAAATCTTAATGCATCATCAGGCGTAGTCAATAATTGTTATGCAAGTGGTCATACTACAGGTGGAGTATTTGTTGATACTATTGATGAAAATATAGTTGGACGATTTAATATTATATCCAGTGGTAAATACGTTGGTGGTTTCATTGGAAGTCTGTCTGGAATATGCACAGTTGAACATTGTTTTAACACCAACTCAGTAATATTTACTCCGGATTCTACAGATACCAGTTATGATCACTATATAGGAGGCTTTATTGGAAAAGTTGGTTCAGAGTCAAGTGGCGAGTTGCTAATTAATGATTGCTATAGTTATAGCCATTTAGCTGGATTAAGTTATGCAAATGGATCACCTAGCTCTGTAGGTGCATTTGTAGGACAGTTGTATCATAACAATTCATATCATAATGCCTCAATTAACAACTCATATTATTTAGATGAGGGTACAGGCTTGTATCCGATTGTCACAAGAGATGGTTGTGAAGTGGGACTGGCACCAGTAACAAAGACTGACTCTGCCAACATTACCGCTACAAATGAAACATTTACCAATAATACAGTTCCGTTTGATGCGACACGAACAATAAAGTTTTATCCTTTTAAGAACTGGATTAGTTCAAAAACATTTTATGGTGACTGGATGGAGTGATATTTAGATAGTAAAGTCCATTCAAGATAAAAAAAGCTGGAAGACATCTTATTTAACAACAGGATGTCCTCCGGCTTTTTGGTTTTACGATCAAGCAAGAGGAACATATATCAAAAAAACAGTACCGTTTACCATGAAAATTTTATAAACAGTTTTCTTCAGTACAGCAGTTAAGACCGGAGGGCATCCGTTTATATACAGGATGCCCTCCGTTTTTTGAATTACATTTAATGTAAATTTCCTGAAGGATTAACAATAAGATATCATGTGAGCGTCTTTTATCTCGACGACCTTATAACATATTTAGATGTAATACCAAACAGAGCTACTATGGGAAAACCATAGTAGCTCTGTCGATCTCAGTATAGATATTGATTTACATTTAAACTGATCCTTTAAACTATACTCTAGTATCATGGGCTTATTAGAAAATATTTTTACGATAATGCCGCTAACAATTCATTAGCGGACTTTACGATGACCGGATCAAAACCTTCGTTAAGAAGTTTCTCATCGGTATAACCTTTCTTTATTCGTTTTGTGGCTTCAGCTAACTCGTTAGCGCCTTCGGTTTTACCTTCTGCCCTGATACCTTCAACAAAAGTTTTCTCATCAAATTCAGTTAAAACCATACCAACAACCTCCGCCCTATGGGCCAGTAAGAAATCTTTTAGTATTCCATCATATATGCAGGATACTACAGAAGCAGGATTTACTGCTTTTGAAATGTTTTTAAGTTTTTTTGTACATCTAATACAAGTTTCATAGGAAAACCACAGAATTCAGCTATTTGTTCAGGTGTTCTACCTTAATTCAGCATATTTGCAATATGTTCATTAATGCTTTCCTGCTTGATACCTTCAACAAAAGTTTTCTCATCAAATTCTGTTAAAACCATACCAACAACCTCCGCCCTATGGGCCAGTAAGAAATATTTTTAGGAATCCATCATTTAGACAGGATACTACCGTGGCATCTACGGCTTCAGCTACATCCTTGATTTCTTTCGTTTTATCACGGATTCGAACCATGAGCTTCATGCTCGGTAGATCATTACGATAAAGCCGCTAACAACTCATTGGCGGATTTCACGATAGCAGGATCAAAGCCTTCGATAAGAAGTTTCTCATCTGTATAACCGTTTTTTAATCTTTTTGTGACTTCAGCCAACTCGTTTTGCCCTCAGCTTTTCCTTCATTTTTTGCTGCATCAAGTTCTGGTCTCATAAGTTTTATAAGAGCTTCGTTCATTTCCGGTACCTCCTTCAAATTCTGATAAATTTGGGAGAAAAAATCAATAAGCATTCCAGCATTTATGCAGGATACTATAAGGCATGATTCAATGTTTTTGAACTGACTTTAAGTTACTCTGAACCTCTAATACAAGTTTCATCGGATAGTCACAGAAGTCAACAATCTGTTCAGGAGTCTTACCTTTTTTGAGCATATTGGCAATTTGTTCCTCTCGTTCTTCTTTTTTGATTCCATCCACAAATGTCATCTCATCAAATTCAGTTAATACCATAGTAACTACCTCCGCCCTATGGGCCAGTAAGAAATCTTTAAGTATGCCATCATTGATACAGGATACTACTGCAGCGTCTATGGCTTTGGAAATGTCCTCGATCATTTTCATTTTATCACGGATTCGTTCTATGAGCATCATGTATTCATGTAATGGTTTGCATTTTAATCTGAGGTCATCGTTTTTTCCTTTATTCAGATTATACATGACAGCAGTCCACTCAAAATCACCGGACTTGTCAGGATTGATGAATGAGAAAACAGTACAGTTTACCATGAAAATTTTATAAACAGTTTTCTCCAGTACAGTAGTTAAGACCGGAGGGCATCAATTTATATACAGGATGCCCTCCGATTTTTTGAATTACGATTGTGAACTTCCAAAACTTTTGTACAACTAGCGATGGATTGTGAACAACCAAAAGGGTAAAACCCTTGAAAATACTTAGGAAATCTTCATTTTTGGGTTGACATAACATTTGTGCCATAATACATATTGACATTAACATTAATTATAATTACAATAGTGCCAATATCCGACAAGGCACGTATAAAATATTTGATTAAAAAAATCGTAAAATTGTTGGATATATTAATGGATGCTATAATATAGAGTAGGAAAGTAATTATATGTCCGATTTCAATCGTAAAGAATATAGAGCGTATAGAAAAAACAGACAGGATGGTGATTCATATTTTCAAAAAGGTGTAAGTCATTTGATTGAGTACTTTTCTGTTAAAGAAAAACTGTTTGTTTGGGATAAATCAAAAAATGAGGCTAATATCACTGAACATGGAATAGATTTCTATACTGCTGCGTATGTATTTAATGATGAATTCAGGTTGGAAGATGATAATAGATATGTTGATGGTGAATTAAGAGAACAAGTAATAGGTGAGCCTTCTTCTCCGATTGATGATAATCATCCGATAGATACAACAAAAACAAGACCACGGGCAGTAATTGGTGAAGTAGAAGGCATTCTCTTTGTAGTATTTGTTCAGCAAGTTGGAGATTTTGGTGAAGAGACAAGAATAATATCCGCAAGAACTGCAAATAAAAGTGAAGCAAAAACATATTTGATGATGAAGTATGCAGATTATTTGGAATGATCAATGAAAGGAGAGAATATGTCAAACGATAAAAGTATTAATTATCTTGAGAAACTCTCCGATGAAGAGTTTTTTAAAAAAAGATATACAGTTAGTGAAGCTGATCAGGCAGTACTTGATAATAATTCAGTTATTATTAATGGAAGAAGATTTTATAGGGCTTCAGTCAAAGAAAAAATACTAAAAAAATATGCCAGGGAATCCAATCCAAAACAGGGAGAACCTGGATCTATTGAAAATCCATTAGTTCGTTTTGGGAAAGAATATGTATATTCAGAAACCGGTGAATTAATAGAATATGTTCATGATACTGTGCATTATGTTTTGCGTTCTGATATGAAACCAAACTTATCTCAGAAAAAGATGATAGAAGATGCAAGCACCAGTCCTATAAAATATAGCAAAGATTGTCCGGAACTGACTGAGCATGATTTAAATGAGCTCGTTAAGAGTCGGCTTAAACATAAAAAAGTCATCGATGATGTTGGAGATAGTTAAGCAGGTGTCAAAGATGCCTGGATTGAGTGAGGTAATAATTATTTCATGAAAAATATAAATTTTATTTTTCTCAGCTTAATGTGGTTTACTCTTTTGATAACAGGGTGCGGCAAAGCTTCAACAAATGAGACATCTGCTGATAAGGAGGCAGTCTCTGCTGTGTCGTCAAGCCTTGTGAACAGAGCTGATGACGGTCGGATAATAGTAGGTATCAGCATGCCCGATCAGCAGCTTGAGAGGTGGAACCGGGACGGAGCCTTCCTGAAATCGGAATTTGAAAAATACGGTTATGAGGTTATACTTTCCTTTGCTGATAATCTGATAGACAAGCAGATCAGTGAACTTCGGAATATGATAGATGAAGGGGTGGACCTCGTTGTGGTATCTGCCATAGACGGAGGAACTCTTTCTTCAGTGCTGGATGAGGCATCTCAGGCAGGCGTCAAAGTAATTGCCTATGACAGACTTCTCATGGATACGGATGTGGTTGATTACTATGTATCTTTCGACAATTACATTGTAGGGGAGCTTCAGGCAAAATATATTATAGACGCACTTGAGCTTGATGCTTCTGATGAAACCAGGAATATAGAGATTGTGACAGGAGATCCTGTAGATAATAATGCACGTTATTTTTATAATGGAGAGATGGATACTCTGGCTCCTTATTTCGAGGAAGGTAAGCTTAATATAGTCTCCAGACAGAAGGATTTCTATGTGACAGCTACAGGAACCTGGTCTACTGAGATTGCACAGCAGCGTATGCAGATCATTTTGAATTCATATTATAAGCATAACAGGCTCGATGCAGTAGTATGTGCCAATGACTCCACTGCCTTAGGAGTTGTTAATGCTATAAAAAGTGACTACTCTCAGGACAATAAAGTGATTGTTACAGGACAGGACGCCGACGTGAAGAATGTTTATAATATACTGTCCGGGAATCAGAGTATGACCGTATTTAAGGCTCTGGAAAACGAAGCCATAGTGACAGTTGATCTGACAAGGGCTGTTCTGGAAGGAGGTTTTTCGGATGAGAAGCTGATAGAAGAGAGCGGTTGGGATTTTGAATGCAGATATGATACCACAAGCTACAACAACGGAAGAAAAAATGTGAAATCATATCTGCTTATCCCCAAGGCTTTGGATAGTAGCAATATTAAAAAAGAACTCTTTGATACCGGCTATTATACCTATGATTCAAACGGAAATATCGTTCTTGGAGAATAGATGGAAACCATTTCGTCCATGTTCCTTAGTGACATATAGGGCCTTGTCTGCATATTCCATGACTTCATTTATATCATCCACATCTTCAGGATAAAGTGCACATCCAAGGCTCACTGTTATTTTGATCGTACCTATACTGGTCTCAAAGTCATCCTGCATTCTGCTGACTATTTTTTCGCAGATGCGGATGACTTTTTCTTTGTCAGTTTTTGAGATTATGGCTGAGAATTCATCTCCTCCGAGTCTGGCAAATGTGATATTTCTTCCTGAAAATTCTTTTAATCTTTCAGCGACACCGGCAAGGATTTCATCACCAACCTGATGTCCTTTTGTATCGTTTATTCCCTTGAAATGATCCACGTCCATCATGATTATGCCGTAAGATTTTTTTGATTCTACGACTTTGGCAATTTTCTCGGTGATGAATGTTCTGTTAGGCAGTTGGGTCAGATAATCTGTTCTGATAAGTTTGTACCTTCTTCGGTTACTGCCAAGAAGAAGTCCTATGACTATGATCAGAAGCAATGCAGTCAGCATCACAAGATTACTGACAGTTGAATTATCCCTGTAAAATGTTGTTAATGTCTGTCGCTCATTCAAAACAACTGAACCAATGGGAAGATCTTTGCTTTTCAGATTGAAGATATCCATCTGTCCCTGTTCAAAAAATGGAGTAGATATTGCGCTTGTAACTAATGGCATGGAATCAGGATCTTCACCAAGAAGGATTTTTCTCGCCATACTTCCGGCCATGAGACCTGCATCATAATAGGAATAGGACAGACCGCCAAGCACGCCATGCTCTATATTGGCAGAGCCCACCCTGAATATCGGTACATTTGTTGTATTTTTAGAAATAAAGCTTGCAGCAGTCTGAAGGGGATACAGATTGGACTCACCATCGATTGAAAAATCCAGAAATAATATGATATCGTCTTCTCCAAGTTCGTGCAAAACATCTTTGATACCATTAGCTGTGTAGTATGAAGTATTGATGATTCTTGTTTTGAGATCAGGATGAGCATCCTTGAACTTCATAAATTCCACAAAATCGCCCTGTCCTGATATTGTGGCATCAACTATGGCAACCAATGTTTTTCTGTCAGGAAAGAGCTCCTGCATAAGCTTGTAATTTCCTTCTATATCTATCACCTCTGCAATACCGGTGACTCCGGGAAGATCAGAAGTCGTCATGGCTTCCGTGGTGTTGTTTACTCCAAAGAAAACAACAGGTTTATTCTTTAACAAGGTTTGTCTATGATTATTTAAGAATCTGAGAGCCTGATCATCCGCCAGGGCGATAAGATCAAAATTTCCACCGGCAGATATCTTGTAAGAAAGATAATCACTGAAATTGTCAATATCTTCAGCGCGATAGTAGTACTCTGTATCCATGAATTCATAATCAATCTGATAGTTTAGTTCTTCCAGTCCCGCTTCAAATCCACTGAGCTCATCCGGTACCACTGCATTGGAGAAACCATAGGAAGAAATGAACAGAATACGATACTGACGGTCGATATCGTCCGAACCATATACAAGGGTAGAGAAAGTTTCGAACAATAGACAAAAGAATATGATAAATAAAGATAAAAATCTTATTTGTCTACATTTGAGATTCATGGAGCCTGACTCCTTGTTTTTTAAAATCAATTTTGAGTCTATACATATATATAAATTATAAGATAAAATGACATAAATTTAAATAACAGATAGCTACGGGATATCGATATAAATAGAGTAAATGAAAAAATATTAAATTTTTGTTAAATTTAAAAATTTTTAAACATATTTAAAATTTATTCGCAAAATTACAAATCCTATCTCCGATTTAATAGTTTTTTTGATAGTTCATTTGGTATATTGTTAACGTAAGATTGTGTGACGGAGGATATCATGAGCGAGAATTCTAACGACAAGAGAAAAAAAGCTCCGAGTAAGGTGGACAATGTATTCGTAATCCAGATCCTTGATCAGGAGCATGGTACATGGCAGGGACGCGTTACTTGGGCTGACCGCAACAAGACTAAATATTTTCGTTCAGCTCTTGAGCTTATCAAATTAGTTGAAGGCGCTCTGGGTTCATCAGATTTTGAGATTGGATTTGATGATGAGTCAGAGGAGTTGAGTGAGCAGGCATCTTTGGTAGGTGATGGCCGGGATGTTAATGCAGGCTAAGTATAAGTCTTAAAAAGTATATTTGACGTTACACGAGTTCGTGTTTTTAAAGAGGTCCGAAAGGGCCTCTTTATTATTATGTGTTTTTAAGGGTATATCTGGGATAACAAACTTATATACTTGACATTCGGTGGTTTAGTCTGTATTATTTCCATAGCGCTTTAGCGTGATAAATTGGTAGAGCGATAAAGTTGTTTCACCGGTTGATTTATCAAATTATTTTTTCGAATCCATATAGTTATAGAAGAAAAAACTTTCAAAAAGCGGTATAATCAACAGGTGGTCATCACACAGAATGGAGATAAAGATGTCTGTATTTTTTAACTCGATATATAAAGAACTGGAACCCTACACACCGGGAGAGCAGCCACAGGACAAAAAGTACGTGAAGCTCAATACAAATGAGTCACCATTTCCACCGGCACCGGGAGTTATAAAAGCTGTAAACGAAAGCGAAGCAATGGATCTGAGACTTTATTCAGATCCGGAGCTTAAGCCCCTGAAGGCACAGCTTGCTGAGACATTTGCCATGACAACAGACAATGTTTTCATAGGTAACGGTTCGGATGAAGTATTAAACTATGCATTCATGGCTTTCGGTGAAGATGGTATCGCTTATCCGGATATAACTTACAGCTTCTATATAGTAATCGCCAATCTTAATCAGGTTGAATCAGATATCAAACCACTTAACAGCGATTTCACAGTTGATGTAGAAGCTTTCCTTGGAGAGAAAAATGCTGACGGCAGCCACAAAGGATCCGGCAAAAGCATTGTCATCGCAAATCCCAATGCTCCGACCGGAATAGCCATGAGCCTTGAGGACATTTCCAGAATCTGCGAAGCAAACAAAGATCACGTAGTTATCATTGATGAAGCCTACGTGGATTTCGCAGAAGAAGGCACCTCCGCAGTAGCTCTGGTTCCGAAATACGAAAACCTCCTGGTTGTCCAGACCTTCTCTAAATCAAGATCCCTTGCAGGCGCAAGAGTCGGCTTCGCCATAGGAAGCGCCCCCATCATACAGGACCTTGAAACCCTGAGAAACTCCAACAACCCCTACAACGTAAACCGCATTTCCATGAAGTGCGCAGTAGAGGCCCTGAAGGACAATGCCTATTTCGAAAAGAACTGTAATACCATAAGAGAAAACAGGGCTTACGCCAAAGCAGAACTCGAGAAGCTTGGTTTCAATGTTTTACCATCTCAGACCAACTTCCTCTTCGCCGAAAGCGACAAAATAGAAGGCGGCGCCCTCTACCGGGCCCTTAAAGACCGCGGCGTCCTTGTCCGCCATTTCACAGACCCAAAAATCTCCAACTTCAACCGTATAACTGTCGGTTCCAGGGAAGAGATGGACATTTTAATTGATACTATTAAAGTTATATTAAATGAATACTGATTCTATCAATATTCCTAAATGATTAACACATGTAAATATATACAACAACGTAGGAAAATGTTCGGAATGTGTGCCAAGGGTTGCGAGTTGAAAGAACAGACTGATTGAAATGTACGACCCAGATGCACACACTTGTGCAGATGGGGCGCACATTTCAATCAGGCTGTACTTTCAATCGAGTGGCCCGGCGCGCATCCGAACATTTTCCGGACGGACTTAATAAACCTATAGGAGCAATCATGAGAACAGCAGAAATCAACCGCGTAACCAATGAGACAGATGTGAATTTATGGCTCGACCTGGACGGCGACGGCAAAGAATCCGAAATCAAAACCGGCATCGGCTTTTTCGACCATATGATGACACTCTTCAGCAGACACTCAGGCATCCAGATGAGCCTCACCTGCGAAGGAGACACCTGGGTAGACGACCATCACAGCGTCGAAGACATTGGCATAACCCTGGGAGAAGCCCTGAAAGAAGCTCTCGGCGACAAGAAAGGCATCAAGCGCTACGCAAGCCTGACCCTTCCCATGGACGAGGCACTGGTTCTGGTTTCTGTTGACATCAGCGGCCGCGGCGGCTTCTATGGAGATATTCCATTTCAAACAGAAAAGATCGGCACCTTCGACACCCAGCTCGTGACCGAATTCATGACAGCCTTTGCTGCCAATGCAGGAATCACGCTGCACATTCGCCTGATCACAGGCTTCAACAGCCACCACATTGCGGAAGGCTGCTTCAAAGGACTTGCCAGAGCATTACGAGAGGCGGTTTCCGCTGACGAACGCTTCGGCACCGACATTCCCAGTACCAAGGGGGTACTTGCTTAATGATTACAGCTAAGTTAAACAGCTTATATGAGAAGTATGGCTACCGTCAGTTTAAGATGACGAAGTTTGAGCCCTACGATCTCTATGCAGACAACAGAGATTTTCTTAAATCAAACCAGCTCATAACCTTCACCGATCTTGACGGTTCACTCCTGGCCCTTAAGCCCGACGTGACCCTCAGTATCATAAAGTCAAATCTCGGGGGCGAGGAGAAGGTTTACTACAACGAAACAGTTTATCGCCCGAAGGACGATCACTACAGAGAGATTCTTCAGTCCGGAATTGAGTGTATCGGAAATATTGACTCCTACAGTGAGGCGGAGGTTATAGCCCTTGCGGCTAAGTCTCTGCAGCTAATCTCCGACAGATTTGTGATCCGTATCTCTGACGCGGCATTTCTCAGGCAAATGTTTGAGACCATGGGTCTTAGTGAAACAGCCCAGGCAGAGGCATTAAAGCTTTTCTCCATGAAGAATGCTGCCGGCTTTGACGCATTGGTGGAGCAGGGTAAGATCACTGAGGCCAGCGCCAACACCTTGAAGAGCATGGTTGACCTTTACAAGCCTTTCAAAGAGGGTGTGGCAGAACTCAAGAAGTATGCCATTTCCAATATTTCCGCCAGGATGGCAGATCACTTATCACAGCTTGCTGCTATTTTTGAAAGCTTCGGTGTTCTTGAGTCCATATACCTTGATTTCTCACTTGTGAATTCCATGGACTACTATAACGGGATCATTTTCCAGGGAGCTGTAGCGGACATTCCGTTTACCATATTGTCAGGCGGAAGATATGACAAGCTTCCGGAGAAGATGGGGAAATCTTTCGGTGCCATCGGCTTCGCATTAGACCTTGATACAGTCGGAAACTATCTCACAAAGATTCCGGGGTATGACGTTGATTATCTCATAACCTATGACGGAGAAGCAGACCCGCCTGCAAAGGTGGCGGCTGTCATCGAGACCTTCAATCATGCCGAATACAAGGTGCGGACCGTCAGAACAGACGAAGTGGACCACATGGAGCACAAGATCAGGGCTCGCAAGATTCTTACATTAAAAGAAGCAGAAAAGGAGGCGGCTGATATATGATTAATATAGCATTGGCAAAGGGCCGTCTCGGAGAAAAGACTTATTCAATGATGGCGGCTGCGGGTTTTGACTGCCCGGCTATCCTTGAGAAAAACCGAAAGCTCACTTTTGAAAATCCTGAAAAGGGTGTGAGATATTTTTGGGTTAAGCCTTCGGATGTTGCGATCTATGTAGAGCGTGGCGCGGCTGACGTGGGTGTCTGCGGCAAAGACATTCTACTGGAATACGATCCGGATTTATATGAACTTCTGGATCTCGGGATAGGCAAATGCAGGATGTGCGTGGCCGGGCCCAAGGACTTTTACGACAATGAAGAGCGCACTCTGAGAGTGGCCACGAAGTTTTCTAATGTTGCCAGGACCTACTATGAGTCCATCGGCAGAGACATTGACATCATAAAGCTGAACGGTTCCATAGAGATTGCGCCGCTACTTGGTCTCAGCGATGTCATCTTTGACATAGTGGAGACAGGCGGAACCCTGAGAGAAAACAATCTGGAGGTTCTGCAGGAGGTTGTGCCGGTCAGTGCGAGACTTGTGTGCAACAAGGTGAGCTATCAGTTTAAGCATGAGGAAATCATCAGGCTGCGCGACGGGCTTTCGAACATTGTGAAGAGCGGCGAAGAGGTGCAGACAATAAAGCTGGAGCACTAAAAAAGGGAGGAGACACAATGATCAAGATTTTTGAAATGGGAAAGATCAAGGACGAAGAGATCTTTGCCAGGTTTGAACCAACTTCAAGCGTTGAAGATATTGTTAAAGACATCATCGCGAACGTCAGAAAGAACGGAGACGAGGCTTTAAAGGAATACAGTTCAAAGTTTGATCATGTGGACCTTTCGGATTTCCAGGTTAGTGAATCGGAGATTGAAGCCGCTCTCAAGCAGGTTGAGCCGGAGTTTATAAAAGTTCTGGAAGAGGCTGCTGAAAACATAAGTGCATTCCATGAGAAGCAGGTTCGTAACAGCTTCATCATGGCTGACAAGCCGGGTGTTATTCTGGGACAGAGGGTGATCCCTCTTGAGAAGGTTGGTCTTTATGTTCCCGGCGGTACTGCAGCGTATCCTTCAACTGTTCTGATGGATTCTATCCCTGCAAAGATCGCGGGAGTTGAAGAGATCGTCATGGTGACTCCTCCAAACAAGGAAGGATCTGTGAACCCGTACATCCTTGCGGCAGCTCATGTTGCCGGCGTTGGAAGAATCTTCAAGATCGGTGGTGCACAGGCGGTGGCAGCATTGGCATACGGAACTGAGTCCATACCGAGAGTCGACAAGATCGTGGGCCCGGGTAATGCTTTCGTAGCAGAAGCCAAGAAGCAGGTTTTCGGTCAGGTGGGAATCGACATGATTGCTGGACCTTCGGAGGTTCTGGTGCTTGCAGACGGAAAATCAGATCCCCGTTTCGTAGCCGCAGATCTTCTCAGCCAGGCAGAACATGACAAGAATGCTTCTGCCGTGCTCATCACAGAATCAATGGAGCTCGCAAAGGCGGTTCAGCAGGAGCTTGAAGTTCAGCTCAAGCAGTTATCGAGAGAAGATATTGCACGTCCTTCCATCGAGAACAACGGAAAGATCATCGTTGCAAGAGACCTTAAAGAAGGAATCGATGCCGCAAACCGCATCGCTCCTGAGCACATGGAGGTTTGCGTGGATCAACCCTTTGATTACCTGCCGCTTATAAAGAATGCGGGATCTGTTTTCCTGGGACGCTACAATGCAGAGCCTACAGGCGACTATTTTGCAGGCCCTAACCACACGCTTCCCACATCCGGAACAGCCCGTTTCTATAGCCCGCTTTCAGTGGATGACTTTGTGAAGAAAATGCAGTACAGCTACTACACAAAGGAAGCACTGGAAAAGGACTATGACAAGATCTCACTGTTTGCGCGCCGAGAAGGTCTGACAGCTCACGCAAGAGCAGTGGACATCCGATTCGGTAAAGAAGACCGGGATTGAAATAAACTTTAAATATATTGTAATGGGGTCTGACCCCATTGGGAGAAATAATGATTGCAATTATAGATTATGGTGTTGGGAATCTTTTCTCATTGAAAAGCTCAATAGCCAGCATCGGAAAAGAAGCCGTTGTAACCTCGGACAAAAGTGTCATTGATTCCGCGGATCAAGTCATCCTTCCGGGTGTTGGTGCTTTCAAGGACGCTGTTGAGAAGCTCAGAAGCAGAGATCTCTTTGATTTTGTAAAGGAACAGGCGGCTACCGGAAAACCATTCCTTGGAATATGCCTCGGCATGCAGATGCTTTTTGACAAATCCTTTGAATACGGCGAGCATGAAGGTCTGGGACTGGTTCCCGGAGAAGTCAGACCTATAGAAGGTGTGATTCCTGCAAACCTTGACATTCCCCACATGGGCTGGAATGCTTTAAGCTTTCACGCAGCTTCGGGAGAGGCATTTGCCGAAAGTCCGATCTTTAAAGAGCTCAAGGAAGGGGACTACGTTTACTTCGTTCACAGCTACGCGGCTTTCAATTGCAACAAAAATCTCATCGCAACCGCGGAGTACGGAGTTCCCCTCACCGCTGCAGTACAGAACGGTAATGTCTATGGCACTCAATTTCACCCTGAAAAGAGTGGTGAGATCGGCATGAAGATATTGAAGGCATTTGCAGAGTTGTAAAAAAGGAGGATATATGCTGCTTTTTCCGGCAATCGATTTATACGACAAAAAGGTGGTTCGACTTGTGAAAGGCGACTACCAACAGATGACCGTTTATAGCGAGGATCCTCTGGCAACTGCCAAAGATATCGAAGCAATAGGAGGCAAATGGCTACACCTTGTGGATCTTGAAGGTGCCAAGGACGGAACAACGCCGAATTTTGATGTGGTAAAATCCATAGCACAGAACACCGGTCTCAAGGTTGAGATAGGCGGCGGCATCAGAAGCTTTGAGACTATCGAGAAGTATCTCAGTGCCGGTGTATCCAGGGTCATCCTTGGTACAAAGGCAGTTACAGATAAAGAATTTCTGAAGGAAACCCTTGGAAAATGGGGCGACAAAATCGCTGTCGGTGTGGACGCAAAGGATGGCAAGGTAGCAGTTAAAGGCTGGCTTGAGGTGCTGGATGTGGACATGTTCGACTTCCTGGAGGAACTCAGGGAAATGGGCGTGAAGACAGCCATCGTCACAGACATTTCAAAAGACGGCGCCATGAAAGGCACAAATCTTCCGCTTTATGAAAAGCTTTCAAAGCTTCAGGGCATTGACATCACTGCCTCCGGCGGAGTTTCAACTCTCGATGACATTAAAGCTTTGAAGGCTATGGATATCTACGGTGCAATACTTGGCAAGGCCATGTATAACGGAGCCATCAAGCTTGAAGATGCACTGATGCTGACCGAAGAATAAAACACAGAGTTAATCCACCGTCCCCGGTGGTATTCCGGGTGACTTAATAAAACCGTAATGGGGTCTGCCCCCTTACAGAGAATTAAACAATCATTCATATTATTGTAATGGGGTCTGACCCCATTTAAGGAGAAGTAATGATTACCAAACGAATCATTCCGTGCCTTGATGTCAGAGACGGGCGCGTTGTCAAAGGTGTAAATTTTGAAGGTCTCAGGGATGTAAATAACCCTGTGGAACTCGGAAAATATTATAGTAACTGCGGAGCAGATGAGCTGGTATTTTACGATATCACCGCAAGTTTTGAAGGAAGAAAGCTGTTCACTGATATACTTACAAAGGTGGCCAGCGAGATATTCATCCCTTTGACAGTTGGCGGCGGAATCAATACAGTAGATGACTTCGACAGAGTTTTGAAGTGCGGTGCCGACAAGGTTTCTGTAAACTCCGGAGCAATCAAAAATCCCGATCTTATAAATGAGGCGGCTCAAAAATACGGAAATCAGTGTGTGGTTCTGTCTGTTGACGCAAAGCGTGTGGATGGAAGCTTCCATGTGTTCCTGAACGGCGGCCGCGTGGATACCGGAATGGATGCTCTTAAATGGATTGAAGACGGCGTAAAGCGCGGAGCAGGTGAGGTTGTTCTCAATTCCATCGATACCGACGGCGTGAAACAGGGTTTCGACCTTGAGATGCTCAAAGCTGTTAATGCTATTGTGAAGGTCCCGGTCATTGCTTCGGGAGGAGCCGGCTCCATTCAGGATTTTGTGACACTCTTCAAGGAAATCCCTGATGTATCGGCAGGTCTTGCGGCTTCCATTTTCCATTTCGGAGAAGTAAAGATCGATGACCTCAAGAAGACACTCAGAGACGAAGGTATTTCTGTAAGATTGTGAGGGGCTTATGGCGATTGAAGATTTTGATATCGAGAAAATTAAATTTGATGAAAAGGGTCTGGTGCCCTGCATCGTTCAGGACTACAAAACAAAGCGCGTTCTGACATTGGCCTACATGAACAGAGAGTCCTTAAGCATTAGCCTTGAAAAGGGATGCACCTGTTTCTGGTCCCGTTCACGTCAGGAGTTATGGCTGAAGGGCGCCACCAGCGGAAACTTCCAGCATATCGTTACCCTGGAGGCAGACTGCGACAGAGACGCCATACTTGTTCAGGTTATAAAGGATGGTCCTGCATGCCACCGCGGAAATGACAGCTGCTTTGATGACTCACTGTGTCAGTATTGGCCTGAGAACAAGCCGTTCTAAGGTGTCGATTATATCTGCATCTGTATGTCAGATATTAAAGCTTCCAAATACAACTTTAATTGAGCCGGTTAGATTGACATATGTATGTCAGATATTAAAGCTCCCAAATGAAACTTACATATAGTCGGTTGGATCGACATCTGTGTGTCAGTAATAAAGGCGGAAAACATGCATTTATAGATGAGGAAAATATATGAGCAAAGAAACCGAATACATGGACATATATAACGAGAAAAAAGAAAAGACCGGAAGAGTAGTGGATCGAAAGACTCCTCTCAAAAAAGGTGAGTTCATGATGTATGTCCTGGCGATCCTGGAAAGGGAAGAAGACGGCAAACTCCTTATCACACAAAGATCTCTGGATAAAAAATGGGCTGCCGGAGCCTGGGAAATCCCGGGTGGAGGTTCCAAAGCCGGGGAGTCTTCATTAGACACAGTAAAACGTGAGGTAATTGAAGAAACAGGCCTTGATATCTCAGCATGTCCGGATGAACAGAAAACTCCGGTATTTTCCTATATTAATGAAGACCTCGAGAGGGGTGACAACTACTTTGTGGACATATACCACTTCGTATTTCCTTTTGATGAGAAGGATGTAACTATAGAGCAATCCGAAGCCATAGACCACAAGTTTGCTACATTAGATGAAATCACAGAGCTAAACGAACAGTCGTCTTTCCTGCATTACAGAAGACTGCTTCAGGCACTTGGAAAAGAGAATTGAATATTTTATAATTTTATAAGTAGATTTCTGAATATACTTCAGAAATCTATTTTTAGTGAAACACTTTTTATTTTACATAGCAGGCAGATATCCACCGGGGATGGTTCTCTCCGGCGAGAACCGTCCACAGTGGATATCTGTTGAAACGCAGCTACACTCACACAGGAAAGCCTATATGGAAAACTTCAATATAGATGATTACATCGATGACCGCATAACAATTTACTCCACGGATGACCCGGATTTCGGACATATCGAAGTCTGCGAAGGTTATTACCTTGGGGATCATATGCGCTTTCTTTTAGTTGATGATGCCATGCAGTCAGCCAACTTTACGGACGAGGGCCTCGAAACCGCGCTGCCCTTTGACTATATGGAAAGCTTTAACTGGGTCTACAGAATCAACAAGCACATAAAGAAGACACTGCTGATCGGCGGCGGCGGATTTACATATCCTCGATATTATCTTGATATGTATCCCGACCGCTATATTGACGCGATCGAAATCAGTCCGACCATAGTCGATATTTCCCGAAAGTATTTCGGCCTCACAGAGCTGGAAGAGAAGTACGGTGAGCACCTGAAGGTTATAGTGGAAGACGGCAATAAATACCTCATCGACCTTGCCCTCAGGATCAAGGCTTCCGCTAATGCTGAATCTTTGAAATACGACCTGATCCTGAATGACGCCTACGTAGGTCACAAATCCAGTGATCTTTTGAGGAAATCCGCTGCCCTCATCAAGAGCTGCCTCAGGGAAGACGGCATCTATGCTGCAAACCTTGTGATTCCTCTCAAAGGAAACGGCGCCGTACAGCCTAAAAAGGATATGGAAATTTTTTCAGAAGTTTTTAACTACACCTTTTTGCTCCAGTGTGATGATGAGATAAACCCTTATGTACCCCAGAACTGCATCTTTTTTGCATCTGACGCACCTCTTGATATGTAAACAGGCAGTTATCAACCTGGACAGTTTTCTCCGGTGATATTAACCTTGGCGGTTTTCTCCGGTGATATTAACCTTGGCGGTTTTCTCCGGTGATATCAACCTGGACAGTTTTCTATGGTAGATAAATGATTGATACTGAAGTATATCGATAGAAATATGATATCAAATATGGTTCAAATCTGAGCCAAGGAGGTCTTATGACTATAAAAGCAAACTACCACACCCACACCACCTTCTGTGACGGCAGCGATTCCCCGGAGGAGGTTGTTCAGGAAGCCCTCAAAAAAGGCTTCACTCATCTCGGCTTCAGCGGTCACATGGATCCGGGCGTTTCCATGGATTTCGAAAAATATCTAGAAGAAATCAACCGCCTGCAGAGTCTCTATAAAGGTAAAATCCGGATCTTCCGTGGAGCCGAGCTTGATAATGTCTACACTCCGGATTCAGTCTCAGGAGTTGAATACATCATCGGTTCCACACACTTTATCCCGATTCCCGGAAGTGAACTCTGGCAGAAAACCGCCCCCTATGGCACTCACAAAGAAGGAGATCCGGATTCTGAAGTCTGCGGTGTCGACGGCTCACCCGAGGCTGTCCATGATAATTGCAAAAAGTATTTCCACGGTGATTACTATGAAATGTCCGAAAGATATTTCGCCTTTGAGTCAATGGTATGTGACAGACTGAAGCCTACCTTCATAGGACATCTCGACCTCATCACCAGATTCAATGACCTTTCAAAAGAAGACGGAGGCCATTTCCTGGACGAAAGCGATGAGAGATATCTCGCACCTGCAAGAAAAGCCATAGATAAACTTGTGACCTACGGCATACCCTTTGAAGTGAACCTGGGAGCAGTAAACCGAAAGAGAAAACACCAGCCTTACCCATCTCTTGAGCTTCTTAAATATATAAAAGAAGCAGGAGGAGAAGTTCTTCTGTCATCAGACGCGCACCAAAAAGAACTCCTGGACGGAGCCTTCGAGGAAGGCATTGACCTTATAAAAGAAGCAGGCTTCGACCGTATAAACATACTATGCAGAATATCCGACTTCGAATACGTAATACCCGCCAAAAACACCAGGGATAATACCGGCGGCCCTCTGTACTGGAAACAGCTTCGGATTTAGTACAGTGTTTATTATATTTCTGACACATGAATTACCATAGAAGCCGCTTTAATACATCAATCGTACAATGCGTTATGTGCCGGTTACTAATTATTAGATATATTAGTCTTTATCCGGCGGACGAAACATTTAACCGTCTCGTCCGCCGGATATTTTTATTATTCTCGCGAGGTTGTGTAATCGCTTTCAACAAAATGCTGTGATAAGCATTAAACCATTCATATTATTTGTGAGACTCATCAATTGATGAAATTCAGAAAAGCATTATTATAGGATACTAATAAATGTAAAGGTTACTTATCATCATACTGGTGATTTAGCAAAGGAGGAACGTGAAATCCTCCTTTTAATTTAAAATAATTGGGATTTAAGTAATGAACAGTGCAAATACAGCAGGTCTTGGTCACATAACAAATAGTTTTAAAAAAGATACAACACCATCAAATACATCAACAATGTCATCTAAGCCGGAAACAACAAAAATGAACCCCGCCACCAAAACCGCCAAATCCTCCGTCAACATGCTCGAAGGCTCCCTTCTCGACAAGATCCTGCTTTTCGCCATCCCACTTGCTCTCAGCAGCATGATACAGCAGCTCTTCAATACTGCCGACACCGCAGTGGTTGGACGTTTTGCAAGCTCTCAGGATATGGCGGCAGTAGGTGCCAATGCCTCCGTCATCAGCCTCATTGTTTCCCTCTTCATCGGTCTTTCCGTGGGTGCCAATGTTGCCATCTCGAGACTCATCGGCTTAAACAAAACAAAAAAGATCAACGATGCCATAGGCTGCATCATGCTTCTTGCAGGCGGAAGCGGAGTAGTGCTTTTATTTGTGGGCATACTGTTATCAAGTCCCATACTAACCGCCATCAGCACGCCCTCGGACGTACTTCCCCTTGCCATAAAGTATCTCCGTATCTATTCGGCAGGCATGCCCTTTATCATGCTTTATAACTTCGGATCAGCGATCCTCAGAAGTAAAGGCGACAGCAAAACACCGCTTTACTCCCTGATAGTGGCAGGTGTGGTCAATGTCGTCCTTAACCTTCTCTTTGTTATCGTTTTTAAGCAGGGGGTTGCCGGAGTCGGCTATGCCACCGTGATCTCCAACATCATATCTTCGGGTCTGGTGGTGCAAACCCTCGTTAACGGAGAGGAAGATTTCAGATTAAAGCTCAGCAAACTAAAGCCTCAGAAAGATGTTTTATCCATTGTACTTAAGATAGGAGTTCCCGCAGGCCTTCAGGGCGTAATATTTGCCATCGCAAACACAGTCATCCAGAGCTCAATTAACAGCTTCGGTTCAGCCGCAGTAGCCGGCTCCACCGCCAGCCAGAACATGGAGTGTATGAGCTTTTTCTGGATTAATGCCTTCAACCAGGCAGCAACCACCTTCATCAGCCAGAACTACAGTGCGAAGAAGCCGGACAGATGCAGGAAGATATTTATCATGTGCCTCGTAAGTGCGTTCTTATCCTGCGGACTTATTAATGTCCTTTCACTGATTTTCCACGACAGTATCATTGCCATCTTCACCGGAGACCCTGAGGTAGCAGCATTCGCCCTTACCCGTATGTCCCACGTAATGATCTTCCAGTGGATGGCCGCTTCCTACGAAGTATCCGGATCCGCTCTCAGGGGCATGGGCATCTCAATGCTTCCAACCTTCCTTACTGTCTTCGGCTGCGTCGGTTTCCGCGTGATGTGGGTACTATTTATTTTCCCACTTTTCGGCACCTTCACCTCCCTCATGATGGTGTATATAGCTTCCTGGATAATAACAGGAACCTCAGTACTGACAGCATATTACCTGAAGGCAAAAAAACTTCTGAGATAGATTTAATAGTTAATCATCCTGAAGCAATAGATTTTCTGCAAACCTCATATCGCTGACTGACTCATATTGAATAAATCTGGATTTGCGGTCAATCCTTTAGATAGCATCAGATGACTCATTTTGTATATATCTTGATATGCAGTCATACAGCTACCTTGCTATTGTTGACCCATTTTGAACAATTCTGGATTTGCGGTCAATTCTTTAGTTAGCATCAGATGACTCATTTTGTATATATCTTGATAAGCAGTCATACAGCTACCTTGCTATTGTTGACTCATTTTGAACAATTCTGGGTTTGCGGTCAAACTCACATGTTAACAGCGGTCATCCGGCTCTGATCCACTTGACAACTGTCCATTTTAGAAATATGATGTAACAAGTTTTATATTAAAAAGACGTAGATGGTGCACAGTAGTACAGAGCCACCTCTCCAAGAGAATGACCGTGAGGCGCTGAGAGCGGTCTGAGAGATTCTGATATGAATTTTCCCACCGGAGTCGTCCGGATGAAAACTATAACTTAAGCTTTCTTTGTAAGATTAATGAAATGTCTCTAAAATAATGACTGAGGCATTTGGAGTTATTCATTGAATGCGTAGTCTGACAGTAGTCCGGAACGTGTTATGCGCGTTAAGCATATCGAGTGTCTGATGATAAATCATCAGGAACCTGGGTGGTACCGCGAATCATTTCGTCCCTGTGTCTTAGAAATAAGACCCGGGGACTTTTCTTTTTCCCTACTCGAATAAAAAACAAAGGAGAGACCAAATGGAAAACACAAAGTTGGAAGAGCTTAAAAAGCTCGCGCAGGAGCATATCCAGAACGCAAAAGATACCAATGCACTCAACGACATCCGTGTAAAGTATCTCGGAAAAAAAGGTGAGATCACAACTATGCTTAAGGCAATGAAGGATCTGAGCCCTGAAGAGAGACCTAAGTTCGGTCAGATGGTCAATGCCATCCGCGAACAGATCGAAACAGAACTCAATCAGCAGATGACTGAGCTTCAGGAAAAAGCCAAGGAAATACGTATGGCAGCAGAAACCATCGACGTTACACTTCCTGCAAAGAAGATGGCTTACGGACATGCTCATCCAAACACCAGAGCTCTTGAAGAAGTTGAGAAAATCTTCGTTGGAATGGGTTATGAAGTAGTTGAAGGACCTGAAGTTGAGTATGACGAGAACAACTTCGAAAAGCTCAATATCCCTGCAGGACATCCCGCAAGAGACGAGCAGGATACCTTCTACATCAATAACAATATCCTCCTTCGTACCCAGACCTCATCCGTACAGGCAAGAGTTATGGAGCAGGGCAAGCTTCCCATCCGTATGATCTGCCCCGGACGTGTTTTCCGTTCAGATGCAGTGGATGCTACCCATTCACCTTCCTTCCATCAGATCGAGGGACTTGTTATCGACAAGCACGTAACCTTCGCAGATCTTAAGGGGACACTTGATAAATTTGCCAAGGAACTTTTCGGACCGGATACCAAAACAAAACTCCGTCCTCATCACTTCCCATTTACAGAGCCATCAGCAGAGGTTGATGTTTCCTGCTTCAAGTGCGGCGCAAAGGGCTGCCGTTTCTGTAAGGGAGAGGGCTGGATCGAGATTCTCGGCTGCGGTATGGTTCATCCTCACGTTCTTGAGATGTGCGGCATTGACCCCAAGGAGTATCAGGGCTTTGCCTTCGGTGTAGGTCTTGAGAGAATCGCTCTCCTTAAGTACGAGATCGATGACATGAGACTTCTCTACGAGAACGACACACGTTTCCTCAGCCAGTTCTGATAAGAAAAAAAGGAGAATCAAAATGAATACATCAATGAATTGGATCAAGGAGTATGTTCCTGATCTTGACTGTACTCCTAAGGAGTGGACAGACGCAGTAACACTTACAGGTACTAAGGTTGAGACCTGTACCATTTTAAATAAAAATCTCGACAAGATCGTAACCGGCCAGATTAAGTCCATGGAGAAGCACCCGGACTCAGATCACCTTTGGATCTGCCAGGTAGACGTAGGACAGGAGGCCAATGTTCAGATCGTTACGGGCGCACAGAACCAGAAGGTTGGCGATGTTGTTCCCGTTGTACTTGACGGCGGAAAAGTTGCCGGAGGACATGACGGCGGAGAGATGCCCGAGGACGGCGTAGTTATCAAGGCCGGAAAGCTTAGAGGCATCGAGTCTTACGGTATGATGTGCTCCATCGAAGAGCTGGGCTCAACCAGAGAGTTCTATCCTGAAGCTCCCGAGTCAGGCCTTTACATCTTCCCTGAGGGAACTCCTGTAGGACAGGATGCTCCTACATTACTCGGTCTCAATGACGCTATCCACGAGTATGAGGTAACTTCAAACCGTGTTGACTGCTACAGTGTCATCGGAATCGCAAGAGAGGGTGCAGCTACCTTCAAGAAGACCTTCGTAATGCCTAAGGAAGAGAAATCAGGCAACAGCGAGAATATCAATGACTACTTAAGCGTCGAAGTCATTGACACAGATCTCTGCCCGAGATACACAGCCAGAATGGTTAAGAACATCAAGATCGAGCCATCTCCAAAGTGGATGCAGATCCGTCTTGCCAGCGCCGGCATCAGACCTATCAACAACATCGTAGATATCACAAACTATGTAATGCTTGAGTACGGCCAGCCTATGCACAGCTACGATTACGATATGATCAGAGGTCACAAGATCATAGTTAAACGTGCTCAGGACGGAGAGGTATTTGAGACTCTGGATCAGCAGGAGAGAAAGCTTGACCACACTGTACTTACAATCTGTGACGCGGAGGGTGCCATCGGCATCGCCGGAATCATGGGCGGTCAGAACTCAAAAATTACCGATGATGTAAAGACAATGGTATTTGAGGCAGCTACCTTCGACGGCACAAACATCAGACTCAGTGCCCGTAAGGTTGGCGACAGAACAGACGCTTCCGCTTACTTCGAGAAAGGTCTCGATCCAAACCTTGCAGAGTCAGCCATCAACCGTGCCTGCGCTCTTATTGAAGAGCTTCATGCAGGTGAGGTTATCGGCGGAATGATCGATGTTTATCCTGTAAAGCGCGAGGCTTCAGTGGTTAAGTGCAAAGCTTCCGAGATCAATCATCTCATCGGCTTCAACCTTACAGCACAGGAGATGAAGGAGTACCTTGAGCGCATTGAACTCAAGACCGAGATCGGTGCAGACGGAGACAGTCTCACAGTTACAGCACCTACCTTCCGTCAGGACATCCACCTTATGTGCGACGTGGCAGAGGAGATCACAAGATTCTATGGCTATGCCAATGTTCCCACCTCACTTCCCGGTGGCTCCGAGGTAACAGGCCGTCTCGCTCCGGATCTTGCAATCAATGAGAGAGTCAGACATTATGCTCAGGCACTTGGATACTCACAGGCCTTCATGTACAGTTTCGAGTCTCCGAAGGTTTATGACAAGCTCCTTTTCGCTGAGGACGCAGCAGAGAGACAGCAGATCAAGATCTCCAATCCGCTCGGTGAGGACTTCTCTGTTATGAGAACCTCCAGCATGAACGGAATGCTCACCTCACTTTCAACCAACTTCAACAGAAGAAACAAGGTTGCAAAGCTTTATGAGATGGCCAATATTTATATCCCGAAGGCATTACCTCTCACCGAGCTTCCTGACGAGCGCATGACTCTTACACTTGGCTCCATCGGAGAGGACGACTTCTTTGATATGAAGGGTGATGTTGAAAATATCCTTAACCAGCTTGGAATCAGAGGTCGTTTCCACTATGACGCGCAGGGATGTGAGAAGCCATTCCTTCACCCGGGACGACGCGCAAATATCATCTATGATGGCAAGGTTATCGGATACCTGGGAGAGGTTCATCCTACAGTGCTTGAGAACTATTCAATCGGTGACAGAGCATACATCGCAGTTCTTGATATGCCTGAGGTTTATCCTCTTGTTAATGATGACACCAAGTTCACCCCGCTTGCCAAGTTCCCTTCAGTAAGCCGTGACTTCTCAATGCTTGTACCTCTCAAGGTAACAGCAGGCGAGATAGAAGACGTGCTTACCCAGAGATCCGGAAAGCTTTGCGAGTCAGTTGAACTTTTCGATATCTATGTTGGCGCACAGGTTCTTGCAGGCTACAAGTCAATGGCCTATAAAGTAACACTCCGTGCCCAGGATCACACCCTTACAGACGATGAGATAAACTCTGTAGTAAAGAAGATCCTGAACGGTCTTGAGAGACTCGGAATTTCACTCAGAAGCTAAAAAGAAGAACCGCCTTTCGGCGGTTCTTTTTTTCAAAAAGCAAATATATCATCTTCCGACTCACTTTGCTTTCTGAAGAAATTGTATATCGTATCAAAAATGTCTTTAAGCGAAGTGGACTTCAGCACATAGCCTGCCGGCTTAAGCTTGAGCACCTCCATAACGCTTTCCGAATCATTGGCTCCGGTCAGAAAGATAACCGGAATATCCATGGTTGCCGGATCACTTTGCATGATTTTAAAAACTTCCCTTCCGGATTTGACAGGCATGAAATAGTCGAGGAGTACCAGATCCGGCTTGTTTTTTTTAAGATATGCCAGTGCCTGATCCCCGTTCTTTGCAACCGCAACACGGTAATATTTCATCAATGCACCATGGAGCATCTTAAGGTACATGATATCATCATCAACCAACAGAATTAATTTTTGTTCTTCAGCTGTCATAGTTAGTCCTTCTAAAATATACTGTAATTAATATTGAAATTACTTACGAGCTGCTGTACCAGATCCCAGTCTATATCATCAAGAGCCCCTTTGATTTTTACAAGAGTGTTCTTCATATATGGAGAAACCGACTGAGCCGTAAGGAAATCCACAAGCTTTTCACAGGCATCCAGATCATACTCTTCAGCCTTATGTTCTAGAAGTTCGAATGCTTCTACCATTTCATTATAAGTCAGTTTCTCGACTTTTCCAATTTTTTCAATCGGATTATTTTCCTCTTTCTGCTCACCGACAGAATGAATCATCTCTGCAGCAGACGGTATACTGCCCTTTGAAAATCCTTTCTGATCATTAGCAGGCGCACCTGTAGACTGACCGGCAGCAAAGCTGTTTTTTATAAATACTTTCTTATCATCTGCGGAAGAACCTGACACAGGAGCAGAAGACATGCTGCCACTTTGATTATCTTTATTGATTAATAAAGCGTCTGCGGCTTCCGCAGGAATAGAATCTTTCTTAAAGTAATCCATTAGTGGACTCAGTTTTTCATAAATAACACTCAGGTTTGCCGCAAAGACAGGAGCGTTCTCTATGATGGTATCGACGTCACCGGCTATGCCTGCCTTCTCCAATACCTCTGCAAATCTGCTTAACTGTGTGGCACCTATGGCTCGGGAGGTGCTTTTTAAGGAATGCATCAGCATGGTAAATTCCTGACGTGCATTTCTGTCTTTTATGGATTTAAGTCTTTCAAGATTTCCCGGAATTCCGTCAACAAAACTCACAAGCGCTTTTGCTAATGTCTGGATATCGCCACAGTAGTTCAAACCTGATATGAGATTGATATCCGTCAGCTGTGTGATGAAGGCACCCGGATCCTTAGCCGAAGCATTAACCTTAAGGAAATCAGCATTCTTATCAGATTCTGCCTTATCCGACTTCACAATTTCCACCTTATCCTTTGGCAGGTACTGTATAAGTTTTGCTTCAAGATGCTCCGGTGATATAGGTTTTGGAAGATAATCTATAAAACCTTCTTCCAGATATGTGTTTCTGGCACCGGAAATGGCATTGGCGGTAAGAGCAATCACAGGTACCTTTGCTGCCCATGGCTTTTTAAGCTTTCGTATGGCGCGAAAAGCTTCTATACCGTCGATATCCGGCATAAGATGATCCATAAATATAAGATCAAATTCAAAATCATTACACAAAGCCACAGCTTGAACACCGCTTGAAGCTTCGGTTATATCAACTTCAGTCTTTTTCAGGAGAGACTTAAATACAAAACGATTTACATCTATATCATCCACAACCAGGATTCTGGCCTTTGGCGCCCTGAAGGATTCATGATAAAGATGCTTTTCCTGTAAAAGTCTCTTATATACAGACTTATGAGACCGGACAGTAGCCCAGTGTACAACCGGAACCTTGATGGTGAAGTAAAAATCGGAACCAACACCGTATTCGGAGACAAACTGAAGCTTACTGTCTGCCATAGCCAGAATTCTCTGTACTATGGACAAACCTAATCCTGTTCCCTGTATGCTTCGGTTTTTCTTCTCATCAAATCTTTCAAATTCCCGGAACAGTTTGTCCTTATCTTCAGGTTTTACACCTATTCCGGTATCCTTAACATGGATGGTCAGATATTCATTGTTCTCGTCAATTTTTTTGAAATCCATTGTAAAGGTAACCGAACCTTTTTCGGTGTATTTTACAGCATTGGATATGACATTGGTGAGAATCTGCTTCAGCCTGATCTCATCAAAACGGATCATGAAGGGCATATCCTCATTGATCTCAACATTAAATTTAAGGTTTTTCTTCTCACAGTATTGCTGTCCGATCTGAACCAGATCTGTAAGCAGCTTCAGGAGATCAAAATCAACCGGGATAAGATTCATCTTTCCGGCTTCGATCTTTGAGAAATCCAGTATATCGTTAACAAGGCTCAGTAAATGGTCACCTGAATTGGCGATTCCAGAGGCATATTGAAGAATCTGGAAATCAGTGGATTCCCTGAGAATCATCTCTGACATGCCGATGATGGCATTTATGGGAGTCCTTATCTCATGAGACATTCTTGACAGAAACTCGCTCTTTGATTTATTGGCATTGCCTGCCTTCACAACCATTTCATTAAGATCATACGAGGTCTTTTCAAGATAGGAAACAAGCCTTTCCGAAAGCGGCACCAGACCTCCGGACCTCGATTCGGTACTCTGTTTGAAATATGTTTTTGGTGTGGAATCCGTAACATGCCCCTCACGGAAACATATGGAAACGATGGAGCCTGCAAGAAGACCCCCCACGCCGTATTGTTTAAATATTTCCCCCGACCCAAAGGCATGAGTGGCCTGGGGGAGCATTCTTGTGAAAAATTCAATTTCTTTTTTGTATCGGTTATTAAGGAGCATATATCTGCTGACACAGACAAAATTACTCATGGCTTCGGGAACAAAATCCTGCATCCTCAGGCTGAGTTTTTCTGACTCATCAATCAATTCCTTGGGATTTCCGTAACCAATCTGAAGCTTTTCGCCTTCTTTTATATCACCATAGTAGTATAATTCTCCATGTTTACCGGCATAAAAAGGAATACGTACAAAAGGTACATCCTTTCGTTTTAAAATGAGCGGGAATTCATTGATATTAGCCATATTGTAGGCATTGAGATCCGCATCCAGATAATATTTATAAACCTCGGCCACCGGTGTATCATCCAGCTTTTCCAGGCAGGTTTCACCGATTTTAAGGTCGATGTCATTGCTCACATGGGCAGTAAAACTGCGTCCCAAAGGTTTCCACCCGAGACATGCATCATTTTTTATATTCAGATCTTTTCCGCAGTAAGCAACTGCTACAAGACCATATTCAACAGGGGTGTCCGTAAATACATAAGGCTGGGCACCCTGAAAAAAATCCTCAATATGATTGCTTGCCATTGCTCCAAAAAAAGGAAGTTCATCAAAACCATCACTTACATCATCAATTATTTTTGAGATGCCAATGTTCTTGCCCGCAGGGAACAGATGAACACCCTTAAGATGAGGCAGTCTTTTAAGCTTCCTGTTAAGCTCAGCGGCACCTTCTTCTTCAGAAATCTTTGAGAAATCATAAAGAAAAGTGTGGGTTTCGGATCTCTTAAAAAACATAAAACTCAGTATGGCAGTATACTGACTGTTGAAATCCCCGACGCCGAACAAAGACATACCGGCTATCTTGATATCCGGAAAAGAGGACTTAAGGACATTCAGAATCTCACCGATGTCATCCTTATGAATTCTGGTTGTGTAAACCTGAGCATAGGTATGGTAATTATTGGCGAAGAGATTTCTTATTTCCTTGTTTTTTGTAAGGTTATTTAAATCATTTAAGCCCTTAATAACAAAAGTCTTCTGATGCATATAGCCCCATTTCTATAAGACGAAACAGTAGAGACAAGGTATAAGTATGAAAGAGCCGGGGAGCATCCATTTAACAAACGGTGCGCTCGACGATAAATACTGAATAATTGTGTACAAACTTATACATTATCTTTATCGGCATCAGAAGACTTGTTAATAATATAATAACTATAAAAAAAGGTTCAGACTCTCAGATTAGCGCCCTTGAAATCTCTCTCAAGCTCACGCTTTTGCTGCTTCTTCGCAAGATCCGCTCGCTTGTCGTAAAGCTTCTTACCACGGCAGAGACCAACCTCCACCTTCACAAGAGATTTACGGAAGTAAACCCGGAGAGGAATGAGAGCGTAACCCTGTTCCTTCAGCTTACCCAGAATCTTGTTGATTTCGTATTTATGCATGAGAAGCTTACGGTCTCTGAGAGCGTCCTTATTGAAGATATTACCCTTCTCATAAGGATTGATATGCATGCCCTGGATGAAGACCTCGCCGTTTCTTATGCCGCAGTAAGCCTCTTTGATGGAGCATTGGCCCAGTCTCAGTGACTTTACTTCGGTACCTGCAAGCTCAATGCCGCACTCGTAAGTCTCGTCTACAAAATAATCATGATATGCTTTTTTATTGTTGGCTATGAGCTTTGTGCCTTCCTCTTTACCATAATTCGCCATAGCAGTCCTCCTCATCCCTTATCAACTGGAAATCTATAGTCCTTGTGAGCTTGTCGGCCCTTATAGCCCTGACACGGACCTTGTCCCCGAGCCTGTAAACCCTGCCGGTTCTTTCGCCAACCAACTCATATTTGTCTTCATAAAACACGAAATAATCATAGTCCATAAGCCTAAGGGAAACCATTCCCTCCACGGTATTTGGCAGTTCAACATAGATACCGTAGTTTGTAAGACCGGAGACTATACCGTCAAACTCCTCGTCAAGGTGATGCTGCATCCATTCGCATTCCTTCAGCTTATCGGTTTCTCTTTCCGCCTCATCGGCCCTTCGCTCCAGAGTCGAAGATCTCTCGGCAACGCCCGGTAGGAGATTGTGATAATGTGAAAGCCTTTTTCCCTTAAGCTCGCCCCGGAGATCTTCCTTGATTATACGATGTATCTGAAGATCCGGATATCTTCTGATAGGAGAGGTGAAGTGACAGTAGTACTTCGCAGCAAGTCCGAAATGTCCGCTGCACTCGGTGGAGTAGCGGGCCTGTTTCAGGGACCTTAGTGTCATTGTCTTGACGATAGGTTCCTCCGGCTTACCCTCTATTGACTCAAGAAGCTTCTGCACTTCCTTTGGTCTAATGCTTTCTTCGTCACGTATTCTTATAAAATGTCCGAAGTTCTCAATTGCACGTCCCAGTGCCTCAAACTTTTCAGGATCCGGCCTTTCATGAACACGGTAAACAAAAGGCATTTGCTGCCAGAAAAAGTCCTCAGCCACAGTTTCATTGGCGGCCAGCATGAAATCCTCGATGAGCATGTGAGCTTCGTTTCTGATGTATGGAAGAATCTCCGTGACCTTGCCCTTTTCATCAAGAAGGATCCTGGTTTCAGGGAAATCAAAGTCAATGCCTCCGCGCTCGTGACGGCGGTTTCTCAGAAGCTTTGAAAGCTCATACATTCTGAAAAGCATATCTTTATATGGGAGATATGTTTCGAGGTCTTCGCCGTTTGTAAGCTCCGCCCCTGTAAGAACGGAATGAACCCCGTTGTAGGTCATTCTCTTATTGCTGTGGATCACGGATTCACAAATCTCATGGTCGATGATCTTACCTGTTTCATCGATCTTCATGATGCAGCTGAGGGTCAGGCGGTCCTCATCCTCGTTGAGAGAGCAGATGCCGTTACAGAGCACTCTCGGAAGCATTGGGATGACTCGGTCTGTAAGATATACGGAAGTTCCGCGGTTCAAAGCCTCCTGATCGATGAGGCTGTGTTCTGTCACATAATGGGAGACATCCGCAATGTGAACATAAAGTGTATATATCTTTGAGGCCTCATCGTAAGTGAGAGAGATGGCATCATCCAGATCCTTGGCGTCCTCACCGTCGATTGTGACAGTGGTAAGGTTTCGGAAATCGTGATCTTTTCTCTGAGCGATAGCCTCCTCCGGAACCGTATCGGGAACACTTTGCGCCGCTTTTATGATTTCCTTCGGAAATTCCTCCGGCAGTCCGTAAGCCCTGACTATAGAGAGGATGTCCACGCCGGGATCATTAACATGACCGAGAATCTCGGTGATGACACCTTCAGGCTTATGCTTTGCATCTCCGTAGTTTACGACCTTGACGACTACCTTGTGGCCGTTTACAGCCCTCATATCCTTGCCCTGAGGGATGAAAATATCCTTAAGTATCCTCTGATTGTCAGGCTCAACGAAGCCGAAGTTTTTCTGCTTTCGATAAATTCCTATGATTTCTTTATTTGCATGTTCAAGTATCTGAGTAACGTGTCCCTCGGAGCGATGATTGCTGTCTGAATTTCTTGTGATGATGATCCTGACTCTGTCACCATCCAGAGCATCCCCTGTAAAATCAGCGGGAATGAAAATGTCGTCTTCATCCTCATGTCCTTCGAGACTTACAAAGCCAAAACCTCTCTGGTTTGCTATAAATGTACCAACATGTGTAAAATTCTCTGTACGTCCGTATCTTCCTTTTTGTGAGATACCGATCTTTCCGGAAGAAACCAGTTTGTCCAGAACTTCCTGAAAATCCCTTCTTTCAGGCTTCGGTACACCCAGAAGCATGGCCATTTCTTTAGCTTTCATGGGCTGATAAATCTTATCTTTGACTAAATCGACTATCAGCTTTGCAAGCTTGTCCTTTTGATAATCCTGCATATAAACTCCTTGTCCGGATTCTGTGATCCGTCGAAATTGAAGCATAAGTCCTTGAAACGACAGTCCTTTAACGCGAGGGCTGACGCTACATGCCGAGTTGAATTCGAAAGCCTGTAGCAGACCAACACATTGCTGTATTGATACCGAACTTATGCAGAAAAAAACCTGCATACTAATTGTATGCAGGTGTGAGATAACTGTCACTAAACTTATAGTTCAATCTTTTTGAGATCTTATAAAAACAATCACCAGATGATATCAAGTATCAAAGCGATAACAAAAAATAAAGCTGCAGCGATCTTTGTGAACTTCTCAAGTCCGCCTTCGATGGAACGTCCTTTATTCTTTGACCAGTATGACTCAGCCATTCCTGAGATAGCTCCAAGTCCTGCACTCTTGCCTTCCTGCATAAGAATGATAGCTGAAAGTGCTACGCCAATGATACAAAATATGATTACAAGTGCGATTTTCATAAATCTTCACCACCTTATTCGCAATTAGTTTTTAAAATACCGTAGTACTATAGCATGTTTTTATTTTCATTTCAAGTGGGTCTTGAAAATTCGAGGGGATGCGCGACGGGCCACGAAGTTGAAAGAACATTCGACACATTCATGTTCGCCCCAGCTGCACTGACGTGCATCTGGTTCGTACATGCCTGTGCCGAATGTTCTTTCAGTTCGCAGTCCTAGCCGCACATCCCCTCAAATTTTCAATCACGTATTGGAAGGCGGTATTTCATAGTAATGAGTCAATAAATTCAGAACTTAAATGACTCAAAACATTAAATATCCAAATTGAGCCAATGAAATCCTTGTATTTCTATGACTGAAATTTAAAAATCTTGAAATTGAGTCAATGATTTTGTAGCAACTCTATGACTCCAATTAATAAAATCTTGAAATTGAGTCAATTGCTTTGTGGCGCCTCTATGACTCCAATTAATAAAATCTTGAAATTGAGTCAAATAAATATGTGTGATTAATTGACTTCAAACCCAGAAATATACGATATAAGTCAAAAGCCAAACTATAGTTAATTGACTTCAAATCCAGTAACGTCCGATATAAGTCACTTCCTGAACTTGTTATTATTGACTTCATTTCCATATATTTTATTAAGAGTCAAAAATCAAGTCTCATCAGAATAATCCCACAGGTACTATTCGTATTTTTATAGATGTCCTCTTGTAACGGATTTGGTATTCCCGAAAATTGTCATGGCCGAAATTCGAACGGAAGTTCTAGTAGCCGCTTTGCGAGGGCTGTGGGGTTGTCATTAGCAGCGGTGGAGTAGAGCTCTACTTTGCCGGGGGTGGTGCTATCCGTTAGGAGGTCGGCTTCGCGAAGGCGGCGGCGGGTTTCGCGGGAGGTGCCGTAGGCACCGTCATGGAAGATCACGTCGTAGCCAAGGGCTTCACGGATTCTGTCGGTCACGAAGGGGAAGTGGGTGCAACCGAGGACGACGCTGTCTACAATTTGACCTCCGCCTCCGTCTTCTTTTTTGCGGAAGGGCTGCAGCAGATCCTTCAGGTAGGCGTCTATCTCAGGTGAGTTTTCTTTGCCTGCTTCCACCAAAGGAACTATTCCCGGAGCTGCAACGGGATAGATGTCGGCATTCTCGCTGAATCTTCCTATAAGATGGTGGAGTCGCTCGCCATGAATTGTGGAGTTGGTTGCCAACACCAGAACGTGGGGGTAAGCATTAATCGCTTTATCAACTGCGGGTTTTACTGCGGGCTCCATGGCAACTATGATGGCATCTTTATATTTTTCTCTAAGATAGGTTGCTGCGGCGGATGTGGCTGTGTTGCAGGCGATGACTATGGCTTTTGCTCCATGCGAAAACAAAAAGCGAATGCTGTCATCGCACATTTCTCTTATCCGTTCTTCACTTTTATCGCCGTAGGGTGCATTGATGCTGTCCCCGTAAAATATAAAATCTTCATTTGGCATATCGTGCCTAAGGATTCGAAGCACGGAGATGCCACCCACCCCTGAGTCAAAAACTCCGATGGGAGATCGTCTAGAAATCATACTTACTCCATAAATCTATATTTAATATCATCAATTCAGTTGATGAACTCAGATACAAACAGTTATGCCGGCTATCCGCCGGGAATTACCAGCCTTTATCCACCGGGGTCGGTTATCGCCGGCGAGAACTGTCCCCGGTAGATAAGTTTGTATTCAATTCCGGATTCTTAAACCGGGGCACTCCGTTCATTAACAGATGCCCACCGGCTTTCACTTTACAATCAGTATATTAAATGATAGAACCATTTCCCCGCCGCTTCAAGTTGATTTTTCCCTGTCGTCAAAATATACTTAAATGAGTGGGACTGCGGGAGAGTGATCTCTGAGCAGTCCGGTATCGGCTATTTATAATCATATCATATTTATTTAATTTGGAGGTCTCCTATGACAAGTGAAGACAAAGTCAGTGTAACCGAACTAATAAACAGAGTGAAGCTTGTGAATCTCACTCCCGAGATCAACACAGATAATGTATACATTACCATACCCAATGTTAACCGCCCGGCTTTACAGCTTGCGGGATTCTTTGATCAATTCGATTCAGAGCGCGTTCAGCTTATCGGTAATGTTGAGAATGCTTACCTCATGACTTTCGAGGCACCTCAGAGAAGAGCAAAGTATGACGCCATTACAAAATTCCCGATACCTTGTATCATTTACGCAAGAGATATCGTTCCTGACAGCTGCATGGTAGATGCCTGCCGCACCGCAAGGATACCTCTTTTGCAGTCTTCAAAGCCTACGACTGAGCTTGAAGCCGAGATCATCAGTTTTCTCAAGGTAAAGATGGCTCCGATGATTTCTGTTCACGGAGTTCTGGTTGATGTTTACGGCGAGGGTGTTCTCATCATGGGTGACTCCGGAATCGGTAAATCCGAGGCAGCCCTTGAACTTATCAAGAGAGGACACAGACTTGTATCCGATGACGTTGTTGAGTTAAGAAAAGTAAGCGACGAAACACTGGTAGGTTCTGCTCCCGATATCACAAGACATTTCATCGAGCTTAGAGGCATTGGCATCATAGACGTTATGCAAATGTTTGGTGTTCAGTCTGTTATGGATACCCAGAACATTGACATGGTCATAAAGCTTGCAGAGTGGTCAAAGGACAAGGACTACGACAGACTGGGTCTTAAGGACAATTACACAGAATTTCTGGGCAACAAGGTTATATGCTATGATATCCCGGTTCGTCCCGGACGTAATGTTGCCATCATAGTAGAATGTGCAGCCGTTAACAACCGTGCAAAGAAGATGGGTTACAATGCGGCACAGGTGCTTTACGAGCGTGTAACCGCAAACATGAAAAACAACGAATAATGCAGAAACAAAAACCTATGAGATGTCCACTGAGGACAATTCTATCTACTGGGGACAATTCTGTCCACCGGGGACGGTTCTTGCCGGAGAGAACCGTCCTTGGTGGATAGAGCCGTCCACGGTGGACAACTGACGGATAAAGACTAGATTAAAGGAAAATGTTGAATGAAAGTTTTGAAAAATGAGCCTCTGAAGAAGCACACAAGTTTTCGTGTAGGAGGTCCTGCAAAGGTATATGTTATTCCGGAGGACGATTATGAGCTCCGGAAGCTTATAGAGTTTCTCTATGAGGAAAAGCTTCCTTACAAGATCATCGGTAACGGAACAAATCTTCTGGTAAGCGACGAGGGCGTGGATGCCATTGTCGTGGAGATCGGAAAGACTCTGGAGGGACTGACACTCACTGTTGAGGGTCAGGATTCGGAAACCTCCTGTGCTGATAAACAGTGCACAGTGACTGCATCTTCCGGAATAAACTCAGGTATCGATGCAATCAGCGAAAAATCTGGCAAGAAAAAGAAAGCTGCAGCCACAGATTCAGATCAAAAAAAATCAGACAAATCCACCGAAGAAAAAGATGCCAATGTTTACCTCCTTAAGGTTATGGCCGGCACTCTCATTGGTAAAGCCGCTCAGTTTGCTGCCGATAACAGTCTCGCCGGAATGGAAGCCCTGAGAGGAATTCCCGGAACTGTTGGCGGCGCGGTCACAATGAACGCCGGTGCGTATGGTACCGAGATGATAGATGTTCTTCACTCTGTAGATGTGATCACAAAGGAAGGAAAGCTTCTGACACTTACTCCCGGGGAGCTTAAGCTCGGCTACCGTTACAGCATCGTTCCCGATAAGGAATATGTTGTGGTGTCGGTAACATTTGCACTGAAAAAGGGAGAGAAGAAGGAGATTAATGCCCTGATGGCGGACTACCAGCAGAGGCGTAAGGATAAGCAGCCTATAGATAAGGCTTCAGCCGGCTCCACCTTCAAAAGACCCGAAGGACATTTTGCCGGAAAGCTTATCGAAGACTGCGGTTTAAGAGGCTACAAACACGGCGGTGCCATGGTAAGCGAAAAGCATTGCGGATTTGTGATCAATGACGGCACCGCAAGAGCAGCCGACATATACTGGCTCATTGGAGAAATACGTAAGAGAGTACTTTTGGAACAGGGTGTAGAACTCACTCCGGAGGTTAAAATATGGGGAAACTTCTGATAGTTACAGGCATGAGTGGTGCAGGAAAAACCATTGCCCTTAAATCTCTTGAGGACATGGGGTACTACTGCGTTGACAATCTACCCATCCCTCTCGTGGATAAATTTGCCGAGCTGATCACTGACGGTAATGAGCAGATCACCAAAGCTGCTCTCGGCATAGATGTACGTTCCGGAAAGGATCTTCCTTTACTAAAGGAAATCTTTGATGAATGGGACATCAAGGGAAATGTGGATTATGAGGTGGTTTTTCTTGATGCATCGGACGAAACACTTTTAAAGCGTTTTAAAGAAACAAGACGTGCCCACCCTCTCAGTAAGGATGGAAGAGTAGAGACCGGAATCGAGGCTGAACGTCAGGAGATGGACTGGCTGAAGGATAATGCCGGTTTCATCATTGACACTACCCGCTTACTTACAAAGGAGCTCAGAGCTCAGCTTGCCGATATATTTGAAAAGAACAGGGCTTATGAGAATCTTCAGGTGACAATATTAAGCTTTGGATTCAAGTACGGTATCCCGGAGGATTCCGACCTGCTTTTTGATGTGAGATTCCTGCCCAATCCCTATTATGTTCAGGAGCTTAAGACTCATACGGGACTTGAGCAGTGCATAAAGGATTTTGTTCAGAAGGACGGTGTGGCAGATGAATTTCTGACGAAGCTGAAGGATATGGTAAGCTTCCTGATTCCTCATTATATAGAAGAAGGAAAAAACCAGCTGGTTATCAGTATCGGGTGCACAGGCGGAAAACACCGTTCCGTTACCATAGCTGAGCTTTTGTACCAAAGCCTCAGTAAATCAGCGGATTATGGCATACGTATCGATCATAGGGATATAAGCAAATAGGCATTAAGACAATTTATATGAATTTTAGGTATGTTTCCTATGTAATATTTTTATGGATATGCCCATAAAGAATTTTGTATCCAATGTCTTTGTCGAGTTTCAACAATACGACTGGTTTTTGATTACCGTTTTTGATACTTTTTTCAAACCCGGGAGATTCAGAATGGAACATTCTAAAAACAAAATATCTTTTTCAAGCCGGGTAAAGGATGAGTTACGGAAAAAAGACTTTACAGCTTATGAAAAAGTAATTAATATTGGTAGCGTCGATTCAAGGGATTTGAAAACCCGCTCTTATATAAGAGAATGTTTTTTAAATTCCGGTTCGGTTACAGATCCAAAAAAAGATTATCATTTGGAGTTTGTCTGTGAAGGTGCAGAAGATGCTGACCGGATTTCAGACGGATTATGTGCATTTCAACTTGAACCAAGGATTATGGAAAGAAACGGACATCTGGTGGTTTACCTGAAGGATGCCGCACAGATATCTGACGTTCTGAATCTCATGGGAGCCGTTGACGGCCTTATGGAGTTTGAAAATGTACGTATACTCAAAGAAGTCAGTGAAAAGGTCAACCGACGCGTTAACTGCGAGACAGCCAATCTGCAGAGAACTGTTTCTGCAGGCATCAGACAGGTTGAAGATATCGAACTTATCGAAAGGGAACTGGGACTTAAGAATATAGATCCGGGACTTAGAGAGATAGCTGAAAAGAGGTTGGAAGACCCCAATGCTTCTCTTTCGGAACTGGCAGAAAGACTCAGTGAACCTATTGGAAAGAGCGGAGCCAATCACCGTATGAGAAAGATTGCAAAAATCGCTGACTCCTTACGTGAAAAGACCGCCGAGAGAGTATGAAAAGAAGTTGAGTTTTTTGTTAATTGCAATGCAAGGGGGAATCCCTGTATTCATTGCTCACATTAGCTGATCTTCATGGAGGACAATGATGAAGGACACAAACGTAGTAGTTAATTTACCAAAGAAATCTGATGACCACCCTGTGGCTATGCTTGTACAGATCGCCAGCAGATATGAGTCACGTATATATATGGCTGACGGCCCAAGAAAGGTTAATGCCAAGTCAATCATGGGCATGATGGCACTCGGTGTAAACAATGGCCAGGAGATCGTTATTTCCGCTGAAGGTTCAGATGAGGATGCAGCTGTTGAGGCTATCTCACATTACCTCAAGGGTGAGGCAGTTTAATAAACATAAATAGTGAAACGCTCAAGGGGGCTATCATTTTAGATGATCATCATCTGAAGGATAGCTCCCTTTTAATGTCTCAAGTTATTCAGAACAAATATTCTAAATTTCCACCATGTGTGGTATGATGTATATGTTTTTCAAACGAAGAAAACAGCAATAGGAGATCACAATGGCTTTTACACATTTGCATGTACATACATCCTACAGTCTTTTGGACGGGGCGGGACGGATTCCGGAGATGATAGCCCGCTGCAAGGAGCTGGGGATGGATTCCATGGCCATCACTGACCATGGCGTTATGTACGGAGTCATAGACTTTTATAAAGAAGCAAAAAATCAGGGCATTAAGCCTATACTTGGCTGTGAGATATATCTGACTCCCGGTTCAAGATTTGACAGAGAAGTCGGGAAGGGTGACGACAGATATTATCATTTGGTGCTTCTTGCGGAAAATGACCTTGGTTACTCAAATCTCATGAAGATCGTGTCCCGTGGATTCACAGACGGCTACTACTATAAGCCGAGAGTGGATTTTGAGACCCTTGAGGAATTTCACGAAGGAATCATTGCCCTTTCAGCCTGTCTTGCGGGAGAGGTTTCAAAAAATCTCTCCAGGGATCTTTATGATGAAGCAAAGGCTGCGGCACTTCATTATGTAGAAATTTTCGGCCATAACAACTTTTTCCTGGAGCTTCAGGATCACGGCTATCCCGAGCAAAAAAAGGTTAATGCAGGAATCCTCCGTCTTCATGAAGAAACCGGCATACCTCTGGTTGCCACCAATGATATACATTATACCTATAAGTCCGACGCTGAAGCTCACGATATCCTTCTGTGCCTCCAGACCGGCAAGAAAGTGTCCGATGAAGACAGAATGAGATATCCCGGCGGACAGTTCTATATAAAGTCGGAAGAGGAGATGCAGACGCTTTTCCCTTATGCAAAGGAGGCCCTTGAGAACACCCATAAAATTGCCGAAAGGTGTAATGTTGAGATCGAGTTCGGACATTATCACCTGCCTAAATATGAAGTTCCTGAGGGCTATACCGCCGAAAGCTATCTTACAGAGCTTTGTGAACAGGGCATGAAGGAGCGCTACGGGGAGGAAGCTTCCAAATATGAGGACAGACTCAGATACGAGCTTGACACCATAAGCTCCATGGGCTTTGTTGACTACTTCCTTATCGTCTGGGATTACATCCATTATGCCAAAACCCACGACATTTCCGTAGGTCCCGGAAGAGGTTCGGCTGCCGGCTCCATCGTTGCCTACGCCATAGGCATTACCGACATCGACCCCATGAGATACAATCTCATATTTGAGCGTTTCCTTAATCCGGAACGTGTAACCATGCCCGATGTTGACGTGGACTTCGAGTACGAAAGAAGACAGGATGTCATAGATTATGTAACAGAGAAATATGGCAAGGACAGCGTTTCCCAGATCGTAACCTTCGGTACCCTTGCGGCCAGAGGCGTTATCCGCGACGTGGGACGTGTTCTTGATGTGCCTTACGCAAAGTGCGACCTTATCGCGAAGCTGGTACCTAACGAGCTTAACATTACCCTGGACAAGGCTCTGGAAATGAACCCGGAGCTGAAGACAATGTATGAGTCTGATGAAGAGACCCATCGTATCATTTCCATGAGTAAACGTCTGGAGGGACTCCCCAGGCACAGCTCCATGCATGCGGCGGGAGTGGTTATCTCCGGGCAGCCGGTTGTGAATTACGTTCCTCTGTCAAGAGGCTCCGACGGCTCCATCACCACACAGTTCACCATGACCACCATTGAAGAACTGGGACTTCTGAAGATGGATTTCCTGGGGCTCAGAACCCTTACGGTTATAAAGGATGCGGTCCGCTATGTTAATGAATCCTACGGGGTAAATCTCGATATAGATAAGATCGACTACACCGATCCCAAGGTTTATAAGATGATCTCCCAGGGCAAATGCGAGGGCGTGTTCCAGCTGGAATCCACGGGCATGAAGAACTTCATGAAGGAGCTGAAGCCTAAGAACATCGAGGACATCATAGCCGGTGTGGCTCTCTACAGACCGGGCCCCATGGATTTCATTCCAAAGTACATCAAAGGAAAAACTGACCCCGACCATATAAGCTACGACTGCCCGGAAGTTAAGCCCATACTTGAAAACACCTATGGCTGCATCGTTTACCAGGAGCAGGTAATGCAGATCGTCCGGGATCTGGCCGGCTACTCTATGGGAAGATCCGACCTGGTTCGCCGTGCCATGAGTAAAAAGAAGACTTCCGTCATGGAAAAGGAGCGGAAGAACTTTGTATACGGAAATAAAGAGGAAAACATACCCGGCTGCATAGCAAACGGCATCAGTGAAGATATAGCAAACCGAATCTATGATGAGATGATCGACTTCGCGAAGTATGCCTTCAACAAGTCTCATGCAGCCTGCTACGCGGTTGTGGCTTACCAAACAGCCTTCCTCCGCTGCTATTATCCGGCTGAGTTTTATGCGGCTCTCATGACCTCATTTATGGACAATATGTCAAAAACCGCAGAGTACATAGATGTTGTTAAGTCCTTCGGAATCAGGATACTTCCCCCGGATGTAAACTATGCGGAGGTTGGCTTCTCAGTTAAGGACGGCGCCATAAGATACGGCCTCAGTGCCGTAAAGGGTGTGGGACGTTCCGCCGCCATGCAGATCATTACCGAGAGAAATCAGCATGGTCCATTTAAGGATTTTGAAGATTTCGTCACCAGAGCCTCGGCCAAAGGCATTAACAAAAGAGCCATCGAGTATTTTATACAGGCCGGCGGAACCGATGAATTCCCCGGAAACAGAAGACAGAAGATGATCGTGCTTCCCATGATCCTTGAAAACAAAGCCAAGGAAAAGAACAGCTCCATGGCCGGGCAGATGACTCTGGCAGATCTTCTGGGAGAGGACAGCAAGGATGCGGAGGAGTTCAGGATCACCATGCCGAAGCTTCCCGAATTTGATCTGTCAGAGATACTCCAGTTCGAGAAGGAGGCCCTGGGATTTTATCTCAGCGGACACCCACTGGATGAATTCAGAGAGGTTATGAGTGCCAATATCACTGCCACCAGTCTGTCATTTAACCGTGAGGCACAAACCGACCGGGAGCCTCTCAGGGACAAGCAGCAGGTCACTGTAGGAGGCATCATCACTGATATAAAAAATAAAATAACCAGCAAACAACAGCAAATGGCATTTATAGAAATCGAAGATATGGTCGGTACTATAGATGTAGTGGTATTTCCCAATACTTATCAGAAAAAGCGTGAGCTGATAAAGCCGGACAATAAGGTCTTCATATATGGTTCAGTAGATATTTCAGATGACGCCAATGCAAAGCTTATCGCCAACAACATTTACACCTTTGATGAGGCACCGAAGGAGCTGTGGCTTCAGTTTGATGATAAAGACAGTTACCTGAATCTGGCTGCCAAAGTAGACCGGATTCTGGCTGAACATAAGGGTCTTGACCAGGTTTCGGTATATCTGAAAAAAGAAAAGGCCGTAAAGAAACTGAACCGGGATCAGGCTGTCAATGTGAATAATGCACTATTAACAACACTCAGCAGCCTACTTAGTGAAAAAAATGTCAAAGTTACATATAAAGTATTGAAAAAAATACAAAATTAAACTAATATATAGTCTCAGTTTAGAGTATTTAATTTAAATAAATAGTTGTTTGGATACGTTCTGTTTTAAGTCTGTAACAGATTTCAGGCTGATCCAGATGAATCTTGTCAAATACGGAGGAACTACTATGGCTGCTAAAGCTGTGAAAACAATTGGAGTTTTGACATCAGGAGGCGATGCACCGGGCATGAATGCCTGTGTAAGATCCGTTGTAAGAACCGCTATTCATGAAGGTCTCAAGGTAAAGGGAATTATGAGAGGTTATGCGGGACTTCTTCAGGAAGAAATCGTGGATATGGATACCACATCCGTTTCCGATACCATCAGCCGTGGCGGAACTATTCTTTATACAGCAAGATGCCAGGAGTTCACAACACCTGAAGGTCAGCAGCGTGGTGCAGAGGTCTGCAGAAAACACGGAATCGACGGAATCGTAGTAATCGGTGGAGACGGATCATTCAGAGGTGCCGGAAAGCTTTCAGCTCTCGGCATTAACACCATAGGCTGCCCCGGAACCATCGACCTTGATATCGCTTGTACAGATTATACCATCGGTTTTGATACAGCCATCAATACAGCAATGGAAGCTATCGATAAGCTCAGAGATACATCTACTTCCCATGAGCGTTGTTCTATCATCGAGGTTATGGGTAGAAGAGCCGGATATATCGCTATGTGGTGCGGTGTGGCAAACGGTGCAGAGGAGATCCTTATTCCTGAGCGTTACGATGGAGATGAGCAGGCGATCATCAATCGTATCATCGAGGCTCGTAAGAGAGGCAAGAAGCACTATATCATCATCAATGCCGAGGGTATCGGACACAGCACATCCATGGCTAAACGTATCGAGGCTGCTACAGGAATCGAGACCAGAGCAACCATCCTCGGACATATCCAGCGTGGTGGTTCACCGACCTGTAAGGATCGTTACTATGCATCCATGATGGGCGCAAGAGCAGCAGAGCTCCTTCGCGACGGTAAGTCAAACAGAGTCGTTGCCTATAAGCACGGCGAGTTCGTGGATTTCGATATCCAGGAAGCACTTCAGATGAAGAAGGACATCCCTGAGGATCAGTACAGGATTGCAAGTCTTCTCGTTAGATAATAATTTCAAAGATGTGGTTTCACTTATGAAGCCACATCTTTTTTTGACCTTCAGAGTGCTTGCACACATCCTGTACTTGTGTTATCATGCGTGCACGCATTAAAAGTAGATTACATCTTATAATGAAAGGGTAAACTATGGCAGATATAAAAAATAACGAAAACCTCGAGGGCAGCAACATCGTCCTTTGTGCGGCTAATGCCTATAATCAGAAGTTCTTTTTGAATCCGGATTACAACAATCTTCCGGAGGATGTAAAGAAGGAGCTAAAGATAATTTCAGTAGGTTATACAGAAGAGATAGGCGGCATCTTCCTGATGGAGTTTAACAGGGATGACAAGCTGGTTCTTAAATCCATGCATGAAGACGGTGACAGCCTTTTTGATGAAGATAATTCAAGAAAGAAGATAGACGAGCTTGCCGAAAAATATGAGCCCCTGTTTTCAAAGCTGGAAGCCTACTACACAGCCCTTCAGACACTTCGTGGAAATGCCAAAAGAGGCGGAGAAGAGGTTGAGATCACCGATGAGGACCTTAATGGAGAGTCAGGTTTAAACAATCCCGAAGGTATCGCAGAGGTCAGACAGGCTACTGCCGAAGAGATGCAGAGCTTCTACGGCGATGATACCGATATGGATCAGACCGTAGTCACCGAGGAAGAGCAGGGAACCATCAAAAAGACCGGCTCCTGGGATATGCCGGTACACCCCGACGACCCCGACGCCGAGCAGAACGCATATCATACGTTATTTGGGGACTAATCCACAATCGGAGATTGTGGATGCCGCCCAGCCGGCGAGGCTGGTTTCGGCTAAGCCGAAATCAAACGAAAATGCCTGCGCGTCAGCGCATTCCAATGGCATTTTCTCCTTGTACCTGTAAATTAATAGAAAGAATATAATGTATATCGGAAATATAGAACTTAAAAACAATGTTTACATGGCGCCCATGGCCGGCGTCACAGACCTCCCCTTCAGAACTCTTTGCCATGAAATGGGAGCCGGCCTTACCGTGACGGAAATGGTAAGCGCCAAGGCCATATTATATAAGAACAAAAACACCGAGGAGCTTATGACCCGGGGCGGTGACGGAAGTCCCGTTGCGGTACAGCTTTTCGGCTCAGACCCGGAGATAATGTCTGATATTGCCCATCAGATAGAAGACCGGTTCGAAATCATTGACGTAAACATGGGCTGTCCGGTAGGTAAGATCGTCAGCAACCATGAAGGCAGCGACCTTATGAACCACCCGGATCTGGCTTACGAAATATTAAGCCGGATGGTAAAGAAATGTCACACCCCCATTACCGTCAAATTCAGAAAAGGTTTTGCAAAAGAAGATGATACGGCAGTGGAATTCGCAAAAATGGCTGAAAGCGCAGGTGTTTCCGCTGTAACGGTACATGGAAGGACCAGATCCCAGATGTACGCGGGAAAAGCCGACTGGGACGTTATAAGACGTGTCAAGGAGGCCGTAAAGATACCTGTATTCGGAAACGGAGACATATTCGAGCCTGAGGACGCGAAAAGGATGATGGACGAAACCGGCTGCGACGGAGTAGCTCTTGCAAGAGGCGCACAGGGGAACCCATGGCTCATTAAAAGGACTGTGCATTATCTTGAGACCGGTGAACTTCTGCCGAAGCCAACCATATCAGAGATCATCGAAATGATCCACCGGCACACTGAACTCATGAAGGAAATAAAGGGCGAATACACCACCATCAGGGAGATGCGTAAGCATATCTCATGGTATACGGAAGGGCAGCCTAAATCATCAAAGCTGAGAGCAGAAATCAACACAGCGGGCAGTATCGAAAAACTCTTTGAGATTGTTGACAAACTAGCCATTAATGTATAAAATCACCATTTGTAAAAGAAGCATTCAAATTTGACATTTGTACAAATTTTTATGATAACAATTTGCCGGGTCTTTCCGACAGCAATATATGTGAAAGGAGCTATGTAAAACATGGCAGAAGAGCAGGTAGTTAAAAAGAATTTACTCACACGTGCAGGTCTCAACAAATATGAGGCTGAGCTTCATGATCTCAAGGTAAACCGCAGACAGGAAATCGCTGCCAAGATCAAGGAAGCAAGAGAGCAGGGTGATCTTTCAGAGAATGCCGAGTATGATGCAGCTAAGGATGAGCAGCGTGATATCGAGGCAAGAATCAGTGAGCTTGAGGCTCTTCTTAAAAATGTAGAGGTAGTTGACGAGTCCGTTGAAGGCGAGATCAATGTTGGCTGCCGCGTAGTACTCCTGGATGAAGAGTTTGATGAAGAGGTAACATACTTCATCGTAGGTTCATCAGAGGCTAACAGCCTTGCAGGAAAGATCTCCAATGAGTCTCCTGTAGGACATGCACTCCTTCATCACGTAGCAGGTGACGAGGTTGAGGTTGAGACAGAAGCAGGCGTTCTTAAGTTCAAAGTACTTGAGGTTGCCCGTCACGAAGCAGAATAAGAAATCTACTTAAAGTCTTTTTATTCCGTCCGTCAGTCAGAAAGACAGAGGAATCAGAAGTTTAATATCACAGACGGCAGGGTGAAGATGACCCGGCCGTCTTCATTAGCATAATAGATCAAAGTTCAAGGAGAAAAGAATGGCAGAGAATCAGCAGAACAATCAGCAGAATCAGCCGGTTGAGGATACCAATCACATCGTACAGGCACGTCTTGACAAGCTTGCGGAGCTTCAGTCAGCAGGACAGGATCCTTTTCAGATAACCAAGTTCGATCAGACACATCATTCAGAGGAGATCAAAGAGAATTTCGAGGCTCTTGAGAACCAGCATGTGGCTATCGCAGGTCGTATCATGCTGAAGCGTGTTATGGGTAAGGCATCCTTCGTACACCTTCAGGATAAGCAGGGCCGAATCCAGTCATATGTATCACGTGACGGTATCGGCGAAGAGGAGTACAAGGCATTCAAGAAGCTTGATATCGGTGACATCATCGGTATCGAGGGCTATGTATTTAAGACAAAGACCGGTGAGACCTCAGTTCATGCCGAGAAGCTTACACTCCTTTCAAAGTCACTTTATCCGCTTCCTGAGAAGTTCCACGGAATCCAGGACACAGATACCAGATACAGACAGAGATACGTTGACCTCGTTATGAACGAGGAGTCAAAGAGAGTATTTATCAAGCGTTCTCAGATCATCAGTGAGATCCGTAACTTCCTGGCAGGCCGCGACTTCATGGAAGTCGAGACTCCTATGCTGGTTTCCAATGCCGGCGGTGCCGCTGCACGTCCGTTTGAGACACATTACAATGCTCTGGATGAAGATGTTAAGCTCCGTATATCTCTTGAACTTTACCTTAAGAGACTTATCATCGGCGGACTTGAGAGAGTGTTCGAGATCGGCCGTGTATTCCGTAACGAGGGTGTAGATACACGTCACAACCCTGAGTTTACTCTTATGGAGCTTTATCAGGCATACACTGACTATGAAGGCATGATGGAGCTTACAGAGTCAATGTTCCGTTACCTTGCTGAGAAGGTTTGCGGTTCAACAACCATCACATACCAGGGCACAGAAATTGACCTTGGAAAGCCTTTCCGTCGTCTCACCATGACAGAGGCCATCAAGGAAGAGAGCGGTATCGACTTCGATACAGTAAAGACACTTGAAGAGGCCCGCGAACTTGCCAAGAAGAACCACATTGAATTTGAGGATCACCACAAGATCGGTGACATCGAGAACCTCTTCTTCGAGACCTTCTGTGAGGAGAAGATGATCCAGCCTACATTCATCATGGATCACCCGGTTGAGATCTCACCTCTTACAAAGAAGAAGCCTTCAGACCCTTCAAAGGTTGAGCGTTTCGAGCTTTATATCTACGGACGTGAGATGTGTAATGCTTACTCCGAGCTCAACGATCCTATCGATCAGAGAGAGCGCTTCAAGGCACAGGATGCACTTGCAGAGGCCGGTGACGAGGAAGCTAACCACACAGACGAGGACTTCCTTCACGCAATGGAGATCGGTATGCCGCCTACCGGTGGAATCGGCTATGGAATCGACAGACTCGTAATGCTGTTGACAGATAGTGCGGCGATTAGAGATGTGTTGTTGTTCCCGACACTGAAGAGTAATAACTGATACATGGATTCATTGAACAACAAAGAAAACCATAGCGATACAATATAATCCAATCAGTACACAGGAGTACAACGAACCTGTTGGACATCCATGGACTTCTATGAGCGTGTATGGATTTTTACCTTAAAATTTCAGTGTCCTCTATGGATTGTAAAAGTGTTGTCATGAATGGTAGATTTACGACCATTTATGAATGTTTCATGGGATCAACCGGTTCACACAATATCTTGACAATTAAAATTGGTTAATATTTAGCCAGGTATTTTCTAGCAATAGAGAATACCTGACTTTTTTAATTTCCAAGGCTTCTTAGTAACGATGCATCTCTTTATGGATTACAGAAGGATGCAAATGAAAAAGAACAACTCACCGCCTGTGAACCTTGACCAGTATTTAAAAAGAAGCGGTCACAGGTTCTGCAGTTATTTTGAAGGTGCAAGGAAATATACTCTTCCATATGGGACATTTCTCTTACTGGCAATCAAAGCCGGTGCAGCATTCAACCTTGGGAAGTAACGAAGAAAGTAACGGAGAAAGTAGCGGAGAAGTAGCGGAGAAAAGTAACGGTATCGGTAATCTGAATAAGACAGAAAAGCAGATAGTTACAATAATAGCTGAGAACAGCAATATAACACAAAAAGATTTGGCAATTCAAATCGGTATGTCTGAGGGTGGAGTAAGAAAAGCCATGACAAAGCTTAAGAAAGCAGGCATTATTACACGCGAGGGCTCGACAAAAAATGGAAGCTGGAAGGTTGCGGATTCTAAATGAAATACAAATCCTATATGGAGTAGAGTAAATGTGAAGATGGAAAGAATGGCATAATAAAAGACTCACCATCAGCGGTGAGTCTGCACTACAGTTGAATACCTTATCTGTGGAGTTATCAAGGCCCCGGAGCTTGATGCGGATTCTGTTGAGCTTCTTAAGCTGTTTGGGGCTATGGATGAAAAGACCAAGCAGATTATGCTGGTTCAGATGAGGGCTGTTGCAAAGATCTGACCGATTATTTTATACTACAAATATAATGACAACTAATCTTACCGGTGTTATCATTCGATATATAAGAGAGATAAGCGGAGCAGATAAGAGCTCCCGGAAAGGAAAAGAAAGAGACATGACAACAGTGAATCGCAATTATTGCCTCTATAGCGAAAGTTATGAATCATCACTCCAGAGCAAATCAGAGTGGATGTTTAATTTCATGCGCTCATTTAAGGATAGGCAAATGCGAGAAAATGTTGTTTTGGCAGGACCGTGATAGACGGGATCCGAGCTTATAGATGAACATGTTTAGCAGCTGCTTACCTCTTAGATGAGGCAGGCAGCTTTTTCTTTTGTCTAAAAATATGCAGAGTTGGCTCAATTGGTACAGCATCGGTCTTGAAAACCGACATTCCTCATGGATATCTGGGTTCGAATCCCAGGCTCTGCGTTATAGATTCGTGGTGTAATTGGCAGCACAGCAGTCTCCAAAACTGTTAGTCCGGGTTCAAGTCCTGGCGGGTCTGTTTTGCACGAGTGGCGAAGTTGGTAGACGCACCTGATTTAGGATCAGACGCAGTGATGCATGTGGGTTCGAATCCCACCTCGTGTACTTGGCCAAGAGCCAGAAAGGAGTCGGAAATGACACAGAATATTCCAGCGATCGACATGGTCGCTACGGGACAGAGAATTACAGATTTAAGAGTGGCAGCCGGTATGTCTGTTAGGGATTTACAGGATGTGTTCGGTTTTGCTACTCCACAGGCGATTTACAAGTGGCAGCACGGAACTGCCATGCCAACACTGGACAATTTAGTCGTATTAGCAGCTGTTTTAGGTGTTGCTATGGATGACATTATCGTAGTCGAAGGTGAATGGCTTTATTCACTAAGCGCATGAACTGAATATAGATTAGCGGGCGTGAAATCGCCTGCGCATGGTTCCATAGTCTAAAGGGTTAGGACACTGGCCTTTCAAGCCAGAGATACCGGGTTCAAGTCCCGTTGGAATCAGTAAGGCTCCTTAGTCTAATCGGCTAGGACGCCAGCCTCTCAAGCTGGAGATGTCGGGTTCAAACCCCGCAGGAGCTATTATGGGTAGGTATGCCTAGCGGCGAAGGCAGGGGTCTGTAAAACCCTGACAACAGAAACACCGTGAGTTCGAGTCTCACCCTGCCCACTACGTTTGCGTGACCGAGATGGCTTATGGTGCTGCACTGCTAATGCAGAGCACGGAATACTGTGCCGAAGGTTCGAATCCTTCCGCAAAAGCTCAGTGTCATCTGATGACACTATACAGATCAAGGTTTCTAGATAATAATACAATTACAGAAACGCAAAAGAGCTGCGAAACAGCAGCGAAGTTTAAGGAGAAGAATTAAGAATGTACTACGTAACTATCAACAAGCAATTTAATAACAAACAGTTCATGCAGTTCTGCAAAAATCAGAAGTGCTATGTTAGTTATGCAAATTGCAAGTTGGTGGTTGATGATCCGGGTTCCGGGAAAAGATAGTCCGAAGAAATCCTGAGCATTAAGAATAGAGTAGTTCTGGGTCCACTTAACTTGCGTTAGGTGGATTTTTTAATGCAAAAAGGAGAGAAAAAGAAATGGATTATCCAGTAATAGATATCGAGGGAACAGGAATAAGAATCAGGGAGCTGATCAGAGAGAGCGGACATACAGTATCTGAGGTTTCAGAATACCTTGGAGCAAGCACATCGCTTTTGTACAGGTACTTAAGAGGAGAAGTTCTTCCAAGTATAGACAGGATTGTGGCTCTTTCAGTTTATCTTGAAGTTCCTATTGATGACATAATCGCAGTTGCTTAAGACTGCACAGTGCGGTATAGCTCAATTGGCAGAGCGCCTGACTTTGACTCAGGATTATTATAGGTTCAAGTCCTATTGCCGCAGTTTAAGACGAAGTAGCCAAGCTGGAAAGGCTCTGGACTGCAACTCCAGGATCGTGGGTTCGAATCCCACCTTTGTCTCTAAGGGCTCGTAGCTCAAATGGTAGAGCGAGGGATTGAAAATCCCTGTGAGGCGGTTCGATACCGTCCGTGCCCATTATGCTTCCTTGGCAGAGCGGATATGCACCGGCCTTTTAAGCCGAGAGATGCGGGTTCAACCCCCGTGGGGAGCACTTCGCCGTTATAGCTCAACTGGAAGAGCAGCAGACTCTTAATCTGAAGGTTCAGGGTTCGATCCCCTGTAGCGGCACTATTGCGGTATAGCTTAACTGGTAGAGCATTTGACTCTGACTCAGGAGGTTGTAAGTTCGAATCTTACTACCGCAGTTATGGATACATAGCTCAATTGGCAGAGCGCCCGGCTGTTAACCGGGAGGTTGTGGGTTCAAGTCCCTCTGTATCCGCTATTCCAGGATAGCGTGGGAGGTAGAGCACCCGCTTCATACGCGGAAGGTTATGGGATCCCTCGCAGAGCTCGGAGTCGCAAGCATGGCATCCCACGGATGCCTGCTACCCGTTCTTGGGACTATTATTTAATCATTTTGATAGAGCGATTTTCTAATTTATCAACCACGGGTTTATATACAATGGAATTAATCTCCAATACAATATATATGAGAAAAGGCATAAGTTTACTGATTACATGGTATAAGAAGCGAAATGAATATTGAAAAAACAGGAAAAACATGCATTGAGAAAAAGTATAAAGGTTTTGAGAAGCCGGTTGATAAGATAAAACGATGGAAACGCAATATTAGGTTTATTTTTCAGCGTGTAAAGTATGGCTATTGTGATTCCGATGTATGGAGCATTGATTACTGGTTTTTGATGGTGATGCCTGGGATGCTGAAACAATTGAAAGACACAACTCATAGCTATCCGGATTTTTGCGGAAACACTTCACATGCATTGTTTGGTACAGGTAAATCAGACGATGTTGATAATGCAGGTATGAAGAAATGGGATGACATCTTGTCGGAAATGATATTTCTTTTGAATGAATCGAATGAGGATACCTGCACTAAGAAAAACAAATATGAAGAGGATTATCATAAGGCATATCAGGAATTTAGAGAAAAATATGGGAAGCATGGACAAAAACTAAGAACAGAGGATGAAATTGCCAGGGAGAAACAAGAGGGCTTGTACAGGTTGTATCATCCAGGAGATGTGCCTGAATATAAAGAGATAGAAGACCGATATTTTGAAGAAAGTAGGAAACTTGACCAATATAGAGACGAATGCAAGGACAGAGCTATTGATATGTTTAAAGAATGGTTTTGGGACCTTTGGGATTGATGAAAAGATTACATTCATAGTAGGCATAGAGGGAAAATATTTATGGATGAAGGATATGAAAAAATTATGGAGATCATTGAAATGAATAGATTTCGGCAGAGACTGGGACTATTGGATTACACAGCATGCTGGGAAGAACCTGACAGGGTAAAAGGACTTGACATTGAAGCTACAAAGAATAGGGTGTGCGATCTGATTAAATCAAAGGGATTAAAAGACAAGACTATTGCTGATAAATTGGGTATTACTCCACAGGCAGTTAATAAATGGCGCCATAAAGGATCATTTTTTGTGATTGAAAACCTTTATGTTCTCAGCGGTCTCTTGGGTGTAAGTGTTGATAATCTTTTAGTCCCTGTGGCCGTAAAGAAATGGGAAGTTTTGATTGAGAAAAGATGAGAGATAAGAATAGAATACGGCCATTTTTAAACAAAATAGCGGAAGAATGGGAGAATCATCCGGATCTTAGATTCGGTCAATTTGTGATGGATGTGATTCCTGATCAGGATAAACTGTGGAATTGTGAAGAAAGCGAATTTTTAAGGCGTCTTGATGTTTTTGCCAATAGAGCAAGCGGCAATAAAGCAGGCACAGCAGATAATAATCGTCCTGTGATGACGAAGGATCTTAACACATTTGACAATACACCAAGAAAGATCAGATGCATAGGAAGGAAGCATGATTTTCTTGGCGATGGTAATTATTTTACTGAGGAAGAACTGGAGATTGGCAAGGAATATACTATAGTACCTCATGGCGGACGACATGATGGGATGTTCATTCACATAAAGGAGCATCCCAGGCACACAGGATACCCATATTATCTATTTGAAGAGCTTGAGCCCTATGATGAGGAAATCGGGAAGACTGCCGCGCTGCTTGGTCTTATGAAATCTCTTGACGAGGCGGAAGAATCCATAAGAGAAGGGAAACTATATTCCGAAGAAGAGGTGTGGCAGGAATTTGAAAAAGTAATAGAAGGTAAAGATGAAGCAAGGGATCCTGCAAGAATAGAAGTATGCCTAAAAGCTATTTCAAACGTATGGAAAAAGCATCCGGATATGAGGCTTGGACAAATCCTGCAGTACGCGCTGGGGGATTCTGATCTGTGGGATGTAAAGGATCTTGATATTAGTGAAGCACTGAAACAGATGGAATAATTGGAGATTTTTTGAAATGAGCAGAGTACTTGTGATTCCTGATGTGCATCTAAAGCCATGGATTTTTGATGTGGCTGATAGAGTTGATGAGAACAGCTACGACGACATCGTAATACTCGGGGACCTGGTAGATGACTGGGGGAAAGGAAATGATTTAGACGCATATAAAGAGACGCTGGATCGTGCTGCTGAATTTGGCAAAGAGCATGATCAGTCATTGTGGTGCTATGGTAATCACGATGTATCTTATCTTTGGGATGCCATGGAATCGGGATATTCTGTCCAGGCAAGGATAACTGCTATTGAAGGCGTTACCAGACTGGAACGTGTTCTTGGAGAACGTTATAGATTTGTCCATAAAATTGATGATGTGCTATTCAGTCATGCCGGTCTTACGGAGAGTTTTGTCTTTCAGACGTGTGGATATCATATGAAAGAAATTGAAGATATCCTTGCAAAGATCAATCGGATGGGAAAACAGGAACTATGGAGAGATAGTTCGCCTATATGGGCAAGGCCTCAGGCTGACTTTTACAGGATGTTTAGGGATGATCTCTTGTATCAGGTAGTGGGTCATACACCCGTAGAGGAACCGCTAGATGCTTGTGGAGTGCTGACACTGGATCTTTACTCGACTTACTCAAAAGGGGATCCTTTCGGGAATCAGAAACTTTACATCGTTGATACTTTGACGAGGAAATTCGAAGAGGCAAAGTAGGGACTGATACGATGATATATTTTACTGCAGATATGCATTTTGGACATAGGGCAATAATAACAATGCAGAACAGACCATTTGAATCTGTTGAGGAAATGGATAAAGTTCTTTTGCAGAATTATAATGCTGTTGTCCAAAAAGATGACACTGTATATATCCTTGGAGATATCTGTCATCATATGAAAATCGAAGACGCTGATAATTTGATAAAGAAGCTGAATGGAAAGAAATATCTTATTCGAGGTAACCATGATAAGAATTATGATCCGCGGCTTTTTGCAGATATTCAGGATTTTATGAAAATCTCTGTAGATGGGAAAGCTTTTTCTTTAATGCATTATCCGATGTTATCTTGGCCTAAAAAGGGTAGCGGAGGTTACCATCTCCATGGACATATCCATGCACGTATGGAGTACAACGAGACTAATAGGTCTGATGGACAGAGAAGATATGATGTTGGTGTAGATGCCAATAACTTTTTCCCGGTATCAGCTAAGCAGATTGTGAGTTTTTTTGAAGAACATAGTACTGACGAATTTTCTATATCTAGGAACACGTTAAATGTGATGGATGCTGCAATTTCTAATCTAAATGAAGGCAAAGTTTCAGAACGGATAGAAATTTGATGTTTCGTGATTTTGTAAAACAAGCTTTACATTTCATATTACAGGTGCTGATTTAGGTTCATAGGAAGTGCCTGTCCTATTTATTTTGATGCAAACATCAATGTAAATATGTGGTCGCTTCCTTTTTTGTTAAACAGATTTAGTGATGAGATAGAAAGGCAAGGTAGAAAGCTTTCAATGAAACAGATGATGATTTCTAATTTGACATTCACAACCGCGACAAAGGCGTATGGCTTTACAGCTGATACGTTTGTTATTAGTGCGCTCATTTCAGGATCATCAGAACCAACATGGGGAATAGAAAAATATATCAGGACAGATTGTAAAGTCCGATGTTAGAGGTTAATAGTGGCATCGGAATAAACTGTAGATTTTTGGATCTGTCCGTGTTGGATGGATCCTTTTTTAATACAAAAATACGTGGATGTGGTGCAATTGGCAGCATATCGGTCTTCCAAACCGAAGGTGCCGGATCATAACCGGTTATCCACTCTCAGAAGGAGAAGGCAGGCACTTCCTTACTTCTGGACAAACAAATAAATATAGCAGAAGGCCACAGGCACGGTCTTCTGCGCCATGGGCCGGAAGTCGCAATGGGGTGACGCTGGTTTTGCATACCAGAGACGGCGGGTTCGATTCCCGTGCGGTCCACTGAAACATCACGCCGGATAAGCATAGATAGCGATGCAGGTGACCTGTAATCATCAGAGGAGGGCGCACATCCTTCATCCGGCCTTTGCGGGGGAGTGGAACTGAATGACCATACAGGGCTCATATCCCAAGTGATAGCAGGTTCGACTCCTGCCCCCGCGACTTCGTTTTATCAACCACGAGTTAACTGACAACTGTGCAGGGGAGGAATACTATTGTTAGTAGAGAATAGTAATGGAGGAGAAAACAATGCGTTTTGATGAGATGGATGCAAAGATGCGAATTTATGAGCAGTCGTTAGATCAGGTATTACTTCCTGACATTTATATGGTTGCAAGGCTTGATGGTCGGGGCTTTACAAAGCTTACAAAAGAAGTTTGCAACTTTGAAGCACCGTTTGATGAAAAATTTAGAGATATGATGGTGAAAACTACAAAGGCGCTCATGGATTGTGGATTCAGAGTTGTGTATGCATACACAGAAAGCGATGAGATATCATTACTGTTTGCTGCTGGCGAGGATGCATTTGGAAGGAAAGTGCGAAAATACAATTCAACCCTGGCTGCTGAAGCCAGTGTAGTGTTTTCACTGGAACTTGGAATGGCAGCAACTTTTGATTGCAGAATGGTGCCTCTCCCAAATGTAGAAAGAGTTGAAGATTACTTCCGATGGAGACAGGAGGATGCTAACAGAAATGCTCTTAATTCGCACTGTTACTGGATGCTTAGAAAAGAAGGGGTGTCAGTTCACAAGGCGACATCAGAGCTGAATGGCAAAGGTGTGAGTTACAAAAATGAACTCCTTTTCAGCAGAGGAATTAATTACGATAAGCTGCCTTCATGGCAGAAACGCGGAGTCGGTATGTGGATGGAAGAGTATGAGAAAGAGGGCACTAATCCCTTGTCAGGCGAGACTAAAATGACAACGCGCAAAAGGATACATGTAGATTACAAGCTTCCGATAGGAGATGAATATGGGGAGCTTATTCGAAGTATTATTGAGAAGGAAGGAAAGAAAAGATGAGAAAACTAGCATCAATACAGAAAATCAAGGCAGTCATGCCTATACCGGATGCGGATAGACTGGAACTTGTCCAGGTACTTGGATGGAAGTGCGTCGGTGGAAAAGATGAATTTCATGTAGGAGATATGGTGGTCTATTTCGAGATAGACTCTTTTCTGCCTTTATGTGATGAGTTCGAGTTTTTAAGAAAGAGTTCCTACAAGAACAATGAGTTCGTGGGAGAAGGATTCAGGCTTAAGACCATGAAGTTTAGAGGAGAGATATCCCAGGGTTTATGTCTGGGGATAGATAAGCTGCCAAAGCTTCAGGGCATGACACTGGAGGAAGGAATGGACGTCACGGAAATCCTTGGTGTGCGTGAATGGGAAATGCCTGAGCGTGCAGGATCCGGAGGAACTATGATTGGAGATCGTCCGGGATATATCCCTAAGACTGATGAGACCAGAATACAGTCTGCACCTGAACTGCTAAACGAGTTCAAGGGGCTTCCATATTACATAACTACAAAGATGGATGGATCAAGCCATTCAATAGGTGTAAGGGATGGGGAAATATCTTTTACCGGACATAACTTCACTTATAAGGATGATGGAAAGTCTGCATTTGTTGAGCATGTAAAGGCCGCAGGAATACCTGAGAAGATGAAAGAGTATGCAGATGAGCATGGGCTTAGCACGTTGGTTCTTCAGGGAGAATGGTGCGGTGAAGGAATTCAGAAGAACAGGCTTAAGTTAAAGAAACCGGAGTGGTTTGTGTTTACAGCCAAAATGGATGACAAGAGAACTGATCTGGCAACGCTAAGGGAAATCTGTGAATACGTTCATTGCCAGATGGTTCCGGTTGAAGAGGAAGGAGATGACCTTCTTGCAAAGTATCCTGATGAAGCAGCTCTTTTAGCTAGGGCAGAAGGAATTGGTTTCAACGGAACTACCAGAGAAGGAATAGTAATCCGTCCCATAGAGCCGGTTCATTCGTATACATTGAGCGGACCGTTATCGATGAAGGTAATAAACAACAAATATCTAATGAAGAATGATGAGTAATACTTAGAAAAGGAGAGTGGTAGATATGGCAGAGAAAATGCTTGTAACACAGGCACTTGATGAAAGAGACCTTCTTGTTGACAAAATCACTGATAAGATAGGTAAAGCGGTTTTCATTGATACGATAAAGCCTAATGAGGATAAGGTATTTGAAGAGCGAATTTCCAGAGAAGATTTTGCTAAAAATGCAGAGAGCGCATATCAACAGATCCAGGATCTGATAGACAGATATCAGAAAATAGATTCAGCCATAGTAGCATCAAATGCCAAGACCAAGGTAAAGACTTCATATGGTGAGTATACTGTTGCTGGAGCGATTTCTCTAAGAAATAGACTTCGAAGCACAGGCTCTTATGATGGCAGCACAAATTTTGAATATATGCTTCAGAAAAAGATGGAGACTGATCTTCAGAAAATGATCCAGTATGCAGATACGAAGAATAAGCAGCTCCAAAGTACTGCTGAAAGCATGAGGCTTTCTATCCTTGGTAAGGATACCAAGGTAAAGGATGATAAGCCACTGGGAGTTGTAGATGCATATGTTAAGGAAAATACAACTGAAGTAGTTGATCCGCTTGAAGCACAGAAAAAAGCTGATGCGCTAAAAGAAAAACGCGATACCCTGCTTACTGAGCTTGATACTCAGATCAAGGTGTCCAACGCTACAACTTTTATAGAAATCTAATGTAAAAGTATTGCCTGCAGCACGAAAACTTCGAACCCGGCTTCTCTGTAACAGGGTCAAGTTACAATATGGTCTGTAAAACCACTTAAAAGTCCGAAATAGCCAAATGGATAAGGCGCAAGCCCAAAAGCTTGAAATACAGGTTCAAATCCTGTTTTTGGAACCCAATGATTGTCGCAATCATTGGCAGCTCGACTGGCTGATAATAGTCTCCACTATTTTGGGTTTTATGTTCTTGGTTATTTATGAATCATGTTTATTTATCGGTTTTTGTCTTGCTTTTTGAATAGTCAGAGGATAACTGTTCTTTAGGCATAGAGATATGCTGAAATCCATGGGAAGGTTTGGCGCTAAGCCGGTTGACCTGAAGTGATACCGCATGGCTGTGCTGTAGGCAATTTTTGGAGGAAAAAGTGAGAGATTATATGGTCTGCTGGCGCGGAGATTTGGCTGATGGGTTCAATGAAGATTTTTTTGTGGTTGGTAGCTGCTCGATTCACACATACAACTTAGTTCACGCAGATAATATGTATGATGCAGTAGATATATTCTTGGAAAACACGCTAGACTATGCCTATAATGATGACCCTGTATTTTTAGATGATGTAAAGGAACAGGTAATTGAAGAATTTGTATATCTGATATGTGATGAAGATGAACCGAATCATATTATACCTAAAAGATTTAGTACTGTTGCTAAAGATATTTTCAACAAATATGTTGAGGAGTGTGAAAAAAGAGTTGGCCGCGATGAAGCGGTTACCGATAAAGTTGATTTCGAGTGCAGGACTGCTGTGATAAATTCGTTAGATTCAAAAAAATTACTGGATTCTTTTAGTGAGCGTGAGATAAGAGATCTGTATAAATCCAAGCATGAGTATAGCATATCAGTTGTTGAATTAACGCCACTTCCAAGTGGGATAGAAACACAGGAAGATGATGAAGAATTTGTAATAGACTCATTGTGGAAAAATAATGAGTAATCAAAGACGGGAGGGAACATGATATCTACATTGTATGAGCCATTTAGGCACTGGTCAGAAAACGGATCGGTATATATCCTGTCTGATACACATTTTGATGATGATGACTGTAAGCTAATGGATCCGAATTGGATAGATCCTGCGGAACAGGTCAGAATACTGAATTCTGTGATCATGAAAAATGATACCTTTGTATGCCTTGGTGATGTAGGAAAGCCTGAGTATGTAAAACAGCTTAAGGTCAGAAAAAAGATTCTGCTTCTTGGCAATCATGATAGAAGAGGCGCGTATACAGGGCTATTTGATGAGATATATGCCGGCCCGCTTTTTATAGCTGATAAGATTCTTTTGTCGCATGAGCCGGTTTATGGTCTGCCGTGGTGCCTTAACATTCATGGCCACGATCATAGCAATATGGAAATGTATAAAGAAGGGTGTAAGCATCTGAATCTTGCAGCCAATGTCTGCGGATATACACCGGTTAATCTGGGAAAACTGATAAAGGATGGGATTTTGTCGGATATAGACGGCATTCACAGGATCACAATTGACCACGCCGTAGATAAGAAGGAAAAGAAGTGGATTAACAAAGAGACACAGACATGAAGTCGAGAATATTAGAATTCATAAAAAATAACCCGGATACCTGGGAAGAAAAGCTGAATGAAAGGCTTATACGCACAAACCATAACGGAGATCTTGTGTGCTTCAAATATGCAACTGAAGCCGATTTCTCAGATCCGCTGGTATGCGAAGCAAGAGGAATTATAATTGACGTGGTTCAGCGCGTAGTGGTCTGCTGGCCGTTTGATAAGTTTTTTAATGTACAGGAACAGTATGCTGCAGATATCGACTGGAATAGCGCCAGGGTGCTGGAAAAGATAGATGGCTCTATGATAAAGCTTTTCTGGTACAAAGATGCTTGGAGATTTGCGACAAGTTCTACCTGTGATGCTAAGGATGCAGCTATTCCAGGGTATAACGAACTGACTTATGCGGACATAATTGCCCGTGCTGAAAACGTAAATGAGATTCCTTTTGAGGAACTGAATAAAGACTATACCTACATTTTTGAGCTTGTTTCTCCGCTTACTCAGATTGTTGTCAGATATGAAATGACTGCTTTGTTCTTCCTGACCGCAAGAAATAATCTTACAGGTGAAGAGTTGGATACAGAGCTTCTGCAATTTAGGAGACCCAGGAGCTTTGCACTAATATCTTTGAATGAGTGTCTTGTTGCTGCTCTTGCGCTAAATAAGGGCGACGAGATAGAGGATGAGGGCTTTGTCGTGGTTGATGAGAAACATAACAGGGTCAAGATAAAGTCTCCGGCATACGTGGCTATGCACAGATTATCTACGAATAAAGTGTTCACTGTAAAGAGAATGGCTGAGTTTTTCTGTAATGGTGAGGATCTTTCAAAGCTGGCAAAAGATTTTCCGGCTAATGCCCATATCATTAAGTACTATGATTGGCAGTTTGCTGAGATGAAGCATAAAGCAGAAGACATGATGCTCTATTCCAGGCGCCTTTATGAAGAATACGACCACGACAGGAAAGCAGTAGCCATGACCATAAAGGATTCTCCATACGCATGGGCTGGATTCAAGGCAATTGGGAACGAAAAGGACATCACTGATATCATGGCAGTGCTTGCACCGGCAAATGTTGAAAAACTGATTGTGGAGTATCCTGAGATAAGTAATTGAAAGCTGAGAAATTATGGAAGTTATAGGAAAGAATTAAGGGAGAACCTGAAAGCTTGCTGACAGAAGATGCGTGGGATTTATGAATAGCAGTTAAAAGAATGTAGCTTATGAATTCGGGAATCGAAAACAATAATAGAAATAGTATTAAATATCGCCCTATTACATTTGATTCAGCTAAGAAAATGTTCACATACTTGCAGGATGTTGGGGATTTATATAGTCCTGATGAACGTATCTATGTATTTAACTATAGTGAATCTGGAGCGCTTGCGGTGTATAGGATTTGTGAGCTAAGAGCCAAAGAGCTTAGTAGGGACAGTAAGGAAGCTGATGAATACTGGGGTGCATTCCTCGGACCAGGAGGAAGTATCTATGACGTTCCTGGCGAACAATGTGGCGTTGATTATGCAATGAAGTTCTGTGAGGACTGGTACAAATCAGAATGGTACGACACCAGAGATTATGCTGATTTAGTTTTATGAGAGAAGATGAGGCACTAGAAGGATGGAAACAGGAGAATATAGATGCAAACTGAGGACATCACATTTAAAATAATAGGCAGAGATGCGAAAAAACTTAATGAATTCCAAAAGCTTCATGATGGCTGTCTTGAGGGACTGGCTGGAGACAGGTTTTCCTATTCTTTTTCACCAACATCTCTTGGCATGGCAATAACAGTCAGCTGTTCTTGCGGGCAGAAACTATTTCTTGGTAACTTTATGGACCATGATGAGAAAGAGGTTGATATGAGTAAATACGGACCTCTTTCACAAACTGATATTGAGAACAAGAAGTTCGAAGAAGATGCGTTCAGAATTCTGCAGATGGAGAGTCCGCGTATATGTATGATAGCATCTGCAAGAAAACAGACATTTGATATGATATATTTCTTTGCTGTGGGAGTTGCATGTAATGCTGACCCGAGAATCTCAAAGTCTATTCTCTATATCTACAGTTTGGATAAGTACCATCATCAGACGAATAACTACACAGGTTCTGAACGGGAGAACATAGAATTATTCTTCAGACACTTTAAGCAGAAGATTCGTGATGAGATTAAAAAATATGATTGTGACAATGAAGCTCTTTTAGAGAAATTGTATTCATGATACGAATTGACAGAATAAGAAGGTGAGAATAATGGGACGAGATGAAAATGTAGCAATATTCCAGGATACGGAAAAAATGTGCAAAGAGAACGGTCGATTAAGGGAGTCTATAAAACTGGCATCTGAGAATCAGAAGCTTATTCTGGAGGGCGATTCAACATCTGCATATGACAATGATAAATATGATGAGGCGGCTAAGATTATAGTCTCAAAGAAAAGAGCATTAGAAGCTGCAAGTGCATATAAGGGAATGAGGGTTGCTGTTCACAATTTTGCTTCAGCAACAAATCCGGGCGGTGGAGTAGTTAAGGGATCTACAGCCCAGGAAGAATGTCTGTGCAGATGCTCGACTTTGTACAGCATGCTTAATACCAAGGAGATGTGGAATGGATTTTATGCTCCTCACAGGAATGCAGCTGATCCAATTCACAATGATGACATTATATATACTCCGGGAGTTGTAGTGTTTAAAACAGACACAGCAGCTCCTGTTGCCATGCCAGAAACTCAGTGGTATGAGGTTGACGTTATTACATGTGCTGCTCCTAATCTTAGGGACAACCCCAGCAATCCATATAATAAGAGCGATGGAACGAAAAAAGTGAAAATATCAGATAAAGATCTACTTGAGCTTCATGAAAAGAGGCTAAGGAGAATATTGGATGTTGCCGTGGCTAATGCTGATGAAGTAGTTATATTGGGGGCATTTGGATGTGGAGCATTTCAGAATAAACCGGAGATTGTTGCCAGAGCTGCAGCAAATGTGATTAATGACTATCTGTATATGTTCAAAAATATAGAATTTGCTGTTTATTGCAGTCCTAAGGACAGTCGGAATTACGATGCATTTAAGCGAGAACTGGCTAGAATTGCGAATCAGAGATAAGGTGAACAAATAATGCATTCTACAATTTTTGTTTTGAATGATAATCCGATTTCGGAAAACGATGTCATTGACGATGACTATTTTTCAGTGAGTCAGATAGAGCGCCGGGGATATGATTATTGTGGTGTAACGAATCTTGAGTATGAAGCAAGGGACTATTTTTCTGGATATTACTCCGAATTTTTTCAGACAGAGATCATGAAAACGGAGTATGAGGATTATCCTGAAGACAACTTTGTGCAGTACAAGATGACCATTAAAAATCGTGAAAAATTCATGAAAGGCGTTTATCAAAGATATCGCAAGGCTTTAAAAAAATTCAGCAATGCTCTTACATTGGAAAAACTTTTGGATAGTGAAGACAGAGATATCAGTTATTTGCTGTATAAGCTGCAGTGTGTAATGGATGATACATGTGCTTTGCAATTCTACAGTGATTATGGAGATTTTGAGAGCCCTGAGCAGTTAATGCGTCGTTGCAAGGATGGAGATGTTTATTATATAGTTGCAGCTTTTGACTATCATTTTTGACAATAACAAGAGAAAAACTTGTGGCAAGGAAAATGAGGAGTAGGTAACGATTATCAACCACGAGTCGAATGACATGTGTCCTGCTATTACTTATCATAAGAAGAAATAATAAGAGAGCATCAGTTCATGAGTGCAAATGCACTTGTGGCTGGTGCTTTTTTTGTCCTTTTGTTCGAAAATCTCGAACCTAAAGTTCTATATCTAAGAGAACGTATTATTCCGTCACGTTCCGTAGAATTACATATGTAAGCAAGAGGTACAGCTTAGCCGGCTAACCTGACCTCCGGGGTTCAAATAGGAGGTGCGATATGAGCATTACAAAAGATGAACTTGTTGAATCTTATGGAACAGGCAATGCGAAAGAAAGATTTGATCTGATTTACGAGAACTACTCTGTGTTCCCGCAGCTGGTTGATTGTTTTGAAATCGGGCTGTTCAACACAATCCTTAATGAGAAGGAATACAACAGAAGAGCCAAGAACAGTGCTGATCTCGGAGTAAGAGTCCAGACAAGCAATAAAAGCGATCCTACAGCAAAGATGGCTGTTGAGAGGGTGATGATCCGTGAGGCAATAGAACGATGTGATACGGATGGTGGGATCCTCAAGGACACGGATAATCCTGAAAAACATAAAAAGGATATATGGACGATAGCCATGATGCGCAGGGAATACGAAGTGTTTGATTCATTTCTGAATGCGCTCAAAGGTGATGAGTATCAGATTAATCTGACTTGTAACGATCAAGTATTTCTTCAAGCTTTGTCCAGTTTAGGCATCGGCGTTTCACAAAACCACTGGTTTTCTTCTGATGAACCATTCGATAAAGCTTATTTGCTTTGTTAACTATAACTTCATGATTCTGACGGCAGAATGTCAACTGGTCACTTATGAGCTCTTTATAATGCTGAACTGCAGAATTGTCGTTTTTACGTATTTGAGGATGAATCTTTTTTACAACATCGGGACGGACGGGAATCATATTGTTGAAATCCAAAACACCAATAAGCTTTCCTTCTGAATCAAGAATACGATGAAAATCGAGACCATTTTTCATAGATTCGTGTTTTGATTTTGGGGAACTTAAAGGAACACAGTATTGACGCTCATTAAGCATGACTATCAAACCTACGAATGGACGATTATCTTTACCTGCTTGTGGTGAAACAGAGAATACTCTGTCATCGCCCTGATTATGCATATTACGGATTAGTTTCATATCCACAGTATAAAAAGATAGCTGCTCTTGTTTCATTAAGTCCTCCAAACTTAAAGGACTGCTCCGAAGAACAGTCCTTTTCAACTGCCACTTTGATAGCTGGGCTATCCGGTAGGCCGCTCCGACTTTTAACAACTGCCACTTCGATAGCTGGGCTATCCGGTAGGCCGCTCCGACTCTTACAAACGCCACTTTGATGAATGACCATCTAGCAGGCCGCTCTACGTACCAATGAGTTTAAGCGAAAACAATTAAAAATTCAATGTATTCAATAAAAAAAGAAATTAACTTTTTGTAAAAACAGTAACCTTAATGTCACATGACAAAACACATACATTGGGCGGCAGTGATGCCGCTCCGTTTTGATGAAACGGAGGAAATCATGCTTTCATAGTAGCCACACATACTGATAAAGCCCATGTTCACAGTGACTGGCACCTATGATTTCGGTGCCCCAAAAGTTCTCCATTGGTGCATCTTTTCAATGGATTTTGGACGTGTTATATTTACAATGGGTCAAGCGAACGGAACACAGCACCGGTTGCAAAGCCCATTTTCTTTTGCAAAAGAATAAAGGTATTTTAAGCGTCAGCATACAATTAAGAAAGTTGAAGCCAATATAAAAGAGCTTGAAGATGAAAAATGCTCGCTGGATAAGGATACGATAAAGAACTCAAAAGAGTGTCTTAAGTACTTGGGTAAGTGCAAGGCTGAGCTGGATAAGTTGGTTTAGTAATGAGATTTTAAAGGGATTAAGCATATTTAAGGCAGAATAATGAGGGGCAGAGAGATGATTGAAAAAATGAAATGGCTCAGGGAGCCTGAGGATTATAAAATCACAGAAAAGTGCATTGAGGTAACAACGATGCCGTACACAGATTTGTGGCAGAGAACCTACTATCATTTTAGGAATGACAATGCTCCTGTTTTGCAGATGGAAACAGATGATAAATTCTTCTCCTTTATAGTAAAGACAGACTTTACCGACAGCCATCATCGTTTTGATCAGTGCGGAATTGTCATGTATCTTGATTCAGAGAACTGGCTTAAGGCTTCTGTTGAGTATGAAAATGATAAGTTTCAGCATCTTGGCTCTGTTGTTACAAACCACGGATATTCTGATTGGGCAACTACGGCTATTCCAGCTGATGTAAAGCAGATGTGGTATAGATTTAGCAGGAGAGAAGATGATTACTGTATTGAGTGTTCCTACGATGGAAAAGATTTTTCTCAAATGAGAGTCTGCCATATGTGGGAAGGAGCCGGAACGATTTCCTTTGGAACCTATGCGTGCAGTCCGGAAGATTCCAGCTTTAAGGCCGTATTTACAGATATGCAAATAACAGATTGCGCATGGAAGGCTCATGATGGTCAGCAGCCGGACTAATAATGTGTGAGATTATAGCAGGAGGTGTTTTGATGGCATCCATAAGAGATGATGTATCCAAGTACATAAAGAATAAATACAAGGCATGGCATTTATAATATGCTTGAAAGAAATAAGGAGTTAATGAAGATACTTGATGGATTTGATAGTTAAGCATTTTAATGAGCTCAGTACCACAGAGCTTTGGATAATACGAACATCTTCCTTTTAGAGTGGAGAATGATTATATGGAATTAAAGAAGATACACTATGATTTTACAGTATGTAAATTGAAACAAGATTCAGATATAGATGTCACAAAGAGTTTTTATTTTGTTGGGAAAACGGATGAGGAGATATCTTTAGTATGTAAGACAGAGGATGCTCCTGCCAATACTTTGGAAAGGGACGATGGATGGAGAGCATTTCGGATACAGGGAGTTCTGGATTTCTCTCTTATTGGAATTCTTTCAAAGATTTCAGGCATATTGGCTGATAATAAGATAGGGATATTCGCAGTATCGACCTATAATACAGATTATATCCTGACTAAAGCTGATAATTTTGACAGAGCATTATCGGTACTTGAAGCGGCTGGATATAAAGTGATTTGATCATGTTAGGAGGAACTATGAAAACTATCATTTTAAATGGAAGCCCAAGAAAAAACTGGAATACAGCAGAAATGCTTAAGTCAGTGCAGAAGGGTGCTGAGTCAGTTGGTGCAGAGACGGAATACATTGATTTATACAGCTTGAACTATACCGGATGTAGAAGCTGTATGGCCTGCAAACGCAAGGATATAGAAAGATGCCACTGCTTTTGGAAGGATGATTTGTCTCCTGTTATAGATAAGATATTTTCAGCAGATGCAATGTTTATAGGTTCTCCGATTTATCTTGGAGATATCACCAGCCAGGTTCATGCATTGATTGAAAGGCTACATTTTTGTGATTTGTCATACGATGATTATTCTAACTATTTTAAGGGAAAGGTGAATGTAGGAGTAGTGCTTACTATGAATGCTCCAAAAGCCTTTTATGAAAGCGCATATAAGGCTCAGATGGAGAGACAAATGGAAGCATTTAAAGCGCTTAATGGAACTGTCGAAATATATCCTTGCTGTGATACTTTGCAGGTAGCAGACTATAGCAAGTTTAATATGGCAGGCTTTAGTGAAGAACATAAGAAAGAAATGCGAGAGAAGCAGTTTCCAGCAGATCTCGATATGGCTTTTCAAATGGGAGCAAGACTTTCAAAATAATAAAAAAGGCAATCAGCACCATATTTCTGCAGGACATATAAAGTCTATCACGGTTTTATATACAGCTGAAATAGAGCTTCGCCCTGTTATCGGAGGTGTAATCAAAAGACAATTCGATGCCGAAACGGGGACAGGTTTTTGGGATTTTGGAAATGATAAAAAGTAAATAGGTGATGGGAAAAGGAGCAATGGTATTTAGAAATAAAACCCCATTGCTCCTTTTTTCTACAAGTTTTTTTTATAATCCAGGCCCCATTCCTCCATCCGTATTTCTGGAGACTTCTGTCTTTGATGAAGGAGCATGATATCAGGTTCACTATCATGGGGAATCCTTTTTACTTAAACGATCAGGTCTGCATGGAACTTAAAGGTTATGGATGCGAGAAGTATCAGCTTTCCATTGATGGTCTGAGAGAAACACATGACTGGTTCAGAAAACCTGGTTCTTTTGACTGTACACTTGAAAAGATTGAATGTATCAATAAGGCGGGCATCCGCAGTGTCATCATGACTACGGTTTCAAAGACAAACCGTATGGAGGTTCCGGGAATCATTGATGAAGTAGTTAAGGCAGGTGCAAATGTATTCGCTTTTTCAAGATATGTGCCGAGTGGCTGTGAACTGGATGCATCTATGACCGCACAGGAATATAGAGAACTACTTGCCATATGTGATAAGAAATTCAAAGAATATGAAGCGAAGGGGTGCAAGACATACTTTAACAAGAAAGCAGACATTCAATCAGAAAATATACGGACGAACAGATCAGTCGTGAGGATCTTGAGAAGATCCTTGAAGCGGGAAATTTTGCTCCTAATGCAGGCGGCGGACAACGAAGCATGATGGTAGCACTGCATAACAGGGAACTGACAAGAAAGCTTGGTGTCATGAATCTTGCGAAGTTTAACAGAGGGAACCTGGTAGGTTCTTATGTATCTAAGGAGCAGCCGAGTGTCATTGATGATCCCACCATGTAGGATGGATTCTATGGAGCACCTACAGTGATTGCAATCTTTGCCCAGGGTAATTTCCTGTTTAAGACCGCGGATGCTTTCTGCATGGCTGAAAATATCGTGCTGCAGGCTACGGAACTGGGTATTGCCTCTTGTATCATCTCCAGGGGTGAAGAAACGTTTGACAGTGAAGAAGGCCGGGCGCTCATGAAAGAATGGGGCGTTCCCGATAATTATATATGTCAGGCTTTTGTGATACTCGGTTATATCGACGGGGAACAACCCATCAGCAAACCGAGAAAGCCTGGGAGAGTACAGATCATTGAGTAAGAAGGTGATGGTATGGAACAGGCTAAAAAAACCGTAAGAAAAGATGATCTTCTCTTTTGCGGGGCACCACATCTTTTTATTGCGCATGAAAAGAGTGAAGGAAAGTGGGCTGAAGATGCAAAAGTCAACTGTAACATTGCTACAGCATATTTTGAGCTTCTGTGCAATGCGCATGGTCTTGGGACTGCGATTATGAGTTATCCAGCTGAAGTATTAAACGAACTTGCTCCGGATGCAAGGCAGATGCTGGGTGTTCCTAAGAATCATTATATGGGACTTATCATTGGCTTTGGATATCCTGAAACGACATATGCTCGTGGAGTTCAGAAAGAGCGCGGTAGAAAAATACATCGTTATAGCAGTAGTATATGATAGGTATAGAAGCTTCAATTGTGCAATTGAATTTTTTGCCGGATTTCATATTTCCTCCTCACAGTATCAAAAATGATAGTATCTATCTATTTTTAGAGTACTTGTACAGAACAATGATATGCCCTAAAATATAGCAAATCTATTTTCATGTCAATGGGAGCGAAGTCAATGAAAGAGTTTCGTTTTGCAGTCAAAAATACGATTCCTATTTTTTTTACTTATCTGTTCATCGGTATTGCGTTCGGCATACTGATGAGCGATGCCGGTTATAGCATTTTGCTCACCACTGCTTCCAGCTTGTTTATTTTTGCCGGATCAATGCAGATTGTGATGGTTCCAATGATGACTTCTGGTGCATCCCTGCCCTCACTTGCGTTTATGGCTTTCTTCATCAATGCCCGTCATATTTTTTATGGCATCGGTTTTATCGAGAAATTCCGCAGAATGGGCTGGCGTTATCCGTATATGATCCTGACTCTGACCGATGAAACATACTCTGTTCTCTGTTCTGTAAAGTATGAGGCAAACCTTGATGAAGATAGGGCCGCGTTCATGATTGCCATGCTTGACCATTTATACTGGGTATTCGGATCTTTCATAGGCGCCTGTGCCGGACAATTCCTGCAATTTGATATGAGTGGGATTGATTTTTCCGCTACAGCATTTTTTTTGATTGTAGTCGTTAACCAATGGCAGCAGTATCGTTCCAAATTACCTTTCTTAACGGCGGCTGTCTGTGCGCTAGGATTTTACCTCTTGCTCGGAAAAGAGTATTTCCTGATTCCCACCATGATTAGCTGTCTTATCGCACTGATACTGCTCCGCAGACCCATTGAAATAAAGGAGGGCATCCCGAATGAATAATACGGCTTATCTGATTGCAGTCATTTCCGTTATTACAATTGTCACGTGGATTCTTCGTGCCTTCCCGTTCTTGCTATTCGGCAGCAGACCGTTGCCTAAAACGATACAGTATCTAGGCAGTGTGCTTCCTCCCGCAATTATGATGGTACTTGTATTTTATTGTCTTCGGAATATGAACATCGGACAGTTTCCATACGGGATTCCGGAACTCATCGCCTGTACATTAATTGTCATTCTGCAACTCATAAGGAAAAACATGTATTTATCTATCATTGCCGGAACTGCTTGTTATATGGTATTAATTCGTGTTGTTTAAGTAAATTATAGTATAGCCTCGATATTTTTATACAAGAAAAATTGCAGCTATACACTTTAAGATCGCAAAGCTGTGTCTTTGTCCGTTTGGGGCAAATATCGTGAATATAGGTTAACAATACAAGCCGTTAGAACCGGACATCACCGGTTACTGACGGCTTTTTTCAATTATTAAATGATTATAAACTTGTTATAGATGTGCATTTTTTTGTTTTGAGTACGAGTAGAATTAAGATATAGAAGCAAGAGATAAGTCGATATTTAGAATAGGCAGGTATTTATATGGATGACGATGATGAGTTATTTGATTTATTTATGCTTGATAATATGCACCGAAATTCCGGTGGTTGCCTTTCATGTTTGATCTTAATGATCATGCCGGTAGTGCTGATCGTAAGCATTATCCAGGCTATATGTTAAGGGTTTAAAAATATGGATAAGAATTTTAATAGAGAAGATATCATTAGAAGGTTACGTGCCTTAGTTATCTTATTCACCATCATTCTTCTATACAATACTTTTCTAGTAAAGCATAACCATCAAAAGGATGAACAGATACAAAGAGAAAAGGAAATGGCGGAGATTCGCAGAAAAGAACGGGAATTGATCGAGTCAACAAGTGTAGACATTAGTCTTAAGGAAACTGAATCCGCCAAAAGTTATGAAATCAGTATGGTGACCGATAAATTGAGTGACGATGTTACAGAAGTTGAAGAAACAGAAGAGTATAAACCAACGGCAGATGTGAAATGGTTAAGAGAGCATGATCGATCTGTATATACATACTCCTATGTCTATCCCGGAACCAAGAAGAGTTCTTCAAAAACACACAGAAGAGATGACTATATGGAGAACCTGGCCGAAGAGTATATGGATGCCGAGGGCCTGGACTATGATTCGGCGTATGAGGCGGCGGAAGAGGATTGATATTAATACTGAAAGTGAGACAGTTATGGAACATATTAGTGATGGTAGCTATGTTGAAGTCATCGCAACCGGACGTGTAGGTGAAGTAGTCAGCCGGAAGAAGTCCAATGTTATCGTTTCGTTCTACGACAAATCATTCATACATCCTGAAGATCTGACATTTAAAGAGCATGAACTGAAGGTTGTTGAGCTGCCGAAAATTAAGACATCAGAGCTCCGGGCGTTTGTGCGTGGAGACATTAGCCTTACTGAGATTTCTAATGGGACTAATCTGATCGATGACCGGGCAAAAAAGGATTCGGTGGAGTACAGGATCAGTACGGAGGACTTTTATGCCGGAGTTAAGCATTATACCGGAAAGACAGTGGACGAGGTCTTTCGTTGGATCGATACCATCATGCTACTGGTAGAGGATATGCATTTCCCTGAAGATATGAGCAGACTGGTTGTTGATTCAGTTACGGAGAAGAATATTCTGGCATATGTCTTAGATGTGATGGATGAGCTTCATTGGGAGCTGTCCGACTCTGAACCTGATGATATTTGTGAGGATGAACTGGCTCCATTTAATGATATCCTGGGAACCTGGGTGGAATCCGACGGGAAGGAGTATTCTGATTTCATAAAGCATGAGATCGCTACCCAGTACGATGACAATGATATCGACAAGCAGTCCGAGGCCACTCAGAAGCTGTTCAAGGAATGCCTGGACTACTGGTGTGATGTGAAGAAAGATCCCGGTTCCATACAGCGTAGAGGTTACTGCTATTACTGCGGAACGAAAATCTTCCCGAATGACTGGCTTAAGGCCCGGGATGCATTCGAGGAATATTATCAGATGACCGGAGATGCTTCGGCCGCCAATACCCTCGGTTACATCTACTACTACGGAAGGTGTACCGGCGGCGTGCCTGAGTACGACAAGGCTTTTATGTATTTCAGCGTGGGCCATGCCTACTCTTACTTTGAGAGTACCTACAAGCTTGCCGATATGCTGGCTCACGGCTACGGAGTGGTCAAGGACGAGTATTCCGCAAACCATCTGTACTGGAAGGTTTATAAGCAGAACCTAAAGCGCTTTATGAAGGGCGATGACTGTAAATTTGCCGATGCAGCACTCCGCATGGGTAATGTATACAGAGAGGGCATCGGAGCTCAAGTTAATGCTGAAGCTGCTTACTATTACTACCTGCAGGCAGACTATGCCATCCGGAAGAGAATAGACCTGAACTTTTACGGGGATACCGTGGTCTTTAACAACATTCAGAAGGCCCTGGAAGAGACCCGGAAGGAGTTTGTAGATAAAGGACGGACTGTAAAGTTCTATTCTCCGGGCTGGACAAAGTGGACACTTATAAAGCATAGAAGATGCAGACTTACTATAAAGGAACTGAATGATGGTGTTCTGGCGCTGGATGCTACGCCGCTTAAGAGGAGAGATGAAGAAGCAGTGCCGCAGATGCTCATCACCGTGCCACGGGCGGATTACTGTGAGCTTAGAAAGAGTATAAGGATCAAGACTGCTCCGGAGGCGAGGTATGAGATCTACAACGGGGAGTCGGAGATTGTTTTTGACAGCGTGGAGTATGACTGGAGTGAGAAGAAGACAAGCTTCTATCTTTATGATGAGCTGGTGGGGGAGATTCAGACGGAATACTATGCCTTTACAGCTCCAACGAAGAAGAAATCCGAAACAACTTGAGACATCTGATACTGTTTTACCTCTGTATCACAAGTGAGTGACAACTTATTTAAGTCATATAGTCACCAGAATCGGCAGCTTCGATTTCTGGTGGCTTTATATATGGTGTAAAAAATTTACATGAACAGCATAATTAATCATTATTATATAGCATCATGAATATAATGTTTTTTGCCGATAAAAATATTGGGTATATGCGAAAGATAAATTAAAAAAAGTCCTTTCTGTATAAATGGCATTGATATATTTCTATGATTAATATTTTTTACTAAATGTTTATAAATAACGCTTTTACTTGGACATATAATGGCCAACCCGATCAGTATACTGCTTATAGGAGCACTTAAATTGTTCATTGATAAGAGAGTATCTATATGTATGAGAATGACCAGAATAAAAGCAATCGAGTATTAACTATATATTCAGAACTTCTGAACGGAAAAATTTTAAATAAAAAAGATCTTGCAGAAAAGTTCCATGTAAATGAAAAGACGATACAGCGTGACCTTGAGGACATAAGGCTGTTTCTTGATGGTCAATTTGTAAGCGAAGATATTCATAACGATCTTATTTATGATTACAAATATCGGGGATACCGTTTCGAGCATATCGACAAAATGAAGTTTACAAATGATGAGATACTTGCTATATGCAAGATTCTCCTTGACAGCCGAGCTTTTCGAAAAGACGACATGAAAACGATCCTTGCTAAACTACTGGACTGCTGTGTGCCGAAGGAAAGTCAGAAGATTGTGACAGGTCTTATTGGTAATGAAATATACCACTATATCCCTCCGACGCATAACAGTCATTTTCTCAATAAGATGTGGTCCATAGGTACTGCAATTAGAGATGGTTTAAAAATTCAGTTTTTCTATAAAGGAATCCAAGGGAAAATTGGCCACGAACGGACAGTTAAACCCTTGGCAATAATGTTCTCTGAATACTATTTCTATTTAGCGGCTATTCTTGAGAATGTTAACCCCAAAAAACAATTTGAAAATCCTGATGACATAAATCCTACTATATATCGAATTGACAGAATAAATGGATTAAAAATAACTTCCGAACACTTTTTGATTCCATATAAAGACCGATTCGAAGAAGGCGAGTTCAGGAAAAGAATCCAGTTCATGTTCGGCGGAAAACTAAAAAGAGTCAAATTCGAATACACAGGGTATTCTTTAGAAGCAGTTTTGGATAGACTGCCAACAGCAAAGATTATCCGTGAAAATAACGGAAAGTATATAATTCAGGCAGAAGTATTTGGTGATGGGATAGATATGTGGCTGAAAAGTCAGGGCGAAAATGTAAAAATTATATAGTATAAGTGTACGAGATATGCTTTGACTGAAAAGGAAATATATTGATTGATGCCTTAAACTGCTATAAAAAGCAAAAAACAGACCTGAACAAATATAAGAGATATTGCCTAGTACATCGAATAATAAGTATCTAGCACACTATGTGTTAACAAATCACTTAAATCTACGCTGTCAAAGTGAATATGATGTATAAAACACTTAATATATGCTGTACTAGTATCACCATACTTCTTTTTATCTTAAAATAAGCAAATTAGATTAATTGGTAAGTCATAACTAACATTTACTCAAGAGGTAAAATAATGTTTAATGCCGGATATAAAAAAGAAGCTTTAAAGGCTTACGAACGTGCAGGAAAGGAATATAAGAAACAATTTGATACAACGGTAGAAAGCTGCGAAAAACTATATGAGAAAAAGAAAAATGCTGTAAATATTCTTCTAGACTACGAAAACTATATTAACTCTCTAGCAAATAAACCAAAGTATATTGAGAAAAAGAAAAGTGAGATCTCTGTTCGTAGAAAGGAATTTGAAAAAGAAATAGAAAAGATTAATCTTGAAAGCAAGAAAGCAAATACAGTCAGTCAAAATGTTGCAGGAGCAGGTGCATTGGCAGGAGTGGGTGTTGCCACTTTTGGACCAACAGCAGCCATGGGTGTAGCCACAACATTCGGTACAGCATCTACAGGAACAGCTATTGCAACTTTGTCTGGGGTGGCTCAAACTAATGCTGCTCTGGCTTGGCTCGGTGGTGGAGCATTAACAGCAGGTGGTGGCGGAATGGCCGCAGGACAAGCCCTGTTAGCTTTAGCTGGACCAGCTGGTTGGGCTATAGGTGGAGCAGCCTTGATAGGTGGTGGTTTATTGGCAAATAGCAAAAATAAAAAAATTGCTGCAGAAGCCGAAAAACATACCAAAGAAATAAAAGCAGAAACTATCAATATACAAAAGACCAACAGCAAGGTGTGTGCTGAAATCAAGGCAATTGATCAATTAAATTCTGGAGTAAAGTCTGTATTAAAATCATTGAGGACATTGGAATATAATAATTACAAGATGTTCTCTGATAGCGATAAGGATACATTGATGATGATGATAAATTCTGCGGAAGCACTTTCAAAAAGAATTGGAGTGAAAATTGTTTGATCGATAACGAACCATATATACCTACATCATTAGATATAAATGATTGGCAAACAGCAAAATGTGATAAATATGATTTTATGATTGCAGCCTTCTGTGGAGGCGTGGCAGGTCTCATTGATGTTTTTTTTGTTGGGGATCCATTAACTAGTAAGTTAGGTAAATCCATGGATAAGGTTGCCGATGGATTTACTAAGAAGGCAGCTCAGATGTTTTGGATAAAAGATCCCAGACAATCTGGAAAACCTAAAAAAATGCCTCAGACATTAGAGCAATGTATAAGTTATTTAGAACAAGCATTTCCTGTTAACTATGATGCTCGATATTCGAAAGACCTTATGGTTAAAGATGGTGTTCTTGCTAGGATGCGTCCTTCCAATCATCATTTAATGTCGTTGGCACATAGCCCTGATCCTATAGGACTGATTTTCTCAATAATAGACCAGTTCATGGGCTATGCAACATTTATTGACAATGGAAAATTAATTCATGTAATCCCTAAAAAAACATCCGGAGCAATTCCATATTTGCAAGGAACAACACTACCATCAATGCTTTTTTGTGGTTTTGTGAATTGGATTGGACATCTCATGTCTGACCTTGTGGGATCATCTTCAACACGTAAAGAAGGAAAAACAGGCAGAGGAGCAGGAATACCTATGCCGTTTTACGAATTATTCTTGTTCTGTGATTTTGGGAATATAGATGGAAAAACTTTCTCAAATATTATGGTAAAAGTATTTGAAGAAGGGTACGATACAAGATTTGCAACTACAATGGCAATCCCTGTCATCATGGAAGAATTGATGATTAAAGTTATCTGGGTTGTTAGACAGAAATATATTAGAAAAAAAAGCTGGAATCAAAGTTATCCAACAAAAGATCACACAGACCTTAGAATCATGCTGATAGTTGGAAATAGCACGTTATGTATTATTGATGGAGCCGATTCAGCCCTTCATGGTATTGTAGATGGAGGATTTAATATTGTAAGTTTTGTTTGTCATTTGAATATTGTCGGTTGGATGCGTCTTATAACTTTAGTATTAAGTGAATTAAAAATAAGGTATGGTCCAGTTCTTGATCTTGTAATTCGTGAGTTTATTGATAATTCAATGGCTGCCGTAAAGACTCCAGCAGAAAAGAAACTTATTTATGATTTTAATCAAAGATTAGAGGAATACCAAGATCAGCTTGATATACTGTTTATAGAGTATACTCAAATAATTGAAAAAGAATATCAAGAACTATATTTTGAACTCAAAGAAACATTTGATGATAATAATACTTCTCAAGGTCGTGCTGAACACTCTATCACACTCGCGGAGATTTCCGGAGTAGAAAAGAGCAGAATTGTAGTAAGTCGACAACAAGTAGATGAATTCTTTAGTTAGGAGGTTTTTTATGTTTTTGAATTCTATGAATAGTGATGAAAAAGAAGCTTTTTTAGAACTTGCATATAAGTTGGCTCAGGTCGATGGTAATTATTCTAAAGATGAAGAAGACATAATTAATAGTTATAAAGCAGAGCTCAACATCAAGAATGTTGGTGATACGAGGAGTGTTGACGAGTTGATTGATTTCTTCGCTACTAGAAATGAGCCGGTTAAGAAGATTATACTTTTTGAATTATACGGAATGATATGTGCAGACTCTAAGATAGAGAAATCAGAAACAGAAATGTTTGATAAACTTAAAAGCAAGTTTGACGTTTCAGATGAAATTATCAAACGAATAACTGAGGTCGCAGATGAATTACAGACTGTGTACGATAAATTATATGACGTTTTGGCATAGAGTAATTTTGACTATAGGTCACATTTTTCTTTTGATGGTTTACGCTATTAAATGTGTAAAGTTTGTTTTGTTATCAAAAATGCAAATAGAAATGATGTTAATATTGTGGATCAAGAAAATCCTAATGTAAATTGCAACGAAGCCAAAATATTATTCATTAAATTAACACTTATAGAATGATATAAAAAACAATTAATCAAAATCATCATCTAGTAGTATTACAACAGTGAATTAAGCAACAAACCTTTAATTATAATCATTAACAGGAGGGCACAAAAATGTTTTGTAAAAATTGCCGTTCACAAATAGAAGATAATAGTGAAATTTGCCCTATTTGTGGAGTTAGACAGTTTGATGACATAGATATTAACTATGAAGATACAGTATATGAAGATAATATAAGAGACAAAGTATTTAATGATGATATTAAGACAGAAGTATCAGATTATAAAAATGAAATACTTGAAGAAGTGATATCACCTAATATTAGAAAAATAAAAAAAGCCATAAAAAAACAAGTTAAGAAAATAATAGATGAAACTACAGAAGAGTTATTAGACAAAACAGGAATACAAAAAACTCCTGTCCTTAAAAAGGCGTTTAAAAAAATCAGAAAAAAAAAGTAATATAGAGGTCATAGGATGAAATGTAAAATATGCGGAAAAGATACTGCTAATGACGGAAAATACTGTCAAAATTGTGGCAGTGAACTAGATAATAAATATATATCTATATCATCATTTAAGGACTATTTATATTCAAATAATTCAGATAGTTCTTTTAAAGAGTATTGTTTTAAATACCTTGAAAATAATACTCCACCAAAGATTTCCGTAGAACTGTCCAGAGTAAATAAATCTATTGATTTAAATGACATCATTGAGGAGGATAGTTATGGAAACATAAAAATCAATATTCCCAAAGATGATTATGAATCGATGGTTAAATTTTTTTGTGCATGTGCATTAAATGAATTAGATTCTATTCATAATGAAATTAATAGTATTGCAGAAAAAATGCATGATGAATATGTAAGTGATGTTAAGGCATGTTTTGATATGTATGAAAATGCTGAAGCTAAAAAAGATTTAACTTCAAGGTATGATTTACTACAAAGTATTGATTCTAAATTAATAGATGCGATTCGACAAATCAAAACCGAAATAGAACAGATGACGGCCTTTTTTAGCAAGCTTCCTAAAAGTACTTTAAAGAAATTGTTTTGTGGAATTCAACAATCTACTGCAGATCAAAACGTTAATATTTTGAATGAAAACATCCATATTTACTGTGCAGCTATTAAATTAATCATATTGGTTCAAGCAAATTTAGGCGAATTTGATGAAATGATGTTGACTGAAAAAAGAGAGTCAGAATATATTCAATCATTAAGGAATAAATATGGATATGAGAGATATTTAAGTTATGGAGGAAGATCTGCAACTATAAGTAATAATCATTTTTTAATAACATCAAAAGATTTAAGTTATATTTCCGATGTTTTATTTAACGAAAAATCATTGATTATCAAGGAGGATGAATCATGAATGATAATATAAACAAGAACGACACAAATGATCCAGGTTTAATCGATCAAAACACAAACGATACTATAATTAATGATATTAGTTCTGAAAATAGAAATTGGAAAAAAGCTACAATGGCTGTAATCGGAGGTGCAGTTGGTATATTAATTTCAGCTGTAGCGTTTGCTGTTAGCATCAAAGAAGGTAAAGAACCTGAGTATGTGACTAAAGGTAAATGGGGAGATTGGGAATTACGCAAAAAAAATAATGATTCTGATATATAATAGGTGATTTTATGAAGAATAGAGATGAATTAAAAGCTCTTTTAGATGATGATGTAATAACTCAGTCCGAATATGATGAGTTAAATAAAAGGATTTTAAATAAAAAAAGCAAAAGAGAAAAACTTAGAATACCTAATATACTTAAATTAATTATAATTGCTATTATTATAAATATTATTTTTTCAATAGTTCGTCGATTATGGAAAATTTACAAATTTTATAAGGATTTACCTGATATTTTAAAGGTTTTCCGTTAAGTGCAGTTTACGGAGCCTGGCGGTCGCCATTCCGTTTTCGAACGGTCGGTTTCCGAAGCATAACGGCCATACTTAACCGCTTAGATATGAATGCCAGTATTGATCTGGGCAGTCAAGGACAAGCTTTGTGCTACGCATACTTGACTGCCCAGACCAATACCGGTTAATGGTAATTAAGCGATTAAGGATAGGAATACTTCCCCTGTGGCTGTTAGGTCCAGAATACGGCCGTTTGGTGTCGTAAACTTGGCCGTTGAGGTTCGTAATATGCATTAAGGATTAAATACAACAATCTATCCATTGAAAAGGTGATTATCTTGTGAACATAATATTCTAAAGCCTCACTTTTATATATATGAGTGGGGTTTGTGATAGATTGCAAAAAAATAAAAGCTTGTTGATTTATCTGGTTTTATTAAATACTAACTGTGAAATCCTTGGTTCAAAAGCTTCTAGTATTATTAATGACAGTATTAATATGAATTATTACTTGAAGGGAGCATATATCATGATTGTTCAACCATTCATTATCAAGAAATAGATAGATAAAATTATGAATAGAATCAATAATCTTGAGAATAGTAAAATAACGGGTTCCGAAAATGAAAAGACACTTTTAGATAAAGAAATAGAATCTTTGATGAAAAATCTTTTGCTAATGAGTATTAAGGCCTAGATCAAACATATAGGAAGTTTCTTATGGATATTTATTCATTTATAAACTCAAAAGATATTCGAGATCACTTACAGAGCATCAACTACCGATTTAATTCTCTGGAAACTGCCTGGCTAATATATCAATGCCATAGATTGTCCTATAAAGAGAAAAAAATGCTGTGGCAAGAACTTATACAGATTATGCCAAACTGCACTTTGCCACAGAGAAGCTACGAAACAGAAACTAAAAGCCTTCATGAAAGCATCCGGCGCTATATTGAGATATTTGATCAAAAGATAAAATTATTCTTAAATAATGCACCGGATCATAAAAACGTCTATATGTACAGTTATCGGTACGGGTCTTATGAAAAGGAAAGGACTGAAGATTATTATGCGATTTTTCCATCTTTGAAGTTATGTCTTGCTGATTTTCAAGAAGAGTCTGAGGATGGAGATGAAGTTCTCTCATATAAAATCAAAAAACAATCTCTTGATAATCCATATCATTACATAGAGGTAACATATCGTAGTGATGGACAAATACTTGATATATACGAGAATCCCGATGAATATAATCCTATCCCGAATTTTTTTGAGGAACTCTACTTGGAATTCCCAACACCTTTTGAAAAGGGGGATATCCTTTGGATTCCAAATTACAAAGGCGTTTTTGATCGATATTGTGACGAGCGCTTTGTATTAAAATATTTATGTACTTGGGATTCTCCGGATGTAGATAAAACCTACAGGGATAACACTGATATGAATGGCATTGTATACATGGCGTTCCCTAATTACGGAATAGATTACGATCACCCATATAATTATATGGATTATGAGTTCTATAGAGAGCCATTAAAACCGGAAGAGGAATTTTTGAAAGTACTCAGCAATTATATGAAAGGGAAATTTGATGTTGAAGTTCTTCTAAGGGTTTTCAGGAAGAAATACCTGGAACAAGTCCTTGCTAATGATACTACAATCAGTTGGTGGGATTATTCGACGCAGGCAATTGAAAGGGAATGAATAAAATATTTTTATCATCCCGAAATAAAGGAATATACAATGGATGTTTTCACCTTAATCAATTCCAAAGACATACGAGAGTACTTATGGAGTCAAGATTATAAGTTCAATTCTTTGGAGGCAGCATGGCTCATATATCAGTGTCACAGGTTGTCTTACGAAGAAAAAAAGCCACTTTGGCAGGAACTCATTCAGACCATGCCAGATTGCGGGCAACCACCCAAAGGATATGACATGGGATGGTCAAGTCTTCATGAAAGCCTCAATCTGTACATAGAGACAGTGGATCAGATGATACAAAAATTCTTGCAGGATGAACCGATTGGGAAATATGTCTACATGTATAACTGTTACTATAGGGATGATGAAGGATATTCAGAGGGATATCTAACAGTATACCCTACCTTAGATGTCCGACGGCAGATTGTGGGAGGCGGTAACTGCTGATTATTTTAGGCAGATATCACTCCCCGATCGTGCGGCATAATTATCGACCGCACGATATCAGCGGTGATACCGCAGATTGTTGTAGCCTTATTTCAAAAGACAACCAGAGTGTATTTTGAAATAAGGCCATGACACCAGAGATGTCACAGCCTTGAACATTGAAAACTTCATCAACCCAGAACCTGATTATCGACAGCATCGTGGATTATATCTGCATTGATGACCTTGGCTTTCTGCTGGGAACCGATCGCAATGGCATCTGTCATAAGATTATCTATCAGACGGGGATTGCCCTGCGTGTAGCTATGAACAGCTGAGAGCGCTGCAGCATCTATGATCTTTTTGGAAGCTCCGGTGAGAGCGATCTTATGAAGGACATAGTTTGCGACTTCTTCATCATCGAGACCATTGTAGTTATAGTGGACTGTGATTCTCTGACGGAGTGCTTCATGTACAGGTTTTCTGAGTGTGTCATTCAGATGGGACTCGCCGCAAAGTATCAGTGTAAAATAGTTGACTGAATCATAACCATAGTTCATCAGCATCTTGATGTCGTTGAGTATGCCGGTATTGAGGTATTGGGCTTCGTCTATGGCAAGCAGGAGGGGCTGACGTTTCTCTTTGTAAAGATAGGTTACCTGTTCCCTGATCGCCTGGAACATGGCCGGTTTACCGCCTTTCTCGGAAACACCGAGTATGGCGCAGAACTGCTTGTAAAAGTCGGCAACGCTTATGGTTGAAAGACACATGTACTCCATATGGTACAGGCTGGGATTTAGGTTCGCTGCAAAACATCTGAGAGCATAGGATTTTCCCATTCCGGGCCTTGCGGTAAAGACACCGATCCCACGGATGTCCTTGAGATACTCAAGCCGACTAGTCATTTCTGTGAAGTCTTTGGATATGAAGCAGTCCTTTTCCTTCAACTGCTGTTTGTCAAAAGGATTGTAGGAAAGTCCATAAAAACTGTTGTACATCAGGCATTACCTCCAATCTTGGAATAATCAATTGGATTCTGGCGCTTAACACGACAGTTTTCGTTGCGATTAGTCTTGCGGATCTCATAATGACTGTCTTCAAAAAGAATGTAGGCAGAATCCATGTCATCGGGAAGAAAACGGATCTCGATTCTGGATCCTATGAACTGCATGGGGACATCAAAGCTGACTTTCTCTATCGAGACAGTTGAGTCGTTTCTCACCTTTCTGGTTATACGGTTAAGGAAGCATTCATCAAGCCACTCGGCAGATGGAGCCTGCTTGATCCTGTAGCTGGAATTAAGGTATCTGTCCATTGGTGATGAGTTTATACCACGGTGGAATGTGGTGTTGTAGGTACGGATGTAGTCCTTCAACATCTCATCGAACTGAGCCAGAGAAGTGATGGATTCCAGGTCAAGGGTGTATAACCATCTTTCTTTAAGCGTCCTGAAATGGCGCTCCACCTTCCCTTTACTGGCCCCGTCACGTACTTTTGTGTGAAGGAGCACGGTACCGAGAGAAACGCAGATCATGGACAGCTGTTCATTGGAGTAACTGCACCCATTGTCAACGTAGATCTTGTCCGGTATCCCATAGGTGGCAACAGCCTGCTTGAAGACTTTCTGAAAGTTATAAGCATTGTCGTTGTAGAACAGACCTCCGCCTACGATGAGCCTGGAATGATCATCGATTATTATCATGCAGTAGACACGGCGGTTTTTCCCGTCTTCAGTGATGTATGGAAGGTAACAGGTATCGGCCTGCCAGCATTTGCCGAAGCTGTCTTCCTCAAATGCCTTACGGTCTTTGAGGTTTGGATTGCGTGCGGATTTCAGGTCATTGTTCTTTATGAACCGCTGGACTGAATCCACGCTGACACATGCCGGTATGAATGACTCCTTGATAAGGTGATAGTAGATCTGGGTGGCATTCATACGTGGGAATTCTTCTTTCAGACGGTAGATCTCAGAGATCGCTTCGTCATTCAGGGCACGTGAGGTACCAAGATCCGATCGTTTTCCCGGGAGAAGTGCATCGAGACCTCCGATGGAGTACTGGGATTTCCATTTCTCCAGTGTCTTGTAGCTGTATTTCACTATGGTCCCATCAGGAAGCGTTAGTGGATTCTGAGCGATCCTTTTGTAATAGGCAGTGGCTGAAGCATCAGTGAAAAGCCCCTGCACGACAGGAGCTATAAGGGCAAAACGGAACTGTGCGATATCGGCATCATGTTTTGTTATTTCGGGATTATTGGACATGTTTTTTGAACCTCCTTTATCTTTTTCTACATAATAAAGGCTTCGAAGTCAGAGGACTAAGAACAGGTTGTGTGGTCATACAACAAAATAATCCGGAGTAAAAACCTTCTGGCAGTAACCTGCGGTATTCCTGAAGGTCACGGATGGATTTTTGTGAGCCTGAAGGAATGAGAAGGTGAAAGTACTGATGAATTTCGAAATGAACCTGGAATAAGGTTCAGAGATCAGACTTTCCATGAACGATTCAGAGGAAGTGGTGGTGTTCAAAAGGTCGCCCAGCCATAGCTTCTTGTGCTTTAGGAAAAGCCCTTTCCACTTGTAGAAAAGCTTTTCGG
>NZ_FNRG01000019.1 GCF_900107835.1 Oribacterium sp. KHPX15
TCTTCATCTGCATGTACATGCTGCTTCTTGAAAAAACATTTACAAACTTATACCGAAAGATATTTATTACAGGGATTCCCTTTTGCTTTTCGGCATTGCATTTACGGAGTAAGTTACCTACCTTAAAGGTTGAAATAAAATCCGAAACTGAGCAATTAATTTCTTCCTCTGAGTGCTGTCCTTGTGGTAAGATATGCATATGGCGTAAGTCCTTTCTTGGTAAATGTTTTGTGGTAAATTCATTATACCTTATTTGAAAGCGACCTATGCCTTTTTATTTGTCTAAAGTATAGAGTTTTCAAGGTGCATCACACCTTTTGGGTGTGGGAAGTTTGAGTCACTTACCTGTTCAGCGGCTCCGGTGGTGGTGCCGTCATTTAAATGTATTATCAGTCTTCCGGTGCCTTTTGCATTCTGGTGCTGACCTTTTTGCAGGTACTCTTCAAGTATCTTTGCACTTCCGGTTGCAACCTCTCTGGAAGCATGATTCTTCTCAAGATCTTCTATACTTAAATCAAAGCCGTCAAGAGTGTTTCTGAAATGGAATTCCTCAAGTCCCACAGTAAAGATCCGTTCCTCATCTATAGGCTCACCTTCAAAATTGAATTTAAGGAATGAGTGGGTCTTCTGGTCGTACTCGACTTCAAGCCCTCTTGAAAGCTGATAAAACTCGGTATGTTCTCCCTCAAGGGCCTCGTCTCTCAGCATCCTTAGAAGTCCATACTTCAGCTGCTTTCCGGTCCAGTAGGTAGCATGGATTGGCTTGTTGTATGGATAATTCTCATCAAAATCACCCTTGGTAACAACAGGTCCCAATTCCTCGGTACGGATGGATCCGGAACCCAGAAGGAAGATATCAAGTCCCAGGGCATCCTTCAAAATATCCGAATAAAGATCCCCAAGCTCCGTCTCCTGAATTCTCGATGGATGGGTAAGTTTCTTTACAAACTTTGTAAGGATACGTCCATATTTTTCATCCGTTGCATTCTTGTAATTAAGTATCAGTCCTTCGATATCCGGATCTCTCGGGCAGGTTTTTTCATTGATGGGGATTGGCCTCCATGTGAAGCTGTCAATCTTGTTTTCATCGGTATCAACCAGGATGTCAAAGCGTCCGATTTGATCAGTACCTGTTCCGGCCTGAACGATAGGAATTCCATTGACCATAGCCGGTTCCTTAAGGAAAGTATGAGAATGACCGCCTATTATAACGTCTACACCCCATGCCGGATCCAGCATCTCTGCAAGTTTTTTGTCCTCCTCGAAACCTATATGAGTCAGCAGAACTGTAAAGTCAATGTCTATGGCATTGTAAGAATCACAGATTTTTCCGATTTCCTCTGCCGCATCCTCAAGGGTGATAAAAGTACCGATGAGCTGATCCGACTTACACTGCATGAGGGCAACCTCAGTAAGTATTCCGATGAACAGAATCTTCATACCGCCAACTTCCAGTACCTTGCACGGCTCAAAGAGTCTCGCATGATTAGTCTTGATATGAAGGTTTGCATTAATGATGGGAAATTCTGCACATTTTTCCAGAAAAAGAAGGTGTGCAACTCCGTAGTCTACCTCATGATTTCCCAGGGTTACTACATCAGGGGAAAGCATATTCATGATCTGTATGGTTGACAAACCGTGATACTCCGAGTCAATGACTGAACCTCTGAACATGTCTCCTGCGATGCAGTAGAGAACATTCTCCTCCTCGTTTCGTACCTTGCTGATATATCCTGACAGCATGGAAACTCCTCCAACCAGGTTCTCGTCCACTTGCTCTGCGAGGAAATCTCCATGCATGTCGTTTGAATGCAATAATGTTAATTTCTTCAAATTCTTCATAAATTCCCTTCCTTACTCAGAACATCAGCCCACAAATTATTATATGGGCTGATGACATATCTCTCATTTACTTCGTTTTCTTTATCTTCCCTTTTCAATCAATGCCTGTTTTGCTTCCTCTGTTAAATGAATGTTAAGTCTTCCCTCAACCTTTGCATCCTGGTGCTGACCCATCTGAAGGATCTCCTCTATAACCTGGGCACAGGAAGTTGCGATAGAACGATGTCTGTGATTTTCATCAATCTCCGAAATCTCCAGGTCGAAGGAGTCCTTAAGGTTATTGAAGTGATATTCCTGTAAACCTATGGTGAATATCTGATCATCCTCAACAGGTTTTCCCTCATAGTCAAACTTTAAGAATGAGTGAGTCACCATATCGTACTCTATGGAAAGATCCCTTGAAACCTGATAAAACTCTGTGTGCTCACCAAAGAATGCTTCGTCTCTCAGCATTCGCATGATACCATGCTTAAGCTGTTTTCCGGTCCAGTAGGTAAGTATCACCTGGTCATCATAAGGGAAGGTTTCCATCAGGTCTCCCTTAGTTACAACAGGTCCAAGCTTTTTAGTACGTATAGAACCGGATCCGATAAGGAAAAGGTCTACACCAAGAGATGACTGAAGTATATCTGCAAAAAGGTTTCCTACTTCTGTTTCCATATAACGGGACGGGTTGGTAAGCTCTCTTGTTAACTTTGTCAGTACACGACCATATTTAGCGTCAGTCTGATCCTTATAGTTTTTTATGAAAACCTCCAGGGCTTCATCTCTCGGACAATTATCAGAATTAATGGCAACTGGCTTCCATGTGAAGCTGTCTATCTTATTTTCATCAGTATCAACCATGATATCAAAACGTCCGATCTGGTCTGTTCCTGTGCCCGCCTGAACTATAGGTATTCCGTTAACCACGGCAGGCTCATCCAAAAAAGTATGGGAATGTCCGCCTATGATAACATCTACACCCCATGTGGGATCCAGAATCTCTGCCAGCTTCTTGTCTTCCTCAAATCCTATATGAGTCAGCAGCACAGTAAAGTCTACATCCAGGGCATTGTAAGTATTGCAGATCCTTCCAACCTCCTGAGCCGCTTCTTCTACGGTTATGAAGGTACCGATGAGACCATCTTTCTTACAATCGTTTAATACCGCCTCTGTAAGTATACCTATAAAGAGCACCTTCATGCCTCCCACTTCGATCACCTTGCAGGGATCAAAAAGCCTGGTGTTATTGGTCTTGACATGAAGATTTGCATTTATAATAGGGAACTCTGCGCATTTTTCAAGAAATAAGAGATGGGCAATTCCGTAATCAACCTCATGATTTCCGAGGGTTACTATGTCAGGAGCCAGCATATTCATGATCTGTATGGTGGACAGTCCCAGATACTCCGAATCTATGATGGAACCTCTGAACATATCTCCGGAAATACAGTAGAGAACATTTTCCTCTTCCTGACGAACCTTACTGACGTAGCCTGACAGCATGGAAACTCCGCCAACCAGATTCTCATCCACATGCTCAGCAAGAAAATCACCATGCATGTCGTTTGAATGCAATAATGTCAATTTCTTCAAATTACTCATAAAACCTCCTGTTTCCCTTAAGCTTCAAGACCGGCCGATCGGTCTGATAACCCTTTTTACCTTACTGATTCTTCCATTTTTTCGCTCATAATAATTAAATTATACCATTAGTATACGTGGAACGAATCTTAAAAAAGAATTATTTTCCTTGAAATTTAAAAAAAGCAATGGTTTTCACCATCGCCTTTTTTAAGCATTAACTGATTGTATTGAGTTTAACATCAACTTTTCCGTCGGAACTGAAAACTATACCATTAGCATCCTGTGGAGTTTCATAGAGGGTGCCGCTTAAAACATGCTCTCCGTCGTTGATGAAGATTTCGAAGGAGTAACGGTCCAGGAGGAGACGGAGCTTGAAATCATCATAAGTTCCTATCTTCACTTTGCGATAATCGCAGATTGCGGCGGAACGTCCGCTGCTGCTGCGATCAAGGATCAGGTATCCTGATTTTTTGTCGTAGGAGAGGCTTACGTTGATATCATCTTTTACAACGAATTTCATTTCGAAATATGATGCATCTTTTGCTCCTGCTGTCATATCCACACATCTTCCGGAGATGCCTTCGATCACTGTATTATCAGGTGCGGTAACCGATCTTTCAACAGTACCTGTATACAGGGTCTCTATCTCCCTTATGGGCTGCTGGAAGATGTGTCCGTTTTTCACGGTCATCTCTCTCGGGAAGCTCATCTGACCGAACCACTTTTGTGATTCAGGGATGCAGTTTCCGGAATCGGGAGTCTGCATCCAGCCGATGACTATTCTTCTTCCGTCAGCTGTCTCCATGCTTTGTGGCGCATAGTAATCGAGACCGACATCAAGAGGCTGTGCTTTTTCGGAATCTCCTACGAAAGCCATGACACAGTTTCCGTTTCTGTAGCAGTCCTCTGTCTTTTTCATGTTCATGACAGAGATAGAAAGGACTTTTTCCCCATCAAGGGTGAAATAGTCCGGGCACTCCCACATTCTTCCCCAGCTTCCGTCATTGGCCTTAATCGTATCCTTATATCTCCAATGAAGGATGTCTTCGGATTCATATCTAAGAACTGCACCCAGTCCGTTTTTCAGTCTTGCGGCAATGACACAATAATACTTTCCATCTTCAAACCAGATTTTAGGATCTCTGAAATCTGCCTTATATGCTCCCTCAGGCATATCCTTGTGCTTCAGTATCGGATTAGCTTCGTACTTTTCGTAATTTTCACCGTCACCGAAAGCAAGGCACTGTGTTTCTTCCCGGAAAAGCTCTTCGCCTTTTCCATGCTCGTTGTGAGCTGTATAGATCAGAAGATGCCGTCCGTCCTTATCCGTGATGGCACTGCCTGAGAAGCAGCCTGTTTCATAATCCGTATCCGGCGCAAGAGCCGCTTTCTCATAATCCCAGTGAATAAGATCTTTGGAAGTCCAATGACCCCAATGCATGCTGTCCCAACTTGTGCTGTAGGGATTGTATTGATAGAAAAGATGATACTTTCCTTTGTAATATGAAAACCCGTTGGGGTCATTTAACCATCCGACCTTTGCAGTCAGGTGGTAAACAGGCCGCTCCTCAGGGCTTATTTCCCGACTGTGTCTCTCTTCATAATCACGTGCTTTATCTAATGTATCCAAGGTGTTTGATTCCTTTCATGATGTAGTCATTCCCTTTATAAGTTTTACCTTGTGGGTAATGCGGTATTTTTCCGGTTTCTTTCCGTTGATTATATCCAGAAGAAGCTCAACTCCTGAACACGCAAGCTCCTTTATGGGCTGAGCAACAACCGTTACGGTAGGATATGCAGAATAAACTATAGAGGTACCGTCATAAGCCACAAATTTTATATCCTGCGGTATTTTATAACCTTTAAGCTGTGCTATTTTCATGTAGCTGAGAACCGCAGAGTCCGTTGAAAAAAATCCGTCGACATCAGGATATTTCCTAATGCATTCCTCGATAACACTCTCACAATGCTTCAGGTTAAAGTCATTCCAGTTTACATATTCATTGATACATTCAGAACCGCCCTCTTTTACAGTTTTCTCAAATTCCTCATGACGGTCAAAGAAGGTGAAATGCTCCGGCATTTCCCTGTTACGAAACTGAAGTATCTTCCGGCATCCCGCATTCAAAAGCTCCTGTGCAGCCAGCTCTCCGCCCCTTTTGTGATCCACTGTTATCACCGGGATCTCCCCATCAACTTCTATGGTATCGAAGGACACTATAGGATTATGGGTTTTTATATAGTTCTCAATATTCAGCGAATGGGTTGCTGTAAGTATGCCGTCCACCATATTGCGGCTCAGCATATCGAGATACGCCTGTTCATTGGATCTCTCTTCGCTGGTGTTACAGATCATTGCCTTGTAGCCATGCTCCCTGAGACATTTCTCAATCTCTGAAGTCAATTCCGCAAAATAGGGATATGCCACATCGGGAACTATTATGGCTATGATATTTGTTCTGTTCTGTATAAGGTTTCGGGCAATCTCATTAGGGGTATAATTCAGATCTTCAATCGCTTTTTCGACTTTCTTTCGGGTTTCCTCCGAAACATAGCCGTTTTTATTTAATACACGGGAAACGGTTCCGATGCCGACTCCCGCTTTTTTTGCAACATCCTGTATTCCTGCCATTAAACTGACTCCATAAAACATTTCATAAAACAAAGTGGTTGTCATGAACTGCATCAATTACATCCGGGATATAATAAACATATATTCCGACACTCTGTTTTCTTTAACAATCCACACTTCCGGGACGATAAATCGTCCTTTCGTGCTTCATGACAATTATATCAGATTATAACGTATGACCTTCCTTTAATCATCCCTTAATTCCGGTTCCGGCGATACCTTCAACATAATACTTCTGCATGAAAATGTATATTAAAAGCATGGGTAATGATGCAAGTGTCAATGCTGCCATGATGGCTCCGTAATGAATAGGCTGTGTTCCGAAGAAGGCCTGTACAGCAAGCTGAACGGTTCTTTTTGCTTCACCGGTTGTGATAAGGAAAGGCCACATGAAGTCATTCCATCTTGCTACAAAATCAAGGATAAAAACCGTTGCAAAAACAGTTTTCGCCAGAGGCATCACAATCTGGAAATATGTTCTGATGTGTCCGCATCCATCTATTGCCGCAGCTTCTATAAGGGCATCCGGGATATCCAGAAAATATGAGTAAAACATATAGATTGAGAAGCAGTTTATCATAAAGGGAAGAGCCAGACCTGCCATGGTATTGACCCATCCCAAATGTGCCATTTCGATGTATAAAGGCAGAAGTATCGCTTCCACGGGCATAGACATTAGCGCAATCACCAGGGTGAGCAAAAGTCCCCGTCCCTTGAATTTTAATTTTGCAAGGGCATAGCCGCACATGGAACCGAAGAAAAGGTCTCCCAGAAGCACGATGAATATATATCCGAAGGTATTTCCGAGTATCTGAGGAATGTTCAGTCTGCTGAAAACTTCGGCGTAATTTCCCAAGGTGAAATGAAGCGGAATAAAAGTAGTTATGGAGTTGATGTTCGCGAATATTTCAATCTCAGGTTTAAAGGATGCTGCTATCATCCACAAAAGTGGTGATACAAATATTAAACCTACCAGGGCATTACCGGCATAAAACATAAAACGTGCCAGCATTCTGTTGTTCTTTTGACTTTTCATCTTTAACTCCTTACTTGGTTCTTGTCAGCTTTTTAACCACCAGTGACAGAATTACAACTATGAAAAAGAATATAGCTGCAATGCAGCAGGCATAGCCGAAATTACCCTTCTGAAAGCCTTGTTCGTAAATGTAGTAAACCATAGTCTTGGTCTTGTTCTGAGGACCACCCTTTGTCATGATGTATGGCTGAGTGAAGAGCTTCATAGCCTGGATTATGGTTATCATGAGAACGTATTTGATGGTGTTCTTAAGTCCAGGAAGAGTCACGTAAAGGAACTGATCCACGGGATTTGCCCCGTCAACTGAGGCTGCTTCATACTGCTCCGATGGGATGGCATTGAGTCCCGCAAGGAAGATCATCATCTGATATCCTGCACCCTGCCAGGCTGACATGAAGACGATGGAGTTCATTGCTATTTTCGGATTATTTAAGAAATCAAACGGTCCCAGACCTATGCGGGAAAGTGCGGCATTTATAAGACCGGTATTGGCATTGGAGTTGTAAAGAATAACCCAAAGGATGGCAATGACTACCATTGATGTAACCTGAGGGCTGAAATACATGGTTCTGAATATGGCAACACCCTTCATCTTTGAACGTACCAGCAAAGCTAATACCAGAGCCAGTGTACACTGGAAAGGAACAACCAGAATAGAGAAATAAACGGTATTTTTAAGGGCTATATAAAAATTCTCATCTGTAAGCAGCTTTAAGTAATTATTTATCCCGTTGAAGGTTTTTGCATCAGGACGCATTACCTGATATTTAAAAAAGGAAAAGTAAATTGTCCCCATGATGGGAATGATCAAAAAAGCCGTAAGCATAATGATTACCGGAGCAGACATTGTGATACCGGCAATAGAGGATTTATTCGTTTTCATACCAATCTCTCTCTTTAATTTCTTTTGTCCGGTTTTACGCAGAAGGCTTTCTGATGAAAGCCTTCCGCAAGGAGAAAAAGAGTGTTTATCATTAGTTTCCGTAATAGGTTTCATAGTCTTCCTCGAAATCTGCAGCAACCGTATCAAGTTCAGACTTTGCATCTGTTCCTGAGAATACGTTAAGGATTGCTGTTGCGAATCCCTGTGAAAGTACTGAGTAGGAAGGAGTACTTGGACGGGCAACACCTGTGTTCTGAAGCTGCCAGAGGAACAATGCTCTTACACCGTTGTCCCAGCCTTCCATCTTCTCATAGGAAGAAGTTCTTGAAGCAGGCTTTGCGATGGCTGATGCATAATCTGCTACATTTTCAGTGTTAAAGAACCATTTGAGAACTTCCATTGCTGCCTCGGGATTTTTGCAGTCCTTTGTAACTGCTGCTGTCCAGTCGCCGGTTGGTGAAGCTGCCTTATGGTCATCGGATACAGGATAGTAGGAAACACCCCAGTTAAGATCTGACTTTTCGAGATCAGCTATATTCCATGAACCTCCGAGCATTGTAGCTGCTTTTCCGTTTAAGAACTCATCCTTAACGGGGTCAATATTAGCTATACCTTCCTTTATAAATTTGTTGAGATAATTCATGGTCTCAACCATTGCTTCGCTGTTTACATAACCCTCAGCCTTTGAACCGTCATCACTTACGAAGGAAGCCCCGTTCTCGAGGAAGAATGGCTCCAGTGCATAAATCAGACCTTCGCCCTTGTCCATGATAATGTTTGTTCCAACGTAGTCAGAAGTTGTAAGCTTCTTTGCATTCTCGTAGAACTCTGTCCAGGTCCAGGCTTCTTCAATGTTGCTGTCTGAAGGATACGGGATTCCGGCAGCATCCAGATAATCTTTGTTGTAGTAGAGCGCAACCGACGACTCTGTCGGTCCTATAGCATACATATGGTTATCGTAAGTATTCTGCTGAACGGAACTCGGCATAAAATCCTTCTTATCCTCATCAGTATAGACCTCATCAATAGGTATTATGGTCTGGTTAGCGGCATAATAAGAAACTGTCGGTCCGTCTACGAAAAGGATATCCGGAAGATCATTTGAAGTAGTTGCTGTTGTGATCTTGTTCTCATATGCATAGGAATCGGCTCTGTCGATGGCCTCTCTTGATACCTGGATTTCAGGATGCTCGCTGTTCCACTGAGCCATTTTTTCTGTCCACCAGTTCTCAACTCCCACTTCATCAGTAGGACTCCAGATCTTGATCTGTATTGCGTCCGAAGAAGAACCTCCGGAAGTTGATGGTGACTGGCTTGCTGCGGTGCCATCAGGTGTCGATGACGAACCGCAGGCAGCTAAAGATGCAGTCATTGATACAGCCAAAATTGCAGACATAAGTCTTCTCTTCATGTTTTTTATCCTCCGTTTTTCTCATAATTAAATGATTCCTTTTTTGTTTGTGGAAAGGTTTCCATGTATTTCCAAAAAATAATGTGGAAACCTTTCCACTTCTCTTGAATGCATATTACCGCTTTAGCTTTCTCTCGTCAATAGGAAAGTGTAATTCTATAACATTGTGACAAATATAAGGGAAGAAATTAGGCAAAATGCTCCATACTTAGTAGTCGAACATTTTGATAACGGAAAACCACCGGGGACGGTTCTCGACGTCGAGAACCGTCCCCGGTGGTTTTCGTTCAGACATAACAGGTTATGAGCAAATGTTCCCCGGCGACATCATTGTAAACTTTACAGCTGCCTTCCGGCATTTCATATACATGGACTATGTCCCAAAGCTTTTCGTTTTCCTCAAATTCCCTCACCAAGTCCTTATTCTTTGAGAGTTTCTCCGGAACAAAATGCAGAGTCTTTTCATTCTGGAATACGGCGGTGTAAAGTATCTCGGCTTCCACCAGATCCTGGAAGATATGACTTCCGTATGAAAGCTCAGGATTGTAGCCTGCTTTTGATTCCTCTGTTTCGCATATTATCTCATAGGCACTTATATCGGAAAATGCCGTGGGAACTCCGAGTTCTGGAGAGGATGTACCCACTCTTCCCGGAACTATCAGCATCATATGCTTATTCTGATCCCGGTAATTCCAGTTGATCTTTCTTATCAGCTTAGCCACAAGATGCTTTTCGCTGTAGGGCATGGTGTAATATTTAACCGGGTCGACGTAGACTATCAGATCAAGTTCGGTTGCCTTACACATGCCCATGGAAGAACCTTTGCTTTCAAGCAGGATGTTCTCCTCCGGAATGCCCGGCGGGATTATGGTTCCTGCTTCACTCTTCTGTACCTGGAGTGGTCTGCATTGAAGAAGGTCAATGGAATACTCCCCGCTTTCAGAAATATTGATGGTGAATTCCGTATCCACAGGATAATCATATTCCTCCTGAATACTGCTAAGCATCCGCTTCATCTGTGACATCAGAGTTTCGTTTGCTACAAGTCCTTTACAAGAAATAAATTCTACATCCCGGTCTTTTCCTATCTCCCTAAGTCTTCGTTCCGCGTCATAATCATGCTCCAAAAGAATCTTATGAAGATACTTCGGGATATCCGGCAGAATATCATAGAGAGTAAGCTTTTTTAATGCTTTCTCCGACATGTCGATGACTTCGGCCTTACCCTGTGAGAATTTATGCTTGTCTGCCGATGATGAATAGTTGGACTTTTCCGGCATATCCAGATTCACGATCCTTGGATAGGAGCCTTCTGTCCTGTCCACTGCTGAGGTTCCCAGACCCATAACAAGCCTGAGCATTCCGGCTGAGGGATCCGAATCCTTCATTACACGATAAGGGCTGAAGGAATAGCCCACACCTGCTGCACAGGGCATATAGAAGGATCCGTAATATGATCCCGATACCCTCTGAATAAGAAGTGCCATCTGTTCATCCCTTTTGTCAAGTCCGCGGCGCTTACGGTAATCAAGTGCCGAAAGCCTCATGGAGCTTGCGTACACCACCTTTATGGCATGTTCGAATTCATCCAGGCGCTCTTCAAGACTGCCTCTGTTCACACAAAATACCGATTCATACTTCCCGGCGAAGGCATTACCAAATCCATCCTCCAGGATACTGCTGGACCTGATAATGTAGGGATCCTGACCGTAGTACTCGATGATACGGACAAATTTTTCCCGCATAACTTCGGCAAAGCTTCCGTTCAATATCTTGTCCGCAAATTCCGGAGCAAGCTCGAAGTACCCTTCTTCCGTACGCTGATTCACTCTCAGATCCCAGAGATTATTGTCCACTATGTAGGTATAGTACACATCCGATCCCACATAGAAGGAATCATGCGGTTCCAGGACATCACTTATATCCGGTTCCTTGTTTTTTATAATGGCTCTGGCCAGCAGCATTCCACAGGCTTTTCCACCGATCATACCGGTACCGATCATGTGATCTCTTACTGCAAAATAATCATCAGGAGAAAAATGCTTTTTGACCATAAGTCGCATTTTTTCATCGCGAGTCATCATGATATTGCACATCCTTGAGCAATCCTCTGTAACATCCGATCCGCTTTCTTTTTTCAGCTTAACAAGATTAAAAAATCTGTCCCAGGAATCTGAATACTGTTCTTCTGCAGAACGCTGAGCCTGCCCCAGGGCATGATAAAACCTGCTGGATTTCACTCCGTCAAGTATAGGCCTGAATTCGCTTGTGGCCGGGTCATAGGTGTGAGGCAGAAACATTGTCTCCGAATTCCTGTTCCAGACCTTTTCGGGACGGACATATATGTTTTTACTGTCCGAATAAACATCAAAGAAAAGCTGGGTGGTATCGAGGATCTTGTTGATGGCCTGAACTGAGTGCTTTCCTCTTATTATGGGAAAAAATGCCACCGTATCCAGGATAAAGAGGAAGGGACAGGTTACCCTAAAAAAATTGCCCATCATAAGATCCGTTGCCCAGGCAGCCTGAAGTTCGGAAAGACAGTCAAAGACATAGAAGGCATCCTTTCCTTCCTGCTTTATGTAATTATGTATGTCCACTGTGAAGGTTTCAAATCTGTGGGAAAGGGGCACCGTTATGGTTTTTATCTCCGGTCTGTCTTCCAGGAGTGGCTCGTGACTCGCAAATCTGAAATAAATAATGTTACGCCTGTCCTCTATCGCCTGTTTTATAAAAGGCTCCATAAACAGTTTGAACTGGGATAATTCAGAAACCCGCCATACCACATTATCGCCCATACGAATATTATCAAGTGCCTGATCCATCTCCTGGATTCCGCTTTTTACTCTGTCAAAAGAAGCCATGGTTTCTCCTTTCGTATATACAAAAAGACGCCTCATCCCGACAGGATGAAACGTCTTTGTTTCCTCTGCTTATTTATATATCCATCTTAACATTTTGCATAAGCTGACGCAACGATGTCTTCCTTTGTAAGATCAGACAGTACCCAGAATGATCAAGGTATATGTACAATCCCATATATGGATGTGAAGATCATCGTCATAATGGATGGTCTTGTAAAGCAGTTTATTCTTTTTTCACAGAATACAAAACTCTGATATAATAGTAATGATATTTTTAAACGTACAATTTTATATAAGCAAACCTAAAAATCGTTAATACTTTGCCGGGTAAGATATAATGATGAACGAATATGCAATTCTATATTTGGAAATAAACATCTTTTCACTGGTGCTCATTGGAATCATTCTTTTAAAGACCAGGGGACTTTCACAAATGGTGGCACAGAGTAATTTTGCCATGTCCATAATTGCCGAAATGGTATTCTTTGTTTCGGATACTCTGTTTGTGCTGGTAAATGAAGGGGTCCTTCCGGGTGGTAAACCAGTGATGATGGCATGCAAGGAGGTTTATTTTCTTGCAACTGCGGCTATGTGCTTTTTCTGGTTTATTTATTTCGAATATCTCAGGGAAACGAGGTTTGTAAAAAGAAGAAGATACGTCTTATATTCTACCTCAATACTTTGGCTGATGGTGATTGCACTCCTGGCAAATCTTTTTAACCATTCCCTATTCTATATAGATGAAAGCGGAGTATATCGCAGAGGACCTTTCTTTATCCTCACATACATACTCTCTTATTCCTACGTCCTGATAGCTTTCATCAGAGTCATGATAAACCTGAAAAGAGACACAGAAGCAACCAATAAAGATTTGCTTATTAGGCTGGCATTTTTTCCGTTATTTCCGGGAATATCAGGTGTACTACAGTTTATATACCCAAGACTACCGATTGCATGTGCGACAATATCAATCACTACACTATATTTATATCTCACATGGGTTGACCAGTTAATATCTCTTGATCCCCTGACAGGGCTCAATAACCGTAAGCAGCTTACGCACACGTTTAATAACCTTTCAAAGAGCCATGAAGACCAAGATAAGATCAGACTTTATCTCATAGATGTCAATCACTTCAAGCAGATCAACGATACTTATGGACATTTACAAGGTGATAATGCACTTAAGATCATTGCAGAAGCACTAAAGGCTGCCTGTAAAGGGGCAAACAGGGGAACTGTCATTGCAAGATACGGCGGAGATGAATTTGTTATTCTTGTCTCAGAAAATAACAACGATGAAACTATAGATCTTAAGGAGAGAATAAAGGAAAAGCTCAAAGAGTTCTCTAAAAAAAAGAGTGTGCCCTTTGAGCTTACCGTCAGCGTCGGATCTGCATGTTCAGACAATGGTGACAGCCTGAAGGATCTGATATTAAAAGCTGATAAAGCCATGTACATGGAAAAGAAGAAATATCACTGACCACTTCACTGTTGCATACAAAAACAGGGAGGATTCTTTCAGACGAGAATCCTCCCTGCTTAAATGTCATTTCTTTTAACGGAAGATCAATATCTTGTTTAATACTTCCAGTGTTTAGGATGTTTTACTTCTTCTACCATATCGAAATATAGCTTTTCGGCTTCTCCGAAGATACCCACACGACGTGTAAGGAAACCGTGTCTTGTGCCGAGAAGACGCTTGCATGTCACAGATACTCCTGCCTGAATAAGCATTGCCGCAAACTTCTCTCCCTCAGGTCCCAGACTGTCGGTTCCTCCGGTGCAGACAAGGAACGGGTTAAGACCTACAAGCAGTTCCTGCTTGGCATATACAGGTGAAACCCTCCAGTTAGTTCTGTCTTCTCCACCGGCATACCATTCATTATAAAGAAGACCTCTCTTCTGAAGTTCGATGGATTCCGGAGTTGCATCAGGTCCCAGCTTTGATACAGGATCTGCAGCAAGGTCAAGCGGGGGATACGCCAGACAGGTGCGGCAGATCTTGAAATCAGGATTTTCTCCCTTTAACTCTTTTTCATGATTCATAAGAGTAATAACGGTTGCCATGTTCGCTCCTGCGCTGGCACCGCTCAGGATGATACGTTCAGGATCAATGTCAAACTCCTCAGCATGCTCGTATACATACTTCACTACAGCATAACCTTCATTAACAGCATAAGGATATGCCTTCTCAGGAGCCGGTTTGTAATCCACGTCTATAAGCAGACATTTTGTGTTGTAAGCAACAACATGTGAATAGTTCACGTCCTGACCGCGGTAAGGTTTTACAAAACCACCTCCGTGAAGTCTTATGAGAACAGGTCCTTTGGACTCCATGCCCTCGGGTTCATAAATATAAACCTTTACAGCCTCTTCACCTTCACGGGGAATCATTTTTTCATAGGTTCTTTTCAAAGGAAACTCTTTAATAAGTTCCCGGTCCGGTTCAAGACCATGAGCTCCTTCTCTTAATTTGCTTAATGCATCGTTATTCTCACTCATTAGTTTCTCTCCTCTGTTAATGCTTTTATCTGATCATCAGATAACAGGGAACACTGTCATTGTCCATAATACCGAAATAACACATCCCAAAGCTGCAAATAATGCACCATGTTTTATCATATACGGAATGTCATATCCGCCGAGTCCCATGATATAAGGTGTAGCTGAAGTTGACATCGGTGTCATAAATGCTGTAAGGCAGGCTGCCTGAATAAGGATCATAAGTCCTACCGGATTTCCTCCCATGGCCGCACAGGTTGCGATGGCTATTGGGTGGAATATAAGCATTGTTCCTCTGTTTGACATAAACTGTGTAAGAATAAACGGAAGTACAAAGAAAATAAATCCTAAAAGGTAATTGCTGTTTCCGAGGCTGGCTACAAATCCTGAGATAATGCTTCCGATGAACTCACCTGCGCCTGTGGCTGAAAGTGCTCCGGCGATTGCATTGGAACCAACGATAAGAAAAAGGATTCCAAGTGGAAGTGACTTTCCGGCTTCCTTAGGATTAAGTACATTTGTAAGTATCATGAGAAGTGCGCCGATAACTGTTATTGCCCAGCTGTCGAGACCAAGCTGATCACTGAACATAAGAGCAAGCGCATCACCGAAGAAAATTAAAATCGATGCGTACTCCTGGAACTTTGTGAGTGTTGACTCTCCCATCTTCTTAAGCGCCATATCCTGAACCTCTACAGGTGACTCTGAAGGAAGACCCTTGATACAGAAGATACCGAAATAAACGATGGAAAGAATGAGCATGGGAAGTCTTGCCTTCATAGGATCTGCAAGGCTAACCATAAAGTCAGTATAGCCATAAGACTCAAGGTAACCGTTAAGCTCAGCTGCAACTGTCGCTCCGGCACCAACGGGAAGAATACAGCAGGTTGAGATAATTGCTATACCTACAGGGAAAAGTACCTTTGTTGTAGGAACTCCCATTTCGGTTGCTGTTGCCATAAGCATCGGTGCAACGATTGAAAATACTACAACCGGGCTCTGAATGAACTGGGAAAGGATAACTCCGATCACAACATAACCAAGTACCATTTTGGTTATGCTTCCCTTGGAAAGATTTGAAATACTCTTTGCAAGATTGATGCAGAACTGGGTTTTATTAAAACCGGCAGCTACAACACACATGCCTCCAACCATGATAACATTGGAATTGGCGAAGTAACTAAGTGCTTTTTTTGCCTCAAGGCATCCTGTCAGGGTCATAAGCATCATTGATGTTAATGCTATGACCGCAAGGCTGTACTTACCACTGCAATAGCCTATGATGGTGAGTACGAAAATAATGAAACAGATCGTTAACAGACTCATAAGGTCCCTCCTTCTTGATGTCAGTCAGATATGATGCGTTTTTCATCTGTACTGACTGCGCGCGTCCGGATTTCTTAAAAATCCTGTCGCATGCATTGCTTTTTTATCATCTGTCGCATACTATATATGAACAAAGAATATTACACAAACGCATATATTTCATGTATACATTCCAAAATGGAATATTTAATCATAAGAGGGAATGTGCCTGTATTTTTTACTGCAGGTTACGCCCCCGACTGAAATGCGACAATGGAGAGTCTTATGAACGTCCGTGACTATGAATACGTAATTAAGATAGCTGAAAATCAGAGCATAACAAAGGCTGCTGCCGCATTATATATAACGCAGTCAGCATTAACCAAATATCTTCAACGAATAGAGGACGAGATCGGTCTTCCTCTTTTCCTTCGTTCAGGTCACAAATTTCTTCTGACAGATGCCGGAAGAGAATATGTGGAAACCGGAAGAGTTATTCTGAAACTTGATCAGGATCTCATGCACAAATTAAACCAGGACGCTGATCTTCGCCAGAAGGAAGTACGGTTTGGGTTCGGAATGGGACGTGAACATTTTCTGTACACAAAAGTATTTCCAAGGTTCTTGAAAGAACATCCCGGGATAACCTTGAAAAATCATGCTGATTCAAGTCGTCACCTTAAAATGTATCTTGAGAACGGACTTCTGGATCTTGCACTCGTCACAAATCTGGATCCTGCTCCGGGATTTAAGTATATACCTGTAAAATCATGCTACCTCTCACTTTTGGTCCCGACGGATTCTTCTCTTATAAATAAAGCAGAAAATATCGAAGGATACCCTTTCCCGGTTGTTTCCCTTTCGGACTGTGCAGAAGAAACCTTTGTTTCTACAGATACGACAACCCATTCAGGTTCTTTCTCCGATAAATTATTGAATCAGTATTTACCCGAAGCCTATATTTCAATGGAGGTCAGTGACATACGCAGTCTTTTCAATGCAGTACGTGTTGGATTTGGCATTGCCATTACATTATCCTACGACTTCGTTGGGAAGGATTTATGCTATCTTTCCATAAAAGAGGCACAGCCAATAGAGGAAAACATCCAGCTGGTTTATCGTTCTGATCTGGCCATGTCCAAATCCATGAAAGACCTCATAGATATTATTCTGGAAGCCGTGAAGGAATAACAGATGAATCATATCAGCTGCTTAAATAAAATACTTCAAAGCCAAAGGACTGATAGTGTGAAAATACTTTTCATTACTATTTATGTCACCTGCAAAATACGAAGGAATGGAGATTATTATGAACTTGAAATATATCACAATTACCGGTCTTGATAATGAAAATCTCGCAATTTTTTCTCAATATAACGAGGGACAATTGCTCCACTACAATGAACCGGATCTAGGGATTTTCATCGCCGAAAGTCCCAAAGTCATCTTCCGGGCTCTGGATGCCGGATATGAACCGATTTCTCTGCTTGTTGAAGGGAAAACCCTTGAGGGAAAAGAGACTTCCGAACTCATGGAAAAGCTCAGAGCATTGACTGCTGATAATTCAGATGAGCTCCCCGTATATATCGGCGAAATGAATCTTCTTTCTCAGATTACCGGCTTCAAACTTACCCGCGGAGTCCTCTGTGCTATGAAGAGACGGGTACTTCCGGATGTAACGGAACTCTGCAAGGATATGCGCCGCATAGCGATACTGGAAAATGTTGTCAATCCGACTAATGTCGGGGCTATCTTCAGATCTGCTGCCGCGCTGAATGTCGATGCCGTATTGCTTACTTCCGGCTGCAGCGATCCCTTGTACAGGCGTGCCGCCAGAGTCAGCATGGGAACCGTATTTCAGATTCCCTGGACCTATATACCTTCCGATAAAGGGAACCCCGGTGACTGGCCGGATGCCGGAATGAATCTTCTTAAAGAACTTGGATTCAAGACTGCCGCTATGGCTCTTGTGGACCGGTCCGTAAACATTAACTATCCTCCACTGCTTGAAGAGCCAAAGCTCGCCATCATTTTCGGAAACGAGGGCGATGGTCTGATGGAAGAAACCCTTAAATCCAGTGACTATGTCATCAAAATCCCAATGTCCCACGGTGTGGATTCCCTTAATGTCGCAGCATCAAGTGCAGTGATCTTCTGGCAGCTGACACTTTAAAATCCTTATACAAAACTTATACCCGGCTCGTACATATTTACACATAACTTATACGAAAAATGAGACTATATAAGTGTAGAAAAGACTCGCATAGTTACAAGAAGGTGATCTCATGTACGGGGACAACTGGTTACATAAAATAGAGAAAGATTCATATAGAGCTTATGCCAATTATCCCGAAACGGGAGTAAACGGGACGTATTTTAACAGATATCGTACAAAAGAGGCTTACATCTTTGGTGCAGCCGGGCAATACACATCAGACTTCTCATCAGGCATGGCTCCGGTTTCTATCCGGGAAAGAATCCTTGGATTTATACGGCAAAAGCTTCACTTTACATCATTCCAGCTTATTCTTTACGGATTTATGCTGGTGATCCTTATGGGCGCACTGTTTCTCATGCTTCCTTTCGCATCTTACGGTGCTTCCAACGGGATACATATCTCATTTTTGGACGCTCTTTTCACTGCTACTTCGGCCACCTGTGTTACCGGTCTTGTGGTTACCGACACTGTGAGAACCTGGACTCCTTTTGGACAGTTCATACTAATATCTCTCATCCAGGTGGGCGGCATGGGTGTAGTTACCGTCGCCATAGCACTCTTTGTTATGTCAGGAAAAAAGATCGGTCTCCGTCAGCGTAGCCTGATGCAGGAATCCATATCAGCACCATGCATCGGAGGCATCGTCAAGATGACCGGTTTCATCATAAAAGGCATGATATTGTTCGAGTTTATCGGCACCCTGCTTTTAGCACCCGTAATGATCAGGGATTTCGGCATCGTAAAAGGTATTTGGTATGCCTTATTCCACTCCATTTCCGCATTCTGCAACGCAGGTTTCGATCTCATGGGACGTGAGATACCTTACTCTTCCTTAACTGCCTATGCAGCGGATCCTCTCGTAAATTTCACCATCATGTCTCTCATCATAATCGGAGGCATAGGTTTCTTCACATGGCAGGATATATATAAACATAAGCTCAATGTAAAGATGTATTCCATGCAGACAAAAGCCATTCTTAAGCTGACACTGTTTCTGATACTTATGCCTGCAGTCATCTTCTTTTTCACTGAATATAAGTCACTTCCTCTTGGAGAGCGTGTTCTTACCTCCCTTTTCCAAAGCGTGACACCCAGAACCGCAGGCTTCAACACTACGGATTACAGCACTTTTTCAGACGGAAACATTCTCCTCACCATCATGCTGATGCTTACGGGCGGTGCTTCCGGATCAACTGCCGGAGGCTTCAAGATCACAACCTTTGGAGTTATTTTGGCCGCTGCCCATGCAACCTTTTTCCGATATGATGACGTGGTTCTTTCCGGAAGACGGATTCCCCACAAAACCATCAGGATGGCTTCAGCCATACTTATGATGTACCTGATCCTCTTCCTGAGCGGAGCAGTCCTTATCTCAGCATTTGATGAGCTTCCACTTCGTGAATGCCTCTTTGAAACCGCCTCTGCAATCGGCACAGTAGGTCTCACTATGGGCATAACCACTAAGCTCTCATCTATTTCGAAAATCATCATCATAGTGTTAATGTTTCTGGGTCGGGTTGGTGGCCTCACGGTTATTTTCGCCGCTACCAGAGACAATTCCACAGGCGGCGGACGCGTGCCTGAAGGAAACATTACGATAGGATAATAAACGGGAAGACGGGTAGCGCGCCCTTGCTTCTCATCCGCACCCCCATTCCGGCAAAGCCGGGTTCAAAATGGGAATGTGCATTACCGGGTCTGTGCTCCATGCAGCGTCTGTTTGGAGCACAGACATTTTAAGTTTTAAGCCAAGGAGGTAGTAAAAATGAAGTCTGTTCTTGTTATAGGTCTCGGAAGATTCGGCCGGCATATATGTATGGATCTCACCCAATTGAAGCATGAGGTTATGGCAGTGGATAAAAATGAAGACTGTGTAAATGCAGTTCTTCCCTTTGTTACAAGTGGTATAATAGGAGACAGCACAAGGGAGGAGTTTTTAAGATCTCTCGGCATCTCCAATTACGATTTATGCATAGTCGCAATCGGTGATGATTTTCAAAGCTCCCTGGAGACCACATGCCTTCTGAAGGAGCTGGGAGCAAAGGAGGTTGTTTCCAGAGCTTCAAGAGATGTGCATGCCAAATTCCTCCTCAGAAACGGAGCTGACCACGTAGTCTATCCCGAAAAACAGCTTGCCGACTGGACTGCCATACGTTACAGTTCCGACATGATCTCTGATTATTTCGAGCTTAATGAAGACTACTCTTTGTTTGAACTGAAAATCCCTGACGCCTGGGTAGGTATGTCTATCGGAAAGCTTGACATAAGAAAAAAATATAAGATCAATATTTTAGGCTTCAAACACGGAAATGAATTCAATCTTGAAACCACACCGGATATGGTTTTTAAATCCGGTGAGACCATGCTGGTAGTGGGAAGAAATCAGGATATACAAAAATGCTTCCATCTGTGACAGGCCTAAGAACATCCAGAACGGTTTTATTGCCGCATCCAATGACCTCTGCGTGTATCGAAAAGACCGGCATTCAGGATTGTTGAGAAAAGTAAATCATGTATCAGGACATCACTAATCATCCAACCGAAGCAGAAACCTTGATACCCCGCCACGTACTGGTGTGCTTATCCTCAAGCCCCAGTAATGAACGGGTTATTCGCATTGCAGCAAATCTTGCCAGAGCCGAACGGGCAGATTTTACAGCAATTTTTGTTGAGACACCGGGTTTTGCCGCTCTTCCCGAAAAGAGTAAAGTAACCCTTCAGCGTAATAAATCTCTTGCCGTATCCCTGGGAGCCAAGGAAGTGGATGTGACGGGCACCGACATAGCTTATCAGATTTCAGATTTCGCCCGTTTCAATAATGTTACCGCCATCGTAATAGGAAAACCGGCTAACGACCAGCATAAGGTTTTTTTCGGAAAGACCATCGTTGAAAAGCTTGTGGATGAGATCCCCGATATGGAGATTCACATCATTCCGGACAACAGAGCGATTCATAAAAGCTTCCGGGATGAGCAGGATTCGGGATATAAGCATTCACTTATGGAGCTTGGGAAATGTCTCCTTGCCCTGACCATAGCCACCGTCATCGGACTCATTTTTACGCATCTTGGCATTTCGGTTGCAAATATCATAACCTTATACATATTGACCACCATGGTACTTGCAACCTTTGTCACAAGCCTCGCCTATAGTCTCCTGTCCTCTTTTCTCGGTGTGCTGGTTTTCAATTTCTTTTTCACTGCACCGAAATATACATTGCTTGCCTATGACTCAAGCTATACCATCACCTTCATTATAATGTTTTTGTCGTCCTTCCTCGCCGGCTCCCTGGCATCGAGGCTCCGTAAAACTTCGAAACAGTATGAAGACACCGCATACAGAACCAGGCTCCTTCTGGATATGAGCCAGCTTCTGGACAAAGCGGAGGAAGAAAAAGAAATCCTCAGGATTGCAGCAGAACAGATAATCAAACTTCTGGATTCTGACGTGGTGGTTTATCCCGTAGAAAAGAATAACGGTATTCCCGCGCTTGGTTCCTGCCGTATCTACCACACAAAGGACAATACCTCAGATACCGTATACAACAGTGTTTTTGAAAAATCTGTTGCCGAATACGTCATGAATCAGAACCATGCCGCAGGTTTCGGTACAAAGGAGTTCGCAGAGTCCAAATGCACCTATTTTGCAGCAAGGGTAAATAAAAATGTTTACGCAGTCGTGGGAATAGCGGGTGAGGATCGTAAAAGTGATATTTTTTCGGATAATGTCCTTTTTTCCATTCTCGGCGAATGTGCCCTGGCACTTGAAAACAATGCCAACCGCCGGGAGAAGGAAGCCGCAAAGCTGAAGGCAGAAAACGAGCAGCTTCAGGCCAACCTTTTGAGATCCCTGTCACATGATCTCAGAACTCCCCTCACTTCTATTTCGGGGAATGCCAGCAACCTTATGTCCGGAAGCATTAACGATGAAAATGTAAAAAAACAGCTTTATACAGATATATATGATGATGCTGAGTGGCTTAAGGAGCTTGTGGAAAACCTGCTTTCCATAACACGTATCAACAACGGAATTAACCGCAGCATCACGGCCAACAGATCAACAGAGTTGCTTGAGGACCTCATCAACGAAGCTCTGAGGCACATTGACAGAAAGCAGTCGGAGCACAGTATAGTGTTTATCCCTGCGGATACAACGGTTCTTGTGAATGTGGATATACATCTCATAGAGCAGGTAGTTACAAATCTCGTTAATAATGCTATAAAATATACTCCGGTGGGATCTGAAATAACAGTACGTCTCACCGCAACAGAAAACACCGCCTCGGTTTCCGTAGCAGATAACGGTCCGGGAATACCGGATTCCGATAAAGCCCGCATTTTCGAGATGTTCTATACCGGTCAGAAAACCGTTGCGGATTCCAGCCGCAGCCTGGGACTCGGTCTTTATCTCTGCAAAATGATAGTAGAATATCATGAGGGGCACATTTCTGTTTCAGACAATAAACCGACGGGTTCTGTATTTACGTTCACTCTGCCCATGGCAGATCTGGAGATGGAATACTGAGGGTTTATCCGGAATAATAATTACTTGCCAATATATTCTTCAGCGTAATCTTTTGTGAAGCTTTGCATGGTTGGCATACATCGTTTGAATTAAGGGGGAAATCTTGAATCAGTTTACTATTTTGGCAGTTGAGGATGATGCACCTGTAAGAAACCTCATTACCACCACTTTAAAAGCTCATAACTATAATTATCTGACTGCAGAGAATGGGCAGTCTGCCATACTGCAGGTAACTTCCCACAATCCGGAGGTTATGCTTCTTGACCTGGGTCTTCCGGATATGGACGGCGTAGACCTCATCAAAAAGATACGTACCTGGAGCGAGATGCCTATCATCGTTGTCAGTGCCCGGCAGGATGAGGCAGACAAGATAAGTGCCCTGGACGCCGGGGCCGACGACTACCTGACCAAGCCTTTTTCTGTTGATGAACTCCTTGCCCGTATCCGTGTGGTTCAAAGGAGGCTGCAGAAACAGTCCGACATCTCCGGCAGCAGCAGTATCTTCATAAACGGGGGACTTAAGATAGATTATGTCTCAAACACCATCGAGGTTGACGGTGTCGAAAAGATGCTTACTCCCATAGAATTTAAGCTGCTAAACATTCTCGCAAAAAATGTCGGAAAGGTCGTTACACACAGCTATCTCACCACTGAGATCTGGGGCAACAACTGGAGCAGCAGTATGGCTTCCCTCCGCGTGTCCATGGGAAATCTCAGGAAAAAAATAGAAAAAAATACAACCGACCCGGTCTATATCCAGACTCATGTGGGAATCGGATACAGGATGAATCAGTTGTAAAGTGTTAGTTGGAAAAAGGGTCAGTACGAAGTTTAATTTCCATCCTTTAATACAAATCTCTGTGAAAGATCTTCGTTCCAAAATACGATATCCGCTTGTCTCCCGGATTTGATAAATCCTTTCCTGTCATCTATACCAAGCTCCTTTGCAGGAGTTACGGTTGCGCAATATATGGCATCTTCCAACGGAATTCCCATCTCCTTCACCATTATCCTGACACAATCAGGGAGCGGTGTTACGGATCCCGCAATTGCGCCGTCTCTCATCATCCGGGCATGTTTGCCTTCCACCTTTAACTGAAGGCCACCCAGTAAATAGGTGCCATCTCCCATTCCGGTTGCTCTAAGGCTGTCGGAAATCAAGATGATCCTGTCCCTTCCAAACATTTTGAAAGTTGAACGGATAACCGAAGGGTGTATGTGAATGCCATCGCATATAAGCTCAGCATTAACATCTTTACAGTCAAAGGCTGCGCCGATTACTCCGGGGTTTCTGTGGGTCATTTCCGGCATGGCATTGTACATATGGACAAGGTGTTTTGCACCGGCTTTCATGGCTTTAAGAGCGGTATCATAGTCGGCATTTGTGTGGGCAATGGCTACATTAACCTCACTCCTGACAGTCTCTATAAACTCCATCGGATCCTTCATCTCCGGCGCGAGCCCGATGAATTTCACTATACCTCTGCCGGCCTTTTGAAATCTCCTGAAAAGTTCTGCATCGCAGGGCAGGATATTCGCTTCATTCTGAGCACCCTTTTTTTCGATGCTGATAAAAGGCCCCTCCATATTTATACCGCAAAGCTCCGCCTCTCCTGTGTGCTTTTCAGGATGTCGGAGCTGATCATCACGAAAATCCGCAGCGTTACTCAGTATCTGTTCCAATGTTGCCACCGGTTCTGTCATGGTTGCGGGGCAGATGGAGGTTACTCCGATTGAAGCTTCATATCTCGCCATGGTCTGAAGAGCTTCTATTGTGGCATCACCTGCATCACAATTCATGGCACCGTGAAAGTGAAGGTCTGTCATACCCGGGAAACAATATGCGCCCTCACAGTCGAGGTTTTCACCGGATACGGTTGGCGACACATCATCTCCGAAATAAACATTGGCAATGATATCATCGCGGACTTCTATGGCACCCGGACGGAATACACCATTCTCCGTAAAAACTCTCAGATTTTTATATATCAAGAATTTGCCTCCGATTCCTGCTCTTCTACTCTTGGCAGTCCGGTAACACCGGTCCACAGGTTCCACAGCCTCGCGGTAGTAAGAGGTCCGTCATTATAGTTCGCGTGATTCTTTGCTGCGAGCCAGTCGTTATAGTCCTTCAGAAGAAATACCCTCACGTCCATTCCGGAAAAATGTGTGACTGTAGGGATGAAATCCCAGGAACTTATCCTGGTACCGTTATCATCTTTTTCGATGGTCACATCAGCAAGACCGCCGAGGATTCTCGGAACTTTGGACTGCGCCGAAATCAGATTTCCGCAGGACCAGAAAACCAGGCCCGTGTTTCCTGCAGCAGTGGTAACGTACCCTGCCGGTTCCACTACATGAGGATGCGCACAGATGACAAGGTCCGCGCCGGCATCAATGAGGGAGTGCACATAAGACTGCTGGAAGGCCGTTGGCTGGTGTACGTATTCTTCCCCGATATGCAGGAAACAAACTGTCATGTCCGCTTCATTCTCTGCAATCCTTACATCATTCAGGAACTTTTCCTTCTGTCCCAACAGGTTCACCATATAGTACATGGAATTGGGTACGCTAAAGCCATTCAGCCCATAGGTGTAATTGAACATCGCAAGACGTATGCCATTCTTCTCCACGTAATCAATAGTATTGAAAGCCTCAGGCGAGTCATGAATTCCCAAAAGCTTGATTTCCGGATGGAATGTCTTCCAGTAATTCAACGTATCATTCACTCCGCGAACACCCTTATCCCAGGTGTGGTTTGTGGCAGAAAGAACAATGTCAAATCCGGTATCCACCAGTGCCTCCCCCATGATCTGCGGGGTTCCGAAGGTGGGGTAATCACTGATCAGTGAATTGTCGGAGATGAATATGGTCTCCTGGTTGATCACAGCCAGATCCCGGGACTGTATGGTATCGAGAATCGGTGTGTACAGGGAATGAAAATCATGGATCCCAAGCTCAGGATGCCAGGCCTTGTCCACGATGGTTTTGTGGATCAGGTTATCTCCTGCGGCGATCAGTGTCAGTTTTCCTTCTGACTTGGCTGTCTCTGTACCGGCAGATCCCGACACTGTCGCACCGGAACCACCCGGAGTCCCAGCAGACTCCATACCGGTTCCCGAGTCATTTGTTTCCGGCTCCCATCCATGCCCCACTACCCTGGAACCTGAAGAGGATGCAGCCATACTACTGACATTGATTGAAAGAAATGCAAGAGATAAAAGAAGCACCACACTTACATTGATCCAGCCCCCTTTCATCTTTGTATAGTACGCAGAGCCTTTTCTTTTTTTTATCATCAATTCAACTCCCTTCAAACTCAAGAGCTTTCAGTCTTGGTAAACTTATGCTTCAAGTCTGATATACAGACTCTCCTCCGATCCGGTGTGGAAATGAACTTCCTCCGTTGAACCGTCTGCCTTCGTTAATGTTCCGGTCAGGATGTCATCACTGTAAAATCCGGTATCGTATGAAAGCTTCTCTATCCAACCATCACGACAGAAGAAACCCTTCGTGGTCACGATGCGGTCCTCCGGATCCGCATTCATATCAGCTTCGTAATTTACGGTAAGCAGTTCGCGTCCGTTGATCTTTACACTTAAAATATTATCATCGAAAAGCAGTACAACGTCGGCAAGACGTCCTTCGCCGACATACTCATCGCCTGTAAGCGCTGAAGTCCAGTAATACGGCACTTCTCTTTCCTCTCCAAAATCAGATGAGGCTGAGGTGCTGCTCTCTTTACCCGGCTCTGCCTTCGACGCGTTTTCCTTCCAGGTGTCCATACGCTTCACTGCAGATGCCGGAGCATTAACCACACATCCCTCAGGGAAGCTCGGATGCTTCTCATCCTGTCCGTAGTAATCAGCTATGGCACCGGTAAATTCAGCAGACTTGAGCCCTTCGCACTTTCCAAAGGCATCAGGTCCTACACTGCTAATACCGTTTCCGAAGGTAACCTTTGTGATGCCCGCACATCCTGTAAATGCATACTTACCAACATAAGCAAGGCCGTCCGGGAATACCAGTTCTCCCGTTAATCCTTCACAAACGGAAAATGCGCTATCCTTGATATGTGTGAGTGTTTCAGGGAATCCTGCTATGGAAGTAAAGCCATTGCAGCCTGAAAATGCAGCCTGACCTATGGAAATAAGTCCTGAAGGAAGCTTCAAAGTACCGGTAAAAGCAGTTCCACCAAAAGCATGGTCACCGATAACCAGCAGCGATTCGGGCAGCTCAAGCTCACCGGTAAGACTATTGCAACCCCTGAAGCAGCCGGAACAGATGTATTCCAGATTTTTCGGAAGCTTAAGCGAAGTGATGCACTCATCTCCTTCAAAGGCATTGTTCTCCATAAGCTTCAGGCTGTCTGGAAGCACCACCGAACCTTTAAGTCTTTTCATATAGGATAATCCACCGTTTCCTATATGCTCAAGTCCCTTAGGCAGAGTTAATGTTCCATCAAAGCCGCATCCGCAGAACGCGTGGAAATCGATATCTTTAACACTGTCCGGAATCACAAGATCACCTGTGAAGTTCTCACAATGGTTAAAGCAGGAGTACTCAATCTTTTCAAGATTTGCAGGCAGCTTCAGTTTCCCGTCAAAGCCGCACTCGCTGAAAACCCAGTCTCCCATGGAAGTCACAGAATCCGGAATGATCAGATCTCCTCTCAGTTTTCGAGCCCTGATAAAAGCACATCTTCCGATCTTTTCGAGACCGTCCGGCAGTTCCAGAGTGCCTTCCGCATTTTCAAAGTCTGCAAATGCTTCATCTCCGATCTCCTTCAAAGACTTGGACAGCTTGATACCTGTAAAGCCCTTGCAACGCGTAAATGCATAGTCGCCCACTTTCTCAACCGAATCCGGAAGAATAAGCTCACCGGTCAATCCCTCACAACCATAAAATGCAAATTCGCCTATGGTTTTCAGAGTGCTTGGTAGCACAAGTTCACCGGTAAGGTTCTGGTTCGAATAAAATGCATTTCTCACAATGGACGTGATTCCCTCGCCGATAACCAGCTTCTGGATCTTGTAATCCGACCACATGAATTTCTCCGCTTCCATCTCTCCGGTACCCGAGAAAGTCAGAGTTTTGGTTGATTTATCGTAAGTCCAGGTTATATTCTCACCACAGGTGCCTGTTTCCCCCTTGGTCTTTTCACCACCCATGGCCTCCGATCTGCATCCGAATAATCCAAATAACATCATTAACCCCACTAAAATAATCCATACTCGTTTCATCCCACATTGTTCCTTCCTTAAACATGAAACACCGGTTATCTATAAGAAATATTCTACCATAATCTCAGTATTTAACACATATCTCACATCTTATTATATATACATTTATCCGTGTCCTGTTCACCGCAGAGGATTTCTATCCAAGATCTTTCTCTCTTAGGGACATTTCAGGCATCTGCCTTAATATTTGTCAGTATTTTGCCGATTGACTATAATGGGAAGTAACTAAATATTTGAATATGATGGGAGGTATCTAATGTTCAGAAAAATAATGAAAACAATTGCCGCGACTGCGCTTGTGGCAGCTGCATTATCAGCAACTTCTTTTGCCGGACAATGGCTGCAGTATGGCTCAGACTGGTACTATCAGCAGGATGACGGGTCCAATGCAAAAAACCAGTGGGTAGGGAACTACTATTTAGGAAGCGACGGAATCATGTACACGAGTTCCTGGACTCCCGACGGATACTATGTTGACGCCAGTGGTAAATGGGACGGAAGACCCTCTGTAAACACCGGAACCACACAAGAGCCCGTGAATACCATAGGACAGTATATTTACAACAGTCCCCTGGTAGCTGATATGATCAACACTGACGAAATGACCTGGAGTTATGGCGGAACCCCGGTACAGATCATCCAAAGCAACGATACGGCCTTTTACGACAGGGGTACCTACTATGAGATACCTAACTGTGATGTATTGGGAGCTTACTATGATGAGTATGGTGAGCATGGCTATTACACTCTGGTTACAGGCCCAATTTACGTAAGAAAGAACGCTACGGTTAATAAATATGACTATAATACCGGCGCTACAATCACTATAACCGCCGAGCAGGTTGTACAGCAGTACGGTTCACTCTATGAAGGTGGATACATTTCACTGTGCACCATTGGTTGTGCTACTTCTTTCGATGCCAATGGCTATATCACAAAGCTGTCGGTTCATGCCTTTGAATAACTCGTAATCCACCGGGAACGAAGCGGATTACCAAATGAACAATATAAAAAGAGCGAGGATGAAACTTTTTGACGGTTTCATCCCCGCTCTCTCGTTTTTATGCCGCAGGAGCCAGGGCTTCATCTACCCCGACTTTCTTTGTAACACTGTCGCCGTAAATGGTTGTCCAGTCATTCTTCATGGAAACCGGAATCCAGTTATTTTCGGCACAGCTCTGGTACATGGCATTGGCCTTATCAAGGTTACCGTTTTCGCGATCCAGATCATCACAGCAAAGCATAAAGGCAAGGCTCTTGTACGGATTTTCGGTAATGGTGTACATAGCCATGCTGGCATCGCTCATGGTATTGCCAAAAGAAAGTACCGGCTGCACTCCTATCTCCTGAATGATGGCAGTTGTTTTGTTCATGTTAACATTCCCTCTCAGGAATTGACCTCCAAGAACAATTTTGTCCTTACCGGTAAATGTATAGCTCAAACCATCCTCATCCTCCTGTCCGGTGGCAACAACGCTTTCGTCAGTACCGATTATCTGACGCATGGGAACATTAAGAGGAGAATTCTTCACAATACTTCGAACTATAAATCTGTCGGATCCGCTCACAACATAAACGGTGAAATCATTGGCCTGAAGATACTCAACTATCTGAAGCATGGGGAGATACCAGGCGTCTCCACGGAGAAGCCCGTTGTAACTCGGCATGGGGAGCTGCTTGTAATTCTGAATATAAGTATCAAACTCTTCCAAGGTCATGCCGGCAAATGAAGAAGCTATACTCTTGGCAATGTCCATAGGAAGGTTATTTGCTTTTTTACCTTTTTCGTTAAGATCAACTATCTTCTGGGCGGTAGCTTTTTCAAACTTTTTCGCCCTGTAACAGTCGTCCTCAAAAACACGATAAACCAGCAGGTTGTACCAAAAGTAGTTCGGATCTGTCTCGCAGAATAATGTTCCGTCAAAGTCAAAAACCGCTATACGTCGATCTACCGGTATGAAATTCGGACTGCTCTCTTCTGTAATGTCAGACATATAGGATATAAGCTGCTGCTTTGTCAGAGCTGAATCTGTCCAGTAAGTAAGCATGTTATTGCCGGTTTCAACCGCCATTTCTGCTGCAGAGAGCTCAACCGGTGCTTCTGTTTCGGGAACTGTTTCACCAATGGTCTCCACCACTTCTGCCATTGTTTCTTCTATTGTATTTGCCGGTGTTTCTTCGGCCACCGTACGGGACTTAAGCTTGCTGTTTATAAGTGTGACCATGGCAACTGTCAGAGCTATCGTTACCGCGATGAGCACTATGGCTATATATTTCCATACTATAGATGTACTGTTTTCTCGTTCCAATGTTAACCCCCTGATGATCAGCGAACTTGAATTGTTGATTTGCTGTATTGAAATCGATAACTGAATTATAGCATGATAGAGGCGCTAAAAGTTGATATTTCGGTATTATTTTTATAGAGAGATAAATTCAAAAAGAATATGTCTATGCGGAAACTCAGTTTATTATTACGCTGTTGAGGGCGGTTCTCCGTAGAGAACCGCCCTCATTATACTTCAAAGAATAATTTCCAACTATTTTTTCAATTGTCAGTAAACATAATCCCAAATATTCATCTTTTCGAATGGGTTTTCAACAGGAGTTCCATCCAAAAGTCGTTCGAATCTATATAAGGTTTCGCCAGTATAACGATCGATATAGTAACTAGCAGATGCACCTGTATAGGATCTGAATGCAATCACAATCTGGTTATCATCACTTGACGCTAATGCCCAACAAGCGCAATTACCGTTTTCTCTTAAATCTTTTATCGTAGGCCATTCTTCGTCCAAATAGTTCTCGAATGCATCAAGTGCCTGAGAATCAGTTAATCTTCTGGTTGTGGTTGAATTTGTATTTGTTGTACGGGCAACATTCTTAGTTTGAACTCTTCCATTATCAACCCAGGCGCCGTTACTATTAACTTCATAACCATCCGGTGATACTGTATCAACAAGCAGATAACCCTTTTTATTAAAATAGTAACATTCCGCCACACCGTCGTTATTTCCATCAATCCAATCCCAGGTTGAAGCAGGATATGTTCCGTTTCCGTAATCATACCACCACCCGGTGTTGTTCTTTTTCCATGTTCCTGCATTTGCAGCAAATGATGCCAGCGCAGAAATAACTAATGTAGCGATTAATAAGTGTTTTTTCATAACTTCCTCCTTAGTTTTACTACCCACATGATCCATATTATAGACCTTATAATCCAGTCAGAGTAGAACAAATGCTAATTTTTACGGCATGAAATAAATTGATTTGCTTGATGAGTTTAATATACACTTTTATTTCACTACAGTTTTCCGGGAATCTGTACTTTCTGGTTACTGACGCTTATATTCAAGATATTTCGGAGGATGTATTTATTTTCCTTTACAGTGGTTTAATAATGATAAATAGAAGATTATACCCTCAAATCATCCAAAAGAAAGTAAACAAATAACTGAATTATACCATGTCTCGAACTACAAAAAAATCAGGCTGCCGATTGACGACAGCCTGATTTAAACTACATTAACCTGAAATAATCTTCCTCTATGTTGTATAACGAGATATTTTTAGCTACCTTTTTACCATTACATAGTAACCATCACATACACCATCCGGATCGTTACATGTATGAATAATTATTTTACCATCAGAAATAGCATTTATTTCAACTGGACACGGACCATCAGGATAATAACTATCCTCAACGAATGTTGAATACATTCCGTATTTTCCATATGATTCTTGTATCAGATTACCACAAGTGACTTTATGTCCGTCCATGAATAGTTCATAGAACAAGCCACCTCCATAATATGAAATTCTTATTAAATCAAAACCATATATAATTCTTTCTTTATAAGATGGTTGACCCAAAAGAGCAACGTATTCTGTACCTGAAGCAAAATAGTATGTACCTGTCTGTAAATTCCCGTATAAGCCATTTGGAGCAACAACTTTAGTCTGAACATATCCGTCATTTGGAACACTTGTATTAACAACAGATATCCATGCACCGTTTCTATCAACAAGAGATCCATCCGGAGTTACTGAGCTAGTAACCAGATATCCTTTATCATTAAAGTAATAGCATTCTGCTATATAATCCGAATCAGAATCTATCCACTGCCAGCAGGAAGCAGGATAGGTTCCGTTTCCGTAATCATACCACCATCCTATGCTGTCCTTCTTCCATACTCCTGCACTAGCCATAAACGCTGTCAAAACAGAGATTACAAATGTTGTGAATAATAATTTTTTCATACGCTTCTCCTGCTTAATTATCAGTATAAATAATCCCAAAGATTAAAACTTCTATCTGTTAGTGTTTCTGTTCCTTCTACAACATCTAATCTTGTCACATAAGTATATCCTGAATAACGATCAATATAATAATAAGATTGAGCAGCTGTATAAGATCTGAACTTGATAAGGATCTCATTTTCATCACTTTTTACTAAATCCCAGTACCAAGTTGTATCTTGATAATATTCTTCTTTTAATTGAGGCATATATTCATACAAATAATTCAAAAATGCTTTTTCTGCCTGCTCATCAGTTAATCTTCTGGTTGTGTTTGAATATGTATTAGTTTTTTGGGCAACATTCTTTGTTTGAACTTTTCCATTATCAACCCAGGCGCCGTCACTGTTAACTTCATAGCCATCAGGTGATACTGTATCAACAAGCAGATAACCCTTTTTATTAAAATAATAACATTCCGCCACACCGTCGTTGTTTCCATCAATCCAGTCCCAGGTTGAAGCAGGATAAGTTCCATTTCCGTAATCATACCACCACCCGGTGTTGTTCTTTTTCCATGTTCCTGCATTTGCAGCAAATGATGCCAGAACAGAAATTGCCAATGTAGCGATTAATAAGTGTTTCTTCATAACTTCCTCCTTAGATTTTACTACCCACATGATTCAGAATATAGATCTGATAAATCAACTCAGAGTAGAATATATACTCTTTTTACTTGATATGTTTACTATACACTTTTGTTACATTTCAGTTTTCACAAAAATTGTACTTTCTGGGTCTAGTCGTTTATATTCAAATATTATTCATCAACCAAAAGGAAAAGAAGTAAACCTTGTTATATATCCATTTGAATCAAAGTATGTTTTTTCACCGACGGTTCTAAATACTCCGTTGTAATAACTATCCTGATGAAGTGAACCATAATACTGTATTAACTGTTCTGCTGTCATGGTACCACTATTTGTGTCAGCTAAAGCATTCTTTCTGATATATATTGGACCTGTCAGAAAATCATATGTGGAGAAATCTCCATACTCATCAAAACATGGTGCTTCCCATACGCAATTAGGCAATTCATAGTAAGTACCTCTATCGATAATTACATTATCATTAGATCTAATGATCTCTACCGGGGTTCCTGCATAACTTAATTTATTTTCACCCCAAATCGTGCCGTATAGTCTCGGACTGTTATAATGAATCTGTCCTATAGCATTGACCGGCTCATATGTTGTACTTGTGCCATAAGCCGATCTTCCATCCCATTTACCTGTAGCATCAACATAATATCCGTCGGGAGTCCAGGAATTTGTGTACATTATTCCGTCACTGCCAAGGTAATAGTTTCCCACCCACTGATTTCTGGCAAATGAGCCATCACTTTTCTGATAGCACCAATTTTGGCCATACTGTAACCACTGGCCTGCAAATGAAACTGTTGATAATGCCGTTGCTATAAGTACTGCAGCTGCAATTATTTTAAATGTTTTTCCGAACATAACTAACCTCCTTAGTTTCACCTATTACATGACTTATATTATGTTTGAAATCAATTGATTTACCTGATGAGCCTAATATACACTTTTGTATAATTGTAGTTTTCGGGAAATATGCACTTTCTCATTCTTGACGTTTAAATTCAAATCATTAATTGTATGTTCTTAAATTTTTTTAGATTCTGTCAAGTATTTCACCCGTAAATCATTCAAAGCAATGAGCGGTAAACCTTGTTATATATCCATTTGAATCAAATGATGTGCCACTGGCTACAGTATCCAAGGCCAAATATCCCCCTACATGGAGTGAACCATAATTCTGTACTAACTGTTCAGCTGTCATGGTATTGTCAATTATGCGAGCAACCGCATTCTTTCTGACATATAAAGGACTTGATTGTAAAACATAGTATTCATGATCATCGTACTCATTAAAATATGCTCCATACAACCTACCATTCGGGATTTCATAGTAAGTACCCCTGTCGTAAATCACTTTATCAGCACTTGATATAATCTCTACTGGAGCACCATAATAACTAAATGTCGTTTCACCGTAGTTGATCATATCATTAACCCTTGGACTATTATAAAGCAGCTGTCCTATAGCATTGACCGGCTCATATGTTGTACTTGTGCCATAAGCCGATCTTCCATCCCATTTTCCTGTAGCATCAACATAATATCCGTCGGGAGTCCATGAATTGGTGTACATTATTCCATCACTGCCAAGGTAATAATTCCCTACCCACTGATTTCTGGCAAATGAACCATCGCTTTTCTGATAGCACCAATTCTGACCATACTGTAACCACTGGCCTGCAAATGAAGTTGTTGATAATGCTGTTGCCATAAGTACTGCTGCTGCAATTGATTTAACCGTTTTTCTAAACATAATTACCCTCCTTAGTTTTACTACCCACATGATCTATATTATAGACCTAATAATCAACTCCGAGTAGAATTAATAATGTTTTTTACTTGATATGTTTATTATACACCTTTATTTCATTTCGGTTTTACTGGAATCTGTAGTTTCTGTCCACCAACGTTTTAATTCAAAAAAACACTAAATATATATTATTTTACCTGTTGATCCTGTCAGATCTTTTTTTATTAATTAAATTCCTACAATCAAATATTCGGGCTGCTTCGATCGCAGCCCGAACAATTGTCACTATTATGGTTATTATTCTATTTTGAAGATCAGATCTCCATCCGATTGCATGTATATTGCTTAGCTTGTGCAGTACCAGAGAAAACTTCTTCCATCTCCAGTATTGTCTAAACGAAGGATACTATCCTGAGAGCTGAGACCAAAGTTGTAATTGTATGTCGAGCAATCTGATATAGGAATTTCATAGCCGGGTCCGGCGGGGTCGAGGCAATATATTGTTCCGTTAGAGATTCTTGTAACAAATACAGCGTGAGATTTATTACCATTTGAACTGTCATAAAGGTATAAAACTACACCTTCAGGATGCGCTGAAAGAGTACTTGCCAGATTATTATAACGCATATTTCCGACACCACTTCCTACGCTATTGTTCTTAATTGAAGCGTCATCAGAAGTGAATGAAATATTACCATACGTTCCACTCCATGCCATCCCGTACGAACTCCAATAGTTATTCTTAAGTCCTGAAAGGGTGATGCCATTAGGATCTTCACCCCTGCGGATTGCTCTTGATCTCAGCATCATTGCAACGGCAGTCGCTGTACAGTCATTATTGGTTTCCTGATGAAGATAGATTGATGAAATGTCTCCGGTACCACTACTGTTTGTCTGCACACTTGATGATGAACTTCCGGATCTGTCTTCTGCATAATCATTCCCGTCAGATGCCTTGCCTTTCTTCTTAAGCACACCTTTCTTGTTTGACTTATATATATAGCCATTATATGTTATTTCATAATTTTCGAGTAACGGACCTTCTTCTGAAGCATAATACATTGGTTCTCCGGTACTATCCTTAATGATCAGTTTATTCCATGCAAGCGTATATGTTTCATGTGTATTTCCGTCTTCATCATGATAACCCGGGCACCAGAAGAAATAATACTTATTATCTCCTTCAACATTTCTACAATAGCCCTTGGCAAGTTTTCCGTTCTTATTCATGTACGTCCAGGCTCCATCTGCATTTTTCACCCATCCACTCTGCCCGGCCATCGCAACCATTTCAGGTCCGATGAAACAGCTAAGCACAATCGAAAGGACCAAAAAAATTCTTGCTATAACTTTTTTCATATCATTTTTCTCCATTTCTTCTTGATATTATTGTTTACTGATAGTTTTAAATAACTGTAAAACAGCATATTCATTATTTATGTAACAGTTTTCGCGAAATCTGTTTTTATACGTTGCATTAACATAAAGTGATAAACAACCATTCTTAAATGTGAGTTTTAATCAATAGTACTGCTTGACTTTGTTTATGTTTTCAATTGCGCTTACCTTTAAGTCGAATTTCAGGTTTGATTTTAGTATTGTGCAAACAGCATTGGATAAATTAATGTAAATGTTATTGAAATCTTTTGTAGTCGCAGTTTTGAGATGGTCTGTTTTCTCGTAAATATCGATTGCCTTTTTTATATAGCCATCAGTACATTCCAGCTGTTCACTTGTAAGATTAATGCTTGAAGGATCCATATATTTTCTTTTAAAGATTTTTACCACCTCCTATTCGTATTCATTAAAGCATCATGATATTTATATATTTTGGAAACCGGTTCTATAACAATTGTTATGTTCATATAGTAGCATGCATCATTTTTCTGGTTTTCCGGGAATCTGTACTTTCCTTTTAATCATTCCTCAATGATCTGTATTCTCTATAGTATCGGTTTCAAAAGAAGTGTATAATAAAGCCATATAAGTCTTAAAAACCGTATAAAACTACAATAAAAATAAGGGGAGATCATAACCATGGGATTATATACAGAAGGAATCACTTATTCCTATTTATTTCCAAAAAAAGTAGAAGAAATGATTGATACCACTCGTGATATAGAAAACATGTCTCCTGACGCCGGTGCAGAAGCCTGGAAAAAACTTCTCGAAGATTTTTCCAGCGAGTATGCAATATCATCGAAATTTGCCTTAATGCGTATTTTTTATGCCAGATTACTTGGCAATGAAGAACTCGGTGAGGTTGTAAATTATAAAGCAGGAGGTAAAACCTACGAATTATGTGCGCCCACAGTGAAGCAGGCAGAAGCATTTACCAGATTCAATCTGAGTCATTTCGCCGAGTATCTAAACGAAGTGGCATCTGATCGTATTTTAGATTCATCAGATAAAGAAACATGTTCAAAACTAATTGATATAGCATTAAAAAGGACTCGTTCCCTGACATTGATCACAAAAGAAGAGGCTTTGAGACTGGGACATTATCTCGGATTCGATCTTTTGGAAATGTCCTGGTTCTTAAACAGAGTTTTTGTTTTAGATGAAAGTTTTAATTTCAAATTGTCTGATGATATTATAGATGCCTATGTTTTCATCAATAATGACAGTTGCCGCAAGGCCATAGAATTAAAAGAGCGATATAAACAATCTAAGAAAAATACAATTACTGATTCAACTCCTGACGATAAACCTGATGGATTCACTGAACATATCGAACCAGATTTAAAGGAGAAAATCGATTATTGGAAGAAAAACTCACCTGAGAAGATAGATGATTGTTTTATCGAATGGTTAGTTGACAATTCAGCATATTTAGACAAGCCTTCCGGAACAGCCACAGCCATATACAGAGACATTTTTGTATATATTTATAACATTTGCACTACAACACATAATATTCCGTCCTCAGATGAATTTGCTGATAACATGATAAAAATTGCAAACCGTACTTACAAACCATCAGAAGATCAGCGGGATTTATTGTATGATGGAAGTCAGATATCTCCGGACAAATGTGCAAATATTTCCGGTGCAGCAATGACAACAATAAAAGAAATATTCACAGATACAGACGACAGGCAACAGGCATGGCGCTGGGTTGGTGCTTCTTTTACCGGCAGAGCTCAGCTGAAAGATGTACATCTTGATGGAAAAGGAACAGGTTCCCTACTGGAATCTTTGCTAATGGGAAAAACCCACGTCAACAAACAGGATATCCTTATTCTATTATGGAACGGATTCTGTTTATGCTGGGATAATGAATGGTCTTTAAAAGATCCTGAAGACATTTGTGAAACGATCGCCGCCTTAATGGAAACCGCAAATGTAGTTCTGGAAAAATCATATTTAACCGGTTTTTATCCACCTCATCCAATGGAGCAGGTAATGATGAGATCTATTATCAGCGCTCATGTAGATGGAACTCAGTCTCCAGGCTTTTCATATTCTGTAATATGTAATAGTCTTAAAGACAATTAAGAAAGGAGCTCATAACTTTTCCAACAACATGTCCCCCGGACTGTTTAACACAAACAGTCCGGGGGACAATTTCATTTAAAACTCGCTGCTTTCAGTGTTCAGTGATCAAGTCTGTATGCCTCACGGGTATTGATTTTCCATAAAAACAGCTCATATCAACTTTTGCTTTCCAATCAACACCCGGTTTATTTGTTAATACGTTCTTTGGCTTTTTCTATTATATCGTCAATAGAATATCTTTTAAATTCACCTAACTCATTATTAATGGTTTTCACAATAAATACATCATTCGTTTTATCATACCCAACACATGAATCAATCTTACCTATAACTCCGCAATCAGAATCGTGAACATTAAAAATTAATGCATCCCGGTCTATTTGCAAAACGGTATTATTATCATCTAGGTGAGTCCACTTACATTCACTAAGCTCATTAAGACTACCATTTAGGTATTCGTTTAAATCCTGAGCTCCGGAATACGATCCCGTTTCTATATCAAATCTATAAAGGTTTTTGTCCGTTGTTAAAACCATCAGAAAACGATCATCATTACTAACATCAAAATCTATGATTTTATCATAAATATCCTTTAAATCTATCGACTGCTTTTTTTGGCCGTCATTTAAGTAAATATCAATAGTACCATCTTTTAATACAGAAAACATAGTTCCTTTTTCATTCCACTTGAAACTATTATAAAAATTAATTTCATCATCAAGATTTAAGATATGATTCATTTTTGATGTATTAAGGTTTAGAAGATACAAGTCATAACTATTTTGTTCCTGGCCTTTTTCTACATCTCGACTGATAATAAGCATATTTTCACCCTTATTATCAACAGTAAATGATACATCCTTATAGTTTTCCCAGTCTATTTCTGTTTCTAAACTACTAATTATTATTATTTTTTCTATATCAGGATCCCACATATAAAAATCATAAATATATTTATTGCTTTTGTAATGCGCAATCGAAAATATATACTTACCCTTTACATTAACTACCTGTTTCACGGGATTTGTGCTTCCAGAATCTATTTCGATACTATTTTTTTCTCCATTATTTAAATTATATTTAAATACAGCTCCTTTAGATCCATCAAAGCTATATAGAAAATCATTTTCATCAGAATGTCCTATATAGGGATATTCTATATATTCATTGGTGGCTTCAACAGAGTATTGTTTTTCATCATGTAAATCATATACATATATACTTTCGTTATTTTCAAAGCTTTTTTGAATGATCAATCCATTACAAAGCTCCGGGGAATATGTATTATCAACGCCCTCCATTTTTATCGGAGTAAACATTTCGTCATGGCAATTTTCAATCTTCTTTATCTTCTTATCATTATCATTTTCCAGAATATAAAAAACATTGTTAATATATCGTATTTTTTTAATCCCATCCGGCAGAATCCCGACATTATATGACACCGTTTCAAATAATGTCATCATATGTCTTTTTCCATCAGCTGTAACAACGCTGAACTGGTTTGTGGTATTGGTTGGAACCATAGAAATAACCTTATCTGTCAGCATCCACTGATTAATGATTTCTCCTGTGCTATAGTTTATTAACTTGATTTCATTTCCAGAAGACAGCAGTAACAGATTATTATCACAAAGAATACTAAAAAGTTGTTGATCATCTGATATTTGTGCATCTGAAAAAGAACAGGTCCACATTATCTGATTTGAGTCAACATTAAATGCATATACTTCATAACTACTATACGCAGAACTTTCATTGACAACATAATTCTTAGAAACAGCCGTAGTACCTGAACCGTTAGTTTTAGATAATATCACATTATTCTGATCAACTAATCCAATAAATGATAACACTCCTATTTGTGGATTTATTATATCGTAATTTGCATCATTTAAATCAATTAACAATATACTTGTATTTACAGTTTCAGAAAAATATTTATTGTAATCTGCATCATTGGAAAAGGCAGCGTAATCAGGGACTTGGTTTTGGAAAATAAGATTAACAGCTGCTTCTGAACCATCGGGACTTATAGAAATATCATTTCCATAAATGTATACCTCTTCGATTTTATACGGGATTGAATTAACCTTTTTTCCTGTTTCGATATCCAACTCCACAACTTCATTGGCAGTAAAACAAACAACACTATTATGATTCAAATTGATTGCATATTTTAAGAAGCCAGCCGAAAGACTTTTATTACTTAAATCCGATAAGGAAAATGCCTCGTATGTCCAATCATATTTGGAAGTTTTAAAATTATAAAAACATATCTTATTGATTTCATTAAAGATAATATGTTCATCATCATATTGAATAATATTTGAATTCGCGCTTGACGGAACTGAATTTACTTTTTCTCCACTTTCGGAATTCCAAATGTTTATTCCGCTATTCGTATTTATAAATAAGTATTCGTTTTTATTATCAATTATAAAATCATAGATATGGTCTTCTTCTGAATATGTTTTTGTCACTTGATAATTCAAATCATTTTGTTGATATAAATTCAATGATTTACTCAAAATATTCAATGCTAAAGCATTATCAGGTTTTTCTATACCATCTTTATCAAGTGCCTCCAGTGCTGTCTCAATTGCTTTATCTATCTCTCCCGCTTCATACTGTTCCTGTGCAAGCTTAGAAAGATATTGATCATTATGTACAGCTGATTGTATTCTTTCGTTTTTTATTTCCGTATTTTGTTTAAACGCATAAAACAGAAATAGAGCAAGTGCACAAATAACCAATAGACTTGCTTTAATAACCAGTTTCTGTATATATCGCTGCTGTCTGTTTTTTAATGTATCATATGTTGTATTTAACATAGGGGCAGCAATTCTATAGACTGTATCCTTTTTTATTATTTTTAGAATCGAATTGAGACTTTCACCTTTAGCATTCGGGGCATAAAGCTCATCATATTCTATTCCGGTATTTTTATCATGATATTTCTGTATCTTTACAGGAAAAGCTTCCTCAGGTTCTCCATCTATTAAAACAGGTAATATATGTTCCCGGTCATGGGTTTCCAGGAATGTATCTATTTCTTTGTTCACCCATATGCTTTTAGGTGTTTCTTTACTGCAGACAACAATAAGATATTTGGAATTTTTCAGAGCATAATCAATGTTTTCTTCCAAAGAACCCGCTGACAATTCGCCATCATCAATAAAGACTCGTTTAAAGGGTCTTCTATCCTTTGATACATCTTTAGAAGCAACGAAATGCTCCAGTTGTTCCTGCAGCTTTTTTGCAGCAGCACTGTCTATTTCATTATGTTTATAACAGATAAATGCATCATAATATACGGCTTTTAAACCAGCATTTCTGGGAACCACCGCTTCCTTAAGAGCCGTAATATCTTTAAGAGCTTCATCTGCTGTTTGATATCTCTTATCTGGTTCTTTTTCAAGAAAACGCGCAATAATATACTGCAGCTGATCCTGCAGGTGTTTGGGACATTTTATAAGCCTTAATTTTCTGCTGGTAAGATATTTGCCGTCATTAACACTTAACAATTCTGTTTGGTCATATATATTTCCGGTCAACATATACAGCAATAAGCAACCGACAGAATAAAGATCGGTTGCTGTAGTTAATTTTAAATTATCGCCTTCTGTTAAAAACAGTTCCGGAGCCCGGAACCCCGGAGTTGAAAAGATGTGTTTTTTGTCAACAGAAACTGTTTTTTCATTCTCATCAAGTTTTAAGGATGATCCAAAATCAATTATATTGATGAGATCAGATCCATCATCAATGGATCCCTGTATAATAATATTTCCTGCCTGTATGTCGAGATGCAGGTACGCTGCATCATGTATTTCTCTAATTGCAAATAATATCTGCTGAGTAATATGAAGCGCCTTAAAAAGATCAATACGCCTATATTCTTCCAGATATGTTGCCAATGAATAGCCCTTGTTATCCAATGATTCCATAACCGTCATGCAGTTATTGATCCTGTGCCATTCACCGTCGGAAAAACATATATCAACCCTCATAGATGCGTCAATCGACGGAACAATTCTTGAGGAGGTTTTATAAATTGCTGCAGATTTTGAATTTTCAGAAAGCAGATTCTTTTTCGCTGTTTCAAGATACTCTTTAGATTTAGCATCTTCTGTATTACAGGTTATCTCACCGCTTTCTGAACGTATAATCTGAGGTGAATATGGAAAACATTCTTTTAAAGCATACTGAAACTCTCTGCTTACATATTCATCGTCTTGTTCAATCATTTCTATGACCGGATATATGATTCCTCCTCCGCCATAACCAATCGGGGCACCGGTCACTTTGTATATGCGACCTGAATTAAATTTTATAAGTGTACCTATATCTAAGGCTTTACGTTCCAACACTCCGATACCTCCCTAAATCACATTTGTTTTAATTCAGTTTTATTTACCTTCAGAACATTCCTACAGAAACTGAACAAACAACTGAATTATACCATGATAAGAACCCTTAAAAGTGATATCCCGAAATAATTATTTTAATCAAAGAGGAGCTTATGCATCAAAGGATACTGAAATCCCTCGATACATAAGCTCCTCTTTTTATAAAAACAGTAATTGTCAGAAGTGCTTTAACAGCTCATCATACATACAATAGTTATATGGATTCATAACTATTTCCTTTTTTCACCTCTATAGATTTAAGCAATAAAACTTTCCGGTAAACGTATAAACGGAAAGAGTATAATTGAAAGGGTAGAAAAGAAACGTAATACTTTGGAGGTTTTTATCTCCCTGGCAGAGGAGATATGATCATGTACTCATTTCTGCAGTGGTGAATTTATTTATTTCGGAACGTATACTGGCAATACGGTATGCATGACAAATGAGCTCTTAAATCACATCCTGCTCACCGCCGAAGTACGTTTTCATCATCATCCGATAATTCACATACTCCCTATGCGATGTCAAACAAATTGTCTGTGATCGGCAATAAATCTTTATTGTCTGATGGGGATTATCTCTCCCATCTGTACTCATTAACAAAACGTACACAATCTGAAAGATCATTTAAAAAACGGAATAATGTCTTCATAACAAATCCTTTCTGATAACTAACTGTCTGTCGTCTCGAACGACCTGTAACGGTGTCGTATACTAACATCACGATTATCTGCTGTCAATCGTGTTTTTAAATTTGCACAATTTTCGAATTATTAATTGTGCAACATTCACAATCAGCTTTATGTATACAATATTCTGTTGGTTAATTCATTGATTTCCCCAAAAAAATGCCTCCCCACTATCTATTGTGTTATAAGCTCCAATTCTTTCTTTTTTCATACAAGATTTATACATATTTCATAAATGACTTATATTCTTTTTATAGTTGGCGATGAAGATAATATGAAAATTATATTTTTGCAGGGAGGGCAATATGGAATATTTATTTATGAATCTTATTCTGTTTTTTGCAATTGCATCAATAGGGTATTACATTCTTGATGCAGTTCTTTCTCTTTTTGTTCCCGAGTCCGACCCTGTTGAAAGAGTACGTCGTAAAAGACTGGCTTCAAAGTCTTTCACGATGGTAAAAGGCTCAAAAAAGAACCGCAGAGTTCAGAAGTCCATGAAACGTGCTGCAAACTATTAGATCATCTATTTAAATAGTGTCCCATCAAAAGAACACCTGAGTCCACCCCTATTGGACTCAGGTGTTTCTTTTTCTGCTTTTCAGGAATCAGGCAGCGAAGTTTTTCCTGCCCGCACGCAGGACACCCTGTCTATGAAACAGACACATTACTATCAGCGGCCCTGCAATGCAAAAAAAGAGAGTTATGGATCCCCACAACTCTCTTCATTAATCATTCAGCCCGACATTGCCTGCTCCGGCATCATATTTGCATTGTCATTTCTGTTCTTATATTTATCCCTGTACATTGCCTCATCGGCAGCCTCTATAAAGCTGTCTATATCGCAATATTTCTTATCGTATTTTACATAACCGCAGGCAATGGATATGGGAATCTTCTTCAATCCGGGTCCAAAATTTCCCACCTTCCTCTTTATTGCCTTGACCAGGTTTTTAATGTCTCCTTCCGAGTCCATATTGATGATCAGTATGAACTCATCCCCACCATATCTTGCCAGGAATGTCTTCCTCGGAACCTTGTCCAGAACAGCCTTTAAGGAATCTGCAACATAAGCCAGTACCTTGTCGCCTTCAACATGACCGTAATGATCGTTTATCTCCTTAAAATGGTTTACATCCATCATAATGGCATAAAGCCCGTTTCTTCCGTTTTTCATTCGATCTTCCAGGTATCTGAGCAGCCTTGATCTGTTGTTAAGACCGGTAAGATGATCCTTATAGATCATCATTTCCTGCTTGTTGAAAAAGATCATCAGGAGCATAAGCATTGTCGCTGCAGGTACGAAACATCCGGACGTATAAAGCTCAGCAACAGCCGCTATAAAAGGAAGAACCGGATACAGCGCTATACTTGCAACCAGCTTTCTTTTATCGCTGTCATCATACTTTCTGGAACTGGTAAAACATGTAGATGACGCCAGCAAAGCCGTCATATATACTACTACTTTTTGGAACAAAGCCAGATCCCCGTTATGAAGCATGCCGCTGCCATCGATGTAAAAAAACATCCTTGTGAATGGCGAGTAGAGGGATAATGCTGTCAGCCCGGCAAAAGGCATTGCCCAGATAAGCACTCCCTTCTTGTCTTTCTCAAAGAATGGCTTCTCTGTTTTCATTATAAATGAGATCCAACTGTAAACAGACAGATATACCCCTATATCACATAAGGTCCTGGAAATAAGGATCAGATTGATCCCATTAAGAGTATGGGCTCCCATATCACTCAGGAGCCCCGTTACACAGTAAAAAATCGTCATAAAAATATGCGCTATGATAACCCTCGCGAAAGAAACATTAACCCTGTTGCTCTTACTGAGACCGGAAACGACCTTCATAAGGACAAGAGCCAATATGGTTACACACAGCACATTTAATTCTATAAATACTATATTGTCATTCATTTTTACTATTCCTTAGTCAATCATCAGTTACTATAGGGCCGGCAATGAATCTCCCTCAGCTTACGAACCCCACAGATGGCAAAATAGCTGATAATTACAGCTTCCAAACTGTTGATAATGATTATATCGATTAATGGCCTCTATATATAACATATGTACGTAAACCTTAAAGTTTCCGTTTAGTATTGAAAGATTTTTAAATAGTTTTATTACATAAATCAATAGTATCTGCATCAAATGTGGTAAAATACTTACATCGGGCATCTCATCCTGTGATTAAATCATGATTTATGCTTGTGCTGAGGCAGTGTGAGTTCACATCACGGAAAGAATGACGAAATACAAAATCATTAGTTTTATAAGGGGGATTATCATGATGAAAAAATCTATTCTTTTAGCATCTGCTCTGTGTCTGATTCTTGCGGGCTGCGGAGCCAGTGAAATTCCGACTGCAGGCACTTCAGAAACCACTGCTGCAGAAACCAATGAAAAGACCACTGCTGTAGAAGATGGAAGCTCTGCTTCGGTTGCTCTGGATGCAAAGACCTCTGTTGAAATCCACGCATCCATCCAGAAAGAACAGGCTTCTCCTGAATGGGTAACGAACCTGCCTGCTGCAAAAGACGAGAATACAAAACAGCTTTTTGTTGTTGCCGGAATGGGCATGGATAAGACAACAGCCACTGTTTCAATGCATGAGAGAGATAAGGATGGAAACTGGGTACAGATTCTTTCAACTCCGGGTTTTGTAGGCCTTAACGGTCTCTGCCCTGATGAAGATCACAAGGAGGGCTGCGCACAGACTCCTATTGGTACCTATCACTTCAACAAGGCCTTCGGTATTGCAGATGACCCTGGATGCCAGATTCCATATGTTAAGGTAACCGATGATACCTGGTGGTCAGGTGATGACCGCGAGGGTATGCATTATAATGAAATGGTTGATATAAAGGACTATCCTGACCTTGTTAAGGATAACAGCGAGCACATTACAGATTATGAGTATCAGTACCAGTACTGCCTTAATATCAGCTTCAACGAAGAAGGTACTCCCGGAAGAGGCTCCGCTATATTCCTTCACTGTTTTGGACCTTTGAAGCCTTATACAGGCGGATGTGTTGCTCTTCCTGAAAATATCATGAAGCTTGTGATGCAGAGAGTAACTGAGGACTGTGTAGTTGTTATTGATACATTTGAGAATTTGAACGGAAGCTTCTAATCATTTGAAGAAATTAGCCGCGAGAATCCAGTACCACCGGGTACAGCTCTCTACCATGAGAACCGTCATCCCCGGTGGCTTTTTTATATTTATCTGTTTTCCGGAATAGTGATCATTCTTCCGATGTCGGAAGATGCCATGGCTGCAAAGATAACTCTCATTGATTTGAGAGCATCTGCTCCGGTACATCTGCATTTCCTTTCACCTTTAATTGACTCTATAAATTCGTCTATTACACCCGAATTCAAACTTTCACCGGTTCCGATGGTCTGATCGGCATTGGTCATCATTTTTTCAGTCGAAAGGAAATTCTGTCTTCCATCCTTTTTCTCCACGATAAGGCTGTATTCTCTGTCATCGTAGCATCTTATTGAACCTTCTGTTCCATGAATGACGATAGAATTATATTCCTGACCGTAATCTGTCCAGCTTGCGTGCATCGTTCCTGTTGCACCGTTTGCCAGTTTGTAGATACACCAGGCATTATCCTCAACGTCGATAAGAGATCCATTAGGGTATTTCTTGTCAAGCGTTGCCGTATGAGCATAAACCTCTGTAATATTCTCCCCTGTAAGGTAATGCACAAGATCCGTCTTATGGATACCAAGGTCTGCCAGAGCACCCATTCCGGCATCTGTCTTCTTAAAGAACCAGGTATCATCGGAGCCTGTCCATCTCTCAGGTCCCGAATGACCGAATTTAGTCTCGAAGGATACTATTCTTCCTATCTCACCTGCCTGTATCAGTTCTTTTGCCTTAACATGAGCGGATGAAAAACGCTGATTCTGTGCGATCATAAGAAGTTTTCCTGCTTTCTCTGCCTCTTCCACCATGGCGATACATTTATAGATCGTAACGTCCATCGGCTTTTCACAAAGTACATGCTTACCTGCCTGAAGGGCAAGTATTGCATCGTGGGCATGGCGTGCATTTGAAGTACATACGCTGACTGCATCCAGATCCATAGCCACAAGCTGCTCAACGCTGTCACAAACCACACCGCCGTACTGCTTCTGAATTTCCTCTGCCTTACTTCTGGTCCTGTTATAAATTGCGGCTATTTCAACATCCTCACGGGCTGCATACTCAGGCAAATGTCTCCTCACAGAAATAGCCCCGCAGCCTATGATTCCAACTCTGATTTTTTTCATTATCAATCCCCTCCAGAATCAACTCATTTTTTCAGTTTTTCTTTTATCTGAGGTGCTGCAATCTGAATAAGAATTACAACTATAAGGATAATTCCCTTTATTGCATTGTTGATAAGTGAATCCATCTTTAACGCAATGATTATCTTATCGATAACAGTATAGGAAAGTGATCCGAAAAGTACTCCCAGCATTCTGCCGCGTCCGCCGCTCATTGCTATACCGCCGAGGACTACTGCTGCAATTGCGTACATCTCATAGCTTGAACCTGTTGTTGCAGGATCTGAAGATGCATTCATGCAGATCCAGAGATAAGCTGCTATACCTACCATTGCACCCATGATCACGAAAACAGACATCTTGACTGCCTTAACGTTGATACCTGTCATGAAAGCTCCCTTTTCACTTGAACCGGTAGCATAAATCTTCTTGCCGTATTTTGTATCTTCAAGAATATATACAAAGATAACAGTGAAGATTATAAGGAGAATTCCTACGATAGGTATGGTAGCGAGCTTGTTGTTTCCGATGGCATACATGATGTCATAGCCGCTGAATTTATTGGACATTCTGTAAACGGAAGAGCCTCCTCCTATAAGCGCTTTTGGAATGTGCTGACAGAAGTACTGTGAGAATGATCTGTAGATAAGCATTGTAGCCAGAGTCACAATGAAGGATGGCATCTTAACCACTCCCACAAGAAGACCGTTTATAAATCCGAGAGCCGCACCGAAAGCAACCGAGAAAATTGCCGTTAAAAACAGATTTCCTGATGTGGCATTGAAGATTACCACCGAGAATCCGCTTACAAGTGCCAGTGTAGAACCTGCCGAAAGGTCTATCTCACCGGTGAGGCATACCATTCCCATTCCCAGTGAAACTATACCGATGACCGCTGAATGCCTCAGGATATTCATGGTGGCGCTCCAGGTCATCACACTGCTGCTCACCGCATATACTATGAAGATAATAAAAAATACAAATATGAAACTGTAATTGTGCCATATACTGCCCAGCACATTTTTCTTTTTTTTGCTCTTTTCCATCGCTATGTTCATTGCTATATCCATCTCTTTCACGCCTCCACAGAATTGGTAGAATACATCATGACTGTGTGCTCTTCTATTTCATCATGTGAAAGACTCTTGATTATCTCACCGTTATAGAAGATCAAAACTCTGTCCGCCACTTTTTGCAGCTCGGGAATTTCCAGGGTGTTTACAAGTATCGTCTTCCCCGATTCTGAGAGCTTCAATATCAGTTTATATATTTCTTCCTTCGCACCCACATCGATCCCCTGTGTAGGATTATCGAAAAGAAGAATGTCGGCACCGGTATTCAGCCATCTTGCTATAAATACCTTCTGCTGATTTCCTCCGCTCAGGGAAAGAATTCCGTCATCCGCCGACTCGGCCTTGATATTGAGCTGCTGTTTATAATTTTGATAGTTATCTTTCTCTTTTTTCTTATCTATGTTGAAATGCACTGCCGAAAGCACCTGCTCGGCAAGATACATGTTTTCCGCGATCGTCATGTCAGGAATTACGGAATTTTCCTTACGATTTGCCGGGAGGAGTCCGATTCCCGCTCTCATTGCTTTATGTGTATCTATTTCAGAAAACTTCTTTCCAAATACTTCAACCTCTCCGGAACTTATTGGGTTGGCTCCGAAAAGACTCTGTAAAAGTTCACTGCTGCCTGAACCCTGAAGTCCCGTAAGTCCCAGGATCTCACCCTTCTTCACGGACATGGAGATGTTACTGAAACCTTTTCCGCTTACCTTATCAAGCTTCAGCACTTCCTCCCCGGTCTCTCTTTTACGGTAAATGTCTCCGTTATCCGAAGCATGCCCCACCATCAGTTTTGTTACTTCCTGAGGTGTGGTATCAGCAATCTTCCCGCTGCCAACATATTCACCGTTTCTGAAAACCGTGTATGAATCACAGTACTCGAAGATTTCGGGCATCTTATGGGAAATAAATATAAAAGATATCCCCTTCTTTTTTAACTCTTTTACTATCCCGAAAAGATGCTCTACTTCTTCATTGGTGAGAGAAGTTGTGGGTTCATCAAGGATCAGAAGTTTCGCGTCAAAGAAAAGCGCTTTGCTTATCTCCAGCAGCTGTTTCTCACCCATCTTCAGATTATCCACAAGCTCCTCAGGGTCAATGCTTACCCCTAACTCTTTAAAGAGCTTTTCGGAATTCCTGATCATTTCTTTTTTTCTCAGTTTTCCGAACGCATTGGTAAGCTCTTTATTTATATATATATTTTCAAATACTCTCAGATCATTAAAAAGATTGAGTTCCTGGTGTACAAATGCTATACCGGTTTCCTCACTCTTTTTAATGGTTATATTCTTTAATTCCTGACCATCGAAAGTAATCGAACCCCCGTCCGAATCTATAGTTCCGGTCAGGATATTCATCAGCGTTGACTTACCGGCTCCGTTTTCACCGAGAAGGGCGTGGATTTCGCCCTTTTCCACAGTAAGATCCACGCCTTTCAAAACCGGTACGCCGCTGAAGGACTTTTTAATATTTTTCATTTCCAGAAGCGACATGCCTTTTCCCCCAAAAATTTATTAACACTGTTGTATCAGCAGTAATATTTGACATACAGATGTCATTCCAATCGGCTTTTCATTTATTTCTGACATACAGATATCAATCAGTTCGATTCACAATTTTAGTTGAATCCCTTGAATTCAGAAACATTATCTGCAGTTACATTCTTACACTCGATAACGTGGTCCTGGGTAACTTCCTTGCCGTCAAGATAATCAACCATATCTGCGATCGCAGTCTGAATCATGCTTGGGCTGTAGGTTACTGACATTAATCCGCCGAGCTGACCGTAGATATCACCGTAAGACTCACCTCTTAATACACCGTAAAACTCGTCAAGTCCGCCGCAGCCGGTGATAACAGGCTTGTTTCCAAGGAATGCTTCCTTCGCAGAATCCTCGATTCCGCCTCCGTTTAATGCTTCAAGGATACCCATTCCGAGCTCATCATCCTCTGCATAGATCCACTTAATTGAAGTATTTGAGTTGTCTCCCATAAGTGTTTCAAAAGAAGCCTTTGTATCAGAACGGCTCCAGTTCATGGCACCTGAATATGTAATGCTGCTGTTTACCTGATCCTCTGTCCACTTTGCATCATCAGCAATCTTCTGACCGTCAAATTCAAGCTCACCTGTAAGGTACTCTGTAAAGCCCTGATTACGAAGTGTTGTAACTGATGAAGTATCTCCTTCGTAAACGTAAACCTTATCGCCAGGCTTAAGACCAAGTGATACGAAATATGCTGCAGAACCTGCACCGATGCCTTCATTATCGCCCTTAACATTGGCAACTGCACTGTCCTGAACTCCGTCGATGATTCTGTCAAATGCAACATATGGGACACCTGCGTCTACCAGTTCCTGGATAGCAGACTGTACTGTATCATCGATAGGCTGGATAACTACTGCGATGTCCTTCTCTCCCTTGGCGATGATGTCCTCAATCTGATTGATCTGATATGATGCATCATCACAGGTGATAACTTCTGCGCTGTACTTGCCTTCGCTGTTGACTTCCTCAACCTTTTCTTTTGCAAATGTTGCAACCGAACCGGTCCAGCCATGATCCTCAGGTGCTGTCAGAACATAAATGTGTGTTGAAGCTGACTCTCCTGCAGCGGCTGTAGCCTCCGCTTTCTGATCTGCTGCGCCTGATGCTTCCGGTACTGCAGCTCCGGCATTGTCTGTGCTGCTGCCGCAGGCTGCAAGTGAAAGAGCCATAACTCCTGTTAATAATCCTGAAATTATTCTTTTCTTCATAACTATATTTCCTCCTGTGTTAGAAAGTTCTGTTTTGTTTGTATGCTAATGATATCTCAATGCACTTTTTTCCTCTTTTCATCGAAAACCAAATAAACATCATATTTTGCTTTTGATTTATTTAGCTAATGTCTTCTGCAATATATGTTGTTCATTTGTTGCACTCCGTAATCCACTGGGGACGGATGCAACAAAAAAGTCGGAAAACATTCATCGTTTTCCGACCTTATAACTTATACAATCAATAATCTTCTCTCATTTACATGATGTCCGAACTCTGGCATGTATACCATGGGCTCCTTATCCGGATCGAGACCGTCCTGAATGATTGGCGGCATATATGATGAGGTCCAGCAGAAGCCGTACTTCAGATCATGATAGCCCTGGGAAAGACCGCCTTCCTTCTTTACCTTAAGCACTGCAGGCTTTGTTGTTGACCAGTGAGTCTGAAAATCTGATTTCATTTCATCATTTGTGAAATCTTCACCGTTGATATTCCATGTGATGAGATCCTTATCAAATCTCTCACCGTCTACGAAAAGTGTACCCGGGCGAAGCTGTGAAAGGAAAATCCCTCTGTAATACGGGAGCTTCACTTTAAGCTGAAAGCCTGTAACATTACCCTTTTCATCTTTAATATTTCTAAATCCAACTGACTGGATAACCTGTTTTTCCATTTATTATCTAACCTCCTTTAAAAAATCTTTTAATCTCCAAGCAGATTCTTAAGAAGAATGTGATGCTTACGAAGAGTCTGTCCTACTTCGTAGCCGTCATCATACTTATCAGCACCTTCATACTCGCTTAACAGATAGCCCTCATATCCGTTATCCTGCATAACCTTGATGATCTCAGGATATGGGATTGTTGTCTCCTGGAAATCATCGCTCATGTTGATGAATTTTGCATGGCAGCAATAAATATATGGAAGCAGCGGAATAATGTCTTCAGGCTTGTTTGGTGTGTAATTGGGGTCAACCCACTCGCCTTCCTTGAATTCTGTACGGAATACAGAGAAGTCAATGTTGAGGCCGAAATTCTTTGTGCCTGTCTCCTTAATGAAGTCAACGAAATCAGAAACAAGCTTGCCCTTAAGGTTAGATGGTGTGTGTATCTCAGGGCACATCTGTATGCCAAGCTCCTCTGCCAGAGGAAGAGCGCCTTTTATGATCTCTCTCCAGTTAAGAACCGGCTCAAGAAGATCGTTGATAACCGGCATCTTGGTTCTCATAACTGTGAAACCAAGTCTGTGGGCAAGACGGATATCTCTCTTAAGCATCTCAACAGCCTCTTCGGTTGTGAGATCTCTGTCACCGAGAACATGTGAGTCAATCCAGTTACCGTACTCCACAGGAACAATCTCATACTTATCGCAAAGTCTGTGCCAGTTCTCTACCCATTCGTCTGTGGGATACGGATAGTTCTCTATATGGGTGTTTGCAAGAATCTCTATTCCGTGTGCACCCATATCACGTAAATCTTCAAAACAGTCTTCCAGTGTCTTTGAAAGTCCGAACTCTGCTGAGTAGCTGTATAAAGCGACTCCTCTCTTTGGACCTTTTCTATCATACTTATACATCGTTTTTCTCCTTTTTTTTTAAATTCAGACAGCCTTTGCTGCTCCAACAAGATCTGCATTTATTTCTTCTTCGTAGCTGATTCCGGTGTGTCTCTCGGCAAGCTTTCTTCTGATCTCATCAGCCTGTGCGTCTGTCATATCCCAGAGCAGACATGCCGCAGCTGAAACCACAAACAGAATTGCAGGAATAAGGTTGACTGTAACGTTGATTCCCTTGAGGGCTTCCACCGTCTGCTCAGCATTTGCAACATATCCGAAGGCACTCATTATCATGATACCGAAGGCACCACCGATGGCATTACCAACCTTTGTTGCAAGACCGTAAGTTGCATAAGCTGTTCCGTCTGTACGAACTCCGCTCTTAAGCTCCATATAATCAACAGAGTCTGAAACCATTGAAAGACTCATAGGGAAACCTACATTGAAGAGACCGAAGATAATGTCTCCTGCAAGCACCATGTTCATATTGTCAAATGGTGCAAGATACATAATGAAAAGTCCGACAGCCTGGATTGCCATGGCACCCATAAGGACATTTCTCTTTCCAAATCTCTTAGCAAAGAATGGAACAAATAATGAACCAATGATTCCTCCGATGGAAGGGATAGTCATTATCAGACCGATCATCGTGAATGAACCGAGGCAGTAGATTACATAATAAGCAGTCACTGCGATACGGCCCATGAATGCAGTCATCTGAAGTACCATGATAAGTGTGATGATCATAAGGTACTTGTTATTTACAAGATTTGCGATTGTTTCCTTGAAGGAAAATCCTCTCACTTCCTCATTTACAGGCTGTACAACTTCCTTACCTGTAAGTGCAACGATCAAAAACATCGGAATAGAGATGATTCCGTAAATGATTGCAACCATCATGTAACCATGTCCGTCTGCAACCTGTGCGCCTGCTGCAGAGAACTTAAGAGCAAGACCTGCTGACAAACCGTTTACAATCACCATACCGAGGTTCATACCGATATTTCTGAATGTGTTGATAACATTTCTCTGATCTGCATCCTCGGTCATTACACCTGCAAGTGCACCGTAAGGAATATTTACAAGTGTGTAGATCATACCTGCGATAATGTAGGTTACCGCTGCCCATATAACACCTGCTGTACTCTTTCCTCCGAAAGGATTAACGAATGTCAATACGCTGAATAATGCAAGGAAAGGAGCGCCGAATGCGATGTACGGTCTGAACCTTCCGAACTTTGAACGTGTTCTTTCTGCGATGGCACCCATCATAGGATCATTAACCGCATCCCATATTCTGGCGAGCATCATGATCACTGTTACCGCCAGTGGTGCGAGACCAACTACATCCGTGTAGTAGATTGTCAGGTATGAACCTACATAAGTCCATACAAATTGTGATGCCAGGTCTCCGAGACCATAGCAAATCGTGCCTAAGCGTGAAGCTTTTCTTTTCTTCTCCATAACTGATACCCCTATCTGATTTTTTTTAGTCCGGTAAGAAACTTATTACCAAAAAAGTTACTTAAGATAAGTGTATTTTAGGAGGATTTTAACAACGATTCTTTTCATATATTTACAATCACATATTATGATTTGCACAAAATCACACATATTTAAAGGGCGATGCAACAGAATTATATCATCTGTTGCATCGCCCTTTATTTTCCGGCTTTGACCTATGATCAATTTGTATAAATACACCCGGATGTCATTGATTTTTTGCATCCTGAAATCAGTTTTATGTCCTGAAAATATGTATAATGCTTATTTCGTGAGGTTCGAGTCTTAAATCGAGTTCAATCTCATCACCATACCCTGAAATCGAAGAAACATTTTGGCTCAGGTTAGGCAGACAAATGGCCTCAAGATATTTGATATCCTGTCTGGTAAGTCTGGTATTGAACTGGAATTTGCTCCATTCTCCCAGGATACTTCCATTACTGTTATTAAGGACCCTTCTCTTTATACAATAATCTCCGGGCTCTCCAATATTTCTAAGCTTTATATGGAGGTTCAGCTCCTTCTCATCCTCAAATATCATAGGACGATTTTCGAGTATGTTCACATCCTCATCCTGCATGAGATAATTCTCCCTGAACCAGGAAAAGTTATGACACACGATGTAAATGTCTCCGTTTTCCTTTCTGCTGACTATGAATTTATCAGTCTTGTCCATGATATATTCACCAAGCTGATTCATGAAGTCTATTGCGTAATAAGCAGGCTTACGTATAGTATCCTTAGTAAGAAGTCCTATACCTCCGTTAGCGATACCGACAGTATCCATATAGCTGCTTATCCAGTCGGAGGCGCACATCACGCTGATGATATCTACCTTGTCATAAATATTGATGAGCTTACGCACCATGTAAGCCGCTCTGAAACAGCTGTCATTCAGTGCATTTCTGTTGGATATGGAATTGTTCCATTCTGTTATATATATTTTTGCATCTTCCATGCCGAAAGCCTTCATGAGAGCTCTTATCTTATCGACCTGCTCCTCCTCATAATTACTGTTTCCGGAAATAACTCTGGATCTTTCCTTCCTGATTTCCTCATTTACCACGTTATTCTGACTCTTTTTTACGGAGTCCCGGGGCAAAAGGCTTTCCGAAGAGGTCTCATAGGGAAACAGAAGAAATGAAGTAAAATCTGCCTTTATGTTATTTTGCAGGCATTTTTCATAAAAGTCCCTCAGAAATGACTCATCATAGGTGATGACACTTCCTATACCTCCAACCTCCGCGCCCGGAATCTTTGAACGGATAGTCTCATAGAAAAACTTAAAGGCATTAAAGAAATCGTACTCTCCCTTGTAAATCCCCTGTTCAGGATGACGGGACTCATGCCAGTTGTCCCTGGTGAGCTCAAAAATCCATGTGGAAACAACCCCAAGCCCATATCTCGAAACTATGTGTGTCAGGAAATCCTCCAGAAGACTCTCCCATGCTTCTCTTGAAACAAAATCAATATATTCTTCATTATAGTAAACCGGCCTGGTTTCGGAACTCAGAGCCGCTTCAGGTCTTCTGCCAAATTCCAGGAAGGGCTGCAGATGATGCTGTACAAAGAAGTCCAGCACCTGATCCACCATGTCATAATTATAAACACCGATACTTTTTCCATCGAAAAGCATCATCTTTCTGCTGAATACGTTCCAGATACGGAAATACCTGAAGTGAAGATGCTCGTTTATAAACAGAGTATGGTACTGCATATTCGCCTTGGTAAGGTCGCTCATGGCGCCAACATTCATTACCTTGTTCCAGGTCTTTTCGTACTTTACTCCGGGCTTGGCCTTAAGATCTGTCAGTGCGGTAAAACTCTTTTCTCCTCTTACCTTCTTATATCCCTTCTCCTTAAGTTCCTCTCGGATATCTTCTTCTGTATTCTCCTCCGGCGCCTCCTCCGGAAGGCTGTCTTCCTGGAACTTCTTTCTGTAGTCGGTAGGCGCGATTCCCATAACTTTTCGGAAGGATCGGTTAAAGGAGGCTGAATTTGCAAAACCGCAGGTAAGTGCAATCTGGGTAACAGTCTGTTTAGTTGACCTTAGAAGCTGAAGCGACGACTGTACCCTGAGCTGCATAACATAATCAGCAAAATATACCCCCGTATGTTTCTTGAAAATTCTCGAAAGGGTAGATGCCGAAACAAACATGCTGTCCGCAAGTTCATTTAAGTTTATATCTCTGTCAAGATTTGAGAGGATGTACTGCATCATCTCCCTCATGCGGGCATCAGCCTCAGTTTCCTCATCCTTTAAATCATTAGCATGGAGCTGATAATTCTCAACAAGACAGTCAAGCATCTTCAAAAGAAGACTCGCATTATAAGCAGAACTCTTATGAGCATCCTCGGTATATTCTGCCGTCAGTTCGTAGAAAATATCCCTTAGATCCCGGTACGAATGACTCATATCAACAACAGAATTGCAATAAAACATCATTCTGCTGTTTTTCAGGATATCCGTCATAAGCTGCATTGGATAAATGGCGATTCCGTAAAGGGCATCAAAACACTCAACAATCTCATATTCCGTTCCGGGATTAATAAGTATGATGTCTCCTTCTGCCATTCTGAAATCTTCGTCCCGGTAGCGCACGGTCATTTTTCCTTCCAACAGAAAAAGAATCGTCATCTCCACCTGTCTTGAGGTTTCGTTCTTAACAGCTCTTTTTACGGTATAGCTTAAATTTTTGGTTTCCATATATTTAAGAAAGCTCTCCTTGGGCTAAGTAATCATCAATGTATATCAAATGATAACATATTAAACCTAAGCACGCAAAAAGCGGGGACGAAATTTCGTCCCCGCCTGTGTGATGTAACCCTGATTAAGCCTTGTAATCATCAAAATCATATTTGATTGTTCCGAAAGGTGTCTCCTGCTCACGGATAGCGATGGATTTAGACATTGCCCTGATCTCATCGGCAGTAACAGAACGGCCAAGCTCGTTTGAAAGAACAACACCTTCTGAAAGGAATGCTGTCTGCATTGCGATATAAGGTGAGTCGATTCTTGTTTCATCGGTAAGCTCTCCGCGAAGGTATGAATACCAGTGAAGCTGGTTGTCATTGAACTTCTCCATCTCAGGATTGAGCGCAAGCTCCTGCATACCTGTAACATCGCCGATAGCACACTCAAGCTTTGTATCGAAAAGGCGACCCTTCTCATCAACGCCGAAGTACTGAAGTCTCGGCTTCTGAAGTTCTCCTCCGCCAACGATGTTTCCGCCCTCAGGAACAGCCATAGGTCCGCCTGTCTGGTCAACATCAGTAAACTTAAGTCCACCGAGAGAACCGGCGATAAAGCTGGATCCGATTTCATCCATATGGATAGCCCAGTCCTCATAAATATCCATTGAAAGACCGTTCTTGAAACGAGCGATAGCTACAGAAAGATCCTCAACAGGTGTGTGACAGTTTACGGCATCATCTATTCTCTTATCTCTCCAGTAATCACAAGTGGTTGTTCCGTATACGCTCTCAAGCTCCGGCATTCCCATTACATAAAGCATCTGAGCAATGTGATAGATTCCAAGATCGAAAAGAGGTCCATGTACACCAACTCTTGGATCTACGAAATCACGGCTGAAGAAAGGCATATCATATCCGGGACGTCCCTGACGTCTGTGACCAACGCTTCTTGCATGATAAATCTTACCAAGCTTACCGTCAGCGATCATTTCCTTTGCGATTCTTGTCTGAGGATTGTAGATAGAGCTGATCTGAATAGCAAGCTTCTTTCCATACTTCTTCTGTGCATCGTAAAGTATCTTTGCATCTGCGTAGCTTGCTGACATAGGCTTCTCTGAGTAGCAGTCAAAGCCTGCTGCCATAACGGCTGTTGCAACAGATGTATGAAGATTGTTGTGTACACATACTTCAACTTCATCGATATCATCTCTCTTGAGCATCTCTCTGAAGTCCTGGTAAAGGTCCTTCTCGTCGATGCCATACTTTTTACCGAATGCTTCAAGCTTAGCCTTGTCAATCTCAGCAGCGGCTACAACCTTAAGGTTCTGTCCGCGCTTCTGCAGATTCTGGATAACTGTCATGTGTCTGTGGGAAATCATTCCCGTTCCGATGATTGCAATTCTTATTTCTTTCATTTTATCTTCTCCTAAGTAGTGTATATAATCCTTTGTTTCATTCAGAATGTCATATTGTGACATTCCGATCCTCAAGTTTCAAAAAGTTCTATTAAATTACCAGCCTAAGATTCTCAGATACTCTCTGCTTCTTCTTGCGCACTCCAGGGGCTCGAGTTCATAATGCTCATCCTGCTCGACTATCACCCACTGTGCATTGGACTCAACCGCTGCATTAAGTACAGGTTCCCAGATCATCATTCCGAAACCTACCGGTCTGAATCCGAAATATCCTGTCTCGCCTTCATCTTCCTCACTGTCGATTCCGATGAGCTTGTACATGTTCTTAACTTCACCCTGCTTGATATAATCCTTCAGATGAACTACAGGAATTCTGTCCTTATACTTCTTTACGAATCCCTCTGCATCAGAAGTAGCAACCTGGCACCAGCAGGTATCAAGCTCTGACATAAGGTTGTCATGAGGGATCGCATCAAACATTTCATCATATCCCCAGTTGCCATTATCCATCTTCACGAACTCGAAATCATGATTGTGATATAGGAAGGTCATGCCTGCATCATGTATCTTCTGTCCGATTTCGTTTAAGAGCGGAAGAAACTTCTTAAAGCCTTCGGGATTTGCCGGTCGATATTCCTCTGACATATAAGGCATTACAAGGTACTTAACACCGATTTTTTTATAATCTGCGATAATGCCGTCGATGTTTTCCATCATTTCGGCAAAAGCAACATGCGCGCTGATAGGAACAAGTCCTACTTCATCAAGTGTTTCCTTAATATACTCAGGTGTATGTCCGTAAAGGCCGGCAAGCTCCACGCCATCGTATCCAAGCTCCTTAACCTTCTGCATTACATTTTTAAAGTTTTCAGGTGTGTTCTCCAGCAAATCTCTGAGACCATAAACCTGTATTCCGATTGGAAGTGTCTTTTTCATCATTTATCTCCTTGGTCATTTATCATTTGTTTTGTTCTCTGTTGATGAAACCATAATACCCAATCTTCGCTTGATAATATTTTCCGTTCTTTCACAAACCTTTCCTGATATTGCATGTTATTTTTTAAAGCAAAAAAACCGTGCAACAAAAGACACACTTTTGTTGCACGGTATATATTCTATTTTTACGGAATATACTGCAGCATCGCGGTTCTTCTGAAACCGGATATCACATACATTATTCCCGAATATAAAAGTCCGAAACTGTAGATAAACACGGCAATCTTCGTATTCTTTATAAATACGATACAGCAAATAGCTAAAAGTACATCTATGATCCCATGGCTTAGCTTCAGCTTAAAATGCTTCGACCCGTTTTTCATGGTCTCCCGGGCCCGGAGTATCTCGATCACTCCGGCGAAGGCATGCAATATGGCAAGATACAGCAGCACATACATTCCCGGTACATCACTCAGGGACATTGTAATGATTCCGAAATCCATCAGTATCACACCGATATAAAGGGCTCTCCTGCCTCCCACCATAAACCTGGCCATGGTAAAATAATAAAACATCGAACCAATCCCGGAGACCATAAAGCCCCATCCTATAAAGACCAGAATGACCATATAGGCATCATTGGCAAATTCCACCATGACTCCGGCCACTAAGATCATCAGGATTCCAAACAATATTCTTTTCAGCCTTTGAAACTTAGTCATATAAACCTCATATATAAAACCCGGGGCTCTCGTCTTTTATCTCTGACATACGTCAGCAGTCCAGTCAGATCGCTATTTAAAGAAGTTCTTAATAGACAGTTTATCCTTGGGAACTGCCTTCGAGAATCCTGCGATCATATTTCCGGATTTAAAAATCTCACCTGTAACCATGCCCTTTTGAGCCAGGGCGCCTTTTATGAATCTTCCTATAAAGGTATTATCCTTTTCGCCCTTACCTGCTTTACTGTATTCGTCCTGATATTTTTCGACGTCAAAATCAGGGATCTCCTGCCCGGAAAGTTCCTCTCCAAACTCCTTCCAGTCGGCGCAGGCATTGATCTGACGCTTCCTCAGGATCCTGTCGATCCTTTCTCCGTACTTTTCCGGTACCTCTTCCTCATACCGTTCCGTTTCAAATAGGTCAATGCTTCCTTTCAGGAATTTCATGGCATATACCATCTGGGAAAAGGCCTTACGGTAATCAGAGGGGTTATCTTTTATAAGCTCATGATAGTCTCCCCAGGCAGGAAGATACTTATACTTTGCAAAAGAATAATCAGGAAAATGTCCTGCTCTTCCATGTCCCAGGTTCATGATGGACACTTCATTCCCCTGGAAAAGACTGTTGGAATACAATCCCTTTTCAACATCATCAGGCTCCGAGGGACTATGTCTGAACTTGACTTTTACCCAGGTTCCCTCTGAATCAGAATCTAAATCCGTACCGGCATTACCATTTGCCTCGCCGCCTGCTGCTTCACGAAACTCATAGAAATGCTCATCTGTATTGTTAATAACAAGGGTTGGTGTTCCCGCAAAATTACTGTGGGCCCAGGTGTCCGCCAGAACATGCATGGCTATACCCGCATGCTGGAGCCCATGCCCCTTTGCAAGCTCCACAGTCTTTTTCAAAAGCTCCCCGTTAGGCCCGCAGATCAGTCTGTACCTGTCCATATACCTTTTGGTCCGCTTTGCTTTTTCCGCATAAAGATCCCTGGGCAGAAAATGGAAGGATGCCCAGATTCTGGTTATATCCTGAAGACTCAATACGTCTGTACTTGCATCCATCATCTCAAGCTGTAATTGCGTGGTTGCTGCATTCTGAGGTGCACCGATCTTTAAAAGAAGTGTCCTTGAACAAAGATCCACGAACTGGGCACTGTAGCAGATATCCAAACTATCTTCATGACCGAAGCCTGCAAGGAACGCAGCACAGTAGGTTGCATAATAATGAAAATCTTCCTGCATATCACACCTCACTCAAAACTGTGCCTTTGGAAAGTCTCTTTACCTGAATCGCAGCATATATCATATCCCCCAGTGCAAAGCAGGTGGTAATGTCTACAAACAACGCTGCCAATATAGTATCTATCTGTGTAAGATCCTCTTTGATTTCAATAAAGTATCCCGGAAGCCCGAGTACTGTCAGAATCAAAAACAATGCCGCAAACACTAAAAAGAAAAGCCTTTTACTCTTTCCTTTGGCATATTTTATGGCTCTTCTTCCCAAATATATATACATAAGGACTATGATCCCCATGATCAGAAAAAAAGTCACGGTCATAAAAGCCCCATACTCTTCCAGTTCTTCCTCAGTGACCCCCATTAAATCCATAATGGTTTTGTCACTAAAGCATATAATCATGAAATACTTCACCACAGTCCAGCACCCCACAAGGAGCATTGCCTTCCCGTTCAGCTCTATATTCTTTCGATATCTTCTTAACTTTACTTTTGTTTCTTCATCCATGGTGTATCTTATACCTCCTAGAATCAGGAAGTTTTCTGACTAACTGATTATAATTAAAAATCGACTGGATTAATGAATTATATAAATGGGCTTAATATGGTTTCAAGTCCTGTGACAAAGCTTCAAAAGCTACAGGTTACAAAATTCTCTCAAATAATAAAGCCGGAGGGGCTGTTCCGAAAACAGAACAGCCCCTCCGGCTTTGAATAAAAACATTTACTGAATCACAATACACTCATATGGTCTTAAGACATCAATACCTGAAATCCGGCTTTCGTCATAGTTTGAGAGCAGGATTTTCCTGCCTGTCATATCTATACTTTGAGGCAGACTCACTTCATCTTTTGACATATTGTTGAGCACTAGGATGTCTCCATCCTCTCCGACTCTCTTATAGGCCAGAATCTCTTTTACAGAATCAAAGATAAATTCGATACTGCCGTCCCGGATGACCTCATACTCCATCCTGAGATTTACAAGCTTTCTGTAAAAGTTAAGAACAGAATCTTCATCCGCTTCCTGGTCGGAAACATTAACACCCTCTCGATCCTCCGGAAGACTTATCCAGGGTTCTACTTCGGAAAAGCCTGCATACTTAGTGTTATCCCACTGCATGGGCGTCCTGGAATTATCTCTTGAACGTTCTCCTAAAATATGAAGTGCCTCTTCTTTGCTTTTTCCACTTTCCCGAAGTATCTTATAGTAGTTAATGCTCTCCACATCCCGGTAATCCTCTATTTTATCGAAATGCGGATTCATCATGCCGATTTCTTCACCCTGATATATATAAGGCGTTCCGCGAAGCATATGTATGCTGCAGGCAAGCATCTTTGCAGACTCTTTCCAATATTTGTGTTCATCCCCAAGTCTTGAGACTACTCTCGGCTGGTCGTGATTGCACCAGAAAACAGCATTCCATCCGTTTTTTTCCTGCATCCTGAGCTGCCACTCACGGAATATATCCTTCAGCTTGTCGTAATCCGGCCTCTGAAGCTCCCATTTTTCTCCATCCTTGTAATCTATTTTCAAATGATGAAAGTTGAAGCACATGGAGAGTTCCTTTTCTCCGGGATCCGTGTATCTGATGCAGTGATCAATGCAGGTGGAAGACATTTCCCCGACAGTCAGCATGTCCTCTATACCCGTATCCGCCACAAGTTCCTTCAGATATTCATGTACATGTGGTCCGTCAGTATAGAATCTTCGTCCGTCACCTTCCTCATCATCCCGGAATATCTCCGGCTTTGATATGAGATTTACTACGTCAAATCTGAATCCCCTGACTCCCTTGTCCTTCCAGAAAAGGATGACCTTCTTTAACTCGTTCCTTACTTCTGGATTATCCCAGTTAAGATCTGCCTGTGATACATCAAAAAGATGAAGATACCATTTTCCGAGAGAAGGAACATATTCCCAGGCACTGCCGCCGAACTTTGACTGCCAGTTCGTAGGTGGTTCGTCAGCATTACCATCACGGAAAATATAGTAGTTCATATACTTCTCTTCACCGGCGAGGGCACGTTTAAACCACTCGTGTTCTGTAGAGGTGTGGTTGAAGACCATATCAAATATGATCCCCAATCCTCGTTTTCCGGCTTCCGTAATAAGCTCAGTTACATCCTCCATATTTCCAAACATAGGATTAATGTCAAGATAATCCTCTATATCGTACCCATTGTCATTCATGGGTGATTTAAAGAAAGGTGTACTCCAGATATAATCCACCCCGAGACTACGGATGTAATCAAGCTTTTCGATGATTCCCCTTATGTCACCGACTCCGTCGCCGTTGCTGTCACAGAAAGACTTCGGATATATCTGATAAATCGTACTCTTACTAAAATTCTTCATAACTTTCCTCCATGGGTCAGGCACGAGCCGAATTAATCCGAACTCGAATCTCACCCTCCAAATAATCTCAAAAGTTTACTGTCAAACTCATTTGGAGGATCAGACAGCTGCCAGATTAATCCTGACTGCTGCCGACCCACATTTCAGATTTCAATGCTTACTTTCAAACTCTTATACCTGTTTCAAACGCTTACCGCCGGCTTCATAACCTTTACGGTTCCTCTTTTTTTACCTACCGCAACAGTGAGAAGGAACGGAACTGCTACAGCAACAAGTGTACAGATTGCGAAGCTTGCCATGTGCTGAGGCTGGATTGAAAGGATTCCGGGAAGGCCGCCTACACCGATGGCGTTGGCTGTTGTTCCTGTTGCCACGCAGATTACAGCGGCACATGCCGAACCGATCATTCCGCATACGAAAGGATAAACATGCTTTAAGTTTACTCCGAACATAGCAGGCTCTGTTACGCCGAGATAGCAGGAGATGCATGAAGGAACATTAACCTCCTGAGCCTCCGGATCCTTCTTCTGTAAGAAGATCATTCCAAGGACTGCTGAACCCTGTGCGATATTTGAAAGAGCGATCATCGGCCAAAGCATGGTTCCGCCATAGTCAGCGATGAGCTGAAGGTCGATGGCATTGGACATATGATGAAGTCCGGTGATAACCAGCGGCGCATAGATGAAGCCAAAAATTCCCGCAAAAACAATCTTCAGGGAACCTGTGATTCCTGCATAAACTACTGAAGAAATTGCTGAGCCTATCTTCCAGCCGATAGGACCCAGAACGAAATGAGCTGCGATAACAGAAAGGAGCAGGCTGCAGAAAGGAACAACTATCATTGAAACCACCGCAGGAGTAATCTTTCTGAAGAATTTTTCAAGGTATACCAATGTAAATGCCGCAAGCATTGCCGGTATAACCTGTGCCTGGTAACCAATCATATTCACTTTGAAGAATCCGAAATTCCAGGCAGGAATCTCAGTTGCACCTGCAACGGCATAGGCATTTAAAAGCTGTCCGGATACAAGTGTAAGACCGAGAATGATTCCAAGGATCTGTGTGGTTCCCATTTTCTTTGTAACCGACCAGCAGATACCAACAGGAAGCATATGAAATACTGCTTCGCCAATGAGCCACAGGAAACTGTCTATTCCCGCCCAGAATGTACTGATATCACACAAGGTTTTGGTTCCGTTTTCGAAAAGGTACAGACTGTCAATACAGTTTCTGAAACCAAGGATCAGACCTCCTGTGATGATGGCAGGAATGAGTGGTGCAAATACTTCCGCCAGAGCCGTGATCATTCTCTGAAGTGCATTCTGATTCTGCTTTGCTGCACTCTTTACCGCATCCTTGGAAACACCTTCGATGCCTGATACAGCGATGAAATCATTGTAAAAATCATTCACCGTAGTTCCGATGATAACCTGGAACTGTCCCGACTGTGTGAAGCTTCCCTTTACAGATTTAAGTTTCTCTATGCCCGGAACATCTGCCTTTGCCGGATCATTAAGTACAAATCTCATTCTGGTAACACAATGTGATACCGCTGCAATATTCTCTTTTCCACCTACGAGCTTTAAAAGCTCCTTTGCGTCCTCCGCATACTTACCCATAACGACCTCCGTTTAAAATCATCTTGTTTGAACAAGTTCTGAGGAATTTATAACACACTTGTTTAAACATGTCAACGAAAATATCGAAAGTTGTTTAAACAAGTTTGCACGTGTGGCTGAATGTTTACTGTATCGGTAAAATAAGCTATAATGATTAAGATGTTTAAACAAGCAAGGAGTTCTTTTGACATGCCAAAGTCCAGATATTCTGATATATATCAGGATTTAAAAAATAAAATCGAAACCGGGGAGTATGAATTCCAGGAACTGCTCCCTTCCGAACACCAGTTAATAGACTATTACGACTGCTCAAGAAATACCATTAGACGTGCCATAGGTAATCTCGTCACAGATGGATATGTACAAACCATGCAGGGAAAGGGCGTACGTAATATATATCAGCCGACACAGCAAAACTCTTTTGCCATAGGGAATATCGAAAGCTTTCGTGAATCAGCACTAAGAAACGGCAAAAAGCCAAAAACCAAAGTGATATATCTGACAGAGCTTGTGGCTGATAAAAAAATAGCACGCCGGACAGGTTTTGAACCCGGTTCAAACCTGTATTATCTCCAGCGTGTTCATTACCTTGATAATAAAGCTCTTATTCTTAATCACAATTACTTCCTGAAAGATCTTGTTCCCAACCTGACTAAAGAAATCGCTGAGAGCTCAATCTACGACTATATTGAAAACACTCTCAACATGTCCATCATCACCAGTAAGCGTGTATTTACCGTTGAGAAAATGACAGAAATTGATGAGAAATACCTGGATCTGGGAGATTACAATTGTCTTGCCGTCGTAACCAGCCAGACCTATAACAGTGATGGTATCATGTTCGAATATACCCAGTCCCGTCACAGACCTGACTATTTCAGTTTCCAGGACAATGCAACCAGACGTATGAGATAGGCACGTATAATACCTGTGAGAACCCCGGTTATGAAATCAATATACCCGCCGTTTTTCAGATGAGATAGGCTCGTATATGACTGTGAAACCATACCAACGGATGTTTTCACAGGTTGATCTCCAGTTGTCTTCCGCTGTATTTCGTATTCTCTGCCATCTCTTTCATCCATGGACCGTAGTTGTGATCCCACAATGCATCCAACATGTCCTTATAGTAAGGATCCGCCATTATCTCAGGGCGGTGATCGGCCAGGGAACCCTCCTCATAATAATCAAAAAATCGGAATATCAGTTCCTTGACCCCGTCCTTTTTCTTCCCTTTGAGGCCTCCACTATCCAAAAGCTCCGAAAAGACCTTGTCCATATATTGGTCACGTTCTTCTTCCAGAGGGCGAAGCTTTTCTAACACCTCTTTTCCATAAACATCAAGCTCCAGAGGATCCGCATAGTAAAGGATCTTATCATTTCCTACTGCAAGATTTCCCATGAGATGTTTCCCGGCAAAGGGCATGCCGCTCAGCACCTCCCAGAGTCCGTCCTTCTCCAGGATATACTGGGAATGCATATGCCCTGTTATGCAAAGCTTAACGCCACTCTTTACCAGGGTTTCCGTCAGATCGTCATTATGGATGATATTGGTTGCGGTTTCTTTCCCGGATGAGTTATACAAAACATTGTGATGTGAAAGAAAGACGATATTTTTACCTTTATATTTTTCCAGCATCTCCCGGAGCCAGCTCATGGTTTCAGGAGAGAATTCGCTCTGTGCACCCCGGGATAAGGCTTTGTCATCCATGGCGAGAAGCACTACATCCTTTGAGATATAGGTGTAGCTGAGCGACGCCGGATCTCTGTCAACCGGATCCAGAAGTCCGAAGTAAGCTTTCTCATATTCCTCATCATCCATCAGATCAAAATCATGATTGCCCGTAGTGATCACCAGAGGAATTCCAGCATCCTTTACCCTTTGAAGTCTTGATACAAGACCGGCCACATCCGCTGCTGATCCGCTGTTAGTATTGTCACCTGTCACGATGAAAACATCTGGTTTTTTAGCAATAACCTCTTCCACTATGGCATCTGTAAACTCCCCCGAAAGAGCTATTCCCGGAACATTAAGGTGATCTGCACTCTCCCGTTCCGTATAGTGAATATCAGAAATTATAAGCGCATGAAGACTTTCAGGATCAGACCATATGGGGTCACCTTTCATAGATTCCGTGACAACGATTATGTCAGAAGCATTGGAAGTATGAGCCGCTTCTGGAGATTTTTTTGCAAAGGAAGAACACCCCGTAAGAATAACGGTCAAAAAGATAATTAACAGTGATTCTGAAAGTGTTCTCATAAGCCTTACTCCTGACATATCAGTTCTTCAGCTTCTCAATCCTTCAAAAAGAACTGGTCAAAGCCGGTGGTTTCAAAAATTTCTCTTACCTCCTTACTTACACCCGTCATTTCAAACATATCCTTATCCTCCAATGACTTATACATCATCAAAAGGACACGCAATCCTGCGGATGAAACATAAGGCATGTGGCTTACATCCACATTTATTGCGGTGATCTTTCCTTCAGACTCCTTAAACTTCTTTAAAAGCTCCGGAGCTGTGATGGTATCCATTCGTCCCTGAATGTTTACATTAAACACACCATCCTTAAGTTCACTATCTACCCTAAATGGGAGATCTTTTTCCGAGTTAACAGAGCCGGAACTTCCGTTGCTCTCCTTTCCCTTATATTCCGGATCAAGGGTATATTTCCAGATATTTACATGCTTAATATTTTCACGAAGCTTTTCTATCTCTTCAGGTGACATACTATCAAAAAGATGAAGTTCAAAATCGTCCCGATAGTATGGTATCTTTTCCACCAAAAGACCTTCAGCCTTGGCAAGGGCTTCGATCTTTTCATAATCCACTTTTGAAAATCCGGCTCTTTCTTTTGCCTTTCCGTCAAAAACGTCTGAAGCATTTTTATGTATACTTGTATCAGACTGGCCGCTGAAACCTCTCCTTGCTGCAGCCAGCAGGTCATATGCCTTATCATCACCTGCAACCGCCTTGAAAACAGCCATATAGTATTCCTTTGTCTCTACATCCGCACTTAGCCAGCAGCCGCCCTTTTCGGAAAGGATACGGCGGATATTTCTCCTGAGCAGCAGTTTTTCATCCGGTGTCAGATAAACTGTTAGTCCCTCTGTTGCTATACAAACAGGACCATCGGCTTTATCAGCCGCAGCCTTCAGGCTTTCATAATTTGTAACGTCAACAATCTGAAAATCAATCTTCTTTTTCTGATCCTCATCAGTCATGGAATCAATTATCGGTGCAAAATCATTGATAACCGCAGGAAGGTCACAGCCGATATAATTCATACCCTTTTCGGTGAATTCAAACACCTTGGGCGTATAACCACAAGGCAGATCCAGAAGCGTCCCATATCCGCACTCCTCAATAGTTCTGTTCAGTGCAACATAACGAAGCTCTCTCACGATATCAGACGGACGGTTTATCATATCCTCCCTGTCAACATCATGAAAGATCTTTTCCTTTTCAACACCCATTTTTTCAAGTATGGCTAATGCTTTATCATATCCTGCATTGGCCAGAAGAATCAGTGTAGTGATAGCTGTGTTGGATGTTGGGTTCACTGCGATATTAATATCTTTTTCGTTTGACATAATGGCTCCTATATAACTATGTTTTTTTCTTCTTGGTTTTTATCTGTAGTAATAAACAGGTGAATACCCGTAAGGTACAAAGGCGATGGTATTTAAACCGTCATAGCATATGACCTGTGCTCCGGCATCCAGACTGAACTTACCATAATCGGCGGCGATAGAGCTCCAGGTATTGTTATTAACCATCACATAATCTACTTTCATATATGGTGGATTCCGTTCACCTGTAGGCGTATAATCATAAAACTCCACAGTTATGGAAGTGGGATCATTGGGAGTAACGTCTATAAACTCCATTAGGCTTTGATTAAAATATGTGCCGTAAACCTTCTGGGACGAATCTGTATAAAGCTGGACCAGGGATTTCATAACATATCCCTTCATGCCATTGTAGGTAACTTTATAAAAGCCATCATTTATGTCAGAGATTTCCGTAACCGTGGCTCCTTTAGGCATCTGTGTGTACGCAGGAGAAGCAGCTGTAGGAAGACTGCGAAGACTTGCAGATTCATTAACATTAGCAATGGTCCCAAAATGTCCAACTTCCGTATGTGGTTCCCTGTAATCCAGGTATTCCGCCAGAATGTAACCTATCATCCCATTGTAATCAACATACAGATAACCATTTCGGGCATTACCCAGATACTGAACACATGCGTATAACGGAACCTGAGTGATAACATCCGCATTAGTAGCCGGAGAATATCTCAGTGATACGCTTACCTCACAGTTAACAACATAGAGAAGGTAGCCCGGGGAAACACAATAGTCCGATGTTATATAGTACGGTGAATAATCTATCTCGTAGGGATACGAAACAACACCTGCTACCACGAATATGGAAACTATCAAAGCTAAAATCAGTTTGCGAAAATACATATGTCGCACCCCGCTTTCAAAATATCAAGACCGGTACATTGTCATTTCTAATTTTGCATAGACCGATACCGGATGAACATGGATTATATAAATAAACCGCCATAAAACACATAATCTTTAGGCGATATATATAGTTAGGTCGACTTGATTTATGGATTTTATAAATATAAGATGTATTAAGCAAATATTGGATCAAAAAGGAGCGCAGTATGGGAAAGTTATATTTTGTTCGTCACGGACAGACAGTATGGAATGTAGAGAATAAAATCTGTGGGGCCACAGACAGCCCTCTGACAGATAAAGGTCATGAACAGGCAAAAGTGGCTGCCGTGAAGATCAGGGAAGACATTGACAGCGGCAGGATCCATATTGATGAGATACTGACTTCTCCTTTATCAAGAGCCTATGATACAGCAGAGGAAATATCAAAAATAACAGGTATTCCAATGCGGGTAGAGCAAAGGCTTATAGAGCAGAACTTCGGCAAATGGGAATCTACCCCCAGGGATGGCGGCGACTTCAAGCTTGCAAAACAAAACTTTATAGACAGCTACGACGGAGGAGAATCCATGTTCCGCATGGCCCAGAGGATATATAATCTTCTGGATGATATAAAGAAGGAACCTGACAAGGTATATTTACTTGTTGCCCATAACGGCATCTCAAGATTTATCATGTCCTACTTCAGAGACATGACAAATGAAGAGTTCGCATCCTACGGAATCAAAAATGCAGAACTGAAGGAATTTGATTTCTAAACAATTGGATCCTTAGGCTTTTGTAACTGTATATCAGGTAAGGAAAAGAATTGAAGAATAATTTCAGTACTGATGGTAAAATAAATATGGTCTCAAAAGCGTAGTTTTGATTGTTTAAAATAGGAGCAGTTATGATCAGAAAAATATCTAGAATAGTGGCAGCAACAGCACTGATTGCACCGGTATTCGCGTTAAATTCTTTTGCTGGGCAGTGGCAAGGTGATTATTCCGGAATGACTCCTGCAATTTGTGAACAGTATAAGTCAATTGTCATGTCGGAGCATGCGGTTTCAAACGGAACAGGATATAAACTGTTCAACCTTGATAATGACAATATTCCCGAAATGACAGTAAACTATCCGGGTTATACACTTAAGATAGTTTCAAGTGACGGGACAAATGTATACTTTATTGCTACTGATGCTTATGGTAGTTACGATCTTCCTTATGGCGCACACGGAAGAGAATATACTTGTTATGAACGCTCCGGCCGGATCGATACAGGTGCCCGTATCGGCGCAACCTCAGTATTTGTGCCCGAATATCTTTACTACGATAAAGCTTTAAAAGCTTTTTGGCAAACCAATACTGCAATAGCTGTTGACGGATATCCAACAGAACTTTGCTATGATGATTTCTCCGCAGCAGAGATGTACAGAGACCTTGACCTTATTGCTCAGGGCAAACAGCCATTAGGTGGTGGTGGAGACTGGGCTGAAGGCTAAAGAAAGTCAAAATATTCAAGCCGGAGGACCACGTTCCTATAAGGGAGCATGTTCCTCCGGTCTTTCATTCAATTGAAGTTTATCCTTTTACATCAGGCCTGATTCAATGCCAGCTTTTCTTCTACTGCCTCTTCAATAAAGCTGTTTAAACTTTGTTGATGCTTAATGGCATAAATGGCGGCTCTTCGATGAATATCACTGTTTTTAAATCTGACATTAAGACTCCCCTTATAGGCAATTTCAGGCGTTGTTCCTTCCTCTGCACAGAGATTCAGATAGTCGTCAACGGCTGCATGAAAATCGGAAACAAGTTCAACAGCATTTGTACCTTCATATGAAATAAGAGAACGAATTCCCTGAACTTTTCCAAAGAATAATCCGTCTTTCTCAGAAAATTCAACACTTCCCACATAACCTTTGTATTCCATAATATTACTCATATCAAACCTTCCTGTTCTAACTGCTCAATAAGTTGCTTAATCTGATATTCCAAAAGCTCTTTTCTAGGATGCGGTTTATGTAGCAAAATCTTTGCATCATGTTCATCACTTATAAACATAACCCTGGAGCCACTGGTTTTCCCTTTATTGGTCCCGTAGTATGTTAAATATCCAAGTAATGATTCCGCCTCATCAAATGTGAAATCCTTAGGTATTGATTTAAGTTTACGAATTAGTTTTTCTTTTTGTCCCATGCGTTATTCTATATCCTTAATATAACATTATTAATTCTCTTTGCAACTATTTATAGTTGCGCTTTTAAAAAAATTTATCTTTGATTTCCATAAACCATAACACAACATGATTTAAATTCATATTGTCTATATTTAGACTATACAAATATTAGAAACAGTAAGTTATTTAACCGCTGTAGTTTGTTTTCTTATCTCTGTTGTGATAGAATCCTCCGGAATAATGATTGTTTGGAGAAATATTATAGATGATACTGGTTATTATTCTGCTGATTCTTATTCTTTTACTTATATTTGATCTTTTTCGCTACAACAAAGTTAAAGCAAATGCCTTCAGCGAATATGAATTAAAAAAAGCTGCATTAGAGGAAGCGAAAAAACTCGAATACAGCGATCCCTTTATAACCTGCGAGTACTGTGGAGCGAAGATTGATACACATAAAGATAAATGCTGTTCCAACTGTGGTGCTCCCTATGACCTTAATGAAGAATGGAAAGAAAGACATTCTCTAAAGGATTCCTTTATAAAAGACGGCACAGATGCCGTTAACGAAAAGCGCGAGAAAAAAGCTTTAGTCTGGAGTAACGAAATATTAAAGAGGATAAGACTTGAGATAATCATCATAGCGGGAATCACGGTTTCTATCATTGGCATGTCGATACTTGGTTACTATATTTACGATTACCACAGATACCGCAGAAATGAAGACGTAAATAAAGGCAGTTATCAAAACTTCGTGAAAGCTGAATACACGATATCCGGTGACGGTATAGTTTATGACAAAGACGGAGTCACGGTTTCCATCACAGATATATACGTGGATGCCGACCCTGTAAATGTTTTTGAGAATGATGGTAAACAGGCTGCCAAAATCGGATTCAGAGTACAGAACAAGCTGGGCAAAAACATTAACCTTGTCATAAAGTGCAGTGGTGTTAACGGTGTCTATTGTGAGCGGAGTTACATATATTCCTACGACTATTTCAGGAAAAATGCGGATGTAACTTTTTATGAGGAGCTTTTGTATCCAAAAGGGAATGACCTGTATGAACTGCTCTTCGATTACATAGAAGCCGGAGCCATGGATTATACCTACACCGGCAGACTTGATGAGCCGGTTTACATCCATACTACCGCACAGGAAACAAAGGATGAAATAGCCTTAGACGACAAAAAGCTTTTGTACTCCAATAAAGATCTTGATATTTTCGGCATGTACGATGACGATAAGTATGTGAACGGGCTTAAGCTCTACATCCAAAATAAATCCCGCAAAGATTATACACTGGATGACTATGAGCTCCGGGCAGACGGAGTAAACATCAAATCAGGAAAGTATCAGAACGGACTTATACCGGCGGGTTACATTTATGAATCAGACCGTATTCGCTCATACGATATAGATCCTGAAGAGCTAAAGAACAAAAAAGTCGAAATAGCAGTTTCTTTTTCTGATAAAGTGGAACACCTTAATGATTTCTCCACCGGGTTTATGGATGTGAGTGAGCTATACAAATAAGAAAAACTGAGCCACCGGTTACGGTTCACCTTCTCCGATTGCTCTTAAAATGAATACGGGGCTTCGCACAAAATTCAGTGCGAAGTCCCGTATTTCCTGTTATGTTACATTATCTCAAACTCACTCGTTCAGCCTGTATCCTATTGCCCCGCTTTTGGCTTTAATAGCAGCCCCGCAATGCGGGCAGCTGGTATGTATCCCGTGAATGTATACACCGTTGCAATACTCGCAGGTATCCTCCATAAGTGCATCTGTAGCGGAAGGACAGAGGGTTGCATTTTCCTTTAACTTTTCGTCCGGATCCTTTTTCTGCTTCAGAAACAGGATTATCATGGACAAGGGGATGCCGAGACCGATGCTTGAATGGAGTACCATAAACAGCAGCAATCCCGGATCTGCAGATGTCTTCATGCCGTTCTCGCTCACATAGTTAAATCCTTCGGTAAATGCTTCCTTTACCGTATATCTGGTTCTTGCCGTGAGGCATTGGTTAACGATTTCATTGAACTTATCGGTTAGTTTTTCTGTAAGGATACCGTCAGTATCATTGCCCTGCATTCCCTCGAAATACCAGTCCTCAAAGCCGGCAGCCAGGTCAGAAGAATAGACGATGAGCCAGTGCTTTTCATCCGGGAACAGATTTACATAACGGTCATATGCATAGTTTTCAAGGTCGTTGTAATAACCCTTCCATTCATTATTATTGACCGTGATGATCGCAGGCGTAATGCCGGTCTCATCACTGAAAACGGTCAGTTCATCATATAACTCCGTTTCTTCTCCGGAAGTAAAAACATCAATTCCGTCCTCTATGATCACTTCTGAGTTGTAATCCATGACAAGCTTTTTCGGTACATGGATTATCATGATATAAAATGGTATGGATATTGCGATCCATATTGCCATGAAGACTAACAGAAACGGTACCGGACTCTTCTCTTTTTGATATTTTCTGTCACTGTAATAATAATGCGGTTGTCCGGCCTTATAATATACGTATCTGTTTGTTCCCGGCATGTAATGGTCATATACACGGTGCGACGAGCTTCTTGAACCGGAATGTGAAGATGAGTGCGATGATGAATGTCCTCCGTGAGAGCCCCCACCATGGGAACCCCCTCCTGATGAATGCGGCATTTATTATTTCCTCTTTCTGACAAATCTGTATTTTTCTGTATAAATAAAGCAAATTAAAATTTTAAAAATCTTTGAGCTCCCCTATTGTACTCTTGTTTTCTTTTGGTGTCATTAATTCTTATGTTTATAAAAAAAATATATATGTATTTCGACCATCCAAAAAGACAGCTTCAATAAACCACCGGGGATGACTCCCAATTACGAGAGCCATCCCCGGTGGTTTTTAAAAAAAAAGGTATATTGATATTCAATTAATGCTTAATTTATAAGCCAGAATGATATAAGTAAGACCTTCGGCAGTCTTTTTAAACGGAATGATAAGTAAGCCATTCACAGCGAAACTCCTGTTCCGTTATTACCTCATGCCTGATCCAATGATGATTTTTCTTCAATAACTTCATGAAAATCTGAAACAAGCTGGTTAATAGCGTTGATTGATCGAAATCTTGATTATAATATACTCATATAGAATGTAAAAATTAACAAGGATGAACCATGGGAAGGTTATGTTTTGTTCATTACAGATATAAACTCTGAAGCTAATGGCTACGAAAAGGAGACGCTTTGAATACTTCAAATACAAATACCAGAGAATACGGAATAGATTTATTTCGAATCATATTAATGATGATCATTCCTATGATACATGTGATTGGCCAGGGCGGGATAATCAATGCTGCAGCACCTCTCTCCGCTACATATGAAATGTCATGGCTGCTGATGTCATTCTTTCTTGTAGCTGTGAATTGTTTCGTTCTGATCACGGGATTTGTCCATTACGAAAAAGAGACGAGATTCTATCGCCTTTTTACCCTGTGGATTGAGGTACTTTTCTATTCAGTGATCATAACAATAATTTTTAAGTTTATATATCCCGACGAGATTGGGTTGAACAATTTTTGGAAGAGCATCATTCCTACGTTTTATACAAAAGGACAGTTCAGCAGATACTGGTTCTTTACCGCGTATGCAGGCATGTTTTTACTGACACCTTTTATTAATCTCGGACTGAAAAAATTTAATAAAAAGCAGGATATTGCTATAGTAGTGTTGTTGTTTGTTGTTTTTTCCTTCCTGCCAACGATTTTGGGACAGGATTATGCATTTAATTTGAATCAGGAATATAGTGCGCTATGGTTTGTTGTTTTGTACTATATTGGTGGCATCATTCATAAATATGAAATTATAATAAAGATATCCGCATGCAAATGGATGCTGATCTATATTATCTGTATGCTTCTATCCTGGGGCATCAGATATGTTCTGGAAATGAATGGTATCATCGAAACCGGTTTTGAGTTGTATTCCTTTAACTGCTATTTATCCTCACTTAACCTAATTGGTGCTGTTGCGTTATTCTGCGCTTTTTCAAAGATTCGAATCACTCAAAAATCAGTTATTTCCATCATCAGATTTTTCAGCCCGGTATGTTTTGGTGTTTACCTGATCCATGATAATATGACTGTCTCATATTATTTACTTGTAAATAAATTTGGATTTCTGGCTCAACAGAACCCGGCGATGATGACTGTCGGAGTTATTGTCATTGGCTTTACAATATTTATTGTCTGCTCTCTGATCGACTGGATCAGAGAACTGATATTCAGAAGGTTAAAAATAAAGGAAAGGTTCTGTCGACTGGAAAGAAATTTTGACTGATACGCCATGATCATTAAGATAAATCGGGAAGCTCAGCTCATTTCCCTACACCTGCATTAAGTCCTCTGAGAAAATGCTTCCTGAAAAAAGGGTAGACCACTATTACCGGAAGAATTATCATGCTGGCTAGAGCCATCCTGAGAGATTCTGTTGGAACAGTATTCATTATAGCTCCACTTACGTTTTCATTTGACGTCAGGTATGACGCATTTTTTTCCATGTTATACAAAATATACTGAAGTGTGTATAGCCTGCTATGCGCAGAATCTGTATAGATGAGGTTTGCGTACCAGCTGTTCCAATATGAAAATGCTTCAAATATGCCAACTGTAAGCAGGATCGGCTTAGACATTGGAAGCACAAAACGGAAATACAATCTGAATGCAGAAGCCCCATCAAGTCTTGCTGCTTCCAAAACCTCCTCGGAAATATTCTTCATAAAATACGTCCGCATCACTATTATGTACCAGCTTGAACATGCTTCGGGGAGAATAAGTGCCAGTACAGAGTTTTTCATCCCAAAAAATTGTGTGTTGACAGCATAAGACGCAGCCAGTCCGCCACTAAAGAACATGGGAATCATAATAAACCAGATAAGAACCTTCCTTCGACTATAATCTCTGTTACTAAGCACATATGCCATGGTGCTGATTAAAAACAGGGAAAGTATCGTTCCTATCAGAGTCAGCACGAAAGTCAATCCGAAAGCTCTTGTTATATTGTCTGCACTTTTTATAATATAACTGTAAGCGTCCGTTGACCATTGCGCAGGCACAAACCTGTATCCATTTTTGGCAATTGAGTCTTCAGATGATAAAGATATAGCCAAAATCAGAATAACCGGTATGATCATGAATCCCGAAAAAAGGAGCATAAAAATGCTCAAAATAGCATTTGATCCTCTTCCTAATCCTTTGATGTAGCCTCCGGATTTTGAATTTATCATATAATTCCTCCCTCCGGGTCAATAAACGCAACTATACGGCTGGCAAGAATCAGCAATATACATCCGATTCCGTTTTGTATAAGACTGGCAGCCGCTGAAAAGCCATAATTTGTTTGTTCTATCAGTGCTTTGTAGACAAAAACATCAATAGTTTCGGTGGTGGCAAGTAACGATCCCGCATTACGTGTAACCTGATAAAACAAGCCAAAATCCGTAGAAAGAATATGTCCAAGATTCAGAAGCAAGAGCACCACAACCATATTCCTAAGCTGTGGTAAGATTACATATCGTATAACCTGACCTACCGAGGCTCCATCTATAGCAGCGCAGTCGTAAAGATCAGAATCAATTCCGCATATGTTTGCGTAATAGATGAGCATTGAATAACCTGAAGTCTTCCAGATATGTACTATAACGAGAACAAACGGCCAAATCTCAGGCTTGAGATAAAAGTTGCTAGAAGGTCTGCCAAGTTTTTCCAGGACATTATTAATGATGCCACGATCTGCAGACAGAAAAGCATAGACAAAGTAGCTAACTATAACCCAGGACATAAAATGTGGCAAAAGCATACATATCTGTGTAACAGACCTGACAAATCCTGAATGAATATAAGATAGTATAATAGCAAGGGTAACAGGAACAATTATCCCGAGGATAAGAAACACCAAATTATAAAGAAGTGTATTCCTGACTACTCTCATCATCTGCGGATTGATCATGAGAAACCTGAAATTAGATAATCCAACCCAGTCACTTCCGTGAAACAAGCTGTAAAAAAAGCTTTTCCCCGGCACAAGACGGTAACGCTTAAATGCCAAAGCTACTCCAAATATCGGAAAATAGCAGAACGCTATATACCAGATAACCGTGGGCAGAGCCAGAAGCAACAGTTCTATATTTAGTGTATGCTCAGTAACCGCCTGATTTTTTCAAACGGCTACCTCATAATAATACTTGAACCTTGAAAATATCAAAATCAATTTTTGGAACAAAGAAAGCCTCAGGAGGCAATCTAAGTTCATGGATATGATCGACAGGGCTATAGAGCTTCGACTTGTTTCTTCAAGCTTGGTCATGATTAATCCAAGACCATGACTATGTTTTGATAATGCAAATTTTCGCTCTACCTCAATTCTGTCAACGCTATCCACGTACTCTGTACGTTTATCGATTGAAACATTCTTCCCTGGTCTTCCTAAAGCCGGGCCTGCAAGTCTTATCCCTCGAGATTTACAATACGAAAGGTTTTCCCTATTTCTGTAAATCTTATCCGCAAGTACACG
>NZ_FNRG01000035.1 GCF_900107835.1 Oribacterium sp. KHPX15
ATATATATATATATATATTATATTTTCACATCTCATCACTTGAACTTTAAGATCAAGTGATGAATTACTGACTATTTTAGAATACGTCTTTATTCTAGCGTCAATTTTAATTATGACGTTTTGACTTATATTGTCCGCTTTTTTCTACATCAATTGAAAAATATAAGGTATAATTTGACAAATATTATTATCGTGTTTTAAACACCATATACTTCCAGAGACACGCTTTACCGAGTAAAACAAGATGGAATAGGAGAGTGCCTTCCTGTCTACTAGAAAGGATCTTTTAAATGACAATTAAAGAAGCACGGCAAGCAGCCGGATTAACGCAACAATCAATGTCTGATCTTTTGGGTATACCAAAAAGATCTATAGAAAACTGGGAAGGCGGAAAGAGACAATGTCCTGATTGGGCAGAGCGTCTGATTGTAGAAAAGCTTCTTAGCATTACCGAACAGACTCCAACAGACAAATAACTGCTTTTTAATTTGAATTCTTAGTTAAAGCGTTTAAAAACCACTACCACAGAAAACAGTATGTGGTGGTAGTAGTATTATTTAGTATATATAAGTATTAGTAAGTATTATTTTATTAAGAAGAAAGTCCGGAAAAGGTGCGTAGATTTGGGCATAAAAGTGCGTTAATTTGGGCAAAAAGGTGCGTAATTCTGGGCATAAAGATGCGTTAAATTAGCAAAAAGGTGTGTTAAATTAGCATTTTTTGAAATCCGGATAGGGATATTATCTCATAATCTTTTCTGTACAGTCTGATCTTACTTGAATATAAAACAAGATTCTTTTAGTTCTCATAAAATCTTACAGATCCTACCTAATATTCATCCTTAAAGACGAGTTTTTGGACATTTCTATCTGAAATTTTGCTGGAAATATGCTCGGCCAAGGTTATAAAAGGTGCGTTAATTTGGGCATGAAACAGCTAAAAAGACTGTCATTTGAAACTATTATAATTCAAAATATGCGTTAATTTGGGCAAAAACAATAAACTGTGTGTAAATATAACAAGGCAGTAAAAGGTGTGTTAATTTGGGCAATATTGGGCTTCTTATAGGCTGATTTTAGATGATTCAGGATTACTGGTTCGAACACAGGAGCTTTATTGAAAAATTATATCGATTAGGGCACAAGACTCATGAAAAAGATGCGTTAATTTGGGAATTAAAGCTTAAAAGGTGCGTTAATTTGGGCGTGATATACGGAATAGTGCGTAGATTTGGGCAAAAAACGAATAAAAGTGTGTTAATTTGGGCAATAATTGCCTTCATAGATTCTGGTGTTACAAGATCCAGTCGTATTGGTTCGAACTCCGAACTTTTTTTAAAAAGATATAGTGATTTAGGCAAAAGTTTCCTGAAAAGGTGTGTTAATTTGGTCAGAGAAGTTCAAAAGGTGCGTTAAATTGGGCATTGAATAGAGAAAAGGTGTGTTATTTTGGGCTTAAATGATTAAAAGATGTGTTAATTTGGGCATCTGATAGAGGAAAGTGTGTAAGAGCGATATCGTTACAAAAGGTGCGTCAAATTGGGCAAGAAAACAACAAAAGTGTGTTATTTTAGGCATAATATATGAAAAGGTGCGTTATTTTGGGCTAGAAACGTGTTGTAATAGATTATTCGCTCCTTGATTGGTTGGCCAGATTCCTGACACAATTATATAGTTCGGTCCAATGATGCAGCCGGATCTATATGCCTGTCTTTTTCATATCAATTAGAATTCCTATTTGAATAAAACCCCGTGAGAGAGTTCATGGTTTTTGATACTTGTAAAAGTGCGCTAATTTAGCATGAATGTACAAAAAGGTGCGTCAAATTGGGCATGAAATAAATAAAAGTGTGTGTTATTTTGGGCCAAAACAATGCAAAAGGTGCGTTTAATTAGCATTAAATGTATGAAAAAGTGTGTTAATTTGGGCTGGAAAATAAGAAAAGTGCGTTAATTTGGGCATAAATGTGGTGTGATTAATAAATCAGCACCGGGTCAATTGAACGGATTCCAGACACCATTCTTTCAGTTCCTATTTGATAACCTGATCTAGATGGAAGCCTTTTTCGTATCTATTTTAATTTGAAAAGCTCAGTTAAAAATCTACCGCAACTTTTCTCACTAAAAATCCGCGTAATAAAGAGCATTTTTGGAAAATCCCTGTAATAGATTATGTGGGTTTTGATTCTTTCAAAAGTGTGTTATTTTAGCATGATTGAATAAAAAGGTGCGTTAAATTGGGCATAAAAAGAATAAAAGAGTGTGTTAATTTGGGCTGTAAAATACGAAAAGTGCGTAAATTTGGGCATAAACCTTCAAAAGGTGCGTAAATTTGGGCGAAAAAACACGAAAGGTGCGTTAAATTGGTCTTGAAATTTTCTCATAAAACCCTCATAATATATTATAATTATATTCAAAAGGTGCGTTAATTTAGCAAAAATTGTTTAAGGAAAACTATGCCAAGAAAGAAAAGATCAGAACGAAAAGTTATTCGTTCGAAAAATCCAATTAAAGTTGATGATCCAAGAAATTATACAATACGTAAAGGTTCTGAACTTATTCAGGAAGGACGCTTTATGCTTACTAAGAATGAGTTCAAGGCGCTTAATTTTATTATTGGACTTGTGAAACCGAAAGATACCGCTGGTACTGTTTATAGTTTTGATTGTCGTAAATTCCTTAATACACTTGGATATAAAGCTAATAGTGACTTAAACGAAGCAAGGTTTATTATTCAGAGTCTTGCAAGTCATAAATGGTGGATCAAAGATAAGGAATCGGATAAATGGAAATTAGCGGGCTGGATTGACCTGGCTGAGACGGATTCAGACTCACGAGTAATGAATTTCACGTTTCATCAGACTGTGACACCTTTTTTGTTTGACCTTGATAATCCCGATAATCATAAATTTATAACCAGGTATAAGTACGGTTATATCAATCAGATGCAAAAGGAGTATTCTCCGAGATTATATGAACTGCTTAAGTCTTATGCAAACAACGATGAGTGGATATTTGAGTTTAATACACAAACCGAAAAAGATATTTGCATCATACTTGCCAAGACAGAATTAGATCAAAAGACCAAAAAAAAGACTGTCTTTATCCCTAAGAACTGGAGCAGATTTTCCCAGTTCAAGAGAGATGTATTGGATCCGGCAAAAGAGGAGATTAATAAGTATAGCGATATTCTCATAGATTACGAACCGCTTAAATATGATCTTTCAGGAAACAAACACAGAGGAACAGCTGCAATCAAGTTTTCTATAACATCAGCTGGTAAGAGAGAGACAGAATCGGATATAGAAGACACGGATACCATTGAGGAACCAAAGCAGATGTCCTTCGAGGATGTGTTCCCTGAAGTTGCTCAGAATGAACAACAAAAGCATATGGATGAGTACAGAAAGGCAAAGGAAGCTGCTATCGATAATAGTGCTTATCCAAATGTTATGGAATTATTGTACGGAGATGTAACAGAGACACAGATAGCTGTTCTTATCGAGTCGCTTAGTGAACGATTAGTACCTGGAAGAATACCCAAAAGATTTTTGGATGCGTGGGCCTGTGATGTTATCAATCATTACTGGAGAAAAATCAAGGCTACACCGGAACGAACAAAATCTAGTCCGTTCCTCAGATTAATGAGCGACCTAACGTTTGATAACGACGGTAAAATTTTAGAACGATCACAGTGGGAGAGGGAAGTTTAAATGGCTTTAAAACTTAAGGAATATAAAAATGGAATATATGGTCTGAAGTGCGGAAAACATTATGTTGTACCGAGTTCTTCAGAGCCGGATAAATATGATGTAATTGATAATAAGAAGAATATAGTAACTCAGGGGTTTTCAGACATAGAGGATGCTCATTGGGCCATTAAGTATTATGAGTTAAGCCCAAAGAGAAAAGAGATATTCGATAAAATGGCTAAGCTGGGTATTTGGGAGTTCAGCGGTGTTATGGAACAATACATCAGGGGAGAAGATATTATGGGTGATCCAGATGATAATGATTGGCTTTACAAAACAGTTCTTGAACTCAGGAACCGGAAGAAAGATTTAAAGCCGGAGATACCTGGAGATGATACCAGCTATCAGTTATTAAAAATAGAAGAAAAAAAATAATGCTTGATATAAAGCGAAACGAAAGCCCTGAAGAACAATTAACTTCAGGGCTTTTTTCTTATTCTTTTTTAGGTTTACCCATCTTTATATATTCGATAATTGCGATAGTATTTGCCAAAAACAGGGATATAACAAGGAGCCACATTACTTCAGGTCTAGATTTGTCCATGAAGATATCGACCACCAATGCCAATATCCATAAAAATACTGCCGCCTTCATCTCAAAAGTCCAATTCCATTTTCCTCTAAAAAACATGTAACTCACTCCCTTCCATATTATTTAATATATATGATTATACCAAAGCAAAATATATAGATTCAATACAGAGTCAGTGAAGGATGTCTGTAAAGAGATATTAAACCTACCGCATGTGAAGGTCCTTGGCCTTATGACTTCGGCACCTTATACAGAGGATCCGGAGACCAACAGACTGTTCTTTAGAAAGCTTAATGCTTTGGCGCATGAGCTTTATGAGGAAAAACTTATTGCTAATGAAGACTCTGACTTCAACCTCCCGGTTCTTTCCATGGGTATGACCGGGGACTATGAAGTAGCGGTAGAAGAGGGCGCCACAATGGTGAGAGTCGGTACCGCAATATTCGGTAACAGAAACTATAATATGTAGTGACCTTAGATAATATAGAAAAAGGCCTGTGAAGTAATAGCAGTATCTTCACAGGCATTTTCTTTGTTTTATTCCGAGCCGGTTCCTCCGGCATCCGAAGCTGCAGCATCAGCTTCTACTATTTCCGGGGCACCTTCAGGTGCTTCGGTTTCGCCTATATCCGTCTGATCTTTCGGCTTTTCCTCTTCGTCTTCCCAAAGAGACTTATGTTTCTTTTTGGTTTTCTCAGACATCATCCGCATTTGTTCTGCCATGGTGTATAGTTCCGGGAACTTTTCCATCAGTTTCTTTAGATCCTTTGCTGGCACACGGTCTCCTTTACCGTAACGAATGGCTACCTGCATGCATTTGCTCATTTCTTCGCTTTCCTTGGCATAAGCGTCAGCTTCATTTTTTGCAGCCTGTATATTCTGGAGGGATGCCTGAAGTTCTGTGACCATGGCCGTATAATCACAGTATTCCTTATGTTTTTTCGAAAGTGCCTGGTAGCTAAGTTCCAACCGGTCATAATCTTCCTTTAAGACATCGGCTTTTTCCGGCTCTTCTTCCATTATCTTCGCCAATGATTCCTTCTCATGACGAACTTCGCTCATTCTCATCGTATATTTTCTGATCTGTTTCCCATAAGTGGTGAGGGCATCATTGATTGTTAGTTTTGACATGGCAAACCTCCTGAGATCATGTTCAGTAAAATCAAATACTTCCTATTGGGCTTATCGGCAGATTCAGGACAATTTAATAGAAAAACATGGAAATAAAACCAGCCCAGAAATTGATACGATGTCCTTAGATTGGAGGGCAGGAGACATTGGTGACCGCATTAAATTAATTAAAGCCGTATGCGAATAACGAATATATATAAATATATACTTATATCTGCAAATGATTGACTGTGCGAGTACCTAGCTTTGTAAACACCTTTTTCTTATACTGGATTTCTCTTTCCATAATTATCCTGTAACATAAACAAGTCATCCGGAGATATGGTTCATTATAGAAAAGCTCGTGGAGCATACGTATTTTTGGATGATGCAGTATTTAGCAGCTGCGTGCTGTAGAAAGAGGAAATTATGATATACAGGATAATTCCAAAGCAGGAAGTGATTATCAATGCAGAAACCAAGGAAGAAGCCATGGAGAAATACTTATTGCTGAAAGATACGGAGGTTGACGGATTATTTCAGGCGGTAACTGAAGAAGAGTGGAAGAAAATCAGGTCTGATGAGGACTACGAGGGACATAAGCGGTTTCTGAAAGGATACATGATGGAACGGTTTATGGAAAAGCATAATGTGTCAGTGGAAGAGGCTATGAAGCTTAAGGATATCGCATATGAAGCCTATGTAAAACAGGACGAACTCAGAGATTATGAGGCAGTGGATAAGGTCTATAAAGACTATTGTGAAAACAAAAGTAAGAAAAGCGCATAGAATGAGCTAAATCAAAGAACTTTAAAGGAAGGGTCGGTACATCCACCCTTCCTTTTTCTGATTTTAGGTTGGGTTAAAGTTATTTTTTCATTATTTCTTTCATGATGCCAATAGATTCTTTTATATACTCTTTATTAGGATTATCTTCTTTATATATTGCATAGTATTTTCGGGATATCTTCATCTTTGGAAGTTTACAGTAAATAATCTTCTTGGAATTCGGATTACGTGTAAGGGTTAGAAGATCCGGCGAAGTGTACATGTATCCCAGACCCATTTGAAGCATTGTTGTAGCAGTTATCATATTTGCGGTCCTTAATACCCTTATTGGATGTATCGGATAGGACGAAGCAAGATTTCTTAGATTTATATACAATGCCTGTGATGTATCCGGCTCGATAATGGGCATATTATATAGGATCTCCGGATCGATTTGCACAGGATCATCTTGTGAATTATTGGGGAATATTTTATTTGCAATATCATAGGTGTTAACTTCTGCTCTTCTGTTTTCAGGGTAAAAAGTGTATGGATCCAAAAGATTTTCAGGTATAAGCAGGCACATCTTTTGCTCCGTAATCTCTTCAAAGACAAAGTTAACAGTATCAAGAGATATATGGCCGAACATCAGATCTATCCTGTCTTTTTTCAGGTCTTCTAGAATCCTTTTTTCCGGATTTTCATGAATAGTGATATTTAAAAATGGATGCTTTTTTAACATCCTTTCAACCAAACCAGGCATACTTACTTCAGAATTTACCTGCCCGATTCCTACTCTGAATTCATTCTTGGCCAGTGAGTTTTTCTGCAGGCTTTCTATCAAATGCTGCTCTTCTAAAAGAAGCTGATGCATTTTCTGTATATAAGCTTTTCCTTCAGTTGTTATCTTTACAGGAGTTGTGGAACGGTCAAAAAGCTTGAATCCAAGGTTTTTTTCAAGATTGTTAATAAAATTGGTAAGTGTAGGTTGCGAGATATACAAACGACGTGCAGCCTTAGTAACATTTCGTTCCTCTGCAACCATCATAAGATAATCAAGCTTTTCAAAAGTCATAATAATTCCTTTCGTATTCGAGGCGGGAACCCTAAAGTATCGTCTTTGGGTATTAGTGATAAAAACTCCTTTAGCGTACAGGAAGTAAAACCCATAGCCTTAAAGCTATCAATGCATTGCTTATAATCAATTTTATTTTAGCATGATTTTTATTTAAGATACATCCATAAATGAACCTGAGCATCTGAGCATTAATACCGGCGCATCTGATAAATGTTTGATGTGAAGCTAAATATGAGTATTAGGGTTCTTGAAAAAGGAGGAGGTATTGGGTTTGAAAATTACTGATTTAAAGGTGATACGCGCTAACAGATGCGTTTTTGCCAGGATTGAAACAGATGAAGGTATATATGGCATAGGAGAAGCCGGAGCATGGGGGTTTCTTGAAGCTTCGGGGACAGCTATAGAGACATTTAAAAGCTACCTTATAGGAAAAAATCCTCTTGATATCGAACATCATTGGCAATATATGCAAAGATTCAGTCATTTCAGAGGTGCTGTTGTAATGGCGGCAGTTTCTGCAATAGATATTGCTCTTTATGATATTGCCGGTAAGTATTTCGGCGTTCCTGTATATCGCTTGCTTGGAGGGAAATGCAGAGACAAGGTTCGCGTTTACAATCACACAGCAGGTCAGACAGAAGAACAGTTGGTAGAAAATGCAGTTAAGGGAAAAGAAGCCGGATTCACAGCACTAGGTCATCTAAACCCGTATCTTGATGAACCAAGAGATATGCCATTCCATGATAACTCAACTGAATTACTATATAAGGCAGAAAGAAGAGTTGCAAAGGTGAGGGAAGCGGTTGGCGAAAGTACCGATCTTTGTCTTGAACTTCACAGGAGACTTGATCCGGGTCTTGCGGTTCAGCTAAGTCATCGTCTGGAAAAATATAATCCCATGTTTCTTGAAGATCCTATCAGACCGGACAATTATGATGAGATGGCATATGTTGCAGCACATTCCAACATCCCTATTGCCACCGGAGAACGTATTACCAGCTTTTATGACTTTGCAATGCTTATAGAGAAACATGCTTGCAGTTATATCCGTGCATCGATTGGAGTATGCGGAGGGTTTACAGGAGCGATGAAGATTGCCCATCTTGCAGAAGCTCATCATATGAGTCTAGTGCCGCACAATCCGCTTAGTCCTGTTACAACAAATGCAGTCCTTCAGTTTGCAGCTGCAACTGAGAATATCATGATCTGTGAATATCCTGATCCATATAAGGCATCAACGGCTGATAATCTGATGGGAAATAATGTTTCCTTAAGGCAGGTAGATATGGTCACTGAAATACCGGAATTCAGGGACGGATATCTTATGGTACCTGACAAGCCCGGTTTAGGCATTGATCTTATAAACGATGTAGAAGAAAAGTTTCCATTCCGTCCTCATGCAGTAAGTGCAAGGCTCAACCTGGACGGATCAGTATGTGACCAGTAAGGAGGAGTGAGTATGTCACAGTTAACTATATGTATCTTAATTTTCGTAGTTTCTCTTATATTATATGGCCTTAATAAATTTCCTATGGGTGTTGTGGGACTTATGACCATGCTTGCCATAAGTATAACTGGTTGTCTTCCGGCAAAGGATGTACTTGGATATTTTGGCGACAAGAATCTGGTTATGACAGTTTCAATGTTTGTTGTATCAGCCGGTCTAAGCCGCACAAGTCTCATTGATAAATTTTCAAAGTTTATATGTAAGATCACCGGCAATTCCTTTAAAAGAACCATTTTTGTATATATGGTTTTAGCTATGATACTTACAAATCTCATGACGAGTCCTGGAGCGGTTTTCTGTATAGTATTCCCACTTGCTGCTGAAGCATGTAAAGAGTACGGAGTATCTCCTTCAAAGGTAATGTTCCCTTTAGGTGTTGTTTGTGTCGGATGTTGCTGTATCCTTCCTTTTGGCGCAGCCATTTCTCAAGGCGGTATCAATCAGGGTCTTTACGAGACCTATAATCTGGGAATAAATTTTAACCCCATTGATTTCACAATTGGTCGCTGGCCATTTCTATTGATCATTCCATTATGGGCTATCACCCTTGGGTTAAAGATGTCTCCGGAAAAACCCACAGTGCCAATCGGAGTTGAGATAACTGGAACAAAAGAGAAGAAGCCACTCAATCGTTTTTCTGACATCGCAGGTGTAATGATATTTGGACTTGTAGTTTTACTTATTTTCTTTGGTAACAAGTTAGGAATTGCTGCATGGCAGGCAGCACTCGCAGGAGCTGTTCTTGATATTGTGTGTGGTACTTTAACAAAGAATGAAGCTATCCAGGCTATTCCTGTTGATCTTGCATGTATGCTCGCTGGGGCACTTTCTATGGCAGGAGCTCTTACTCAGACCGGCGCAGGTCAGGTTATTGGAGATGTTCTTGCTAATGTTGTAGGAAACGTTCAGAATCAGTATATTCTTGGTGCTATATTCTTCCTTATTCCTTTCTTATTAACACAGTTCATGCAGAATCAGGCTATCATCAATATCTTCACACCTATAGTCATAATGACCTGTCAGGCAATAGGTGGTAATCCAACAGGATTGATTGTTCTGATAACAGCAGCCGGTCTTACAGCGTATATGACTCCAATGGCCACAAGCGCTGTTCCTATTATGATGGGTGCAGGCGGATATGATATTAAGTCTCTCGTAAAGCAGAGTGCACTTCCCTCGGTACTTTTCGCTGCAATATATATTGGCTTCACAATGACAGTACTTCCGGTATTTTAATTAAGTAAAGGGATTTAATTTAGAATGAAAATAACAGATATACATGTAGAAAAATATAAATGGCCTAAGGCAAAGCCAATTGCAAACGGGAAACATATATTTACTGATAATGAACTGAATCTGCTTGTGATTGAAACAGATGAAGGAATAACAGGATATGGATGCAGTTGGGAAATTAATTTCGCTGAAAGGATCGGCAAAACCTTGATCGGTGAGAATCCTCTGGATCATGAGAAACTGTGGCAGAAAATGTATGTACCAAAGTTTCTAGGGAGAAAGGGTAATTCCCTTTGGACTATTTCAGCAATCGATATCGCACTCTGGGATATTAAGGCAAAGGTTGCGGGGATGCCGCTATACAGATTACTGGGCGGAGCTAAGGAAAAGATACCTTACTATATAGCCGGTGGATATTACGGTCCAGGAAAGGGAATACCTGAATTACAGAAAGAAATGGAAGAATACGTAAGCTGGGGTGCAAAAGCCGTCAAAATGAAAGTAGGAGCGCTTTCAATAAAGGAAGATCTTGAACGTGTAAAAGCGGTAAGGGAAGTTATCGGTAAAGACATCAAGCTTATGGTTGATGCAAACTGTGCGTATAAATTTTTTGAAGCCATTGAGTTTGCAAGAAAGGCAGAAGAATATGATATCTACTGGTTTGAAGAACCTGTTGAACAGGATGACTATGACGGTTACAAAAAAATTTCAGCAAAATCATATATTCCAATTGCTGCGGGAGAAAATGAAGCAACCCGTTTCGGTTATCGTGATCTTATAAATACACAGGCGATATCCATTATGAATCCTGATGCAGAATGTATGGGAGGCATTACCGAAATTATGAAGGTTGCGGCAATGGCAGATGCTAATGGAATAGTTCTTAGCCCACATGGACAACAGCAGGTTCATGTCCATATAGACTGTGCTTTACCTAATGCCACGATTGCGGAGTTTTATCCGCCTCAGTATGACGCGAAAGTCTATGAAGCATGGAAGAATCCTGTTCGGCTTAATGATGATGGAACAGTCAGTCCGTCAGAAACACCTGGTGCAGGACTGGATATTAATAGAGAAGTTCTTAAAGACTATAGAGTAGGATAATATCAATATAAATAACAAAACATAATACACGATACCCATATTGGCAAAACTATGAAATTTTGCCAATATGGGCGTTTTAATATGCAAACATATATTCTCTTTTTATGTACATTTTTTTCTCACCTTATTTGCTACGATATTTTTAGGATAAGAAGAACAGAAAAGACTCATTGGAAAGGATTTGCTTCTTCTTACATCAAAAAGCATCCGTGACCAATACAATGGCGGATGCATATATTGAAAGTATAGAGTAGTGGTCACGAAGAGCGTGACCGGTAGAGAATCAGGAGGACAAAATGGTTAGGATGCCGAACAAAAAGACACTGATGCTAAGGAACATCGATATCCGTATAAGATATGCCGCAGGATACAGCGAAAAGGAAGTCTCTGAGATGTGTGGTATGGATCTCGAAGTGTTCCGAAAGAAATGGAATGATGTTTTAGAGCGGGTAGATTACCTTTCAAGGCAAGGGTTTGAAGATGATGTTAGGGCCTTTATGAATGATGGCATTTTCTGCATAAAAGGATTCACGGAGACAAGAAGTTTCAATTTCGCATGAGTAAAAAGAGATAAGACTAAGTATGTTGTTAGTTGTCGAAACCTTTGGCATTTTTTCGTCATATTGCCTCAGATGTAATCATTAATCTTTTAGATAGAACATAATTAAAGTATAATAAATGTAATATTTTTGCAGTACAGAGGTTTCTATGGACAAGCTTATCAATGTAAATTCTTATCCTATCAATAAAGTATTGAAATATCTTTTAATAGATAAGACTACCGGAAAAAATATCATATGGGCTACTGATACATATACAAATAGTGGCAAATATAAAGATACTGATACCATAGAAATGGTTGATCTTATAGGCTTTGATTCCCTTGTTTTACAGCCAAGAATCAGTAAGTCTATGGAAGAACAACAACAGAGAACTAGAAAAAAGGCAGAAGTATTTACTCCTGTTTGGCTGTGTAACCACATGAACAACTATTGCGATGAGCAGTGGTTTGGCAGAAAAGAAGTATTCAATATAGAACGTGAAGACCATAAATGGAAAGTTGTTAAGGATAAAATAGAGTTTCCTAAAGGGAAAAATTGGAAGAAGTACGTGGACTCAAGACGGTTAGAAATCACATGTGGTGAAGCTCCATTTCTTGTATCTAGGTATGATATGGCGACAGGGAATCTGATTCGTCCTCCAATGAGGCGTATAGGTATACTAGATAGAAAAATGCGGATAGTTAATGAAAACGCTTCAGATGAGGAATGGTTAAAGTGGGCAATACGGGCAATTCAGGCTTGTTATGGATTTGAATATCAGGGTGATAATCTATTAATAGCAAGGATAAATATGCTGCTATCTTTTGTGGATTATTACATGGATCGTTTCTTGGAGGAACCTGATATAAAGATTGTAAAAAAGGTTTCAACAATTATATCATGGAATCTTTGGCAGATGGATGGTCTTCTGGATGTTGTTCCTAAAGGCAGTTTAAATGAGATTAATCACCAATTTAATATATTTGAGATGTTTGAAAATGATAATGAGCCAGAATATATGGAAGATATACCTTGTAGAATATATAATTGGCGTTCTAATGAGTCTTTGTTGTATAAGGATTGCAAAGGAGACAAGGCTATGAATAAAAAGCTTTTTGATTATTGCATTGGAAATCCACCTTATCAAAAAAAATCGGTAGGAGCCAATGCAAACGATACACCTGTTTATCATTTCTTTTATGATGCTGCCATAAATGTAGCTCGAAAAGTTGAATTGATTACACCTGCAAGATTTCTCTTTAATGCTGGTGGAACCCCAAAAGAATGGAACGAAAAGATGCTAAGCGATACACATTTTAAAATAATGAAGTACGAAGGTTCAGCATCAAATGTTTTTAGAAACACATCCATCGCGGGGGGCGTTGCTGTTACATATTATGATGAAAGTGCGTCTTTTGATCCAGTAGGGGTTTTCACTCCTTTTGAGGAATTAAATACGATATTAAAGAAAACAGAAAAAATCACAAAAAAATATTTATCTGATACGGTAACCAATAGAGGACTTTATAAATATTCTGATTTAGTGTACATGGAGCATCCAAAAGAAATGGAAAGAACTGCAGATCGAAGAATAGCTCCTAGTGCTTTTGAACGAATGCCTGAATTATTTACTGAGAATAAACCAAATGATGGGAAAGAATATATACAGATATATGGTCCGTATAAAAATGAACGTACATACAGATGGTTCAGAAAAGATTATGTGGATTATGTAGATAATCTAATTAGATATAAAGTTCTTGTTTCGAAGGCAGACGGCGCTGCTGGACAATTAGGAAACCCTGTGCCGGCAAGAATTATGGGAAAGCCTGTTGTTATATCTCCTAATGTTGGATTTGCAGAAACCTTTATATCTATCGTGGAATCAGATTCGATGTTAGAGGCTGAGGCGGCTGCAAAATATCTGAAGACTAAATATGCAAGAACAATGCTAGGGGTACTAAAGGTTACTCAAAATAATCCCAAACCTACATGGGGTAAGGTTCCGATGCAAGTTTTTAATGATACGTCAGATATAGATTGGTCTAAATCAATCCATGAAATTGATCTTCAGCTTTATAAAAAATATGAACTTGATGATAAAGAAATAAGTTTTATAGAAAGTTATGTGAAGGAAATGAGCTGATGAAAAGGGTGCTGAATTAAAATGGCGAAACGTCAGCTATAAAAGTTGATGGCGTGTTTTACACAAAAAGGAAGAAACTCACTAATTTATGTGAGGAAATGGAGATAAAGTAAGAATGGCCAAAAAAATCAATCTAAAAACATCGGAAAAAGTAGTACCTATGATCTATGCCTACACTACTCCTGAAATACGTAGACATGATGGCTGGACAAAAATTGGATATACGGAGCAAACTGTTGAAAAGCGTCTTGAACAGCAAATGCATACTGCTGATGTTGAATATAGGCTTGAATGGAAAGGCACAGCAATTTATGACGACGGATCTGGAGATATATTTCATGATTCCGATTTTCATGCTTATCTCAGTAAAAATGGAATTGAACGTAAAGAAGGAACTGAGTGGTTCAAAGTCTTACCACCACTCTCAAAAACATTGTTTTATCAATTCAAAGAGAAAAGAGGGCAGTTAGAATCTTCTGAAGTTATCAAATATTCTCTGAGACCAGAACAGGAAAAAGCGGCAAGAGAGGCATTTGACTACTTCAATAAACATGAGAGAGGACAATTCCTATACAATGCAAAGCCACGTTTTGGAAAGACCCTTACAACCTATGATCTTTGCAAGAGACTTGGAGCTGTTAACATTTTAATCGTAACTAACAGACCGGCTATTGCTAACTCTTGGTATGAGGATTATGAGAAGTTTTTGGGTACGAAATCTGGGTATCACTTTGTGAGTACTGTAGATGGAATACAGGATAGAAAGAAGCATCCTTATGTCATGGGAAGAGAAGAGTATCAGAAATACGCTTCTCATGTAGATGAAAATGAGTTTTGTGGCTGTATAGAGTTCATAAGCTTACAGGATCTGAAGGGCTCAATTTATTTTGGTGGTCAGTACGACAAGCTAAAAGAAGTGCGTGATACAAATTGGGATATCCTAGTTATTGATGAAGCCCATGAAGGCGTTGATACCTATAAGACAGATGTAGCATTTGATCATATTGAACGTAAACAAACGCTGCATTTGTCGGGCACTCCATTCAAAGCTCTTGCTAATGATAAGTTCTCAAGGGATGCAATTTATAACTGGACATACGCTGATGAGCAGAAAGCAAAAAGAGAGTTTAAGGGAGAACCAGGAGATGAAAATCCATATGGTAAGCTTCCTCGGCTTAATATGTTTACTTATCAGATGTCCGAAATCATCAGAGATAAACTGTCTCAAGGCATTGAGATTAACGGGGAGACAGAGGAGTATGCTTTTGATTTGAATGAATTTTTCTCTACCAAGAATAATGGACAGTTTGTATATGATGATTCTGTAGATATGTTTCTTGACGCCCTTACATCTCAGGAGAAGTTTCCATTTTCTACTGATGATCTAAGGGATGAGCTTAAACATACTCTATGGCTTCTTAATAGAGTAGATAGTGCAAAGGCACTTGCAAAGAAGCTTAACAATCATCCAGTATTTAAAAATTATGAGATTGTACTCGCGGCAGGTGATGGAAAGCTTGATGAGGATAGGGAAGCTGATGATGTTGAAATAAAGAAAGCTTTTGACAAGGTTAACAAGGCAATTAAAGAGCACGACAAAACAATAACTCTGTCTGTAGGTCAATTAACAACCGGTGTAACTATCCCGGAGTGGTCTGCCGTATTAATGCTGTCAAGCCTTAAGAGTCCAGCTCTTTATATGCAGGCTGCATTCAGAGCACAAAATCCATGTCTTTTTACAAAAGGCACAGAACATTATAGAAAAGAAAATGCGTATGTTTTTGACTTTGATCCAGCGAGAACACTCATCATATATGAGCAGATAGCTAACGGTCTTTCTGATGATACGTCAGGAGATAAAGGAGACTCTGACACACGTAAACAGCATGTCAGAGAGCTTTTAAACTTCTTCCCGGTATATGCAGAAGATGCAGAAGGTGAAATGATTGAGCTTGATGCTGAAAAAGTTCTTTCTATACCTAGAAAGCTAAAATCACAGGAAGTAGTAAGACGTGGATTTATGTCGGACTACTTATTCCAGAACATTGGCAGGGTATTCAATGCTCCACAGGAAGTATTAGATATTCTTACTGCCATAGCACCTTCAAAGGACGATTTTGAAGTTAATCCCCAGGTAGCTGAAGATCTCTCGATAAATGAGGAAGGTGAGGTTCAGCTTGATGAAGATTATGTCATAGGTAAAGCTGCCGATATGTTCGGTGACAAGATTTATGACAAGAGTGAAATAGACGACGTATTAACCAATGTTATTGAAAAAACTGCTCCAGAGAAAACAGATTCAGTCAAAAAAGAAGAAGAGCTCATAGAAAAGTTAACCAATACATTCAAAACAGAAGTTACAGACCACATTCTGGATGTTGCCGAGAAACAGTATGGCAAAGAGCTGTCTACTGCAACAAAGAAAGGTTTGGAACGTAAGCTCCAGACAGAGACTCATGCAGTTGTGGGAAAAGCCGTTGGCGATTATAAAATCCAGCAGCGTACTCTTGAGAAAGAGCGTGAGGAAAAGCTTGCAGAAGCTTCCACTAAAGAACAAATGCAGACCATCAATCAGATGATTGATGAGCAACAGAAAAAAGCAGTAGAGACTTTGCAGAATACCATCAAAGAATCTGTAGAAACTTTTGTTGAAAATGCAGGAAAGACTGTTGTAGAGACCGTAGAGACTGAAAAGAGAGAACAGAGAAAACGAACAATTGAAGATTCTATAAAGGATCATCTGCGCGGATTTTCAAGAACCATTCCTTCATTTCTTATGGCTTATGGTGACGAAGAGACCACATTGGAAAACTTCGACAAGATAATCCCCGATCAAGTATTTAGGGATGTGACAAGTATCTCTCTGGAGGCATTTAGGCTGCTTCGTGATGGTGGTAAGGTTAAGAATTCGGAAACTGGTTTAGAAGAGGACTATTACGGTCATTTATTCGACCCGGTTGTATTTAATGACTCTGTGAAGGAATTTATGGCTAAGAAGGTTGCTCTTGCTAATTATTTTGAACCCGGAAAGGAGGAGGATATCTTTGATTATATTCCTCCGCAGAAAACAAACCAGATCTTTACTCCAAAGTGGGTAGTTAAAGATATGGTTAATCGATTAGAGGCAGAGAATCCGGGTTGTTTCGATGACCCGAATCATACCTTTGCGGACCTTTACATGAAATCAGGTATGTATATTACTGAAATAGTGAAGAGGCTTTATCAGAATGAAAGCATTAAGAAACTCTACCCTGATGACGCTGAAAGACTCAATCATATTTTTGCAAAACAGGTTTACGGTCTGGCTCCAACACAGATTATATATAAGATTTGTCTTTCATACATTCTTGGATTCAGCAAGGATATAGAGATTAAGAAGCATAATATTGAGTGCTGTGATGCACTTCAATATACTGAGGAGAATGCCCTTGAGAAGAAGTTAAAGGAATTGTTTCCTGACCTTTAAAAATTAATAAAAAGACTTGGATATAATTTTAAGCGTGACTATCAGCACAGTAGTCACGCTTTTTTAACAGAGATTGAAATACGTTTATTATTTTACTAATAAAGACGATTATAGTAAATATACGTTTATTCTAAGGACGGCGTAAGAGATGCTTTCAAACATATGGGAAGAGATTAGTACGTAGCTTATTTTTTATACATTGAGTTAGTTAGATAAATAGATATGTAAGATTATCTATATAAGATTAAGTGAAAAAGGAGATTATCTATGTATGATCGCTTACAGTTAAGCCATAGAGATGATTATTATGGTCTTGTGTTACTAATTGAACATTATGACATTATATCCAAGAATTTGTTTAAAGTTATTAATGAATATTTTCGTCTAGTTGCTTATGTTTCAGACTCAGCTACGGAAAACGAAATAATTAGATTCAAAGATGATATAGAACGATTGAGTAGTGAGGATGATTTTTGGCAACTTAGTAATAATTTTTCTATGTTAAAAAGTGAGAATGCAACATGGGAGAAGGATTTAGATCATTTTGAACAAATATATGGGTTTCAGATTTGTGGTGATATAATTGAGCAGCTGAAGATATATATTCTTAATATGATTAATCTTTGGAATTATTTAAACACGGAGTTTGATCATATAAGAATTTATAATAATAATTCTATACTATCATTGTTAAAAAAGATAAATCCAGAGATTAAGTATAGATTAGGTAAGATTCGTGGAATGTATGATTCTTTATTGGATAAATCCAATGTTATGTTAGATAATGTATTGGAAGAAAATGAACGTAATAATGAAACGTGTTTTCTTGAAAAAATCAAATCAGCAACAGGATGCTATTTTGAAGTGATAATAGAACGTGATGCTTATAGAGTGGCAGATGGCATTGTTGATAAAATTTTTGGAAGAATGAAAGAAGACATACTTATAGATAAATATTCTTTTTTTCACGAGTTTGCTGAAACAGTCCAAAATGCTGATTCTGATTATTGGGCGCTATCAGGACAAGATTATCCTAGAGATGAGGAAACAGCAAACATGGAAAAAAGTATTCGTTCCTATATAACAGAAGTATTGGACGATAATACACGAAGCACAGAAGATGATTATGTTCTTGCATGGCTTGGTAGAAGTGAAAAAACAGGAGAAGTTAGTTGCTCTTTATTAGAAAAGCCATCAATTAGAGATATATATTATGCAATATTCAGTCGGTGTTGGAAAAGAGCTGATGAATATGATTTAATAGATGATCCAGATTATGATTATTATGGAAGACATAGTTATGACTATGACGAAGATGATGAAGATAATAGCGATGACGAAATTAATTGATTTTGTATTAGTAACGAAGACGTTAAGTGTTCAAGAGGAGTAACAATGGCAGATTTTAAATATGAAATAATTGAAGAAATAGGAGTTCTTTCTACCAGTCCAAAAGGCTGGCAGAAAGAATTTAATAAAGTTTCATGGAATGGAGGAGCGCCAAAGTACGATATCCGTGACTGGGCTCCGAACCATGAGAAAATGGGTAAAGGTGTAACCCTTACTGACGAAGAAGTGGCTGCATTAAAAGATTTGCTCAATAAATAATGCCGTAGGTTTTACATATGAACAATCCATCTTTTGGTTAAGGAGAATACCATGAGCAAAGATTTATCATTGATATTTGAAAATAAACCTAAGCAATGGGGATTGAGAGGTGACCCCTATCTCTGGGATGAGATGAAGGAAGCCTTTAGAGGCAAATCTTTTGACATCACACCCAGAGATTTGGCAGGAGAAATATGTCAGTATTATGAGAAAGTCGTAGGTGAACCACTAAAATATTACACTATGGTTCATGTTAAACGATTTGACCATGGAGGAATGTCTTCCGGAATGGTTTCGGGAGAATTTTGGATATGTCAGGGTATTCCCCATTTGATTGAGAATTTCAAAAAGATAAAGTCTGGATATCCTGTCGTGACATTATGCGGAAGCACACGGTTTAAAAATGAATTTATAGAGATACAGAAGAGGCTTACACTGGAAGGCAACATTGTCATAAGTGTAGGTCTCTTTGGGCATTCCGGGGATGATGAAGTCTGGGATGGCATGGATGAAGGAGCTGTTTCCAAAACCAAGGAAATGCTTGATGACATGCATAAGCGGAAAATTGACTTGTCAGATTCTATTTTTGTAATTAACGTGGGCGGTTATATCGGGGAAAGCACACGTTCGGAAATTGAATATGCAAAAGCACATGGGAAAGCGGTTAGGTATTTGGAATCCTAGTATGTTGTTTTACAAGCGGATTAAACAGAGAGGACTATGATGGAAAATACATTTGTAGAAGTTAAATCACACGGCCTTGTTTCAGCAAAAACAGGGCGTAATAGTCGTATTCCATACGAGCATCAGAAAAAGGCTATGGAGAACCTTGATATTATTGATGAATGCTCAAACTATAGCACTTTGGTTGTTCTACCCACGGGCGGCGGTAAAACGTATACAGCGTCTTTGTGGCTTCTTAAGCATGCTTTAAATAAACATAAGAAGATTCTTTGGATTGCCCACAGACAGATGCTTCTTGATCAGGCAGCTGAATCCTTTCAAAAGTATGCTTATTCAGAAAGCCTTCCGAATGCTTCATCATTCAACTATAGAATCGTTTCCGGTTCGACTAATCACGACAGATCCATTGACATTACCCCAAAAGATGATCTGTTGATAGCCAGTAAGGACAGTATTGGCAGAAATATGGATGCCCTTAGTGCTTGGATTAATGGAGAAAAAGAAGTTTATCTTGTGATTGATGAGGCTCATCATTCCACAGCAAAGACATATAGGAAAATCATAGACTACGTTAAACAAAGCGTTAAAAATGCAAAGATAATCGGATTAACCGCAACTCCGATCAGAACTGCTGATAGTGAGCAGGGACTTCTTGCTAAGATTTTCTCAGATGGTGTGTCATCGGGCAAGGTCACAAAGGGTAATATCGGTATCACATATCAGATTGGACTTAAAGACCTGATAAACAGACGTATTTTGTCAAAACCTATCTTTGAAAGTTGCTATACGGAGGAGGCATTTGGAGATAACCTTGGACTTGATGATTGGGAAAAGATATCTCATTTGGACGTGATTCCTGATTCTATAGCTGGACAGATGGCAAAAAGTGCAGCCAGAAACAAGCTGATAGTTGACACATATAAGAAGCATAAAGATATTTATGGTCAGACAATAGTGTTTGCAGTAAATGTTGTACACGCTATTGCATTGTCAAAACTCTTCAATAAATCCGGAATCCCGGCAGATTTCATTGTTTCTGATGTGAAAGACTCAGTTACCGGGGTTACTATCAGCAGGGAAGATAATGAAAGAAAGCTTGAAGCCTATAGAAGTGGCAAAATTAATGTCCTTGTGAATGTAAACATTCTCACAGAGGGCGTGGATCTCCCTCAGACAAAAACTGTATTTCTTGCTAGGCCCACTGTGTCAACAATCCTTATGACACAGATGATAGGACGTGCCCTGAGAGGTGAGGCTGCCGGCGGAACTCCTGATGCTCATATTGTATCGTTCATAGATAACTGGAATGAGCATATCGCATGGATAAATCCTGAGAATCTGTTTATAGATACGGATAATGATTTTATTGAAAATGATATAGATAAGCAGAAACATGATATCCGTATGATAGCAATATCAAAGATTGAGGAATTTGCTTCAATCCTTGATGATTCCGTAGATACAACCGCGTTAGAACGTGTGCCGTTTGAACAGCGTATTCCGATAGGCATGTATGTATTTTCATATCTTGAAGAAAATGGCATGGATCACTCTTATCAAGTAATGGTCTATGACAGCACGAAAAAATCCTATGAAGACATGATGGAGGCACTTCCTGTTCTTTTCAAGGATATAGATACGGATGATGGGTTCTTGCCGGAGGATACTCTTAAGGAGATGGCTGATCAGTTAAGAGATAGTTATTTCCTTGGAGAAATGATTCCGCCATATTCCGAAACAGATGTTATAAGGATACTGAAGTATTATGCTCAGTATGAGGCCGTACCTAAATTCTATACATTTGATGCGGTGGATAAGAGTAAGCTTGATGTTGCTGCCATTGCAAAGCATATCTGGGATGAGGATATGGGACCAAGAAAGAAAGCAGAGTATGTGGATTCTCTCTGGGATAGTACCGATGACGATATGCTTAGACTCTTCTTTGGAAGAAAAGTATATTTCTGGAAGCAGTTGGACATTGAAATGATGAAGCTGTCAAGCCCGGACATTTTTGACGATGAGAATAATGTCAAGTACGGCACAAAAGAGATGGCAAATATGTCTCTATATGAGATAAGGAAGTTGAATCCGAATTACGAGAAAGAGCTCCGCGATGAAGCCTTTGCTAAGGCTAAAGATGATAAGGGATATTATGTATGTGCTGAATGTGGCATGAAGGCAAAGGACAGGATACCTTTCCAGGTTGACCATATAATCCCTATGAACAAAGGCGGCAAGACTATTCCCGAGAATCTGCAGATTTTGTGCAGAAGCTGTAATGCAAAGAAGAGTGACAAATTATGATTGAGCTTTATTATGATGCATATTCTATAGCTTACTTTGTTGTGAGTCAGGATATGGGCAGCAAAAGTCAGATGGAGTTTTTAAACAAACTTTATGAACTAGAATACGAGTACCTTCATCCGTTATATAAGGGAAATAAGAAAAAAATGATTTCTGATGTCCTATATTGGGCAGACTATCTAATAGATAAGGAAACTCTTGATAAAGAATTTCCAAAAATTGAAAGAGATTTAAAGGATAAAGGGGTTACTTTCGTAAAAGAAGACTTCATGTCAGAATATCCGGAGTTTGACCTATTCTTTATGCTGATGAGATTGAGGATCAGGTTCATAACGGACCAACATTATACGAGAATGAAACTGAGGACGTTGTTAAAAAATTATGGCTACAAGCGCCGTAGTGATGCCATAACAGCCAGATTGCGAGAATGTATGATGTTCTATCACATTCAGACTTATCTCAAGGGCGAAGAAGAGTGTGACATACGGGATATTACTCTTGACGATATGATCACATTCCGACTGCTTTAATCATATCTGTTAGCATTGATCGAATTAAGAGTAATAGATATCTGAAACAAAGGAGTAACCCTTGGGGTTTAAATCGACTAAAAACAGCACCTGACTGGAATACGAGAACGGAAAACGTATTGCGGTTCTTGAATACTCCAATATTTCACCGTGAAATAATACTGGAAGGCAATTTTTCATAAGTATAAGTCTCCTTGGACATTCCGGGGACGATGAAGTCTGGGATGAATGAACTGTTTCTAAACAAAAAAATGCTTGATGACATGCAAAAGAAGAAAGATATGTCCGACGATATTTATGTCATCAATGTTGGGGGACAGACTGGAGACATTACAACGTCTAAGATTAAATATGCTAATGCTCAGGAGAAAGAGGTTAGGTATATTTCTGTTAAGTTACTGAAGGGAATAATAGCGGATTACGCATTGAAGTGTAGGAAGGATATATCATTATGCAAGATCTGACTGAAAATAGTACTGTCAAAGATTACGATGAAGTAACGAAGCAAAATAAGGTTATATCACTATTTCAGTTTATTGAAGAACTAAACAAATTAAAGCAAACTGCTATTCTTGATTATAAAGACCATATATGGCATTATGAATTGTCAAATCTGCCAGACGACCCGGATAATATACAGGTGTTTTATCAGGATCGTGTGGAAGAAGAGGAAACTGAAACTAATAAAGATAATGTTTTATTGGTTGTTCATAAACCCGATTTTACTAAATGTCCGGAGCCAGATGAAATATTTAAAGAATGGCTTCTTCCTGGATGGGATGATTATACTAAAGATGCAGAAGTAAGATCGAGTTTAATAATTATAGAAGGTGAAGATTCAAGTGCGATTTCTGCGGATAAAAGTGCTGATGGTCCGGAAGACGAAATTGTGCTTTTTGAATCTGATCCAGATAGAGTTTTGGCTTTTGGAAAATGGATAGAGTTAAGGAATATATGGTGTCAAAAGCAAAAAACAACCAAGGCGACTAGGGATTTATTTTCTGATCTTTATAGGCTTTATTTTGACCTACAACGTGAATCAGAAACTGAAGAGATGATAGTCGCAAATGGTATCATTTGTGATAAGGAAAATGGGAAGATAAATCACCCGGTCTTAACACATCGTGTAAAGCTGGAATATGATGCAAATGAGAATACAATATACATTATTAATGCAGAAGTACCGTCAGAATTATATTCTTCAGTATTTCAGGTAATGAATGATGTAAATCTGGAAGGAATTGATACTCTTAATGAGAATTTACAGAATAATGATTATCATCCGTTAGATCGAAATGATACACCTGATTTTTTAAAAGCTCTCATTCATTCATTATCATCTAAAAGTGTATTTTCGGATTCCGGAATTCCAGATAATTGGAAAAACAATTCAAGATTACTGCTGTATCTGTCACCATGCTATATAGTAAGAAAACGACTGGATGGTACAATAAAGGCAATTGAACAAATAATTGAAAATGTCAATGAAACAGGAGAAGTACCGGCACCTATAATTGATATTGTAAGTGGTGGTACTATTGATGTGCCTGAAAATGATAAAGAAGAAACAATAGAAGAACTTTTGGCTCAAGTTGGTGGTGAAAGTGTCGATATTCTTTTATCCAAAGAAGCTAACAAAGAACAGTTGGAAATAGCAAGAAGAATAGAGAGATATAATGCTGTTCTTGTGCAGGGCCCTCCGGGAACCGGAAAAACTCATACTATTGCAAATCTGATGGGACATTTTTTGGCACAAGGAAAAAGTGTTCTTGTTACCAGTCAAACAACAAAGGCGCTCAAAGTATTAAAAGAGAAAATTTACGGCAGTCTGCAAAACTTATGTGTATCTATTCTTGATGATTCTAATGTTGACATGGAGAGGTCAATTGACGGAATCACAACATATATGTCCGATACTACATCTTACGCGTTAAAAAAAGAAATGGATTCGCTGGCTATTGAACGACGCGATATCATAAAGGAACTTGCAAAAACAAGAAAAACCATTTATGAGATAATAAACGCGGAAAATAACTGTATTGTATACAATGGAGAGAGTATTTCTCCGTCTAAGGCAGCCGAATTTGTTGTGGATCATATGCAGGATTTATCCTACATACCGGGAAAAGTAAAATTAAATGCTCCTTTACCTTTGACTTTTGATGAATTAACTGATTTATACCGGAGTAACGAAATAATCACAACAAATGATGAGACCGAATTGGCGAAAGATTTACCTGATCCTAAATCTTTAATGTCTCCGGATGTTTTTATAAATATAGATAATGCACTTAATGAATCCAATAAAATCATAAAGGCTATTTCAGAAAAAAATGGATGGACAGTAAATGCTGATCCTCAAAATAAGAACATAATAATTAGCGGACTTAAAAAAGCCATATCAATACCATATCCTTCAATAGAAGCTGTAGAGGATTTAAAAAGTTATGTTGATGCATTTGGTGAAATAGAGAATTGGATGAAAGCCGTAGCTATAGACGGGAAAAGGGGTGGAAACTATAAACAACGCTGGCTAATGTTAATCGAGCAGATCCAGAAGACAAAAGATTTCGCAGATTCTATCATTTCTGAGCAATTGGGAATGAATATAGAAACTGATGGATCATTTGATTTAGCAAGTAAAAAGCCTGTATTTGAAAAGTTACGTTTGGAATTAGAAAAAAATGGGAAGATTAGTGCGATAAGTAAGATGCTGCATAAGGAATATCGCATTGTTCTTGATTCAGTAAAAATAAACGGTAACGAAATTCAATCATCAAAAGAGATTGACGTCATACTTCATAAAATAGACCTAAATGAATATCGAGATCAATGTGCAAACTATTGGAATGACCTTCTACCTTCACAAGGTAAAAGCAAATTTTATGAGTTAGATACAGACAATCAGGAAATGATTGCTGAGAAACACGTTAGTATCATAAAAACATATCTTGATTGGTACGATAAAGACTATAAACTCTTAACGGATAAATTGAGTGTACTTGGTATACCTAAAGAGATTGTATTTAATGAAGATGAACTTGATTCGGATGCAACACATATAGATAAAGCTTTAAATGCTATAGAAAAAACACTTCCGGACATTTGTGATATATTAACAGCTTTAGTTAAATCTGAGGATGACGCAAAATCAAAAAAATTAACACAATATAATCTAACAGCCGGAGAAAGAAGAACTAGTCAGATTTGCAGAGCATTGGATTCGGACATATCCAGAAGCGATACGGAAGCATATTCGATACATTATTCTGAGTTGAGTGAGATATACAGTAAGAATCTTGTCCAAAATAGACGATGTATGATGTTAAAAATGCTTGATCCAATAGCACCTGAATGGGCAGATTCGATTCGAAGACGGCAAGGTATACATGGTCAATTCACTGTACCGGATAATATTGAAGATGCGTGGAAGTGGAAACAATTATACGGAATTATTGAGGATATCACCAAAAAACCATTAAGTGATCTACAGAGTGAAAGCTTACGATTAGGAGCTGATTATAGGAAAATCACGGCTTTATATGCCGAAAAAAGTGCCTGGTATCATTTGTTGAATCGGACTGAACATGATATCGACATGAAACAAGCACTTATAGGATGGAAGCAAACAGTCAAAAAAATAGGAAAAGGTACCGGTAAAAGGGCACCTGCATTAAAGGCTAAGGCACGAGAGTTAATGGCTAAATGTCAAAACGCTGTGCCCGGGTGGATTATGCCTATAAATAGGGCATTGGAAACTCTTAACCCTAAAAATAATCGATTTGATATCATTATTATCGACGAAGCAAGCCAATCTGACATATCTTCATTGGCTATATTATATATGGGTAAAAAACTGATTATTGTTGGAGATGATAAGCAGGTTAGTCCTATGGCTGTCGGTATGGAAGTTGATAAGATGAATTCCTTAGAGCAAATGTATATAAAAGATAAGATACCGAATTCACATCTGTACAATTCTAAGACATCTATTTATGATATCGCGGCTACAACATTCCAGCCATTAATGCTCAGGGAGCACTTCAGATGTGTACCGGAAATAATAGGTTTTAGCAATATGCTTTCCTATGATTATAAAATCAAGCCTCTTAGAGATGCGAGCCAAAGCATACTACAACCAGCTGTAGTTAATTATCGTGTAGAAAATGGAAAACGTGATGATGGAGGAAAAACAAATAAAAATGAGGCTAAAGCAATAATTGCTCTTATGAAAGCATGTTTAGAACAACCTGAATATGATAATAAATCAATGGGAGTCATATCTTTACTCGGTGATGAACAAGTAAAGGTTATATCTCAAATGATAGAGCAGGAAATAGATCCTGTGGAGATTTCCAAGAGAAATATCCTGTGTGGTAATTCTGCAAATTTCCAGGGCGATGAACGTGATGTGATCTTTCTGAGTCTTGTGGATAGTGGCGATGGCAATGGACCAATTCGAATGCTTGGAAGCGGAACAGAAGATGCTATTAAGAAACGTTATAATGTTGCGGTCAGCCGAGCACGAGATCAATTATGGGTTGTTGATTCATTGGATCCGGCTTTAGATTTAAAGCCAGGTGATATGCGTAAAATTCTTATTGATTATTCATTAAATCCCAATGCATCAGCTATACGACATGATGAAATTGAGTCAAAATCTGAATCACCATTTGAAGTTTCAGTTGCAACAAGTCTATCAGATCGGGGATATCATATAGAACAACAGTGGGAAGTAGGTGCGTATAGACTAGATATGGTTGTCCTTTGTGGAAACAATAAGGTTGCAATTGAATGTGATGGTGAAAGATGGCACAGTGGTGAGGCGAAGATACGTGAAGATATGGAGCGTCAAACAATACTTGAACGCTTGGGATGGAGATTTATTCGTATAAGAGGTAGTGAATACTATAGATATCCTGAAAAGACGCTCGAACGTGTTATTTCTGATCTTACTAATTTTGAGATTTATCCGGAAGATTCCGACAAATATTCTTATGTAAAGAGAGATACAGAACTATTAAACCGGGTAAAGAACCGTGCAGCCATTATTTTATATGGAGAGGAACCTGAGCCCATTGACGTAAGTGAAACAATACAAGAAGCATTAAATCCTACAAAGTATGAAAAACCTAGAGAGGAAACAAATCATACGGAAAATATAAAAAGTATTGATAAGGTGATACATGAAGATACTGCAAAGGTATTAAAAAAGGCTGATGAAAAGAAATACTCTTTTGTTGAGCAACTTAAAATACCAGGGTTAGAAGAAGAATCACCTGATGAAATTATCAAGCTATTAGAAGAATCAAAGGTTTCGTACATCGATAAAAGAAAACAAAAGGGTGCTCTTTGGATATTGGGAGGTTCCGAGCTTCAACCTGTTGTAAATAAAGCCAAGAAA
>NZ_FNRG01000042.1 GCF_900107835.1 Oribacterium sp. KHPX15
GCATTTTCAACGGTATCGTATACGTTCTTATTTTGAGTTCTGGCTGTCTCAATAATGGTAAGTGCATCACAAATATGTTGTCCTCCGGTATTGCTCCGGAGTACAACAGCTTGTTTTTGTTTCCGCTTAAATTTTCGCAATTCACGCTCACTTATGTTGTTCGTGGGATCAACTTCAGGATGTGAAAGAAAATATAGATGGCTGTCCTGGTAAGCGCGTAACCTCTTTTGGAGATTGTATCCATCCATATATTCTTTCCCAGGAGGATGCTCAGTGTATTCTTCTTCCGCTAATAAAAGTATCGATTCATACCGTTGAATAAGTGCATTTACTTTTTCTTTCGGAATACCGTTTTTGTTTTTCTTTTGTATGTGAATCATTTTTTGCAACAGAGCATGCATGTGCTTGTGCCATTTGAGGTGAGGCTCATTCTCCTGTGCACCAATAAGATACCGAAGCACATGAGCAATGCATTCCTGATGATTTGAACCATAGGAATAATAAGATTTATCGTGATCATGTACGAGGGTACCTTTGTAGTTTTCTACAGGTGTTTTGGTAAGACCATCATGTCCTTTATGTTCTAAATGCTGATAAAGTACATGCTTTTTGTCAGTACATAGAATGACAGCTTTTCTGGTCCCGTTTACGTTACTGACAGTAGCGTCAGAATATAAAACATTGGAATGAATGAGCAAGGAAAAAATCTTTGCTCGTTCAGGTTCTGTTGAGGTAGAGAATTCAGAAGAGAGGTTGCTGATCGTTCCGGCAGATAAATCCACAACACCTTTCGTCATATCAGATATGCATTGCTTTGTTTTTTGAATGGAAACGTTGTAGTAATTGTTAAGAAGGAATGCAAAAGCTTTGACAGAAGGACCATAGTTGACTTTGTTTGTCAATCCGGCAGGGAAAGGTGCGTGGATACGGCTTCCGGTCATACGGTTTCTGTATTCATCTGCAATGAAATCAGTGACGTTTACAATCACTTGTATATCTACTAATTGTTTGACTATCTGCTTACCGGTTGGGTAACAATCAGGATTATTGGAGATACTGTCCGGGACAGGTATATACACAGGTTCCTTTGTGGGTGTAAGTCTATCAGCTTCGTGTGCTTTATGGCCTGGTTGTCCACCGGGTTTTTTGCCGGTTGGTTTTCTGCTATTGGGAACTCTTTTTCTAAAAGGAAGAGCAGATGAAGGAAGAGAGGAATTCTCGAAGTTGGTATTGAGTTTCTTTTCGAGTCTTTTGTTTGTACCGTTGAGAAGCGCAACTTCTTTTTCAGCTATTTCAGCTCTTTTGAGATTGTATTCATTCTCAATGATAAGAGAAGAAACTCGTGATTGGAGTGATTCAACTTCATCCAAAAGTCTTCTGTTTGTGGATACAAGTGAATTGATTCTACTAATATGAAGTTTACGGGATTCGGAATGCTTTAATTCCAAAGTCTTTATCGTATTTTCAAGATGACGGATCCGTTTCTCAAGAGCTTCTTTTTCTTCATTAGGAAAAAGAACAGATGCCTGCTTCTGGAGTCTCTTGTTTTCAGCGCGAAGAGAAATGAGTTCACGGCGTTGTAGTGCATGAGCTTCCTGAAGAGTCATACTGTTCCTCCTGATAAGGGTTAAGCATTGATACGGTCGAGTTCTTTCTTAAGTGCATTAATCTGAAGTTTAAGCTGACGATTTTCGTCTTCCAGTTCCTGAATACGTTTATCCTTATCTATTTCAGGAGAAGAAGATTTTGGTTGTGATTTTGCACCTTTATTTCTACCATCGGTAGGAATGATTTCGCCGGTATTTGGATCGAGTTTACCTATCAATGTTCGCTTGGCACGGGAACATTTCTTCTCCTTATCGTAGTAGGATTTGGAGTCATAAACATAAGTGATGCCTGTTCTTTTGTCGAACTGTTTAATGATAGCCATTTAAAATACCTCCTATATGGTTATGCGTTTATTATATCACATAACCATATAAAGTGCAATAAAAAAATAGCGAAAACCCGCTATTTTACTGACTTTTTTGAAGATTATTGAATAGAAAATATGGTTACGAGATAGGCTATTTGGCTGGGCAGTGAACAGTAACTGAATAGTAACTTGAACCGGTACGGTGTACATTTTTTTGTTAGGGGTGTTTGAGATAATTGCCATATCAAAGGAGGTGGACATGGTAATGATGTGAACATCCAGAAGAAGAATATTATGGAGAAGATTTTTCTTCTTAAAAACGATATCACGAATAATTAAATCAGACTATTTAGAGCTAAAAAATAAGTATTTTTTTGAGACGCTCATTCGTATTTTGAGGTATATCGGACATTAATGACCAATTTTCAGTCTAACTATTTTTTGTGCGGCTAATCTTTTTCCAAAGCTGATTTTTAGGAACTATTAATGCTTTTAGGTATTTTTATTAATGAGGGAACATTATGGAAAAAGCCGAAATTCAAAGCAACTTAAAAAAACGGTTATTTAAATTCTGCGATAAGGTTAATGATATGTCATGTGTCATAGCAGTAAAGCGAGCCTTTATCTGCATAATGCCAATACTTATAGTATCTACTTTGACCGGAATCATACTTGAAACGCCAAATCCGGCATATCAGGCATGGCTGAATCATTTTCACAGTTTACGAAGAAATGAGATCTTAAGCCTGCTAAGTGACATAAAGAGTGGATCTCGCCTTCTGCAGGGTGTGATCTTCTGTGCTGCTATTTCACATTATTATATGGTTGAGCTAAAGCCAAGGTTATCGACAGCCCAGTGGGTAGTTTGTCCTGTGGCATTGGTAGCTTACGGCACATTTTTAAGCTCTGAGATTATTAATGATGTTTCATTACTGGGATACAGCAATAAACTGATAGCAATGCTGGTAGGTCTTTATGTAACAAAGGCATTTGTTTTTGTTTTAGAACATATTTCAGGATACTGGTCTTCCAAGAAAGTCATTAATATAGATCCCCTCTGGAACGGTGTAATTGAGTATGGACCGCCTTCTATTATTGCAGGTTTCTCTGCCGCAGTATGGAATAGATTAATGGTATCGCTATTTCATGCATCGCCTTCTCAGATAATCCAGAATATATGCTCTTCAGGATATGATTTTTTACCGTTTGGAAGACATGTAATGGCGGTGATTTATTTTTTGGAAAATGCTTTATTTACATTCATAGGTCTGGATGTGAGGTATTTGACAACCTATGTAAATAAACGATTCTTTTATTTACATGAAAATGAATTCATAACGGAACCATTGCTGCAGCTCTGCAGGGGTATGGGTGGGTATGGTCTGGCTATTCCGCTGTTTTTTGCGGTAATATTGGTTTCCAATTCCTACAGAAGACGATGGGTTGCAAAAATATCAGTGCCGTTTATTATATCTAATTTCCCGGAAGTAATTCTTTATGGAATCCCTGTTATATTTAATCCGATATTTGTGTTTCCGATGATACTTCTTCCAATACTGAACCTTGAAATATTTATTATTGCTCATAAATTAGGCATCGTACCTATTGCAACGATGACACCGCTCGCAATTTCTCCTTTCCCCATATATGCCTTTGTTATGACTCACTCAGTCGCTATGTCATGGGTAGCAATCTTCGCAGCATTTATAGATACTATCATTCTAATGCCATTTGTTAAACTGATGGATGAATATGATCTGTATGTCTTTGCCAAGGAGATTAATAATCTGGAGAAGGCTTATAAGAAATGTGAAGCTGAAGAGAGGGTATCTGATGAAAATCTGCTATCTGCATCTCTTTTAAGGACAATGGACACATTAAGCGATATCTTTCGTCGTGTCCTAAAGAGGAATGTACCAAAACGATTTGGTGATATATTTTTTGAGTATCAGCCTCAGATGAATAGGGATTCAAAGTTTGTCGGGGCAGAGGTGCTGATACGATGGAATCCACTTAGCAAAGTATCAAATGAAAAGGATACTATTTACCCACCTTTGATCATTTATCTTGCATACCGGATAGGGATGCTTAAAGATATCGACCACATCATTATCGATAATGCAGTTGCTGAGCTTATGTACCTAAAAGAGAATGGTCATGGGCAGGTTAAACTCGATATTAACTTGTCGATAAGCAGCATAACTCCTGCTCTTTGCGAGTATATAAACGACAGAATGAGTGTGGCCGGTATAGACAGGAACAGGCTTTGGATAACGATCACCCAGAATGATAATATACCTGTTAAAGCTACACCCGAGAATATGGAATGTATGCTTAACCTTAAAAATAGCGGATATATCGTGGGTGTTGATGGCTTTGATGCCGGTGCGATAGCGTTTAATTATCTAAGAGAAGGTTTCTTTAATTCCATAACAATCGGTCAGAAGATAACAAAAGAGCTGTCTTTAAAGGGACTGAAAGCGAATAAGTATATCGTGAACATGCTCATAGATTATGGGCAGGAGAATGACACCTATATCACGGCTAATTTTCTTGAGGATGATTCCTACATGGTTAAATTAGCCGGCATGGGAGTAGATTTCTTCCAAGGGGAAGTACTGATGCCTCCGTTACCAGTGGTTAAATTCAATGAGTTTATGGAACATGAAGATGAAAAGGGATTATTAGCCTTTTTTAAGGACGAAGTTATTTAAAAAACAGCCCGGAATACAACCTTAAAATCAAGGTATTTCGGGCTGTGTGTTTTATATTATTACGGTCTCGCCGCACCGCACCCGGCGCAGAACCTTCCTTCATTTTCAGTATTGCAATTAGGACACTTCCACTTTCCGGACGGTTTTGGACTGCCGCAGTTCACACAGAACTTCCCTGTGTTTTCTTGATTACAGCTGCACCTCCATGCTCCGGGTGTTTTTATCTTCATCCCCTGATTCGTGGTGCCCATAATACCGGACATCGTAGTATTCGTGTCATTTCCTATTTTTGTTTTATCAAGGCATTTTCCGGTATCGATACATTCCTTTATTAGATCACGTATCTTTCCTATGGTTTTTTGTTGTTGATTCCAACAGGATCCGCAATCAAGTCTCCTGTTCACCATGACACCACCGTCTAAAAACGTGAATGTGATATGGGAACTGGAAGAATAATCAGTCATCTGGAAGGGATTTGGTATCGGTTTAACCTGAGCCATTTCTGCTACGTGGCTTTCTTTTACATACTTCCGTAGTTTTTCTGAAGCCTCACTTCCGGCAAGATGCTTCTCATAGGTTTCCTTACCGTATCTTCGGTCAGATATCTCTATAAGTACTGTTCCATCCTCCTGCCATCTGACAACCTCCCTACCGGATGTATCGCTACCCATGGACATACCATGACTTGAATAATCTGAACAAATCTCAACTACCGGGCCATGTTCCTCAGGCTGTAGATCCGATAATTTAGGCTGGTTTGCTGGATTCATTCCGGGAAACATTCCAAACAATGCATTTCCTTTTTTGTTTTGGTATCTTTTATTCGATTCCTCTGTCAGTACAAAGCTTTCAACTGCAAATTCTGCCTTTATGCCCATCTTTTCATATGCAGCTTTAAAAAATGAATTAAGAAGATCTTCCTTTTTGGATGAAATGATATCATTACTAGGCCATGAGGCGAGACTCTCCTCTGTGATATGCCCGATATTAGACCTTATAGCCTTAGTAAGATCATCCTCAGTTTTATAAAGCGAGGTGTCATATTCCGAGACATATGCTTTTCCTCTTAGTCTTGCCTCAAAATTTTCATTCAAAGAAGGCTCTTTAAATCTAAATGGTTCTGGTGTGCCAAAATTTATAATAATTGCTGCCATTCGTTTGCTCCTATAATTAACGCATCCGTTGTCGCGAACAACAAACTGATCATGTGATGAATTTTCTTATCGTCATCTAACATTATAATACTTATGTTGCCGTCTTTTATATAAAGATTGAATTTTGACGATTAATACTAATAAGCGTTTTTTTGAAGAGGACAATAATTATGAAAAAGTTATCTTTCGCGTTAAGTGTTTTGCTTCTTATATTTTCAACATCATGCAGTAAGGTTTCTTCTCAGGCTACGGAGAGCAAAGCAACTGAAGCAGCTATTACTGAGGAGCAAACAACCGAAATACCGGAAACAGAAGAAACTAAGGAAATAAAGGAAACGGTGGAAAAAACTGAAGAAACTGAGACGGAATCTGCGAATGTTTCGCCCTTATCTGAATCAATAGAAATCACCGTGCAGGATGGAACGGCAACTGCTGGTTTTAATTCTCTTTATACAGTTATAAGTTTAAGCTTTTATGGATCCGATGCAGAAAATGCTTTAAAGGATACAGCAGACCTGATTGGCATAATGAGTTATACATTAAATACTGTGGGGACAGAGGATGATCATGATCATCTTAGAATTCCGGACAAAGAGTATTCAGGGGTTCTAAAGGACTTGGTGGATATAGCGAATAAGTATTCATCTGAAACTAACAATTACTTTAATTTGAAAATACAGGATGAAAACGGTGTTGATTCGCTAAACGTCCGGGATATTTATAAAGGATATACGGCAAATAAAATCACTGATGAGCTTTCTGACAGATCAAAGGAAGAATTATCAGGAGCATTAATATCTCTTGGCGGAAATGCCACAATGATTGGAACAAAGTCAAATGGTAAGCCCTGGAAAATTGGAATACAGGATCCAAACGGTGAACCGGGCAGTTATATAGCAGTTATTTCTGTGGATGAAAAGCTTATGGATACATTTAACGGAGCATCTATTACCGTTGCTTCAAAAGGCACGTATTCTTTGTCTAATGGAAACAGCAGAGTCATTGAACCGAAGACCGGACAGATTGCAGACTCGGGAATCGTAGCGTCAACCGTTATTTCAGATGATGCAGCTTTAGCCGATGCGTTTGGTTCAGCAGTTGTTGTGATGGGTTACGATAAAGCTGTGGAGTTCTGGAAAGAAAGTAATGAGAATTTCGAAATGGTTCTTGTAGATGAAAACAAAAATATCTATGTAACAGAAGGAATGAAGGATAATCTTAAGTCGGATGGTAAATTAGAAATTATTAGAAAAGAATAGACTTATGAGTTTCTATGATTGATACTGTATATCAGGAGTTTTTTAATGAATGAAACAACAGGAGTAAAGAAAATAAAGGCTAATTGTCCATGTTGTCTGGCCGACTGTGATGATATCGTATACCAAAACTCCGGTCCCATTGTAAGGATATACTGCTCTAAATGCGGCCTTGTATATAATGATATGGATGCTTTAAAGAATGGGTTTACGGATGTTGTGGATTATTGGAATCATATAGGCATATACATGCCTCAAGAGCGTAATACGTTTTTTTGAGATTATTTCTTTAGAAGACTGTTCTGCTTTCTCGGACACATACACGAAATGATTGCAGATATCCTCAATTATTATACGTATAAAAATAAAGCCGACCTCTCGGTCAGCTTTATTTGAACACAAACTTGATTTAATTAAACGGAAGACCATCGTCTTCTACCCCATCCGGTATACTCATAAAACCATCATTTGATGATGTGTTCTGTGAGTAACTTTGGGCTGAAGACCCAACATTTCCGGCTGAAGCCTTACTCTCGGCAAATTCCTGGTTTTCCACTACAATGTCTGTAGTGTAAACTTTTTGGCCATCTTTGTTGGTATAGGATCCGGTTTGAATCCTACCCTCAATGGCAATTTTTGTTCCTTGGTGTAAGTACTTTTCAGCAAACTCTGCAGACTTACCGAACGCAACGCAGCCGATAAAGTCAGCTGTTTGCTGGTCCTGGGCACCGCCTTCGGTTCTTCTCATTCTGCGATCTACAGCTAATGTATACCTTGCAATTGCCATAGAGTTTTCACCCTGTGAGTACCTTACATCGGGATCTTTGGTTAATCTTCCCATCAATAAAACCTTATTCATTCTGTCCTCTCTTTCCGGTGGACGAACCACCAAATGACTTATTTTATTTTCAAGTTAATTATGGAAGCACATTTTTCATATAGCAGTTAAACAATAGCATTATTATCGATGTTATGCTTGTTTTTTCTTTTATTTATAGAATTTTTTTTGAAAAAAGGCTGCCAGACCAAATTGATCTGACAGCTTCTTGAGACAGCTGCTTAAGCGACAAGCTTGGTATCTTTTGTCACACCTATGCCTCTATCTGTTACCCTATTTCGCGGAGGTTGTGGCCTTCCGAATGTGTCGCAGAACTCATCAACAAGTCCTGGCAACATATATACAAGTACTAGAAAATCCGCTCCGGCAAAAATAAAAGGTAACAAAAAAGCAACAAGCTGAAAATAAGCCATAACGACTCTCCTCCTGGCATTTAAAGCCAAAAAAATGAGTCATCTGTCTTGCTCCAGATGACTCGTACCAACCTTACTATTTAATTATGAGAGGGGATATTTAATATAATCTGCATTCTGCTTCAATCTCGTTTATTTCCAACCTTAAATTTTCCATCTTTTTGCATATCATTCCAAGCCTGCCGTCTGTTTTCCGCTGTCCTTGCTGTATTTTCATCATAGCCAAAGGTATGATTTGTGACGTTAGATTCAAGGAACCGTTTATGCTCGGCTTCCATTTCTCTCTGCATTTCCTTTTCGGCTTCTTCTTTATCAAGCTGTCTCTGTAGATCCATCTTGTAGGATGCCATCATCTTTCTTGACTCTTCAAGGATTTTCTCTACACTGTATGATTCATCCTGTACGAACTGAAGTCCGCCCGGCTCGATGAGCATACGTATCTGTCTCGGCTGTTCCTCTGCGGGATCCGCAGGTGTAAGGAACCACATTATAGGGGATGACATTACAAAACCATATCGTCCATCAAGAGTTAATGGAAGTATTGTGAGCTGCAGCATAGGGTAATCATCGATATTTTCCCTGTATTCTGCACTTTCCTTTCCGTAACTCTCTAAAATCTGCCAGATTCTGTTCATGTCTGGGAATCTGTTATTTTCAAAGGTGAGCACCAGCTGTGAGTACTGGCCGCCGCCTTCTATTGTTATCTCCGGATAAAGGGTTATGATTCTCGATAACTCTCTGTCCTCTGTGCCAACATTTGGTGAAACATAAATCTCTCGTATCTCCAGTAATGTTGTATTTCTCCCCTTTGAGTCCTTTGCAGAAAGAGCCTTAAAGGCATCTACAGGGTTAACAAGACCTATTTCTCTGAGATTTTCGAGGGCCTGCTCATGGAGCTCTCTTACGTCTTTATCAGTATAATCCAGTATGGATTGCATGTTGCTTCGTGATGCACGTTCCAATTCTTCTTCCTCCGTAGTTTTCTTTTATTTAATTATGGGAGAAATTGTCTGCTTATTAGTATTTATGCTCCGATTTCTACATCTTCTTCTTCGATGTCATCTTTTCCATCTGGTATGGTTTTTGTTTTTTCATCTAATTCATTTTCAAAATTGAACATCTGCTCCAAATCATCATCACCGAATACCTGCTCTCCGCAATCTTCCAGTGGCGTAAATGCAGAAATATCTTCTCCGCCGAAGTTTGCGATTACGCTGAAATTGCTGCTTTCGTTTCCGGCCTCATGGGTATTATCCGGAGTGTTATCTATAGGTTCGGGGGTTACTGAATCACCAACATCAGGATCCTGCTTTCCGATAGAATCATCATTAGGTGTTTCAGGAGAAATATCAGGTTCAACGTCGGTTTTTTCTTTATCATCCTTGCCAGTTGAAACATCGGGGTTAGTCTTTACAGGTTCGTCTGTTTTTGTGGGATCTAGTGCGCTCCTACTCTTTTCAGCTTCAAGTTCTTTTACTGTATTTGTAACGAGATCCTTGAAAGTCTTTGAATCCTCTTCCTTTTCAGACCCTTTATCGTGATATTTATTTATATCCTTGTCGATTTCAGCTTTAATTGCTTTATATATGGGCTCTGCTTCTGACAGAATTCCCTCTTTTCCGGCAAATTCCTTGATATCTTTTCCGTTAACCGTGAATGTTATGTGACCGTCTTTTAGACACCCATTTATTGTGCTCCCATAGAAAATAGTTGTTTTGGATGGGTTCTCTTTGCTTAACAGGAATTTTATATCCCCCACCAAATCTCTGATAGAATTCTTTCCGGGATATATACCTGATGCCGTTCTTGATTTCTGGCTGTCCTTATCATAGTCATTTATGTAATGGGATGTGAGTTTTTCAAGCTCATTAACAAGTTTTTCCGTTTTTTCGTTGCTTATATGCTCAATATTTCCGTCACCACGGTATTCAAATGAGCAGTCACCCAGTTTTTCGTCAATTATTTTTATACAGAGGGCTCCTTGTTTGGTTGGTGCCAATTCCTGGTTTGCTTGCCTTCCTGAAATATTTACAGTAAGCCCTGTATAGTCCTTTATGTATGCTTCATATTCCGCCTTGAATTTTGCAAAATCCTCTTTGCTCTTTTCATCACTCCATGACATGGAACCGAGGTAGAGCCGGTCAAGTCTTGTCTTGTCGCTTTTTCCAAGTGCATCTTCTGCTTCTTTTTCCTGTTTTGGAGGCTCCTGATTAGGAGACTCTTGTTTAGATGGTTCCTGGCCTTTGCCATTGTTTACATTTTCGGGGGAATCTTTTCCAAGGCCTCTCCGCTTAAGTTCTTCCCTTATGGCATTTTTATCAAGCTCAGAGATCTCACGCTCAAGTTTCTGCTGACGTTCTGCCTTTTCTTCATCTTTTCTTGTATTATCAATAACTTTGCTTACCCCGTCTTTTCCAATGGCCACACGGAGAAGCGTTGCCTTTGCGATCTCACACAGTTCATTAAGCTTTACAATTACCCAGTTTATGAGTTTTTTGAATGCTTCCATAGGGAGAGACGGTTTCTTCTGGTCTACAACAGGCGGCTTTTCTTTGCTTGCTACGTAGTCCTTCTCATTTTTCTCATAAGCATCAAGGAGTTCCTTATCAGTCATCCTTTCAGCACGCAGTACAGAATCTGCCTTTTTGTTATTGAGATACTCTGCATCGTAATCCTTTTTGTTTGAATAATTATCTTTTTTGTTATCATTTAGTTTCTGCCATTTATTGGCATTTTCGAAATCTTCATGTGTCTTTGCCATATTAACCTCGCAATCTATACAAGCATGTACTGTCTAAGGTAATTATGGGAAGGGATTTTCCTTATTTAGTATTTTTTCGGGATTTTTTGTAAAAAAAGACCGGCTTTTTTGCCGGCCATAAAAGGTATTCAAGATATTTTGGCTTAACCCATACATGACAGGGAATCCTTATGAGGTGATATCCCTGAAATAGCAATGTATTCCTGAAGTGGTATAAGCATATATTCTTTATTGTTTTTCGCATCATCATTTGTCACATCTACTGCCAGATCTTGTCCGTCTATTGTGACAATATTGAAGGTATGGAGTCCTCCGTTTTGTGTAGTTCCGGATTGGGCTCTGACTTTCAACCCGCAGTTTAGTCCCAAGATATAGTAAGCTGCCGTGTATCCGGTGCATTCGGTGTATCCTGTTTTGAAACCCTGTATGGCACTGTTTATACTACCTTCAGTGTCATACTGAAACCGGTCTGCAATAAAGTCATGAATGAAGGTTGCTTTTTCTGTATCCGACATCCCTTGAGTCATGGTTTTTACTATGCCGATATGTGCAACCAGAAGATCCAGATCCTTTTCACGTTCTTTATAATATGCGTAGTCGTAGACATTATCTTTACTGAGATACATCGTAAAATCTGTTTCGGTTCTTCCGCTAACAGTCTGCTTCTTAGTGTTGACGAGAGAAGTCATGGTGCAAAAATCAAAATTACTTCTTGTGAAATGCCCCACGGTCCTTTTGTCGGTACCTGTATTTATGCCAAGTTCTAGCTCAAGCTGCCTTATACCCATTTCTTTTATGTTTTGGTCCGGCTCATTCTGATAAATTGTTTCAAAGTCTTCCCTGGTGTATGCCTGTGACGGCATTACGAATAGCATTGCTATAATTGCTGTGATTAATATTTTTCTCATAAGCTTAGAGTCCTTTCTCTAGTAATCACCATAATTATGGTAGGACTTTTGACTCTATGTGTGGCTGCTGATAGAAAAAATATAATTGATGCGTATTTAAATTTTTATTGCAATTAATCCCCCACCTGTACATTAGAGGAGGGGGATTAATTACTCACGGTGCTACAAAAACGTCACTTTTTATTGTTTTTTCTTCTACCGTATTTCTTATTTACACTTCCATAATGCCATCGGATGCTTACGTATACGCTCAACGATCTCGGTGTCATCAAAGAGCAGTTCAGGCTTGTATTCCTTCGCTATGAAGGAGTTAATGTAATCCATTTCTGATTCTGTCGGGTTCATGAGATGTTTTATGTAATCCTTAGCCTGTTGCTTCTTACCGTCAAGATCAAACTTATCTCTTACTGCTAAAACTGGGAAAAGATCAGATTTTATTTTTGAGAAGGTAAGACTATCTATGGCAGATGTATCAAAGTTTTTGTTCACTTCCTTTGCAGAAATCGTCGCATAGAATATGATACATTTTCTAAACAGATCTTCTTCGTCAGAGAATAACTTCATGTCAGCCATAGTACAGAAGTCATATAAATCTCTGGCGGCAGCCCTGCTTATCAAGGCATTTGTCTTTGCTGCAAAGATTTCCATGGCCGCAACCGTTCTTATCTTTAGTGGATTTCCGAAAGCAGCTGTCACAATAGCTCTATCTTCTTCAGGAAGCACGTGAGTTCTCAATGAATAGTTGATCTCTATCTTGATCATATCCTTATTTCCGGCTGCATTCACATAATTATAGTGGAATGCATCCAGGCTATGACTGAATCTTGAAGCATCGGAAAGAGAATATCCTTGCTCAGACATATACCCCTTTATAAGCGTAGATAATTTCTCTCTTTCGCTTATAGTATCTTCTCTATTTAGATTCGGTACAAAATCCAGATCTATATCAACAGATAAACGTGGAAGATTGAAAACGGTAAGATTGATCGCAGTCCCCCCTTTAAGCAGGAGGTGTTCACGCATATATTCATGCGTGTTCAAAAACTCAAGAATCTTTCTTAATCGAAGAACCTTCTCAAATGTGTCTCTGTTGAAACCATATTCTCTCGCCCTGGTGTCAAGCTCTCTTCTGTTAAACTGCGGCATCTTCTATATCTCCGTTCTTGATGTTCTTAATATTTCTTGGATATACCAGTTTCCATTCAGAGGAATAAGTAGGTGAACTAATACCATTTGTCAGATATCGTTTTGAATTTCCTATCTTATCTTTGCATAGGTTAATGAAAGCATCGCTTATTCCAAGTTCCGATTGGTATTCGCTAAAAATAAATCCGATTTTCTGATATAGAAAGGCACTGTCATACTGAATCATATAATCTGACATTTTCTCCTCATCAATATTGGCCACGGATATTACACATGAAAGAACCTCTTCCAGTCCGGCGATGAGATTCATATCCTTTATGGAATCTATTATTGTTCGCTCCTTATCTGTAACCCTCACGCCGCCGCCAAACTCAGGAGAAACTATACCGTCCTTCATTTGACCTTTGACATAATGGTATGTGTACCCATCAAACTCAAAATCATGAAAACGAGTCTCAGAGCCGACATAAACCTCATAGAAAACCTGATCTACAGATCCGTAATACTCAAAGGCTGTATGATGGGATACATATGAAGAGGGCGTGATAGCACTGGCAACCTGATACCTGTTCGCCACTGGTCCGCCATTTTCCCCACTCACGCACGTATATAATCCATTTCGGATTTTTAATACCATATTTTCCTTTAGAAGTTTTTCCAATGCCACTCTTGCTGTCCGTTCGCTGGAATATAGAGCATTAACTTCTTTCATGGAAAAAACCGGATATTGCAACAGTTCATAATACAAGTTCATAATTTACCTCGACAAGTTAATAATTTGTCGGAATTTACTTTAAAAAATGTAATAATTGTACCTATACTTAACTGTATTATTTATATCAGACTATGTCAAGTTGAGTATATGTATTATTTTAACATTATATATGTTATATACATACATAATCTAAACCTAAATACCGTCTCATAAAGGTCTTCGTACGTTTGAGGTAAAATATGGATTCTCATATTGTTAGGGAAAATTATTATTTTTACTTTTTAGACTTATTGATCTCATCGTAATAAGTCTTATACCTGTACGCTGTCCTACGGCTGCATAAACCGGTATCTACAATCTCCATTATGGTCTTTCCACTTTCATACTGAACAACGAAGTCGTTATAGCCCTGCATCCACTGTTCGTCATGTTTCTTTCTTCCGCCGATTTTTCTATTTTTGTAGTATTCAAGTTCTTCTTTGAGCTTAGCATTCTCCTCTTCCAGCTCTTTGATTCTTTTTAAAGCATCTTCAATTGTCATTTTTTTCATGATTTATCGCTCCTCTCTGTGTCATATATACTCTGGCATTAGAATAGCACTGACTGAATTTTGTGTCAATATAATCATGACATATTGTGCCTAAAATATATTGGCAATATAAAAAGCCCGTACATAACGTTCTGTACAGGCTTCTACGGACCATCCGCACCCAGCGCTTACGCTTTCTTTCAAAGGTTCTCTTCCAATGTCCGATTGAACTTGTCGGAGCAGAAAGAAGTATAGTGCTGCTATTAGTGCGTGATCGCTCAGTTACAAGATGCAACGTTTAAAATAACATTATGTACTCTCTAAGGAAAAATAATACTTTCCCAAAAAGGTAAGACATACACCCCAACCTGTTAATGCTTCTCAACAGTTACCTGCCTTAGCTTTAGAGTGGATCGGGTGCGTTTTATGATGGACTCAAGCAATGATAAGTGCTTTTTTTATAACTATGGCCAGAACCTCTATGTTAGCAGAGCTGACCTACAACAAGAAAGGCAAGTGCCCTCCTATGTGTTTTGTGAGATCTCCTTGTCTCATTTGTTTTTACAGTAGCATTTACCATGTATACCTTTACCTTAGTTGCCTTCACACTATTTATTCTTGTACTGGATTTGACTTCCTGTAACAGAGTTGTACCCTTCTTTACATAGAAAGATGGAGCATTAATAAGCAATGCTATAAGGACAAGGATACAAGCAAGTAACATATACAAATCGTCTGATTCACCTGTTTTGGGTGTAGATCTATGCTCTGTAGCGATTATTACAGGTTGCTGTACTTCGATAGCCTGTGGCTCAGGGATTACCTCTTCAACTACAACAACTGGTGTTTCCAGATTATTGATGTAATCCATCTCACTGTTGTCATAAGTTGTGATTCCTCCATCGTGTGTTGTGTGACTAATCGTCGGAACCTCCTTTACATCTTCTGTCTCAGCGACAGTTTCTGGTTCAGGTATGGTCTCCGGCTGAGTCTCAGCTACTGTTTCCGGCGCTGTCTCCTCCTGAGTGGTTTCCTCTTGAGTTTCCTCTTGAGTCTCAGGTTGAGTTTCAGCTTCTGTTTCCTGTTCGGTTGGTGCCTCTGTCTTTCTTTCCGGTCTGCTGAATCTGATCGATTCAATGTGACCTGTCTTGTCAGAAAGCTCAAACTGCTCAGCTTTATCATCTACATTGGATTTAACTTCCTCTGGTTCAGAGCCCACTGCAGTATTTGTGTCTTCGGAAATATCCTCGGACTTGTCTTCTGACTCGGAGTTAGTGTC
>NZ_FNRG01000017.1 GCF_900107835.1 Oribacterium sp. KHPX15
TAACAAGAGCCTGCAGGAGGTTCTGACGTTCCTTGAAGTATAGGGGAGAAATCCCCTATTTAATGGTTTAGTGTAACTTTTTTGCAAAGTCTACAATACCATATGAATATTTACCAAACAATCTGAAAAAAGGATTATCAATTATTTTTGAACTATGAATAGCCTGACTTATTATGACTATTACAAAGAACAAACCAAACATTTCTGTGTAGGAAAACCTATAAATTTGCGGAGCTCCATTGACCTGTCCATAAAGCAGCACAATTGCAAATATCAAGATTATATATGACAATACTTTCCTATGCTTAATTTCAGATTCATTGATTCTTTTAACATAGAAAAACAATACAATTCCCATTGTATAAACAAGTATCTGCGTTAATGGTCCGAAAGACGAAATATATGTGTTGTAAATAACAGGATCATTATCAACAGGAATTACATTAGCAAGTCTAGCATTCAGCCATGGATTAGCCAGATAAACTAATATAAATAAAGCTATTGATTTCTCCAAACAATCAACAAATTTATATAAAAGTGGAGAAATAATTATAAAAATTATGAGCACACCTAAATACCAATCCACCCCCAGAATACTATCTGTGTAATGTGGAAAAAATCCATGAATAAAGAATATATGCGCAATAATGTTTTTAACGGTTACATGTCCTTCATTACCAAGCCAATATGTGCTCCATGATTTTGTTAGCATGCTACAAATTATTGCAAAATAATACATAGGCATAAGTCTCAATACTTTTTTCTTATACCATCTCAATATCTGCGAAACTATAACATCTTTTCGTTCTGGAAAATAATTACTAAGAGATTCAAATGTAAGCATAGCAGAAATAATGAAAAACATTTGCACGCCTCTTCCACCATTTGAACCAATATTACCAAATACACCTGGTAATGCACTCCCCCCTGTATGCACCATCGTTACTCCTAGGATTGCTAAGCCCTTTAAAGCATCTATATAACTGATGTTCTTCCCCTTCATTAAGGCCTCCAAAATGTGTACTTTTTTGTTTTCTATAAAATGTAAAATCAACATTTTTCATTATAAGACTTTTACTGAGTAAAAGCCATATAAATCAGCATTTTCAAGAATTCTTGTTCCTCAAAATAGCTCCTATATTTAACTCCACGAGAATGTACACCTTCTTGTGAGAAGATGCACTCACTATAAAGTGGCATTCTTGTATATGCTTGCTCTATAACGATAGGTGGAAGGTGGCATATTTACACGCCTAGCCGCCTCTTCCGTTGATACTTTTCCTGCCTCCCACTTCTGATAAACTTCATGGAAATTATCTGGCAATGGCTTTGGTGGTCTACCAAGTTTAACTCCCCTCGCTTTTGCCGCCGCAATACCTTCCGCTTGTCGCTGGTGAATAGTTCGGTATTCCGTTTCCGCTACATAAGACAAAAGTGCAAGTATCAAGTCACTTATAAACGTTCCCAGAAGATTCTTCTCTCTTCTTGTGTCCAGAATAGGCATATCAATAACTACAACATCAGCACCTTTTTCCTTTGTTATGATACGCCATTGTTCGCTGAGATCTCGATAACTACGTCCCAACCTATCAATTGACTTAATATACAGAACTGAATCACTATTCAGCTTCCTCAACAACTTCTTGTACTGTGGGCGTTCAAAATTTTTACCGGACAACTTGTCCAGATAGATATTCTGCTCTGGTACTCCCATTTCCATCAAGGCAATAATCTGCCTATCCTCGTTCTGCTCTCTTGTTGAAACTCTAGCGTAGCCATAAATAGTTTCTTTACTCATGTTCAATTACCTCCTTTTCTTCAGGTCTATATCTTAAAAATAAGCATAATAAAACCGCCAATCCTTAGACTGACGGTTTAAAAATCGGATTTAATGGTGTCATGCGCCAATGTTCGTCATCAAGTTTCTCAAGTTCAGGAATCAAATCCTGATCTGCGGTAGCTTTTTCAAGCCAGCGCTTGTATTCATCCTTTATATTCATAATATCCACCCTTTACATCAACAAGAGATCCTCAAAAACTCCGCCTTCCCATGTATCTTCAGCTTCTCGCTATTCGCCGGAACAAAGATGCAGTCGCCTCTGAATATGTTAATGCTGACATCTTCACCGAACATCACTCCGCAACCATCGATACAGAGTAACACTTCAAACGACGTCTCACTGCTCTGGAACTCAGCCATGGTCTTGATCCGTTCTGTGTTGATCAGCATTCTTTCAACCTGAAAATACTTACAGCGGCTAAGTAGTTCATATGCACTACCCGGTTTGTACTGCAGTTTTCTCATAGGCTGACGTGGTTCTGCAGATGAACTTAAATTCATTACATCAAGAGCTTTTTCGATATGAAGTTCTCTGAGTTTTCCGTTTTTATCTACACGGTTGTAATCATAGAGTCTGTATGTCAAGTTACTGCTCTCCTGAATTTCAGCGATCAGGATACCCCCACCGATGGCATGAACCGTTCCGGCTTCGATGTAGAACATATCGCCTTTATGAACCGGAACAGTGTGCATGTATTTTTCAATGCTTCCGTCAGCTATGCTAGACCTAACCTGCTCCTTCGTCACTTCATTCTTAAACCCATAGACGAGTTCAGCACCGGGTTCAGCATCAACCACATACCACATTTCCGTCTTACCAAGCTGACCATTTTCATGCTCTTTTGCGTACTGATCAGAGGGATGCACCTGAACTGACAAATCATTCTTGGCATCAATAAACTTTACAAGAATCGGAATTCCTTCGTCGATGACCGATATCGGATGAGTTCCCAGAAACTCCGGATGAGACTTAAGCACCTCTGCCAGGGTCATTCCTTCATATTCACCGGATGCAACGACGCTTGGTCCATCCGGATGTGTAGAACACTCCCAGGTCTCTGCAAGAGGGGTCAGATCTATCCCTTTTGCATATTCATCATTAAGACGCTGACCACCCCAAATGTAATCCTTACCGGCCGGTGATAGCAAGAACGGCTTATTTCCAAAGCTAATGCTATCCTGATTTGCCATACCTCTCCGGTCGATCATGCTATCTTTTTTGATCACGCTATTCTCCCTGTCATCACTTTTATTCTCACCAGAATTTCTCAGCTTATCTGTGCCTTTACTCTCACTCACACAACCACAATCAGAAACCACAACATCCTCAGATCTCAAGCTTGTACTTCTTCTTGTCATGTACGCTGATCTCCTTTCCAAGCTGGATTTCGATAAGCTGCAGCTCAGAATCGGCGATTATTGTGTGACGGCAGCCTGCCTGCATGGTAACGACATCTCCGGCTTTAACATTCTGCACCATACCATCTACCACAGTTCTTCCGTTACCGGAAATGATAGTCCACACCTCATCCCTGTTTTGGTGACTATGATAATTCATAGAGTGGCCTTTATGTAAAGTCACCTTGATTGTCATGGATTCCTTTTCAACATCGAGAACCAAATATGATCCCCATGATTTCTCAGCAAACATAATCGGCTGCTCGTACTTATCCACAAAAGGTTTTATGTAAGAACTCTGAGCTTTATCAGATACCAGAATCCCTTCAGGAGAAGCTGATATAACTACATCCTTCAGTCCCATTGCCAAAACAGGTACATCAAGGTCGTTTACAATGTGTACGTTTTCACATGTTTCATTCATCTCACCTTTTCCGACAATGTTTTCGCTCATAGCTTCAGTGAGGGTATTCCATGTTCCGAGATCCTTCCAGAGACCATTGAAACGGAGCACCTGAATGTCAGCCTCTTTCTCGACGACAGCGTAGTCGAAACTGATCTTCGTGCACTCATCGTAATGTTGATAAAGATCATAATAATCATCAAATTTGATCAGCTCATGTGCACGTTTGAGAACATAGCCAAGCCTATAAGCAAATATTCCCCCATTCCAAAGCGCCCCTTGCTTCAGGTACTCTTTTGCCGTCTCCAGATCAGGCTTCTCCTTAAAGCTCGCAACCTTTGACACAGTATCTTTAGTTTCAGGAATGATATATCCATACTTCTCAGAAGGATATGTCGGTTCCATACCAAGAAGCGTAAGATTAGCCGCTCCTTCCTCTGCAAGTTCAGCCAACTTCTTCAAAGCAGCAAAATAATCATCTTCAACGTAAGGATCCACCGGACAGACAACAACTGCCTCATTCTCACCCACACCTGCTACGTCATGAAGATAAGCTGTTGCCAATGCGATAGCCGGAAAAGTATCTCTTCTGCAAGGCTCGATGGACACACCTACGTTTTCGCCCAACTGATTATGAATTTCAGACACCTGGCTCTTGGAGGTTGCCACTGTAACCTTGGCACCAGTATCGATCTTCCTGATGGAGTTGTACATTCTCTGTGCCATAGAGACATACTCGCCCTCATTTTTTTCATCCTTGAATATCTTAATAAACTGCTTAGAGCGAACATCATTTGACAGTGGCCACAAACGCTTTCCTGAACCACCTGATAAAAGAACTATATTCATACACATTACCTCTTTTTTGACCACTCAGTTGCCATGATTCCAGTGAAGAACTTTTTTGTTATACTTCTGATGACCCCAAATGAAATTCACAAGTACATCCACTGAGTTCCTTTATTAATAAACAAAACGAGCCACTGTAAGTCATCTCTTCCTCACAGCAGCCCATTAACCATTGACTTACGATATTTTTCTTAGATATTTAGAGCTTTCAAAGACCAGGAGCACTATATGTAAGCTATTGCATAATAGTTGCCACTGGCAAACTATTCCTTTTACATTACACCGATTTTATCTCTCTGCCCTCATCGGATTATTAAGGAAATCCTCATAAGACAGTCTGATACCTTCATCAAGACTGTACTTCGGCTCCCATCCCATTTCCTTGCTCTTACTAACATCAAGAAGCTTTCTCGGAGTTCCGTTAGGCTTGGTCGTATCCCACTTGATTTCTCCTGTGTAACCGATGATCTTTGCAACACGCTCAGTAAGATCTTTAATTGTCAGTTCCTTACCGGTACCTGCGTTAACAGTCTCATCGCCACTGTAGTTATTCATAAGGAATACACAAAGGTTAGCAAGGTCATCAACATACAGGAACTCACGTAACGGTGAACCATCCCCCCAACAGGTAACTTCTGTAAGACCATTCACCTTAGCTTCATGAAAACGACGGATCAGAGCCGGCAGAACATGACTGTGTGTCGGATGATAGTTGTCATTCGGTCCATAAAGATTTGTAGGCATTACAGAAATGTAATCTGTACCATACTGCTTGTTTAAAAACTCGCAATACTTAAGTCCGGAAATCTTGGCAAGAGCATACGCCTCATTAGTCTTCTCAAGCTCAGATGTCAAGAGACACGACTCCGGCATAGGCTGAGGCGCCATGCGAGGATAAATGCAGGATGAACCGAGGAACTCCAATTTCTTGCATCCGTTCTGCCATGCTGAATGAACCACGTTCATCTCAAGTATCATGTTTTCATACATAAAATCAGCCAAATGCTCCTGATTTGCGATAATACCGCCAACCTTAGCAGCCGCAAGGAACACGTACTCCGGTTTCTCAGCCTCAAAGAATGCTTCAACCTGGTCCTGTCTGGTCAGATCAAGTTCTTTATGTGTTCTTGTAATAATGTTTGTATAGCCCTGTCTCTGTAACTCTCTTACGATAGCAGAACCCACCATGCCGCGATGACCTGCGACATAAATCTTTGCATCCTTAGCCATAGGAGCCTGTTTGGCTCTATACTGTTCAGGCATCATAACGATTTTACCTTCTTTCAAATCTATTTACTTAACAACACCCTTCTCAAGGTACTCTGCGAGGTTGGTCCTAATATGCTCTTCAGCTCTCTCAACAGCAACCTTCTTCATATCATAGTCAACCATGATTTTAACAAGCTCCTCAAAGCTTGTCTTAGTAGGATTCCATCCAAGTTCTCTCTTTGCCTTAGAAGGATCACCCCAAAGGTTAACTACATCAGTCGGTCTATAGAAATCCGGAGATACCTCAACTAGTACCTTTCCGGTTGCCTTATCAATACCCTTCTCATCCATGCCTGAACCTGTGAACTCAAGCTCGATACCGGCATGATGGAATGCAAGCTGTGTGAACTCACGTACACTGTGCTGTACACCGGTCGCAATTACGAAATCTTCCGGTTTATCGTTCTGGAGGATCAGCCACATACACTCAACGTAATCCTTTGCATATCCCCAGTCACGAAGAGAATCAAGATTTCCAAGATAGAGCTTATCCTGCTTGCCCTGAGCAATACGAGATGCTGCAAGAGTTATCTTTCTTGTAACAAACGTCTCGCCACGTCTCTCGGACTCATGATTGAAAAGGATACCGGAACAGCAAAACATGTTGTATGCCTCACGATACTCCTTTGTGATCCAGAAACCATACTGCTTTGCTACAGCGTATGGTGAATATGGATGGAACGGAGTATTCTCGTTCTGAGGTACCTCTTCAACCTTGCCGTAAAGCTCTGAGGTCGAAGCCTGGTAGATACGACAAGTACTTGCCAATCCTGTGATTCTAACGGCTTCCAGTACTCTCAACACTCCTGTAGCATCGATATCCGCTGTGAACTCAGGAGAATCAAAGCTTACCTGCACATGGCTCTGAGCTGCAAGGTTATATATCTCATCAGGTCTTACCATCCCGATAACCTTTACAAGAGAACTTGTATCAGATAGATCTCCGAAATGCAGATGGAACTGTGGATGACCTTCAAGATGTGCAATACGCTCTCTGAAATCCACAGAGGATCTACGAATTATGCCATGGACATCATAGCCCTTATCAATCAAAAATTCTGACAGATATGATCCGTCCTGTCCGGTCACTCCGGTTATCAATGCTTTCTTCATGCTATCAATTCCTTCCTGGGACTAATACTCTTTGTAATATATTTACTTAATCCGAGCATAGATAATCTTTGACCATCCATGCTGAGATTCTTTATAATATGCGTATTATAAGCGAAGTCATCATAAATTCGAATTCAAAATCTTGGCTTCCACTTACAAAATCTTGGCTTTTTGTTTTGATGATTTTTATTGTGAATTTCCTGCCCTTTTAACTCTCCTCGCTTTCCCCATCCGTATTTTCTGTTAAGAAAGCCATTATATCCTCAAAACTCTTATTACTCTTAGTTATAGCGCTGAGGAGCTTCTTGTTTCGGAGCTCCTCCTGCTTTTTCATCAGATCGTCAAGGATCGCTATGTCCTTGTCCATCTTTTCTTTATCCTTAAGCACGATCAGTTTCTGTTTCTCAACTCGTTCGTCTATCGATGATGCCGGTTTCCTTCCTCGTTTCATTTTCTTTATGCCTCCTCAGAGTATTTTAAACGTGCGGTGATCTCTCTGACACCGGATTTGATCTTTGCATCGTTGATTCCAAATGCCTTGAACAATGTTTTACATGTGGCTGTTACCGCATGGTCAAGTCTGTAGTTACCATCAGCCTGCCTTATCATTTCTACCTTGCTGAGTTCTCTTATCGCAGCCGGAACCGAGAAATAATTCTGCTTGCTTTCAGTTTCTATCTTGTAGTCCTTCAGCATCCTATAAAGCTTGTTTCTGATGATTAACGCCACAAATTCTATGAAAATCTTTGCATGTATAGATTCCGTAGAGTGTACCCTGAAGCTCCTGTCTCCCATATAGGACTTGTCCTGACGGAAAAGCTTCTCCGAAACATCTCTGCCTTTATACAATTCCAGCGCTTCCTTTGCGGTCATTTTCTCAGATGTGATAATCGCGAAGTACCCGCAGAGGTCTATCACTTTGTTGATCTCTTCATACTTTTCTTTGGCGAACATGAACTTTTCATCTGGCTCTCCCTTTTTGCTGTATATAAGATCAAAGTATTTTTCCAGTTCCTTACCGAGCTGTATCTTTTCATGTTCATGCTTCTTCAGGAATGCAGCCAGTTTATCTATTCGCTCTTCAAAGTTCTCTCTTTCTGCAGTTTTCTTTCGGTCGCTGTAGAAAATATGGAAGTAACGGTCTTTCGTATCTGAAGCATACAGCTTTCTCTTCACAGTTATGCCACTCACCTGATACTCCCTGATACTGTTTTCCCTTCTGTTTTCGAACATGCCTTTTCTTGACAAAATCAGTTCATTTACAAACTTCTTCATCCCTTTGACCATTATCACGAACTGATATCCGCACTTGTCCATGTAGTGGATGTTCTCTTCACTGAAATATCCACGGTCAAGGATGAATCCTACATTTTCATAACCATAACCTTTTGCTTTTTCAAGCATAAACTGAAGCTGGGCAACATCGGTAATACTTCCCGGATAATCTTCATAAAACAGAGGTATCGAATTATCACAATCGTAAGCTACGGCATAATTTATTATTGGTTTCCCCTGATCATCTTTTGCATGACCGTACTCAACCAGATCAATGTCTCCAGCCTCGCAGTTCTTGTTAGTTGAATCATAAGAGATATAAATCTTCTGTCGGTGATCATGCTGCAGGTTCCACTGGTTCTGAAACTCGACTGCCTGTGACTGGCTGATACTGTTGATGAAATCGCTCACTTTCGAATCACTGTATATCCTCATCGCTTTGGTAAACAAAGGATGGTCAAAAGCATAATCAGGATAATACTGATTTGCGTTGTTCTCAGCGATGATGCTGTATGCTGCCAGGTCAATGAAGAGACCGGCATCTTCACCTATGATATCGGCCAGCATATCATCGAGATGGTAATCTTCAGCCACCTTCTTTATTGCCAGATACGGTCCAACCTTTAATACGCCGCTTCGCTCAGATATGTTCTTGGTTTCCGGAACTTCTGCATCCGGAAAGTACTTAAGATAGTTTGTATTGGGATACATCATGTCGCTATCGCGGCTTTCGCACTTACCTATGGACGTCAGACTACCGACTGTATATTTCTTCTTAGGGTCATAGTGTCTTTCGTATGTGTAATAAACGTAAGTTATACCATCGATGGTTTTCTTCGAAATCCCCTTCTCATCTTTTGGTATCGGAACAAGCTCTTTTAAGAACATATCGGCCTCCTCTGTAGAGCGTTATTTAACTCTCTATAATTCTACCACGGATTCGCCCAAAAATCCAGGTTTTTTGGCGTAAATCCGTGGTTTTTTCGATATTTTTTTAGCCGCGAGTTAATCCTACGGGAAATTCACATTAATCCTACGGGAAATTCACATTTATAAAAAATATACTCGAGAGCAGTAGCTCACCACTGCTCTCGATATACACTTGGCGGAACGCCTTCTATTTCCTTAAATTTCGAACTGAAATAATGTGCCTGACCCAGGCCACACTCTAATCCAATCTGTTCTATAGGCTTATCAGAAAACCTGAGAAGCTGTTTTGCTTTTGTAATACGGACGGACAATAAATAGTTGTTCACACTAACTCCGTACTGCTCTTTGAATGATTTTGATAAATAGAATTTGTTAATAAAGAACCGTTCAGCCAAATCATCCAAAGAAATCTTTAGAGCATAGTTGGTATCCAGATACTCCTTGATGGGTAAAAGCACTGACCTCTTCTTAGGCATCTCTTCCTGATCTTCCGGATGCCAGGACTCAGACATGATAAGGGTCATGAGCGCAGATAAGTACTGGTTTATCAACATATCCCGCATGTAATCATCTGACTTCGCTATATTCATTAAAGCAAGATGTTCTTCCATGATAGCTTTCAACTTATCATCTGAAGAGGGCTGAAAAACCGGACGTCCCCCACGTTCACAATACTTCTGATAGATAGATGGCAACGCCGGCCCATAAAAGTGTATCCAGCGAAGCGTCCATAACTCATTCTCATCCGTTTGATGAATGTATGATTTTTCACAATCAATAAAGACACAATCCGATGGTTTTAACTCATACTTATGTCCTTCATAAATCAACACTCCGGAACCGGAGATAACCGTAAAAAACAGAAAAGATTGTAAGTTGGAACGGGAAGATTGATGCTGATGCAATGCCTTAAGCTCACCAATTTCCTGCAGATGAAACAGCGAACTTCTGGCAAAGGGGCTGGCTGTGTATAATACTCGATTAGAATCAACAACCAAGGGCGGATTTGATGCAAAAAGCTCAATCATTCAAATCACCTCTAATCAAGATACTCCCTTGACAACTCATCTATAGTGTCGAATGGAAAACACTCTGCACAGCCATCCGGAATATCCCCGAGTCTTTCAACGAACTCCTTAACAAGTTCTACCGCCTCTGTACTGTGCTTCCCCTCTTCCGGCATATGTCGAATACTCCAAATCTGGTCATAAATTTCCACCTGAGAAACCAACCTGTCAACATCAATCGAGAACTCTAATTCATTTTCTTCATTGGCTTCTCCATACTGCACAATAAGCCTGTCCAGTCTTCTAAGTATTGCTTCTTTGTTTATATCAAGTGGAATATACACCCTTAAATTATCCTTTTCTTCTTCCGGTTCCGGATGCATCGGAAGCTCCAACAAAGTCTTGTCCACCAACCACGGTTCATTTATATATAATGCTTTTTTATCCCTCGGCAATGTATATGGATCAATATCATGATGTTCCATCTATGCTTACCTCCCATCTTAATCATTGTATACCTTACTTGTACAACTATAGTAAGGGCTATTTTTTATATCTTGGTTAATTAAAGGAAGAACAGCCGAAATCATCAAATATCCTTTCTTTTGTAAATCATTAACATGCTTCAAAACAATGATTTCTTCCAATTTAAGTTTATCAGCAATAGAATGAATATCCGTGATGCCTTTTTTCTTAACATAATTATAAATATCTTTTTCATACTGTTCTGTCATATATTTGCTATCCACAATCATCATAGTTTTCCTATTACATGTTTCATCCACAGCTCATTTTCATATTTTAAAATGTGCTTTTTATTCTTATCACATCTTTTCTTTATCCGTTCTTGTACTGACGTGTATATCTTTTCATCCCATACGCTCCAGTATTTTCAAGGTGTTTTGACCGTTTGGTTGTTTACAATCCATCGCTAGTTGCACAAAAGTTTTGGAAGTTCACATGAATAATCCGGGGCTGGTTGAGCCACCTGTCCGGAGTTTGAGAGCCACCATTCCGATATTTGAGAGCCACCCGCCAGTAGTTTATTCCACGGTGTTCTTGACATGAGTCTCTATCACACATGATTGTCCGGCAATGAGGCAGATAGGCGCTTTTAGCTCTATTGCCGTGGCAAATATCCTATCATGTGTTACTCATATCAAGAGCCTTTCGCGGCATAAAACTACTGGCTCTACACTACCGGAAGATTGGCTCTGTCTCTGCCGGACAGGCGGCTCCGCCGCACGAGAATATTCATTCACACCAAAAATCCAGACTTTTTGGCGGAAATCCGTGGTTTTTTCGATATTTTTTATTCGCGAGTTAATCCTTCAGGAAATTCACAATGTATTTTGGTCCACTGCCACACCAACTATTTCTTAAGATTAATGTCATCATTTCCTAAAGGTACCTGTCACCCTTACGCACAAACTTTTATGTATCAAGCCAGTGTGGATATCTTCCACATTTAAAAAAGAACTTTCCTCGATTAATAAAACCGGATATCAAAAAGCATTAAAGTCATTGGTTGTAATTATATATAATACTTTTCTCTAAAATATATAGTCTTGCAAAAACAGTCACTACATTTTATAGTTTAGCTTTTTAAAACATAATCATATTTAATTATTTTTGTTTCTAACCACTTTTAATATTTTATTTAAATAATATATAATGTATTTTATTTCTTCAGTTTTCCAAAAAATAACAAAATTTATTATCAACGGGACAATACAACCTAATATAACTCGCATAATTATCCCCACGAAAGATTCTGGGATCTTTTTATCTGTAAAAAAAACAAAACCAAGTTCGCACACGAACAACAAAATTCTTTTAGCCTGAGTTAGGCAATAATTCACTTGCTCCTTTTTTTCAAATATATACTGTGAAAAGACTACCCTAACCCTTCCAAACCATAATCCCAAATGACCAACAGAAGTACCAATCATAATACCTGCCATCCCAAATGGTTTAGCTAAAATAACAGATAATACAACATTTAACACAGCAGCTATCAATGCAGGTATTCTATCTAATTCATATTTGCCAAAGGAATATCTGTAATAAGTCAAAAACTGATGATTCCAAAGTATATATTGATTTATAGAGAAAGCTAATACAAAACCCATACTCAAACAGTATTGATTACCAAGCCAAATATTTATAAATGGATTAAAGATTGTCAAATAGCAAGTTGCAATAATACACGCTATATTGAAACTCACAAAATCGAACATTTTAAATAATGGATAACCCTCCTCCAAGGGTTTGTCATATATATAATTCCCTATCGAAGCCTGAAAAGGTTTTAATAACTTCAACATAAATGTGGTTATATAACCTTGAATCATTGTATAGTTAGCAAGTAATCCAACTTGGCCTATTCCCAACAATGCAGATATAACAATATTATCAGTTCCACCATACACTGTAATACATACTTTTTGAATAATATTATTCTTAATATCCTTACCTATTCCTATAGACTGAATTTCTTTTTTATTTGCTTTTTTCCCCCAATCTATATAACTAAATTTCTTATTTGCCTCATAGGATATAATTATATTACTAATCAGATTTGAAAAGAAATTGCAGAATAAATAAATTAGATAGCTCCGAAACAAAAACAAAGTGGTAACTCTTACAATGTTTGATACGACATGAACACACGTATCAATCCTTGTGCAGACATATTCATTTTGATATACCGAAAACAATAGTCTCTTATATGCAAGAAAATATGTACACAATGTAATCGCCAACTGAACAAAATATATAAGATAAACATATTTCCACTCTAAATTATTATCAGGAATAATAAATTTCAGTATTGGTGTGATCATAATTCCCACAACCAACACAGCAAGGCCCACGTATATATATAGTGTTTTATAAACACTCATAATTATATTTATTTCTTCTTTATCGTTATTTGTGTAGGCAGGAAATAGTTTATATAGAATTATATTATCCAAACCCAAATCCGCCAAAGCAAGTAACGAGAATATATTTCCAAATAAGCCCTCATATCCAAGTAAGTCAATCGATAAAGTTTCAAGAAAAACTTTCCTAACAACCAGCGATAAAACTGATAGTAATATGTATGATACAATAGCGTATCCGCTATTTTTTAAAGTATTTTCAATTCTCATTTAAATATCTACCCTGATATTATAATCCAATCTTTTTCAACCATTTGCTTGTTTTTATGCTCATTGTCAAAGTAAGGGGGAGAAATAACCACTTTGTCAGGGTTGTTGTTAAGCCATGCTCCCCACCAGCTAAAAGTACTGTTTGCAATAATATTATGACTGCACCTACTCATAATGCTCATATCATACCAATCTTGATATTCTTCAAACATTGTTTTTTCTATGTAGATAGCATTTTTCAACTTGAAATTATCTTTTACCCATGAAATATCATTGCTAAAAAAAACAAAATTTTCATATCCTAATTTTTTCATGTAATCCATTGCTTTCTCATAATACCTTTTTGTACATATCCCGCCAAATTTATTTGACAGTTCAAGATAATCTCCTCTTCTAATATGTATTGATACGGCATCCGGAGGCAATGTTCTTATTAAATCAATTAGTTTTCTTTCACCTTCAGGAAATCTGAAAGCCTCTAGTAATTCATCTCTTATTGGATCAACATAATTAACTCCTTGAAAATAGCCATATATTATGCCTTTTTCCATTTTGAAAGGATTATTATCAAATACTTTGTTTTCGTTCTCAAAATAAAACTCCTTCTTCCAGGGCATTATTTTACCTATTACTTTTTTTAAGAAACTTCGATTTTCATATTCTTTCTTTCTTTCATAAAATAAACTTGATTCAACAACATCAATAGATACCGACGGAAATATATCCAAACTAAAAGGCATTGGACCATCACTATCATTGGTAATAACGCACTTCACCTGTCTTCCATCTTTTTTCAATCTTCTATATAAAGCGTATTGGAACATCTGATTTCCTAGACCGCCAGCAAAAGCCACAATTAAACTCTTTTCCATATTACTTAACTCCAAAACTTTTATTATTTAGCAGTATTTTTTACATTCTCTGAACTCTTACATATAAAATGGGCGAAAAATTCAAACAGTAAACGAATTGTTAATAATTTGAATCTACGAGACACCGAGTAGTCACTTCTCATCATTTCTCTACATGATACTTTATTATCGCGAATTGTTTCCAGGATGAACGAATTTATATTGGGACAAGCTTTAAATAAATAAATTCTAACCAAATCATCATAGATTTTCATCTTTTTCAGCTTTACAAGGTCTTCCATTTCTGAATCAATCAAAACCTTTTTTTGTATCTCTTCTGAATGAATTTTATCTTTGATTTTTTTTTCAATAATCCTTTCGTTTTTTTTCCTGATAATTCTGTAATGATAAAGTGTTTTATTAATATAAGCCACATTATTAGCTTTTAAAATGACCTCTATATTAAACAAGGCATCTTCTGCATAATGTACTTTTTCAGGAAACCAAGAATCTTTTATAACATCTTTAGAATATAACTTATCCCATACAGAGTATGTACAAAACCTATCCAAGCAATCGATTCCCAAAATTTGAGTCTTTATTAAATCATGAGCTGACACTAATTCATCTTTTCCATTATCTACTGGCAATTTATATCCCGGATCTTCTCCAACCAGATCGTACCTTGCACATGCAACTGAAACTTCGTACTTTTTTAGCAATGAATATAAAATCTCGTACATATGCACATCAACATAATCATCTGGGTCAATAAATCCAATATATTTTCCCTTTGCAATGCTAATACCATAATTCCTAGCAGAAGATACACCTTTATTTTCTTTATGAAAAGCTTTTATGTTATCATATTTTCCAGCATAATAATCACACATTTTACCTGAATTATCTGAAGAACCATCGTCCACGAGAATAATCTCTAATGGTTGATACGTTTGATGAATAAGAGACTGTATACAATCATCCAGGTATTCTTCCATATTATAAATAGGTACTATCACACTTATAAGCTCTTTTTTTTCCAAGGTCCTTCCCTTCCTTTTACAACAAACACTCAGACAAAAAATCTCAACTTGTACCGAATTGATTATGGTACCTTTCTATATTTCTCATAAGACTTATAATCCCAATCATCCAAAACGGTAAATAATAACAGCCTGTAAAAGGGTTAGAAATTACAGCTGATACACATGCTGATAATAAAGCTAAACACGCAACACTATTTTTATTTTTTTTGTAATACTTTACAATTTGGCCGATTAAAACGAACACAAAAAGCATAAAAACCAAGCCATATCTTAAAACTATATATAAATACCCATTATCAACGGTACTTACCAACATTTCCTCATAATTAGTATATGATACAAAATTTAGTATCTTAATCGGTACTGATTGAAGATTAAGGGCAGAAATCCTAATTCTACCCGACAAGAACTTATCAAGGCAAAAAGCCACAATCTTCCCTTTATTGTAAAGAAAAATTGATACAAAAGTGCTGATTGACATTATGATTGGGGCCAGTTTTGTCATCTGTGAAGGCCATTTTTCAGACCATGCCAACCTCATAATCCTATTAAAGTAGTATATTCCTACTAAACTAAAAAAAAGCAATGTTGAGAGTACGGCATTTCGCGCATCAAATATTTTACCCAAGCACATCGAGATTATACAGAATACCACGGCAGAGAAAAAATTTACTCTTTTTTGAATACAATAGTAGTACAATAACACATAATAAAACAGAAGCGTAGGGGTTTGACTATGATTAAACCCCCATGCGTATCTATCAGCTGTCTCCCATCCTCTAGGTGTATTAATATTCGGCACAATCCCCACAACACACCCAAATACGGCTATTATCGAAACTCCAATAGTCAATTTAATCGCCAACTTAAAAATCTTATCTATATCCCTATCTGTAACATATCTCGAGGCCAAACCCATTGTACATATCATAAGGAGAAAAAAATCTCGCACAAAAAAAGAAACACAAGAAAATAATGCTATAATTAGAATAATTAATATTCTATTCTTTTTCACTCTTCCTGAATTGTAAAGATTGATAACTATCAATAATAAATACAATAAAAAAGAAATCGCCATGCAGATTTTTCTTAATTGATCACTAAATGGCATCATTGTAACAGAAACTAACAAACCAATGTAGTAAATAGCAAAAGCACTCCTAAAAATCTTGCTTCTTATTGTTCTCATGATACACCTTTTTACACCTTAAATATATTTTTCGAAATATATTTAAAATAATAGTTATCGTATTGCTATTATTTTTTATATAAAAGTACTCCATCCTTGTTAATATATTGCATTTTCTTATTATAAAAGGACTATAATTCAAAGGCAAATCTACTCTTTCTTTAATCTTTTCCTTGATATTCTTAGAACATAAATGATATGATACTGAATCAAGCAAAAAATCAAAGATTTGTTTAATGTAGTACTCCGTTTTATTCTTTATCAACATATTGCCTGTTTTATCATCTATTCTCAATGACTTCAAAAGCATTAAGAATTCCACATACATGGTCTTATAATCATTTAAAATACCATCCGCATACATATGCAATCGATTTTTAGAGGATGTTAATTCAGAATGGTAAATATAGGTTGATTCGGGAAAATACTGAATTATAGGTTTATTTCTTAATAATCTATAAAAAAACACAGCGTCTTCACCAACGATCATATTTTCCGGAAATACTGCTCCAGAATTAATAAGATAATTATAATTTATCATTTTGCATACCGGTCCATTCAATTTTCCATTTTGTGATAATTTGTCCAATACATTTTCCATTGAAATATCACTTTTATTGTATGGATGCAATTTCCACACTGAATAATCATCACCCTTTTTATATATCAAATCAGAAATAATAATATCTGCATCGAAATCCTTTTGAAGAATTGACTCTATCTTATCCGGTATTATTTCATCATCAGCATCTACAAACATAATACGTTCGCCTTTGGCTTTTTCAATGCCAACATTTCTCGCTGAACTTGCGCCACCATTCTCCTTTTTTATAAAACTGTATGAAGTTTGTAAATTTGAAGTTCTAAACCACTCTTCTACATATTCATCAGATCCATCGTCAACAAAAATACACTCCACTTTAAAATCAGAATTCATAATAAGCCGATCCACTGAACTCTTGCATCTTTCAAGTTTATCTTTAGGAGTATTATATATAGGAATTATTATCGATAATAATATTTTGTTCATTTTATTATTTAGTATTTTAGAATTACAGTCTTATAAAATGTGTCCTGTTTTTGTTCTTCTATTTTATTAAACTTGTAACTTAACTTATGAAATGGAGTTTGTCCCTTTATAGCTTTCCAATTGTCACCATCATATAAATCAAATAATCTTAGTAATAAAATATGAGGAGTTGCATTATCTCTAGGTACTACTTTCTTCCACTCTTCCGGATATCTATCAAGTACAATTGAAAAAAAGTCATGAAGCAAAAAATAATCAAGCATTTGTTTTTCCCGCTTCCAATACTCATAACACAATTCTCTTGTTGCCATTAGTACTTTATTGTTAGTCTTTGCACTCATAAGCCATGATGAAATATATGTTGATTTACCATCTCTCCCAGGTTTTAGACTCTGATAAAAAAACAGTTCTGAATTAAAGAAATATTCTGGAATATCGCATTCCTGTTCACTACAGAAAACAGTTGCGTCCAACCACAGCCCTCCGTATTTTATTAATAGTTCTAACCTTAACAAATCAGTAAGATGCGTATTTGTTATTACGCCAGATTTCCATTTATTCATAATATACTCTGGAAACTGGACATATTGCTTCATGTTTTCAGATGTAATAAGGATAATCTCCCTATCTGATAAGTTTACGTTAATGGACTCATAACACTTTTTCACAAGTTCAGGAGCTTGTTCCATTCCCTGAAACCAACAAATCCAAACTTTCTTACTGGACTCATGTGGTAGAGAATCATCATATTTTCGATCAAATCCTTCCAAAACATATCTGTATTTTTTTTCCAGCTTCTGTTTTGTCTTAAGCTGAGTAGATAACCTAAGAATTTCAAGCGCTATTCTTGATTTTCCCAACAATAAAAACTCACCTATTGCTGTACCAAGTACACCTGCCCTCGCATACTGTTTAATCAGATTCATTCCACCTTGTTTCTCAAATGTTTCTTTGAGTCCCATATATTGTTTTCTCCTACTTGAGCATCTCTATAGTTCTTCTCATACCACTTTGTATATCGTACCTAGCTTGCCATCCAAGCTTTTTAAGTTTACTGCCATCAAGTCTCGCCTTTGTCGCTTTGCTATATCCCGCCGCTTCAACCTCATCCGGTAGTTCGAATACAACTTTTTTTTCGGCTATATCAGCTATTATTGCAGCAAGATCTTTTAACATAATATCCGACTTTTCATCAGCAATGTTATAAGCTTCACCATTTTCGCCTTTTAGTAACACATAAAGTAATCCACTTACAGCATCAGCAACATAAGTGTAACTGTAATATTGTGTTCCTGCAGACTTTAATACAATATCTTCTTCGGCAATACCTTTTCTTATAAATTGGCTGATTGCCTTTGTATCGCTCATAAGCATTGTCGGACCATATGAGCGTGTAAGTCGTGGAATTACCACATCAAGATTCTTTTGAGCTTTATATGCCTGACATAATGCTTCACCGCATCTCTTGCTTTCAGGATATCCGGCACGCATCGTGTTCGAGTTTATGTATCCACAATAATCTTCATCAAACAGTTCAACATCTCCACGGTTTTCTCCATATATTTCATTTGAGCTTGTAAATGCAAATCGTGTTGCATGATGTTCCACTGCAAAATCAAGCATATTCTGGACACCTATAATATTGGTTGTGATTGTACCAATCGGGTCAGTTGAATACTGCATCGGGTGAGTATTTGATGCCATGTGAAGCACATAATCTATGGTGCTAAAGTCATCCCATATAAAAGGTTTATTAATATCATATGGTATGAATTTAAGTAGTTTATTTTCATTCCATTTTGAGAACTTATCTGCTGCCTTCTCCGCATTTCGGCTAAGTGCATATACTGTACAATTTAGTCCACCTTCATTTTTCTGCATCAATACGTCAACAAGAAATGAACCTACCAATCCGGTTGCACCTGAAATCAATACACTCTTTCCATTTAACTTATCCCAAGGCAAATCAAGGCCGGCTACATAATCAAGATCTTTTATATAAAGCTCATTTTCATATAAATTCATGGCGTTCACCTACTTCAACCAATTATCCTTGTCTGACTTCAAATATGCTTTAAACATTTCCAGGTCATCTTTCGTCGTAAGCTTTATATTCTTATCCGATCCTGCAGCAAAATATAGCCTCTCTCCAAGCTCAACCATCATTGTATTGGTATAGGCCGAACCATAGATGCCGATTTCCTTCTCATATGCCTCATGGTATGCCCAATTAAGCTTTCCAAACTTATATGCCTGAGGCGTAGACACACGACGAAGAGTTTCTCGCGGTATATATTTCACAGTACTTATTTCATCGTCTACAACAAATATTTGCTCATTGTAAGGAAGCGATGTTACTGCATTTCCATATTTCTTAGCTTTCATAATTACATCTGTAAGAACGGTCTCATCAACAAGCGGTCTGATACCATCATGAATTATGATCACATCATCATCGGATACTTTACCTTCCAAATTATATACACCATTTCTTATAGATTCCTGACCGGTATTACCACCGGATACTACCCACTTCAATTTATCAATATTAAACTGTTTAGCATAAGCCCAGAGAATATCATGCCATCCATCAATGCAAACTACTTCTATTGCATCTATCTGAGGATGTCGCTGAAATCCCTCTAATGTGTAAATCAGAACAGGCTTGTCATATACATTTATAAATTGTTTTGGGATATCCTGTCCCATTCTGTGTCCCGATCCACCAGCTATAATAATCGCTACTGTCATTATTTGTTCTCCCATATATTTCTGCACTTAAGAATAGTTACATTATGAGCAACTCTATCTTTTTCAGGTGGTAATTTCATATAGTCTCCGTATAGAGACCTTTGAATAGCATCACTTTTTTCAGGAATATCCACTTGAATTCCCTCAAAAATTCCCTTCACCGGAGTACCAAACCACTCTCTTTTTACAACTTCTCGCTCTCTGTAACGTCCAAGCATATTACCACACCATTCTGATTTATAAAAATCAGATTTCCTTAGGATCTTTTCCAATTTATCTATGGTTTTATTTGTATTTATCAGTTTGGATATCGGAATCACTTTACAAAAATCCAGTATCATCTTCTCCATTCTGGGTCTGCTACGATTGGCATCTACTTGAATGCTAATATTAGCAATCTGGACCAAATATCTATGAAGAAGTATATTTTTAACTCTCAGCCATCTTAAAATTTTGTTATTTGGCAGCCCGTCCAAAGGAAAAACATCAATCCAAATGTGAGCCTTTCTCGGCTTTTCCGCAAGATGTATCTCTATTTCGGATTCCAGATCAATAAACTGACTCATTGCAAAATGCCAGTTTGAATCTGTATATCTATTGCATATACCAAACCCTTCCGGCATGTCTTTCTTAAGTAACTCATGAAACCTGTCAAAATCTTTACGTGGCATTCCAACATCTATGTCATCATCCCATGGGATAAAGCCTTTGTGTCTCAGCACGCCAATTAATGCGCCTCCCGTAAAATAGTAACGCAGATTGTATTTTTCACAATAATCTATAAATGTTTTTAATGTAAATATAGTTAGTTCCTGTACTCTTTTATTGTCATTCATTTTTATTCCTTATTATACTTCAACGCATATTCAACAAGCGCCTCTTTTGGATTCTTAAAGCAAGCTTCTAATTCTGTTACTCCAGATTCAATATCCTCTATCAAAGCATCAGTATTCCCTGCTGTACCTCTTTTTTGTTTGATATTTAGTTTATGTAGTCGAATAATGTATTCATCTTCTATCTCCGATTCCCAATATCCAACTATAACATCGTGATTAGCAGACATCGCATAATATATTAAATCCTAATCTATACTTGATGGGTGAATCAGCACTTCTTCATCAACATAGTCACAAATTTCTTTAAACCAATCAAGATACATTTTATTATATCCTATCCAATGCCAATTCTTGTTTGAGTAGCCATTTTTTGATATAACGTTGTATATATATTCAAAATCTTCTTTTTTAGGATCCGGATATTTCCATTCAATATCTAACTTAAGTCCTAGCTTAGCTGTTTTTGCAACCATGTCCTTAAACGTTGTGATCGTTAAACCAGAATATTCTTCGCCATATTTAATTCCAAAATCATAGGCATTTATCTCACGAAGTGTATGTTCACTTATGATTATAGCTTCTTTTATCTCTGTACCATCTTTATTTCTTGCAATACTATTTATGCTAGCATCATGCGAACATACCAAAATTCCATCTTTTGTTTTGCAAATGTTTATCCTATAACCATCGTATCCATTATTGAACGCATAAATAGCTGATATCTCACTATTTGGAGGACATCCCAATCCTTCACCACCTTTACTCGTAATTGTAATTCCGTTTGGCAGTATCTTTGAATGTTCGGCATATTTAATTTCTGATGATAATTCATCTTTTTTAAAAGCAGCATTGTCCATTAAAAAATGAATCATTCTACTCTGCCATTTTTCATGCTGATAGAGTTTACCCCCCCCATAGATACAATACATAGGGATGCAACAATCACAAACGCAATATATAGATATTTTCTTTTAGTATACTTCATATGGTTTTAATTCACTCCAAACAAAATCAGAATAATAAGTTTAAAATCATTTACTCAATATAGCTTTTTCATACATATCGCAAATATATTCCCAACTATATCCATCTTCAATTCTTTTCTTGGCTTTCTGTCCCATTTCATTTCTTTGCTCTTCAGACATTGCATCACATTTGTTTATTACATCTACGAGACTTCCTTCTTCTTTGTTCCAATAGAAAGCTGCATCTTCGGCAACCTCTTTGTTAAATCCAACATCAAACAGAAGATTAACTTTTGTACTTCCAAGTGATTCAAGAAGCGACGGATTGGTTCCACCAACCTCATGACCATGGAAATAGCCATAAGCATTTTCGCGAATTTTCTTCAGAAGTTCTGCATCATATACTGTGCCTACAAACTTGATTCGCTTATCACCTTTAAAATTGAACTTCTGCTGTAATTCTTCGGCGTACTTAGGGTTTTCAGTTGTTATGATTGCAAAATCTTTGTCTGTCTTGCTTCTCATAAACTCTCTGATCATAACATCGAAGTTATTTTCCGGTACGAATCTTCCGACGCTTAAATAGTATTCTTTGTCTCGTAATTTATGTTCCCTGAGCCATCCTGTATATTTAGGATCATCATCATTCAATTTACTAGGAGTTATATATGATCCATATGCAATAAATGTTGTTTTCGGATTATAACATGAATACTCGTCCTGAATATAACTCTCGATGTGCTTACTGTCACAAACAATCAAATCCGCATACTTAACTGCATATTTCTCACTTAATTTCCAATACTTACGTATATATTTATTCCATTTTCTACGCGCATGCTCCCACCCATCCGGATTCTGCCACACTTGTCCACCGCATTTATGAATCCTATTAACATATTGCTTCTCAAAAGGTCCAACCCTTGATGCTAGGATATAAACAATCGGCTCCTCTATGTGATTTTTTTCAATATGATCACAGCACCATTTCAGAGCTTTTAAATCATAATAAATTGCCTGTGCTGCTCCTAGCTTTTCCGGGATATCGATAAGGATGCATTGAGCATTGCAATATGTAAATTCTTTTTCATTCACTCGCTCAGCTCCCGGCAACCTGTCTATATCCATATACCCTTGTCCATTGGCCTTACAAATTACATGGTACTTTATATTTCCTTTATATTTATGATGCTGTAGGAGGTTCATAACGAAAGATTCATATCCACCGTACTGACCGATGCTCTTACTTCCTACAATATAGACATGTTTTACTATTTCATTTGTTGGCTTCTTATTCTGATCCTTTCCATCTACTATAGAAAGCCCATCTTTATCCTTATTAACTATATTCATAAACTCCTGTGTGCTCATCCTCATTTTTTTGAAAGTACATTTTTCAAAAATTTTATCATTGCTTACTATAATATAATTCTCATCTCTAAGATATAACAAATGTGTAAGATCATTTATATCATTCCTTTCGGCCAATTTATGATCATCAAACATTTCGGCCATTTTAACCTTACTATATGCATCCGTTCCAAACATATACGCGGTCAAAGCTTTCTTATCACAGTTTTTTATTATATCTTCTATCTCAAACTCGTCGTATGTTATTCCCAATGATTCAATAAGTGGTAACAATAACTTATCACACAGCTTTTGAAATGGATCCTCTCTCCTTTCAATCTCTTTTTCATTTCTTTCAAATCCAAATGCTTTATTTACATCCATTTCAATATATGTGGGATGAGTTTCTTGCTCCTTTATTATTTTTTTGTACATAATTCTGTCATCATTTATGCATTTTGAGAGACTATCCTTTAATTTTTTATCATCTTCTTCTATCCATTGTTTTCTTTTTAAAGCATCTTCGCCAAAGACTTCTCCAATTCTTTTTGAATAATCTTTATAGTCCTTAGATTCTTTTATTATGCCTACTTCCTGCCATACCTTCTGCTTTTCTATTAAAATAGATTCAATCATTGATAAATCCAAATTAAACGCAGTACCTATACATTCTCTGACAACATAAGGAAATATATTAATACCTGAAGCTCTAATACATTTTTCCAAAACAGATTTTCTTTTAAAAGAATTTTTTTCGTCAATTCCTTCAACTATTTCCTGTAATGAAAATAATGATGTTGCAACTTCAACTTTTGAGTTAACAATATCATCAACCTTATTACATAATGAATATAGTGCATTAGTCTCATGATAATAGATGTTCTTCATCTTAACTTCACAAAAAAGATACCTGTCACAATTAAAATTTTATAAACTTTTTAAAGCCACAATCAAGGTGCCCATCTATCAACTAATATAATGCCTTAAGTTCGCATCTTATTAACTGCAAATTAATAAGATGATTCAAAATCATTCGAGTTAACCTTGTTGAAACATCACTATTGCCATCGTTATTTTTTTATCAGCACTTTGATTTTTAAAATTACTTATCTGCTAAATGTTACGCTCTAAGGTAATATTTGTCAACATACCCTTAAAGGAGCCGTTTAACTTGGCATCTGCATGACAGATATATAAAGTAAAACGGCTCCCTCATTTTTTGCTATCGCGTCTATTTTATTCTTTTTTTGTTTCAACACAATCAAATTACTAATAAAAGATTGATCCCAAATTGATTGCTTTAGGATATATGGTTTTCATTTCATTCCATTAAACGGTAAACCTCATCAAACTTCGGGCATCTTCTTTATCAAAAGGATGCACCTGCATCTCTCGGTCTCATTCATCCCAAAACATAAAATCCACTTCTATAGGATAAATATTTTCTTGTTTTGCAATCTGGTTTATGTAATACTGGAACTTTTCATATTCCTTAATTGATTTTTCATCATCTTTTTTCAACCTGCTCCAAGGTATCTCAAATTTTTCTAATTTCAAAGTATACTCTTCGCATTTCTCCCTCAAACGCTCCATCATCACACCATCCATAGGACAATGACAGTTTTTAAACAATTCTCTTTTCTCCGTATCACCGTAAGCCGATAAAAACATATACTTTGCTGTCATATTCACAAGCTTCTGTGCATTGCCGAAGGTGAATCCCTGATCAGTGTTATCTCTATCACAGAGTCTATTGATAACAGTAAACGGAACCATCTGATTGTCATCTTTCATAATCGCATCAATATAATTTTTAACTATTGGCTTTGAATGATTCTTTATTCTTCTCTTCCTGGTATGAAAATCGTTATCCTTCTCATCACTATGTCTCGGAAAAGCATTCCTCATGGTCGCATCACGAAAGGCCATGATATACGCAAAATCAAAAGTCTTGTCATCTATATTCATAACATAATTCCTCTTAGAGTTATTCCTACTATAATCCACTCTAAACATCCTCAGTATCCCTAGATATTACTTAAAGCTTATAAAAAACACCGTGATGAAGAATAACGGGGTGAGACGGTCCAAGTTTTCGTCCGCACCCCCTTCATTCCATATTAATATCCTTCCTTTTGAATTCGAAGTTGCTTATGAATACTGAAATATAAGTCATTACCTAAAGAGTTATTGTATAATTGTCTTTGGAAAAGATGGGTTGATTTCTCAAATATTTCCTTTGATACACTTGTAAAACGTCCCTTACTTGACAGTAATATAGTTCATTGCAATCATACTTGGCTCTTCACCAAGTATCTTTAATGACATGGTTCCAAAACACACATACCATAACTTGTACCAAGAATATTCTGGCAATAAATCTACTCTTATCTTTTCGATTTCTCTAACCAACGTATCCGCATCAATCTCAGATACAAAACTTTTATCAAATCTTTCCAGTGATGCTTCAACAAAAGCTCGTATACCCTGACAAAATCTAGTTCGATTCTCTTTGAATACTTCTTCATGGCTTCTATCATGTACTGGTTCTATATATGTTATCTGTTCCTTCATTCCAGTAATCGGATTAACTATGTGCTCCGACTTAATATCCCCAAATACACCTTTCAAAACTTTAGTCCAAGGTCTTTGAATCTGTTTTTTACCCCTTCGTCTCATTTCTTCCAAAAAAAATTCCGTCCGAGGTGTAGCAACTCCATCACAAACCAACTCATCATAAAAATCAAGTTCTATAGTTTCTGTGGGAATGCCATAATAAACTTCATTTCCACAATTATTATTCGCCATGTACTGGTTATCAATGTCCTCAAATATCAATTCTTCAATTGCAACATCAGGAATATATCTGCATTGTGCAATGTACTGATCCCTACTAAAGAATTCATTCACGCAACCTTTAACATAATCTTTTGTCACCTCCAACAAGTTACGTATGCCAGTATAATAAGAACTCAGCAGGCCCTTCTCATTCCTATCATATTTTTTGATCAGTTCATTATTATCGCCTTGTTCTATTCTATATATTCCAACTTGAGACCAACTCTTCTCTTTTCCATAGGAGATGCCGAATTTCCATGTGTTTGGATAAAAGGCATCTTTTATGAACTTAAACGAACCAGAAAACATATTGTTAATATAATCCCAAGCATCCTGAGCTTCTTTACGAATATCTTCACTCTCAGTTAAGAGTAGTATTTCTGATCTGTTATTATCTTTCGACTCTTCTAAATGTTTTTTATGAGTACTGCTGATAACTATCAAATTATCAATAAACGCTTCTGTATCAGTAATCTCATCTTCATCTGAAAAATATAAAATGAATGTATCTTTAGCACCATTTTTATACTCTACATTTGCCATGCAAAATTCTTCAGATAGATATTTCCAAAAGATTTTTGAATTAATCGGATCGACAATAAAGAATATGGTTGGATCTTTCGTGACTTCTTTAAGTGTTGCATTCAGTATTTTAGTATCAAATTGATGTTTATATTTATATTCCAAATGGTCACGTTTATTCTTATTTTTATAGTCAGAATTCACAGTCTTAATCTGAACGTTGAATCGTGATTTGGGTTCAGTTATTTTATTATCGTCTATTACTTCATCACATAACTCGAAATACCCATCGTAATTTGGTGTTTTGTCATTTACTGTGAAATATGGAATCAAGCGATACGTTCCCAACAACAAGGTTTCAAGTTTCTTAACTCCCAATTGCTCGTTTACCACATTCTTATCATATCCAGCAATTTTATTTCTTTTACTCATATTCAACAATTAAATTGTATCTTTCGCTGCTTAAAAAGCCTCTCATCTACGGCACTTCCAACCCATCCGAGATAGTGACATCACGAATCGGTAGCCATAGCTTCATCTGCCTGTGATAAAATCACAGTTATAACTCACTCCGACCCTTTCCTCATTACCACAGCCAACACGGTCTTCACTAGGATCTGAAAATCCAGCCAAAGACTCCAGTTATCGATATACTTACAGTCCAGCCTTACCACTTCCTCAAAGTCCGTAATATCCGACCTTCCGCTAACCTGCCACATACCGGTAATTCCCGGCTTCATGCTGAGTCTCCTCTTGTGATAATTGGAATACTCCTTAAACTCATTCACGGTTGGCGGTCTGGTTCCTACCAGAGACATGTCGCCAAGGAGAACGTTTACGAACTGCGGAAATTCATCAAGGCTTGTCTTTCTGATGAACTTTCCCACCTTTGTGATACGTGGGTCATCCTTCATCTTAAACATGAGACCATTCATCTCATTCTGCTTCATAAGCTCAGCCTTACGTTCCTCAGCATCTATGTACATTGACCGGAACTTGAACATCTTGAAACGGCGTCCGTTCTTTCCGATACGTTCCTGAGCAAAGATTATGGGGCCCGGAGAATCCAGCTTTATGGCGATGCCTACAATTACAAAAAGTACTGCTGCGATGAATGTTCCTACAAGCCCTCCCAGGATGTCAATAAATCTTTTTGCGTATTCATATCGGAGCTTCATAACCGGCGGCTCAAGTATCGCCATAGGATACTTCCCGATATATCCAAGCCTTGACTCAATCTTAGGAATGTATTTCTGGTCCTCGCTTCTTAGCTTCATCTCAAGGTTCCGGAGTGAACTGAGCCCCAGGTGTACAGAGATTCCCATCTGGGCAAATTCTTCCACCATAGCCGTTATCTTCTCGGAACTTTCATCCTCAAGGATAAACAACTCATCAATGGCTCCGGCCCTTACCACATTAACAATATCATCCTTATAGGCCACTACCGGGATATGATCGATTTCCTCTCCTGTACCCTCAGTCCACATCCTTTTCCTCGCATCGGAACTTTTCTTACTGTTGGCACTTCCTGCAATTTCTGTCACAGCTTCAGCTACTGCACTTCCTTCTTCATCCGTAAGCATGATTCCCACTATACGTCTAGACCAGTCATTTTTCAGAATTTCCGAAGCTTTATGAGCCTTTTCTCTGTCTGTGATAACAGCAACCAGCGAAGCTGCATCCGACTTATAAAACTTGCTTATGACTATTCTTTGAACCATGAACAAAAGAATTGTCAAAATAGCAAAATGAAGCACCACCGTCGCCACAAAGAAATATCTTGACTGGGTAATATCATTCTTCTGAATCAACAGGATCGCAGCCCAAATTCCGACAAAATAAACCGTACTTTTAAGCCCGGTAATCGCATAATCCCATATGTTCTTCCGTTCGAACTCATATTTGCCATTCAAAAGTGACAGCGACATAGCGATACACTCTGCAAGAACCGCAGGCAGAACCGCATCAAACCATAGATTCATCTCCAGAACTTCTTTAGTAAGCTTTGAGTACGCTCTCAAAACATAGAGAGACCCTGCACTTGCCAGAAAGGCAGTAAGTATATAGATAACGATGGTTATAGCTAATTCAAGTTTCTTTCTTTTCATAACACCAAAAAGCAGAGAGCCTGAGCTTCCTGCTTTCCTTCTCCCCTTAATGTTAGGTACATTTTAACATAAATCGAAAAGTATGCAATCATCAAAGCTTCGTGTCCACAGCATAACTCGTATGTTATAATGATGTCAGCATCATCGCTAAACTAAGTATTCGTTGGAGACTCCTATGAAAAAACCTTATAGTTCACAACAAACACCTTCAATCAAGACTACCTCTTCAGATTCCTTCGATATGACCGCCTTTCTTATCCATATACTCCGCCATACAGGACTATGGCTCATTCTTGTTGTGTTTTTCGGTCTGATAGGATTTCTAAGCTCCTTCGTGCCGGCATACAGAACCTATGCAAACTATACGGAAGACACTTCTTCTGCAACGGAAACTTCAATCAATGTTGACTACCCATACATATTTACTTCAAAGAAAATAATATATATCCCTACAGAAGATGCTTCACTCATCGCCCAAAGCGCCTTGTCTCTCTTCAAGTCAAAGTCCATGATGGAAACTCTTGAATCAGAGTTCTATAAGGAAGCAATGTCCGAAGAATATAAACTAAGAAACCGTATGGTGACCTATAATTATCGTCTTCATGATGTTCTTGAATCACCTTATTCTCTCGGGAATTTCAGTTCGATTATGGATTGCTACATAAACCCAAACATCTCCGTGATTCCAAGCGGACACTCTAACGTAGGCACCATGAGCACAGATAACTATCATTTTCTTGTAGTTTCCGCTGACACAGGCAATGAAGAACTTTCAACAAACATGTGCAGCCGGGCGGCCGAACTTCTGATAAACGAAGTAAGTTCTCTTATCGGTTCCTTCGACTATGAGCTTATCGACAGAGCTACCGAAATAACCTTACCTTCCGCAGACAATGGTCTGATACCTATCACTTCCACCGGATCAGTTGTCACTACCGAACGTCCAAAGCTGTCAGCCATTGTAAGAGGTTCTTTCAAAGCCTCTCTTTGGGGAATAGTTATCGCTACCTTCAGTTCTATATTTATAGGTTTTTTCCTTGAGGTTACAAGCCAGAAAATCATTTCCGTATCAGAAGCCCGTAGTTACGGTTCTCCTATACTTACAACAGTAAAATCCGAAAAATCAAAGGCTATTTTTCATCCGATTCAGCAGCTTATCGATAAACTTGAGGGAAGTGAGCGCCCTTGCGAAAGTCTTTCTACTGCTGTCGAGGTAACTGCTTCCTATATAAATAGATATATTTCAGACGAAAAACTTTGCAAAAGAGTTCTTATCACCGGATCCGTAGACGATACACTATTATCTGGAATATGTGAGCTTTTCAGGCAAAAAGATGCTTCTTCTGGCATTGAGTATCTTTCCTCAGCCTTCATATCCGATACTGCTGCCACAGTTGACGCAGCAGATGAGAACACCCTTATCCTGTTGGTAGAAAAACTTAACTATACTTCAAAAGTGGACTACAGCTTTGAGCTTAGACAGTTTGACCTCCTTGGCAGAACTGTAATAGGAACACTACTTATTAAATAAGACAGCTAAATGCAAAAAATACCTTTCAAATTATTTTAAATAAGAGCGCCAATTATGAAAATCCCTTTCATATCTACTTTTGCCACCGAATCAAAGCGGCGGAATAAAGATTAATATGACCTATATACTTCTTATCTTGATCACCATACCTCTTGCGAAATTATGGAATAAAAGAAACACTTCACAGAAAGAAAAAATAATAGACATCGGAAATTATACCCTCCGTATAAAACCCTATGTCTATGCTTTGCTTGCTTTTCTTCCATTATATATAGTTTATGCGTTTCAGTGTTCAGTTCACTCCGACTATGACAATTACCAGATCTTATATAGCCTTACTTCCATCGGAAACCACGAACTGAGAGATCCTGCCGTGTATCTTATATTCAGGATCCTGTCTAACCTGAGACTACCCTTCCAAAGTGTATATATCGTCATCTACTTTATAGCCTTTTTTATCCTTGCAAAATGTATAAAGGATTACTCTGTAGACTTTTCCATGAGCATGACCTTGTTCATCACTGTTTTTTTCATGCTTGGATTCTACTATATCAGGCAGCTTCTGGCTGTAGTCATTGTTTTCTACGCTTACAGATACATAAACACCGGCAACTTCAAAAAGTACCTTGTTTTAACTATACTTGCTTCAACCTTCCACACATCTGCACTTATCATGCTCCCTGGATATTTCCTCTTGCGTTATCGGTTTAACACAAGCTTTTATGTTCTTATCACCCTTATATCAGCCATCATAAATGCCGCAAAAAACACCGTCCTTACCTGGATAGTTGCGACTTTTATACCTAAATACTTCGGTCGACACGAGATGTTCCGTTCCTTTGCATTTGATCTCTATGACACCATATGGATACTCATACTTATGCTGATTACTTTTATTTACATCTTTAAGTCTTCATCACCAGCGATGACAGCCAATAATACAAAAACCAATCAGCCTGATTGCAATAACGTCTTTTTGCGCGGCCTCATTTTCTATTTCATCCTTTACTTCTTCGGTAGATGGATTTTGGAATTCGAGCGCTTTGGATATTACTTCTATTTCCCTGTTATATGTCTGTATCCGAAGTTCATTGAACGCCTGTCTCAAGGAGAAAACAGCAAATCTTTTCGTACTTTTCTGAACCTCGCCACATATGCCCTACTGATACTGTTATTATTCCTCAAGTACAACGCCGACACAGTATGGAACTACACAAGTATTTTTCATTTTTACCTATTGCAAGTATCCCCTTATCACATGTAAAAAGCAGCAGTGGAAATACATCATACATTATGTCCCCTATGGTTGCCTCCAGGAAACCAAGTCCTGCTATTATAGCCATAAGGAAGAGAATATAATACTCTTTCCGTAACCAACACACATAGTTCACCAGGGTAAATACGATGATGCCACATATAAACAACAGTATTCCGTACTTAAGCCAGGCTCTGATATAGTAATTGTCCACCCAGAAATAGTTCTCTTCTGAGGATTCAACTATATTTGCCCCCCATAATTCCGGCTTAAACTGCATCAGTGCTTGTTTTCCAAGGGACAGTCTCGATTTCAATGTGCTAACATCGAAAACCTTCCCAACCAGTTCTAACCACTTATACGAATTTGCATCATCGTAATAATATGATGCAGCAAAGCTTACTATGGTTACATATATGAACATGGGTACAAATCCGATGAGAAACACTTTGTCTATTACAAATTGAATTCCCTTGTGCCATTTCCTGATAGGATACCACTGTATAAGCTTAAAGATAATTGTTCCTATCAAAAGAATGAGGACGCACACTATACTGGCTCTTCCTGCGGTATATTTCACTATCGCTACAGTTCCAAGAAGAAGCACTGACATATCACAAAGTCCAAAAAAGAACCTTGCCACCTTTTCATTTACTTTTTCTGACAGTAATTTCTCCGCTCCTCCAAAATACCTTACGTAAAAATAAGTTATTTCAAAAAAGAGTATCTGCATGGAGGCCTCATTGGGACCACCATAACCAAATGCAAGCTTTCCTCGCTTTATAATAAATTCTATAACTCCTGCATTTGCGAGTCTTGATACGGTAAAAAGCATAACTCCGTTAAAGATGAGGGTGATGTACATAATGGGCATAAATTTTCTGTCATGAGATACAACTGTAAATATAGCCATAGCGTAAATCCAGATGTCTCCATATCTACCCATGTATCCTATAGCCGAAATGAGAATTATGGTTTGGAAGGCAAATATCCATTTTTCCGTAACATTTTTTCTGTTATAGAGAAGCAGCCCAAGCATACAGCAGAGGGTTATACCCAGACGGTGTATACCCCCATACACAGGAATCACTACATTAAGTTTTGTGATAGCTATGTAGGCAAGGGCATAGCAGCCAAAAAAGGCCAGATAGAACATAGTGTCGCTAAACTTGTTCCATGCTGCTGAATCATAGAAGCTCTCTAAGGATTTTCCGACCATGATGGTTTCCTCTTGTGATGTGCCTTCTGTGATGGATTTTTCATCCTGGGATGTATTGACTATGGTGGAGTTTCCGGTCTGGGATGTTTCGCTTATGGTGAGCTTTTCCTCAAAATCCGGTATTGCTCTGCCCGTTAATCGTATCGCTTTCCTAAATGTCCATATAGTAACATCTGCCAGCACAACAGCGTAAAGCCCTCTCACCATCAATGAAACACTGTCAAAATACATATAGGAAAGATTCGGTATATACTCCTGTGCAAAGAAAAAACAAACCACAAGGACTATAAATATTACAGTTTCCTGGAGCATTTTCTTTTTATCGATTTTCTTTATAATTTCTTTAAAATCCACTTTTCTTCCTATAACTCTTTCCAAAATCCAATTAAAGGACTCTCTCGCAAATCTAAATCCAATATAGGCTACCATATATGCTACGGCAGGGACCAGAACACAGATCATAGCCCTTGTGAAAAGTAATATAATGCCATTGAACGGAAGTCTATCACATATCTGGTAAGTAACTGTGCACACCAAACCTGTGACCACTGCATATACAAAGTGTTGTCCGAAAAACTCTCTTAGCTTTCCATTCTTGAAATAGTGTTTAAATACTATTCCGGAGCTCAGGCAGAAATTTATCCCAAAAAGGGATATGATGGTTGCCACTATGATTCCGTTTATGCCAAAAAAACTGACAAGTGTGATGTTCAGCACCACATTTACTATTGACTCCGCTACGGCTAAGTATCTGTTTTCCCACCAGAGTCCCGCAGCCTGGGCGTAAACACTTCTTATATCTCCCATCCTTAGGATATAGAAATATACGGAAAACAAAAGAACTGAGCTAAATGGGAGAAGGTACTTTTCTCCAACCCAGATAGTCATAAAGGGCTGATACAGACATATGAGGCAAACAAAGCTCCAGCCGCTTATGAGCATATATCCAAAGTTAAGGTGTGCCATATCCTTATAGTTTTTTTCTTCGCTGTCCAGCGCCATGCTGTTCCCTATTCCCGGCTGCATGGCATTAAGCACAACATAAAAAATAGTTGTCAGGGAGGAACTGATATAAAAGTAGTTGTTGTAAAGAGCCGTTGCCGCAAGTCCCACCACTGCCGATATGCAGATACTGTCAAGAGCATTTCTGGTGGTTCCGCATACCTTCTCTATCATTATTCCGTAAACTCTTTTTCTGATGTCAAGCTTCTGCTCCTGACTTATCTCTCCGGCACATCGGTATTCGGGATACATCTTCTTCACCGCATAGGCTGTCAGTAGGTTGTTGATCACCGTGGATAAAGGAAGAAACAGCGCATATATGTAATAGTTTGATATTGTCAGCACCACTATCAGCTGCCCTATATAACCCACTGTCTGACTCAGGATCGTAACTATACTTACTATATCTATTCTCTGATTGGCATTAAGAACCGAAGACAGATAACCATAGAAAAAATAGCTGATGACTGTATTAAAAAGATAAACGAGATAAATGAGATACAGATTTATATCCGGAGGCACTGTTCCGTTTATAAGCTTTGGAAGCAGCGGAAGCAACAAAAGCCCCAGAAGGGAGATGAACAAACCTATAACTCTGTATACCTTTCTATAGAAAAAAAGAAGTGCGTTGACCGTATCAGTGTCATTCTCAGCAAGAGGCTTATACATGCTGTAAATGATAGCACTGCTGAATCCAAGTTCCGACAGGCTGAGTACCTGAAGGATAGAGCTGAAAAGGCTGTTTAACCCGAGATAATCCACGCCCATCTTATGTATCATGGCGGTTCTTATCAAAAACGGGAAAAGAATGGCGATAACTCTGTTTAGAGTTCCGGCTATCACACCTTTTTTTGTATTTTTGCTTCTCTCAAGCTTCATCTGGTTATCCTGCTTCTCTTTTTTATGATCAGAGGTTTTCCCTCTTTTTCCCTCTAATAAACTATTTTCTTACCTCTGTGATCTATGTGGGGAGGGTACAAGTCGTAACTATAAGGGCTTGTACCTGATAGACTGATTAGGATTTAGGGTTTTTAAGATTGAATGTTCTCTTTCAATCCTAAAATATCCTTATATACGTCGAGGACTTTGTCTGCGTTGACTCTGAGGACAAATCTATCCATGGCGGCTTTACGTCCTGCGGCTGCCATGGCTCTTGACTTATCCTTATTCTTTAAAGCATACTCTATAGCATTTTCGAGGCTTTGGGAATCCTCAGGTGTATACAGGAGGCCGGTTCTTCCCTCTTCAACTATTTCCCGGGTTCCGGCGCTGTTCGCACCTATCACCAGAGCTCCTGAAAGCATGGCTTCAACTGTTACGAGGCCAAAAGCCTCAGATCTTGAGGTCATAAAGGATATATCAGCCTCTTTATAGTATTTTTCAGGCTCATTGCTATAGCCCTCAAAGCTTATTATGTCTTCCAGGTTCTTTTCTTTTACCCATTCCTTTAGTTTTTTCTCTTCCGGGCCTCTGCCCACCAGCTTCAAGATAAGGTTTCTGTCATTTTTTTGGACGTAGGCATCGATGGCTTCCAGTAAAGTTGACTGACCTTTTCCGGGATATAGGCCTCCGACACAGACCATCTTGGCCTTGGGGGCACCGGAAATTGTCAACTTTACATCGTCAGAGACAGTCTTTTGAGGGGTGAAGAACCGGTCTACCACGACATCGTCAAAAATTGTTTTTTCCGGATCGTAAAACCGGTCTTCCCTGACTCCATCATGCACTATACGGATTTTTTCTTCAGGCAGGATCTTCTTATATTTATCATATATAGCCTGAGATATGGTTATGATGGCATCAGCCCTTCCCATGAGACTGTAGCCCCAGTCTCTGTTCCACATCCGGTTATTCTGGTCTTCTTCAAAGAATTCCCTGATGTGCCACACCACAGGGATACCTAAACTGTAGGCTGCCACTGCTGCAACGTAGGAATAGGTGGTATTGATATGAATGATATCCGGTTTTTCAGCCAGAAAATATTTTTTTATTTCGGCTATGGCAAAGTGGTTTAAGAACTTTTTTACAGGTATTTTCGAAAGATAATACATTCCCGAATCAATGGGCGTATCCCAGCTATAGGATCTGATAATCCGGTAAGGTATTTCAGCTTTGTTCAAAAGCTCAGTTCCATCACCGTCTTTTGGCAATATGACTCTGGCATCCAGATTCCTGTTTCTCAGCTCCTGTACCAGATTAACCATACATATAAATGCACCTGACGCTCTGTTGTTGTCAGATGCAACAAATATAACCTTCATACCTATTCCTATCTCTTGCTGCTGTTTTACACTCTATATTCAGCGTTCTTTCATGAGCATATCTATACTACTTTTTACATTCTCTTTTCGGTATTCTTTAGTGAACATCCATGTGCTATTTTTTTCGTTCTCTTTTCAGTGTTCTTTCATGTGCATATTTCAGCACATCGATCTTCAGGACCTTGTAATTAAACAGATGGAAATACTTTTTCATCCTGTCCATAAGGGTTTCTTCCGTGTTTAAAAGGTAAAATTCCTTTATTTTTATATCATTGTGAAGAACCCAGACATTCAGGAGCCTTTCTGACAGGTATCCAAATATCCGCTTATCACTAACACTATAACCGGAGATGTCCACTCTTTTTTCAAGCTTAAACAGAACATCAAACAGCCACTTACAGTAGTTGTCCATTACAGCTTTTTTTCCTATAAACATGTTGCAGATGTAAAGCTCATCCTGTGATGAGATCCTGTCAAAATCATCTACATACTCAGGATACATTTCCTCTATCACATCCCTCAACTTATCGTAGTCCTCGATATGCTGCAGGAATCCGTAATGTCTTCTGACTTCTCCCAACAGGCATTCCTTTTTTGGAAGCAGGATATCACATCCCTGAAGGGCTTCTTCAATGTCGTTTTCTTTGAGGATGCTCTCCGTATCCCTTAGTTTCCCTGTTTTGCTGAGAAATCTGCGATAGTGTGCGAGGCCGATAACCTCTGACGTGCTGTTCTTCCACATCCAGTACAGGGCAGTCAGTTCACAGAAGGACCTGTTTTTTTCAGAAATGTTCCGGCCTTCGTCATCACGTTGATAGCCAAAGAACTCCATATTGTCTGCATTATCCTTTAAAGCAGCACCTACGTATACAGGCTCATAACATTTGTCGAGATTTGGTTTTATTTTTTTCTGGGTGGCTACATATACTTTTATTTCCATATTCTCCTATAACTTTGAGGCTTACTCCACAGTACGTTCCGAGTTGGCGAAGGTTCATATCCTTGAAATACTAACCCTGTCCATACAAACACGTTTCATCAAAATATCCCCAAAAGTACCGCCAGTTTAAACATGATATTTCTCTTGGGATACTCCATTTTGATATCCTTGTCCAAAAGCAGCTCAATCCTCTTTCTGAAACTATTCTTATATGAAGCAACTTTCTCAGCCATCTTTATGTTCTGCGGGCTCATTTCATTCCCGTAACAATCTACAACTGACTTTACACACTTACTCCTTATACAGTCCGGCTCCATGAGTGTTTTCCAGTATCTTTTCAGTACCTTCCGCATGGAAAGCTGCCCGCCTATGGTATTGCTGCCATGCTGTCTGTAAAGTATGTGCACATCTTCATCATATATAAGAATCCCTCCTACTGCCAGGCACACTTTGTGTAGCCACTCGTCATGCATGGTTATGGTGTTCAGATTCGGAGATTTACGGTTTATGAGCTCGAGTAATGTTCTATTGAACACCATGGTGCAGCCTGTAGAGTTACTTTTAATCAGGCAGGACGGAAAATCCAGGGACTTTTCATAGATCCCTTTTGAACCCTTCAGCAGGTTCCCATCGTTGTCCGCAAAGCGCGGCATGCCGTAGTACAAAATCGGAGTTTCCTCTTTACCCTCTCGCTGCTTTATCGCTTCCACGGCGATCTTCAGCTTGTCCGGAAGCCAGGTGTCATCCTGATCGCAAAGAGCGTAGTACTCAGCCTCCGGCGCTTGCTTCATGAGATCAAGGAAGCTTCCTGCAGGACCGAGGTTCTGTCCCACATAGTAATCAAAGCTTGTATTACAGTTTTTATTTATGACTTCCTCTTCAGAGTATTCTTTCTTGTACCTATCAAGTATTTCCAGCGTATTATCCGAGGATCCATCATCTCTCGCTAAGATACAGACTTCTAGCCCTTCTTGTGCCAAGAGGCTCTCTATTTGATTTTCCAGATATCTGTCACCATTATAGGTAGACATTAGGATAACAACCTTCTCCATAAATCTGTCATTTCACCCTGATTCTATATTTGAGCCGAAATCACTTGGAGTACTGCTTGATTTTTCAAAGCAAAAAAGCAGATTGAGATTTCACTCAATCTGCTTATTATACCAAATTATTACCAATTCGTGTATTTCAATTCCTTTTGGGTTACTACTTTTTAAACAGATACTTTTTGAACTGTCCGAAAGCCTTCAATGATCTCTTGAGGTCATTCGGGTCCTTCAGTCCTGTCCAAAGTCTATGTAAAATGTATCCGGGTCTAAGATAATATTTCTTTCTCGCATCATCACAGAACTTTACCATCTCTTCACCAGAAATTCCCGGCAAGTTCAGAACGCAGTTATGGGTTCCGTCTTCTTTGCAGTACTCTGTGTAGCCACTCTTGATGTAACCTCTAGCCTTGTTCCAATCGTAAGCTTCGGTTCCGGGATATGGGATCAGCGGGAAGAACTGGGCTGTGTCCGTGTTGAGTTCAAGCGCCAGCTCTAGAGTCTTCTGCATGGTTTCTCTGGTCTCTCCCTGATTTCCCACCATGTAGCAGGCATGTACCAAAAGACCGGCCTTCTTCGTATTTTTGATATATTCCCTGATTTCCTTAATAGTAGTTCCCTTCTTAATGTTATCAAGTATCTCCTGGGTTCCACTTTCAATACCGGGGATAACCAGTCTGCATCCGGCCTTTTTCATTAGCTTCATAGTATCAAGGTCAAGTGTATTTACTCTTGCATTGCAGAGCCACTTGAAGCGTTTGTTCAGTCCTGTCTCTATGAGAAGCTCACAGATCTCGGTTACTCTCTTCCTGTTTATAGTAAAAGTATCATCCTCGATAACTATTTCCTTTACATCCGGGAAGTTTTCGGCGATGTACCTAAACTCATTAACTACGTTCTGCGGGCTCCTGAGTCTGTACCCGTGGCCATGCATAGTTTGAGGATAAACACAGAAATTACATCTGCAAGGACAGCCTCTTCCCGTAAAAATCTGTATCTCCGGATACTCCGCAGCAGCAAAAAAGTAATCTTTATAGTCCAGATGTCTCTTAATAAAGTCTGATGCAAGAGGGATTTCGTCCAGATCTGTTATATACTCTGCGTCAGGGTTGTGTTTAATGATTCCTTCGAATTTACTTCTGTAGCTGATTCCTGGGAGGGACGCAAGAGTTGTATCCAGACCGCTTGCTGTATTCTCTGATGTACTATCCTCATCTCCGATGACATCCTTGTCTATATTTGCTGCTCCGGAACTACAATTTTTGTAGTAGCCTTCAATCAATTTAGCAAGCTTTGAAATGGTGAAGTCATATTCCCTTCTTGCTACACCATCAACCCAAGGATAATTAGAAAGAGTTTCTTCTGCTGTTGCTGTAGGATGTGTCCCAACCATGTATACAAAAGCCTTAGGATACTTTTCCTTTAACTTCTTGCAGAAATCAGCATCACTTTCTATAGATGGAGTGCTGGTCTCTACCACAAAAAGACAATGGTTAGTTTCGATTTCTTCATGAACCTGATCTACACCATCATGTTCTGTAGAAATGTGTTTAGTTTCTATTACATTTAATCCGTCTGCATCTTTTATTACAGACTTCAGCTCACTTCCTACTATTTCGAGACTTTTCTCAAAGTCATAACGCTTCGCAGGAGCGTCCAGAAATTTTACATCAAAACCACTCTTCTCTGCATAAGCTGCAGCGTAAATAAGCCAGAGCGGATAGTATAAAACCCCGCTTTTAGCCACTGCCGGACTTCTGGATTCCCTTGAAAATTTTCCATATTCCCATTTAAAAGGAGGATTTATAAAATAAACTGTCATGTAAATCCTTTCTCAGTGCTTCTTTGTTTCAATAAAAGAAAGCATTAATCTATAATTAATCAGTTTTTCAAGCATGCTTGCTATATTTGTACTTTACTTTTTATTCTGAGCCTTGATTTTGCTCCATTTTTTTAGTCCTCTTATAGTGTAACACATCATATAATATATTCTTTCCAAAAACCCCAAGCCAACATATCTGTAGGTATTCCAGTTCATAACAGCAGCCTTGCTTTTCTTTGAAGACTTTGAATTATCAGATACTCTATATATAAGAAGTGGTTCGTCTATACCATAGGCATAAGGAATTTCTTTCAATATTTCTATCCATACAACAAAATCTTCATGAATAGGAACATTTGTAATCGGAAATTCATGTTTCAGCAAAAGCTCTTTACTTGCAAGTACCGATGAGCAGGAGATAATATTCTGCTTCTGCAGGTCCTTCCTTCCTATTTTTGTCGGTACTTTAAGAGTAAAATCAATTATTTCAGATTTAGCTGTTATAAAAGAAGATCCGGTGAAAAGTAATACTTGAGGTGAATTTTGTCTTTCATACAGCATCACCTGTTTCTCTAATTTATCTTGTACCCACAGATCATCACTGTCAAGAAAAGCTATCAAATCTCCTGCAGCTACCTTTACGCCATAATTACGACTATAAGCTACTCCTTTATTTTCCTTATTTCTATATAGTTTTATATCAAATTCTTTATTTTTATCTATAATTCCATTTACTAAATCTACAGTTCCGTCTTTTGAGCAGTCATCTATCACAATAAGTTCCCAGTCTTTGTAGCTCTGACAGATAACACTCTTGATGGATGCCTCTATAGTTTTTGACGAATTATATGCAGGCATGATGATTGATATTTTTCCCATCGATATGGCTCCCGGCATCAATTATAAAAAAACAAGACTGCCGTCCACGTAAAGCTACATTAGTACTTTACTTTAACGACAGTCTTTATTCTACCAAATAGTTCCAGATTAACCAATCTTAATTATACATAAGTGATATATAGGGACAGGGTTCATGTACCATGACATACAACTCCATCCCCATATACTAGTAAAAAGGATGATCCTTTCAGATCATCTTATGATATTTTCTATAGTTAATGTCGGATCAAAGGGAACACTTTCGCCCTTTGCAATATTATATTCTGTTATTACTTCATTATTACACTTAACTATGAGATCAATGCCATAAATGTTTGAAAGATTTCCGAAATCTTCATCAGTGTATTCATCGATACGGAAATCCTGCATTTGGGCTTCATCTACAATGAACCTCATAGTATCAGTTAGAAGCAATTCTATAGCACTTTCTGTTACATTTTCTTCGATAACGAAATTTACTGTTATTTTCTGAGTATCGTTATCACCTGTGAGTATAAAATCCTTAATGAAACCATACATATTTGCTGATTTGATGTTGGTTCCTACATCTTCTTCCATCTGTTCAAAATCAAAATTGTAGGGTGCATCCTCGGGAGCTTTTGTTACAGAAGGACTTTCCAACGGAGACTTATATGTTGGCTTACAGGAACACAACAAAGCCATTTGAGCCATTACCAGTATCAAACATAATTTTCTAATCTTCATATTTTCCTCAAAAAAATGGTTCGAGGCAAAACCCCGAACCATTTATAAGCTATTTAACTAGATAGTTTATACACACTATTCAGTGTCTTTTAACTATTTAATTACTTGCCCTGCTTTGCAGCAACTGCAGCTGCTCTCTTAGACTGATAAGTATCAGGATCGTTTGTCTCAAGCCACTTGCTATCAACAGAGATCTTCTTATCGTTGCCCTTAGCATCTGTGTATGTAAGATCATCATCATAATCATCTGATGAAGGATAGTATGCAAGAACAACACCGTCCTTACTTACTACATAGTAAGCATCATTCTCATCCTTAAGCTTCTTCTTGTTCTTAACAACTGTACCGGACTTACCAACGAGTACACAACCTACAGCATCCTCACCGAAGTAAACCTTCTTAGTTCCGTAAACATCTACACCCATGTAGTTAGATGGATCATCTGAACCAGGAGCAAGTACAAGACCCTTCCATACATACTTCTTGATCTTTGATACATAACCCTTCTTTAATGGATCTGTAGAACCATCGCTGCCTTCTTCTGCTCTACCATTAGATGTGTTGAAGTAGAACTGGTAATCTCCATCATCAAGAGCAAGGTTCTGATAACCCTTCTTCATAGAACCATCCTTCTCCTCATCACTTGAGAAGTAGTAGATGTAATCCCAACCAGTATTTACATCATCATCGTTTGCGCCAGCAATCCACTGATCTCTTGACCAGTCATCTGTATCGCCAAGATCATATGGATGACCGTTAGAATCAACTGCTACGAACTGTGTAAGCATTCTGCCGTACTCATCGAAAGCATACTTCTTACCACCGATCTTCTTGATCTCGTTAGAAGTTAACTTACCAGACTTGTTGAAGTACCACCATGAATACTCATCATCGTTGTAATCCTTCTCAAGGTAGTCCTCATCAGGAATAGCCCATACCCACTTATTTCTTCTCTCAGAACCGTCACCGTTGAGGTATGAAAGAGAAGCTGCAGTAGCGCCTGAAAGCTCATCAGATGTTCCAGCTGCCCAGTCATCAAGCATGTTACCCTTCTCGCCGAAGTGATAGTAGAGACCGTTGATCTTCTTACGCTTGTCAAACTGCTTCTTACCCTTGTTATCAAAGTAGAACCAGTATTCCTCTGTATCGTCGTCATCTTCTACAGCAAGCTTGATCCAACCTGTCTGCATGTGACCATCGTTCCAGCCGTTGAAGTAGTATGTAGCGTTCTCCCAAGCTGAATCGTTGTCATCCTGCTGATCTACGTTGTCCTTGTCGATCCAACCATAGAGCATGTGTCCTTCGTCATCGAATGCATACTTAAGGCCGTTGATTGTCTTGATCTCAGATGTTGTAAGATCATCCTCAGATGTGTAAGCCTTTCCGTCTGCTCCGAAGTAGTACCACCAGTACTCAGCATCAAGGTCTGTGTTTGATGCATCGTCCATAGCTACAGCCTTCCAAGTGTTAGTAACCATAGCACCGTACTGATCTACATAGTAATATCTTGTCTTTGAGTTGTTTGTATCCTCGATGAGCTGGTTTGTAGCCATAACTCCATCGCTGTCAAGATAGAACCAATTTCCGTTTGCTGACTTCCAAGTGTCAGTTACAGCCTCACCGTTGTTATCAAGATATCTCCAAACGCCTGTGGAGTTATCCCAACCAGCTGCCATAGATACAGCTGATACGCCAACAGCGAGAAGTGCTGCAGCTGAAAGTGTTGCGAATACCTTTGTCTGCTTCTTCATAATAAATGCACTCTCCTTTTTGTGTTTAAGAACTTTTTACATAAAGTTCGGTTTACGATGAGGATTATACCCCTGCCTTTTCGATTATTCAAGTCCTTTTTCTCAAATAATCGGCAGAAGGATGTACGAAATTATGTATCTTCTCATCGATTACAGTGTACATATTAACCTAATGGCCATGTGATGTACATAAATAAAAGTTTTCCATTTCTTACGCAATTCTTAACATGAATATTAATCCGAAATTAAGAAATTCCTAATAATCTTCATTTTTCACTTCGATTTCCTGCCAATCCCACAAAGATCAGGAGCATAAAGACCGGCGTAGTTATAGGTATTGCTATATTGACAACTGCCTGAATTACGTAGGCGAGAACAGCCATACCCGCGGCCTTTACTGTTATTTCCCCGGATTTAAATATTTGCTTAAGGGAGGTAAACATCAAAGCTATGTAAGCTATAAGGCCGAATACACCAACTGTTATGAAATACTCGAAATATTCGTTATGGGCACTGTCAAATATTCCGTAACCTGCATTCTGCATTATATTCATAAACCGGTCCATGGTTATGATGTAATAGGTATCCGGGCCGTAACCGAAAAGCTTTGTGAATAAGGTTGAGTCGTTAATCCAGTATTCCATGCCCAGCCTCCATGCAAGTCCTCTTCCGGTTCCCCACTCGTCATTAAATATGAGCATTCCTTTGTAGGATTCCCAGAGTTCAGGGTGCCAGCCGGTATTTGCGGCGATGAGGATCGCTATGGTGATCAGTACTCCGCATACAAGAATGATATTCCACAGGATTTTTGCTTGTTTAACCGTCTTTTCTTCATTAGAAGGATTTACTGAATTTGTTTTTCTAGTGTAGGCAGTGAAAGCTATGACAATTATCAACAGCAGTAAAATGAGATAAACCGTAATGCTTTTTCCGCCTAAAACAATCTGGGTGCTTGGCTCCAGGTCGTTCATGGTCTCAATTCCGGACTGTGTTATAAGGGAGGTTATCTTCATGGCTGCAAGATAGGTAACGATAGTGATACCGTGCCTTATAATGTGAGAGCTGCTTTTCCATATAAATATTGGAATAAAAGCAATAACGGTAGCTGTCGATAGTATCGCATTGTCACTCAGGCCCATGATTTGGGCAAAACTTGCTATAACAAGTATTACATAGGAAAAAAGTATTTCGGCTTTATTTCTTCCTGCCACAAACATTACGGCTGAGGCGCCGTAAAGCATGCCGGTGAAATTGGTGTAGTTGTTAATGTTTCCTATGGAAGCTACAAAGGTATACCTGTAGATCGGGTCGGCTCCTTCGAACATCCCCCATGTATATAAGAAGAAATTGGATATTCCCCAAAGGCACACCAGGCTGGCGAATCCCATGTAGGCGAAGATGTGCCACCTTTTGAAGCGGTAGAATCTTGTCACAAGGATATATGTGACGAAGAATACAAGCCACAGGAAGAGACCCTGGCTTCGGCCGCGGTTACCCCAGAAGGCTTCGTAGGGGTACTGGGCGAAGGCAGTGGAGATGCCGAAGATCACTATGAGGGCGAAAAAGGCTATGTCTACTTTACTGATATATCTTTTCCAGCCGCCCTTTTTAAGGCTTGCAAAGAATCCGCGGCGGATGGCGGATTTGTTGTAGATGGTGTCTGCAAGCAGATAAAAGAGGCCGAGGCCCAGGAAGACCGCACCGTAGATAAGGGTTGACTTCCAGTAGATTTCGAATCTGAATTTCAGGACGTCAAAATACTTTTCATGGGTGCAGAGGGCAAAGATGCAGAGGAAGAAAAGCACGTAGATGTCTATGAGCCATCTGGTGATGTTGCCGAAGATGCGATTTAGCTGCTTGGTGGTCTTTCCGGGGGCGGGGGTTGGGCCGGATAAGTCATCGGGTTTTGTTTTAGTTCCGCTGCCGGATGAATCTTTCGACTTTTCAGATTTAGATGTTGTTTCAGATTTTTGCTTTTTTTCTGCCTTCCCGGCAGTTTCAGGTTCTTCGGTATTTTTTATTATTTCAAACATTGAATCACTCATGTTTTGATTGCCTCGTTTTTCTTGATATTTTGCAAATTCCGTTACATGATACCACAGGTTTTAGGAGGCAACAAGGAAGCTGCATATCGATTCTGACTTAAAAACCTAAAATAAGACCCCTTAGAGGCTCATAACATACCTATACCTCTAAGGGGGACGATATTTGTTTTGTATTCTTATATTCTTTTAACCCTCAAGTACTTCACATATAGGCAATTAATCTAATCTCTTTGCAGCAGTCAATCAGACTTTCCTCCATGAGCTGGGGTGGGGCCGTAACTCAAATCTAACATCAACCGAAATAGGGGTGGGCGAATGGAGGAAAGTCCGTTACAAATATAAATTTTAGTATTGACTGTAGTCTTTGACTACATTATATTTATAGATACATATACGCATTGACTACTTTTTCCATGGAGTACGAAGGATGAAAACTGAAATATATTATGTTGAAGGCATTGAAATCGAATATGAAGTTATATCTGATGATCGTGATGATGCAGAACGCCGCAAGATGGCATACGCCTTTAAAATGATAAGGGAACAGTCAGGAATGAACAGAAAAGATTTTTCAGAATGGCTCGGCATACCATACCGAACAATGCAAGAATGGGAACTTGGCCGGCGAGTTATGCCGGAATATGTACTTCGTTTAATAGCATATAAAGTCATGAACGAAAAAAGATTGAAGTCACAGAAGTGATTGAATAATAGATAAGGAACTATATGGGAACAAAAGATACTTTGGCCAAACGATATTTATCACAAAATGAAATATTTGCTGACGCCTTTAATTACTATTTTTTTAAAGGAGAGAAAGTAATTAATCCTGACGATCTTATAGAGCAAGATCCGACAGAATCGGCAATCATAAGGAAAATGAACAAAGTATTCACCAACCAAAAGATCAGGGATGTACTTAAATCATGTACAATCAAACATTCCAGGCATGGCAGCCTGGTTCTTTTGGGAATCGAGGCCCAAGCAGGTATTAATTATGCCATGCCGGTAAGAGACTATTTATACGATGCTCTCAATTATGCTTCACAGGTTGCAGATATCAGTAAAAAGCACGAAGAAAATGATGATTTATCCGGAAACGAGAAAATATCCGGTTTTTCCAAGAATGATCGTATATTACCGGTAATTACACTATGTATCTGCTTTGATAAAGATAAATGGGATGCTCCAAGACGTCTTTCCGATATGTTCAGCATAGTTGATCCACGAATATCTGAGTATATTAATGATTACAAGCTAAATTTAATCACACCACACGAGATAGAAGATTTCTCAAAATTTTCTTCAGAATTGGGTACTATTATGGAGTTTATACACGTTTCAGATGACAAGGCGAAGCTCCGTGATATAATTAAATCAAGGGCTGAAGAAAGTATTCACCTCAATACCGTTGATATGATCAACACTTATGTTGGTACAAAAATCCCTACAAGAAACGTGAAAGGAGGTAAAATGAGAGTGTGTCAGGCATTCCAGGAATTATTGGAAGACGAAAGAGCTGAAGGTCGTGAGGAAGGTCGTGAGGAAGGAGCTGATATGCTTGCTAAACTCCTTAAGGTTTTAACTCCAGGCAGCAAGGATTATGACAAGGCTCTAAACGCCACCGCTAAACAAAGAAATAAGCTTTATAAGAAATACGGCATTATAGAGTGAACATCAATTAAACCTCAGTATAATATTTTCATTTTTTACATAAAAAAACTCGGCAATTGAGCCGAGTTTTTTTCGTTTTCTTATTCTTTTTTCTTTACGCCGGTCCATCGGATATTGCTCCGCCCGGACCAACGCTGTCGTTTGAGCTTGCTCCGCCGGGGCCTTCCAGGTCATCCAGGGAATCGATAGATCCCGGGCCACCTGAATCTGCGGAAGATGATGAGCTTGATGAGCTGCCGCCGCTTGGGCCTGCTCCTGAATCATCTTCGCTATCATCTATAAGGCCGGGTTCACTAACCTCTGAAGATGAGGTGGTTTCTTTCTTATCGGAAGACTTTGTTCCGGATGGTCCGTCTTCATCATCGTCTTCGTCGTCAGCTTCGGTGGTTTCCTTGCTGCTCTTTGACTTTGTGGTCTCGTCTGTGTCTTCTCCGGGGCCGGGAGCTGTCGGTTCTATAACGTTTCCGTCCTCATCCGTTTCTTCGGTCTCGTCCTCGTCGGTCTCCTCGCCCTCTTCGGTTTCGTCGGTCTTAGACTTGGTTTCCTTTACGGATTTAACCTTGTTGCCGGACGGATCTGTTTCGTAGATGTTATTTCCGTCTTCGTCTGTACCCTTGATGATGTAGCCGTCGGCGTCTGTCTCCTTGGAAGATGACTTCTTTCCGGTACTTTCACCGTTCTCTTCTATAACGCTCTCGTCCTCTTCAGTCTCCTCCGTAGACTTGCTTTCCCACTTGCTGCTGCTTGTTGACTTTGTTTCGTCCTTATGGCTCGCATAGTAGCCTGAGTCATCGGCGATCTTCTGCGAATATGACTCTACAGCGTTTGATACCTTGTAGTCTTCGTCATCGAAGAGCACGCTGTGAAGCCACTTAACATTGGAAACAAGGGTTACAGGTATAACGCAGTCGCCCTTCTTGCCCATCATCTGATCCTTGAGATCCTTAGGGAAGCCTGTGGATTCCTTGATGTTGTATCTTGAGATGCCCTTGGCAAGCTCGATGATGTCTGCGGTGTCTATGTTGAATGCCACCTGCGGGAGCACTACGTCGATAACGGATGTAAGTGTCGCAAGGTCTGCCTTCTTTGCGTGATCAAGGCACTGGGAGATAACTTCTCTCTGTCTCTTGGTTCTCTCGAAGTCGCTGTCCATGTAACGGAGTCTTGCATAGGCAACTGCCTGAACACCGTTAAGGTGCTGCGGGCCCGGTCCCTTGATGTAGTTGGCCGCCGGGTTCTGAGGATTGATGCCTGCCTTGACAGAGGTCTCGTGGATATAGGCATTCATGTAATAGAACTCTTTGTCCGTGATGTCAATGTCTACGCCGCCAAGCATCTCAACTGCATCCGCAACTGCTTTCCAGTTGAAGGTTACGTAGTTTTCAATGTTCAGATCCAGGTTAGCGTTAAGGGCCGATACTGCCTGCTCCGGTCCGCCGATGGCGTAAGCTTCGTTGATCTTTGCATATCGGCTGTTGCTCTTTCCGGTCTTGAGATAGGTGTCTCTGTATACAGAAACCAGTTTAATGTCGCCGGTTGCCATATCTACGTTGCAGATGATCTGGACGTCAGCATTGGCACCGCTGCCTACTCCGCCGTCTCGGGAGTCTACGCCGAATACCGCAACTGTCCAGTAACCGGACATCTTCTGCTTCTGGGTGATGTCAATGTTGTTGTTTTCTACCTTTGATTTATCGAAGGATACATCCTGGGTCATGTGCATGTATCTGTACACTGAGCCGAAGCCTAAGATACATACAAGGGTGATGAGCTCTACGGCTACCATAAGGATGATCCTGGTGCGGAAGGCTTTCTTTTTCTTGTCACGCATTCTGCGCTCGTACTCAAGGTCCTTTTCCACTTCTGTGGTGTGGTTAAGGGTCTTGACCTGGGGACGGTTTTCCATCCTCAATGGATCCCCGGGAGCGGTTCTTCTGGGTCTCTCGGTGCCGGTTCGGGGCTCTGTACTCTTGGTGCTGAGGGTTGCGGATTTTTTTATTTCGGAGACTCTTTCCGCTGCATCTCCAGGGAGACGGGTGTCTTTTCCTTCTACGGAATGAGAGGCAGGTCTCCTGCTGTCCGTCGCCTTCTCCATGAGCTTGTCGCCCATGGCTTTGTCATTAACTATCTTGTCTTCAAGTTCACTCTGGTGACTTTCAGCACCCTCAAGGGAGTGTGGTCGTCTGGTGTCCTTGCCGTTATCAAGTGCCATTTGTTATATCCTCATTAATATACTTTGGAAGTATAAGTGAAACCTTTGGTTGTGCAGCATGAATGGATTTTCACATCATGTGCATCTGTTCATACCACATAGGTGATTCGTTTTTTCGCATAACGCGCATCTTATAAACCTAGGGATTTTACCACATATATGTCGATTCGGCAAATCTATTCTTTATTTTGCCTTAAAACATCCGGGATTATCAATTGAATTAGTGTGTTTTTATTATGAATCCTGATATTCAGCAAATCATTTTTGCCTTAAAGCACCCAAGCTTACCAATTGATTCCGAATATTTTTCTAATGAATCCTAATCTTTAACGAAGCTTTTTTCAATAGGCATTTTTGTTAACAAATCCCTTAAATATGGTGAGGAAAAGTATCTTAATGTCCAATTCCATGGTCCAGTTTTCGATGTACCAGATGTCAAATCTTATTCGTTCGTGGATGGAGGTGTCTCCTCTCAGGCCATTGATCTGGGCCCAGCCGGTCATACCGGGGCGGACCTGGTGTTTTATCATGTAGCGGGGGATTTCTTCCTTAAACATTTCCACGAACTGGGTACGTTCAGGTCTCGGGCCCACCAGGGACATGCTGCCGAAAAGGACATTGAAGAACTGAGGGAACTCGTCGATGGAAGTCTTTCGGATAAATTTTCCGATCTTTGTGACTCTCGGGTCTCCCGGGGTGGTCCAGCCTTTCTGCTCGTCCTCCGGCTTCTGCTCTACCATGGAGCGGAATTTGTACATCATGAAGGGCTTGTTGTGAAGTCCCACTCTTTCCTGTTTGAAGATGATGGGGCCAGGGGAGGTGAGTTTGATGATGATGGAAACTATAAGCATTACCGGGCTGAAGAGTACGATGCCCACCAGGGCTCCAATGATGTCTATAACTCTCTTGGCTGCTGCTTTTACCGGATCTGTAAGGGGCACGTTTCTGATGTTTATGACCGGAAGTCCGTCCATGTCTTCAGTGACGGGGCGGGAGGGGATGACATTGTTATAATCCGGGATGAACTTTGTGTGTACGCCGGATTTCTCGCATACTGCCACGATGCTGCCGAGTTTTTCATAGGCTGCCAGGGGCAGAGTGATGGCGATCTCGTCGATTGTGTTTGTGGAGAGGATTTTCTCCAGTTCCGAGATTCTTCCGACGATTTTCACTCCTTTGTAGGAGGTGCCGGATTCTGTGATGTCGTCCACGATTCCGAAGATTTTGTAGCCCCAGTCGGGGTTTCTGTGGCAGGCGTCGATGAATTTGTCCGATACGTCGGAGAAGCCTACCAGCATGATGTGTTTCTGGTTAAAGCCTTTGCGGCGGAGTCTCGTGAGGATGAATCTGATGCCGAATCTTTCCACTGTTGTGGCGATGATGTCGATTACGCAGAAGGCGGTGATCATCCTGGTGGAGAAGTTGGCGAAGTAGCCTGATCGTCTGAAGGCGAAGAGGATTGAGGCGAAGATCATCAGGCCGACGATATTGGCCTCTAGTATGTTGAAGAATTCTTTTCTTTTGGTTCTGGTGCGTTTCGGCTCGTAGAGGTGGAACATCCAGTACAAAAAGAGGTAGCCCGGGATCACAGGGATCAGGGCACTAAAATAGACCTGCGGCGGGAGTACTCCGTGGCCTGCAGGGAATATGGGTGATGCGATCACCAGGAACCATGCCAGCGCGTAGGATCCTGCTATGATCAGCGCGTCAAGGACGACATGGAAATTGTTTAGGAATTGTTGGTTATCTTTTATCATATATGGAAGTATACTCCCGATTTTGAAAAATTCCATAAAAATGAGTTTATTTTTTTCTTAGGAAGTCGAGAGGGGAATGGTGAAGAGGCTGATTCTTACTTTCGAGACCGAAAAAGACGTTTTAAACTCAAAGATTGTAACTGATCCGGTAAATAAATATCTGATATGACGGATCGGAAATTTAATGTCAGACATAAGTTTTGATATATGGTAGAAATATGGTAGAAATTCAGACTATAGGATAATTCTGTATCCTGTGCTACAATCTCATCCAGTGCTTGCCAAAGCGGTAGGCGGTTAGCCCTTTCATCACGAAGGGCATTTTGTAAGTCCCTTCAGAAAGGATAAAGTGGGAATCCTCACGGATTCCTTTGAACCGCTCAAAGCCGCGCGGCTCCTTCGATTAAAAATCGAAGGCAGTGGCGCCATGGTAAGTTATTCTGATTTATTCCAATTTGGGATTCTGATAGTTGCTATCATTGGTCTTGTTTATAAGATCTCAAAAAAATAACCGCCCACAAGCCTAACAACTTGGGCGGTTATTATTAACCAAGCAAAGGGCTAACCGTCTATCGGCGAGCACTTTCTACATCTATATAGTAAATCAATATTTAGTATATTACAATATACATTTTTATTGTTGTTTGACCTATATTTTTTTATTGTTGTTTGATCTCAGATTCATACTCTTCAAAGCGAATCAACAATCTTAAGTTCTTGATCTTAAGCTCCTATATGACCCAATCTTATAGTTCTTATATGACCCAAAACTTGCTTCCATCCAATTAAAGTCATACCACGAGACCTTAAGGTATGACCTCAAACCCAGTATTGCTCTTTTTGAGTCATCTACCACTAGGTAGCGGATTGACCTCATATCACGAAATATTCCTTTTGGGTCATCCGATGAGTGCTGTAGACATGACCTCAAGCTTAGTATTGCTCTATTTGGGTCATCTACCCCAAGGTGCCGGATTGACTTAATTTCAAGGAATCTTCCTTTTGGGTCATCCGATGGCCGCTGTAAACGTGACCTAAAACCCAATATTGCTCTTTTTGGGTCATCTACCACAAGGTGCTGGCTTGACTTAATCTCAAGGAATCTTCCTTTTGGGTCATCCGATGGCCGCTGTAAGCGTGACCTAAAATCCAATATTGCTCTATTTGGGTCATCTACCACAAGGTGCCGGCTTGACTTAATTTCAAGGAATCTTCCTTTTGGGTCATCCGATGGCCGCTGCAGACATGACCTCATATCCTAAATAATTCTTCTTGAGTCACCCGTCGTAAGGCGATTGCATGCCTCATATCAAATTTCATCCCATTTGAGCTTCCCATTGATTAAATATGGTGACTACAAATCCAAGAATAACAGATGCCTTTCAAAAATCATCATTCAAACCCTTAATATCAGAAAACTTAACCAAATATTCTAAAGAAACGAGGAAAAACTAATGTACAGACTGAAAGAAATGCTATTACAAGAGCAAAAACACTTGGAAGCTATACTGGCTAAGACAAGCAATAACAACAGCTCAACACCTGAAGGAAGGCTCCGCATATCAATGAATCATGGCAATGTCAGATATTACAACTGCACTAATGGTAGAGATGGAGATTATATCCCAAAGGAGAACGAACTTCTTCCACGTCAATTAGCGCAGAAAACTTATAATGATTCTATTCTTAAAGCCGCAGAGGCGCATAAAAAACTGATAGACGGCTTTCTAAAAGATTACAAAGAAAATGAAATCGAAGAACTGTTTACATCTTTACACCCTGAGAGGCAAAAGCTAATTACTCCTGTTGAACCAACCTATGCACAGCTGGAACAAAAATGGTATTCAGAACCATACATAGGTAAAGAATTCAATGAAGGCACACCTGTGATTATTTCGGAAAAAGGTGAGCGAGTACGATCAAAATCTGAAAAGATACTTGCTGATTATTTCTACAGGAACAATATTTTGTATAAATACGAAAAGCCCCTTACATTAGCAGGATACGGAACTGTCTATCCGGACTTTACGTTTTTCTCGAAGAAACTTAAGAAAGAAATCTATTGGGAACATGAGGGAATGATGGATAACCCGGAATATGCAACAGCAGCAATAAAAAAACTTAACAACTATCAAATGAACGGAATCCTCCCAGGGGAGAGGCTGATTCTTACTTTCGAGACCGAAAAAGACGTTTTAAACACAAAGATTGTAACTAATCTGGTAAATAAATATCTGAGATGACTGGTTGGAAAATTAATATCATACTTAAAGATTGCCAAAACCCAATGCCTTTAAATAAAAAATGCCTATCAGGAAAAATATCTATGAAAAGATGTATTTATCCAACATTATAGACATAAAAAAAGAAACGTAGTAGCCCGCCTAGGCATATGCCATACGGTAAAAAACCACATCTCTTTCTTAAGAAGAAACTACTCTAATCCCAAACTGTTGTCAAGAACGAATCATGTAAATGTATCTAGTAGGTAACATGGAGCGGAACCTTTTGTCAAGGAAACCGTGGAATACCGGAGCGCGAATAGCGCGAGGATATGCCGCGAAAGTTCCTTGACAAAAGGTTCACGGATTATCCTAGTGTTTTGGTCAGCAAGTATGCTTGCTGGCCTGCTTCCGGCGAGGACGGGTTCGGGCAGAGCCCGAGTGCAGGGTCAAGGGACAAGTCCCTTGCGGGTTCTTAGGGCGGCGCCCTAAGCCCTCGGAGAGCCTGTCGGGAGCGATGCCTTCATTTCCAAGATTCAGTATAGCCTTTCATCTTGGATATTTATTTATAACCGAAAGGAGCCGGAGGGCATCAATTTGAATTCCTCCGGCTCCTAATATTTTTAGATATAACAAAATGCAAGCAATAAAAACTATACAATCCCATCTAGAATATCCATATGGAAAGGCTCACCTACCTTTTCCTTCTCCAAATTCTTCAAAGTGAAATTCGACTTCATAAAGGTGAGCGCCGGATTATAGTAGGGGTCGCCGTAACGGAGGCACTCGGGCCAGCGTTTTGCGAATTTTACTATTTCGCCGTTGAATCGCTGTACTTTTTCCGGGGTGTCTTCCATACCGCGGGACTTTGACTCGTAATGATAGAACTTGGCGTAGGGGTTGTAGACTACCAGCTTACCAAGGGCGCGGACTTTCATGCAGAAGTCTACGTCGTTGAAGGCCACCGCCAGTTCTTCGGTATAGCCGCCAACTGCATCGAAAAGCTCCCGTTTGGTCAGGAGGCAGGCTGCGGTCACGCAGGAGTAGTCCTGGACGCATTTTGCTCTGTGCATGTATGAAAGCTCTGCATCGTGGGTTCTTACAAAGGCAGCGCCTGCGATGCCGCCCATTCCCATGATGACGCCGGCATGCTGGATGTCTTCGTCCGGATAAAGGAGTCTTGCTCCGCAAATGCCTACATCTTCTCTCTGAACGTAGCCTATCATTTCGTCGATTGAGTCGGGATCGATAAGCTCAATGTCATTATTCAGGAACAGAATGTACTTTCCGCTTGTGAACTTTACGCCAAAGTTGTTGATAGCTGAATAGTTGAACGGTCCCTTCCACTTAACGACGCGAACGGTGATTTGTAAATGTGTCTCATCTCCTATGACGGTGTTTGTATCTCGAACGGTTTTACCGGACTGATCTGATTCAAAAGACGGATTGACAACTGAATCTGATTCAGAACACTGATTTACAGCCCGCGCCGACACCAGTGTATCTACTGAAGATGAATCAGCAGCAACCCCGGAATCAGTCACTGACATGTCTTCAGGTTTGGAATTTATAATTTCAGTATTATTTCCTGAAATAGTTCCAGCTACAGAGTCAATTATCTCCGTCTGTCCCTCATTCTTTATTTCTTCCGCCGTCTTCTCAACAAATCCCTCTACCGGATACTGTTTCTGTATCTCAGCATAGTACTTCCAGGTTTCTTCCTGGTCGGAGTTGTTCTCAACTATGATGAATTCAAGGTTCTTGTAATTGCTTCCTGCCAGGGACTGTATCGCCTTGTCGAGGTCCGCGGTGTGGTCCTTGTTGGGGATAACCACTGAAATCAGGGGCTGTTCGTTTTCATAAATGGTGTGATAGAAGCCATAGGTAATGCCTTTTTCCACCTTTTTCACAGGCAGGCCCAGTCTCTTACAATGGTCGTAAACTGCTCTCGCACCTGCATCGAAGGCATAAAGCTTTGCCTCTGGGTGCTGGGCTGTTGAAGCCTGGTGTGAGCGCCAGTGATAAAGGACCTTAGGTATATGGTAGATCCTTGAGCTGGTGAATCGGCCTTCCTTAAGAAGCTTTTTGTCAGCATCACTTAAGTTGGCGAGGTCGCCGCCGATCTCTTCTCTTTCCCTCTCCTGAGCCTTTTCCGTTGCCCTCAATATAAGGTCATGGTCCTGGGCGCCGTCATAGGCTTTTCTTTCATATATTTTGTGACCTGCTTCGTCAGTCTCGGCGATAGCATCCAGAAGCTCTCTTTTCAGCACCAGAAGATGACAGACATAGTTTACAGATCTGAGTAGATCCGGGTTGTAGTCCGTCTTAAAGTGAGGCTCGAAATAGTAAGTGTCCTCGAAGTCGATCTTGTCTTCGTCGGAGTAGATCACGTCCACCTTCGGGTGCTCATTTATGGCTTTGGCACACTCGAAGAGAGCATTGAGCTCCAGTTCATCGTCATGGTCTGCAAGGACAATGTAATCGCCGGTGGCCATTTCGATGGCAGCATTGGTGTTGTCGGAAATTCCCAGGTTCTTTTCGAGGATCTCGTACCTGAATCGGGGGTCCGCCTTGTGGAACTCCTCCAGAACTTCTTTTGGAAGCTTTCCGTTTGCCTGTGACCGGTCATACTTGTCGTAAGGTGTTGCGTCCGCAACGCAGACTTCAAAGTTTCCGTAGGTCTGGTCCTGGATGGACTTAAGCATTTTCCTGAGGAACTTTTCGGGAGTCTCGTATACCGGGATAACAATAGAAAACTTCGGCTGTAAAGGAAGCTTAGTGTTCCTCTGCTCCTGAAGCTCCGCCTCTGTCACCTTCTGCTTTTTGTACCACTCGTTATAATCGTAATCCTCCTGAATGCCTTTCAGGCGGTGTACGGTTTTTTTGTAAAGTGCCCTGAAGCCGTGCTCCTTGAAGTAATCCCAGGCCACTTCCACTGTCTCCCAATGAAACAGCGCCAGAAGCTTTTCTCTTTTTTTGTGAGCCACTGAGTTAAAGGCTTCCAGGATCTTGTCATCGAACTTGATCTTTTTGGTTTTTCCATCGGCTTTGATGACCAGGTATCTGACTTCGCCCTTCTGATAGGGGGTGTTAATGTCATAGCCCAGTTCTCTTTTGATGGGTCCGTGCTGCTTTTCATAATCTTTAAAGAAGGCTTCCACCACTTCGTCTCGTCTTACGGACTCCACGACGGTGCCGGGCACGGAATTTCCCGCGCCGTCCAGCACGTCGAATTCCACCGGGGTCTCAGGGTCGCTGCCGAAGGCCCAGCCAAGAAATGTAATCTTTCCTTCTCTCGAAACGGCAACATCTACTTTATATCGCATCATATGTTATTCTCCGTTGCTTATTCGGGTTTCACTTCCGGGGTTTTGGGAGTTTTCTCCATGTCTTTTACGCCGCGGTAAATGGGCGCATCCCCAAAGTTGAGTCTTTCTTCCTCTACTACCAGAGGTCTCTTCATTACCCTCTGATTGATGGAGAGGATGTACTCGCCCAGGAGTCCGATGAAGAAGATCTGGATTGAGCCGAGGAAGAGCATGCCGATAAGCATTGGCGCCATGCCGGCGGGGAAACGGTCCCACCAGATCAGCTTCATTACGAGGTAGGCGATGGCGATCAGCATGCTGATGGCGCTGCACACACCGCCGAAGAATACCGCAACTCTGAGGCCGACTTTGGTGTAGCTGGTGAAGCTGAGCATAGCGGCGTCATAGAGGGAATACCAGTTGTTGTGGGTGATTCCGGCTCTTCTTCTGGGCTGGGTGTAGGGTATTTCCTTGCGGCGGAAGCCGAGCTCTGCCACGATGCCTCTCAGGAACGGAGTCGGATCGTTGAGGTTTCGCATTACGTTGATGAATGCTTTGTCATAGAGTCCGAAACCGGTGAACTGGGCAATCTGGTCAACTGATGACATTTTCTTGATGGTTTTGTAGTAAATGCCTCTGATCCAGTACATGAGCGGGTTCTCCTGGGACTGGGTCTTTACGCCGATGGCGATTTTGTAGCCTTCTTCCCAGGCTTTTACGAACTCGGGGATCATCTCCACCGGGTCCTGGAAGTCCGCCGCCATAAGCATTGTCGCGTCACCGGTTGACTGGAGCATGCCATAGTAGGGGCTGTTGAACTGGCCGAAGTTTTTGGCATTGAAAATGGCTTTTACGTCTTTGTCGGCGGCGCAAAGGCCTCTGATCTTTTCGCGGGTCTGGTCCTTTGAATCGTTGTCTATGTATATGAGCTCATATCTGTAGTCGCTGAGTTTTTCAGCAAATATGGCTTTTATGGCCTCGTAAAGGGGCTCTACGTTTTCTTCTTCGTTGTAGCAGGGTACTACTATGCTGATGGTTTTCAAATTTGTTTTCCTCTGATTAGTAATGCGGGGCTTGGAGCGCCCGCGTCTTTTGATTGCTCAATTTCAGGATGCCGGCGCCCGCAGGCGACAATGCATCCATTAAAACACAGCGTCGATTGTACACTCAGGTGCCGGGTTTAGCAAGCTGAACCGGTCAATTCCATAATGTTTGATACATACATCCCGAAATATATTGTGAAAAGCTCTATATAGGCATGTGTTAGTAGTGATCAATTGACTTATATCACAAAAGTCAAAAAACGGGTCAAGTCAATGTGCGACACAGATTGACTCACCTCTCTATAATCGAAGTTTGAGTCATGCATTTACCCGATTCGCTTTGACTCACTTCTAAAAAACCTGTTTGTGAGTCATGTATTGGTTCGATTCAGGTTGACTCACCTCTCTATAATTGAAGTTTGAGTCATACATTTACCAGATTCGCTTTGACTCACTTCTCAAAAAATAGGTTTGTGAGTCATGTATTGGTTCGATTTAGGTTGACTCATCTCTCTATAATCGAAGTTTGAGTCATACATTTACCAGATTCGCTTTGACTCACTTCTAAAAAACCTGTTTGTGAGTCATATATTGGTTCGATTCAGGTTGACTCACCTCTCTATAATCGAAGTTTGAGTCATGCATTTACCAGATTCGCTTTGACTCACTTCTAAAAAACCTGTTTGTGAGTCATATATTGGTTCGATTCAGGTTGACTCACCTCTCTATAATCGAAGTTTGAGTCATGCATTTACCAGATTCGCTTTGACTCACTTCTCAAAAACATGTTTGTGAGTCATATATTGGTTCGATTTAGGTTGACTCACCTCTCTATAATCGAAGTTTGAGTCTTGTATATGCCAGATCCGCCATAACTTAAAGTATTGATTATAGAATATGAATATTCCCACAACCGAAGTGTGACAGGTCTTTTAACAAATTTAGAGTCTGATAGCTATTTTTATGGCTTTTCTGTCCTTCATGTCGTAGATGGCCTGTTCCACTTTGTCGAGGCCTTCGTATCTTTCGGTTATGAGCACACCGGGGTGGAGGTCATGCTCTTTTATGAGGCTAATGACTCTTTCCAGGTTCTCCCGCCCGCCTTTACTGAGGCTGAATTTCAGGGTTTTTCCTGCCATTCCGCGGCCCATGGAGAATTTCGGGATTTGAAGGGAGTCGATGGTGGTGTTGAGTTTTGATTCTGGCTTGGTCTGATGGGTTCCGGTGTTTGACTGCTGGGTGCCGGAATTGCTCTGAATGGCTCCGTTGTCTGACTGCAGGGTTCCGATATTGGTCTGAGGAGCTCCAGTGTTTGACTGCTGTGAGGTGCAGGAGCAGTTTTCTTTGAATCGGTCGTTAATATTTGAAAGATTCCGGCATTCTTCGTCCTGAACTTCAGTGTCTGCGCCGAAGTACATGACATTGGACACGATGCCGGTTCCGTATTTCACCATGTCGATGGCCTGGGGGAGGCTGTAGTCATTGCCGCCGCAGATCAGGACTTTGTCAGCACCTTTTGTGGCGGTCTGTTGAAGGACATAATTCACCACGGGGGAGCCGGTGGAGTTTGCCAGGGGGTGCATGCCTTCAGGAAGAGGGCATTCTAATGTCTTGTAGTTGAGAACTTCCACCTTGCAGGTTTCGTCACTCATGGACTCGGCGATTTTGACATTGTCGGGGCGGGAGCCTACGGCGTAGATCTTTTTTGCGCCGGCAAGTTTGCTTCCCATGATGGCTGCGAGGCCGATGGCGCCGATGCCCATGACTACAACTGTGTCGCCTTCAGATACTGCTGCCTCTTCCACTGCGGTGAAGCCGGTTTGGACCACGTCAACGCACATTAAGGCGTCTTCAAGACTCATTCCTTCCGGGATGCGGGCGAGGTTTTTGTCGGCGAAGGGCAGGTAAAAGGTGCTCTGGAAGGCGCCATCGATGGATTTTCCTATCATATGTGCACTGAAGTTCTGTCCTGCGTGGGCGTAGTTAATGTCTACGTCGGGCTGACTCCAGTCCGGGGTTATGGCTGAGACAGCTACCAGGTCGCCGGGCTTGAAGTCTTTGACTTCAGAGCCGATGGCTTTTACTTTTGCGATCACCTCGTGCCCGAGAGTCAGGTCGGGGCGCTTGGGGCTGCCCTGCCAAATGGTGTGGACGTCGGAGGTGCAAGGGGATACCAGCACCGGCTCCAGAAGCGCGCCGTGAAGGGCCTCAAGTGTCGGTTCAGACTTATCAATATATTCTATTTTTCCTTTTTCTTTCAGGACCAGGGCTTTCATTTTGCCTCCATGTGGTGAAATAAGCTATTACCTGTATTCGTCTATCTTATCGGTTTTTAGAACTAAAATTCTAACGTCTGCAGCGTATCGCTCGCGGATGATTCCGGCGATTTCTTCGGTGTAGCCGGGGGCTACGATAAGGATCTCGTCTACCGGGTCTGTTTCGAAATGATCAGGGGAGACGATGGGGATGTGTGATGCCGGTGCATATTTTCCCTGCTTGAATTTCGCGGAATCTATGATGTATTTTACTTTTCCGCCAAGCTTTGTGGTGGCTGCAAGGGTGAATCCCTGGTGGCTTGCTCCCCAGATGGCCATGGTTTTGTTTTCGGCCGAAAGTTGAGTCAAATGTGCATTCACTTCTTCATTCAAACGGTCATAGCTTTCTTTTAAGGAAGAAACATCTATGAGCTGTCCGTTGTAACGAAGGTTTGTTAGGTCATCGGGGTCTGCTTTTTTCACGATGATCTCGATGGTGTCGCGGTTTACGAGGCGCATGTCCAAAACCTCAAAACCGTTGTCCTGGAAAAGCTTCTGCAACGTAAACTCGGTATAGTTTGCAATGTGGTCGTGGAGCAGCTCGTAGTAGCCGTTATACTTCAGGATATACTCGAAGCTCGGAACCGTTACGAGGCCAAGAGCTTTCGGTTTCAGGTTATGCCAGATGTTTTGAAGCATATCCTTAGGATATGGCTGGTGCTCAAGGAAGTTGAACTGAACGAAGGCGTCGAAAGGACCGTCGGGATAAGTATAGTCGCCTTCGGCGAAGCCCTCGTATACACAATAGTTCACTTTTGGATAGTGACTTGCTTTAGGCGAGTACTTTACTTCTGGGAAGCACTCTACTTTTTTATCAAAATCCAAATTTCGTGTATTTATAGATGATTCCTGCTGATCCGCAGCTTTATAATAATCGTCGGCATGAGCTTTTGCCTCTTCCACCAGTTCTTTCTTGTGCTCGATTCCGGTGAGCTTAATAGGCATTACTTTAGGCTGGCCAGAAAGGGGATCTTTCTCCATATCTTTCTCGAGCGCCTCTTTTCCTACTTCATCTTCTGAAAGATTCTGCCACATGCGGAGGAACTCGCCTCTGCCACAGCCTACTTCCACTATGTTTCTGCCTTTGATACCATGCTCTCTCATGTGTTCAAGGAGTCTTGCATACTCTTCATGACGGAGTTTTGTCATGGTGCTGGTTCCGCCGCCGGCTCGAATCACATCTTTGTAATAAGATACGGGCTCGCAGTCAAACTGAACCAAACCGCATTCGATGCATTGGCAAAGGTCCAGAGTGATTGAGTGGTCTTCATTGAGCTCGTCCTTAGCAGGAATGTCCTGAGCTGAGGACGGCATATCCTTTAAAGTCATAAGTTTCTTTATTTCGTGCCCGCAGGCTAAACATTTCATTTTCATATATATGTCTCCAAAAAAATCCGATGTGCTACGATTATAACACACCGGATTATATAATCTTTATTTTCAAACAAAAAACTATATTTCCATATAGGTCATTGTGAATCTATGTAAATCTGCTTCGTCTATAACCCTTATATTTAGGACATTTCTTTAAACTGAAAACCTCCGTCCCGATTTCTTCATATAAGTTCAATTATGTCTTGTTTCTTATTCTTTGTATATCCAAAACCAAAGATTTTTGCACTTAAAATCTTTGGTTTCAGCTTCAATCCAAAGTTTTTTCTTTGGGTTGGAACCGTTTTTTATCTCAAATATATCCTCATTGGCAATCAGGTAGTTTTTGGGTACAATACACGTAGAGAATAATCTTCATTTCGATATATTGACCTAATTTAGTTTGGTGGAAAATAGATTTTAAAACAAGGAATGAGGTAAAATAATGTGCAATGCTTGTTTTGCCAACAATAAGATAAAGACAACGACTACTTTTACAGTAGAATACAATGGAGGCATTATCGTTGTACGTAATGTTCCATGTTTGGAATGTCAAAAATGCGGTGAAATCACATTTACTGATGAGGTAGCCGATCAGTTGGAAAAAATTGTGGCAGCGGCTAAAACCGTTTTGCAGGATGTCTCCGTTATCGATTATTCAAAAGTTGCATAAGTAACATAATAAAACGTAAAAAAATACCAAGTGAAGGTGTGATATCGCCTTTACTTGGTATTTTTTTATTTAATATCAAAAGGAGCAGTTAACCCCTCCGTCTTCCCTTCAACCGGCTTCGAGTTCCATTCTCTTTTTCTTCACGAGTTCTCCGATGCCTGCTTCGAAGGATATTTCCTGGTGGAAGCCGAGGCGCTGGAGCTTCAGGATCTCGGGAGACATGTTTGCGGCGCCTTCAGCATTGTTGCTGCGGGTTCCGAACTCGAGCTCTGCTCCGCCGCCGGCGATTTCATTCATTTCCTGAACGAATTTCTTGAGCATTCTGGAATCACTTCCTGCAATGTCGTAAACGTCTGTGCGGGTCTCATCCGACTGTAGGAGAATGCTTATGGCTCTTGCACAGTCTCTTACTTCAAGGTAATTCCATCTCTGTGCACAGGGTCCGAGTACCACAGGTGTTCCCTTGAGGGAGCCTTTAAGTACTGTGTTTACAAGGCTTGTCTTGTGGTCTCCGTCACCGTAAACGCTGAAAATGCGTGTGTGAAGGAACTGCATTGGCCTCTCATCATACATCTGGGAAAGGAGGCTCTGCTCTGTTGCCCAGCGTCCGAAGGCGCGTTTTGCCTTTCCGTAAGGGCTTATGGGTCTCGGTGAGCGGTGGTTGCCGTCGCCGTACTCTGCCTGGGATCCCGCGAAGATGAACTTCTGCGCTCCCAGAACCTTGGCCATAATGTATGCTTTCTTGGCATTTTCAATGTTCTGTATCTGAATATCTGTGTTTTCTCTTCCTGCGGATCCGATTCCGTCCCAGGCGAAATGAACCCAGGCATCGATGATTGGCTCATCGTCCTCGTTCCTTTCAAGGAACTCTACGAAATGCTCTTCTCCGAGCTCCGCTTCCGGAAGCTGGTCAAAATCCATGTAAACTGTCTGATACTTTGGTTCTTCGGTGATGCCTCTTTCCTCAAGTACATCTTGATTTTTGCTATCAGGTCTGACTGCTCCTATCACCTCGTAGCCTTCGCTCAAAAGCTGTTTTGCTGTGTAAACGCCCAGAAAACTGGTGACGCCGGTAATGAGTACTCTCATTCGCTACTCCCCTCTTTTAAACATTAGCCCCTTATTTTTCGCAAAGCGAGAGACTAATGCCTATGCCGGATATCCACACAGGACCTCTCCAAAATCCAATATCCGTCATATCCCCTCTTTATTCGCGGATTTAAATCGCTCATATGACCTTTATAATAATCAATTATCTGAGTTTGACAAGTAAAAAATTATTTGCCATACAGTTTATATTGCATATTCTACTAATTTTGACTTTAATATTCATATTCTTCTGGCGAGTCAACGACCTCAGCGTGCCTATATGACTCAAGACACCTAATCCCAAAAGTGAGTCAATATTCTTAAAATATTTATATGACTTAAATCTTGCAAAAGTTACAATGTGAGTCAAACATCGAGTTTTATCAGAATGATTCAAATTACATAATCCGAAAGTTAAGTCATATTTTCCTCAGCAGCTGACATTCAATATCTGTGCCTTGCCGTGGAGCTTCATGTTTTCGCTTGAGGCGGGGATGAAAATGCAGTCGCCTTTGAAGAAGTTAATGCTGAAGTCATCTCCGTAGAGGACGCCGCAGCCGTCGGTAACTAACAGGGCATGAAAGCTGTTCTCTTCTGCGCGGAATCCGGGCATCTGGCGGCCTTCGGTGTTTAGAAGCCAGCGCTCCACCTGGAAATATTTGCAGCGGGTGAGAAGCTCGCTGGCGCGGCCGTTCTCGTACTTCAGAACTCTCATGGGCTGGCGCGGCTTGGAGCTTGCCTTGAGGTTCGCAACCTTCAGTGCCTTTTCAATATGGAGAGGTCGCTTGTTTCCGTTCTTGTCCACGCGGTTGTAGTCGTAGAATCTGTAGGTAAGGTTGCTGCTTTCCTGGATCTCTGCTATCAGGGCACCGGCGCCGATGGCATGTACGGTTCCGGATTCTATATAGAAGAGGTCGTTCTTGAATATCTTCACGTGGTTAAGGTGCTTTTCTATCTTTCCGGTTTCGATGCCTCTTCTGACCTGGGCCTCCGTAACGTCATGGCTGAAGCCGTAAACAAGCTTTGCTCCCGGCTTTGCGTCGAGAACATACCACATTTCGGTCTTACCTAAGGAGCCGTTTTCATGGGCAAATGCATACTCATCGTCGGGGTGAACCTGCACGGACAGGTCCTGTTTCGCGTCTATGAGTTTTATCAGGATAGGCAGCTCCGGCTTGCCGCCCATGGTTTCCAGGGGGTGGGTGCCGAGATATTCGGGGTGCTCCCGGAGGATTTCCGTAAGTGGTCTGCCGTCCTCAAGGGTCGAAGGGCCGTCGGGGTGCGTGGAGCAGACCCAGGCCTCCGCAAAGGGGTTAATGTCTATATTTAGATTGAAATCGTCATTTAGTTTTGTGCCGCCCCATAGGTAATCCTGTGCCGCCGGCTTCAAAACAAATGGTGTTTTTTCTTTCATAATTGTCCTCATACCACCGATTTACATCGGTGGCACATATAGTAATGGGAAGTATTTTTACACTATTATTCATATCACCGATTTCCATCGGTGACATAAATAGTTATGGAATATATTCACATCAATCTGTTCTGTAAATGCATGTTTTAACCGTTTATCTCTGTATAGATGAAAACCAATATCCCATTACAATTCATATTTCTTCTTATCGCCGACATTGATGTCCTTGCCGAGCTGCACTTCGATGAGCTGCAGGCCTTCGTCACCGGCGATGACGGTGTGCTTCGTGCCTGCTGCCATGGTCACCACGTCGCCGGGCTTGATAGGCTGCTCCATGCCGTCAACGATGGTTTTGCCGGTGCCCTGAATGACGTTCCAGATTTCGTCGCGGTGCTCGTGGGAATGGTAATTCATCCTATGACCGGGCTTGAGAGTGGCCTTGATGGTCAGGGAATTTTCCTCCACGTCAAGGATTCTGTAGGTTCCCCAGGACTTGTCGGCGAACATGATCTGCTGGTCAATGGCGTCCACGTATGGCTTGATCTGAGCGCTCTGCTCCTTGTCGGACACAAGAATGCCTTCGGGGCTTGCGGAAATCACCATATCCTTGAGGCCCATGCCGAGGATCGGGATGCCAAGTTCGTTGATGATGTGAACATTGGCACACTGATCGTTCACCTGTCCATTTCCGATAATGTTTTCGTCCATAACTTCGGTGAGGGTGTTCCAGGTTCCGACGTCCTTCCACTCGCCTTCGTAGCGCACGACCTCGATGCTCTTTTCGTTCTCAACGACTGCGTAGTCAAATGAAATCTTCCTGAGGTTCTCATAGTCCGAGAAGAGCTCGGCGTAGTCTGAGGTGCCGAGAAGTTCCTTCGCCTTGTCGAGAACGTAGGAAAGCTTGTAGGCGAAAACGCCGCCGTTCCAGAGGGCGCCGGCCTCGATGTATTCCTTCGCTTTTTCCTCGGTGGGCTTTTCGGTGAAGGCGTAGGCAGCATTACCCTTCTCGTCCTTTATGGGCTTAATGTAGCCGTACTTGTCGCTGGGGTAGGTGGGCTGAATGCCCATGAGGACCAGGTTCTTGTCGCCTTTCTCTGCTTTTTCGTAGAGCTTGTTTACGCACTCGAAGTAGGAGAAATCCACGTAGGGGTCAACGGGGCACACAACTACTGCCTCGTTTTCCGGCACCTGCTTTTCATCGTGGAGGTAGGCGGTGGCCAGAGCGATGGCTGCAAATGTATCTCTTCTGCAGGGTTCCACGCTGATGCCAACGTCGTAGCCCAGTTGGTTATGGATGGAGGATACCTGAGATTTGCTGGTGGCGATGGTCACTTTGGCGTCCGGGTCTACGGTTTTGATCTGGTCGTAGATGCGCTGGACCATGGAGGCGTACTCGCCGTCTGATTTTTTGAAGATTTTTATAAACTGTTTGGAGCGGATGTCGTTGGAAAGGGGCCAGAGGCGCTTTCCGCTGCCGCCGGATAGTAAAATTATATTCATGTTTGTTTCCTTTAGTCTTTGATAACGGACGGAAATGCAAGGGTTGCGCAACGGCCCACGAGATTGAAAGTACATCCTGTTCCGAGTGTTCGCCCCCGATCACACTGACGTGTGTCTGGGTCGGACACTCAGAACAGGATGTTCTTTCAACTCGCAAGCCTAGTTACACATCCCTTGCATTTCCTGGTTATTTAAATGGTTATTGGTAAACAGAATAATAAAACTAATTTACCCTTTTAACAAGCATAACTTTGTTCATCTCATCGTCAGACAAATAGGGATCCATGTCCTCCAGTGGCGGGCTGACGATGGAGCCGTCGGGGAGTTTCTTCGCAGCGGACTTCGGGAGGAACTGCTGGGACATGGTCACCATGATCTCGCAGATTACGGGGCCTTCTGTATCGAAGGTTTTCTGCACTGCGGCTTCCAGGTCCTGGTTGTGCCATACCCTCATGAAGGGGTAGCCGTAGGCTGCGGCCAGTTTCTCCATGTCCGGGAAGCTGAGGTCGTTAATGCCTTCGACGCCGGAGTCAACGCCGATTCCTACAAGGGGCTCTCCTTTGAACAGGTTCGACTGGGTCTGTCTGATGGAGTGGTAGCCGCCGTTGTTGATGAGGAATATCTTTATAGGAAGCTTGTGACTTATTATGGTCTGAAGCTCCTGAAGGTTCATCTGGATGGAGCCGTCGCCTGTGAGAAGGATGATGTCATGCTTCTCGTATGGCGGGTAGGTTTCTTCTTTTCCGGTCCAGTACGGGTCGCGTATTTCTGCCTGAAGACGCTCGTCCACGGTTTCATGGTAGGATGGGTCGCCGGAAGCATTAACGGAATGGACAGCTACGGCTGCGCCTATGGCTGCCGGGAGGCCGTATCCCATGGAGGCAACGCCGTCCTGGGAGATGAAGCGGGTTCCGTTCTTAATGATGTAAGCCTGGCCGCCGGCTACGCAGGGGGAGCCGTTGCCAACTACTGTTACCTGGCCGGGCTCTGCCATGCGGGAAATGACGTCCACAACGGCGTAGACATTGGCACGGTTCTCAGGGTCGTCCTGTTTGTCGGGAGCTTCGCTGTTTGGTGTGAAGTGCTCCGGAAGGACGGTGGGGTAGTTTTGTCTATAGAAGGCGCAGGTCTCGAGCCAGGTGAGGTTGGAGGCAGCACCGCCAACAACTTCCTTTGCTTTTTCTGTGTGGCAAATGCTTGCGGCATCCTCGCGGTTCATGCCTTCGCCGCCCTTGAAAAGAGGGTTGTCTCTGGTGACGCCCATTTTGTCAAGCTCATGGAGCAGAGCCTTGAGGAGCGCTCTTGCATCTGCGTGAACCGGGAGATCGCAGTGAACTGATGGCTTTCTGAGCTCATCTGCGTCGATGTCGTTTACGATAACGTAGGCTTCTCTTGCCCAGGTCGTGAAGTTGTAGCCTACCTGACGGATGTTGAGTCGGGAGCCAATGCTGAGAATCAGGTCAGAATTCTGTACTGCGATGTTTCCGGGGCGATCGCCTCGTCCACCGGGGCGTCCAACGTAAAGCGGATCCTCTGTGGGGATGATGTCGGGGGCATTCCAGCCGACTACTATAGGAATATTGAGTCTGTGGGCAACCTCAAGGAAGAGGGTTTCTGCACCGGCGATGCGTATTCCGTTTCCTGTATAGAAGATTGGGCGCTTTGATGCTGCCACCTTCTCGATGATCTTCTTTGGGATAGTCGGGTCAAGTGGCGGTACCGGCTTCTCGCGGTCAGCGGTGTTGCCGTCTTCGAAACGGAGGTGAAGGTTGCTGTTAATTCCGGCTTTATTCAGAAGAGCTAATGCGTCAGCATTTGAAAGTTCTGATGCATCTGCGGTGTTAGCATTTGAGGAAGCTGCTGTTTGTTTCAGAAGCTCTGCGGTATCGGAATTTGAAGAATCCGGTGTTTCTGCATCTTTGTTAAGTGCTTTTTCATCGGATTGTACTTTACTTTCAGAAAGTGCTGAATTTTTATCCAAAATTTCGTATTTACGCCATCCGTCGCCTCCTGCTTCATAATCCTCAGGATCGAAGCCTACCAGGTCGTCTGTCTCGATGAAAGTTCCCTGAACGTCAACGGGGATATCCAGCCAGACCGGACCGGGGCGGCCAGTCTGTGAGAGGTAGATGCATTTTTCCACAGCATAGCGGACTCTCATGGGGTCACTGAGCATTTCCGCATATTTTGTCATGCAGGTGATGGACTTTGTGATCTCAAATTCCTGATCTCCCATGGCTCTAAGGCGAGTACCGTTCTGCTCTTCTGCCCAGCGGGCGGTATTGTCATAACGGACCTGTCCGGAAACTACGATCATGGGTATGGAGTCGAGCCAGGCGCCCAGAACGCCGGTGATGGCATTGGTGCCGCCGGGGCCCGAGGTCACGCAAAGAAGAGCCGGGCGGTTATATATACGGGCATAGGCTTCCGCTGCCATGGCGCAGGCCTGCTCATGATGCTGATAAAGTGTATGCATACCTTTCTGGTGTCCGAAGGCATCGTTAAGATGCATGGCGCCGCCGCCTGTGACAGAGAAGTTCTGGGTGATACCGTTTTTGACAAGTGTTTCAGATATGTACTTCGCTAGTTTTATCCTCATTTAGTTCTCCATTCTGCTGCTTTTCGGGCAGCTTTATTTTCCGATGTAATTCATTCATTCCATTTTAAGATATGGGGCCTCTGTGGCGCAACCTTAAAATTTATACATAAAATAATGCAAAGGATCTGTAATTGGGTGATCTCCCTTTTTATCCTTATTCTTATTAATTTAAGTTAAGCCATAAATTTTTAGTTTCTAATCGTTATCTTAATATACGAACTCAAATATTTTGTATTCAATCGCCTTACAACGGGTGACTCAATTAGAATAATTTCGGATTTGAGGTCATGTCTGCAGCACTCATCGGATGACCCAAAAGGAAGATTCCTTGAAGTTAAGTCAATCAGGCACCTTGTGGTAGATGACCCAAAAAGAGCAATATTGGGTTTTAGGTCACGTTTACAGCGGCCATCGGATGACCCAAAAGGAAGATTCCTTGAAATTAAGTCAATCAGGCACCTTGTGGTAGATGACCCAAATAGAGCAATACTAAGCTTGAGGTCATGTCTACAGCACTCATCGGATGACCCAAAAGGAATATTTCATGATATGAGGTCAATCCGCTACCTAGTGGTAGATGACTCAAAAAGAGCAATACTGGGTTTGAGGTCATTTCTAATTATAGTTGTCCAAAAATTGGGGCAACTAAAATCTTTTGTGTCCTTGACAAGGGGTACAATTCAAAAAAATAACTCAAATATTTTGTATTAACTCAAAAAGGAACTCAAATGATTTGAGTTCCTTTTTGAAATTTAAAATTTATAGAATGATTCCTGATGAATTTCTAGTTGGATTTGCATCATACAATATGCTCTACGCCGATTTTTACAGCAAGCAGCATCAGTACAATCATGATGGACGGACGGACGAGTCTGATGCCGTTTTTCATCATGAGGCCGGCGCCGATGTAGTTGCCGAGCATGTTGCAGAGAGCGCAGGGGATGCCGAGGGCGAAGAGGGTGTTGCCACTCATTATAAATATGACGAGGGAGGTGATGTTGGTGGTGAGGTTAATGGCTTTGGTCTGGCCGTTAGCACTCTTTACGCCGAGTTTAGCAAATACTGTGAATGCAATTATGAGGAAGGTTCCTGTTCCGGGGCCATAAAGTCCGTCATAGAAGCCGATGATAAGGGCTGCCGCAACGGCGGTGATGTAGGTTCGTCTGTCCGGAACTGCTTCAGTGTCTCCGTTATCTTTGAAGAGATTTTTGTTAATAACGATGAAGGCTGTCACCGGCAGCACAAACATAAGCACGGTCACAAGCACTTTTTCCGGTATATGAAGACTGAGTCTTGCTCCCATAGAAGAGCCAATGATTGCTGCCACTATGGATGGCACTGCGATTTTCCAGTTGATGAGGCCCTGCTTAATGAATCTCGCGGTGGCGACTGTGGTTCCGCAGGTGCTGGACAGCTTGTTGGTGGCTATGGCCATGTGTGCCGGGAGTCCAGCCAAAAGATAAGCCGGGAGGGATATCAGCCCTCCGCCTCCACCGATGGAATCCACAAATCCCGCAATAAATAGAAGCGGGCAGCAAATCAGATAGGTTGTTAAAGTCAATTCCATAATCGTTTCCCTTACTCTTATATTAACGATTTTTAATTATATTTTTTGACGTACAGATGCCGATCTAATCGGCTTTCTTGTGTTATTGAATTATTTGCCAAGAACATTAAAAAAGCGGGGGTTAATCCATTCAGACAAATTTTATGTTCTATACTTACCGTAGAAACAGCTTCCAGATCCTCGATTTATCAAAGAGCACGATGCACACATCCATGAACAGATGGGCAATGAGGGTGCTGACCAGGACGCCATTGGCCTTAAGCAGGAAGCCCGAATGGAATCCGTACCAGGTAACTCCCGCTGTATACGCTCCCATTAGTATAACGAAGGGGAAGTTTTTTACAATACCTGTGATGTCGCTTTTGAAGCCTTCCCAGGTGACGTCAAAGTAGAAAAGACGGCCAACTACCAGCATTACGAAGTATATGATGAGACTTTCGTAGTTGTAGCTTTCGTAAATGAACCTTATATATAGAAGGATAAACACCACGTAGATGGAGCTTACGAGTCTCATGGAGGCTCTCTGCTTGGCATCGATATGGCGCATGGGCACTAGGATCCGGTCAAGGATTCGATTCAGAAGCATTGACAGAAGCAGGAAAAGTAGGAGCAGCCAGTCCTTGTAGTCGTTCCACATAGCGTTAATGCTGTCCACGTTTATGCGGTCGCCGATGATGTAGTACAGCGACAGGAGCAGCAGGATCGAGGTGCTGGCGAATACAAGTTCGTAGAAGGATTCTATGAATTCCAGCGGGCGGCGATACCTGAAGTCCGGGGTTCTGCGACCGATAAGTCTGCGACGTTGGTTCCTGCCACGGTTGCGGCTAATGTTTCGGCTCCGACTTCTGCCGGCGCTCCGGCTGATGTTCCGGCTTTCAGGGGCGATAACTCTACTTCCGCTTCGGTTTATGCTTGCTCTTTGAGAAATCTCCGTATCACCGTTCCTGCCTGAGCTTACACCGTCTCTTTCGCTTCGGCCTCTATTCAGACTCTGACTATCGTCAATGTTTAAATCCCGAATTCTTTCATTAGTTCTTCCAACTCTTCTTCCGATGGTTTCTCTATGTCTTTCTTCGCCATCTTCCATACCAATATCAGATTCGGAAACCCTGGAGATGCTTCGGTTTATGCAGGCCAGGTTTCTGCGATTTGTTTTAACTTCTGAATCTTCCTCGTCGTAGAAATCATCTGAGTCATCATAAATGTCATCCTCATCTGATTCCAAATCATCACCAATTGTATTTCTTTCAGATACATGGCGTGAAACCCGTCGAAGATTTCCTTCAGAAATTTCATCAGGGTCATCTAATTCTTCCTGATCTTCTTCCGGTATCTCCTCCGGGTCTATTTCCTGCCAGATTCTGGCCGTCATAAATATTATCCCCATAACAATGACAAGTCCGGCCAGGGATACAAGGAAGAAGGATATGGCCATGTCCTTATCAAAATAGTGCTGCGCGTAGTTTAAATATTCCATTTAATTTCCTCAAAAATAGAGCTCTCAACCTACAACTAAAGTACTTATATTTTGAAATAGTCTTCTTATAAATAAGCAGCTAGTGTTTTCACATCGCACAACCCTAACACTTGGACCGTTCCCGGTCAATGAACTTTAATTATAATTCAGTTAATTTTCATAATCTGGGTAACAGTTCAGCCGGCAATGGTTCGCGAAGACCGTGGTCGACTCTTTTCCCCACCATCCGGAGTTATTGGAACCACTGATTGACCTTAAAACTCAGAATTCAGAATATAAGTCAATGTAACCCGCCATTCAGGATGACCCAAATCCTGATTACCTGAAATTGAGTCAATGTAACCTGCCATTCAGGATGACCCAAATCCTGATTACCTGAAATTAAGTCATTATAAGCTGCCATTCAGGATGACCCAAATCCTGATTACCTGAAATTAAGTCATTATAAGCTGCCATTCAGGATGACTCAAATGCTGGTAACCGGAATATGGGTCAATGTAATGCCTTGTTCACTGCAAAAATAAGGCATCCTGGCTGAACTGTTACTAATCTGGAAGTGTCTACTTTAAGTCCGGACTGTCTGAATTTATTCCATTGCTGTCTATTTTTATTCCATCGCTGTCAATTTCAATTCCATCAAGGGCAAAAACTGGCTAAAAATTGTCCTTGATTTTTGCACCGGTTTACTGGCTAAAATACGAATTGGTTTTATTTTTGTCAAAAACTTCGCTAAAGACTTTGTTTTTTTGTCATTTTTTGCATTTTTGCATTGTATTTTTGTCATATCTTTGTTTTTTTACATTGTATTTTTGTCACCACTACTTTATCATATTTTATACAAGGAGTAAAAACCATGGAATTAAGAAGAAAAGTAAGTGAAGATATCAAAAAATGGTATAAATCAAATAATAAGGCACTGCTGATAAAAGGTGCCCGTCAGGTAGGCAAAACATATGTTGTCAGAAATGTTCTGAAAGAGCTTGGAAATAAGTACTATGAAGTTAACCTGATAGAGTCTCCGGAAGCAATCGATGTGATCATGAAGACTACTGATATTGATGACTTTATATTAGGATTATCTGCAATTAAAGATATGCCTTTAGTTAAGAAAGAAACTGTAATATTCATCGATGAGGTTCAAAAATGCAAAGAACTTGTTACACGAATAAAGTTTCTGGTCGATGAAGGCAGCTTTAGATATATATTGAGTGGTTCTCTTTTAGGTGTAGAGCTTACAAATCTGGAATCTGCTCCTGTGGGATATATGACAACTATTGATATGTTCCCGTTGGATTTTGAAGAATTCCTGCAGGTAACAAACATTACACAAAACATTATGGAACATCTTAGGGAATCTTTTTTTAAAAGAATGCCCATAATGGATACAGTACATTCAAAGTTAATGTCTCTGTTTCGACAATATCTTGTGGTCGGAGGGATGCCTGATGCAGTAAGTACATTTGCTGAAACGCGCAACCTGAATGATATAATACGAATTCACAATGATATCATAAATTTATACAAATTGGATTTTACACGTTATGAATCCGAAGATAAAAAACTTCAGCTTATAAACCTCTATGAAAAGATTCCGGCAGAGTTGCTAAAACAAAACAGAAGATATGTTGTGACAGACGTAAAAAAAGGACTTCGATTTGATCGTATTGAAGACTCCTTTTTATGGCTGAATAACTCAGGAGTTGCACATTCTGTTTATAACGCGACAGAACCAAGAGTTCCTTTGAAGGCAAATATTAAACAGAGTTTGTTTAAGCTGTATTTGTCCGATGTTGGAATGCTTACATCATTGTATGGGATGGATACAAAACGAAGAATCATTTCAAATGATCCCCACTTAAATGGTGGAGGAATATTTGAAAACGCGGTTGCTCAGGAATTAAAAAGTAAAGGATTTGATTTATATTATTATAATTCAAACAGACTTGGTGAGCTGGACTTTGTAATAGAGTATTTAGGTGGAAGCTTTCCGCTGGAAATAAAGAGTGGCAAGGATTATACCATTCACTCTGCCCTTAATAATTGTTTAGCAAATGAACAATATGAAATGAATGAAGCGTTTGTTCTTGCGGACTGTAATATCTCTAGCGAAGATAAAATCACCTATATGCCTATATATATGACAATGTTTATAAATAATGCTTCTAATGAAGATGTACTCTTAGAAAATATAACTTTTTAATAATTACGCTGATAATGAATAATTTGCGATCAATAGCAAGGAAGCAAAAAAGTACCTATGTGACTTTTTTGCTTCCTTTTAATAAAATGTAGATAATGGCGCAAATGTGGCTCATGAAATGTGTGGCACAGGTTGGAACTGGCTCATCCAGCTGATGATCTCCTGTTCCAATTTCAGGTTGTTTTCCAACATATAGCTTATAACATCTGTGTATTTGCCATAGGACAAGAGATTTTTCGCCTTTGTCCTGTCGTTTTCTTCAAGGTGCTTTCCGTAATCAGCATAGGTTTTTAGTTCATCAATTCCCATCCAAAGTGGGCTAATGTCTATGCCGGTTCCTCTACGCAGGCTTTCGAGAATATAAAAGCCGTCGGGATCGATATCTCCGAAATGGAGCCACTGCTTTTCGCATTCGTGATCCTGATATATTTTCTGAGGTTGCTTCTCCGTTTCTCGTTCCGCATATTTTTTATGCAGTTGCTTCTCGGCTTCCTGATCATTGTTTATCTTCTGAGAATTCTTATACCTCTCATCTTCCTGATCTTTGTATATCTTCTGTAAAAGCTTCTGTTTTACCGTATTATGATATCCACTTAGATAAATATAGAAACTATCATTTCTCGCGGGCAATCTGTTGAAGGATGTGAGATTTTCAACAGTTATAATCTTTTCCCCATAGATTTTAATCCTTTTCAGCTTTCGCAGGGTTTCCGATGAAAGGGCCAGAGGATGCTTACAACTCAAATGTAGTTTCTCGCCGGATCCATCAAATCGTGGAGTTTCCGAAAGCCCCTGAGGATGCTCACAGCTTAGATGCATCTTTTCTCCGGAACCCTCAAACCACAGATCTCCATCGCCCTTCAGATAAACATAGGAGGGATTTGCAAACACCTGATATTCTTCAAGGATTATCTGCTGTTTCTCCCGTTCGTCCTCTATCTCATCCCAGGTTTCATTCTCCCATCTTTTGTCATATCGAGTCAAAAACCTGCACACACGGGTGCGGAATTGTTTTTCAAATGTCTTGCTGTCAGAAAGCACCATGATGGAAAGCTCCCGTTCCAGGATATCCTTTTCATTTGTTATTAAAGCTTCTACCAGCTTAAGTACTTTGTCCGCTGTCTCCCGGTCAATGGAGCTGTGCCCGTCAAGAGATGCCTTTTTCCCGGATTCCAGGCGTTCCAGCTGCTCAGTCACGAAGATATCAATTATCGGGTGTGCGCCGAGCCAGCCTCTGTAGAATTCCTTTTCTGCCTCCCTGAGCTGATCTTTGCTTTCACTCCCCAAAAGCTTGTAGTAAAAAGGCATTACCTCTACATTAGCCTTAATGGACTGTATCTCCCCATTTTTCCAGGAAAGAGTTACAAGCTCCACCCCATTTGACGACGAAAATTGTCTAGGCTTCTCCACATTTGCTGACAGAACGTCTTCAGGCTTATTTCCGTCTGCTTTAGAAAAATCTTCAGGTTTCCCCACACCTGCCGGCAGAAAATGCTCCAGCTCTTCCATTTCCTGGTGAAAATTCCGTAGTTCCCTCGGGTCAGCAAAATCGCTGTAATACTCGCGAAAGACAGCATCCGGGCGGATAACAAAGGACTGATTGACTTTATTTTCCCCGGAATAGGTTTTACTTCTTTCATATTTGTTCAGAAGAAGGCTCAGCACCTTCCTCTGATACTTCGTTATTTCTTTTTTCTGCATCACGATACCTCTGCAAGTCCTTCAACCACTCGGGTATACCGTCCCGACTCTACAAAACCCATTGTGCGGAACAGCTATAGGAGAATTCGGCCACGATACCTTCACAAGACCTTCAACCACTTGGGTATACCGTCCCGACTCTACAAAGCTCATTGTACGGAACAACTATAGGAGACAACGTTTACGATACCTTCACAAGACCTTCAACCACATGTGTATATCTTCCCGACTCCACCAGGCTCACTGTGGAATGAATGTATGATCCAATGCTTGCGATCTTCTCAGGCGGTGCAGCGTAAATTATCTGGAAGTTGTTTTCCTCGAAATACTGCACCATTTTCTCGATTCGTTCCTTTGATAATGCTGAGAATGCCTCATCAATGAAGCCGAGGCGCATGCAGCATTTGTCCTTGGGATAACACTGGAGAAGTGACGCTGCCAGAATGATAAAGTAGGGTGTCTGCTTTTCTCCGTTGCTGGCTGATCCCTGTTTCTTTGACAGTTCTGCCTGCATTTCCTCCTTGCCCTGACGGCTGGTTATCTCCATATCGTAGGTGAAGTAATTTCTGTAATCCGTGTACTCAGACTCATCTTCACTGTCAAGGATCAGGTCCATAAACTCTTTGATGTCACGTTCCATTTCCTCATCGTTACGGAGAGAGTTCATATAAACCTCAGGATTATCCATGTAGGCATTGAGCTTATTGGAGATGCGGAAGAATACCTGTCTGTCGGGCTTTTCTTCCATAATAAATTTATAAGTATCGTTTCCGAAAGGTATCTTCCTGAGTTCCCGGTTAATGTTGTCCATTTCCTCTCTTGCGGCGGTAATCTTTTCCCTGATCTCCGCCACAAAGTCATTCATGAAGGCGCTTTCCAGCTTGCCTGCCTGTTCCTGAAGGCTTTCCGAAGCTCTTTCGATCTGAACATTGGCAAGATCCTGGTAAAGCCCACGATAATACACGATAAATGCGGGACCTCTTCTGTTCATGTCTCCACCGGCGATACGGCAATAGGCTATCTGGATGTCCTCCATGTTTTTAACCAGGTTGTTCTCAACTTCGTTCCTGAGCTCGTTAAGACGCTTTTCAGTCACCACGATGGAGCGGCCGTTTCTTTCTCTGAGCTTTTCATACTCGGACAGCATTTCTTTCTTCAGCTCGAAATGTTCACGCTCCAGCTCCAGATACTGGTTTTCAGCCACCTTCAGTTTGCCTGAAAGCTCGAACTGGTTCTTTTCCTCGTGTGCAGTTTCATTTTTATTGACAATGATGTCCTGCTCCGCCTTTTGTCTGATGCTGTCTGCTGTCTTTACCGCAGCCTGAGCGGCCTCCTGCTCCTGAAGGATCGCCACGAAGTCAGGATTGTTCTTAAGATCGCTGAGGGCCTTTTCAAGCTCACGCTTCTTCTCTGACTGTTCAGCATGGAGCAAAGGTGCATTCATCTTATAGTGGTCTTCGTTGAGATCAAGCTTTTCCAGTTCGTCCTTATGCTCCCTCAGGACTTTGAGTTCCTCTTCCTTATGCGCAAGCTCTTCCCGGAGCTGCTCCTCCTGTTTCTTCGCTTCCTTTAACTGTAGTTTTATGGCGTCCTGTCCGAAATATATCTTCGTTTTCCGGATATCCATGTTGGAAAATGCATAGCTTTTCGCAAGTCCGCCGTCCTCCATGAGACCGCCTTTGGGGAAATCATGAAGCTCCTCAAGGTCTTTGCAGAGGTGTATTCCGTTTAAAAGGTAGTTCACATACCTTCTGGCGTAAACATTAGGCACAGTAAGAATGCCGGCGGCGGAGCCTTCCTGAGCCTCCGTATCCGGAAGCTTATCAGTGATCACAACTGTGGCGGAGTAGTTTTTGGAATTGTGCAGCACCTCCATGGCACGGTGACAGTATTTCCCGTCCACTATGATGAAAAAGCGTTTTCTGCCAAGGAAGGTCTCTATGGCTCTCCGCCATTTGGGCTCCTTCACTTCGGATACAAGCTCGGCAAGGAAACGGACATCTGTGTCGATTCCGTCTTCTGCAAATGCTTTCTTAATTTCTGCTTTGGCCGCCTCTGCTTCCTTTGGATAGGTCATTACATTGTTTTCGAGCTGACGAATGGTTTTCGCAACCTCTATCTTCTCGTCCTGAAGCTCCTTAACCGCGTCACCAATGTGGACAAGATCCGCAGATATCTTCTCCTTTTCCTGAGTAAGCTGAGTTTTAAGAGAGAAAAATGCAGATAGCTTCCTATCCGCTGCAATCTCAGGGTCGGAAAATGCTGTTCCCACCCTTCTGTCTTCCTCATTAAGCTCCGGCAGTGCCCAGTTAAGCAGTGCCCCGATCTGCTCCTCAAGTTTAGTGAGAGTTGCTATATCCTTTTCGAGATCAGTGAGATCACGGCTCATGTTCTCGATCTGATGCTCCAGGCCGCTTAGCTGTGACTGCATGTTCTGGAAGTCCTGGTTGCTTCTGCAGATGGTGAGACGCTCGTTGGCAGCATTGTAATCACGGAGCGCGATTTCATATTTGGCTTCCAGATCCTTCAGCTGCTTCCTTAAAAATTCGGCTCTCCGGATACTTTCCTCCTGCTGCTCACTTATGGCCACAGTATCCTGGTATCTGAACATCATACGGCGGACATTGTACCTGCGAAGCTTCTCTTCATATTCCTGCACTACCTTTTCAAGTTCTTCCAGTTTCTTTTTCCCCTGGCTCAAACGCTCATAAAGGGCTTTTATTTCTTCGAATTTCTGTCTCTGCTCCTTGAGATTTGCAAGTGACTGAATGTTTCCGGCGTCGAAAACGCAGTCCTGGATGAACTTGTCAATGTTATTCTCCGGGTTAAATGCCATCATTTTCATGATCTTCTGCCTATAGGTATGTACATCGGAGCGGAGTCCCAGGGTTCGGAGCAGCTGGCTTGTTCCTTCTTCTTTTCTTTTAAACTCGGAAGCCTTAATCAGTTTTCCATGGACGTGAAGTTCATTTTTCGGTGTTACATAAAGATTTCCGTCCTTGATTTCACAGAAATTTGCGTCTTCAAGACGGGCATCTCTTATTACAAACCAGTTCTGCATCTTACATTCTGTACAGTTGGGAGATTCCATGACCACCCCGCAAAGCTGATACTGTTCGTCCACAGGTGACCAGAACTCCATAACAATATAACTTATAACTGCTTTATCTTTTCCACGAAGATACCTGCTGTCCCCATTGCTCCTTGTATCCCCGCGAACGTAGGCAAGGACACTTCTGTCACGATCCTTTGCTGCTGTATTGAACTTGGTATTGCCGGTTAAGAGGAATGTCATGGCATCCAGTATGGTGGATTTGCCGGAACCATTGATACCGGTAATGAGCGTTGAGCCCTCAAGTCTGATAATCTCCCTCTGAAATCTTGACCAGTTTATAAGTAAAAGCCTGGAGGCGGTTTTTCTGTTTAATGTTGTCTGTTCTTCCATCACAATGTCTCCTAATAGATGCATTATTTTTGCTGTTAATTCCCGACCTACAGATGCAGATATAATTGACTTCCTCTTGTGAACATCAGTCCGTCAACTATTTGATCCGCTAAGGTCTGAAAAGTCTTATCGTGTTTCTCAAAACCTGCTGCAACCTTGTATAGCATCATATATCAGGTTTGAAAATTTCAAAAAAACCCGGAACCACTAGACCATATCATCTGTTTCGTCTTCTTCGTCCTCGCTGTTGAATCCTGATTTCCTTTGAAGCATTCTGTCTGTTGCATTCTTCAAAAATGTCTCAAACTCGTCATCGTTCATGCAGTAAAGAAGCGACGGGAACAGTGCGATACGGCAGTCCGGATCTCCGACTTTTCCCACCACATCCAGGAGATTGTATTTCTTAAACAGCTTGAGGCTATCGCTCATGGTTGTTTTATCGATGATATCCTTTACTCCGAATTTCTCCAGAGTGAAGTTGAGGTCCATTACCGAAATGAATATCTTTCGCGACATGGTGCCGGAATGGATCTTGTCATCATATATGGTCCAGATGGCACAGAGGAGGAGACTGTCTACCTTTCTAAGCATTAACCTGTTGGAGCCGACGCGCCCAAACTCGCCGCCTTCGTCCAGGTTTCTAAGCATTATCACGCCGTTTTCTCTGTCTACTATGAGGTCGAAACCGATGTAGCCGAGGTACAGGCTTAGAGCCTCTCTTTGGTTGGATACGAAATAGTAGAGCTTTTTGCTGTCTTCGTCCTTATCCCTGACGATAAAAGTTGTCCTCAGTAGTCTTCTTGCGGCTCTCTGAAACTGATCCTTTTCACCGCCGGTAAACTCATCCCAATATTCTTGCATTTCCATTGCTGGTTCCCTTCTCTCTCACTAGCATTTGTTTTCCGCCATTTAGCACTGACATACGAATACAAAGCTAATTAACTCATTTCATTATTTATCATCTATAGGCACATGTTCTTACGCCGCTCATCACTGACATATGAATGCCCATCTGACCGGCCTAAACATTAGCCCTTTTTCTTTATTATGAACTTCCTAAGAACAAATTCGCCCTTGTCTTCATACTCCGGCTCCCGGTCCATGATAATGTCATAGCCGTTCTGATCGCCATAGGCCGCTGCCGATACTGCCGCCAGAACATCTCTTCTGCTGGCGAGAGGCAATTCCTCGCTTGTCATGGTTGTGCGCCCCTGAAGCTGCTGCTCGATATACTGCTTCATAAGTTCCCTGGCGTAGGGATTGTAGGCTTCCCGCTCCTGCAGCATACGGGCTCTTTCCCTGTCCTCTTCTGTCATTTCCTCATACAGGTCAACTGTGGCTTTTCGTATGGGCTGGGCTTTTCTCGGGTATCTGAGGGACTGGAGATCCAGAAATTCCTGAGAATCCATAGCAAATAATGAGGTCATCTCTTCGGGGATTTCTTCCTTCATTCCCAGGGATTCCATCTCCGTTGCGATATATTTCAAAACCTGCTCGACTTTTCCCCTGGCATCTGCTTCTTTATTCTGTATAAATCGTGCTCTTCCTATAGCTATGTCAAGGTAAAGGGTTATCTTATTTTTGATGTCTCTCAGGATCTCGTCATAATCCTGATTAAGGAATCGGTTTGTGTTATCTATGAGGTCAATGACAAATTCTTCCGCTTCTGATTCATTTGGCAAGTCTTCTTCGTCAAAGCATCCGATGACAAGCAACTCGAACAGCTCTTTGTTGGTTCTTAACTGCCTCAGCTTCTTATTGATGCTCTGCCTGTAGAGATGGATGTTTGACTGCTTTGTGAGGCGGGCATATTCATGTATGAAATTTCCGGTGGAATATTCCAGAAGATTGTTTGTCAGGCTTTCCAATGTCTCTTCATGCACCATCTGCTCGATGTATTTCTTCATATAAGTAGAAAGCCGTTTTAAAGATTTCGCCAGGGCTTTGGCATTTCTGTATACTGATTTCAATGCAAAGGCATAGGGGTTGTCCTGCCACTGATCTTTATTGTTGAGGGTGTTATAGATATCAAAGATATAGCTTGCAAACTCGGCCTTTTCCGGGCGTTTCAGGTTCATCAGGAATTCAGCAAGCAGGACGCCCTGTTCGGTCATGATTATCTGACGTTCATAGGTTACATCATCTATTTCTTCTTCCAGCCAGCCTATGTTTGAATCCAGGAACTTGTAGATGATTCGGCTCGCGATGTCGTTGGGAGACTGGTCGACTGCATTTGCCTCTTGCTGCTTGTTTTTTCCGCGACCTTTGGAAACTGCATTCACAGCATCCTTTTTAACCCTTAGACCTTCACTTTTAATCTGTCCTTTTTTCTTATCTTGTCTTGAATCTTGTTTTGAATCATATCTTGTTTCTTGTCCTGAGGATTTGTTAACTGTAGTATCTGTATCAGCTTCATCCAATGCCTTTATATGATTCTCAGCAATATAGATTGCTATGGCATCACGGATCCGGTCTCTGGGTATACGATAGGAAACTTCACGTTCGTATTCACGGAAGATAAGCTCCAGGCAGTCCGCATAGATTTGATTGTTACTGTTGCTGGCCAGCAGATTAAAGAAGCCGTTAGGCAATTGATTGAATAGATTATTTATTGTTGTCATCTTGCGAAACCTCATTTTTACTGCTCCTATCATAACAATTTTCTAACGGGTTATGAATAGTAAAGCAGATTCGGGTTGCATTTTTTTGCACATAGATATGTGTATTCTCGTGTATTGAAAAACAGAAATTAAAAATATACAATATATGTAGGATTTCCCTACTTCCCTACTTTAAGGAGGATTAATTATATGACAGATGCAAATTTTGTTAATGATGCGAGAGTAATGTCCAAAGGTCAGGTAACCATCCCAAAGAATGTCAGAGAGGCATTAGGAATCAATACCGGAGACAGAGTGACATTTATTGTAGAAGGTAATAGTGTGCGCGTTGTGAATTCAGCAGTATATGCCCTGATGCGGCTTCAGGAACAAATGAAAGGTGAAGCTGCATTAGCAGACTTCCAGTCAGAAGAAGAAATTGCTGAATGGATTACCAAGTCAAGGCGTGAGGAAAATCAGCAATGAAAGTGATGATAGACACCAACATCTTTATTTCTGCTGCACTATTTCCTGAGGGACGTGCAGCAAAGGCACTTTACAAAGCCATGGTTGAACCTTATCAGCCTGTCACTTGCGACTACGTGGTAGATGAACTTCGTAGAAAGTTTCGTGAGAAATTCCCGAACAAAATGGTGGAATTAGAAGCATTCCTTTTTTCTGCATTACAAACTATCAAAGTGGTACAAACGCCTGAAAACATACTGGAAGATGAAAGTCTTATCAGAGACGAAAAGGATCGCCCTATTTTACGCGCTGCTCTTAACGAAGGAGCGGATCTGTTTCTTACCGGAGACAAAGACTTTCTTGAATCATCAGTTACTGATCCAAGAATAATCAGTGTCTCTACCTTTTTAGATGGCAATTGAGAGAAAATCTTCTCCATAAATTAACGACATGGCTGATATCAGAAAAACAATAAATGTATCCGCAAAACTAACAAATGAACAGTTAAATATGCTGAAAGAGGCGGAAAAAACTAAATATGTTTTCGATGAAGATAATCCTATTCTTTCCAAAGAAGAGCTTTCCCAATTCAAAAGGGAGTCAGATTAATCCGACTCCCTTTTATATTTTCACATCAACGTATTCATCATCATAATAGCTTGTTCTTCCGGTGTGGGTTCACGGTCAGGAAGGGAGGACATCTTCTGTTTTGCCTCCGAAAGAAGTGCTTTCACCTTTTCCACTTCTCTTTCGTCGCAGGCATTTTCTTCAAGTCCTGCTTCCACCTCCTGAAGATCCTGTTCCAGCAAGGCGATGATTGCCTGCATGTCACCTCTGGTAGCAGCTGCTGCAATCTGTCTCCTTCTCTTTTGTTCGTTGACAGCCACAGATTTACTGGTGGATTCCGTTGTGACTTCTCCATCATCGTCGATTTTTATCTTCATGCTTTGGAAGCCTACTTCTCCCTGCTTTTCTTCAAGAGCTTCATCTGCTGCCTTTAAATTTTCGAAAAGAGACTGGCGTTTGTCCGGATCCGTGAGGCAATCTCTCAGGTATTTTGATGAGATTTCCGCCATGCCCTGTTTTACAATGTTGAAGTTCTCATAAAGGTATTTTGAAAGATCGTCAACTGTATCAAATGACAGATTGGATTTTATATCCTCCACTGCCTGTTTTTCCTTTAAGGCTGTCCTACCCTGTTCGGAAATCTCCAGGGTATCTTTTTGGTTTAGCAATACTTCAACTACTGACTCTCCGGCTCTGTCTCCCATCTCTGTGTCTCGTCTGATTCCGGAGTTCTTTCCTCGTTTTATTATCTTTGGATTTACATTATTGCCGACATATTTTCCATATGTATCATTAATCTCTACTGCCATTTCAAACCTCCTTCATCTAATCTTTACTTCGGAGGTCAGAAACCAGATATAATGCAATTGCAGTGAACACCACTATTCTTGCAGTCAATTCCTTGTGCACTTATTATTCATCATAACTGTCAAACAAAACATCTGTCTTTCTCCTTTTTTATAAATCTCAATGTCTACATCCCCCATATATTTTCTTGCGCATTTTTGAATATTCGACATCCCAATCCCATGCGAATGTTTATCCATTTTACTCGTCACGGGAAGTCCTGTATCTTTGTCAAAAGTCACCTTCCCGTCAAATACATTTTCAATCTCAATAAAGTACAGGGTTCCTTTCATATAGGACTTAAGAGAAATTTCTCTTGCACCCTCCACCTTCCGGCAAGCTTCAAAGGCATTGTCCAAAGCATTATCCAGAATGACTGCAATGTCATAAATATCTATGGGGCCAGAACGCGGTGCCACAAAGTCCGGTTCAAAAGAAATGCCACTCCTCTTCGTTTCCTGCATCCTTTGATAAATTATGATATCCGTGATTGGATTTCCGCTCTTTAATGAAAAATCCAGTTGATTCACTGCAGTTTCCAGTTCACCGATGTAACCGTCTATCTCCGCAGTATCAGTATCGTTCCCGACATTCTTTACATATTGCATGATATGGTTCAAATGATTCCTCATATCATGCTTAAGGCCACGTAGGTCAGAATAAATATTTTCAACATCCTCTATCTCCCTGTGAAGCTGTTCCACTTGCTTTTCCAGGATTGTCTGCTTCCGCCTCTCTTCATTACGTTCAATGAGGTATTGAAACATCATCATAGCAGCAATAATGGAGCAAAGGAGCAGCAAACAAATGACTATAATCCATATAAGAATCTCCGGAACCTTGTCATAAATCAGCAGGGATAATCTTTCGTTTATTTTCAATATCATTACCCGCAAGGTCATGGACACCCCAAGGCCCGTAATGCACGGAAGTATCAAAAAGATACTCTCTCCCGGGCTTGGCTCGTAGCCTTTGTGGATATATTTTCCACTGAGGACTTTGAGATATGTAAACATTAGCCCCACATATATGGCTACGGATGCTAAGCTTTGAGCGAAAAGATAGATATTGAGAAACATATCTGCTTTTTCCACGGTTAGGTTTTCGGGTTCAAGAACGAGGCTTTCAAACATGCCCCAAGTTTCTTGGGAGATTAGGTAATAGCCGACACTTCCGATGTTTCTGATCAACTCTTTTCCGGCGGTAAAGCTTATGGCGGCGAATGTCTGCCTTTTGAAATCCCGTTCAAAAAACAAAAGCTCGAGAAGGTACAGCAATGTAAGGTCCAGCAATGTACGAAATGCAACGGTTTGCGTGTCCATCACTTTATATAGTACAGCTTCCACTGAAAGGTAAATGGTTGTCCAGAGAATGTGTATTAACTTTATGGAGTGTTTCGGTTTTAGGAACGCAGCTACGTATATCCCACTGAAAATCGCATCTGATACATATATCGGCAGTGTCAATGTAATAGTCAAAAGGTCAAACATTCACTATACCTCCGTTTTTGGCGTAGCGAAGAAACGCTTTGACGAAATCCGTATACTTCTTTTCGGCAATGATAATGCTGTCGCCGTTTAGTACCCGAATGCTGTTCACGGAATAAGCCGTCACCTTTTCGAAATTCACAAGATAGCACCTATGGCACCTAAAGAAAGTATCCCCCAATTCATTTTCAAGATCGCACATTCTGGCATAGGTTTCTGCGAGTCCACTGTCTGTATGGAAAACCACCTTCCTATCATTGCTTTCGATATATTGAATCTCGGAAAATAAGATTTTTTTCCTATTCTCCCCGTCTTTAATGATCACATATTTATTTCGTTGTTCGTCAGAAGACCAAGCCTCTTTAAGCGCCCGTTGAAACACCTCAGCAAACTTGCTTTCCTTGATAGGTTTCACAAGATAATGAAAAGCATTTACATCGAAGGCTTCTTCCATATACTCTCTGTAAGCTGTAACGAATATGATGATGCTGCGCTTCCCCAGATCTTCATGTTCCCTGCATATACTTTTTACGGAATCTTCCTGCCTTTCACGGATATGCTTCGCGAGCTCTATTCCAGATACATCTCCCATTTCGATATCAAGAAAATAAATATTGAAAAAATCTTCGCAGGAAATCAGGTCCTCACTTCCCTTAAAGAAACTGATTTTCACATCTGCATATTGTTTCCTTATCAGATCAGCTAATTGGTTTCTGACATTTATGTCGTCATCGCATACAGCTATATTCATTTCCGAATTCCTTTCGTTCCTTTTATCATTGAATGATCTACTATTATATAGCCATAATGTATTCTGCTTTTCATTATAATGTTGTGAACGACGAGATTTTTGCAGTGAAATATCTAGTTATACGATTCAAAAAAGGGATCTTACCCCAACAAAGTTTATGATTGAAGGGAATCGGTACAATCCGGTTCCCTTTTTTTATAACTCAGAGCAAGTTTATAAGACCTGATCTTGCATCCAGAATGACAACTTTGAAAAACTTCATCTAAGCATTGATTTTTTTATCATTTACTTTATACTTGCAAATAGTAATTGGGGTATGCATTTGCGGATGCATACTTGAAGGGAGTCGGATTAGTCCGGCTCCCTTCCTTTTTTAGCATTTATAACTTCTTGTCAAAATTAAAACCAACCATATCATTCTTTAATCCTTTCCTTGCTTCTCCGAAAAGAATATCCTTCGTGATATCATACATATCGGATCCTTTGTACTTGTCTCCCAAAACCCGCTTATTGTCACTATCTATCTTTTCTTTCAAGGCAGCCTTTTCTTCCCGTGCCACTTTTAACTTTTCTTCCAAAGCCTCTTTTTGCTCTGCTTTTTCTTTTTTCCTTTCCGCAACCTTTTCTTCAGTTTTTTTCTTTTCTGCCTTTTGCTGACGGATCTTAGCTCCATATTCATTTGGAGACGTTACCTTTGAACGACTGTCATCATACTTACCTATAGACCAGCAGCTAATGCCTCCGTCCTTATCTATGGCCCATCCCATAGCAACAACAGTACCGCCACCACTCTCTATTCTTTGACGTCTTTGTGCATCCAACGCTTGCATATTTGCAATTTCTTTTTCATATTCCTCTTCAAGCTCTGGATCATTTGCCATCTTCTGTAAGAAGTCCGGAGAGATTGCTACATTGGTTGTTTTATTGGAACCATATCTCATTCCCGGCTGGAAATTTGCCGCGGCAAAAGTGTAGCCACCATATTTTTTACTGAGATATTTCAATTCATCCGCCGCTGTTTTCCTTATGTTGTTAGAACTATTTTCATTCTCAACGGATGATATCTGACCGGTTGAATTCCCGGATTCATTTACAACTTTTGAATTACTTGTTCGATTTGTAGTCTTTTGATTGGTATATGCTCCTGCGTAGTTAACATATACACCATTTATATCCATTGCCATATTCCTGCCCTCCTTTGCAGTGAACAACGTCCCATTGAAAGCATGTTTGTTTCAAACCGGACATTTGGAAAACTCGAATCTATCAATCTTTAATCCTGACATCCATTTCATATGATTATGATTTGATAGTTATACCTCTCTACTCTTTTCTTCGAACATCAGGGCCACATATTAACCCCAATGAAGTGAACGGTAGATTTTCTGATGTAAATGGTAAAGGCTACCACGAAATAATTTTCATCATTTCATGATAGCCTATATTCCGCATGATCATTCGATTTTCTGTTGTTTACAGAAGTTCGCTTTAACCAAGGAAACGTTATTTATCATTCCGGTATCATCAACATGGCTGTAAAAATCACAGTGTCCTCTTTCTGCTCCAGCTGAATGGTTCCGTAATATTTTTCCGTGATCCGTTTTATATTCCTAAGTCCGTATCCATGGCTTTCTATATCATCCTTTGAGGTTTCAGGCAGCCCCGTATCCGGATTCAAGGACAATTCTCCCGAAAAGCTATTCTTTACCTGTATCAGGTAAGCATTGTTGTTCTTCATGGATTTTACTTCTATCGTTGAACCAGAGCATTCTTTTGATGCTGTGACAGCATTTGCCAAAGCATTGTTGAGTATTACAGCTATATCTATAGCTTCAACCTTACCGGTTGTGGGATAACGGAACTCGTCAATGAACTCAATACCTGATTCCTCAGCTTCTCGTCTTTTTTCTGATATAACAATGTCCGTGACAGGATTGCCCGTTCCGGCATTTATATTCGTAGCCGGAAAGCCATCATGCCATTCATTAAGATATGTTACGGCCGAAGCATTATCACCTTTTTCCAAAAGATTCCCCAAAACCATGATGTGATCATTTATATCGTGCTTTATTCCGCGGATTTCAGCATACAGCTTTTCAATCGAATGCACATGAACTGACAGTTCTTCCACCTGTTTTGATACAAGTGCGTTCTGCAGTTGATCGTCCCGTGACTGCTTTATCTTTTGATATAAGTAAATAACTGAGATAGTTGCCAGGAACGCAATAAATCCGAATAGCCCACGCAGTCCGTCATATATAGTATATCTGTCGGGTACATGCTCCTTAACAGTTTTGAAATATGCATCAGATAAAAATGAGGATATCCAATATCCTGCAATTATTGCAACGTAGGATGTCACAAACAGAATGAACTCACTCCACGACATTTGTTCCTTTTTTCTGTAATAGACTTTTTCAGATATTATGATTTCAAGATACCTGAGTACATTCTGAATAACATACAATAGCGTTACCGCGACATAATAGAGCACAAACTGCTGCATGCCATCGCTTAGTTGTGGATTCATAAACGTTATCCTGCTAATGCCTTTCCATGGCAACAATGACATTTCACTGGATATCCACAGGAACATATATATGGTCAAAGCCAGAAAGCATTTCTGTGTGATATTTTTCTTTTCAACAAGAATAGATATTGTTAAAACAGTTATCATCCCCAAAGGATATGCCGTAAGACCTGACATGGGATATGGGATTAAATATATGATTAACATGATTATGAAGTAGGCTATACCTATGATCACAGCCCCTGATTTCTTCCTCATGTATGGAATATAAAAACGCATCACAAGCAATGCACTTATAAATAGATTAGTGGTAACTACCACAGTATCCCCAATTGCTCTCATCATGTCTAACGCCATGAATTGCTTCTCCTTAACGTATATATGCTTTTTGTGGAACATTTCAGCCGGTGGACCACTAACTCCGTCCACTTGGTCCACTGGCTGAAATGTTACTATTTGTCGATATTTCCGACACGTAATTCATATTATCTCATTTATTTAGTCCCGATTTTAATTTATCATGACGCAATATAGTAGTTCCCGATTCTATTTTATTTTTTAACTTCCGCATAGGTAGTTTAACAACATCTGCAATACTCCATATAGGCTCTGATAAATCCTTCATACTCCCTTCTTGCAATAGGAACATTATCTCCTCTGCACGTTATCAGTGTTGTCCTGTCATATCGCTCCACATACTTCATGTTTACAAGATATGATCTGTGTATACGATAGAAGTCACTTCCTACAAGGCTTTCAAGTGCCGATAACTGTCCATAGTATTCTATGTTTTCATCCTTCATATGAAGTATTGTTTTCCGGTCATACACCTCTGCATATACGAGCCTTGACAGATTTATGCGGATATGCGAGGTCCCTGACTGGATTTCAATATACTTGTCATGATTCCCCGACAAATCCCCGCATCGCTCCAGTTCTTTCATGGCATCATCAATTACTTCATTAAGCTTTTCATCTGCAAAAGGTTTCACAAGAAAATGAAATGGATGCAGATCAAATGAACTAAACACCTGACTTTCTTCACCGGTTACAAAGATTAGTATCTTTCTCCAATCTCTGTCTCTCAATGTCTTTGCCACATCCATTCCGCTCATCTCAGGCATCCAGATATCAAGTAATAGAATATCCGGGAGTTTATCGGCAGCCAATAGCTCTCCTCCGGAAGTGAATGTAATAATCTCTGCCTCCGGACAGATTTTTGCAACTTTCTCAGCAAGTATGTCACATATTCTTTTTTCATCATCACAAATAGCAATTCTCATGTCTGTCTCCGATCAACTCCGGCCGGCACAGATCAGACATCCACCGGATATCTTACGCCCTCCCGAAAAGCATACTATTTATATATTATCTACTATAAACCGATATAGTCATCTGCCAATGTAGTAAATGGTTGATTTTCTGCAGTGAACGGTAAGTTCATTAATTTTCCCAAATAAAACCCCCGGAAACACATCAGTTTCCGGGGGTTGTGAATTCTTTTCGATTCTTCGAAGATTATCTCTTTGAGAACTATTTCACTGCCCTAAATGCCTTGTTTTAGGCATTTACAATATAAGTTGCTGTTTTTCTGAAGTACATTTCTTGCAAATGCCTCATCAGATATTACTACTCCATGATCTTTTAGCTTTTTTATCTGTTCATCTATTGTGTATGGTTTCTTTAAATCCATATATTCTCCATAAAGTAAAAAAGCCAAGCTCAACGCTCGGCTTGGTCCCAAGTGTTATTCGCACCTGGCAACTCTGTTGAGGTTATAATACCATATTTTACCGTTTTTTCAAGCTCTATTTTCTATTCTTGACGATAACATCAAAGCACTTTGCGCTTTAACTTGCGCTTTATCATAAGCATCAACTTCATATAACTTTAAGCTTCTCATATTCCACCTAAACATAAAACAGGGACAAGAAACCTTGTCCCTGCTGTTAACTCGCTCACTTATAAGGCTGTGCATCACCGGGTCTTTGACACCCCAAAACCCCAGGAGGCGCTCCACGCCTTATTTTTTTGTCAAATTTCAAATATTTGTAATGCGTAATTGCGTAATTTCT
>NZ_FNRG01000024.1 GCF_900107835.1 Oribacterium sp. KHPX15
TTCAGCAGTTCAGTACAGCGCATCACTTGAGACAACATCAGTAGTAAGAGCAAACGAGATCACAACTAAGTTCTCACACACAAGACCGGACGGGACAGACTGGTACACAGTTAATGCAAACCTTCAGTACGGCGAGAACCTTGCAGAAGGCTACAACACAGCGGATGACGTAGTTAACGCATGGATGGCATCACCTACACACAGAGCAAACATCTTAAAGCCGGACTTCAAAACATGCGCAATCTCAACAACAACTCAGAACGGAAGAACATACTGGGCACAGGAATTCGGAATCTGATAAAAAGATAATAAACCTCTCCTTATAAAATATACCTCCATACATAAAAGACTCTATCGGAACCAAATCCGGTAGGGTCTTTTAGCTGGTTTATTCACCTTTGTAAATAACCCTTTGGATGTTTTATCAGATAAATATTTGCCATGTAGTCTGTGATACAATAGAAATCAGTTCAGTTACTGAAAATATCATAAATTAGCAATATAAGGGAATTAAAAATGAAAAAAATATCCGACAAAAAAATAAAATCCTTACTAATATGTGTTGTGGTTATATTCACAGCGTTTTTTATTGTATCGTGTGGGGATGAGATGATCTTTCCAAGGGAATCAGACGCAGAAAAAGTTACTACCACGAATGCAGTGTATCTTGGGATTAAAAATTATGGACAGGAGGAGGTCAATAAGGATAATAAAGACAGCTTCCAGTACATGTTTGAAATAGATGGCAAAGAGAGTACTTTCCGGATGGATAATGGAACCGTAAATGAGGATGGGGCATATGATTATCCAATTCAGAATATTCTGAAGGAAGGATACAGCTATTTAGTTGGTATAAGCGGTAATACTATCATTTCGGCGGAAGAGACAGGAGACGAAGAAGTGAGCTATGTACCTAAGGTCCAGGGAACTCCGGGAAAACGTACGCTTTTAAATTTTTTAAAGACCGCAATGATGCCTGTCGGAACAACGCTGTATATTTATGGCGGTGGCTGGGACTGGCAGGATGTAGGTTCCGCAATACAGACGAGAACAATCGGTGTTTCGCCGGACTGGGTAAAGTTTTTTGATGAGCATGATGAGGATTTTACCTACAAGTCAAAAGACGGGAATGAAGATAATTCCGATCCTTCAACCAGCTATTATCCTTATGGCGGATATAATGAATACTATTACGCAGGTCTGGACTGTTCCGGGTATTTAGGCTGGATTTTGTATAATACCTTTGAAACAGAGAATGGGAGAGATGGTTATGTGGGTGGCTCCACCGGTATTGCAAAAAGGCTCTCTAAAATGGGCTTCGGCGAGTGGACACAAAATGTCAAAGCACCGGACGGAAAGAACGGATATGAGATGAAGGCAGGGGATGTCATGAGTATTAACGGTCATGTGTGGGTAAGCCTCGGTACCTGCGATGACGGTAGTGTGGTCATAGTCCACAGTACACCTGCAAACAGCAGAACAGGGCAGCCCGGAGGTGGCGTGGAGATCAGTGCAATCGGAACCACAAAAGACTGCAAGGCATATATTCTGGCAGATCACTATATGTCAGAGTACTATCCCAAGTGGTATGAAAGGTATCCGGTAAAACTGGCTGAACCTGAAGTGTACTTCACTTTTGAGGGTGAAAATGCCGGTCGTTTTACCTGGAATACTGAAAATACTACAGATGGAATTACGGATCCGGAAAGGGTAAGTGAGAAAAGCCCGGAGAATGTTCTGAAAATGTTGTTTGCAGAATGAATGATAAGGGTGCCAGGGACTCTTACATACCTGCCAGGCTTCAGGCGCTAATGGTGCCGGAACTCTTGTTATCACAACTCATGATATTGAAGATTACCAGATTGCAGCATAAGAGATGCTTTATTTTTGGGACGGAGGAACAAGTTTATGAATCAGAAATTATTAATAGAGTTTAAAAATCATATCGATTTGGGGGATCTGATAAAAAAATATAATCACAGCTTCGATGAGTATGTAACAATGCAGATCGGCTTTGATGGAAACGTTTATATTTTATTCAATAAAAACATTCCGGAACGAATAGATGGAATGTTTGTTCCAACAGAGTCAAACAGTAATTATTCTGTTTTGCTATTACAGATTGACTGGAATGAAGAAAAAATAATAAATGAAAAGTATTATGATCTTGGAGTTCAGAAGATGAATTACAGCTTTGTCCAGCCAATTTCTGAGGGCCTTCTTTTGGTATCTTCGAGATGCAGATTTAATAAAGGAAATCCGGAAAATAATGCTGCAATAGTTGATTTTAATGGAAATATAATCGATGAATTCTGTCTTGGAGATGGGATATCTCATTGCTTTGTTCATCCTGATTTAGGAATTGTTATCGGGTACTTTGATGAAGGTGTCTTTGGAAATTACGGATGGAATAATCCGCTAGGTGCATGTGGTGTCAGGGTCTGGGGAAGAGGCGGTCAGGATATATGGCAAGCAGACAAAAATATCTATGATTGCTATGCTATGAATATAAGTGAGACAGGGACTATCTGGTATTACTACTATGATGAATTTAAACTTGTCAATGCAAGTATAAACAATTCTTGCGAAAGAGAATACATTCCTGAAATAGACGGAGCGGTGTCTCTTATTATTTCAAAAGATAATCTCACAATAATGATGGATAAAGGATACGATGCCAATGATGAATTCGTGGCAAAAAAGATAATAGACGATAAGCTTTGCGATGAAGTGAATATTAGCTTTATGTATCAGGGGAAATGCCGTAAAGTCAGTTTGATTTCTTCATATGGTTCCAAAGCTGCATTTGTTGAAAATGGAACTTGTTTATTTTTAAGAAGTTTCTAGCTTGAGCCTTTGAGCAGATTCAGACATAAATCCTCTGAAGGGACTTTTGAAAAATGAGTATTGAAATAGACAGTATAGTAAACACTTTCGTTGAGCTTAGCCGAATCGATGGTATCAGCTGCAAGGAACGACAAGTTGCAGATCACCTCATAAAAATATGGGGTGATTTTGGCGTAAGATTAATCGAAGACTCAGTCGGAGTAAAATTCGGTGGTGATACCGGAAATCTTTACGGCTTTATTCCGGGAACCGGAACAAAAAAAGATGCGGAGCCGATCCTTTTCTGTGCACATATGGATACGGTATCTCCGGGCCTCGATAAAAAAGTGATACTTCATGATGACGGTCGTATAACAAGCGACGGAACCACTGTTCTGGGAGCCGATGACAGAGCAGCACTTACATGTATCTATGAGGCCTACAAAAAGATTCTTGAAGAAGGGCTCGATCATCCTCCGATCGAACTTTTATTCACCGTGGCTGAAGAGTCCTACGGATTGGGATCAGATGCCTTTGACTATTCCATCATTAAATCAGAAAAAGCCTTTGTACCCGATGCCAGCGGTGATTTTGGAGTCTACTCATCCCAGGAGCCGACACTTGTTAATTTTGAAATAGAGATTTCCGGACGCTCTGCACATGCGGGATTCGAGCCGGAGAATGGCATTAATGCATTGGCCATAGCGGCACAGGCTGTTAGTAAAATAAAGCAGGGCTGGACAAACGACCACACTACTTTGAATTTCGGGACCATCAAAGGCGGCACAGTTAGTAATGCGGTTCCCTCATCAGTAACCCTGACGGGAGAGGTCAGAAGTTCTGTTCATGAGGAGGCGCTCTCCACAGTAGAGCATATAAAAAATGTCTTTGAAACGGAGGCTGCACATATAGGCGGGAGCATCAGCATGGACAGTGCTCCAAAGATCTACACCTACAGGATAGATCCTGAATCCCAAAGTCTGAAGCTTTATGAAAAAGCTCTTGCTGCTTTTTCTCTAAAGCCCGTACCAAAAAATCCTTCGGAGGCAGCGACAACAATATGCTTATCAGAAAGGGTATAGATGGTCTTTGCATATTCAATGCCATGCACGATATACATACCGTAAACGAGTACACTACGGTGGAAGAGCTGAAAAAAACAACTGAGCTCATAAAACTATTGATGTCATGAAGTCATGCTTTTTGAATGAAATAAAATGTGATAAATAACGCTAAAAGTGCCTCATAAAATGTGATGATGTTTATTGAAGTGGCTATTATTTTGTGATAATATGTGCTTGGAGGTAAAGAAATTGTATTACAGACGAAAGATTGATGATTATTTAAGTAATTGGAAAGCGGATCCAGCGCATAAACCTCTTATAGTAAAGGGGGCACGACAGATTGGTAAAACAGAATCAATCATGCATTTTGCTAAGGCTAATTATGAAAATGTTGTATATATAAATTTTGCTTTAGAGAAGAAATTCTCGCAAATACTTGCAGATGGATATGATGTTGCAAGTGTTATAAAGAATATATCATTGGCTGATCCATCTATAAAGTTTGTCCCTAACAAAACGGTTATCATTTTTGATGAAATTCAGGAAAACCCCGATGTTGCAACAACACTTAAATCATTTAAGATAGACGGTAATTATGACGTTATTTGTAGTGGTTCTATGCTAGGAATTAATTATAAGAAGATTCATAGTAATAGTGTTGGGCATAAAACGGACTATGAGATGTATTCAATGGATTTTGAGGAATTCCTTTGGGCTAAGGGCTATAATCAAGAGCAGATTGACTCAATCTTATCTCATATGATAGAACTCAAGCCATTTAATGATAATGAGTTAGCTATTTTTAAGAGTTTATTCCTTGATTATTGTGTACTGGGAGGAATGCCGGATGTCGTAAAACTATATATTGAAACCGGAACATTTTCTGGAACTCTCGATGTACAGGAACAGATTAGGCTTGATTACGAAGAAGACATAAGAAAGTATGCAGAAGGTCTTGATCAAACTAAAATTATAAGCGTTTATAGAAGCGTTCCTGCTCAGCTTGCAAAGGAAAACAAGAAGTTTCAGTTTAATAAAATTTCGAAGAATGCCCGTTCAAGAGAATATACCGGATGTATAGAATGGCTTATTGATGCTGGCGTTATAACTGAGTGTAATTGTTTACAGTATCCTGAGTTGCCATTAAAGGGAAATATCGAGGAAAGTAAATATAAGTTGTACTATCCCGATACTGGATTATTGGTATCTGCATTAGACGCGGAAGCCCAAGAGGATTTGAGAGTTAATAAAAATCTTGGCGTATATAAAGGTGCTCTTTACGAAAATTTTGTGGCAGAGGCTTTTGTTAAGCAAGGTTTAGGACTCTTTTATTATAAGAAAGAAAACTCAACATTAGAGGAAGATTTCTTTGTAAGGACTCAGAATAATTTGATTCCAGTCGAAGTTAAGTCAAATAGTGACCAGTCAAAATCATTATCTTCGCTGATAAAAAATGAGAACTATAGCGATATCTCATATGGGATAAAGCTGGGAGACTTCAATGTTGGTAATGCAAATAACATATATACTTTTCCATATTTTTGTGCATTCAAGACGAAAGAGTATTTAAAGAAAAGGGATTGATCGAAAATTAACGTCGTAAGGAAAAGAGGCACAGGCAGCTATCGCCGAGTGGCGGGAAGATAATAGATGGGACAGGAGAGATTATGACAGAATATGAACGAATGAAGAAGGGTTTAATCTATGATCCCGGAGATGCTGAGATAATGAAAGAACAGGTCCCGTTCCAGGATAAACTCTGGGAATTTAATCAGCTAAAACCTTCTGATTATGAGAAGAAAGAACTATATATGAAAGAGGTTTTTGCAGAATGTGGAGAAAGATGTTATATAGAGCTGCCTCTTCATGCTAACTGGGGAGGACATCATGTTCACTTTGGAAGTGGAGTATATGCCAACAGTAATCTTACTCTGGTGGATGATGGTCATATTTATGTTGGGAATAAGGTGATGTTTGGACCAAACGTAACTATCGCTACTGCAAATCATCCTATAGAAGCTTCTTTAAGAGCCAAGGGACTGCAATACAATAAGGATGTCCATATAGGGGATAATGCATGGATAGGTGCTAATACTGTAGTCTGCCCCGGAGTAACAATCGGACATGATACAGTTATCGGCGCGGGAAGCGTTGTTACAAAAGATATCCCGGATGGATGTGTAGCATTTGGAAATCCCTGTAAAGTACATAGACGTGTCTCTGACCATGATATGGAATATTTCTATAGAGATGAGAAGATTGATTGGGAAAACCTGAAAGATTAATGTAATTACCCCGGCTCTAAAGAGTCGGGGTTTAAAAGGTTTATGATGATTATTTCTCCTCGGATTATAACACTTAAAATCTAAACGATTCCTAAGTGATTTTCATATATGTGACCGCGCAGTATCCGGGGGATAGGATCTGACGGACAGATAATCGGAAATTATCTCCGCTCACTATGTCTGTAAAGTCGTTCTCCACGGTCTCACCGTTTATTGCCGCGCGCTTTACGTTCTGGAACCATGATTCCTCAATATAGGGATAAAGCGTTCTGACTCTTTGCCCGATGACCGAAGCGGCCGAACACCTTCCGTATTCCTCATATTTGTGGTTAACGTAGATGATTTCTGCGTCATACAGCTCGCTGTGCTCCGAATGGATCACATGGTAAACGCTGTAAGAAATGGGAAGATCATCGAAGAGGTGAAAGTCTTCCGCCCTGGGTGTCTGCAGCCGATTCCTGTCAGCCGCCTTTTTCTTCTGTGAGATATACAGCACAATCAGGTACGCCAGCAACGCCGCGACAAGCATTGCAAACAGGATACCCGGATTCTGCCTGAGGAAGCTTTGCAGGCTGATTCCGGCATCTTTCGTGTAATAGTAGGTTAGCGCTGCATTGACGGAAGGCGCCGGAATAGCACCCGCAGTCTTGGTAAGGATAGAATACAGAACCGTATCCGTCCGGTTTACCGCAAAGCAGTAGTCCATCTCCACACCGGTAGACCAGGTGGTAAGGTGGTATTTGTCACACAGGTTGGAAATGTTATTGAAGCGGTAATTGCTGATCAGCAGGCAGTCAGCATGCCCGTCCGCAATTGCCTTGAGGCATTCAGGTGTATTTGAAAAGTAGATAGCGCGCCATTTGGGGAAATGATCCAGCAGGAACTTGTCGTAGTTGGGATTGCCCACGTTTACCGCAACGGTCACACGTTCTTTGCTTGCAAACAGATTCAGATCAGACTCGCGTATCACCGCTGACATATCCGTGCGCATCAGTGCTGGCGTAATAAATACGCCGCTCAGCTCGCCGTCATATTCGGTCAGATTATTGGGAAACACACAGTCTACCTCTCCGCGCTTCAGCGCCTCCATGGCGTCTTCAGCTGTGGCGTAGCAAGTCGGTTCAAAATCGATATGGGCATTTTCCATACAGTTTGAAGCGATGTCCAGATAATCCTTCAGTGCGCCGGTCAGTTCTCCCGTCTTCGGATCCTGTGCGCAGAATGCCAGATAGTTGTCCTGATACCCCACCCGGACAGAGCCGTGAGAGGAAAGCCATTTGATTTCCTCTATGCTGAGATAACGGTTCGGGGCAGTGGTCTGCAGGTACTTGGCGTGCAACTGATGGTTCAAAGACACATTCTCATCCTGCACCCGATTCATTGCGTTGTTCAGCTCCATCAGAAGATCGGGACGCGATTTGCTGACGGCAAAAAAGAAATCGGATGTGCCAATCCTGCATATCGGTACGGCATACTCCTTGTCGAAAAATCCGCCGGGAGATAAATACATATCTATATCGCCGTGAACCAGCTTGGCAATATTTTCATCCTCATTGCCAGTCATCTCCACGATTTCCGCTTGGACCCCGTTTGCCTCCATCCACTCCCGAAACAGGTCGATCTGGATGCTGTCACGGTTTGCGCCGACCTTTTTTCCGTTGAATGTGGAATAGTCCTCCGGGGAAATCTTCGTATGATTGGGCGATACGAAGAGATAATACTCCTCTGAGCCCATGGGAAGGGAAGAATACAGCATTTGTTCCGCCCGTTCTGCGGTATAGGACACATCGCTCAAAAGGTCAATCCTGCCATCCTCCAGCATTTGGAGAAGCTCAGGCCAGCTTTTCTCCACATATTCATAGGTCCAGCCCGAATAGGCGGCGAGCTTCTGCTGGTAATCATAGGAATAGCCGGAACGTCGGCCGAGTTCATCCTTCATGTTGAACGGTGATTCAAACCATCCTACGCGGACGATTTTTTCTGGCTCCTGCGCATAAGCGCAGGTCAGCGGAAGCAGTATCGCTGTCCATGCCGCCAGTGTCAGCAGAAGCGCCAAACGCAGTATTTTGGAGTTCTGTTTTGTCTGCTTCATCGGTAACCTCCCTATCGGCTCCGTTTGCCCTGCTTACGGATACGTTTGTTTTCGTACATGCACTCATCCGCGCGCCGAATGATATCATTCATACTGCGGTCTGTCTGCGGGTTATAGGCGGCGATTCCCAACGAGACGTGTACCTGCTCCCACTCATTCTTTGCCGAGGCGCTGATTTCGACCATGGCAGTCTGAAACCATTGGACGAGGTCACCCCTGTTCCGAAAATCGTCCTTCTGAAGAACAACTGAAAATTCATCACCGCCGATTCGAAATACGGGGCTGTGCGAAAAGACGTGACATATCAGGCGGCTCGCTGTTTGAAGGTAAATGTCGCCTTTTTCATGACCGTATTTGTCATTGATGTACTTCAGGTTGTCGCAGTCAAATACGCCGATTGCAAATTTTGTTTCCTGCCCTTCCGCATCATTAAGGCGCAATTGAAGTTCCTCGATGTAAGTTGTATAGGCGCCCTTGTTGCGCACGGAGGTCAGCGAATCGACATATACCCTCTTGTTCAGCTCGGAGATATGATCCTTCATATGTCCGGACAGCCGCTTGAAGGTGCTTGTAAGTCTGCCGAGCTCGTCGTCGCAGTCATAGGTCAGCGGGTAATCGTAATTGCCCCGGTCCACCTGATTTGCAGCCTCGGTCAGTTCTACCAGGGGCTTTGTGATTCGTTTCGTATAGAACATGATGAAAGTGCTGGATACGACCAGAACAATGAAGGCGAGAACCATGATTTCCATAAACAACAGCTGCCAGTCTCCCTGTGTTTCCGAAATAGGCGCCGTAACGTTCAGGTGCATTCCGTTGCTCAGCGGCAGCCACGCAGAGATTTTATCAACTCCTTCATAGTTGTATCGGATGAAGGTGTTCTTTGAGGCCGCGCCTTCGGAAAATACAGGCAGCTCCTCCTTGGGCAATCGGCTGACGTCGATCCGCGGGTGATAAAAGAGATTACCCTTCTCATCGCTCAAAAACGCATAGCCGTTGCTGTAAAGCCGGATGCTCTCCACCTGCTCTGCCATGGTGGAATAGTCGATCTCAATCCCCACCACACCGACAAACGTGCCTCTCCAATAGATCGGAACATTATAAGATATCACACGCACACCAAGATTGTCCGTGATATACGGTGGGAGCCATACGGGTACTCCCTCGTATTTGGGAACTGTGAACCATACGAGATTTGATGTATCCGCCGTATTATAAAGCGTGATATCGGTAACCTCATGAACTGTAAAGCCTTCCCCTTCGAGGTCTGTGTACCAAAAGCCCTTCACCTTATCGGAGATCTCAGGGTCAATGCGATAATAGTAGGTCAGAACGCCATTCGTCTTGGACGCCATCTCTTCAAATTCTTTTTCCACGCGCTCCATGTGGCGCGCAAGCCTGTTGTCATCGAGCCCGTCCAGATCTGCTTCCACGAAAGTCGCGATATTCCTGACCGATTTCTGCACACTATCGAAATAGTAATCGAGATTTTTCTCACCGGTTTCACACAGAAGCAGCTGATTGGATTTCTGCTGCTCGGTGCGGACGATAAAGACCACACTGAGCAGCGCCATGCTGGTAACTATGGCGACGATCATAAGAAGCGTCACCAGTGTCATTTTCGTTCGTATGGATCGCATAATCATAACCTCTTTGAATAACCAGCCGCCGCATTCTCGTGTTTTTAAACTCGTGTGAGGCTTCACTCTGAAAGTAAAACTGACTCAAAATCGCTCGGATGAAGCGGACGGGAGAAATAGTACCCTTGCGCCAGCTCGCACTATTAGCCTCCGGTCAAGTGTCTGTGCATTGCTTGTTATCTTCTGATAATACAGGTGAGTGCGCTATGGTGGCATCATATTTTTTCCTTTTATATACTGAGATTATACCACATTTCATCACGAACATGACGTTCCAAATATATTCCAAAGTACCGGGATTCGCATATTAGAGCAAAGTTTATACCATACTATTAGGGAGTGCTTTGTGAGTTTGCAGGATTACTTATATTTTATGAGAATGATTCCGATTTTCAGTATGTGGGTGTTATGCCATATCGGAAGTCCACAGTACGATGATTAAGGCATTAACGGTAGGCAGCTAGCTGTTTTATAGAAAGGATAACGAACATGAAAGCAGATAAGATAATTAAAAATGCAAAGATCTATACATCTGACAAAAACAAGTCGATCGTGACTGCTCTTGCTGTAAAGGACGGGAAGTTTGTCTATGTGGGAGACGAGGCCGGTCTTTCTCAGTACGAGGGAGAGGTAACTGACCTCGGAGGAAAATTTGTCATGCCCGGAATCATTGACAGCCATGTCCATGTGACCACCGGCGTTGCATTTGAGTACACTGACCTTGGCGTACCGGTCATGGAATCCACTAAAAAAGAATGTCTTGAGTTTATGGCTGATTATATCAAAAAAAATCCCGGGCTTGAACGCTACAGATTTATGATGGAGCGTACCTGCCTAGCCGGAGAAGAACTTACAAAGGCAGATCTCGATGCTATCTGTCCGGATGCGGAGATCCTGGTTTTGGAGGGTGAGGTGCACAGTAACTGGGTTAACTCCAAAATACTTACGGCTCATGGAGTCACCGATGACACACCGGATCCGGTACCGGGGCTTGCCTATTATGTGCGTAAAGACGGACATCTGACCGGAAACTCTTATGAAACCGCAAGCTGGCCTTTCCTTTTCGATGGTGTCGACAAACTCACGGATGAGCAGATTACCATAGCATTACTTCGCTGGCTGGACTCATCTTTAAAATATGGAGTCAGCGCTGTATTTGATGCCGGATTCCCTGAACACAACCATATGAATGAGCGGATATACTCTATACTTCGTGATCTGGACAAACAGGGACTACTGCCTGTTTATGTTGACGGATGTTATGTGCTCACTCAGCCTGGGAAAACAAAAGAAGCACTTGATGGAGTAAAGCGTTTCAGGGAAGAGTTCAACACTGAGCACATGAAGGTGCATACGTTGAAAATATTTATGGACGGAACTCTGAAGATCGAGACCGCGGCTATGGTCACTCCATACGTTGATACCGGTGCGCTGGGAGCACCGGCCTTTAAGGCAGAGGAGCTTGCCGATATCATTAAGGAGCTTAATGCGGAAGGCCTGGATCTCCATGTACATACCGTAGGTGAGGCTTCATCCAGGGTGGTCCTTGATGGCGTAGAGCTGGCAAGAAAGGAACTGGGAGACGAGTACCGTGTGAAGGTAACCTGTGCGCATCTATGGGTTCAGGACGATGCAGATCTAAATCGCTTTGCGAGTCTCGGTGTAACCGCCAATTTCACTCCATGGTGGCACAGCGGCAACGTAGGCGGCAACCCTGCTGAGTACTGGCCTCAGTTTATCGGGGAGAAACGGGGTCACAACATGTTCCGCTGCAAAACAATCTGGGATACCGGTGCACTTGTGACATGGTCAAGTGATGAAGTCTTTTACGGAGATTTCAGAAACTGGAGTCCTTATCTCGCTATGGAGACAGGTATGACTCGCTGGATCAATGAGCATACTAGATTTGAAGAAACAAGCAGAACTGTTGCCGCATTCCCTCCTTTAAGTGAGAGAATGAATATCGAGGAAATGATACAGGGTTATACCATCAATGGAGCTAAACAGCTCGGTATCGAGGCATCCAAGGGATCTATAGAAATCGGAAAGGATGCGGATTTCCTTGTGTTTGATAAAGATCTGCTCACTGCTGAGCATGAGGGATTCAGTTTCAACATGCCTTGTGAAGTTTATTTCAGCGGAAAAAGTATGACTCCGAAATCCGCACATCTTCTGGCAGAAGGCTATGAGATCATGAATGGCTTAACTGTGCCGGTGGGAACTTCCAACAAAAATAATCACTATTGAGTGTCCGCCTCAGGCAGCCCGTTTCCTCGAGCTGAGAAATCATGCTACCATAAGGATGCTTGGAACCGAAGAGAAATCACAGACTCCTGATGCAGGAATAGAGTTAGGAGACCTTTTAAAATATATCTCCGGCATGGGTAGTACAAAATAAGGTTATTTATGAATTATGAAAATATAGTCCCCGGAGTTTTCCTGAAAAGACCGAACCGTTTTATCGCGGAGGTTGAGATAGATGGCCGGAAGGAAACGGTTCACGTGAAAAATACGGGGCGGTGCAGAGAGCTTCTGGTGCCCGGATGTGAGGTCTGGCTTACGGCACCGGGGACTCCGGGAAGAAAAACAAAATATGATCTTGTGGCTGTGAGGAAAGGCACAGGGGTGTTGTTCAATATCGACAGTCAGGCGCCCAATAAGGTGGTGAAGGAATGGCTTTCGGAACAAGGCTTTGACAGGGTGATCCCGGAGTTCACCTTTGGTGACTCCAGGATCGACTTTTATATGGAAAAGGGTGACGAAAGGTTTCTGATGGAAGTCAAGGGCTGCACTCTGGAGATAGACGGTATGGGATATTTTCCTGATGCGCCCACAGAGCGTGGAGTTAAGCACATACGGGAGCTCATAAAGGCCAAAGCCAGGGGGTACAGTACTATCCTTGCATATGTTATACAGATGGAGGGGGTATCCGAAGTGAGACCTTACAGGGAGATGCATCCTGAATTCGGAGAGGCCATAGATGATGCCTTAAATGCCGGCGTGAAGATATTGTTTCTGAGATGTAAGGTTGAGCCGGATAAGCTGTGGATTGAGCCGGACTCTTTTTTGACAGAGAACAAAATCTTCAGCTTATTTCGCACCAATGCGAGGGAGGCATATGAACGTATACGATTTTGATGGGACAATTTTTTATTCGGATTGCTCGATAGGGTTTGCCCTGTGGTGCATAAAGCGTCACCCGAAGCTGTGGTTTACCTATCTGCCGGGAGTGATAAAGGCCTTTGTACTGCATAAAATGGGGATAGTTCCGAATTACCTGCTTCAGCGAAAAATGTTCAGTTATCTGACTATGATCGATGACTTTGATACTCAGATTGAGAAATATTGGGATAAATACGAGAGCAGGATTTCCGGGTGGTATCTGGCTCAGAAAAGGCCTGACGATCTTATAATCAGTGCCTCTCCGGACTGTATCATCGGACCGATAGCGAAGAGACTCGGTGTGAGGTACATGGCAACGGAATATGACCGTGAATACGGCGTATTTATGAATAATCTTATGTATGCCAGGGAAAAAGCAAAGTATATGATTGACCATGGCTTTCCTGTAATTGACAATTTTTATTCAGATTCACTCGCGGATACGCCCCTTGCTTTATGTGCTGAGAAGGCTCATCTGGTAAAGGACAATGCAACTACGGTAGTGGACTGGCCGGAACTCGATGATGAAACCATGGAAAGGGTAAAAGATAAGATAGACACAGGCTGGAATATACATCTGAAAGAGGATTGATATATGCATTGCATCATATATGACTTTGGTACCAGTAGCGTAAAAAGTTGTCTGTTTAAAATTGATACCGGAATAAATCTTATAGCCAGTGCGGTAGATGAATACAAACTTTATATTTCTGATGATGGCGGTGCCGAGCAGGATACAGAAGAATGGTGGACTGCAATTTGCTCTACAACGAAAGAGCTGTTCAAAAAATCAGATGTAAAACCGGAGGAAATAGAAGGAATTGCATTCTGCTCACAAATGCAGGGAACCGTTCTTGTTGATAAGGATGGAAATGCCTTGAGACGCCCTATGAATTACCTTGATCAAAAAGGAGCCGGGGAATATAAAAAGTGTATGGGTAAAGGGCTTATCAAGGTATCAGGCTGCAGTCTGTATAAGCTTTTGCGAAATCTGATTGTAAACTATGGCGCCAGTGTAAGTGCCAAAGATCCTGTCTGGAAATATAAATGGGTTGAAAATAACGAACCTGAAGTTTACAGAAAAATATATAAATGGCTTGATATAGGAGGCTATCTGGTAGCTCGTACCACCGGAAAGATCGTGCGTACGGCGGACGATGCATTTGCCACCTTTCTCTATGATACCAGAAAAGGAAAAGAGGGCTGGAACAAAGGTCTTCTGAAAATGTATGGAATAAATCCCGATCATATGCCGGATATCATTGACTGTACAGATCTGGTTGGTGGACTTACAAAAAAGGCTGCAGATGACCTGGGGCTTATGGAGGGAACACCTGTATATGGCGGGGGCGGAGATATGACCTTCGTTAATATAGGTGCCGGGTGCGTAAGACCCGGAGATACACATATATATGTGGGCACATCGGGTTGGGTGTCTACATACATGGATCATCAGACAGTCGATCTGAAAGCCATGATAACCGGTGTTTTGTCGGCTAAGAAGGGCTACTTCAGTTACTATGCGGAACTGGAGACCGCCGGTAAGTGTTTTGAGTGGTGTGCGGAGCATCTCGCCCTTGACGAGGTTGGAGTATACCTGGATAAGATCATGATCACTGATATTGAGAGCAAATACATAAGCCTTTATGACTATCTTTCCTCTGAAGTCAGCAAAGTTCCGCCGGGATCAAATGGTGTGATATTTACCCCCTGGCTTCATGGAAACAGATGCCCCTTTGAAGATTCCAATGCCGGTGGAATATTCTTTAATTTAAGGGTCAGTAATGGGAAAAGAGATATGATAAGGGCTGTCCTTGAAGGAATATGCTTTCATCTTCGCTGGCTTCTGGAATGTCAGGGAAGAAAGGTGAAAACTTCCGATCCCATAAGATTTGTCGGTGGTGGTGCATTGTCAGACGTCACTTGTCAGATACTGGCGGATATCACGGGAAGAACTATAGAGACAGTTGATAATTCCCAGGAGGTTGGAGCTGTCGGAACAGCACTTGTTGTTGCAGCCGGGATTATGGGAGAGGATGTCCTTGAGCTTTCACAAAGGCTGGTAAGAGTCAGACATGCTTATAAACCAAATGCTGCCAACAGGGAAATCTATGAGAGAAATTACAGGGTGTTTAAGAGGCTTTACCGTTCCAATGCAAAGAACTTTAAGCTGCTTAATTCCTGAAGATACGGCTGATGGATCCGTATGCTGCTCAATTTGATCAAAGAAGAACCGGTACATCAAATAATAGATGACCGGTACATAGTGTTTTGTTCAAATGCTGTACTAAAACCTATTCAATGGTGCTTCCTTTCGCCGGATTCGTGAACCTTGTGGCAGATTCCTATGGAATCTGCCACAAGGTTCACGAATCCGGCGAAAGGAAGATGTCAGAAGAGCTGACCTCCGACGCGCGGGCGAGTAGGGTGCGATCACATCTTCTCTACTCGTTTCTTGATGGTGTGATCATTTCTGTTTCCAGTTTCAGTATATTCCTGGCACCGTTGATAAAAACTTTTCCGGCATTGGTCGGGAGCAGCCGGTTGTGTTCACGTGTAAAAAGTGGAATTCCCAGCATATCCTCAAGGTTTCTGACATGTCTTGAAAGAGCGGGCTGTGCCAGTAAAAAGCGTTCTGCAGCCTGAGTAAGCCCTTTTTCATCTGCTATGGCAACGATATATTCAAGGATACGGGTATCCAGATGGATATCTTCGGATCTTTTTCTCTTACGGCCTTTTTCGTCCTTGGCTGTATTATTTTTATTGTTTAAGATGGTGCGTTTTCCGTCATCGGGAATTGCTTCTTCAGCGTTATCATAGTTCCCTAACCTGCTTGGACCAACAGGTGCTGACTTTTCGATTTCTTCAACTGTCTCAAGAAAACCCTTAAGCTCAAGAGATGAGATCGGTTCATTACCAGGATCTGAAAGCCTGTGCTGTATGAGAAGACCTGCAAGATAACGTTCAGGTTCTGTAAGGACATGACCCTTCGGGTAGCGTAGATGAGTGAGCTGATACTCAGGAGGATCAAGCGAGATATATCGAACCTCTTCGCAGGACTTAACATGAATTCTCGATACGAGCCCGGCACCCATTGACTGTCTGATAAGTGCGTCAATCAGTATAACGTCATCTGATTCAAATACTACAAGAGGATCAAATCCGGCTTTTCGAAAAAGTTTATCTGCGATCCCCCGGACGCTGTGTCTTTCTCCCTGGAGAACGAATGGCGTGTCTCTGAGTTCTGAAAGTTTTACTTCTTTTCGTGAAGAAAGAGGATGTGATGAAGGAAGTGCGATCAACAGTTCCTGTTTTGCAAAAGGGATGTCCTCCACCAGATCAGAGATAGAACCTGCTCCTAAAGCAATATCCGCAACTCCGCGTTTTATAAGTTCCGGCTGTTCACTTGCAAAACGCTCAATAAGCTCTAAGGCAATATCCGGGTATCTTCGGGAAAAACGCTGATATACCTCACTGTAAATGATGGCCCCTCTGTTGGGTGCTGTACAGAGACGTATCCTCTGACGGGCAGCTCCTGCAACGGTTTTCATGGAGAGGATCGTGCGGTTCTGTTCATCAAGGATCCGTTGCGCCTTCTCAAAAAATACAGAACCCTGTTCAGTAGGAAGGAGCTGTCTTTTCTCTTTTCTGAACAGACAGATACCATAGATCCTTTCCCATTCGGATAGCTGTTTTGAGAGTGCAGGTTGTGAGATGCCGAGAATCTTTGCAGCCGTTGAAAGATTCCCGCATTGTTTTATCGTGATGAGATAACGCAGCTGTTTGGTATTCACTTATCATTTCCTCCTGATCCATCTGAACACTAAACATTAGAATACTATAACTAAAGTGTTATGAAAAGAATAAATTATTCATAATGGTGATTCACTGAACGATGCATTAAAATCAACCCATACAATTAAATATCACGGAAAACATTAGAGGTTTTCAATAAAATAACTGTAGGAGGTCAAGATCCTCCACAGAAAAACAGGAGGAATACGATATGAAAAAAGGATGGATTTCATTGGTGATGGCTTCGTCTATGATGCTTGCACTTACAGCATGCAGCGGTGCAGCTTCCACACCTACTGCCGCAGCGACAGAAGCAAAAACAGAAGAAAAGAAGGAAGAATCAAAGGCTGAAGCAACTGATGCCGCAGCTGAACAGACAGAGAACAGTGATGACATAGGCTTCTTAAAGGATGAAACACTTACTCTTGTTGTACCCGGAAAAGCAGGCGGCGGATCAGATCTTGCGATCCGTTACTATGCACAGGCACTTACAGATGTATATGGACTGAAGACAACAGTCACAAACTACGATTCCAATACTATCGGTCACCAGATGGTAAAGGATGCAAAGCCGGACGGAACAACATTGACACTGGCAACAGGAGCCCTGAATATCCAGTATATCACAGGAAACAGTGATATAGATCCTATGAATGATTTCACCCTGATAGCCACAATGCAGGACAACGGCTTCAGTGCCCTGGGTGTTCCGGCCGATGCTCCTTATGATGACTTTGCAGGCTTTGTTGAGTATGCAAAAGCACATCCGGGTGAGATCAATGTAGGCATGCCGGCAGCAGGTGCAAACACATTCCTTTTCGGAAAGATCACCAGTGCTTTAGGTATAGAGCTTAATCCGGTAGAAATGGCATCTGAGTCAGACAGACTGACAAATCTTGCAGGTGGTTTCATAGATATCGGAGTAGTTGGTGTCGGTCATGGCATAGAGTATGAGCAGGCAGGAAAGCTCAAGATCATCGGAACTATGGCTTCGGACGGAACAACAATCGCAAGCTATCCTGAGGCTCTTCCTGATAACTATAAGACACTTCAGGAACAGGGATTCGAAGATTGCTATTTCAATGTTTACCACTATCTTCTCGGACCTGCAGGTATGGATGAGACTATGGTAAAAAACATGAATGCTTCCATGCAGAAAATCTACGAGACAACAAAGGATGATATATCAAAAATAGGAAACATCCCCGGATGGCATGATCTTGAAGAATCCAAAAAGATAAGACAGGCAGAATATGACAATCTGGTTGAGGTTGGTAAAGCTATCGGTCTTTATGTACAAGGCTAAATGCTAATACTTTCGGTAGTAGGTCCCTCCGAAGAAAAACTTCGGAGGGATTTTTATGCCAGAGACACACTATAACTCGTGGTTTTAGTTAAGTCTCTGTGAATCTCAGGAATAGGAGACATTGTAATGAAAATGAAACGTGACTCTGTAACAGGGATCGTGGGACTCATATGGTCACTCATATGGCTCCTGCTGATACAGATACAGACAAAACAACCTAAAAATCTACTGGAACCCGGGCCCAGGCTTCTGCCGTACGTTGCCTTTACAGTGGTATTTATCAGTTCATTAATGCTTTTTCTGAAGGGAGTAAGTGACTGGAAAAAGGATCCGACATTGGATAAACCATATTTTCCTGAAGGCGGAAAGCTAAAAGTTACAAAAAGCTACCTGATGCTGGTTTTAACCGGAATCCTAATGGCAGTTTTCGGATTTGTACCGGTAGCTCCTTTTGCGATTTTTGCATTTATCCATGACCTTAAAGGCAACAGCTCTGTGAAACCGATCCATGCTGCATTAATATCCGTTATCGTAACCATCGGGCTTTATGCCATGTTCGTGATCGGCTTCCAGGTAAAGCTCCCGACGGGCATCCTGTTTAAATAAAAGGAGGAAATCTTTCATGGCATTGTATCTTTCACAGCTGATGATATGTCTTAGGCCTATCAATCTCCTGCTTATATTTGGAATGGTATGCCTCGGTATCGTGTTCGGGGCAATACCCGGTCTTTCCGCAACACTTGGTATAGCACTGCTTCTGCCGGTGACATTCGGACTGTCAACTGAAACATCATTTATCCTATTGCTTGCTATCTGGATCGGCGGTGTATCCGGTTCATTTATCTCTGCGGTTCTGATCGGCATACCCGGGTCTTCTTCATCCATAGCTACTTGTTTTGACGGATATCCCATGACACTTAAAGGGGAATCCCATAAAGCTCTGGCAGTAGGTATCACAGCTTCATTTCTGGGCACATTCTTTTCGGTGATACTTGCAACGATCCTGTCCCCCATCATCGCAGATTTTGCCCTGACTTTGGGCCCATGGGAATATTTTTCTCTTTGCTTCTGCGCCATCACTTTAGTGGCATCACTTTCCAAAGGAAATATCTGGAAAGGTCTGATGGCTGCCGGACTTGGCCTCATGCTTGGGTGTGTCGGTATGGATCCTATAAACGGTACTCAGCGATTTACTTTTGGCAACACCAATCTTTCAGCCGGTATTTCCACTGTCGCACAGATGCTGGGAATGTTTGCTATGTGCCAGATCATCAGGGATTCGGCACGTGGTGAAGCCAAAATGCCTGATGCGGAAACAAGCAGAAAAAAAGGTTTTGGAATCACTATAATGGATTATTTTGAAAACCTGAGAATCTGTCTTTTCTCATTTTTAGTTGGACTTTGGATAGGTTTCCTTCCGGGAATGGGTTCGGGAATCTCCAATATGGTTGCTTACGGTTATGCAAAAAGCACAAACAAATCAAAAATTCCGTTTGGTGAAGGAAATCCTTCCGGTATCTGGGCTTCGGAAACGGCTAACAATGCATCCCTCGGCGGTGCACTGATACCGATGATGGCACTTGGAATCCCGGGCGACGGCATTACAGCTATGCTGATCTCAGCACTGACTATACATGGCCTTCAGGCGGGTCCTCTTTTTATGACCAGCCAGCCGGATCTGGCAATGCTTATCTTTGCATGTGTTCTGGTATCCGCTATAGTAACTTTCATTGTGCAGATCATGACTAAGAACTGGTTTGCATATATTCTCAGGATTCCATACCATTTCCTTTATTCCGTGATCCTGATCATAGCCTATATAGGAGGTTACGGTATATCAAACACGATGTTTAACATCTACGTGATGCTGGCACTTTGCCTTCTGTCTCTGTTCATGTCCATCGGAGGACTTCCCACAAGTCCGCTTGTTCTGGCTTTCATTCTGTCATCAAAGCTTGAAGGATACTTCCGCAGGGCTATAAGTATGGATAAGGGAAGCTATGAAAAATTCTTTACCCGTCCGCTGTCGCTTATACTTCTGCTCCTTGCTGTATTCTGCGTGATCTGGCCCTATCTTTCCGATTACCTTAAGAAACGCCGAGCGGACAAAGGATGATAAGTTACTAAGTATAATTATAAACAGTCATATTTGTCTGAGAGGAGATCAAAATGAATCAATTCGATTTTGAAGACGAGATCCGTTTTACAAAAGCGGTTTTTTATAATTTCCGTCCCATTCCATTACCGAAGCCCTTCAGAGACGCTACCGGTGGTATGGGAACCAATATTCCGGAACAAGGTTATATGGAACTTTATGATGACACCGGTGCATGCGCTCACTATACAGTTTCCAGGTCCTTTGTTCAGACCATGCTTCCGCGTATACTGAACGGAGAAAAGAAAAGCTATAATGCATGGAGACATGAACAGTACTGGAAGATCAGAAATGCCGGTTTTCAGAGTGGAGATGCAGTCAATGTAGGCACACTGGATCTTATGATGCTGGATATCCTGGCACAGCGTGCAGGAAAGACCATACATCGTTTTCTCGGTGCGGAAAAAGACTGGTGCGCAGCTTACAAAGGCGGCGGCGGAATCATTCGCGATGATGAAGAGCTTGTGGAAGAGATGTGTCGTTATGCGGAAGAAGGTACAGATACCGTAAAGTTCAAAGTAGGATCTTCTCATGGAGAACTTGGTGAGATCATTGACATGGATCGTGATCTCAGAAGAATTGAAAAAGTACAGAAAGCCCTGGGAGGAAGAGCACGGATCGCTGTTGACTGCAATCAAAAGTTTACTGTAGAACAGGCAGCCCGGTTCTGTCATCTTGCGGAACCTTTTGATCTTGAGTGGATCGAGGAACCCATCCACAGCGCAGATTACAACGGGATAAAGAAGCTGAAAGAAATGGGTGTAAAGCAGCGTCTTTCTGCCGGAGAGTCCATGAGAGTGTACTATGCTTATGAGACATATGTGGAAAAAGGGATCGATATACTTCAGCCATCTTTAGGCCGCATGAGTCATATCGATGATCTTCTCAAGATCCGTGATCTTTGCCGGGAACATGGACTTGAATTTCAGTCCGGAGGCCGTGGTGCATACAATGCATATTTCGGTGCTTTATATGGTGACAATGAAAGGATCGAATTCCACGCGCCTATATCAGAGCCGGTACATGAGCTGATGTTAAATGTCCCGGAGTTTAAGAACAGCAGATTTACTCTTCGTTCAGATATTCCGGGTATTCCGGTTCGCATGAACATCGAGAAGATCGAAAAGCTCGGATATCTGGAATCTGTATCATATCATACACCGTCTCGCGCATGAGATGATTAAATCCGCCGGTGGCTTAAATCAACTTAAGCCACCGGCGGATTTACTATTTTGGAGTTTAAATCATCTGAGACTGTAATATGTAAATGTTGCTCCTGAAGGTATGCCATGGGCACGAAGACCATCTTCGACGCCGGCACGTGCATCACCCGGAATAGATTCAGGCAGATGAACGGTTACATCATCAGGGATACCTTCAAAGGTATCAGGCTGATAGTGAGGAACTCCGTCAATGGCATTACTGTCATCTATCTCATCCATGATGGCAGTAGTAAACCATATGTCCTTAAGAGCAGTATTTCCTGCAAGGATCCTTGAACCGATTCCGTTTCCGCATTGTCCTCGGAAGTAGGCAGAAGTAAATGTAGAATCCTTGAAGGCTTCATCCGCGATTCCATATACATTGCCTGTCAGCCACCAGCCATCTTCTGTATACATATGATAGTTAGGGATACCAAGCTTATCGCTGTTGCCGTGATATCCGGTTATAATTCCCGGATTGATACAGTCAAAGTCAAAGGTGCTGTCAGGGATGAAATCTCTTGAAGAACCCATCCATGCAATCTCCGGATATCCGATAGAAAGCAGGTACTTATCAAGATTATCAGACTCTTCAATGGTTGCGTCAGACGGAAGGTAGATCTGATAATCGAAGCTTGTTGCATCATAGAAATTTCCCTGAATCTGTGAAGCAGGGTCATAAACATCATCGAGATACAGACAGCTTCCTTCAAGTTCCTCATGATCTGAGAATACATGCTTATAGGCATCTTCCAGATATACGTAGTCAGCCTGTATTGCGCGCTCGCCTATCTCTGCCTCAGGACAGAGGATGATGATGCAGGCAGCGCCAAATGTTGCATGGTCACCGATCTTTGTTACTGTAGAAGGAATGACAAGAGTGTCCAAAGTTGTGGAGTTGAAGCAGCCATCCGGAATCTCGGTGAGACCTTCCGGAAGATTAATATACGGAAGTCCGAACATGGATGAAAATGCACCTTCACCTATGGTTGTGACTGTCTCAGGAAGTTCGATCTTCTGGATGTTGTGACAGTTTACAAATGCTCCCTTGCCAAGTTCCTTAAGGTCTGACGGCAGCTCTATCTCAGAAAGCTGTGCACCGTCAAAAATATAATCCGCCGAAAGGATCGCACCGTCTGCAAAACTTATCTTATCAAATCCGCTTTCATCAAATGCGTGATAATCATATTCTGCGGCGCTGCCTTTAAATGTTCCTGTGCCGGAACCTTCATAAGCACCGGATCCTACATAAGAAACACCATCAGGCAGTACTACATCCTTAAGGTTAGGGCAGTCACGGAAAGCGTAAGGATATATGAAGTTCAGGGTTTCGGGAAGAACGACCGTTTCGAGATTTGTACATCCGAAGAAAGCATTGCCCTGGATCTCGGTGACGCCTTCGGGGATAACTATCTTCTTGATGGAAGTATTATCCTTAAATGCATTAAATCCCACGCTGACTGTGTTGTAATCACCGATAACAGAAGGGATAGTTACTTCTTCATCAGTGCCGGAGTATGACATGATACTGCCGCCGTCGGAAAGAAGACCGTTTACTTCTGCTGTACCCGGCTGGTGCCATGCCTCAGGATCAAGTTTCACAGAATTCATCAGATCCACAAACTGTTCGTTGTCAAGGAATGCTTTGAATTCCTCAGGACCGAAGCTGTTGTTGGAAACATGAACACAGGCACACATCCTGTCGCTGAACTTTGAGAACAGGTACATGGAGTAAAGGATGGTCGGCTCATCAGCGCCATCTTTTTCAAAGGTATGTTTTGCGATGACACCGAGCCAGTCATTGCTTCCATAGGTACGGTTGAACTGATCCCCTTCGTACATATCTGCATGATGCTGAGGATCCGGGTTGTACTGTGTTGTCATGGTGATACCACCGGTGAGAGCATTGGAATGCAGATTTGCCACCATGGAATTCTCACCTGTTTTTACGGGCCAGCGGGCAGGGAAGGTGGCGGTGATGCCGTTTACGGAATATTCATTGCCATCCGCGGTCTTTATACATTCAAAACTGTTCAGTACGGCACGAAGCTTACTGTTATACAGGTAGTGATAAATGTTTGTATCATCGGTTGGCTTCAGCGCTTCCAGACGGATATGCATGCCCAGCCATTCTCCTACCAGAGTTTCGCCGTAATCCATGACGATATCAACAGCAGGTGTATCACTTTCGTTGGAAGGGTGGAGCCATCCCTTTCGTGTATTATTGGCCCACACCCGTACAGGGAATCCCGCCAGAGTCCCTGATACGTCACGTGACCAGTCTGTTTTTACCTCGTTTCCGTCATAGATAACAGTATTACTCACATTGTTTATTATGTTGTTAAGTGAGAAATTATCAGGGCGGAACATAAGCTTCCAACCATCTTCTTCATCGGTAACTGTAATGTGACCCTTGTTCTCACCTTTGCCTTCATTAACAGCGGTGACGCCTTCAGGCAGCCTGAGGATGAGATTTTCATCTTCAAATTTCTGTTCCGTGAGATCATATTCCTTATTGATCCCGGGGATAGGTGACGCGGAATCCAGCTCGTTCTTCGCCGGCTCTTCTTCGACGAATGGAGCCTCTGTCTCAGCTGCTTTGGTGGTTGGAGCCGGACCATTATTCTTGTCGCCATTGCCGCTGTTGCAGGAAGCGAGACCTATGATCGTCACTGCCCCGATGATCAAAACCAGTGAATGTTTCTTCATAAATATCCTCCTTAAGATTTAAATCTGATAGATTTAGGAATCTTTTCCCCATACCGGTTTTAGTTTCGTTACTTTGTCTATTATACCACGAAAAAGGATGAAAATTTCAAAAAAGCATATATTAAGGATATATAATTCAAAAAGTGGAAATGCTGTTGCTCCGGTCTTTTTGGATGAGCACATATAAGGAACATTCCCTATATGAAATAAGAAACACGGGTAATGTTATAGTCTGTCAAAATTGACTAAAATTTAACGTGTAAAAAGATTGAGGGATAGAGGTCCTCTAAAGTCAACTACCCATCACCTAAAGGTAATGGGCTTGTAACTACCCAGTCGTGGTAACGGCTTACGCCTCCGACCTTTAACCCCGATAGGCTTTGCTACCTAAAGTGGCGTTACATCACAGGGTGGCTGACAACACCCTTTACGACAAAGTTTACTCTGCCGTAACTGTATCAGGTACTTGGCTATCTTCGAGATAGTTGATTCCCATACGGTACAGATTCATTGCTCCAATGCGGTCATCATTGGATCTATAGCTACAGTTCTTGCAGGAAAACAGATGTATCTTCTTGTCACGGTTGGTCTTTTCGATGTGTCCGCACACAGGACAGCATTGGCTTGTATATTTTGGATCAACCTTAATCACGGTGGATTGTCTCTGTTTTGCCTTGTAGATAAGCTTCTGTTCAAGGTCAAAGAAAGACCATGACACAGATACATAACGGTCTCTGGCTTTGACACGTTCTGTAGCTTTACGAACCCCAGACAGATTTTCAAGGACAAAGAGAGTATGCTTCGGGTTGTTTTCTACGAGTGCCTTTGATACACAATGGTTTACATCCTGCATCCAACGGTTTTCTCGCTGACCGATAGCCTTTAGTCTTCGTCTTGCAGACGCAGTCTGACGCATCTGGAGCTCCTTGCGCAGCTTTGAATAATGAGCACGCTTCTGTTTTATGGTTTTACCATTAACAAAACCGGACTTGTGCTTACTGTCATATGTGGCAACAACAAAGTTGATGCCCCTGTCAATGCCTACAACATTACAGATGTCGGAAATACTGCTTTCCTCGACATCATAAGTAACAGGGATATGCAAAAAATACTTGCCGTGATTATTTACAAGCTTGGCAGTACCAAACTTATACACAGTGTGGTCGAAGTATTTAGACATACCCTCAGTGAAATATGGGAGTTTTACACGTCCATTCAGGGTGTTTACTGAAAAACGATTCTGAGTCAGGGAGTAATCCCTGTTCCAGACAAGGTCGTACTGGGGTTTCCTGAAAGACGGACGTATCCACTTCTTTTGATTCTCAAGAATGGTCTTATACCTTGCAATAACAGTCTTGAATACAGACTGTGCCATCTGGGATTTGAGACCGAATTTATCTCTGAGCACAGAGTACAGAGTTTTGTTAAGAGAAAACTGTTTTAAGTCGTGAGTACGGAACACATAGGCAGATACGTAATTACAGGCATCAGAATAAACAGACATGGTTTTATTAAGTAAAGCCCTGCTGTCTGCATCGGCTGATATCTGAATTTTAGCTGTAACTGTGATTTGTTCCATAAAGCCCCCGTAAATATCAACAAATATAGTATAGCACATATGTTTGCCGAAAACAATACACAGGGCTCCTCCCACCTGCTAAAGCAAGTGGGTTTCCGCCTATGGCAACGAAAGCATTATAGTTATGAAAAATTTTTAAAATATAGAAATATTTACCTGATTTTTGTCGACAACTATATTGATAGAGTGAAGTATCGAGTATCAGTGGAATAGTTGATCAGAGAGTAACAAAATGGGTAAACGGTTTAATATAGCATATCTTATTTCTCATAAAACAGTAGGGTATCCCTTGGGGATTCAGAATGGTATAAGAAATGCCATAGAGGAACAGGGGCATAATCTCATCAACATCATGGATCTTTTACCGTCAAATACTTTTCTGGAGTGGTCACACAATTACATTCATGCAGCATTTGAGCTGGCTGCCCGGATGGATTTTGATGCTTATGTTGTTCCTGTAGGTGTTGTAAATGCCTTTAATTCCCGGTCTTCAGGAAAATTCGCTATGAAATATGTGGAGCTTCTGGATCCGAAAAAAACCCTTCTTATCGAGGAATACCATGAAGGTTACAGATGCATCACAAAAGATAATAAACCCGGTATCCGGCAATTGATCCGACATCTCATTGAGTATCACGGCTACAGAAAGATCTGTTTTTTAAGCGGTCCTGCCACAAGCTTTGGTGCAAAGGAAAGGGAGACGGTTTACTTTGAAGAGATGGAGCGGCACGGGCTTCCTGTGGAAGACCGTATGTTTGCCCGTGGGATTTTTTCGGGTGCCTGTGATGAGGTGGTTGAAGAGCTTCTGAGTAAAAATCCTGATGTTGAAGCCATCGCCTGTGCTTCCGATCATATGGCAGAAACTGTTTATCGTGTGATGAAAAAGCATGGTCTGACTCTGGGAAAGGATATAGCAGTAACCGGTTTTGATGATGTTTTGATTGCTGCCGAAATGACTCCGCCGCTTACCACAGTGCGCCTTTCGGCGTATGATTTGGCATATAAAGCGGGATATGAGGTAATTCGTCTCTGTGAGGGGAAACCTCAGGAAACGGATTGCATTGAAAGCCTTTTTGTTCACAGACTTTCTTGCGGAGAGACAGTAAAAGAAAATGACTCTAAGCTTGTACAGCTTATGTCTCAGACGCCGGTTGATCGTGAGGCTATGGCAAAACAGCTGTTGGAGGATGTGGCGGAAGCTGCTTCAAAACAGGTAAAACAGGAATGTTATCCACGCTTTAAGAATTTTATCGATAAAATTTATAACGTTCTCATGGACAGGGAGAACAGGGGATCAGGTCATATTGTGGGCCAGGACGATATCGTTGATATATTCCGTTATGATTACAGTAAGTTCTTTTCTCTCAAAAAATTTGGTGATGCAGTTACGGATTGTTATGATTACGCAGCATCCCGTTTGGAAGGAGACCAAAAGATTTGGATACTGAATGAGCAGGCGCGTTTTCAGCGTATAATGAGAAAGAACATCGCTGAACAGTATGATCAGAATATCTGGGACAGCCAGAAGCGTCAGCATTATATAACCCGTATCACTATGGATGCGTTGATGAATTCCATGGATAGGAAGAAAGCTTTCAAAGCGATGTTTGAGAATCTTATCAACCTTGGAGTCAAGGATGCTGCTCTTTTGAGTTTTTCTGAACCTATAGAGTACTTCCATCGTAACTCAATTCATATGGGAGATAACCTGTATCTTGAGGTGGCGTTGTCAGATGGGGAAATCAGGGTACCTGAAACCCCGGAATCGTATAAGATTTTCCGTCTTGTGGAAAACTTTATGTCACAGGATATGTCAAAACATGCGCTGCTTCAGCTGGATCCGAGTTTTACTGTCGGTGCTCTCCTTACCGGACGGGAGATGATAGGTGTATTGATCGTGGGGCCAAGCATAATTGATTCCACTGAACTCGTCAGGGTATATCATCAGATGGCGGTGGGTATGCAGCATCTTGAGCTTATACATCATGAGCAGGAACTTATCGAAGTATTGAACCGTAACAATCTGAGACTTTCACGGGAGTCAGAGCATGATATGCTGACAGGTGTTTTCAACCGGAGAGGCTTCATGAATAATCTGGAACAGCGTATCAGCCATGCCATTATGTATGATAAATTCAACTCGAAAGCAGCCATCTTCTACATGGATATGGACGGTTTAAAGCAGATCAATGATACATATGGTCATGATGAAGGAGATTTTGCAATCAGGAATTCGGCAGATATTCTGTCGAAAGCCTTTGGCAACGGTCTTGTGGGACGACAGGGCGGTGATGAGTTTTTAGGCTTTTGCCTGTTGGATGGGTCTGTTGTTGTGGAACCCGGGGATATGATCCCAAAGGTGGATAAGCTTATGGAGGAGTTTAATGAAAAAAGCGGAAAGCCATTCAAGCTGAGAATATCCATTGGACACATGGAATTTCCAATAGATTTTAATACCATGAAGAATCTGTCTTCTTATATGGAATCGGCAGATACCATGCTTTACGAAAATAAGAGAAAGCGTAAGGGGCTAAAATAGTTTAAAGTGACGTAAACCTTGAACAGAGCCGGAGGGCATCCATTTATAAGAGATTCGCTTATAAATGGATGCCCTCCGGCTCTGTTCATATCATTATGCAGTGTTTTTTTTCTTCAAGAATCCCAGGATAAGGGCAGCGACCACTGACCCTGTCAGGATGGATAACAGATAAAGCATCGGATGTTCAACCACCGGCAATACAAATATTCCTCCGTGCGGAGCCGGAAGCCTGCAGCCAAACAACGAAGACATTAACCCGGAAACTGCAGAGCCTGCAATGCAGGAAGGAATCACTCTTGCGAAATCCGTGATCACATAAGGAAGAGCTCCTTCTGTGATGAATGAAAGTCCCATGAAGAGTGCAAGTATTCCGCCGTTCTTTTCTTCTGTACTGAATTTTTCTCTGAAAAGAGCCATTGATATGGCGATTCCGATAGGTGGAACCATGCCTCCGGCCATGACTGCTGCCATGATCTGGGTGTCTTTTGCGGTAATGGACGCCAGTCCGTAGCTATAAGCTATTTTATTAATGATTCCTCCCATATCAACGGACATCATTCCGGCAGCCAGCGTACATACCAGAGGCTTGCTTATGGTTTTGGAGTAATCCAATAACGTGTTAAATACAGATCCCAGTGCCACAGCGGCGGGTTGTATCATAAAAAATGAAATAGCCTGTACTATGGTGAGACTGAATATCGGATATATAACTATGGGGGCAGCTCCACGGATGTATTTCGGCAGACGGTCTGTGAACAGGTTGATCTCTCTGCTGATTATCCCTGCGGCCAGACCTGCTAAGGCAGCGCCTATAAATCCCGAATTGGTATTTATCACCATATAACCGCCTACAAGTCCTGACATAAAAGCACTTTCACCTGCAAGACTGTAAGCCATAAAGGCCGAAAAAACAGGAAGCATAAAATTGAAGGTCGTATCCCCAAGGTATTTCAGATAGGTAGATATGGAAGTCATGGATCCCAGGGAAGATCTTTCATCAGCTGACAAGGTGGAAAGGTCAATGCTGGCGGCATCAAACAGGAATGCCAATGCTATGAGTATACCTCCGGCTGCCACAAATGGAGTCATCCATTTAACGGCAAATATGATTCCCGAAAGAAATCGCTTTTGCAAAACCTGCTTGAGACTGAGGCTTGCTTCCGCAGATTTCAAATTAATCTCAGTAGGTATTTCAAAAGATATGGCTTCCGGTCTGGTTTGATCCGGTACTGTACTTTTCTCGGTGACAGCAGAGGTTGCTTTCTCTGCTTTTGTCATGGATTCAGAAAAGGCTGTAACGGTATTTCTTCCATTCTCTTTTGACTGATATAAGGCAAGATCAGCATTTTCACAGACTTCCGATAAGGTCATATTGTTATTTACCGGAGTTATACCAACACTTATTGTAAAAGGAGCTCCTTCTTTTGGAGAATCCAGACGTATATTATTGCACAGTTCAAAAAGTAAGGCTTTGGCTTCAGTTAAAGGCAGATTAATGACACCGATGAACTCGTCTCCACCCCATCTTCCGGCAAAGCCATTAGCCTTCGATACAGTGGTTTTTATATAATTTGCAAGCATCGATAAAGCAGCATCACCGGCTGCGTGTCCGTACTTATCATTTATCTGCTTGAATAAATCTATATCCAGAAGAAACATTGAATAATCATGAGATTCATCTGTGAACAGTTTCAGTTTGCGGTTAAATTCTGCCGTAAAGTATTTTCTGTTGGCAAGACCTGTCAGTTCATCTGTTGTGGCAAGCTGTATAAGCTTATTTTTGTATCTGGAGAACATGTTGGAAATAAGAACCAGAAGTGTAATGATCAAAATTACACCTATAGAAAAAATCACAACATACTGCATCCTTTGAAGCTGTCGCTCTTTGGAACCGTCATTTTCCAAAATCAGACTATATCTGTTGCCGGCAAAGCTTCGTGCGATATAAAGAGTCTTATCTGCAAAAAATAATGAGTTTCCGCCATTATTCGCATCATAAAAAATCTTATCAGACTCTTTTACAGAGTCCAAAAAGTATGACTTGAATTCCAGTGTGTTGTCGGGGGCTTCTGCCACGATGTTTCCGGATGAATCAATAAGCCAAAGTGAAAACCCTTGTTCAGTATAAACCGAAGACTGGTCTCTGAAGTATTCTGAAAGCTCGGTATCCTTATCCGGAGATGAAATATTTAAGGCTTTTTCATTCAGAGTACGTGCCAATTCATGGGAAATCAGTTTTGTATCGGCTTCCAGATATCTTAGAGAAAGTGTGTTGCTAAGATATGCAAAAGAAAGAAGAATCAGCGAAAAGGTACCGATGATAAGCAGGAAAATGATATTTAATTGTCGTTCATTGGCCCTGTCGCTCACTTGAAGCTCCTTAAAAATATGACATAGTACAAGATACGATACTACTATATCGGCAGGCGTGGATGTTATTATAAGGTACAGGAGATGGTTTTTAAGTGAACATTTTGGGCTGAATGTCTATGCCTTTCGTGGGTCACTCTGCTAAACTTCTAAAAAATGTATAAAACCTCTTAAAAATGATTGGATTTGTGGCAGGGATCTATTTACAGACAGCCGGAGGGACATGGTATAATAAATATAATTATCTTCAGTCGTTTCTAACGTGTAATCTTATGGGAAAGGAGTATGATATGGCAATGAATCCTATCGGTGCGATCGGCACAGGACAGACGAGTAGTAATCCATATGGGAGTTATTACAGTGCGTACTATGGGAATGCCCGGAATTATCTGAACTACAGACAGATGATGCCCGGTAACGATCATAACTCCGTAAACAGTAGTGATGATACGGTAAAAAAGGCCGGAAGGACGAGTGCGCCTTCCGAATGTCAGACCTGTAAAAAACGCAAGTATCAGGACGGCTCAAATGAAATGGACGTTTCCTTCAAGTCGGCTTCACATATTTCTGTTAAAGATGCTCCTGCAATGGTTCGGGCTCATGAACAGGAGCATGTTGCCAATGCTTATCAAAAGGCGGAGGAGTCAGGCGGTAAGGTTTTGCAGGCTTCGGTTTCCATAAAAACCGCCATTTGTCCGGAGTGCGGGACGACTTATGTTGCAGGTGGTGAGACAACCACAAAGATAAAATATCCTGTGGATAAGAAAGCAGCTGAGGCTATGGCTGAAGATACCGGACTGGGAAAGATGTTTGATGCTTCGGCGTGAGAGCGTGTGAAAAAACTGTTTTTTGAATTCCGGTTCAGTGTTAAAGCCGTAAAGCATACCACCTGGGACGGTTCTCGCCGACGAGAACCGTCCCGGGTGGTATTGCGTAGAAATGAAAAGTTCTGAACAAGAAAGGATCCGCAGCATTTTCTCAGTAGGGGAGGGGGAGAAAATGTTTGGCGGATCCTTTTTCACACGGGCACTGCCATTGGATTGGTCACAGTGCATTAATTGGTTTTGGATTACCTTATATTGTGTTTCTGAAATTATAATAACACAATATATGGGTAATTGCATCTATTTTTAAGAGAATTTATAATTATTTCATTGATTTTATTGTTTGGTTACACTAACCTGTATTTTTGCGTCTGCAGTTTTCTTTTTTACTGTAATAACTACGCTTATTTTCGTACATCATCTCGTCAGCTACTGAGATGAGATTATTGATAGAACCGGGATGATCCTTCGCAACAGCATAGCCGGCAGAAACACTTATGCTGTCTATGTGCTCACCCTTCCAGGAAGCAAGAATATCATTAAATCCAATCAATGCTTCATCCAGAGACTCAGGCTCAACCTCTAAAAGAGCCACAAACTCATCTCCGCTTATATGGTAGCATTCGCCGTAGTCGCTGAAGGCTTTTCTGAGACATTCGCCTGCTCCCTGAACCAGTTCATCGCCGGCCTTGTGCCCAAGGCTGTCATTGACACGTTTAAGGCCGTTAACATCAAAAACCATGGCAGTAAAATTATCCGGAAGCTTATCAAGGTTTTCATATTTATCAAGAACATTGCTGTAAGCAAAGCGGCTTTTCAGTCCTGTAATGACATCTGTCTCAAGCAGCTTTTGTTTTTCCGAGAGATCCATCTCTTTTTTGAAAAGACAAAACGCCTGGTAATGGGTAAATAAAAGTATGGTTCCGTTAGTAATAGCGAGACAAATAGTACGCATATCGCCGCCAAAGTACATCTGCAGGCCAATGCCAACAGCAGTTACCAGCATAATATATACAGTAGAAATATCGTAGGAGTTTGATGAATCTCTAAAGGCCTTAAGGTAAGCCCAAAGTACACTGAAAAGGGCGAGTACAAAGGTAAGCATATATATCGGGAATAATGGCCCGTGATGATATATGTTTTGGGCATCTACATAAAATACGCAGCCGTTAAATATCGATAAGATTTCCACAAGGACATTTCCCACCATCAGATATTTAAGATAGTTCTGAAGTCTGCTGTCAGGCATGACGAGACTAACCAGTTCCAGTCCCAAAAGAGGTGTAAAGACATAATCTGCTGCTTTAATTACTGTATGAAGTGGAACTGTCCATGACGGTGCTCCGTTAAGAGCAACTCCGCCCCACTCAGCCAGCATGGCAATTATGATCACTAAAGAAGTCCGGAAAAAATTCGTTTTTGTTTTTCCATCTATTTGTTGGTTGTCATGTACCAATTTTGCAAACATAGATAGTGTTGCACACGACAAAAAAATAACAGCTGTATAGTAACCCATAATATCCTCTTAAAAATATATAAAAAACGAAAAAATTTAACATTTTATTAAAAGCTATTATCCGTTTTTCGATAATCTTGTGTATTTTAACACCCTGAATCAAAAAAGAATAGTAAAAAATAATATTCTTATTTGTTGCGAAAAGGGATATGTGATTTACCTATGGTGTTCTATAGAGAACCGGGCGGTGACAAAGGCACTGTGATAAAACCGGAAAGACAGAAACAGAAGAGAATAAACATGATAAAAGTTGAGTGATTTTACGGAATATTTAAAAAGTAAGTGATTTTACGTTTGCACCGGCTTGTTTTGCTTATTTTGTCTCCTATATAGTGTATAAAGCTGATTAAGACACAATATTTGGATGACGAACCGTAAATTCACTCAACTATTCCTTATAACGTCCTGTGCAACCGTATAATCACTCAACCTTTATGTTCATTTGAATTAAAGTTTATAATAGGTAAAGGTTCCCTCGGCGAAGGTCTCTCCGTTATCATCTTTGATATAAACTTTCATTACGATGACAGCTCTGCCGTTTCTTATAAGCTCTGCAGTTCCATACAGATACCTTGTTGTATTGCTTGTAAGGAAATGGAAATCACTGTCAAGTGTTACGAGGTGATCGGTGTAGCGGCGGGCATTGGCACCGCCTGTGGTATCTGCAATGGTAAACAGCATGCCTCCGTGTACATGGCCGGCACCATTCATGTGCATAGGCATGACTTCTGTGATTGTGGTTATGGAGCCATCCTGTGAGTTTTCTTCAAAATCGATGCCGCAGTGTTCAACAAAACGGCTTTTGATGTAATAATCGATGATATTTTTTCCTGTCATTTCATTCCTCATTCTGTACGTAAATTTACTCAACTTAAAAACACATAAGCATTTTCTGAGTAGTGACACCAAAGTATGGGTTTCTGATGTGCTTCTGACATGATACCACAGGTTGGGAGGAAAATGATCAAAAACTGAGCCGGAGGGCATCCATCTGTAACCGGGTCACACAACGGTTTCAGATGGATGCCCTCCGGCTCTTTAGCTTCTTATATTATATTCCGCGACTGATCTCTTATTCTGCAGAAGTAATCGTATTACCCATATCAGCAGGCATCTGTGCAGCAGCGATAGCTGTGGCTGTTGCACCGTCTTCTGAAGTGATCTCAACCATATCGCCTACTGCGAAGCTGCTTGTAAGTGAGCTGTCGATGGTGAAAGTCATAGTTGTCATTCCACCCATATTACCCATTCCGTTGGCTTCACCCTGGCCGGCATCAGCAGGAGGAGTCTCTGTTTCACCGGCTGCGTTTGTAGGAGCTGCAGGAGGTGTCTCAAGCTCGCCTGAAGCATTGTCAGGAAGTGCAGGAGGAGTCTCGAGCTCGCCTGAGGCATTGGTTGGCATAGTGCCATCTGCCTGCATATTTCCGTCAGGCTTTCCCATGCCTCTTCCGCCATGGCCCATGGTTTCGATAGTAATGGAACCGCTCTCGATGGCAGTGATTTTACCCATGTACATACCGTTGTTCATAGGTGGCTGACTTGCTTCGGTAGTAGTTGTCTCGTCGGCCAATGATGCCACAGCACCTACAGAAGCTACACCAAGAAGTGTGCAAAGACCGATAACTGCGATTTTGTTCTTTAAAATATTCTTTTTCATTTTAATCTCCATTCCGTGAGCATCCGGTTTTTAAACAGTAATCTGGAAACCGGAGCCACAATTTGATTCTTTGTATTCTGTTTTTCTGTTTCCCTCTCGGGATGGCATCACTATAAAAAACGAAACTGTAATGAAACTGAAAAAGAAAAAATATTTTGGAAATATTTGAAACTGTCAGAGCAAAATATTTTTGATTTAAAAGTTGAGCAAATGTTCGTACTAATTGAGCGGAATTACGGTAACTTGAGTAAATGCATGACTTAGGGTTAATTGTTATATAACCTCAGATTATTATGAATAAGCAAAATACCACTAATAACATAACTATATGGCATATTTGAGACTTTTGGGCCCTCAGAAACTCTTAAATTTATGGGTTTTCACGAATTAATTAATAATAATTGAATCCGCCGATTTAAAGTACTAAAGTGAATGGAAAGAGCTTTTATTATTCATTTTATTCATATTTATAAGGGGGCGAAAATAATGAATAGCTTAGTTATTTTACTCGTAGCAGGTATCGCACTTATCGCAGGATATCTGTTGTATGGAAGATACCTGGCAAAGACCTGGGGTATCGATGAAAAGGCAGTCACACCTGCAACAAAGTATGAGGATGGAGAAGACTATGTGCCATCATCAAAGCTTACTGTATTTTCACATCAGTTTTCATCAATCGCGGGAGCAGGCCCGGTGCAGGGACCTATCCTGGCTGCAGCCTTTGGTTGGGTGCCATGTCTTTTGTGGCTTCTGTTCGGTGGAATCTTTTTCGGAGCTGTGCAGGACTTCGGAGCACTTTATGCTTCAGTAAAGAATGACGGAAAGTCCATCGGTATGATCATCGAAAAGTATATCGGAAAAGCCGGAAGACGTTTCTTCTCACTGTTTTGCTGGCTCTTCACTCTGCTCGTTATTGCAGCATTTACATCCATGGTATCAAGCACCTTCAACGGATTCACTAAAGCAGCAGACGGATCCGCAGCACTTAACTTTAACGGCGCTGCAGCAGCAACCATTTCAATGCTGTTTATCTTTGTTGCCATGGCCTTCGGACTTGTTGAAAAGCATCATAAGAATATGAAGGAAAGCACCAGAGTTGTGATCGCCATCGTACTTCTTGTGGCAATGTTTGCATTCGGTATGGCAGCGCCGATCTATCTCACTGCACCTCAGTGGAACTATGTGATTATGATATACCTTTTTGCAGCGTCAGTCACACCTATGTGGCTCCTTATGCAGCCCAGAGATTATCTCACAACTTTTATGCTTCTCGGCATGATAGTCGGTGCGGTATTCGGCCTTGTGGTTGCTCATCCTGATATGAAGCTCAATGCTTTCAACGGCTTTGTTCTCACAGCAGCAAACGGTTCTCACAGCTACATTTTCCCGACACTGTTTGTAACCATCGCCTGCGGTGCGGTTTCCGGCTTCCACAGCCTTGTATCTTCAGGCACATCATCAAAGACTGTAAGAAACGAAAAGGATATGCTTGCAGTCGGTTACGGTGCAATGGCACTTGAAACACTTCTCGGTGTTTGCTCACTCCTTGTCTGCGGCGCAGTTGCGGTTAACGGAGCAGTACCTGCTGACCTGACACCTTTCCAGATTTTTTCACAGGGTGTTGCCGGCTTCCTTGAGACCTTCGGTGTTCCAAACAGCGTGGCCAATGTCTTCATGACCATGTGTGTGTCAGCATTGGCACTTACATCCCTCGACTCTGTAGCAAGAATCGGAAGAATGTCTTTCCAGGAGCTTTTCGCCACAGACGAAACAGACAAGTCAAAGATCCCTGTATGGCAGAAGCTTTGCCTTAACCAGTATTTTGCAACAGCCATAACACTTTTCTTCGGATATCTTCTCTGCCTTGGTGGTTATGCCAATGTCTGGGCCCTGTTCGGTTCCGCAAACCAGATGCTTGCGGCTCTTGTACTCATCGGAATCGCAGTTTTCCTGAGAGCTACCGGCCGTAAGAGTGTAATGCTTTATGTTCCTATGGTTATCATGCTGGTTGTGACATTTTCTGCTATCGTTCTTAACTTCATCGGTAATGTCAATGCTTTTAGAGCCGGCACAGCAACCTTCCTGGTTAACGGCCTCCAGCTTATCGTTGCAGCATTTCTTATGGTACTTGGTGTATTGGTTACGCTTACATGCGTAAATAAACTCCTTGGTACCAAAACTTCGGAAGAAGATGAAATGAAGAAAGAGCCATCATTGGCTTAAGATCTTTGTAAGGGGGTCAGACCCCCTTACGATTTTTTTGTTCTGCACGGTAAATGGACGGAGAATTACCGAATACTTTTTTATATGCTTTCGAAAAAGTGAATATGTCCTTATAGCCAACCAGGTTTGAAATAGTCTGAACGGACTCGTCCGTTTCTTTCAGAAGCCGGTTGGCTTTTTTCATGCGGTAATCCATAAGATATTCCTGGATGCTTGAACCGGTGGCATCTTTAAAGATTCTGGACATATAGCTTCTGTTGAGCCCGCAAAGCTCTGCAATCTGAGTGACTTGCAGAGGTTCTGAATATTTTATCTGGATGATGTGTATGATACGCTGCACAAAATCTAGTTGTGTGTTTGGTCTGGAAAGCTGCCGGTTTACGGAGGTTGAAGTGACATGATCCATGATTTCAAATAGCTTTGAAATGCAATACAGTTCTCTTTCTCGTTTTTCAGAAATATCCCTGTAAAGTTCAGGCATAGGAGAGGAGTCGACGTCTGAGACAAATACAGGATTATCCTCTGACAGACCCGCCTTTGTCCATATTTCAGCCAGTCTTGCACCGCCTATATGCAGCCAGAAATAGGACCAGGGATCATTCCTGTCAGCTGTATATAGAGCCTTGACTTCATGAGGGATGAGAAAGCCCTGACCGGCTTCTACAGTATACTCGCGGTTTTTTATATAAAGCTTACCCTTGCCTGAAAGAACAAAATGGAATATATCTCTGGGACGTGCAACAGGACCATAGGAATATAGCGGAGGGCAGTTGAAGTTACCTATTTCATAAAGTGAAAGATCATCGGACCAGTCATAATCAAGAAAGGCATGATCATCGAATCTTCCGACGGACGCAGTTGTCTGAACTCTCATAAACACTCCTTTGATAAGTCACAAAAAGACAAATTCTAAACGCATTATAACATACTAAAAGATGCAAAAATAGCGTAGTATAGCCATGTCCAAATATTATGAAATATAATTTGCAAGGCAAAAGGAGTGTCATTATGGCAATAGTTTTTGATGAAACAAAAAAGTTTTTCAGACTGCTTACAGAGAATACAGAGTACCAGATGAAGATAGATGACATCGGACTCCTCTTACATACATATTATGGAAGACCGACCTATGGGACTGATATGAGCTATCAGATCATACCTGTTGACAGAGGTTTTTCAGGAAATCTTTATGAGTACCGTCTCGACAGAGGACGTTCCATAGATGTTCTCCCTCAGGAGTTTTCGGGCTGCGGAGTTGGGGATTTCAGAGTCAGCTCTTTAAGTCTCATAGCTGAGAATGGCAGCAGAAGCTGTGATCTGAGATATAAATCATATAAGATACTTGAGAAAAAGCCTGAGATACCGGGGCTTCCCTCGGTGAGACAGTATGATGATGAAGTAAGTACACTTGTAATTACCTTAGAAGACAAGATCATCGGATTGACAGTTGAACTCTACTATTCTGTATTTGCTGAAAAAGATATCATCGTAAGACACACAAGATTTATCAATGCCTCAGACAATCCTATCCGTCTTGAGAAGGCTTCCTCAGCTACCCTTGACATTCTTTACGGAAGCTGGGACGAGATACACTTTGTGGGAAAGCACGCCATGGAACGTGAGATGACCCGTCATGAGCTTGATCAGGACATCAGAGTTATCAGCTCGAAGAGAGGCATGAGCAGTCACCATCAGAATCCCTTCGTGATACTTTGTGATCATGAGGCCACAGAAACAAAAGGCGACTGCATTGGCATGATGCTTATGTATTCGGGCAATCACAAGTTTGAGATCGAGCAGGATCAGGCCGGGGCCGTACGTGTGGTTACGGGTATAAACGATGAAGGTTTTTCATGGCTGCTTGAAAAGGGTGCATCATTTGACACGCCGGAAGCCATAATGACTTTCACGGATCAGGGCCTCGAAAAGCTCAGCCACAACTACCACAACCTTATCCGTGATAATGTCTGCGACCGGAAGTACAGAGACCTTAAGCGACCTGTTCTCATCAATAACTGGGAAGCTACCTACTTTGATTTCAATGCTGAGAAGATCATCGACATTGCAAGATCTGCTTCGGAACTTGGGGTAGAGATGATGGTGCTGGATGACGGCTGGTTCGGAAAGCGCGACGATGACAATTCAGGTCTCGGCGACTGGTTTGTTAATGAAAAGAAGCTTGTTGGCGGACTCAAGAGAATATCAGACGAAACCGATAAGCTTGGCATGAAGTTCGGTCTCTGGTTTGAGCCGGAGATGATCAATGAAGATTCTGAGCTTTTCAGAAAGCATCCGGAGTGGGCTTTGAGGGATCCGGACAGACTGCCGAACATGTCACGAAACCAGATGGTGCTGGATATGAGTAACAAGGAAGTGGAAGACTATCTTTTCGACTGCATCAGCAAAATCCTTGCAAGTGCTCATATTTCCTATATTAAATGGGACTTTAACAGATCTGTATGTAATGTTTACTCCAACAAGCTCCCGGCAGACCGTCAGGGGGAGGCTGCCCACAGATTTATGCTGGGAACCTACTCTCTGTTGGATCGACTCTTAAAGGCTTATCCGGAGCTTATGATAGAGGGCTGTTCAGGCGGCGGCGGACGTTTTGATGCGGGAATGATGTATTACTGTCCTCAGATATGGTGCTCCGATGATACTGATGCTATCGAGCGACTTGAGATTCAGGAAGGAACATCCTTTGGATATCCGATAAGCACTATGGGAAGTCATGTTTCTGCGGTTCCGAATCACCAGACCGGAAGAATCACACCTTTTGAGACCCGCGGCGTCGTTGCCATGTCAGGAACCTTCGGTTATGAGCTTGATATAACGAAGCTTACAGAGGAGGAGCGTGAGAAAGTAAAGTATCAGATAAAGACCTTCAACAGATTCTATTGGCTTATTCAGAAGGGAGACTACTATAGGATCACACCTGAGGATCAGCGTGAGATATATAAGGCATGGGAGTTTGCTGCAGCCGATAAATCTGAGGCTCTTGTTAATGTTGTAGTCAAGAAATCTCAGGCTAATGCAAAGATCAAGAACATAAGGCTCAGAGGCCTTGACGAGGAGGCAGTTTACAGACTTGAAGGAACAGAGCAGAAAATGTCCGGTGCTGCATTGATGTACGGAGGTTATGCCATGAACCTTTCCGTGGGAGATTATCCGGCGGTTCAGCTGCACTTCGTAAGGGTATAATGCAGCGCAGCAGTTGATTAAAAGCCTTCCAAAGATGAATGTAAAGTCATTTATCTTTGGAAGGCTTTTATTATTTGTGTCTGTTACGTGTCTGTTGTAAGGAGCCTATTAGATTTGCATCTGTATGTCAGAGATATACGGATGCGGATTTTTCGGTTTCTTTAAATTATCCTTTTATAAGGGGATTTGAAGTGTTATACTAAGCAAAAATGTAAGCGATTACACAATTATTTTTTATGACAATTTTGGAGGTATTTTTTATGGCACATGATATGGCGAAAGAGCATCCGGACTGCGCATATTGCGCAAAGGGCGAGCTGGTGGCAAAGTTCGGTTATGAAATCTGCGAGCTCCCTGCTTCAACAGTTTATCTTTTTAAGGAACAGAGCCATCCCGGAAGATGTATAGTTGCATCAAAGCATCATGTATCTGAGATGACGGACATTTCTCTCGAGGAGCGTAACGCATTTATCGCAGATGTGGTAGCCGTTGCCGATGCTATCCACAAGGTTTTCAATCCGGATAAGGTCAACTACGGAATGTACGGTGATACAGGCTGTCACCTTCACATGCATCTGGTTCCAAAGTACAAGGATCAGTTTGAGTGGGGCGGAACCTTCGCCATGGATCCAAACCTGAAAAAGATACAGGATCAGGCTGAGCTTGAGAAAATCGCAGCACCTCTTCGTGATGCAATACTTGGTAAGTGACGACTCTGAACAGACGATTGCCCGATATAATCAGTTCTATGTTATGATTAAGTAAATAATCACAAAACGGTGAATAAAGTAATATCGATAGGAGTCAGATATGAGCGAAAAATATTGTCAGGTCTGTGGATCTAAATTAATTGATAAGGAATTGGAAGGAGAAGGCATGGTGCCTTTTTGCCCTGCCTGCAATGAGTTCAGGTTCCCCATGTACAATGTGGCTGTAAGCATGATCGTTATCAATAAAAAGACTGATAAGATACTCCTGATCAAGCAATATGGCAGAGATGTCTATATCCTTGTTGCCGGATATGTCAACAGAGGTGAACAGTTAGAGCATGCTGTAGTAAGGGAACTTAAAGAGGAAACCGGTATGACTGCATCACATATCCGATTCAACAGAACTAAATTCTTCGAGCCATCAAACACCTTGATGTGCAATTTCACAGTATATGTTGATTCGGACAGCGAACTTTCCACCAATAAAGAAATCGATTCTTTTAATTGGTTCGCCTTTGATGATGCAAGAAAAAATATTAAACCGGGAAGTCTTGCCGCTGAGTTCCTTAATGCATATCTGGACGAGCTATAAAAATATCACATTTGGTTTGGCGCGGAGCAGCCTCTGTTAATGAACCGAAAGACCCTGTCGGAATTGATCCGGCAGGGTCTTTTAATATCGGTCAGTTTATGGAATTTTAAATTGAAAACGTTTATATTATATGTAAAATTGATTTTATAATATCTGGATAGGTAATAGCAAGAAGAAATTACATAAATTACAGTAATACCTGGTTTTGAGATAAGGAAAACAGTTTAGAATGAGAAGCAGAGATATATTAGGCAAATTCTTACATTTTATTGTGGACAACACTTTAATGTTTACTGTTGCCATAATGTGTATGGTACATGTGGTACTGCTGATGATAGTGTGGTATGCAGGTGTGATGCCGTTAACATTGTTTAATAGCATGAGTGTGATCATATACCTGGTTTGTATATTTCTTTGTAAGCATGATCACATAATGCCGGTTTATATGAGCATTATCTTAGAGGTTAGCATTTATTCGACCGTGGCGGTTTATTATATCGGATGGAAAAGTGGTTCTTACAATTTCCTGTTTTCCATCGTGCCCATAATCATATATTTTGGCAGCTATCTGTTTAAGGGGATAAGGAGATGGATGATAGTCCTGGTTCTGGCGCTGATATTTGCACTGTATGCATTATTGTATACCGCTTACTCGAATATAAATCCTGTTTATGAGATGGCAGGTACAGTAAGAACCATTATGATGCTTTTTTCATCATTTGTAATGTATTTCAGTGTCGTTTTTTACAGCTCCATATATATTATTTCAAGCGAGATCGAAAAGATGGGTCTCGAACTTACCAATGAACAACTGTCGGCTGATGCTTCGGAGGATGCTCTTACAGGTCTCTTGAACAGACGTGGTTTTATCCCGCGGATTGAATCACTTATGAAGAGTGACCAGCCAAAGCAATTTTGTGTAGCTTTCTGTGATATCGATAATTTCAAAGGAATTAACGATACCTATGGACATGACTGCGGTGATGAGGTATTGAGGCACACCACCGCATTGATAAAAAATGAAATGAGCGACTGCGATATATGCAGATGGGGTGGAGAAGAGATCGTCATCCTGATGAAGGATTATGATTTTGTTTCGGCAAGGCAGAAAATAGAAGACTTAAGAAAGCTCGTAGAAAAAACACCGACGGTGTTCTTTAATAAACGAATTAAAGTAACCATAACTATTGGACTTACCAAATATATGGAAAATTTCAGTAAAGCTGAGGATTTGATCAAAATTGCTGACGAACGTATGTATTACGGCAAGCAGCACGGTAAGAATGTATTGGTATCTGAGGATTGATAAAACCGCTCAAACTCACTCAGAGTCTGAGCGGCTTTTTTGTTTTGCCGTAAGACCACTGGGGAAGGTTCTCGCCGGCGAGAACCTTCCCCGGTGTTTTTTTGCTGTTATAAACCGTGACTATAACAAGAGATAAGAAATACCTAGTTTACAGATAGGTAATTGGCCAGTATAGTTCTACACAAGAAGTTCAAGAACAAATCCAAACCGAAGACAAAAGTAAAATTAATAAAGGGGGAGATAATTATGAGTACAAAGAGAGAACTGGTATTAAAGACATTTCACAATGAAGAAGTTGAGAGAATTCCTGTAGGCTTCTGGCACCACTATCTTGATGAAAGTGAGTTCGTAAGCGGTGTTGAGCATCCTGAGAATTTCAAAAGAATACTTGAGGGAGCCAGAAAGTTCAAAGAAGAATTCGATCCGGATTTCGTAAAGATCATGACAGACGGATACTTCTATCTTCCGTTGAAGCTTGATGCAAAGACCCCTGAAACACTTCCGGATTTCACACCGGTTTCCGAGGCTCATCCATGGTTCACAGATCAGGAAAAGCTTGCTAAAGGGTACAGAGAGATCTACGGTCAGGATATCCTGCTTTTCTACAATATCTTCGCACCGCTTTCTCATCTCCGTTTCGCACTTGCCAACGGACATGATCTCAGTGAGCAGGAAGCAAATGACCTGATCCTTCACTTTCTTAAAACAGATCCCGAGGCAGTGGAAGAGGCGTTGGATAAGATAGCTGACAATATCATCGACCTTCTCCCATACATAATTAATTCAGAAGGAGCCGACGGAATCTATCTTTCGGTAACAGACACACATCGTTTCATTCCGGATGCGCTTTATCGTCTGTATGTAACACCATCAGAAAAGAAAATCCTTGAAGCAGCCAACAGACTTACCGAGACAAATATCCTTCACATCTGCGGCTGGAGAGGAAATACAAATTACATAACTCTCTATCAGGATTACCCCGCACTTGTATTTAACTGGGCAGTTCATACCGAGAGCCTGAGCTTAAGAGAGGGTAGAAGGTTCTTTGGAGGCAAGGCAGTTATCGGCGGTTTCCTTAACACAGAAGAAAGCATTCTTTACAGAGGAAATAAGGCTGAGATCCAGAACGAGACCAGAAGCATCATCGAAGAGACAGGAAGAACCGGTCTTATCATCGGCGCAGACTGCACAGTTCCGAATGATACCCCTGTGGAGCATCTCAACTGGGTAAGAGAGGCAGCTGCTGAGAAAACAGCTAAGGTACATACCGTAAACACTTTAAGAGATGCACGTAGTTTCACGAATCTGAAAGCATCAGTCTGAGAAAAATTCCATTGAAATAATGTTGTCAAAATAGTGTTCAATCAAAAACCGTCAGCCCCGGAGGTAAGGAAGTCCGGAGGCTGACCATCGAAAAGAAGGGGAGATAATTATGAGAAAGAATATTATCAATATCATCGCAGCAGTTTCACTTGTATCACTTTCAGCTACGGCACTTTCAGCCTGCGGCTCAAATTCCGCACCTGAGGCTACAACCGCAGGGACAACAGCCGCGGCAGCAGAAGCAGCACACGCAGCATCATCAGAAAGTGCAGCATCGGCAGAAGGCGTGACAAAGAAGGTTATCGCTCATACCCAGTCCTACGTACCATACGATTTCATTGACAAGGACGGAAATCATGACGGATACGAGGTTGCGGTATGGAAGGCCATAGACGAGAAGCTTGATAATTACGAGTTTGAATATGTTGGAACCACCGACGACGATCTTCTGGTTGGCGTTGAGTCAGGCAAGTACAATGCCGGCAGCAAGGGTGTATGGTGGACCGAGGAGCGTTCCAAGAAGTACGTTTTCCCTAAGAATTACACCGGAGCTTCCATCATAGGCATTGCCATCCGTAAGGAGAATGCAGCTGAGATCACAGATCTTGAGTCCTTCGCAAAGTATTCAGGAAAGCTTGTTCCCATCGGACCTGCAAACGCACAGTATAACATCGTCGAGAACTACAACACAAAGCACCCGGACGCAAGGATCGACCTTGTGGCAGGCGATTCCTTCGAAGCAGCCGACGCTTACCAGTGGGTACTGGAAGGCCGCTATGATGCTTACTTCAACATCAAGACTTCCTTTGAGGCCAATGTTGAAAAGGAGGATGGTGAGTACCATGATTTTTCAGACAAGCTTGCCTTCGTTCCTTATGAGGGCATCCCAATCTGGTCACTCTTCAACAAGGATGAGCAGCAGTTTGCGGATGATTTTGATAAGGCTTTTGAAGAATTGAAAGCCGACGGAACCATCGAAGATTTACAGAAGCAGTATTTCGGTTACAGCTTATTTGATTATGTACCTGAAGGATATCAGAAAGGTGATACACTGTGAGACCATTTAAACCAAGCTTCATTTTTGAAGTCTTGCCCCAGATCATCCCATATACACTTGTTACCCTCGGTATCATGCTGGGAACAGTATTATTCGGAAGCCTCCTGGGGCTCCTCCTTGCAGCAGGAAAGCTTAAGGGCGGAAAAGTTCTTTGCGGCCTGGCCAATGGCTACACCTATTTCATCCGCTGCGTTCCTTCCATCGTTATGCTTTTCATCATATATTACGGCCTTCCGGAGCTGTTGCTTAGTTTCGGAATCAACATAAATAATGCAGGCAAGGCGGTATTTGTCATCACTACATTCACGTTAATGTTCAGCGCCTCCATGTCGGAGGTATTCAGAAGCTCGTATCTTGCGATAGATCCCGGACAAAGTGAGGCAGGTCTCAGCATTGGCTTAAGCCGCTGGCAGACCTTCAGAAGAATCATTTTCCCGCAGGCTTCGGCGGTGGCACTTCCGAACTTTACCAATGCACTCGTGAATCTCATGAAGGAAGGAACCCTTGCTTATACCATAGGACTCATCGACATCATGGGAAAGGGACAGCTCATCATCGGTCTTAACCACGGGTCCTATGCATTGGAAACCTACATAGCGATGTTCATCATCTACTGGGTGCTGACGCTGGTGATAGAGGCTCTTTCAAAGAGACTGGAGAAGCATCTTTTGAGAGGATTAAAGCCACATGCGGAGGCAGTAAAGGCATCAAAAGTATCAAAAGAGGGAATCAGATTCAGAGAACCGGTATTAAGGAATCCTTTAATATCCGGTGAATCAGAGGAATCTGTAGTGCTTCGAAAAGTAAAGCAGACCTCAGGATTTTTACGGATATCTGTAAGGGACCAAAGGTCAGCGAAAATGGAAAGCTTTTTTTCAAAAGATTAGTGAGGAGGTTCACTCATGGAAATTGAATTAGGATTTATGTGGGAGACCTTCCTGGTGGCTCTTTCCGGAATACCTGTCACATTGAAGCTTACTTTTGTGACATTGCTCATTTCCACGCCGCTGGCATTTTTTATGGCACTGGGAAAGCTTATGGATCATAAGATTTCTTCAAAGGTGATCGGCTTTTATGTATCTTTTGTCCGTGGAACCCCCATCGTGCTCCAGATACTGTTTTTCTACAGTCTTTTGCCCACAGCCCTTAACTACTTTTTTAAAAACGTACTTCATTCCGGGTACAATGTTTTCGCCTGGAACCCAATCATTTACGCCTATACGGTATTTTCCCTGAACACCATCGCTGTTCTTTCTGAGGTATTCAGATCGGCACTTCTTACAGTAAACGCCGGTCAGCTTGAGGCGGCAATGTCTATAGGAGAAACCAAATTTCAGGCCTATACGAGGATCATCATTCCCCAGGCTCTGGTGGCAGCACTTCCGAATATCGGAAACACAACTGTGAGCCTTTTAAAGAATACATCTCTTGCATATATGATGACGGTCAAAGACATTACCGCACTTGCAAAGATAGAGGCAGCCATCGGATATAACTACATCGAAGCGTATCTGGTGATACTAATGATTTATGTACTGCTATGCACGGTGGTGCAGCTTATCTTCAGATTTGCGGAGAATGTGCTGTCAGTTTACAAGAAACGTATAGAGGTAATACCATGCTTAAAATAACCAATATTCATAAATCCTTCGGAAACAATCAGATATTGAAGGGAGTGGACCTGGAAGTAAACAAGGGTGAAGTGATAGTAGTCCTTGGGCCTTCGGGATCCGGAAAGACCACCATGCTCCGCTGCATTAATTTTCTTGAGCGTGCGGATCAGGGTTCCATCGAGTTTGATGATATAAAGACAGATTTTCGTGTGGCAAGTCAGAAGACCATACGTGACATAAGAAAGAAATCAGGTTTTGTTTTCCAGAACTACAATCTTTTCGCTAACAAAACAGCGCTTGAAAATGTAATGGAGGGACTTACCGTGGCCCGGGGTGTTCCGAGGAAGGAAGCTGAGGAACGCGCGAAGAATGCATTGGACAGAGTGGGACTTAAGAACCGCTATGATTACTATCCTTCACAGCTTTCAGGCGGACAGCAGCAGAGAGTGGGAATCGCGAGAGCGGTGGCTCTGAATCCCGAAGTTATTCTTTTTGATGAACCGACTTCAGCCCTTGATCCTGAACTTGTGGGAGAGGTTCTCAATGTCATGAAGGATCTGGCAGAATCCGGGGCAACCATGGTGGTGGTAACCCACGAGATGGATTTTGCAAGAGATGTTGCCAGCAAGGTCATCTTCATGGATAAAGGCGTCATCGTGGAAGAGGGGGCACCGGAGGAGATATTTACACATCCTAAGGAAGAAAGGACCGCACAGTTTCTGAAGAGAATTCTCAAGGAGGACTATAGAGCTGATCAGGATTCGGATTTTCCTGAAAGGGATGAGTCTTTGCTGGCGAAAGTATTCGGCGGTGGTTCGGGGAAGAAGACCTATAATTGGGGAGTTTGCTAAAGATTATTATAAACAAGTCTTATAGCTGATTATGGATTTTTTGTTATTCCCCGGGGGCTGATGGTCTGATAGTATTCGAATCATAAATAACATTGAAGCAAGATGTAAAGTTAAAGATAACCATTTTAGTGTTTCTGGACGGGGGGATAGATATGGCCGAGAACAGTAATGGAAAAGTATATGATTTTGATAAAGCTATAGATCGACACAATACAAACTGTCTAAAGTACGACTTTGGAAGGGAGAGGAAAGGCCGTGAAGATCTGCTCCCCCTCTGGGTGGCCGATATGGACTTCCGTCTTCCGGAGGAAATCCTGGGGGATTTAAAAGCACGAATCGATCATGGGATATTTGGATACACCGATCCGAAGGACAGCTATTTTGATTCCTTAAATAATTGGACAGAGAAACATTATGGATACTCTGTTGACAGAAAATGGGTAACGGTGGCGCCTACTGTGATTTTTGCGCTTGCGAACTGTGTAAATGCTTATACAGAAGCCGGAGACAAGATTCTTATTCAACAGCCGGTATACTATCCTTTCGGAGAAGTGATTACTGATAATGGAAGAGTTCTGGTGGATTCACCTTTGAAGATAGTTAATGGACATTATGAAATCGACTTTTCTGATCTTGAACGGAAAATTTCTGATACTGAGCTTAAGCTGTTTATTCTCTGCAACCCCCACAATCCGGTTGGTCGTGTATGGACAAGAGAAGAGCTTCTTCAAATAGCGATTCTATGCGTGAAGCATGATGTTATTCTCGTCAGTGATGAAATTCACTGTGATTTCATATATCCGGGATATGAGTTCACATCAGCCCTTTCTCTGGGGGCAGCGTATCGGGATCATCTCTTGGTTCTCCACTCTCCAACCAAAACTTTTAATATAGCGGGTCTTCAGATAGCCAATGCCATAATTCCGGATAAAAAACTCAGGCTGAAATATCAGAAAGCCAATGCCGCAAATGGTTACAGTCAGGCAAATATCGTAGGGCTTAAAGCATTGGAATCAGTTTACACAAAAGGTGAAAGATGGCATCAGGAGATGCTTCATTATCTGAAGGGAAATGTTGATTTCGTTAGAGATTATATACAGAAACATTTGCCTAAAATCAGACTTATAGAGCCGGAAGGTACGTATCTTTTATGGATAGACTTTTCGGGGCTCGAATTAACTGATGATGAACTTGAAGACCTGATAGTGGACAGAGCGCATCTGTGGCTGGATCCGGGCGCCATCTTCGGTCCTGAGACAGCGCAGTTCGAAAGGTTTAATATAGCGTGTCCGAGAAAGACATTGGAAAAGGCATTTGAGCAGTTGAAAGAAGCGATAGATGAATTAGAACAGGAAAATCAAGAGGTAGTTGCTCAAGCTATTTGATACCCCGGTTTTAATCCACCGGTAGGATTACAACAATAGCCTCCGGAAGTGGCTGGCCTGAATGATGGTAGAACCGGTGATGCTGATTTAGAAAATACAGGGGGATGAATATATGGAGTACAGTGTTGAAACACGATGTCAGCATTTAGAGGGAGCAGATATAAATGAGCATTACGGTGCGGTCAGTTTTCCTATATATCAGTCGTCGACATTTGCACATAAGGGATTCGGAGTGAGTTCGGGGTATGATTATTCCAGACTTCAGAATCCTACGAGGAATCATCTTGAAAGGATAGTTGCAGGACTTGAGCATGGGACAGACTGTATAGCATTGGCAAGTGGAATCAGTGCAATAGGATGTGTGATGGAGCTGTTCGGGCCGGGAGATCATGTACTGATAGATGAAGACCTCTATGGCGGAAGCATCAGACTTTTCCGTGAGATCAATCAGAAAAACGGAGTTGAGTTTAGTTCAGCAGCTCTGCATGAAACAGATGTGGAGAATCTGATAAAGGATAATACAAAGGCAATTTATCTTGAGACTCCTACCAATCCCATGATGAATGTGACAGATCTCAGAAAGCTTTCCGGGATAACAAAACGTCATGGTATTCTCCTTATCGTTGACAATACATTCATGTCTCCCTATCTTCAGAATCCTTTGGACCTTGGCGCCGACATAGTTATCCACAGTGGTACCAAGTTTTTGGCGGGACATCATGATGCCATAGCCGGGTTTATAGTAGTGAAGGATCAGGCTCTTTCCGAGCATCTCAGATTTCTTTTCAAAAGTACCGGTGCAGGACTTTCTCCTTTTGATTCATGGCTCATTATACGAGGCATTAAAACACTGGCTGTAAGACTGGACAGAGCTGAGGAAAATGCTCACAAAATTGCGGATTTTCTAAAGAACGATAAACGTGTGACACGCGTTTTATATCCGGGATTAAAGGAACATCCGGGACATGCCATCATGAAGGAACAGGCAAGGGGCTTCGGTGCCATGATAACCTTTGATGTACCATCAAAGGAATTTGCCGTAAAGGTCCTGGAAAACCTTGACATCATCCTTTTCGCCGAAAGTCTCGGAGGTACGGAATCACTTATCACATATCCCATAACCCAGACCCATGCTGATGTACCGTCAGAGATTCTTGAGAAAAACGGCATTCATGAAACCACACTTCGTTTGTCTGTCGGAATTGAAAATGTGGATGATCTGATAGAGGATCTGAGACATGCCTTTGAGGTTGCTGAAAATATGGATAATGCTGATTATCAGACAAATAAAGAAATAGCCTGATGCTTAAAAAAATAAGTGATGTAATGTAAGGTCAGTGGAGATCAGATGCTCTGCTGACTTTTTTCTTGAATAAAAAATATGTAAATAATATTATTTTATTGATGGTTTGAATCGAAAGGTAAAGTATAGAGTTTTGATGAAAAATTCATGAAAATTATTGAAAACATGTAACAGGTAGTTATTTAAGAGGATAAATCGGTATGGAAACCAAAAAGTCATTACGCCGCAGGATTTCGGATTTGAAAATCCGTCTCAAACTGTATAAAAGACGTGTACGTAATCCGGAATTCACAAAGCGTCTGAGTTCTGTGCTTAAACATTACATTACCATTTTTTTGGCTATAATGTATGTATACCTTATCCTTTTACTCTTGTTGATCCGGGCAGAACAGGCAAGTCCGGATGCCTCTATACAAACCCTTGGGCAGGCAATATGGTATTCCATTACCACTTTTACAACTGTTGGATATGGAGATTTGTATCCGGTGACAACTGGCGGCAGAATTATCTCATCCATTTTTCTGATTATAGGCATCAGTTTACTGGGTTTCTTTATTGGTTTTACGATGGAATTCGTTGTGCGGATGAGGCCGGTCATAACTTTGACGATGAAATCAGATCGTCCGTGGTATATTTTTACGGCAAAAACCGGAAATGCCATGTTGTTTGCGGAGAATTTGAAAAAAGTGCGGCCGAACGCCATGATAATCTATGCGTCAACTATCAATGATGATAAGAACTTCCCGGATCTTTGTGTTTCATGGACTCCTGAGGCACTGCTTGATCGCCGCGGATCTCTGTATGACGCTCATCTTATGTGTACCAAAGATAATGATATGGATAATTTCCTGGACGCTGTGGGGCTTGCGGATTTTGAAGTTCCCATCATCTGTTTTTCCAGCTTCACACCATCCTATCATCCTATGAATATCAACTTTTTCTCTTTGGATGATTGCACCGCCCGGGCTTTCTGGCAGCAATATCCTGTGAAAAAGTACGATGAAGAAATCGTAATCATCGGTTTCGATAATGCCGGTCAGATGATGTTGGACCGTGCACTTGAGCTGAACGTGCTCTTCGAGAAACAAAAGATCAAGTATCATGTTTTCGGAGACAGCAGTGAGTATTGCCGGAACCGTAAAATGCTGGGAGAAATAGTATCTCTGAACCAGCCGTCGGAAGAAATGGACAGTGTTTTTTTTCACAATGAACTTTGGAATGAGGATGGTCGGCTTCTGGGTTCCGCAGATCGTATCGTGCTCTGTTCGGATTCGGAGGAGGAGAATATCAAGATACTGCATACGATTCAGACATTCTTTGCTATCCGTGGAAACCTGTATATCTATAACAGCAATGTTCGAGGCATTGCAACTTCTTTCGGAAGAGCCGAGAATATGCTTACTCCTGCATATGTGCTTCATAACCGGTTAACGGATATGGCTATGTGCCGGCACGAGATGTTCCGCTATACAGTAGACGAATCGATTCCCATGTGGGAAGATCTGAATTCACTGACCAAAGATATGAACTACATTTCCACAGACCATATCAGCATGAAAGTCCACATCCTTCTCAAGGACGAGGCTCCTGATAAATCCTTTGATGAATTGGATCCGAAGCTTCTTAGAAAAGCATACGATATTTTCCAAAATTCCTCAGAAGAAGAAAAGGAGGTTTTTCGAAAGATCGAACATACGCGAACCATGCGGTATTACAAGCTGCATAATTATAGCTATGGTGATACGGTGGATGATGACAAACGTATCAACCTGATGATTCGTCCCTATGAAGAGCTTGGGGAAAATGAAAAGCAGGCAATCGATATTTCCTGGATGCTGCTGAACGAATTGGCGTCTCATAAAGAGGCGAAGCGTGGAAGCAAAAAGTGAAAATCATAAGTTTATAATGGAGGCTTAAAATGGCAAGTGGAAGAATGGAATTTCATGCTCAGAGTATAATGCAGCATGCGAACTTTTCTTTTGTGTTACCCAATGATGTTGAAATGGCAGAAGTTAAAGATCCAAAACACTATGAACGACCAACAAAAAGTCTGATGCTTCTTCATGGATTAACCGGTACGGATACAGACTGGCTGTTCGGCGGAGTAGCCCAGGAAATGGCCATACAGTATAACCTTGCTGTATTTATGCCCACAACCGGCAATTCATTTTACCTGGATAAGGGATATGTCGGCGGCAATTTCTGTCAATTTGTAGGTGAAGAGCTGCCGGATTATATCCATAAGGTTTTCGGATACTTCTCGAAACGGGAGGACAACCTTATTGCAGGTTTATCCATGGGTGGATATGGAGCTATCCATACCGCGTTTTCCTATCCTGATAGATTTTCTCAATGCATTGCCTTATCTTCTGCATTACACATAGAGGACATAGCAAAGACAGATGCTTCAGCTGCAAGCCTTATGCCGGTCGAAATGCTCACGGATGTATTTGGTGATCTGTCTAAACTTATTGAATCGGATAAGAATCCAAAGGTTCAATATAAGAATCTAAAGAAAGAAGGTAAAAAAATACCAAAATTATATATGGCAATCGGTACTGAAGATTCTCCGGAATTATATAATGCAAATACGGATTTCAGAGACTTCCTCAAGAAGGAAAATGCCGATTTCTTCTATGAAGACGGCCCCGGAAAGCATAATTGGACATTTTGGAATGAGTATTTAGACCGTGGGTTATCCCGGATGCTTGGATGATATCATGGTGAGATCTTAAATAACATGATCTCTTATAGTATTGAATAAGGAAAGTGAACGAAGAGTATTATGCCATTTCAAATAATCAGAAATGATATAACCAAAGTTAAAGCAGATATTATCGTGAATACTGCAAACCCGAATGTAACGGTCGGTGGCGGTGTTGATTCTGCCATATATCTGGCTGCCGGGAAGGATAAACTCCTTGCCGAGAGGAATAAGATAGGCGTCCTGGCACCGGGTAATGTTGCCATTACGCCGGCTTTTGACCTGGATGCCAAGTACATAATCCATGCAAGTGGCCCATGGTGGAATGGCGGCAAAGAAGGTGAAACAGAACTTCTTAAAGCCTGCTACGATAAATCTTTACAGCTTGCGGCAGAATATAAATGTAATTCGATAGCATTTCCATTACTTGCTACGGGAGCGTATAAATTCCCTCAGCGTCTTGCAATGGAAATCGCAGTCAATGCTTTTACCGAATTCCTGGAAGAACATGATATGGAAATCATCCTTGTTGTGTTTGAGGAGCAGTCAGTAAAGATATCCGGAGAGTTGGGAGAGGAAGTCAAGAGCTTTATTGATGATGACTACGTTACGGAAACTCTGTCCCGGGAATATGAATATGACAGTGCATCACAGACGGTATTCAGCCAAAGTGTTTGTTTTGACGAGGAAACACTTGACGAAGTAGTTTCTGATGAAAGTGCTCCTGAGAAAGAAGCCCCGGGAGCAGCAGGTCCGGGCAGGCTTACGAGTGTTTTAAGGTCTGCAGGATTACCGGCTTTCAAACCATTTTCGGCTAAAGGCGCTCCTGCAGCAGGCTCCTCGGGAACCCTGGATGACATGCTGAAGAGCATATACAAAGAATCCTTCGAAAAACACCTCCAGAAACTCATTAACAAGAAAGGTCTCAGGAATTCCGAAGTATATGCGGCTGCCAATATCTCAAAACAGTATTTCTCACGTATCATGAAAGGAACGGTAAACCCTTCCAAGAAAAAAGTGCTTGCACTGGCTGTCGGACTTCGTTTGAACCTTGATGAGACCGTTGATTTCCTGAGAATCGCGGGATATGCTTTATCACCTATTTCCCAGACGGATGCGGTTGTAAGGTATTTCATTGAACATAAGGACTATAATGTTATAAAAATCGATATTGTCCTCTTTGATTACGGCCTGGACCCTCTGTCAAAAGACTGAATTTTTAAAGGTAAACATGATCGTGTCGGAATGCTCAACGTATAAGATTGAGTATCTTGATATTAATAATGATATACAGGGGATTGAGATGAAGAAAAGAATAATTTATGCAGCGGCAGCAGGAACTTTAGCTTGTATGATGTTGGTCGCCTGCAGCAATAAAAAAATAGCTGAGACTGTTTCTGATCAGACTTCAGAAGCGATTGAGACAGAGGCGCAGGGTGGGGCTCCATCAGAGGAATCTGTAAAAGATATTAGTGAAAGCAGCGAGGCGCCGGCAGATGCACCAGAGCAGAAAAGTGATGAAAAGGCAGCATCTGAAATGCAGTCAGGAGAAGCTGTGCACTATGATGGACAGATACTTTTCCGCAACTATTCTTCACAGGCCCCGGGCTATGGCGCTATGTGGGGAAAGTTCCAAAGAAATTCTACTGTATATGTTCCGGGAAGCCTTTGCACCTTTGATCCAAAGTCTCCCGAAAAAGGAATAACCACTGTCTGTGAAGACAGCGGAAATGGCTGTTTGTACCTTAAGGATGGCAATATCCTATATTCCCAGAAAGTGACTGATTATTCAGCTGAAGGCGAGCAAATGAGTCATGTATATAAGAAGGAACTCCCGGACGGTGAAGATAAAGATATATGCCCCGGTGAAATTCAGGGATTTTCTCTTGACGGCGGGCATTTTGTTGTCTATACATACACCCTTGATCCATATAAGGTGCAATATTATATTTACGAAACCGGAGACATAGATACAGACACCGCTCATTATGAGCCGGAGGATAGTGCTTTATTCCTGACCATGGATGATGATAATGCATACTTCCTGGAGAAAAAGGAGGGTAATATCCATACAATCGTCCAGGTCAGCAACAATGGAAATATCTACAGGCTTGGAGAGTGTGACTTTACAGAGCTTGCTGAATACGGTATCTCCTATCCGGAATTTTCAGGAGATATTACGACAGATAACGGAAAACTTGAAGCGCAGTTTGATTTCTATGAAGGTACCGGGCATTTCTACTATACAAGTGCAAAAGTAAGTGTTCCGATCTGTCAGGACACGGAAACCGAAGCAGGAGATTCTGTGTTATTTGATGCAGAGGTTGAAGATATTCATTTTGAGGAAGATCCTCAGTCTGTTTATCCTGACGGAATTAAAGATATGATGTATGACTATCCGGCCCCGGATTCCGGAAAGGGAGTTGCCAATGTCATTCAGAATTACGAGGAACTTGATGAAGGTATATTTTTCACCAAGGCACAGAGCCACAGGGATTCCTTTGAGGATGTAGGCTGGAGAGAGTACTATTGTCTCCTTAACTACTATTATTACTTCCTTCCGAAGGGCGAAAAAGATCCTGTGCTCCTTTATACCATGTTTGAACCTCTGGGTAAAAAAGGAACTCTCGATGAATACGAGTACTATGAAACACAGCCAACTCTGTACGCCTATGCCGGATTCTATGAAGATAAGGATGGCAAGCTTGTCGGAGCATACTATGAAGAAATATATACCGGAGGTCCGGAAACTCCGATCGAGGAATCAAACCTGTATAATATGGCAGAGTTTTCTGATGAGTTTTATTATGAGCATCTTAAGGATGATTATAGTCTGGATGACTTCGTTGTTTCGGATCTTCATGAATTTACGGATTATATTCATTCCTGGGTACCACAGAATAGTATACCTGTCAGACCGGCACAGTATGATGAAAATGGCAATCTGAAATTTGAACCGGAGCTAAGTATAAAAGACGGCGACAGCGTATACATGTGCCATTTAGGATTTGATAAGGATGGAAAGATATATTACATACGTCCGGTGATCATGGATTGAAATGATTCAAAAACCCCGTCCCCTGAGAACTATGGGTACGGGGTTTTGACTCGTTTTGCAAACTAATGACACATTAACCCGTGCCCGGGATCATTCCACTCCAATAACCCTTGCTATATGCATTGCAAGGTAGCCTATCTCTGCATCCTGGTACGATTTCTTCAAAAGCCTGCTCATCTGATTGCAGATGTCAGCGGAAAGTTTAAATGTGTCCGGATACTTCAGCTCCATGTAGTCATTAAGATTCATTTTCAGAAGCTCTCCGGTTTCGATGCGTGTCACCATATAGCGGATATGATTCATCATACGATTATATCCGAGGGAAGTGACTTCGAGCTTGTGCCCGGTCTTTTCTTCTATATAAGAGATACAGTTACGTACTATCTGTGCGGTCTGAAGAGATCTGGCAACATTTTCATTAACGATGGCAGAGTGAACGTGCAGCGCGATAAATCCGATCTCATCTTCATTTATGACGAGTCCGAATTTTTGCTCCAGAACAGGTGCAACGGTTTCCGCCACCTGATATTCCATATGAAAAAGAAGGCGAATGTCATCCTTCAGAGGATTTCTGATACTTTCGCCTTTTTTTATTCTCTGAACAGCAAATGCCAGGTGATCAGCCATAGGGAATACTATGGTTCTGTCTACCTTCCCAAAAGCTTTTTCTGCTTCATCAAGAACGGCATCCGAAATCTCAAGACATACAGGATCCACCGCGTTGACGATGGACATAGCATTGCCACGTTCCGTTGTCTTTTCCAGTGAGTAGATGGAGGCATCTTTGGGAAGGTCCAGTCTCTCAGAGATCTTTACACCGAATCCTATACCCTTATGGAGAACCAGATAAGATTTAAGCCCCTCATCATTTTCCGGGTCAGCCGAAATATTGTTATCAACACCCACAACAATGATAGAATTATGATTTAAAACTTTTCTGACACGATACATAGTTTATATTTATCCTTCGTCTAAAAAACCCCTCCCAGGCAGTTCCTGAAAGGGGTTGTGAATCTCGAATCTAAAGCTGATCAGGGTTTTAGCTCTGTATCGCCATTATATGTTTTTTATCCGAGAATGTCGATAGCAATTAAATCTTCGCCCATATTCACCTTTCCGGTCTTGATGAGACGAACCTGCATGTTGTCATCGAGGTCGGTGCAAAGAACAGGAGATGCGGTTGAAGGAGCATTCTTGCTGATGAAATCAAGATCCATCTTAAGCATCGGATCACCCTTCTTAACCTTCTGACCGTTCTCAACAAGAACTGTAAAGCCCTGACCGTCAAGCTTAACGGTATCGATACCCATATGGAAGAGCATGTTGATGCCATCCTCGGTTTCGAATCCGATAGCGTGCTTTGTGTCAAAAACAAATGTTACTTCGCCGTCGCAGGGAGCATAGAGAGTACCGTCTCCCGGAATCATGCATGCACCCTGTCCCATCATGCCGCCGGCAAATGCCTCATCCGGAGTCTCTGAAAGTTCCTTGGCTTCACCGTTGAGAGGGCTTCCGATAATTATGGTTTTAGTTACTGTCTTTTCTGAAGCAGAAGCGGTTTCCTGTGATAATGTTTCTGCATTGGCATTAGCATCTCCATGATACTCTGTTGAAGGCTGTGTCTCGAGATAATCCTCAAGATTTGACTTTACAACAGTAACTGAAGGTCCGTAGATAACCTGTACGCCTGTACCTTTATGTACAACACCTGATGCGCCTGAAGCCTTGAGCATACCATCATTTACAAGTTCAGGCTTCTTAACTGTTACACGAAGACGGGTAGCGCAGCAGTCAACGTCAGAAATATTTGCCTTACCACCGAGACCCTTCATGATAAGGTCGCTCTTTTCATCTGTAACGTCTGAGTTTTCACCGTCCTTCTTTGCAAGATAATCCTTCTTGCTGTAGAGACGTGTTTCCTGATCGTCATCTTCGCGACCCGGTGTCTTAAGATCAAACTTCTTGATAAGGAAGCTGAAGATAAAGTAGTAAAGCAGGAAGTAAATGATACCTACAGGAATGATAAGCATCCAGCTTGTCTTCTCGTTACCCTGAAGGATACCGAAGAAGAACAGGTCGAGAAGTCCGCCTGAGAAGGTGAGACCAACTGCGATATTGAGCATATGTGCGATCATGTATGCTGAACCTGCGAGTATAACCTGTACTACGAAAAGCATAGGTGCAACGAAAAGGAATGAGAACTCGATAGGCTCTGTGATACCTGTAAACATTGATGCAAGAGCGGCTGAGAGAAGAAGACCTGCGGCCTGACCGCGCTTCTCAGGCTTTGCAGTGCGAACCATGGCAAGGGCTGCACCCGGGAGACCGAAGATCATGAAAATGAACTCTCCGGAGAAGTATCTTGTAGCATCTGCACTGAAGTGAGCAACATGCTGTGAATCTGCAAGCTGAGCAAAGAAAATGTTCTGACCGCCCTGAACAAGCTTTCCTGCAACTTCCATCTGTCCGCCAACGGCTGTCTGCCAGAAGGGCATATAGAATACATGGTGAAGTCCGAATGGGATGAGTGCACGCTTGATGAGACCGAAGATAAGTGTTCCGATATATCCGCTGTCTGTTACGAGACCACCGAGAGCGAAGATTCCCTTCTGAACGAATGGCCAGAGGTAGAAGCTGAGGATACCCACTCCGATATAGGCAAATGTTGAAACGATAGGTACGAAACGTGAACCACCGAAGAAGGAGATGGCTGCGGGAAGCTCTATCTTATAGAACTTATTGTGAAGAGCCGCAACTCCGAGACCTACGATGATACCGCCGAACACACCCATCTGAAGGGTATTGATACCAACGATGCTTGTTACCGTTCCTTCAAGAACACCCTCTGCAACCGCACCGTCAACGATCATTCCTGTGATGTTGAGCATGGCTTCGATGGTGATGTTCATTACGAAGAAAGCGATCATGGCAGCGAGGGCTGCAACTTCCTTTTCCTTCTTTGCCATACCGATGGCAACACCAACTGCAAAGATAAGGGGAAGGTTACCGAAGATGGCACTTCCAACAGCGTTCATAATGTTAAGAAGTGCATTAAGCGGAGTACCGCTTCCGAGAAGTGCCTCCATATGATAGGTGGCAATAGTGGTTGGGTTTGTGAAACTGCTGCCGAGTCCAAGTAAAAGGCCTGCAACCGGAAGCATGGCGATAGGAAGCATAAAGCTTCGTCCTACACGCTGTAAAACTGAAAAAATGTTGTCTTTCATAGATCCTCCTTGATTTATCCGTTCGGTTCAGGACTTCATGTACAAAAAATGCCCCCGCGTTTACGCGGGGGCATAAAAAAACAGACACTTCACCACATAAACATAGAACACGTTTTATGTACAGTGAATGCCTGCGAACAGTAACATACTGAATTGAACATCAGTAGGTTAGCACCACCTTGGGGGATTGTCAAGGGGGATTTTTTGAAATGGTACGAAAAATGCAAGCGGATGGGTGCCGGCTCACGAAGTTGAAAGTACAGAATGACGGATTTGTCCGTACTGTTCGCACTGCCATGCGCCCATTACGGACAAATCCGTCATTCTGTGCTTTCAGTTCGCAAGCCTAGGCACCCATCCGCTTGCATTTTTCTCACGTTGTGAAAAACTGAAACACGCTCATCTATAAATAAATAGATTTCGGCGCGAATCTTCCCCTTAGAATCCTGGTAAATCACAAAAAACGTAGAGATAAGGTGAAAAAATTAGTGAAAAATTGCAGAATAATTTACTATTTAATAGTATGTGTTATTATTAATAAGTAAACGTGCAGAAGAAAAGAGATGGAAGTTATGAGAAGAACAGGATTGGCAGCAGCAACTTTTTTATTGACAATATTAGCGGGTTTTACAGCAATGGCCGGAACATGGAAGAATGATTCCAAGGGTTGGAGGTATGACGAAGGAAACGGTTCATATCCTAAGAACACCTGGCAGTGGATAGACGGAAACAATGACGGTATTTCAGAGTGCTACTATTTTGATGAAGATGGTTACTGCCTCGTAAATACAACTACACCTAACGGCTGGGAAGTAGATTCAAACGGTGCATGGATCGTAGACGGTGTTGTTCGCACCAGAACAGCAAATAATTTAACTCCCGGTGATTCAGCTGATTCTGCAAAATGGCTGGATTTAACATCTATGAATAATGACAAAGTGTCATTTGACGGAAACGGGTACCGTATTATGGCGGTAGCTTATGGCCGTGTTTATAATCCGGATGTATATGTGAGAATTCTTGATGCGGTAAGCAGAGGAGAATATATCGTGGATGCAAATACTGTATTCGAATATCGATATACTGATCCGGCCACTACCCTTCCTGAATATCAGGCCGGGGACACACCGATACAGTGGTTTACACGCCTTTGCAGTAAAGGTGCTTTACGGCAGAACGATATATTTAAGGTTAAAGTCAGCGGAAATCATATCGATGCGTTCACCGATCTTACATAATAGTAGAGCCACCATTCCGGTGGCTCTATTTCTTTGTATTCAGGAATTCCAAAAATTGTTCCAGGGGTTTGTTTGCGACGTGGTGTTTTTTCCAGTAGACCCGGGCTTCCATGCCGGCGGAGTCCGACAGCTCGGGGCATTCGATGGGCACCAGGTTTACGTGGTCACGGCAGGCTGAGGCCGGGAGGAATCCGCCGCCCAGGCCTTCTTCGATGAATCTTGACACCATGAAGATCTGGGAGCTTCGGAGTCTTACATCCAGGTTGTAGCCTCTGATGCTGAAAATCTTTTCAATGGTATCTGACAAAGGAAAATTGTGATCGAACAGAATAAGCGGTTCTCTGGATATTTCTTCGAGGGTTATGGTTTCCTTCGATGCCAGAGGACTGTTTCTGCTTACGCAATATTCCAGCAATGAGGCTTTTATATTCTTTGTCGAGAATCTCTTTTCCCAAAGCTTATCCTGCATATAATTCTCTACTGTGAGTACAGCATCAAGCTCTTCCTCGTCCAGCTTCTGCAGCAGATTCCATCCGGCACCCTCGGTTATTTCGAGATGTATGGAAGGATTCTTTTCGGTGAAACTTTTATATATCAAAGGGATGGCTTCACTTCCTATAATGGTGGAGTATCCAAGTCTTAAACAGTCTCTGGTAAGGATACCTGAGTTGATCATACTGTTCATCCTGTCGTACTGATCCATGACCTTTTTCATTTCATCTCTCAGTCTCCGACCTGCTTCCGTAAGAGAAAGACGGGAGCCTTTCCTTGTGAAAAGCTGTGCTGAGGTTTCTTCTTCAAGCTCTTTTATGGTAACGGAAAGAGTGGGCTGCGATACGTACAGCTCAAGGGCAGATCTGCTTAGATTCTGGGTTTTACATACTGAAAGAAAGTAGGTCATCTGCTTTATGGTAATCATACTCTGTTCCTCCCGGCCGGTTATTTTTAATGATTATATGACATAACATTAATTTATAAAAGATAAGGACTTTAGGTGAACATATATGACTCAATTCATGAAATACCATAGGAGAGTCAATGATGGTGAAGTATTATACTGATAAAAGTTGCCCCAGATTACAGATATCTTTAGGTGAGTCATAAATTGAGCTCTATTTGATTGAACAAATTATCCTTTTCAGTTTCCTTTCAGATTCGTCTGCTAGATTACACGCGAATAAAAAACAAGAAGATGTCGATAGAAGTATTGGTATGAATAATACCCGGATTAAATCTTCGGACAGTTTCCTGATGATTGTGAAAGGAAGTAACTAAATGAGAAGAAAAAATCTTAAAGCTCTTTCCTGTGTTATGGCGGCAGCATTGAGCGCATCTGCACTTGCTGCCTGTAATACAACAACTATTCCGGAGGTGACAACTGCGGAAGAAAGTGTTATTGATTCTGCTGAACAGACCGGAGCAGAAAAGGATGGTGAAACTCCGGATTCTCCTGACGGTGCCCCGATGGGTGAAGCTCCTGACGGTGCCCCTGGCGGCAATGCTCCTGACGGTGCCCCGGGTGGAGCTCCGGGAGAGATGCCCGGCGGTCCGGGTGGACAGGGAGGCCCGGGAGGTCCGGGTGGTCCCGGAGGAATGCCGGGCGCTCAGGAAACAAGTACAAAGGTTTCCGTAACTGAGGGCGACTGGTCTTTTGATGTCATCACAACAGGAGAGGGTGAGAACAAAAAAGTAACCAGCACCATCACTTACTATGCGGGTAAAGAGGATGCGGTTGTTATCATCCCGTCAGTTCTCGGCGGTGCACCCGTTACCGAAATCTCTGCTCAGGCATTTGGCCACCACAGCGAGATCATGGCGGTCTACGTTCCCGATACGGTGGAAACAGTTTCCGAGTGGGCATTTTATGACCTGAATACTGCAACCATTATTTCTTTTGCTAACCCCGATGTAAGCATTGACGATGCGGCTTTCCAGTCCAGCGGTAATGCTGTCCTCTATCTTCCTGAAAGCACAACTCAGACAAAGGCAGGCGGAAAGGACGTGGTGACAAGCGGTACTGAGCTTCTCACTGTGGAACTTGAAAACTCAGAGTCTGCAGCCATTGCCGGAGGAACATACCTTAATGTTTCCTCTGACAAAAACTACTCCATCACAACGGATGACATTACCGCCATCGCAGTCAGTGCTTCCGGTGAAGCTTCAGATGTTGAGGTTTCCGGATCAACTGTAACTTTCTCAGGCGACGCTTATGTTGCGGAAGAGGAGAAGGTTGAAATTTTTGAGGATTTCAAGGACAAAGTTAAGGAAGCAGACCTCACAAAAACCCTCTGGTATCTGTCAGAAGATGATGCAAAGGCACTTAAGGAAAAAATCGAGTCAGACGAGTCCTATAAAAAGCTTAAGTCAGTACTTCAGTTTGAGGAAGGCTATTACATAAACGGAGACAAGGTTACTCTTGATAAGGATGTCAAAGCATACGACGTAAAGACCGGTGAAGAAGTTGAAAATGATACCGTAACAGGAGCTTTCCCGGCAACAGGTTCAGGAAACTATCGTTACATGAGCTATGAGGATACTGATAATGACGGCGACGTAGACATTATCTACTACTCCCCTTACGGTGTAAATTATTCCTATGATTCTACAGTCATAAAGAGTGACAATGAGAACTTAAACGGTCTCACAGCCAGAGATACATTGAACCCGATTTACTTAAGCTTTGCTGACAGTGTTGTCAAGGCAAGCGGTGAGTCCGAGGATGTGAAGGAAAAAGACCTCACTATAGATACGTCTAAAGACGGAGATGCCATAGGCGCAGAGGCAAATGAGGAGCGCTCTCTTGTATGGGCTGATGACTATGCAAGCATCACAGTTGATCACATTAACGGTACCTCGACTGCAAGTGCCAACTGGGCTAAAATGTCTTACCTAACAGGCCTTTCCAGCTATAACGTTGAGATTGCCATGGAGTGGGGCATGAATGCTCTTCTTTATGCAACAAACGGCGGCATCGTGACAGTGGGAAGCACCGACGGCGAGACCAGCACCTTCTATGCAAACGGTGACGGCGCAAATGGCGTTATCGCCGGAGGTTCCGGAACAAAGACCGGTGAAAGCGATGCAAAGTCAGACACCGCTTCGGTTTATGTGTATAACGCCGACTTCACCCTCGAAGGCTGGAATAACCATGTGGCAGACGTTGTTTACGGAGGCTATGCCTACCTTGAGGACGTAACCGGAACCACCGGTATCGACGGCAGCTATTCCGTAGGTCAGGCATCAGCGCTTGCCAATGACTTCGGAAACGGCGTTGTGGATGTAAAGAATTTCTCCGCAACTGTTTACGGCAACCGTTCAGCCGGAGCCTATGTTATCGGAGGCGGTGTCATAACTGCCGAGGATTCAAGCTTCGTTTCAAAGGCAGATGCCGCAGCGGTTATCGCTTCCGGCGGAACCTACAAGCTGAAGAACACTATTCTTGAAGGCGTCATGGGAATCAAAAACCGTGGGGGCATCAACACCGATTCGACTTCTGTTTTTGATAATGTTACCGTCCGGGCAGCTAAGAACATGTCGAACTACATCACAGGCGCAAAAGCAAAGGCCGCAGCGGATGCCTGGGAGAAGGCTAGCGGAACCACAGAACTCATGCACTTTATGATGAGTGATGCTGACATGACCATCGGACAACTTTGCGAGAATTATGATGTGAATGATTCTGCAAAGAAAAAACTACTTGAGACATTAAGCGAAATTGCGGGAGAAACCTACACAGAAGATACAAAGTTAAGAAGCTCAGTCCTGGATAACACCTACTACAACTACTCGGCAGGTGCATACACCGGAACCACAGACTTTTCAGACGTTCCATACCTTGTAGTAGGCAGCGCCTACGGCGGAACAGTAAGTTCTGTAATGGAATTTGAGGCAGCAGGAGAGAACCTCCTCTTTACAAATTCTAAATTTGAGAACACTAACAGTGATGACTATAATTACCTCATCGCATCGGAAGCAGGATCAGCCCCTGTAATTACTTTCGAGAATTCCGACGCATCCGGCATTATCTGGAATGAAGGCGACATCGAAAGAGTAGTCGAAGGAATGAGCGGAAGCCGTTCATCAGCTCTTACAGTAACATTTAAGAACTCCGACTTCACAGGCTCCTTTGCAGACGGATCAAACGGCCTCTGGGAAGTATCAGGTCTCAGCTACACAAATTCATCCGGCAAGACCACAAGCCTCAACGGAAACTACTACGGTGCAGAGGCAAACTTCGGCATCAGCGCAACCTTCTCCGGAGACTCCGTATGGACCGTCACCCACGACTCCTACCTCGGAAGCCTCACAATTGAAGACAATGCTTCCCTCGTTGCACCTTCCGGCTACAAACTGGAAATGACCGTCGACGGCAAAAAAACCGACATCAAACCCGGAACCTACACCGGCGAAATCGTAATCACGGTCACAAAAGCATAAATCGAGTAAAACCCTTTCCTGATGGTGTTAGTCGTCAAATGGGTTGGGCTTGGTATGACACGCAGAGGAGAGACAGAAGATCAGGTGCATGCAAAAAAACATTTTAACAACAAATACTCAACACCTTCATGATTTTAAAAGGCTATCTCACCAGTGTGTGCTTACACACCGGGAGATAGCCTTATTTAATGATTAACCGGTATATAAAATGTGAGAAAAATGCAAGGGGAGGGTGCCAAGGCTTGCGAGTTGAAAGAACAGACTGGCCGCTATGTCCGCCTTGGGCGCACGTCAGTGCGAACAAGGCGGACATAGCGGCCAGTCTGTCCTTTCAATCTCGTGGGCCGGCGCACGCCCCTTGCATTTTTCGTGCCATTTCACATCGCCCCGATAACATGTCTAACGGCGCCAATCCCCTTGGTCATTTCGCCAAAATACCTGATGATCATGTCCGAAAGTCCCGCTTCCACCAGGTCAACGCCAAAGACAGTCTCGTTTCTGAGGAATTTCTTAAGCTTCTCGCTATCAGGCTCATCGCCGAGTTTCATTCCGGAAAGCTGTGCCTGAGATGTCTCAAGAAGAGGATCCGGAGAAGGAGTAAAAGCATTACCCTCATCATCCACAGCCATAAGATATCTGAGCCATCCCGCATAAACCAGAGGAATGAATTTAAGATCGGATACCTTCAAAGTGTCAGACTTCATATAAGCCTTAACAGTTTCTCCGAAACGTATGGACAGCTTCTGGGAAGTGTCTGTTGCAATTCGATAAGGCGTGTCAGGCATGAACGGATTAGGGATTCTCTCATTGATGACAGTATTGATAAATTCCTTAGGACTAATGATGCCAGGGTCCGTTACAACAGGCAACCCCTCCTTATAACCAACATTCTCAACCAGTTTACGAAGGTCTGCATCCTTCATTTCATCGGAAATTCTGTCGTAGCCAAGCAGACATCCGAATACAGCAAGAGTGGTGTGAAGAGGATTGAGACAGGTGCATACCTTCATTCGCTCAACCTTATCAACGGTATCTCTATCAGTGAAGTATATACCTGCTTTCTCAAGACAAGGTCTGCCGTTTGGGAAATCATCCTCGATAACAAGATACTCACGCTCTTCAGCATTAACAAAAGGTGTATCCTTATCAAGGCCGTCATCGGACAGAAGCTTGGCGATAGATGCGTCGGGACCGGGAGTGATCTTATCAATCATGGACCAGGGGAAAGAAACCTTGGCAGAAAGCCAGTTAATAAAGCCTTTGTCGCCGAAAGCTTCTGCAAAACATAAAATGGCAGCCTTAAGTTTATCTCCATTGTGGGAGCAATTATCCATGCTGACCATGGCGAGAGGGGCAGCATTCTTAATATATCTTGCGAAAAGAAGAGAAGTCATACGCCCCATATAAGTTTCTGTAGAGTCGGGCATTCTCTTAAGATCTGCTTCAATATCCGGAAGGAGATTGCCCTTCGGGTCTTTTATGGCATATCCCTTTTCTGTAATTGTAAATGAAACCATCTGGAGAGAAGGAGCTTCAAATATTTCTTTGAGTCTGTCCTCGCTTCCATAAAGATAAACCTTTTCAGCTATGGAACCGATAACGGCTTTTTCGGTAGTTCCATCTGCCTTTAATGTAATCTTGACTGTAAGGTTGTCATTCTCCTCAGGCTTTTTCTCCTTGCGATCAGCAGCGATAATGCCTTTATCGCCAAGCCCCATGTCCAGGATACGCTGACACGCGTCAGCCTGAAAAGCCTTGAACAGGTTACCTGCTCCAAAATGAATCCAGGTAGGTTTATTACATGTTTTCCTGATCATATCATCTCTGTCAAAAGAAGGAAGACGATATCCTCTCTCTGCCCAAAAAGTTTTATCTTTCAATGTTTCATTTGTTAATTTCATGATTCTCTCCAATATGTATTTGTTTAGCTTATGTCATAATATTTTAGCTATTAATCAGATGAAAAAGAATTGCCACGATTGTTGCAAACATTTCCAAACTTGCGGTATATTTTGATATGAAAATCACAATATAAACGAAGCCGTTTATATTTACGTCTGAAACGAAGCGTTAATAGATAGGAGGATATAAATGAAAAGAAAGCTGCAGTCAATATTTGATACACGGCAAAAGATGAAATCTGATTCATTTGAGATTTACTATTACAGCGACACAAGATTTCCAAACGTGGAAAAGCATGCACATTCTTTTTATGAGATATATCTGTTTGAAGAAGGAAAAGTTTCTTTAGAGATAGAGGATAAAAAATATGAAATGAAAACCGGGGATGTTATCATTGTCCCCCTGAAAATATTTCACAGAGCATTGTCAGAAGATACAGTAACAGTATACAGAAGATTTGTAGTATGGATAAGTGAGTCTAATGTTGCGGACCTGATGAGAAGGTCGGAATCATATGGATACATATTCAAAAAAGCTGAAAAAGAAAAGGAATATATATATCACCTTGATACATTATCCCATAACAGTATAAAGAACAAACTGATCGGTATACTGGAGGAACTGCACACAGAACGTTTTGGCAAAGAAGAACAGCTTAAAAATCTTATGAGAGATTTTCTTTTGAGTCTAAATCGTTTTGCATATCATGAAAACGAAAAAACAATGATAAATGAGAGGATATCCGTATATCAGACAATAACGGATTATATATCCACACATTTGGAAGATGATTTGAGTCTTGATGCTTTAAGCGAATATTTTTATCTGAATAAATATTATATAGCACATCTTGTTCAGGAGAATACAGGGCTCTCGTTACACCAATACATAACTAAAAAACGTCTTTCGGCATGCTGTGAGGCAGTGCGTGATGGGCAGCTGATCGGTGATGTGTGCGCACAGTATGGTTTCCAGAATTACTCCGGTTTTTACAGAGCATTTAAAAAGGAATATGGTATGTCACCCTCCGCATACATCGAAAAATATAGTTATAGGCCAAAAGAATAAAAAAACATTTATATATTGTTGAATGTTTGCCGACAGAGTAGTTATCGCTACTTTGAGACGATGTACAAATATAGATACAAAAAAATTTTAAAAAAGTGTTTGACAACTGTCCCGGGAGTTGATATATTATGTGAGCACTCAAGAGACACGGAACATCAGTTCTGAGGAATGAGAGCAACAGAACCTTGAAAATCAAAGATCGATTAATACACAGACCCTGAAGATTCTATAAAGAAGATTCAGAAGC
>NZ_FNRG01000034.1 GCF_900107835.1 Oribacterium sp. KHPX15
CCATCGTATTTGCCAGATACATGTATCTTTCTGTATATCAAAGAAAAGATCAGGACGAACGTACGATAGGAGAAATCTTCTATGTACTGCTACAGGAAATGGAAGACATTACATTCCAACATTCTCTTTTCATACTCGTAGAGGCTATGACTGCAAGTATAAAGAACATACTTCATATCACAGACGAACAAGTTGAAGAAATCTATAAGGATTTCTTTTTCAGATTGCCTGAATATATGCAGGATGCTCTGACAAGTGATTACAAAGTGGCGTAATTGTATTTTTATAGTCTAGAATATAGAGTTTTCAAGGTGCGATGCCCACTATTTATGTGGGAAGTTTAAGTTATAATTATAAAGCGTTGTACGGATAAGCTATTCAGTATGTTTGGAGGCGTATATGGTAAAAAGTGATGACAAGCTTTTTGATCGCTTTGTTAGCGAAGTCACATCTGTATATGGTGACAATTTAAAGTCTATAATATTATATGGCTCCGTTGCCCGTGGTACCGCCAGTGAAGAATCAGACGTAGATATCGCTTTGATTATTGAAAATGAAAACGAAGAAATGTATGACAAACTGCTGGATATAGTAGTGGCTTTTGAGCTTGAATATAACATAGTTATTACTACAGTGCTTATAGAGACAGCTTTGTTTGAAAAATGGAGAAATGTCTCACCTTTCTATAAAAACATAACTAATGAAGGGATAGAGTTATGGAAGGCAGCATAAACTGAAGAGCTTCAGTGTGATATTTCCAAGAAAATCGCAAATGCGATGAACGTGAGACAACTTTCAGATTATGATGATTTTTATGTTGCATCTAAGAAAGAGGCAGAAGAACAGGTACAAGTTGCAGAAGAAATATTGGGCCTAGTTGAAAAATACCTGAATAAGAAAACGTGATTAGTTTAAAATAAATACATGGATAGAGCTCCTGATATAAGCTGTTTGGCTATCTTATATCTGGTGCTTTTTATGATGTGATTTGTAAGGGATTCTTAAGGGTGACAGGCACCAATGGTAGGTAGTTTTTGTTAAGTTAGTACTCATGATATAATTTACATTGTGCTGATAATGACGTCAATTATGCATAGGGTTCTCGTATTGCGCTTCGTGATTTATCACCAGGCATGGCAAACAGACAGATTGGGGAATCTGCCTACCTGATTGCATATTATTGGTCGTATTATCGGTATAAGAATGAGATTGCGGTCCTTGCTCTTAAATAGCGAGGACTGCTTCTACCGGGTCTTATAGGTATAAGCTGTCGTTCTAGTAGTTTCTCTAATCCTGGTAAATCGACACCACGCTGACAACGCTTTAAGAGTTCTACACAAATAGATATAGCAAGTGCAAAGTTTATGCTGTAGGAGTACTTTCTGTCCTTCTTTTGAATCACAATACCGCTGGTAATGGCTTCACTAAAATTGTACAGAATGAGTTTTGAGTATATTTCTTGCAAGACCAGATCCTTTTTGCGACTATGGAAAAACAGCATCCCGGCTGCATATTTAATATCACGGAAGGAGGTTTCTATCCCCCATCTTCTGTTATAGAGATCACGGATTTCATCTATTGAGAAGTCTTCCTTAGGAAGATTGGTCATGATAAATTCCTCTTTTCCGTTAGGCAGTTGAAACTTGATTATCCTAAAGCTGATATAGTGTAGTTTGTGGCTTTTGGGTTCAATATAATCAAATACACGATCTGCGATCGATTTGTATATATCAGGTTCTGCCTTTACTGTTTTTGTATTTCTGCGAGTTAGCCATCTTTCAAAAACAATGTCAAACTCGGGGGAATCCGGGAGGTCAATTGTTGCCAATAAACTCCGAGAATTAGGATCACGGCCTCTTACTAAAAAGAAAGCATTGTTTTCAATAGCATGAGCAAAGACATTCATTGAAACGTATCCACGGTCTGCAATGAATAGAGCTTTTTCTTTCGGATGTGATTCGGCAAAACGGTCAATCATGTCACATAAAGCTAAGTATTCATTGATGTGATTAATGGGTTGGATAATTATATCGGTGTAGAGCTTTGACATTAGGTCATAGGCTGCATTAAGGTGAAGCATGTTAAAGCCTTTACCATACGTGTCAGTAATGCGATATGTATCGGCATCCTTGGGGTTTCTAGGGATATATATGTCTGAACCATCAACTGCAATTAGACGATAACCTTTAGTAGTCAAATTAGAAGATAATGAATCTGTAAAGCGATAAAAAAGCTGCTCAAATGCTTGAACATTTAGCTTATTTCTTTGCTGAATCAATGCTGAATGTGTTGGTGAATCTGGCTGAAAATCGAAATACTTAAGGATTTCAGTGTTTGAAGAAGAACGTTGCATGCAGATGGTTGATAGTATGGCATCAGAAAACGAAATTTTTCGTTTTCTGGTGAAATCACCAGTTTGGCCGGTGAACAACCATTGTGTTTCGGATAAGGATTCTAGAGATTTAAATAATAAATCCTTAATCTGAGCTGAATCTTGAATCATAAAAAAATGCCCTCCAATTAACTTAGATTTTCCGGCGCACCGGAATTGCCTTGTTAATTAAAGGGCGCGAAGCGCCACATTTTTGTGGGCTTTTGTCAAGTGCTTTTTTGAAATTTGAATAAAAAAATAGGTAGTTCCTTAACTTAATAGAAACTACCTACCATTGGTGACAGGCACCCGTATTTTGGATACAACCCCTACTTGATTAAAGATAGTCATAATGGATTCCATGTATTTTGCCAGTTTTATCGTAATGAAACTTGGTACTATATTGATGCCAGAGGTATAACTACAAGTTTCGATGAGTTTATTGATGGCGTAAAGGAATTTGTAAAAGGGGAGTACTCCATTAGACCGGTTGAACAGAAAGACATCAATGATTGGGAGAAAGAGTTTGAATACAACGAAGAGGCATATAAGTTTTCAGAGGCAGTAATAAAAGAGTATAGTGAGTATTACACATGTAATTACTTAAGAGTAGGTACTCTTAAATAAAAGCTCCTTATGTAAGATATGAGAAATTGTTGTTTATGGAGCTTTTTTATATGAAGATTGTAAGGGAATATAAAGCGGGTATGATCCTGCTATGTAGAAGGGGTACTTAAAATGAACAATAAAGAACCTTATATAATTGCAGAAATGGGTGTAAATTTTTACGATACAGCGAGCGTACTGGGTATTTCACCGATTGATGCAGCTAAGATGTATATTGATAAAGCTGCGGAGGTTGGGATTAACTGTGCGAAATTTCAAGCTTATAAGGCTGAAACCATAGTATCAAAAAATTCGCCTGCATATTGGGATACATCAAAGGAGCCAACAAAGACACAGTATGAATTGTTTAAAAAGTATGACTCCTTTGGGGAAAAAGAGTATAAGGAACTGGCATATTACACGCATTCAAAGACAATGGATTTCACAGCGACTCCATTTGACTATGCTTCTGTAGACTTCCTTGAACCATTGGTCGATTTTTATAAGATTTCGTCCTCTGATCTTTCAAATCTCCCTTTCATAAAATATATTGGAAGTAAAGGAAAGAAAGTCGTCATGTCAGTAGGTGCAGCATATTTGTCTGAAGTAGATGAGGGAATAAGGGCACTGCAAGAATCGGGTTGTAACGATATAACAATTCTTCATTGTGTTTTATCATATCCGACAAAGCACGAGGATGCGAATCTTAGTGTCATTGATACCTTAAAACGAGTATTTCCTGACGTTAGAATAGGATATAGTGATCATGTTCCGCCTGATGATAATATGGTGACTTTTCTTGCTTCATATATGATGGGTGCGGAGGTCATAGAGAAGCATTTCACATTAGACAAGACGCTGAAGGGAAATGATCACTATCACGCTGGCGACCCTGATGATTTCAGGAGAGCAATAGAGAATATTAAATTATTGAATAAAGTTATAGGTTCTTCAAAAAAGACGGTTATGCCATGTGAATATGCATCAAGAAGAGAAGCGAGACGTTCGCTTGTTCTCACAAGGGACATGAAAGCAGGAGAGATTATACTGGAATCGGATATCGTTGCAAAACGTCCTGGAACCGGAATTCAGCCTTACGATATGGATAAGGTGATAGGAAGAAAAATAAAGTATGATTTGGATGAAGACACTATTCTTAAGTGGAATATGATATGAACGCAAATACAGAAGGAAAAAAAATATATGATCTTGCTGCAAAGCTATTTCCTATATACAGAAGCATTACAGGCGATGGTGTTCGCGAAACATTACGGATTATAAAATTATATATACAATGTGATGATTTCCAATTTTACGAGATTCCTTCTGGTACAGTGGCGTTTGATTGGATAGTTCCGGATGAGTGGAAAATCCGAGAAGCATATATCGAGAATGAAAATCATGAAAGAATAATAGATTTTAAGAACAATAATTTACATGTTGTCGGTTATTCTATACCTGTTGATAAATGGGTAAATCTTGATGAGTTGAGAAAATATGTATTCACACAGGAAGAGCAGCCAGACATAATACCGTATGTGACGAGCTATTACAGTAAAAGATGCGGTTTTTGTATGAGTGCAAATCAATTGAACATGCTTCCTAAAGGAAATTATCATATGTATATTGATTCTGAATTATTTTCAGGATCGCTTACATATGGCGAATTATTCATAAGGGGTCAGAGTGACAAAGAAATATTTTTCACTACATATATTTGTCATCCGTCAATGGCGAACAATGAATGTTCTGGACCGGCTCTTTTATCTGAAATAATTAAATATGTGAAATCTTTGAAAGATCGAAGATATTCATATAGATTTGTGTTTGCTCCTGAGACGATAGGTGCTATTACATATTTAGCAACACATAATCATTTGGTGACTTTGAAAAATAATGTAATTGCAGGCTTTAATCTTACATGTGTTGGTGATAACAGAAATTATACGATGATTGAGAGTAGAAGAGGGAATACTCTTGCTGACAAAGTACTATTGACGGTTTTGAATACAGATGAAAAAGTCAGCGGGAATTATAAAAAATACGATTATCTTGGCAGGGGATCGGATGAGAGGCAGTATTGTTCGCCCGGTGTAGACCTTCCTTTCGTAACATTCTGTAGAACAAGATTCTATGATTATCCTGAATACCACACATCAGCTGATGATATGTCTTTAGTGACGCCGGATGGATTTCAGGGGAGTTATGATGTGTTGAAATGTGCGATAGATTTAATTGAGAATAACCGTACATATAAGAATGTATTTCCGTGCGAACCACAGCTAGGAAGACATGGATTATATCCAACTGTTAGCCAGAAGGGAAGAAAAGGGTCTGCTGGTGATATTCAAAATGTTTTGGCATTTTTGGATGGAAATAATGATGTGATTTCTATTTGTGATAGATTAAAGAGACCTGTTGGAACAGTCCTGGAAATAATTTATAAGCTGAAGATAAATAATTTAATTGAAGAAGTACAGGTAGACGGAGTCATATGAGAATATTAGCAGTAATCCCAGCAAGAGCAGGGTCAAAAGGTATCCCCAATAAGAATCTTAGGATGGTAGCCGGGCATCCTCTTATATATTACTCCTTAATGAATGCTGTTAATTCTAAATATATCACAGATGTGGTTGTGACTAGTGATTCATACGATATTCAGACGTTAACTAGGCAACTTGGAATTAATGTAATTGAGAGGGAAGAGTCTTTGTGTGCAGATGAGACGACTCTTGACGATGTAGTGATTGATGCAGTAAGAAGAATTCAGGGTGATTTTGATTATATTGTAACATTGCAGCCCACTTCGCCAACCCTAAAAAAAGAAACGCTGGATAATGCTATCAAATACGAGATTGAAAATGGATTTGATTCACTTATATCTGTGATTAATAAGCCGCACTTAGCGTGGAAAAAAGGAAAAGTGGATAGGGTTGAGCCGGCATATGAGCGGAGAGTAAACAGACAATACCTTCCTCCCTATTACGCCGAAACGGGGGCGTTTGTAATATCAAGCAGAAACTTACTAGATAGAGGGGTAAGAATTGATGGAAACATAGGTGTCTATGAAATACCGGAAGATGAATCTATAGATATAGATACATTTACAGATTTAATTGCCGCTTCTGAAATATTAAGTCGCAAGAAGATTGCAATATATGTGAATGGCAACAACAAAAGGGGAATAGGTCATATATATAGAGCACTTGAGATTGCGGATGAGCTTTATGTAAAACCTGATATTTTTTTTGACAAAAACCAGACAGATATATCTTCATTTGGTAATACGAAGCATCAGGTTATTGCAATCAATGGGATAACAGAGCTTTTTTCCATTTGTGCAGAAAGAGATTACGATATCTTTATTAATGATATCTTGTCAACTTCAATTGATTATATGATTGGACTGAGAATTTCCTTACCTAATGCAAAAATAATCAACATTGAGGACGATGGGGAAGGGGCATATAAAGCAGATGCAGTTATAAATGCATTATTTAGACAAAGCAATATTGTTAACGCTTATGATGGAGAAAAGTATTATATTTGTAGAAAACTGTTTCTTTTCTATGATCCTATCGAGATAAGAGATACTGTTAAGACGATGTTTGTGTGTTTCGGAGGTGCAGATCCCCAAAATTACACAGACAGGATAATTAGGATGATTATAAAACCAGAGTATAAAGAGTATCGATTTATTATAGCGATAGGAAAGGCAAAAGAAAATATTGATGAACTGTTGGCTTACAATTCATATGGGAATATAGAAGTTTATTATGATGTTCCCAACATGCCGGAATTAATGTCGCAGGCCGATTTTGCTGTTGCTTCAAGGGGGCGTACCTGTTACGAGCTCGCAATGCTAGGCATCCCCACGATATCCATCTCTGAAAATGAGAGGGAGCTAAAGCATGAGTTTGTAACTGCTGAAAACGGGTTTACGGCAATAGGAGTTGATCCTGAAGATGATGTTGTAGAAGAACATATAAAGATGTATTTTTCGATGTCAAAGCAGGTAAGGAAACATTATCAGGATATTTTACTGAGTCATGATTTAAGAAGTGGCAGGAAAAATTTTCAGATGATAATTAACAGTCTATGAGTATAAGGGAATGCAGGAATGGAAAATATATATAAAAAGGTCGAGAAATGCCCTTGGTGCGGACAACAGGGAAAAACTCTGTTTTCAGAAAAAGCATATAATGTTCTAAAGTGTAAAAAATGTGGGCTTGTATGGTCGGATACGGTTTTATCTGAGCATGGATTAAAAGAGTATTGGACTAACTATGAGTCAGAGGTTCATTCCGCAGATGCTGTACTTACTGAACAAAGGAAGATAATGTACCGAAACGATTTTGATTTCGTTAAGCCGTTTATAGATTCAAATTCAAAAGTGCTGGATGTAGGTTGTGGTGACGGGGGATTTTTAGACTTATTTAAAGAATATGGCTGTAGTTGTGAGGGAACAGAGTTTGGAGAGGAGGCTTATAGAATAGCTGGAAGAAAATATCCGATGTATTTTGGAGAATTGGCGGATATTGTTTTTGAAAAAAAATATGATGTGGTTCTCTTTAGGGGAACAATACAATACTTATTAAAACCGCAGGAGAGCTTAAAAAAGGCAACAGAGCTCTTAAATAGGGGCGGTATTATATTTATTTACATGGTTAATTCAGACAGCATATGTTTTAAACTATTTAAAGATAAATTTAGATTGCCAGTGTCCCCGACGGATTACTATATGTTCAATAAGCCTTTGCTAAACGATTTAATGGAATCTATGGGCATGCAGTTAATGGTCGAGAATATGCCATATCTTGGAACGCCATATGAAAACTGGAGGGAAGATATTTTAGAAGTTGCAGAAGCTATCAGAAAAAGTGATACCGGAGATACAATTGAGAAGAAGTCACCTCCATTTTTTGATACCATGATTAATTTGATATATAAGAAAAAGTAACTAACTGTATGGGGTGAGATTATATGATAAAGTATGGCAAATCGTATACGTCAGTTTCAAACTTAAAGAGTGATTTTGTCCACAATAATAAATCACATCTTGAAGAAAATGAACGAATAGCAAGGATTTATTCACAACAGCCAAAGAGGAAAGCATGTAAGATTTGTGGATTTTTGCTCGACAGAAATTCAATGTTTCATAGTCACGGATTGAATTACTATCATTGTGTAAAGTGTGGACATATAAACGGTGAATATGTGGAAACAAATGAATTTACATCCCGAATATATGAGCAATCTGATTATGGAAAAGCATATAGAATGGGGTCAAAAGATGAATTTCTTACAAGGTTGGAAAATATATATCTTCCAAAGGCAGAATTCTTGAGAGATGCATTAAAGGCAAAAAGTGTAAATCCTAATAATATAAAAGTTTTAGATGTGGGAGCAGGTTCTGGTTTTTTTGTAGGAGCACTTGACAAACTAGGTTTTTCTGCAAAAGGTGTTGAGGTGTCGAAAGCTCAAGTAGAGTACGCTAACGAAATGCTTGGGATGAAATTGCTTGAACATGTTCCACAGGCTGATGTGGTAGATAAAATATGCGAATCGGATGCGGAAGTTATTTCTTTTATAGGTGTGCTAGAGCATATCGTAAACCTGAACCAAGTCTTGAATGTTGTAAAAGAAAATCAAAAGATTAGTTACATATATTTTTCTGTTCCTATGTTTTCTTATTCTGTTTTTTGGGAAGCTATAAGCAATGATGTTTTTAATCGCTTGCTGGGTGGATCACATACACATATTTTTACTAATAGCTCTTTGGAGTATCTTTATAGACAAAACGGATGGAAAAAAATTGCTGAATGGAGATTCGGTACAGATATTCCTGATCTTCAGAGGATTATTCAAGTAAAGATGATGGAAAATGGAAATGAGTATCTTGCCAATCTGTTTTATGAAAAGCTATCTGATGTTATTGATAAAATACAACTGATTTTTGATCAACAGGAATTCAGTTCAGAGACGCATGTTTTGGTAGAGAAAATCTAAGTTAGTATCTGTTAACGGGAGACCAGTAAAATGGGAAAAGTTTTTTTGGAACGTATTCAAGTATTATAGATAATGTAGGAAACATATGGTTTTCCGATTCTTTTCATAATGCCCTTATGAAATATAATATAAATGATAAAAGAATGCTTTATATAAGTACTTTTTCAGATATACCATTATTGGAAACCGACATCCATTTCGCTTCATATTATATTGAGAATAAGATTGTCTTTCTGCCCAGTAAGGCAGGAGTTATTCATATATACAATATTATAGACAGTACATTCGAAAAAATACTAATCCCTGTCATGGTACACGGTACCTGCGTGTTATTACGCAATATTCCATGCTATAAGGGCAGTGAATACTCTGGATAGTTTTGATAGCAGTAAACATAGTGGAGTGATTGCTCACTTTAATCAATTTCATGTTAAGACGGAAGAGTTTCCGAGTGATATTTCCAAGAAAATCGCAAATGCGATGAACGTGAGACAACTTTCAGATTATGATGATTTTTATGTTGCCTCGAAGAAAGTGGCAGAAGAACAGGTACGAGTTGCAGAAGAAATATTGGGCTTGGTTGAAGAATACCTGAATAAGAAAACGTGATTAGTTTAAAATAAATACATGGATAAAGCTCCTGATATAAGCTGTTTGGCTATCTTATATCTGGTGCTTTTTATGATGTGATTTGTAAGGGATTCTTAAGGGTGATACCCGGATATGGGAGATTATTGATTTGAAAAAAGCGCTAATTACAGGTGTGACAGGGCAGGATGGGAGTTACTTATCAGAACTGTTACTAGAAAAAGGGTATGATGTTCATGGAATAATTAGAAGATCTTCAGTTGATTACAGAGAGAGAATTGCTCATCTCGAAGGACATAAGAACTTTCATCTACATTATGGTGATCTTACGGATTCAATGTCTATTGTGAAAACTGTGGCATTGGTCAGACCGGATGAAATATATAACTTGGCGGCTCAAAGCCATGTCCAAGTAAGCTTTGATTCACCGGAATTCACTGCTAATGTTGACGCAACAGGCGTACTCAGAGTATTGGAGGCTGTGCGTATTTGTGGATTAGCTGATAAATGCCGTATTTATCAGGCAAGCACCTCAGAACTATATGGTAAAGTTGAAAAAATCCCGCAAAATGAGGATACTCCTTTTCATCCGTATTCTCCATACGCAGTAGCTAAACAGTATGGATTTTGGATTACAAAAGAGTACAGAGAAGCTTATGGCATGTTTTGTTGTTCAGGAATCCTTTTTAATCATGAATCTGAAAGACGTGGAGAAACATTTGTAACCAGAAAAATCACTCTCGCTGCTGCTCGTATCGCACAGGGCAAGCAGGATAAGTTATATTTGGGAAATCTCAGTAGCTTGAGAGATTGGGGATATGCAAAAGACTACGTTGAATGCATGTGGCTGATGCTTCAAAATGATAAGCCGGATGATTTCGTAATTGCTACCGGAGTACAACATAGTGTACGCGAGTTTGCAACGTTGGCTTTTCATTTTGCAGGTATAGAGATTGAGTGGTCAGGGGAAGGACTTGAGGAGGTAGGTGTAGATAAATCTAACGGAAAAATTTTAATTGAAGTTTCACCTGACTTTTATCGTCCTACAGATGTGGTAAATCTTTTGGGTGATCCATCAAAAGCAAAGAATGAATTGGGATGGAATCCTGCTAAAACGAGTTTTGAGGATTTAGTCAGGACAATGATTAAGCATGATGTGAAGCAAGTAGCAAAAGAACATGCTGTTGAACGTATTATTAATCTCGCTGAGTATCTAGAGAAAGGCGTAGTGAAGTAAAATGATGGAAAAAGATGCAAAAATATATGTTGCCGGACATCAAGGAATGGTTGGCTCTGCAATTGTAAGGGAGCTTAATCGTCAGGGTTATAAAAATATCATTACTCGGACTCACAAAGAACTTGATCTCATATATCAGGAAGAAGTAGAGAGATTTTTTGAAAAGGAAAAACCTGAATATGTATTCTTAGCCGCCGCAAAGGTTGGTGGAATTGCAGCAAATGAATCTGCTCTTGCGGATTTCATGTATGAAAACATGATGCTGGAAATGAATGTTATTCATTCTGCATGGAGGAATGGCTGCAGGAAGCTTGAGTTTCTTGGATCGTCCTGTATTTATCCTAGGATGGCTCCTCAACCTATGAAAGAAAGTTGTTTGCTAACGGGTGAGTTGGAAAAGACAAATGAAGCATATGCGTTGGCAAAAATATCAGGGCTTAAATATTGTGAGTTTCTCAATAGGCAATATGGGACTGATTATATTTCAGTTATGCCTACGAATCTATATGGTCCAAATGATAATTACCATCCTAAGAATAGTCATGTGCTACCTGCAATGATACGACGATTCCATGAAGCAAAGGAATCTTGTGAAGCTTCAGTTGTTTGTTGGGGAGATGGATCACCGTTGCGAGAGTTTCTGTATGTGGATGATCTTGCTGAACTTTGTGTGTTCTTGATGAATAACTATAGTGGTAACGAAACAGTTAATGCAGGAACCGGCAAAGAAATAACTATAAAAGATTTAGCGTGTCTTGTTGCCAGGGTATTAGGTTATGAAGGAGAGATTAAGTGGGATACCAGTAAACCAAATGGAACTCCTAGAAAATTGCTTGATGTTTCCAAGGCTACAGTGCTTGGCTGGAAATATAAAGTAGAATTAGAAGAGGGTATTAGGTTAGCTTATAAAGATTTTCTTGAACATTCGATGAAGAGAGAAACCTAGTTATAGAAATATTAATAATATGGAATATGTTTAAAAGGGGCTGTTCGTATGGGTTGTGGTTGACTCCTTAAGCCTTTTGATACGTGTAATATTTCATAATTATATTGTTATTATGTTAATGGCGGAAGGTGCTTTTGGGGGATGTATTAATGAAGCCTTGTTGATTTGATGAATAGATTGAAAAAGTATTTAAAATAAACCACAAGAAGAGGGGAAATTCTAAAGGATAATGGGAAAACAAGACCACTAATAGCTACTTTTATGAAGACAAGTTGGTACAAGAGGAATTGAGAAGTTTTAATGACTTTGATGTTTAAGAAGAACTGATTTTCTTGTCTTTGAGGATTTAAGTGGTTTTAAACTTATGTGTTTATTATCGATTGTTGTCAATGATTGTTTTTTGACATGTTAATGAAGGTGATCATATGAAAAATATAGCGCTTGGCTCAATGGCGAGCATTTTGGTGGATGATATGATTTATTTTTCTGAAAGTGGATTTAATGGCTTTTTTTGCTATAACCTTAGAGATAATACTACAAGACATATTTGTGATTTTGATTATGTTTCTCCAACTGCACAAACACTTCATAGACAAGCATTTAGGTATGGTAATCTTATTATACTAAACCCGCTCTATGATAAGTTTTTAAGAGTATATGATATTACATCAAAAAGTATGTTATCTTTTCCGTTATTAGGCGAAGACGATATTCAATATATCTATTGTGGAATAATACATGATGATTCTGTGTGGCTTGTTGATAATAAGGCAACAGCTATTTGTTTCGATTTAAAAACATTTAAGTTTTCGTCTTGTTTGGAGCTTACTAATGCAATAGCTGATTTGCATGAAGAAAAAATAACAGATTTATTCTGGGATGAAAATAAACTATTTTGTCTTACAGATTCATTTTGCGGTTTTTTCGAAATTGTTTATGAAGCGGGTGCTTTCAAATCAACAAAGTATTGTTTGGATAAAGACTATGGAACGCTGAGTAAAGTGAAAGTTATTAATCAAAGGTATTGGCTTTTATTCAAAAACCATTATTACATAATTGAATGGGATGGGAAAGAATATTATAAGTCTTATAGATTAGAAGAGGATATTTCTGACATGAATGCATACATCCCATATGATAACTTTTATAAGGTGGGAAATGAAATAATGGTTACTTCGTATTATGGAAAAAACATATTTTATTTAAAAGATGCAATAATTAATGAAATTGAATTATCTAATCTGGATAAAGATTATAAGGTGTTAAATTGCTTGTCATACAGTCCATGCTTTGGTCAGATGCACCAAATTGAGGATGGATATTATTTGATTTTCCCGAATAGGAATAATAGAATGATTGAGATTACTGCAGGCAACCATGAAATCAGAACAAGAGTTTTGACGTATAAGGCTTCAAGTTTTATTCGTTTTATTGCAGACGCTAATGAAAAGGGAATTGTATTTCATGAAAACGAGAACACCGGATTGGAAGATATTATAGCCTACTTAGTTAATCCTGAACAGGAGTGTTAAAAATATGAATAAACGATCCAAGTATCTATGTACAGATCGTATCATTGGAAAATTTAAAAATAATTATTGCTATATTTACGGCACTGGAAAAGATGCAGGAGATCTTTTCGATTTAATTAAAGAGTTTGTTGTTGTCAAAGGTTTTATAAATTCTTATAAAGATGATTATTTATTTAAAGAAGTTAACGTGATTGCAAGAAATGAATGCTCTGATCGTAAAATAAGAGGGCACATTATTGTAGCAACCTACAAATATGAAGATGAAATATATGAATCGTTAAAGCAGCTGGGTTTTGTTGAAGGGGAGGATTTTTATATTTGGGATAGATTTTCTTATCACGATACATCAGATAAGTGGATTAATAAGTATATTGAGTGGAATAGGACTGCATGGAAAAAATGTAATAGACCGACGGATAATAGACGAATTTTGATGGCAGCAATGGATGACGAAGGATTCAGGTCATTGCTTTATGGGTATTTTAGCGAATTGCTATGTAATCAATACGATGCAAAACCTGAAGCATATATTTCGTTTAGATTTGATTATAAGTATGAAGGGCAGGTTAAACAACCGTATAAAACTTTTGGCTTTGATAAGATTGGTTGTATAACCAGGTCTATATACGAAACATTTGGGGTAACTGAGTTCCTAAGCGCTGAGCTTGATAAAGTACAATCAGATGAAGTTTGTAAGTTAACAAACGATATATGGTTGAATATAAACTCGTATGAGGATTGGGAAAAAATTCAGATAGATGGGGTAGAGTTTGGTACAACGATTATTCGATGTTTATCTCGCTTTTTAATCCCTTGCTTTGATCCCAAAGATGCTAGATTAAAAGATTATCTGCAGAGATGTGTGGAAAATATCATTTTTTGGAGGGATAGGTTCAACTCATATGATTATAAGTTTGTGTTACTTCGTGATGGTGTGAGCTGGGATGGTTTTATACGCGATATAGCTATTAGTCGTGGGATTCCGGCAATGTGTGTGTCCTTTCAAGATACCAGAAGGGTAGATTTGAACTTTTCTAGCTGCAAAGAAAATATTTATTTTGCAGCGTTTTGGAATGAATTAAATATAGATGAAAGGGAACGAGCCCTTCTTATCGGAAAAAAATATCTTGAATCTCATCTAAAAGGAGCATACTCAAAAAAACTGTTATCGTCAAATTTTGGTAATGAAATAATGGATTTTCATTTAGCAGAGGATGATAGAATTAAAATCCTAATTTGTCCTCATATTTTCTGCGAGGATCAGTTTCCCTATGGAGATCAGATATTTGATAACAGTGTTTTCTCATGGTTAGTTCATTTGGGAGAATTATCTGAAAAACTATCGAAATATGATTGGTATATAAAAAAACATCCACATGCTACCATATCGCCTCGGGATAATGAAATCATTAATAGTTTTATTGAAAAGTTTCCAAATATTCATTTGATTCCGACAGAGATTTCTCCTATACAGCTGAAAAACGAAGGAATCAGATATGTGCTTACAGTGTATGGAACAGCAGGGTGTGAATATCCTGCAATAGGAATCAAGGTAATTACTGCTGGAGTTACTCCTTATGAAGGTTTCAACTTTACTATTAAGCCCAAAACAAAAGATGAATTTGATCATATTATAGAAAATCTTGAATACGATAATTCCGTAATTGATACTGAAGATCTATACAAGTATTGGGCGCTTAACCTAGGGTACTATGACTGGGATTACAATGAAGTACATCTTTTCCACAACGAAGAATTAAATTCTATAGCCGGACGTATTAAACGTGGAGAACAGATGAACTGGAATTATCAGTTATTGATGGAAGAATTGGGGACAGAAGGCATACATGATGAAAACAGGGCTAAGATTAAAAAAATATTCGATAGGGCAATGAGTTGGGAACCAAGTAAATTCTACCGTAAACGAATTATTTTGGGTGTAGAGGAATAAATATGCTACTTGAAAGAGCTGAAACAGATTGGATAGCTTCAAGGAATATTTTTTATAATACCAGATCAAATTTAATTAGTGATAATATTAATGACTTGATAAATCCTGAACATTTGGATTTCCATTCAGAAGGACTAATTAATTATTTGGATTATGGATATTCTGTTTATGGTCAGACTCCTTTGGCAGATATTAAGCTGTTAGAGCATGATAAGTTAATCTATAAAGATGACGATGGAACCTTGAGAATAGAAAAGAAAGAGGATCCAATGGAAAAGCTTCTTGGAGGAAAAACAACACCTGCGGAAGTGATTGATTATTTGTCTACTACAGTAAATGAGTGGACAAAGGAACGGGAAGGAGCGATTATTGTTCCGACCAGTGGGGGATTTGACTCCAGATTGCTAGATCATTTGATTAAAGATAAAAACAGAATACACGCATACACATATGGAACATCCATTAATCAGGAGGAATCGTACGAAACTGTTTATGCATCAAAACTGTGTGAAATATTGGGGATTGATTGGACACAAATACAGTTGTCTGATTTTCATAACTTAATTGAAGAGTGGTATGCACTGTTTGGAATTTCTACACATGCGCATGGTATGTACCAGATGGAGTTCTATGAGAAAATCCTCAAAAAGGAAGAGAAGGGAAGTAGTTTACTAAGTGGCATATATGGTGATCTTTGGGCTGGAAGCAAGGATTTTGCTGTAATTACAAATATCAACGAATTATCAGAACTGGGTATAACGCATGGGATGAATGCAGATTCATCTCAGACGCTGTTTAGTGGAGACTATTGTTTAAAAAACCAGTATTGGATTGATAACAAGGAAAAACTCAAAGATAAGAATTGGAGAATAATTGAAGCGGGTAGAACGAAAATTGTCCTCATTTCATATCTTATGCGAGTTCCGGAAAAATATGGATTAAAATCATGGTCTCCTTTTTTAAATGAAAAAGTTGTCGCGATGATGCTTAATATGGATTGGGCGGATCGTGCTAGAAGACAATGGCAGATTGACTACTTTAATAATAATCACATTCTTATCGGAGAAATGAATTTGACATGCGATAAGGTTATTCGTTTAAATGAATTTGGATACAAAAAGGTACCTGTACGCCCGTTGAATTCTTCTTTGTTTGACGGATTAATCCGTAAAGAGTACATTGATACAATCAATAATAAACTATGTAAACCCCAAGAACGAGATTGGGAAACATATTATAATGCATACCTGACAATCTATCCGATTGAGAGAATACTTGAAATTGCACAGCAAAATGGAACATCGGTACGTGTATTATGATTTAAAGATTGCTTGAAGGAGGTATGATGGTTTCTGCAGCTACATTGCTGTTTACTTATTGTAGGCCAAAACATACTAGAGAGGTTTTAAATGGTCTTAAACATTCTACTATTTTACCAGAAAGACTAATAATCTACCAAGACGGTATTTCGGAAGACACGTCAGAAGATAAGATTAAACTGTGGAAAGAAGTTAACAGTATTATCCATGGAGTGAATTGGTGTGAGTGCGATGTGATAGAGGCAAAAAAGAATCAGGGGCTATCGGATTCTATTGTAAGGGGGATAAATAGGGCCTTTGAATATTTTGATGCGATAATTGTATTGGAAGACGACTGTGTTCCACAACCGACTTTCATAGAGTTCATGCTTAAGAGTTTGGAAAAGTATGCGAATGCTCCAAATGTGTTTTGTATTAATGGATCTGATGAACCAGTAGAGGTTATTCCTAATGGATATGACGCATATTTTATGGGGCGAATCAATTCATGGGGATGGGCAACTTGGAAATCAAAGTGGAGATCTTTTGATCGTAATTATAGGATTATTAAGGAAATCCGATCTGATAATGATTTGTCGAAGTGGTTAGATGTCTGGGGAAGAGATCTCGAGGCAACGCTTCATATGAATGTATCCGGAGAAACGGATTCGTGGGCGGCGTTTTGGGCTCTTTCAGTAATGAAAAGGAAAGGGTTATGTCTTTCTCCATATAAGTCACTGGTGAATAATATTGGATTTGATGGTACAGGAAGGCATTGTGGATGCAATAAACCTATATCGGAACTTGATGAGGCGGCTCGTAAAGATTTTAGGTTACCTGATAATGCAGAAGTAATTAAAAACTATGAAGTAATATTTGATAACTACTATAATTGGATTGATCCGTTAGTAAGAGAAAAGTATTACACGGATGTATTGATAAAATGGATAGAGGTAATAGAAAAAGAAGGTTCTATATGGAAATGGAGTAAGAAAACACGGGTAAATCAAGTTTATGTGTGGGGACTGGGGAAAGTTGGAAAAGTTACTGTTAAAGAACTTGGTAAGTATTTAAGAGTCAATGGTATTATCGATAGAAATAACTCCATCATAGAGTATTGTTCTATTCGTGTTATACAACCGCAGGATATTCCGGAAGGTGCGGGTACCATTGTGGTGGTACCCGGATATGATATGAAAAATATTTACCAGCTTGCATCATCAGTTGGCGGTATACAACTGATTCCGATACACAACTTCTTAGAACAGGTCAAGGACACGTGGAACGAAGATAAAGCTCAAGAATAAGAATTCTCGCAATGGTGGGATGATATTTTTTAGGAGAACGGTGAAATATGCGTACTTGGGATAAAATATTTCCGGATAAAAGCGACATTGTAATATGGGGTGCAGGAAAAAATGGAGAGAAATGGGCTCGTTTTTTAATGGATGCCTCAAAACATCTTAAATATTTTGTTGATAATAATCTGAATCTTAACAGCATTTCTATAACAAATGAAGCTGGAAAAACTGTAACTTATGAAGTCAAACATCCAGACACATTACAGTTTGATGATGAGATTGTTTTGATTTCGCCGTACAAGTATGTAGAAGAGATTTTTGAGAGAGTTAAAAAACAGGGTGGAAAACGAGTTCTGATTGCGAATATTTTGAATTATTTACCAATGGATTATAACCTGAATGTGGAAGATACCCTTTGGTGCTATCCTGGGCATTTTTATTCACTGTATCCGAGTTTGCGGGATATCAGAGAAAAGTATGATAAAAGTGCAAAAAATGAGAAAAGTGGATTGGATCAGGATGGTATCGATCTGAAACCAGAAAAACAATTGGTACTATTGGACAAGATGAACAAAATGTTTGATGATGCTCCGAAATGGTTGGATTTAAAGGAACAATCGAGAAAGAGATACAGATACAAAAAGGGCAACACGGCGTTTGGATTATCGGATGCTCTTGTATTACATTTCATTTTAAGGTTATATGCACCAAATAGGATTATTGAGGTTGGGAGTGGTTTTTCATCGGCGGCCACACTAGATACGAATGAGTATTATATGAATAATGCCATGGAAGTTGAGTTTATTGAACCGTATCCGCAATTACTGTATTCATTGATAAAAAAGGGAGACAACGAACGAGTAAAGATTTATCCTCAAAAACTTCAGGAAATTCCGCTGGATATATTCAGAGAACTGAAAAAAGGAGACATTTTATTCATTGATTCTACGCATGTGTCCAAATTCGGATCAGATGTAAATTACCTGTTCTTTCATATCCTTCCATGCTTGGAAAAAGGAGTACTGGTTCATTTCCATGATATTTTTTATCCGTGGGAGTATCCCGAACAATGGCTTGAAAAAAGGGCATGGAACGAACTATACATGTTAAGAGCATTTCTGCAGGGAAATAAAGAGTGGGAGCCCCTCTTTTTTAATCATTATCTGGCAACTGCATATAAAGACAAATACCATGAAGAATGGCAGAAAATTGATGATTTAGGTGGTGGTAGTTTTTGGATGAGAAAGAAGTAGCACACTATGAAGATCCTTTGGTTGTGTAATATTGTTTTGCCTTTTTTTGCAGAAGAATTTCACATTAAAAAGAATCCATATGAGGGATGGATGACAGGCATGTATAATGCAATATCTAACCATGAAGGGTTGGATATTGCATTTTGCATGCCTATTTTTGATCTAAAAAGACTTAAGGATGGAATCCTAAATGGGGTAAGATACTATACCTTTTTAAGAGATATTGAGGAAAATAATGAGGAAAAAGAAAAAGAACTTGAAAAACGTTTTGAACAAATTATTAAGGATTTTAAACCCGATATTATTCATATTTGGGGAACGGAGTACGCGCATAGTTTGGCCATGATAAAATGTGCGCGACAGTTAGGACTTATAGAAAGAACCGTAGTATATATACAAGGAATGGTTTCAGAGTGTGCAAAGTTATATCTGGCTGGTATTCCAGAGGATTACAAAAAATACCATGTTGGTGAGTATCCGACGTTGCTTGATGAGAAAAAGGCCTTCGCCTTTAAGGGGAAAAATGAAATTGAAGTCTTACAGATGGCTCAAATTGTTTTAGGAAGAACGAGGTGGGATCAATCGTGTGTGAAGAGGATTAATCAAAAATGTACCTATTATGAATGTCGGGAGATATTACGTACGGTCTTTTATGATCACAAAGCACAGTGGAGAAATGCGGATAAGCATAACCATAGAATCTTTATGTCGCAAGGAGCGTATCCTATCAAAGGAACACATTATGTAATAAAGGCGTTGGCTAAGATTGTAGAGAATTATCCGAACACCAAGCTAGTATTGGCAGGGGTAAATATAGTGAATGAAGAAAAACCGTATTGCGTTTATCTTAGATCTTTGATCAGTGAACTTGGTTTGGAAGAAAACATAATTGGTTTAGGTATTTTACAGGAAGGAGAAATGATAGAAGAGTATAAAAAAGCAAATGTATATGTTCTTCCCTCCGTAATTGAGAATTCTCCAAATTCTTTACTGGAAGCAATGCTGATTGGTACTCCTGTAGTCGCTGCCAAAGTTGGAGGAATTGATAGTATTATAAGAAATGAGGAAGAAGGCCTTTTATATAGGTTTGATGATATTAATGGTTTAGCGAATTGTATAATAAGTATTTTTGAAGGGAGAATGGGTTTGGAAAGGATGTCTAAGAGTGAAACTGAGCGGGCTTCTTCATTTGCCAATAAAAGCTGTGCTTCAGATTTGGTGGATATCTATACAAATTTGTGTACTTAGGAAAGGACCTTTTGTAATAGATTAATTGGGGATTATGGTTATGTATGATGAATTAATAGCGTATTGTAATCAAAACAAGAAAGTGTATTGTTTTGGTGCGGGGGTATATGGAAGGATTATACGGGCGTATCTAGATGATTTGGGAATAAGTATTGAAGGTTTTGTTGTTTCAAGTATGCAGGCAAACGAAAAGAAGGTGTTAGATCTCCCTGTTATATCCTTAGACGAGATGATACAGTTTTATAAAAACGAGGTAGGAGTAATTATATGCGCAGGTTTAGTTTTTCGCTGCGAGATGAAGGAGCATCTGAAAAAGAACAATATATCTAATATATTTGAGATTTCCGATGAGGTAATAAATGAGATAAGGAGAAAATGGAATTTTAAACATCAGTATACGATTACAAACAATATTACTGTTTTCTGCTATCACAGAGTAACAAATATACCACTTGATACATGGAAATTGGCAGTATCCCCAGAATTATTTGAAGAACAAATAAGGTATATAAAGACTCATTATAAGGTTATTAGGTCTGAGGAAGACTTTAAAGCTGATGGTGAAGGACGTTTAGCCGTGATTACATTTGATGATGGATATTCGGATTCATATACTGAAGCGCTTCCTATTTTGGAAAAATACCAGATACCAGCAACTGTATTTGTATGCATGGGTAATATAGATTCTGAAAGAGAGTTCTGGTGGGATTACTTAGAAAAACTCTTCTTTATGTCGGACATAAAAGATACAATGTTTGAATTTGGTGAAAAAAAACTGTTTCTGACATCGGAAAAACAACGAATAAATGCGTGCTATTATGTTCATTCAGAACTCAAAAAAATGACCAGTATACAAAGAAGTAGGGCTTTTTCGGATTTGGAAAACATATTCCACGTTACTACTAATAGAGACTATTGCAGATCGTTATCCAAAGTACAGTTACGAGAATTATCGAAGTCTCCATTGATTACAATCGGCGGTCATACAATCAATCATCCGTCATTAGCCAGAGAGAATATGGATACTCAAGAATATGAGATCAGGGAATCAAAAACACAGATTGAGGATATAATTGGAAAAAGTATTAGTGTTTTTTCATATCCATTTGGTCAGAAGACAGATTTTGATGATACAACCATAGAAATAGCACATAAATGTGGCTATCAACGTGTATACGCGGCTTTTTCCGGGTATACAAAACGAGAATATATTGATGGATATATTCCACGAATAAACATAGGGCAGGAGAAAAATATGAAGCAAACTGTAAGACGACTTCGTCTTTGTGATATCCTTTATGGGGACTAGGCATAAATATGGAAAGATAGGCTTATAGGATTATGATGAAAATCTCGATTATTACAGCGGTATATAATGATTGCACAACTATTGAAGAAACGATTTTGAGCGTTATTCATCAAACTTATAAAAACATAGAATACATCATTATTGATGGAGCATCAACTGATGGAACGAAAGAAATCATAGAAAAGTATAAAGATAATATTGATATATTTGTCAGTGAAAAAGACAATGGTATTTATGATGCATTAAACAAAGGAATCAGGTTGGCATCTGGTGATGTCATAGGCATTTTGAATGGTGATGATTGGTATGAACTGAATGCGTTGGAAGAAGTGGCGGATATCTTAAATAGTGATTCTAAATTCATGGCTGTTGCTGGTTCGATTAGGAGAGTGGATTGTACAGGTAGTAGTACAATCAAAAATAACAGGAATTTAGCTGATATGTGGTATTATATGCCCATTAACCATCCGGCTTTTTTTGTTCGAAGAGAAGTATATGAGAGATATGGGGAATTTGATACAAAGTATAAAATAGCAGCAGATTATGATTTTGTTTTTCGTCTGTTTGTGAACGCCGTTAATATACAAACATATGCAAACGTTTGGACGAATTTCAGGGTAGGTGGTATAAGTACAACTAAAATAGTTGCTACTGCGGAAGAGTCTATTGAAATTAAGAATAGATACAAGAACATATATGGACAGTTGATAGGTGGTGTGGATTCAGAAAAGCTTGCTAATTATAATAAAAAACAGTTAAGCCTTGCCATATTAAAACAAGCTGCATTTGAGAATGACCAAAATCTCAAAAAATTTCTAACTGGATATTTTAAAGACGATGTTAGTTTGTACGGATATGGTGATTGGGGCAAGGTTTTATATGGTGCTTTCAAGTCGGTTGGTATTAATATTATCGCTGTATATGATCAAAACTTTGAAAAAATAGGAGTCGAGGAAATATATGATCCGGATTGCCTAAGAAAAGCTAGGGGGATAATAGTGGTTGCTTTAGATGATTTGTGCGATAGTGTGACCAATATGATTAAAGCTGTTAATAATTCTTTGTATATAATAAAACTTAACGATTTGGCTGAAGAATATATATTATATCTGTCCGGAGGACATCACAAAGATATATGAATACAGTATTGGTGAGTATATCGATTTATATAACATGGTGGATATAGATTAGACAGATGGTTTGGAGGATTTCATGAATCACTCAGTTGATATAGTTCTTCCATGGGTAGATGAAAAAGAACCTGGCTGGAGGCAGAGAAGAATTGAATATGATCAGGGTAAAGAAATTGAATCCACTAATATCCGCTTCCAGTGTTGGGATAATCTTCATTTATGGTTTAGATCAATAGAAAAATGTATGCCATGGATAAATAGGATTTTTCTGATCACCTGTGGCCATGTCCCTGACTTTCTTAACTTAGATAATCCGAAGTTGAGATTCGTCAGACATGATGAGTATATTCCGAAAGAGTATTTGCCCACATTCAATTCAAATACAATAGAAATGAATATCCATAGGATAAAAGATCTTTCCGAGAACTTTATTCTGTTCAGCGATGACGTGTTTCCATTGCTTCCTATTGAAGAGGAGTATTACTTTAAGGATGATATGGTAGGCGATGAGGCAGTAGAAAATATAATATCCACAGGCTCATTTACAAAAGGATTACATGAACAAAGATATGCACAAGTAAACAATATGTTTATTATCAACAAGTACTTTAAGAAGAGAGAAGTACAAAAAAAAGACTGGAATAAATGGTATTGTGAAGACTATGGGGATAGACTGGATCGTACCAGAGCCTGCGTATACTGGTATGATTTCCCAGGGTTCTATGATCCGCATATGGCAAATGCAATGAAGAAGTCTACACTTGCACGTCTATGGGAATTGGAACCGGATGCTTTGGATGCAGGATCAAGAAATAAATTTCGAGGAGCATCCGATGTGACTCAGTACCTGATAAGGTATTGGCAGATTTGCACTGGAGATTTTGTGCCGAGAAGAACACAGGGAAAGGTTTTCTTTCCAACGATTGATACATATAAGGATGTCGTTGATGCTATAAACAATAAGGCATATCAGATGATCAGTTTTAACGAAAACTGTACACCTGATGAGTTTGAAATAATGAAAAGAGATATTAATGCATCTTTGGAAAAGCTATTCCCTGAAAGGAGTTCATTTGAGAAATGATTGAAGAACTCATTTATAAGTATAGCTCTCAAAATATTTCTTTATACGGCCTCGGTACCGAAACCGAACGATTCTTAAATGAAAATGCCAATAAACTTTCCATCGTCGGACTTCTGGATGGCTTCAAATCTTCTGGCGAGATTTACGGTTACCCCATAATTCCTCTTTCAGAAACTTTAGCAAAGGGCGTAAAGCTCATAATCGTCATTGCCCGCCCCGGTTCCTGTAAAGCCATAGCCAAGAGGATCGGCAATTTCTGCCGCGAGAATGACATTGCTCTGTTTGATGTCCGGGGACGTGACTTGCTGGATACTGCAGCAGTAACGTTTGACTTTAAGAACGTCAGTGGTGCATCCAGAGAAGATTTGATAAAGATGGCATCCGATGCAGAGGTTATCAGCTTTGATCTTTTTGACACATTGGTGATGAGAAAAACAAAGTCTTATACGGATGTGTTTGATCTTCTTGATATTAAGCTTCGCGATGAAGGCATTAGCATACCTGATTTTGCTAAACATAGACTCTTTTCGGAAAAAGAATTGTCAAAGGATAAACCACCCAGGCTGGAACAGATTTATGATCATGTTTTGAAGTCTTCAGGTGGTTGTTTTTTTAGTGCGGAAGAATTGGCAAGGCGGGAATGGGAACTTGATTTTTCGTTATTGGTAGTTCGTGAAGCAGTAAGGGAAATGTTTGGTTCCTTTGCATCCATGGGCAAGAAGGTGGTTATAACCACAGATACTTATTATTCAAAGGATCAGATAATTCAGATTCTGGACAGAAATGGAATTAGTGGATATGAAGACATTCTTGTATCATGCGAATATGGAACCGCCAAGACCCAGGAATTGTTTTCTGTACTATCAGACAAATATATTGGAAAAAGGATACTTCATATAGGTGATGATGAATTCGCAGATATTGAAAAAGCAAAAAGTCATGGTATAGATGCATTCAGGATTTATAGTGCTATAGATTTGTTTGATGCCCTTGGAGGACTCGGAGCTGAGGAAGAGATTATAAGTTTATCCGACCGTGTAAAGATGGGTCTTTTCCAGGCACGTATCTTTAATGATCCTTTTTGGTTTGAGGATGAAGATCAGAGATTATCTGTAAAAGATGCTTCTGATATAGGTTATCTGTTTTGCGGACCCATGATCTCTGATTTTACACTTTGGATGAACGATAGCATTGAGAGACAAGGATATGATCAAGCTCTCTTTGGAGCAAGAGACGGATATCTTATAGAGAAATTGTTTCAAATGCTGAGAACTTCCACATCACACTATTACTTTCATACATCCAGAACCGCTGCGATCCGGGCAGGAATGGAGTCTCAGGATGATATTGACTATGTTGATAGCATGAAGTTTTTCGGATCTCCGGAAGAAACATTGAAGGTACGTTTCGGTATCGATGTGAATGATGTAAATTCTATTGACCGAAATTCTGCTATTCTGGAAAAAGGAAAGCAGCAGAGAAAAAACTATCATAAGTACATTGATAAACTTGGCATAGGCAGTGGTAATCTTGCATTCTTTGATTTTGTGGCAAAGGGTACCACTCAAATGTACCTTCAAAGGCTGTTCTCACAGCATATGAAAGGCTTTTATTTCCTTCAGCTGGAACCTGAATTCATGGCGGATAAAGATCTAGATATAGAGGCGTTTTATGCTGATGAAGGTAAGGATTCGAGCGCAATATTTGACAATTACTATATACTTGAAACGATACTGACTGCTCCATATCCTCAGATGGAAGAAATGGATGATGAAGGAAATCCGATTTATGTAAAGGAAACGAGGAGTGACCGGGATCTGAAAGTATTTGACCGAGCTCAACGCGGTATTATGGAATATTTTGGAGATTTTCTGAGGATTCTGCCTGAATCGGCTCGGAAAGAGAATAAAAAACTTGATGAAAAGCTTCTTGCACTTGTTAACAAGGTGCAGATACTTGATGAAGATTTTTTGGCACTTAAGGTTGAGGACCCGTTCTTTGGAAGGATGACAGATATTAAAGATGTTATAGGGTGAGGTAGATAAAACAGTCTAAGTTTGTATTTCTATCAGAGAGCCGTAAGGTTCAGTTGCTGATAATTTGCCAGCAACTCATTTGTAAACTGTGATAGAGCTTTATTCACTTGATATATTTTTACCCATAACCTCCACAAACTCCTCCGGCGTATATACTTTCACCGGTGATTCCGAAAAGTGTTCCGTATTTCTTGTAATGATACATTTAACACCTGACCGTAAAGCTGTTTCTATCATGATAGCATCCTCGTAGTCATTGTTTGGAAATGAGAGAGCGTTTTTGCAATCTGCCTCAGTTGTATCCAGTACTTCGAAAAGTGAGAAGAGTTTAATAAGAATCTGACGGGCTTTGTCGTCAACATTTTCCTCACCTTTAAATTGTTTTTTTGCAAAAAAATGGATGTCGGCGGACTCTTTTGCAGTGATGCATCCGGAATACTCTTTTCTTGCTACTGATAAAAAGATTTCTTTGCCGGATACGCACCAAGGCTCCCGGTTTTGAAGTACGTCAATTATGATATTTGTATCCAACAGGACTCTCATATCTCGTTTGTCCTTTCGTTAAGAGCTTCTTCAAGTGTAGTATTTTGCGGAAGTGACCCGAAAAGTGACTCTGCAACACTAACTCTGTCCTGGAAAGGACTTGTTAACTTAGCAATCACTTTTCCATATTGGGTGATAAGGACATCTTCGGTTGAAGCAAGAGTTAGATATTTGCTTAGATTTGTTTTTAATTCAGTTGCTGTGATTGATGACATATGTGACACATCCTTTCATTAAATAGTACGATGATTTTACCACATTCGTACGATTAATTCAATATAATGGGGCGAATAAAGGAGGCTATAAACAATTTTATAAATGTAACAGAGTCATCCTTCCTTTACCCAATCTGCAATGGCTAACCTCGGCACACGCCCAAACTCCTCCACATTATGTGTTATGAATATAAGCGATTTTGACAGCGCCTAACCCGCCAACTGAACATCATATGCGCCTATGGGCGTACCATTTTCCTCAAGATGAGCGCGGACCATTCCGGCAGAAACAGTATCAGAACTGTCGAATTCAAGGATGTTGAAGGACGCGAGAAATAGATGCAGGTTCTGTCTTGTTCTTTCACACCATTTACTTTTTGCGGCTCCATATTCGAGTTCATATACAGTTATTGAAGAAATGTAAAACTCTGATGGTGAATGCGAAAAAACTTTTTCAGTCATTGACGGAAATGAGTTTTTCATAAGATAAATGCAGATGTTTGTGTCCAACAGATACATTAAAATTCCTCTCTCTCGGGAATCTCGTCAACAGAAGGCTGGTTCCTTTCATCCATATAATCATCAACTACCGGTTAAGTGACCTTTTTCTTTTTTTGTGCTATTCTTAAGGCATGATTTTGGGGAACAAATGACATGTTCTTTTGACGCAGAAGATTTGATTGGAGAAAAGCATGGGACAGTATTTAAATCCGGGAAGTCAGAGATATCAAATGACTGTAAACTCAAAGATATTTGTGGATAAGACTGAGATGATCTGCTATCTCAATTCTATTATTAACACACAGCAGAGGTTTGTCAGTGTTTCGCGTCCCAGAAGATTTGGTAAGAGCATAGCAGCTGATATGGTCTGTGCGTATTATGACAGGGAAGCGAATGACAGGGAATTGTTTGAGAAAAGAATGTTGTCAAAGTGCTCGCAAACCGGGGCAGAATCAGAAGAGATTATCTGGGATAAGTATCTTGGAAAGTTTGATGTAATCAGGATTGTTATGACTAAGTTCGTGAAAAAGAATGTAACAGTCCGTGAAGCATTGGAAAAAATGCAACGACTTGTAATAAGAGACTACAAAAAGGCATATCCGGATGTGGCTTTATTTGATGAAAATGATCTTATCCAGACTCTTGACGATGTATACGCGGAAAATGATAGACAGGTGGTTGTCGTCATTGATGAATGGGATGCTTTTTTCAGAGAACGAAAAGATGATAAAGAAGGACAGAAAGAGTACCTGGATTTTTTGCGTGATTTACTGAAAGATAATGCGCATGTTGCTCTTGCATACATGACAGGAATCCTTCCCATAAAGAAATACGGGAAGCATTCCGCTCTTAATATGTTTACCGAGTATTCCATGATGTTTCCAAGGGAGCTGGCACCATATACCGGATTCACAGAAAAGGAAGTAATGGATCTGGCTTATGAATATGACCGTGATTTTGAAAAGATGAAAGCCTGGTATGATGGTTATGTTGTCAGTGGCATCATTCCTCCTGATCCGGAACATAAAGAACAGAAACTCACAGGCAGAACACCGCAGTCCGTAAAATATGCATTATACAGTCCATTGTCTGTTGTAGAGGCTACAACAACCGGTAAAATCATAGACTATTGGAATAAGACGGAAACCTTTGAGGCATTGGCTGAATTTATAAATATGAATCTTGACGGCCTGAAGGATGCCGTAGCGCTTCTTATGGATGGCGGGCGACTTAAGGTCGATACATCAACATACCAGAACGATATGACTACCTTCACCGGACGTGATGACGTTCTGTCGCTTTTGATACATCTCGGATACCTTGGGTTTGATGATGAAAAAAGTGAGGTATTCATACCTAACCGCGAAATAATGGACGAGTTCAAATCTTCTACAAAAGATGCTGAGTGGGTAGATGCATTTGCCTCCTTCAGAACTTCATTGGAGCTTGTAAAAGCAACATGGGCAGAGGACGGTGATAAGGTAGCAGAGTTTCTGGAAAAAGCCCATAACAGAGCGGATAATAAAATGTGAACTTTGCCTTCGAGGTACACTAAAACAGGTGTAACCACTCGAAAATGGCGTAATTTCGTGCATTTTTGGGTTGTTTTGCTTCTGAAACCATGATATAATTAGTGTAACGGTTACACTAAAGCATGGGGGCCTCATGTATTACAATTTCAG
>NZ_FNRG01000011.1:0-21029 GCF_900107835.1 Oribacterium sp. KHPX15
GTAACAAAGCCGGAACTAAAGGCAAGGATCAAAGAACTGGAAAAACGCCTGATGTTTATAGACAATTATCTTATAGAAAAAGGCCTCTATGATGAGGCCTTGGAGTATGTCGAAGAAGCGATTGTAGCATACGAGGAGTTACCGTTTGAGTAAACTGTGAGGGCGTGTAGTCGTAAAATTTCTGGAAGTTAACACTGAAATTGTAATACATGAGGCCCCCATGCTTTAGTGTAACCGTTACACTAATTATATCATGGTTTCAGAAGCAAAACAACCCAAAAATGCACGAAATTACGCCATTTTCGAGTGGTTACACCTGTTTTAGTGTACCTCGAAGGCAAAGTTCACAATAAAATTTTTATAAACATACGTGCTGAGGCATTGACAAGGAATTTCTTTTGGAGTATGATTCATAAAATTGAATATCAAAGTAAAATCGCTAATCAAGAATTAATAATAACCAATGTTGAGAGTGGAAATTAGAGACGCTTGTTGACTTAGTGTGAAAATTGCACCAAATGACCTGATGTGTTAATGTGAAATTGCATGATAGTTTTAAAAGAAGTGCTCTATATGGTAAGAGGCTCAATTTGGAGTTGGATATAAACAATGATTTAAGGAGACGACAAATATGTGTCAGATAGCAGTAGATATTCCTAATGAGGTGTTGTATGACACCAAGATGAGTAAAGGTGATGCTTCAGCATTTGCAAGGCAGGCAGTGGCAATCCGTTATTATGTCAAAAACGGAGTTTCATTAGGATATTGTGCACAAATTGCAGGGATGGATAAGGAAGAGTTTATTCGTTTGCTGGGTGATAATGGGATATCCATATTTCATTTTGATGATAAAAATGAATTTATGGAGGAATTAAACAATGCGTAAAGTTGTTTCAAATACAACGCCCTTGATTGCATTGGCCGATATAGGTCAACTTGAGTTGCTCCATAAACTATATGGTGAGATTTATATTCCGGAAGCTGTTTTGAATGAAATAAAAACCGAACCTGCTAAGACTGCTGTCATGAGCAGTTCTTGGATTAAGGTAAAGACAATAGAAAATACTGAGGATAAAAAGTTGTTTCGTGCTAAACTTCACGTTGGTGAAGTAGAGGTGATGATTCTTGCAGAAGAGATGAAGGCTGATCTTCTGATAATGGATGATAATGCAGCCAAGAAAACAGCGAAATTCCTTGGAATGACAGTTACGGGTACACTTGGAGTGTTGATAAAAGCTAAAAGAGAAGGCTATATAGAGGCGATTAAGCCGGCAATGGAAGCATTGATAGCTGATGGCCTGTTTATCAGTGAGCAGGTTTGGAATTATGTTCTTGAAGAAGCAGGTGAATAGGATTCCATCGAAAGTAAAAGATATGAACCCCATGGAATGGTTATTGGAGATTATTTCATGATTATAGACAGGAGACCCAGTTATGACTATAAGTGAAAGGATATTCGAGAGATTAAAGCAGCTTAATATGACACAGCGGGAATTTGCAGAGAAAGCCGGTATACAACAGAGCACTATCAGTGAATGGAAGAAGAACAAAACGAATCCGTCATCTGACAAGATACTTGCTATATGTAAAGCTCTGGATGTATCGCCTGAGTGGCTTCTGTCAGGGGTTGATCCTGCCGAGAACCGTGGAAAAAACCAGCAATACTATACAGTGGAATTAAGTACAGATAGTGGGATTCTTGTCACTGAGTTTAACCAACTGGAAAAATCTCAAAGAGACAGAATACTGGGATATGTAGCAGCGTTTACTGCAATGAATAAGGATAAGAAATAAGGAATCGTACGTCGATGGTTTTTAGCGTCGGCGTATTATTTAAAGATCAAGATTCAGAAAATTGAATAATGATGTAAATGCACGAATTTGAATTTGAGAAAAATTCCAAACGAAATTAAGGATAGTAAGAAAAGTGGCAAGAAAGAAAAGGATATGGTATCCGGGAGCAGTATATCATGTGATGAGCCGAGGGAACAGAAGATCCAGTATTTTCAAAGAAGAATGGGATTATCAGATGTTCATTGTGTGCCTTAAGAGTGTTAAAGAACTGTATGATTTCAAGATATATTCAATATGCCTGATGACAAACCATTTTCATATGGTAGTTGGAACAGGCGATACGGAAATATGGAAGATAATGCACAAACTGCTTTTATCATATGCAGCCTCTTACAATATGAAATACAAGCTTACCGGGCATCTCTTTGAAAATAGATATATAGGACAGCTTATAGAAAATGAAACCTACTTACTTGAGGCGAGCAGATACATACATCTTAATCCGGTAAAGGCGCAGATGGTCCGTGAACCATTGTCATATAAATATAGCAGCTATGCGGATTTTGTGTCGGTTAGAGATAATAAAAGCGGTAACGGATCTGTTTTTCGTGAACTGACAGATACGTCAAGAGTATTGGGATGTTTTCGAAATAATCCTGCTGAACAGTACCGCATGTTCGTAGAGGGGAAGATATCCCATGCAGAGCAGGAAATGCTGATACAGAAGGACATGAAGGAAGATGACATGTGGCTTCCATGGTGAGGGATGTCATCATCCAAAAGATAGATATGCCTGAAAAATGAGAAAGGAATAATAACAAAGAAGGAACTTAAAAATGGCAATAGTAGTAAAGAGTATGGCAACCTCCGGCGTTGACGGTTTTATGGTGGAGATAGAGGCGAGCACCATAAGAGGTCAGCAGCAGGGGATGTTCATAATAGGCCTTCCTGACCAGGCAATAAAAGAGGCAGGGGAAAGGATACAGGCGGCAATAGAGTCCTGTGGGTATGACATACCAAAGGATAAGGTGATCATAAGCCTGGCACCCGGTGATAAAAAGAAGAGAGGATCACATTTTGACCTTGGGATGATCATTGCACTTTTGTATCAGACGGACCAGATAGCACCGAAGAATCTTAACGAGTATGCATTCATTGGTGAGCTCTCCCTTGACGGTAGGATAAGGCCCTGCACCGGAGTCCTTTCTATGATAACAGAAGCAAGAAAATGCGGTGTAAGGTCAGTCATTGTTCCTTATGGGAACAGACAGGAAGCAGAATCTGTGTCCGGGATCAATATCTATCCTGTAAGCACCCTTTCGGATACAGTAAAGCTTTTGGAGAGTGGAGTGCTCATGGATCCCGGGGCAAGTGATAAGGATTCATCCGGGGGAATGGAAGGATCAAACAGAGATGCATCAAACCTGACTGATACAGAATCTGCCGGGACAGGCATGGATTTTTCTGACGTTAAAGGGCAGGATGAACTCATTGAGGCGATCATGCTTGGTGCTGCGGGAGGTCATAACATTCTGATGATAGGTGAGCCCGGCTGCGGAAAGACCATGATAGCCCAGCGGATCCCCACCATCCTTCCGAGGATGACAGAGAAGGAGTCGTTGGAAGTGACAAAGATTCACAGCATTTCCGGTTTGCTGGATGCAGGGGAGGGACTCATTAAAATGCGGCCCTTCCGTGCACCCCATCATAATGTCTCGCTCAATGCCCTGATCGGTGGCGGAAGCTATGCACAGCCCGGTGAGGTGTCACTTTCACATAATGGTGTCCTGTTTCTTGATGAACTTGCAGAGTTTTCACGAAGCACTCTTGATGCCCTGCGACAGCCCATGGAGGATAAGCGGGTCACGATTTCCAGAGTGAACGGAACGAACTCATATCCAGCCAACTTCATGTTTGTTGCAGCCATGAATCCCTGCCCCTGTGGATACTATCCTTCAAAGAAGTGCCGGTGTACGGATTATGAGATAATCCACTACCGTGGCAAGATCTCCGGACCGATCCTTGAAAGGATAGATATACAGAAGAGTGTTGCCCACGTAGATTACTTTGATCTTGAAAGTCAAAAGAGTAGTTTTACATCAGAACAGTTAAGGGAAAAGGTCGAGAAAGCAAGGAAGATACAACAGGAGAGATTCAGGAATGATGATCAGGTGAACTGCAATGCCCAGATGACCACCACCATGATCCAAAAGTATTGCAAGCTTGATGCGGAGTGCACAGGGATCCTGAAGAGGGCAAGTGAGAAATTCGGCTACAGTGCCAGAGTCATACATAAGCTCTTGAGACTTGCCAGGACATCGGCAGATCTTGACGGATCAGAAAATATAAGAAGGGAAGACATAGTACGGGTACTTGGATGCCGCGACCTCGACGTATCCAGCAACCAGATGTATGCCATAGCGTAGGATATGAAGGAAGTGGATAAAGAAAAAACAGTAAAATACATAATGCTCACAGTAATGGAAGGGTTAGGACCGGTATTTGACAACTCTATTATAAATATATGTGGCGATATCACCGCCTGCTTTTCAATGTCGGATGAAGATATCCTTCAGTGCGCGGCGAAAAGCATTATTCCGAAAAGAAAGGTGAAAGCATTTCTCGATCAAAGGAATGACCGCTTTATCCGGGATTCTGCAGAGGAAATACTTTCAAGAGCAGATGCCGCCGGTATAGATATAGTGGCATATGAAGATATCCGGTATCCCGAACGCTTCAAAGGCTTAGCGGATATTCCTGTACTCCTGTATGTCAAAGGCAAACTCCGGATAAATGAATACGCAGATTCTGTCGGCATAGTCGGCGCCAGAAGATGTACTCAGGAAGGAAAAGAAAAATCCATCATCACAGCCGAAAAAGCAGTAAAGGATAACTCGGCAGTAATCAGCGGTATGGCAAAAGGCATTGACTCCTACGCCCACACCGCAGCCATAATGGGAAACGGCTACACCATAGCAGTACTCGGCAGCGGCCCGGACATATGCTATCCGAAAGAACATGAAAAACTCTACGAAAAGATCATCAAAACCGGCTGTGTCCTTTCGGAATATCCCCCTGGAACTACACCCAAAAACTTTTATTTCCCCATGCGTAACCGCCTGATAGCGGCGCTGTCAGATAAGCTGTTTGTAATAGATGTAGGCAGAAACAGTGGAACGAGAACCACGATAGAAAGCGGAGAGAGGTATGGGAGGGAGATAGAGCTGATGGCGGGGATATAGGATAAATTAATGAGCCGACTATCACCTGTGAAAAGATGTATTGACGCACGTAATAATACGTAATAATATACGTATATAAGGTACAGAAAGGAAGGAAAACAGTGAAAACATCGGAGCTGATAAAAATATTAAAATCGGCGGGATGTAAGCTTGTAGAACATGGTAAGGAACATGACAAATGGTTTAGTCCGGTAAGTGGAAACTATTTCAGAGTTCCAAGGCATGGAGCAAAAGAGCTGGCTACGGGAACCGTAAACGCGATTTTAAAACAGGCGGGGCTTGAGTAAAACCTTTGCTTGAATAAGTTCTGAACATTGTGTTTCCTATTATCATGAGAGGTGCGAAGTATGGCAAAATATGTATATCCGGCAATATTTACAAAAGAGGAAAACGGTCTATATTCAGTGGACTTCCCGGATATTAAGGGATGCGTGACTTGTGGTGATGATTTAGCGGATGCGCTTTATATGGCGCAGGATGTTCTCGCTTTTACGCTTTATGATTACGAACGGGATAATAAAAAAGTGCCGGTGCCTTCAGATCCCGATAGTATAGAAGTGCCAAATGGTTCGTTTGTTAATTGCGTTCTTTGCGATACATTGGAATATCAAAAAAGAAATAATAATAAAGCTGTGAAAAAAACACTTTCTATTCCGGAGTGGCTTAATGAATTAGCTATCAATGCAGGAGTTAATTTTTCTCAGGTATTACAGGATGCGCTTAAATCCCAATTGAATGTAGAATGAGTAATTTGAAGTGAAGACGGGAGATGATTTAATTTTTCCAAATGATTAACTCGCGAAATAAATATTGAAAAAACCGCGGATCTGTATGTCTAAAAAAGGCTGATCTTGGGCGTGCAGTTCCGTGGGATTCACAACATAGGTTGGATTGAAATGACATTAGAATGATTTTGAGGTTATTATGATAAGGCATTAACCTTATGCAAATATGAAATATAAATGATAGTGAATATTTATGAGAGTAAGCGGAGTGTTAGCAAATGGCCAGACCTAAGAAACGACCACATTATGATCCGGATAAGATTATGAAGAATCTGTTGGATGCGGTATCTGAATCATATGATGAAATCGGGGAGCTGAAACAGACGGCAGCTGAATTTGATATGTCACCTCTGAAGATCCGAAAGCTGCTTATTACATCCGGAGCATACAGTAATGAAATATCAAAAGTAGTAAACGATCTGCGTGCTGCCGGGAAGAGTATAGCGGAGATTCAGGAGCTTACGGGCCTTAAAAAATCATCTGTAAACGGATATCTGCCGTATACGAAGTCGATATATAAGTCGGAAGAACTGTCGATGAATGCGGAGCGAATCAATATATATCGTAGAAGGCAGCAGGCGGTAAGGAATCTGATGGAGCGCATGAACGAAAGTGCTCTTTGGGATGCGGTTGTGGCGTTCCAAAAGTATCCTTTCCGTACAGTAATAGGACTGCCTTTTACCTATGAGTTAACGAAAGGCCGGAATGGTGATTATAACAGAGAACTGATTATAGACAGTAGAAGCGAGAGTAAGACGATTGTTTGGAGTTCTGTGATGCTGGCGTTTGAAAAAGCAGTTGAATTACAGAGCGAGATTGTTTTGCGAGCAAAGGCACTGGGGGATATCAGGGGTGTGTCGTATATTTGCCCGATGCTGTATCGGTTTGGGGTTATAGAAGTGCCGGAGGAAGATGCTGGGAAGATGGATATTAAGAGACCATTGCAGAAGAAAGAATAAAGGGGCGTCAAAAACTGTGACCGGAATAAAACGGGCACAGTTTTTATGTTATAATCAAAAGTGATGAATAATTGTTGACAGGGTTCATGTGGAGGGATATTTGAGCGATGAAAAAGTTTAATACAACAGCGATATGTATACCATCAAAGCATTATATGGTAGATCTCTCCGAGAGGGTGAGGGAAATAAAAAGGCTTGTAGATGATGGTAAGTATTTTACAATCAACCGGGCGAGACAATATGGGAAAACGACAACTATAAAAGCTCTGACGGAATATCTGAAACTAGACTATGACGTGCTTAGCCTTGATTTTCAGAAGATAAGTGCTGCAAGCTTTAGGACTGAAGAAAAATTTGTACAGGCTTTTTGCCGTCAGATAATGGCACGCGGAAAGAGTCTTCCAATTCCCGGAGCATTAAAAGCGGAATTACAAGAATATATTTCCAGAAAAGAGAATAAAGCGGTGCTTGATGAGTTATTCTCTTCTCTGACAGAGTGGTGCGAAGGATCCGAAAAGCCTGTGGTGTTGATTATAGATGAAGTGGATACAGCAACCAACAATCAGGTATTTCTTGATTTTCTTGCACAGTTAAGAGCGGATTATCTGGAACGGGAAGATGATCCGGAAAAGAAAACATTTCAATCAGTCATTCTTGCCGGAGTGACGGATGTGAAACACATAAGATCAAAGATTAGACCGGAGGATGAACATAAGGAAAATAGTCCGTGGAATATAGCAGCCGATTTTACGATAGATATGAGTTTGTCTGAAAACGGTATAAAGGGGATGCTTGATGAGTATGAAGCAGACCATCATACCGGGATGGATACAGCGGTCATGGCCAAAAGTATCAGAGACTATACAAATGGTTATCCTTTTCTTGTGAGCAGAATTTGTCAACTGCTGGATGAAGAGGTCAGCAAAACAATGAGCCTGTCTGACGCGTGGACAGAGAGTGGCATAGATGAAGCTGTCAAGCTTCTTCTTGCAGAAAATAATACACTATTTCAGACACTGACCAAGAACCTGAATAACTATCCGTATCTGAAAGCTTCTATCAGAGGCATACTGATGGAGGGGACCAGGCTTACATGGAATCCGGATCAGGAAGATATCGTGCAGATGCAGATGTATGGCCTGATCCGGAATGACCATAACACAGTGAGAATTGCTAATCGAATATTTGAAACAAGGCTATATAACCTTTTCCTTTCAGATGAGGAACTAAAAAGAAATGTTTTCTCTCGAGAGGGTGAACTTGCAAAGAATCAGTTCGTCACAGAGGGTAGACTTAACATGCGCCTGATATTGGAAAAGTTCATTAAGACGTACACTGAAATATGCGGACCTTTGGTGGAGCGCTTCAAAGAGAAAGATGGCAGAGAACAGTTTCTGTTATATCTGAAACCGATTATAAATGGAACCGGAAACTACTATATCGAAGCACAGACCAGAGACCAGACAAGAACAGATGTGATCGTCGATTACCTGGGGAAGCAGTACATCATAGAACTTAAGATATGGCGCGGGGAAAGGTATAATGCAGAAGGTGAAAAGCAGATCAGTGAATATCTGGATTATTGGAATCTGAATACCGGCTATATGCTTAGTTTTAATTTTAACAAAAATAAAGAACAGGGAGTAAAGAGGGTAGAGATCGGAGATAAAGTTCTGTTTGAAGGAACGGTATGATGGCGTAGCAGGCAGTGGTGGGACGTTGGGGTCAGGTACCATTAAACATATGATTACTTTGGGTGGACCCATACCATAATCAGTTCCCCTTACAGGACGCTTAAGATATTCGGAAGCATGGACAAATAAATAGGTGGTTTCTGTGCTTTACAGAACCTTAATATCACGTAGCCATATATTTACGTTTATAGAGGATAGCAAATGATTATACATCCGATACCTCCTTTGTACGATGAAAACTCGAAAGTGCTTATTCTCGGCAGCTTTCCCTCAGTTAAATCACGAGAGGCACAGTTTTTTTACGGGCATCCACAAAACAGATTTTGGAAGGTCATGGCCGCTGTTTTTCATGAAAGAGTACCTGATACAGTTTCTGAAAAACGTGATTTTCTTTTGAGGAATCATGTTGCTCTGTGGGATGTTATTCATTCCTGTGAGATTGTAGGCTCATCGGATTCAAGTATAAAGAATGTTATGCCAAATGATCTTAGTATCATACTTGATGCATCACATATTGAAAGAGTGTTTGTGAATGGTAAGACTGCAGAAAAGTATTATAAGAAATATATAGAAAAGACTCTTGGAATCAAAGCTTTTTGCCTGCCCTCAACAAGCCCGGCCAATGCTTCGTGGAGCATTGACAGGTTGATTAATGTATGGAAAGTAACAAAGTGGGAGTAAGACACCCATGCGAAAGTATGAGTGTTAGGTTAAGAAAAATCAAGGATGTATGTATTATGCTCAAATGGAGAGAATTGTTCCGTTCTCATATTCTTGAAAGGGGCTGGGATTACGCCAAAGAAGGTAATGTCACAGACCTGGTAAAGACGGATGACAGTATTTCCGCAGTTGTCAAAGGAGGTGAACATTATAAAGTAAAAATCAGGTATTCAGGTTCTGAGATTACCGACGGATACTGTTCATGTCCATATGCCGCGAAGGGCGAATGGTGTAAACATATGGCAGCAGTACTATTCCTTGCGGAGTCAGGGAGTGCATCGGATAAATCATTTGGTGTACCTTATACGGCTGCTGAGTCACAAAGTATTGAAGAGATCATAAAATCTGCTGATCGCAAGGACATAGAAGAATTGCTTATTCATCTTGCAAATCAAGATGAACGAATGGAAAGTTTTATCCGTGCTAATCTGAGGTCAGGGAGTTCTTCAGACGTTAAACAGATAGAAAAGGAAATTGATGGAGTCTTTTACGCCTATGGCGATAGGACGGGATATATAGATTATTATAATGCTATGTCATTTGCATCTGATCTTGATAGTCTCATTAGAAACAGGATTGGTGCACTTATCGATGATGAGAGTTACATGGATGCTTTTAATGCCTCCATTTATGCATACACTAAGCTTGGAAATTGTGATATAGATGACGATGGAGAGATTGCATCGATTTCAAGCACGTGTTATGAGTTGTGGCAGAGCATAATAACCAGCTGTGATCCTAAGGACCGCGAATGTATTAAGGAGTGGTTTGAGGAACATTCAGACGATGGCACGGTTATCGACTATATGGAAGACATGCTGCAGGATTTTCTGAAGTATGAATTGGCATCAGAAGCAGAGCTCAAGGAAATAATAAAAGGACTTGAAGAAAAGATTGAGAGCAGCAGGGGACAGATACAGTGTCCGGGGATTTTTACTTCTTATTATGGTTACAGTATTGATGCGATTGAACTTCGTAATATATTTGCAAGGCGAATAGGAATAACTGAGGAAGAAATTGATAAGTACATGCGAAGGTACATGAGTTTCAGATCGGTACGAGACTATTTTATAAAAAAGGCCACGGAGCAGAACAATACGGATGAAGAAATCAAAATCCTTACACTTGGAAAGGAATTTGAAAAGGATTCTGCTTATACTATGCATTCATATTCAAAACGTCTCATTGAACTATATGTTCGAAATAAAGATAAAGTGGCCGAGAAGTTAGAAAGGAAAGCGGATCTTTTGATTAATCAGGGAGCACCTTTGGAGGACTACAGGGCATATCGGGCTATGTGTAACGATGAGGAGTGGCTGGAAGAAAGATTAAAGATAATAGAATCACGTAATAATGTTGACAAAAGATGTGAACTTCTTGCTGAGGAGAAGATGTATGACAAGCTGTTTGATACGATTTGGGAACAGAAGGATAAGCTGGGGTTGATGAATAAATATGGCTTCGCTTTGGAAGGTGATTATTCAGAGCATATTTTGGATTTTTATGCTGAATTTGTTTCCGGATTGGCAGAGTCTGCATGCAATCGCTCGCGGTATGATGAACTGAATAGATATCTGATGCGTATGTCACAGTACCCGGGCGGGGAGGAACGGGTAAGACGGTTGGCATTGGAGTGGATAGACAAGTATCCTACGAGGAAAGTTATGGTGAAGATGCTTCAGGGATACCGGAGACATTGTCATAAACAAATCGAAGACTCTGCCTCAGATTGAAGGCAGAGATCCTGAGTGCATTCGACATTGAGGTGAGTCATGTAAAGTATAAAGTTGCATATATAAATGATGCACTGAAGGGGGCATAAGATGGCGCGTACAGTCAACAAGGATACGTAATTTTTGAAAAATCTAATACATTTTTATATTCCAAAATGATGATATATAATCATTATAGCTTTCCAAAATGTTGATTAGAATATATAATTGTATCATCTATTTATGATGGAGTATGAATCATGTTGAGAAGAAAGATTTTTACACAGCTTAGATCATGGGCAGAAAATAAAGAAAAAAAATGCCTTGTACTCCAGGGCGCCAGGCAAACCGGAAAAACTTATGCCATAGAACGGTTTGCAGAGTCACATTACGGAGAAATCGTTGAAATCAATTTCAAAGAAACACCGTCTGCGTCAGATATATTTTCCGGAGACCTTACAGTGGATAATATGGTCATGGCCTTGCGTTTCCGGTTCCCGGATAAAAAAATAGATCCGGAAAAGACCCTGATCTTCCTTGATGAGATACAGGAGTGCCAGGAAGCCATCACTTCCTTAAAGTTCTGGGCTACAGATAACAGATATGATGTGATCGCATCCGGTTCCCTTTTAGGGATCGATTATAAAAGGGCATCTTCCTATCCGGTAGGATATGTTGATTATCTCAACATGTACGGCCTGGATTTTGAGGAATTCCTTTGGGGTATCGGTATCTCTGACGATATGATAAAAACGCTCCGGGGATATATTGATTCAAAGAAACCGGTTCCTGATCCGATCCATAAAAAAATGATGGAATATTACAGACTGTATATCGCAACCGGAGGAATGCCGGAGGTGGTCCAGAAATATTTTGACACCAGGGATTTCAGAGATGTAGACCGTGTTCAGAGAAACCTGCTCCGGGGCTATCAGTATGATATCGCCCATTATGCGACTGCGGAAGAAAAGGTCAAGGCCGAGAAATGCTATCTGACTCTGTCAAAACAGCTGCTTGATAAAGAAAACCACAAATTCCAGTACAAAGAGATCGAGCATGGAGCCAGGGCACAAAAATATTATTCGAGTATCGAATGGCTGCTCAGGGCTGATATCATCCACTTATGCAGGATCGTGACTGATGTGAGATATGATCTTGCCGATTATGCCCGGGATGATTTCTTCAGGGCATATACAACGGATCTGTCCCTGCTCATTGCCATGAAGGATTTCTCGCTGAAACAGCATATCGTAGAGAATACCCTTGACGGGAATACGAAGGGCGGGATATATGAGTGTGCCATAGCTGATGCGCTGCACAAAAAGGGATACCCTTTATACTTCTACAAAAATGAAACCACTAAGAAGGAACTGGATTTCATCATCCAGGTCGATGGGAAGGTTGTGCCCATAGAGGTGAAGAGCGGAAAAGAAAGGGCAACCTCACTGATATCAGCAATGAAGAAGAACCGGAACATATCCTATGCATATAAATTTATTGATGGGAATATCGGTGTAAGCGAAGACGGGATCATCACCCTGCCGCTCTATATGGCTACATTCATATGATGAAAAGATGCATCGGCTTCTTCTGATGATAAATCAAATGTTGGAGCCGGAACTTTTGATCATGAGTTTTTGAGGAAATTGAGTTTTCGGAAAGGAGATGTGACTATGTCTGAAAACAACATTGTAACTGATGGCAATGAACCTGGCAGAAAAGCTGAGATGAACACCAAAGCGATGTATAGGCTTTCCTACGGGCTGTTCGTATGTACGGTGAAGAATGGCAAAAAGACCAATGGCTGTATCATCAATACTGCGATTCAGGTGGCATCTTCGCCTAACCGGATTTCAATTGCGGTAAACAAGGCAAATTATACCCATGACATGCTGAAAGAAACAGGCCGCTGCAATGTTTCTGTCATAAGTACAGAAGCGGAGTTCGAGCTTTTCAAGCACTTCGGTTTTCAATCCGGAAGAGACGTTGATAAGTTTGACGAGAGCTTAAATGCTAAGGATTACAGGATTGCGGAAAATGATATTCCTTATATAACAAAGGGAACCAATGCTTACTTCTCATTGGAAGTGAAAGAATCCGTGGATCTGGGCTCCCATACCTTGTTTATATGTGAACCGGTCATGATGGAGGTGCTGTCGGATGCTGCTTCCTGCACCTATGAGTATTATCAGAAGAACATCAAACCAAAGCCCCAGCCTGTTGGAAAAACAGCAACAGGGAAGACTGTATGGAGATGTACCATCTGCGGATACGAATGGGAAGGGGAAGAGCTACCGGATGATTTCATTTGTCCGATATGCAAGCATCCTAAAGCGGATTTTGAAAAGATAACAAGATGATGAGCAGCATAACATTCACAGACGCGCAGCCAAAATGAGGAAAGACACAATTGGCCACATTGACTTTACGGTATTTGCGGTATATACTATAAAGTAAAAAGGAGGTGTTGTCTATGGCAGTCAAAGCGATGAATTTCAAAATGGATGAGATTGATATAAATGAGATGAAACAGGTAGCCTCTGTTTATCACATGACAGTAACAGATGTGATAAAGGAGGCAGTACGGGAATATGTCGGCAAAATGAAGCAGGATCCGTTCTATAAATTAACTGCCAACGTACAGGAAGCGGACATAGAGGAAAGCACTGAGATTCTTGATGAAATAGAGAGCCTGTCGGACGATGACCTTTCCATCTCTTCCGTTGAACAGGTAAGGGTGTAAGGGGATTTATGGCTAAGAACAGCAGTTTTACATATGAGATTCAATATACAAAAGCCGCCGATAAATTCTTCAAAACACATGAAGCCGTAAGGACGGAGTATAAGGAAGCCCTTAAGGAGCTCCTGGTCGGAGAACATCCTGAGAAAGTCGATGTAAAAAGGATCAAAGGCAAGAAAAATGATTATTACAGGATAAGACTCGGTGCTTGCCGGGTCATTTATACCGTTATAAACGGAAAAGTTGTGGTTATCAAAACGATTCTTGCCGGGGCAAGGGGAGATGTTTACAAGAAGATGGATGGCTTAAAATAGTCCATAACTGCAATTAAATAGCACATGTAAATAAAAGACGCCTCTTTCAGTCAATTGATGCTGAAAGGGGCGTTAATCTTTTGCTTGCGGGAAACTGACGATGCCGTCCGGACCGCATTCCAGGACATTGGTACCTGTCACCAATGGTAGGTAGTTTCTGCTGCTTATCACATCAGGTAGCCGTCGGCGAGGATACAATGGATGTTGCGATAGGGCGAACGATATTTATCATGAAGATAATTGACAAAACAGATTAAAATATATATCTTTAAATCAGAAGTACTTATGGAGAGCAGAAGTAAATGATAGCAGAATGGCATGACAAAGAAGCCGAAAAAATATGGAATATGAAATTCTCTGCAAAGCTGCCTCATGATATTCAAAAGACAGCGAGAAGAAAGCTTGTGATGGTTCATTCGGCTGTAAGTATCAATGATTTGAGAGTGCCTCCGTCCAATCATCTTGAAGAATTAAAAGGTGATCGAGAGGGACAGTATAGTATTAGAATTAATGATCAATATCGAATATGTTTTTATTGGAATAATGGAAATGTGATCATTCAAGAAATAGGTGATTATCACTAAGGAGGTGACTTACATGATGGATTTAGAGCCTATATCACCGGGAGAAGTATTACAGGAAGAGTTTCTGGGACCAATGAATGTAACAGCATATAGACTTGCCAAGGAGATACACATTCCTCAGTCAAGAATCAGTGATATTATAGCCGGAAAGAGAGGAATTACAGCAGACACTGCTATAAGATTTGCAATATACTTTGGAACTACTCCACAGTTCTGGCTAAACATTCAAAATCAGTATGATCTGGATATGCTTAAGTTATCAGGTAAGATTGTTGATATGTCCGATATCAGACCTTACAATCTGATGCAAGGATAAATAGGATATTTGCCCCGACACGCAACGAGCATCCGTAAGGGCGGGGGTCAGACCCCCCTTACAAAATCCTTAAGGGTAATCATGGTGATAAAAGATGCGTAATAAAACATTCTTCATAATATTTACGGCAATCGTTTTAAGTGCTGTTTTATCCTGCGCTTCTTGCGTTAAAAAATCTATAGACGGAAAAAACGAAGCAGAAACAAAAACAGAGACAGCTTCCGGAATTTCAGCAGACGTAAAAGATGATACAAAAGATGCTGAGGGAAGCTTCTGTTTGCTTGTTTATATGATAGGCTCCGATCTGGAAAACTTTGATGGTGCCGCAAGTAATGATATACAGGAAATGCTGGAAGCAGCATCGGGTGACAATCTGAACATTGTGATACAGACCGGCGGCTCAAAAAGCTGGCATCTCAAAGAAATTGAGAATGACGGGGTAGGCAGGTACAGAATAAAAGATGGAAAGTTAGAGACCATTGAACTGCTGGATGATGTGAAAATGTCAGAGGCCGAAACATTGGCTGACTTTATCACCTGGGCAGGAAAATGCTATCCGGCCGACAGGTACGGAATGGTGCTTTGGAATCATGGCGGAGGTACACTGATCGGTTACGGTCTTGATGAATACTACCCTGATGAAACTATGAGCATAGGAGAGATTCACGAGGCACTTTCGAAGAGCGGACTGCATTTTGATTTTATCGGCTTTGATGCGTGTCTGATGTGTACGGTCGAAACAGCTGTGGCCCTCTCCGGACATGCCGATTACATGATGGCATCTGAGGAAACGGAGCCATCCACAGGCTGGTATTACACGGAATGGATAAAGAAGATTTCCGATGATCCGGGAATGTCAATCCCGGAACTTGCGGGAACCATAATCGACAGCTTTGTCTCCGGTCCTGATTACAACAAATATGATTTTTATACGTTGTCCCTCATAGATCTGAAAAAAACCGGGGACCTTTACCTTGCGTTAGGCGAATATTTTAAAGAAGAGGAGGCAATCTTCAACGAGCAATTCCGGAATGCTTTAACAGCAAGAACACATACAAAAAGCTTCGGAAACGATGGATACGAGCAGATAGACCTCTTTGATTACCTGGAGTCTTCCGAAGAAGAAACACAAAGCGGCAGGGCACAGAAGGTACTTGAAAAAGCTAGAGAAGCGGTCTGCTATTATCGGGGAACTGTGGCCGGCTCAAACGGTATAGCGATATATTATCCTTATTTATATCCTAAAAAGTTTGATCAGGTTATGGAAATGCTTTATTCGCTTGATTACGATGAAAGCTATTTTGATTTTTACAGGCATTTTCTGAACGTTCTGGTAAAAACCGGGCTCAACGTATCAGAGACAGGTGGCGGAGAGGAAAAATCCGTATCGAGTGTAAAGAAAATAAAAGACATTACCGTTGACATGAAAATCAGCGAGGAAGACCTTCTGAAAACAAGCTGGTACGACCCTGACACCGTGATTCCCGAAGACCTGCTCGTGCCTGATGTCAACTTTTTCAAGCTGATAAAAAAAGGAAAACCCGGACTGCGTCTTCCCGAAGAGCAACGTGAGCTGATAACCGATATATGGGTTGATTACTGGCTTGATACGGGTGATGGATGGCTGCTGGATTACGGAACCTGGAATCTTAGCGACTGGGACAGGGCAGGAGACAATACTCTTGATCATGACTGGGACAGGGACGGAGACATTACTCGTGGTCACGATTGGAACAGAAACGGAGACATTATTCCTGATTACGACGGAAAGTGGCTGGCTCTGAACGGTGAGATCGTTCCGTATTATTTAACCGGAGTTGTGCATGGCGAGACCTCCGGGGAGGATTACATCTGTGGGTATGTTCCGGCAATGCTGAAGGACAAAAACATTCTGATTCAGATAGTGCAGGATGCGGAAACGCCAGACGGGCGCATCGTCGGCTATAAATACAATTACAGAAATGCCGTTTCAAGATTCGACGAGGATCCAAAGATCAGCCCCAAGGGTCTGCATCAGTTTAAAGACGGCGACGAAATCAGGCCCTGTTATGCAAGATACACCAACGGGGACAGCATTGGCACAAACACCTTTGACTCCCTTGTCTATAGCGAGAATCCAATCATCTACAGCGAAGGTATCGAAGTAAGCTACGAATCATTTCACAGGACAGGCGGCAAAGATCATGTGTTGATGAATTTCCGTCTTAACGACATATACGGCAATACATACTATACTTCAGCAGTTGAAGCTCCGGATACTGGTGCCTCCGATGAAAATAGTGAAACCGGCACCCCTGCTGCTTTGTCCGGAGGCAGGGCGAACTCCGCCGGAAGTCAGCCGGCAGCCCCCGGAGTATATAATGCACTTATGCAGAGTAACGGAAACATTACCATGAACAATGATGATGCAGCCAACACTGCTGATGAACCGGTCAATGTTACGCCGACTGAAAATACCGACGAACAGACCAATCTTGCGCCGACTGATAATGATGGCGAACAGGATAATGCTAATGTGATCGACAATGCTGACGAGCAGAATGAAGAGGATGAAGTCGAAGCTGATGAGCAGAATGAAGAAGTCGACGCTGATGAGCAGAATGATGCGGATGAAGTCGATGCTGATGAACTGAATAATGAAGTTCAGGATGCCGGCGATAATAATGCTGCCAATAATGAAGTTCAGGATGCCGGCGATAATAATTCTGTCGGTACCGAAACAAATGCCGGTGCTGATAATGCTTCCAATACCAGGGCTGCTGCCGGTAATAATGAACAGACCTATAGCACACAGGAAAGCGGCGAATATTTACTGAATGAGAATCAGGATGTCGGTACTGTCAATAATGATTCAGGTATATGAATACCCATACGATAAATTACGATGCAATCAAGAGAAATGACATGTGTAGCCATACATTATGTTATACTATACCTATATAAACATTAAGTTCCGTGTATATACAGAAAGGAGATTGCACCATGTCAGATAACAAATGGAGATGCAGAGCCCAGGACCTGAAGGGCACAGAAACCGAAAAGAACCTCCAGGCCGCTTTCGCCGGAGAGTCAGAGGCCAGAAACAAGTACACCTTCTTCGCTTCCAAGGCAAAGAAGGAGGGTTATGTACAGATTTCCAATATTTTCGCCGAGACAGCAGCCAACGAGAAGGAGCATGCCGAAATCTGGTACAAGATATTGACCGGCATCGGAAGTACTGTTGACTGCCTCAAGGAAGCAGCAGACGGTGAGGGATACGAGTGGAAAGAGATGTATCCTTCATTTGCAAAGAAGGCAAGAGAAGAAGGCTTCGACGAAATAGCCGAGCTCTTCGAGGGTGTTGCCGCCATTGAAAAGGAACATGAAGAGAGATACAGAAAGCTCCTCAAGAACGTTGAAGACAAGCTTGTATTCTCCCGTGACGGCGACTGTGTATGGCAGTGCAGCAACTGCGGACATATAGTGATCGGAAAGGAAGCTCCGGAAGTTTGCCCTGTATGCAATCACCCGAAGGATTATTTCCAGTTGAAGGCAGAAAACTATTAAAGATATTTACAGACTACCGGCTCCGGTTCGATGAAGAACCACCGGTAGATCAAGGTATGACGATTTGCAGGAGGTAATGTAATGAAACTTGAGAATGTAAGCAATGTAGAAGGTCTTTTTAAAGTTCTTGACAGCTGTAAGGGCAAGATTGAGCTTGTCTCAGAGGAGGGTGATCGTATCAACCTTAAATCAAAGCTCTCTCAGATGATCCTGACAGCCAATCTGTTAAATACAGCAACTATCAAAGAGCTTGAGCTTCTGGTTTCGGATCCTGAAGATATGAAGAAGGTTATATCATTTATGATGCGCGGCGCTGCGGAATAAATACAGCAAAATCTCATTGCCTTTTTAAGTGCTTTATCATATTCTGATATTAGTGATATTCGTGATCCGGACTATGGTAAAAGGAGGAACTAGGACATGAAATTTTATAAGATTGATGACCAGATCGTGATTTCCGACAAGAGCTTATCCGTTGGTGAAGAGCTTGTGACCAATACAACTGATGCGGCTCAGGAAAAGCACGTTCCGGTTGTTGAGGTGGATGGAGATACGGTTTCTGTGTGTGTAGGTTCTGTTGAGCACCCTATGCTCGAGGCGCACTTCATCGGATGGATACTGCTGGAGACTGAGGCAGGATTCCAGATTCACTATCTCAAACCGGGTATGAAGCCTGAAGCAAAGTTCAAGGTTACAGAAAAAGTTGTGGCAGCTTATGAGTATTGCAATCTCCACGGTTTGTGGAAGGCAACTGTTTGATGAATCCGGGAGGTTAAGATATGATGTACGTTTGTAATGTTTGCGGTTTTATCTATGATGAAGAGAATGGAGACCCTGATAACGGAGTAGCAGCAGGAACAAAGTGGGAAGACGTTCCTGAGGACTATGTTTGTCCTTTATGTGGTGTAGGTAAGGATCAGTTCTCACCACAGTAAGAAGAGTTTCTGAGGCAGGTGCGGCGGCACCTGCCTTTTTTCTGCCCATAGATTTGCATAAGTCAAAAAGAGGCTGTATACTAACGTGATAAAAGATATAAGCCGCTGTATATGGTTTCCAAATATGATATACCGTTTCTGAAACCGGAATAAGTTACATATGGCGCTAACAAAACCAAGGACTGGACGAAGGGTAGTATGACAAGAAAAGAAAGATTCAAAAACAAAATAAAAGAGGTCTATACCCTCATAAGTCTGGTTATAGCATTCATTACAGCAGCGCTGATATGGTATTGGAATGTTGCCCCCGGCTGGGGCGAAGGCTTCTTTGGCTACAGAACCCTCACTTTGGTCGGTATAATGTTTGCCGTTGTATATTTCTTTTTCGCAAAGATGTACGACGCCCACAAGATCGGCCTTTACCGACTCCAGGAGCTGGCATTCTCGCAAATGCTTTCCTTCAGCATCGGTGACTTCTGTCTCTTCGTAGCAACCTTCTTCTGGTTCCACAACTTCAGCCGCATTAGCCTCCGGTTCTTCCTTCTCGGATTCGTCCTTCAGTTTACATCCATTGTCCTCGTGACCTTTGTCTGTAACCGCCTCTACGCAAGATTCGACGAGCCCCGAAAAATAATGATCGTATACGGTTCACAGGACTATCTCAGACTCCTGAAAAAGATGAAGGAGAAGAAATATCGTTACGAAATCCTGGGAACCTATGAGGATACGACGGATCCGGAGATCATATTTAAAACCCTCAGCAAATGCAAAGACATTTATCTCTGTGATGTTTCCAAGGAAGTAGAGAAGAGAGTGATGATTTTCTGCGACGCTCATCACAAAGACATGCATACGTCCATGGACATGTCAGACCTTCTGAAGCTGAGTCACGAGGTGTCCCACACTTTCGACACCCCTTACCTCAGAAACAGGAAAATGCCGGAGGCCTGGTACTATGCCGGAGTTAAGCGAACCGCCGACGTAATCATTGCCCTCCTCGGCATCCTGATTCTGTCCCCGGTCCTCATCATCACAAGCGTTCTCATCAAAGCCTATGACGGAGGTCCGGTGCTCTATAGCCAGAAGCGTCTCACCAAGGATGGCAGAGTTTTTGATATTTACAAGTTCAGAAGTATGAGGGTGGATTCCGAAAATGGCGTCGCCCGTCTCGCAAGCAAAAACGATGACAGAATCACTCCCGTGGGAAATGTCATCAGAAAGCTGAGAATCGACGAACTCCCACAGCTTTTCAACATCCTGAAGAACGATATGTCCGTCGTCGGTCCGCGCCCCGAGCGTCCCGAGATCGCCGAACAGTACGAAAAGGAAATACCCGAATTCGGCCTCAGACTCAAGGTCAAAGCCGGCCTCACCGGCTACGCTCAGGTCTACGGCAAATACAACACCACCCCCCTGGACAAACTGAAATTGGACCTGCTCTACATCTCCCAGAGGTCTGTCCTTTTTGACCTCCGTATCATCTTCTATACCCTGAAGATTGTCTTCATTCCCGAAAGCTCCGAAGGCGTCTCCGAGGATCAGGTCACAGCCCTTGAAAACAAGTAACAGTTCAGCCGGGATGCCTTATTTCCGCAGTGAACAAGGCGTTACATTGACCCATGTTCCGGTTACCTGCATTTGGGTCATCCTGAATGGCAGGTCACAATGACTCAATTTCATGTAATCAG
>NZ_FNRG01000011.1:21182-106873 GCF_900107835.1 Oribacterium sp. KHPX15
GTCATCCTGAATGGCAGGTCACATTGACTTATATTCTGAATTCTGAGTTTTAAGGTCAATCTGTGGTTCCAATAACTCCGGATGGTGGGGGAAAGAGCCGACCACGGTCTTCGCGAACCATTGCCGGCTGAACTGTCACCAGAGGTTTCTTCCCTTTACAGAAAAGTAAAGAATTATCTGTAGATTTATGAGCCCCAACTGTGTTAATCTTATTAGGTTAGAGAAATAAAAGGAGCATTAACATATGGAAATGGAAATGAGAGACGAAGATGAGATCGATCTTCTTCAGTTATGTTTTTTATGTTTGAGAAAATGGAAGACCATCCTTCTCGCAGGAGTGGTACTTGCACTGGCCCTTGGAGGTTACAAGGGAGCAAGAGAACTCAGTAAGGTGGGAACGGAAGTTGCTGTCGAGGCAGAGGAAACCGCCGAGGAAAAGGTGACTCAGTATGACGCAACATTAGCCTCATATAAGGCACAGTTTGACCGCCTGAGCGAGACCTTTGAGAAGAATCAGGTTTATGAGCAGGAATCCATAATCATGAACATGAACCCCAACAATTACTTCTCAGGCTCAAGCACCTACTATATAAGTACAGATTACAAGATCATGCCTGACATGACCTATCAGGACGTGGACTATTCAGCGGATATCGCGCAGGCTTACCTTTCCTATCTTACAAGCAGCGAATGTCTAGCCTATGTGCAGTCAAAGCTCACCGAAAAGATTTCTGCAAAGTATCTTTCAGAGCTTATAAGGGTTAATGTCACCGGCCGCGTGCTCAACGTCAAAGTTGTGGGAGACACCTCCGGGAGAACTACAGAGATTCTTAATGCTATAAGTGAGGCCATTGATAACTACAAGAAAGAGGTCGACACCAAGATACATGAGCATAAGCTTGATCTCATGGAGTATTCCGAAGTAGAAAACACTTCTTCGACCGACGGCTCTGAGTCCGGCTCCGGAAATGATAACTATGTAGCTGATGTTCAGAAGCAGTTTTCCGACAGCCAGATCAATCTTACAAACCAGATTTCAACCTTCTACGATAAATACACAAAACTTGCGGATACAAAGGTAAGTACAGACAGCAGCGGCAGTGGCATCACAAAATCCCAGGCTGTTAAATCCGGTGTCAAGTTCGGAATCATCGGTCTGATCCTGGGATTTTTCGTAGCAGCAGGCTTTATCGTATTTAAGGCCATAATCGAAGACAAGATCGTAAATGCCGGCGAGATTTCTTATCTGTTCGGCCTTCGTATCTTCGGAGACTACAAGTCCGGTGCCGGGTCAGGAGCATTTGACAAACTTCTTTACAAGCTGTCCTATGGAGATGCATTACCGGATAAAGAGAAGTTCTATGAAGTAGCTGCCGCCAATGTCAAGACCTTCGCCACAGCCTTCAAGGATGAGGATATCAAGGACATCTCCCTTATCGGAAGAATCGATTCCGAAGCCCTTCAGAGCATCGTGAAGTCCATCAACGATATAAACGGCGACGACACCGTTAAGCTGGCCGGCGACATCATCACCGATGCTTCCGCCATCAACGCCATCCGCGATGCAAAGTACACCCTGATCGCCGTTGACCGTACCACCTCCAAAAAGGACCTCCGCACCCAGCTCGAAAAGCTGAAAGGCCTCAAAAAGCACGTCGCCGGAGTCCTCCTGTTCGACTAATTATCATAGATTAATACACCAAGCGCCCAACTTTTGATATGTACCCAGAATCCTGGACACATATCAAAAGTCGGGCGCTTTTTAGTTAAGGCGTTTAAGGCGTGAGCCTGACTTCCAAAACGCCCCCCGATCCGGGTCGACCGGGACAGGGGGCGTCAATTATCACTTGGCTTTTTTTATTATCACTCATCTTCCTCGTCATCACTTTGGTCGTCGTCCTCATACCCGTCACGCTCTACAACGTTGCTTGTCGGGGCATACTCCCTGAGATCTGCGGTAGGAGAGACTGTCTGAGAGGAATAGCTCTTAGGAATATTTCCTCCCGGTCCATAAGAATCATCACTTGTGTTATCAACATCAGGTTCTGAATAGGAACTTGATTTTGTACTGCTTGTGTCCGTTGTGGCGTCTTCTGAATCTGAGTCAGATGAGCTGCTGGATTTACCTGTTCTGTATATCGTTGTGACAATTTCCGATGATGCAACACCGCTGACTTTAGTTGACTTCGAACTGCTTGAGCTTGAACTCTTGCTTGAGTTACTCTTTTTAGAACTCGAGCTATTTGAGGATTTTGAAGTTGTTGAATCCGAATCATCATCCGAGTTGCCTGACGTCTTCTTTTTAGGAGTCGTATACCTTTGTGTGACAAGCTGCATTCCATCAGCTGAATAAACGTAGGAATCATTACCGGTGTTGACATTTGCCCCCATAGGCGTCGGAGCGATGGAAGCCCCATGGATAAATGCTCTCGTCATTGGGACGATACCTTCGTACCAGGAACCGTCCGGCCCCACTACATAGCCGTCCGGCGTCACAGTATTCGTGTAGAGGTAGCCCCTCTCGTCGAAGGCGTAGCACATATAGATCCCGTCGCCGTCATTATCTATCCATTCCCATGCATTTGCGGGATATGTGCCATCGTCGTGAACATACCAGTACCCGGTTTCATTCGCCATCCAGTACCCCGCAAGCCCTGTAAATGCACAGGCAGCGCTCAATGTGATGCACGCCAGTCCGGTCTTTATTAATCTCAATAAACATTGCTTTCTCATTTTTTCTCCCTCACTTGGGGGTCAGACCCCGTTACAAACCCCTTACGACTCAATACGAAATCGTTACATTTAAGCTTGCGCTAAATCTTTCTTCTTTGTGCATACAGCAAGCTTACTTTTTAACTTTATGTTATATAGACTCTGAAACAGGTATCATACTTCTTTGAATCGGCTGATTACAGTGACAAAAAATCTTTGCCTGTGAGTCGTCTCACTGCTTCTGCTTTCTATATATTATTTCGCTTTTTTTCAGACCAAATATAACATTTTCGCCCTTGAAATAAGATGAAATTTAGTTTTCAAAGTCTTAAGGTTTTTGTAGGGCGTTTTAGACTTTTTTTAGGTTTGTATGCGGCTTCATGGGACGATCCTGCAATAAAAAACAACGAAGCCTCGTTGTTTGAGTACTTCGTTGTTTTAGGTTTCAATCCTCCGCATATATCCTTATCGCCTGCGGAATGACCGAAACTGTAACTTCCTTCTTTGCTCCGCCATATTCCCCGTCAATAGTCCAGTCGATATCATTATCCGATCTGAATGTCACTTCACTTGTGCGGAAAATCTTTATATGAGGATTGTCAAAACTGCCGTCCCCGGCCGCCATCAGAATCTCACCGATTTCCTGAAGCGCATCCGGCGCCTTAATGAGGATGACCTCGAAGAGACCGTCGCTGAGGGAAGCATTGGCAAGGGCAGGAGTCTTGAAGCCGCCAACCGATGTTGCGTTGGAAACCGCTCCGAAGACATAATCCCCCTCCTCGGTTATGCCGTCATGGCTCACCTCCAGATGATAACGGGTCTGCAGAGAAACCGGCGCCGAAGCCAGCCCGTTTACGAGATATGCCAGATACCCGAGAAGATTTTTCTGATCCTGAGGTGTGGCGTAGCTGACATTTGTAAAGGCCCCGAAAGCAGCCACATAATTAAAATATTTATCCGAAAAGGTGCCAATGTCCAGACGGTAAACCCGGCTGTGCTCCACCCCGTGAATAACCTTTTCAACATCCCCGCTGAGCCCGAGAGTCTTTGCATAATCATTGGTGGTCCCGCTGGGAATGTAAAGCACCGGCAGACTCGCCTTTTCCTTGTCGGTTGCCGCCATAAGAGCATTGACCACATGATTCAGAGTCCCGTCGCCGCCGACGCAGGCCACCAGCTTCACCCGATTCTTGTACGCCTCAATGATATTCTCTGAAGTGATATTCATCTTCGGAATGATTGGATAAGTAATGACCTCATACCCAAGCTTCACAAGCCCGCTGATGAGTCTGAATACCTTCCCCTTCGCATTCCCCGTCCCCGCATTCTGATTCACCAGAAGGAGAGCCTTCTTGAGAGGCTTCTTCCATTCCTTTTCCTCAGTGCGCGGGTTTTTGGTCAGATTTGTTGAATTGGTTTCATTTGTTCTTGGATTAACGTCAATTTTTTTTGAATTGCTTTCTTTTGCTCCTGCTTCATTATCCATTTTTGCACCTCACAAATCCGGTGGTTCTGTTAGCCAGAGTTGTTTCAACTGTTCAGCTGCTATTATTAATATTCAGCTATTATTATAGATGTTCTATATTTCAAAAAGCAACGTTCTTCGCAGGTGTGATTTTCCCTCCCATTGTGCTATACTACCCTCATCTATAAACGTAGTTTTTTCGCCATTTATTTCTGATACAAATTTGTAGATTTAATTGGCTGTAAAACAACGTAAACTAAGGAGAAAAGAAACATGTCAAAATATGATTATCTCGTAGTCGGATCCGGCCTTTACGGCGCAGTATTCGCTCACGAAGCCGCAGCCGCCGGCAAAAAAGTTCTGGTTATCGACCGCCGTCCGAACATAGCGGGTAATGTCTACACCGAAGACGTAGAGAAAATCCACGTCCACAAGTACGGCGCCCACATCTTCCACACAAATGACGGAAGAGTCTGGGACTACGTTCAAAAATTCGCCACCTTCAACCGCTTCACCAACTCCCCGGTTGCCAATTTCCACGGCGAGCTCTACTCCCTCCCCTTCAACATGTACACTTTCAACAAGATGTGGGGCGTGGTAACTCCCGAGGAAGCCGCCGAGAAGATCGAGTCCCAGCGCCGCGAGGCCGGCATTACCGAGCCGAAGAACCTCGAGGAGCAGGCCATCTCCCTGGTGGGCACAGACATTTACGAGAAGCTCATCAAAGGCTACACCGAGAAGCAGTGGGGCCGCCCCTGCACCGAACTTCCGGCCTTTATCATTAAGCGCCTCCCCGTTCGCCTCACCTTCGACAACAATTATTTTAATGCTCTCTACCAGGGCATCCCCGTTGGCGGCTACACAAAGATGGTTGCCGCAATGCTTGGCGGTGCCGCAGTCCAGTCCGGCGAGGATTTCGGCAAGAACGCAGTTGCAGTTAGCGCCAATGCTCAGCCCGGCAGTGATGCGGCTTCAGTCGCTGCTGATGCCCAGACCTGCGAGAACGAAACAAATGTTGGCTGCGGAAGCATCGAAGTTCACGTCGGCGTTGACTTCTTCGACGAGTCCGGTGCTCCCCGAAAGGACCTCATCGCCCTCGCCGACAAAGTGGTTTACACCGGCGCCATCGACGCATACTTCGGCTACAAGCTCGGCTACCTCGAGTACCGCTCAGTAAGATTCGAGAACGAACTCCTTGACAAGCCGAACTTCCAGGGTAATGCTGCCGTCAACTACACTGACCGTGAGACTCCCTGGACCAGAATCATTGAGCACAAATGGTTTGAGTTCGGAAAGGACGACGAGGGCAATGATATCCCGAAGACTGTCATCTCCCGCGAGTACTCCAGCGAGTGGAAGCCCGGCGACGAACCTTATTACCCCGTTAATGACGAGAAAAACGGAAAGCTTTACGAGGAGTACAAGAAGCTTGCGGATGCCGAAACCGGCGTGATCTTTGGCGGCCGCCTCGGCGAGTACAAGTACTACGACATGGACAAGGTTATCGCTTCCGCTCTTGACATGTGCGAGAGGGAACTGAAGTAGTATTGTGAGCTATGGGGGACAGTATTGTGGGTCAATGTTTAATAGAAAAATCAGTGAGATATGGTGATATTTCCGATCAGCTTATGATTAAAGTAGAAAACATTGAGAAATGGAGATAGTACTGTGAGGTTAGTTGTTAAAAGAAAAGTTTTGAGAATAATTTGTGTTGCATCACTCATCGCGGCCGCCATCCTTCTCCCCGCCTGCGGAAAATCAAACAAAAAAGGAAAAACCGCCAAAAAGCCTTCCTCATCAGCAACCGCTGCATCCCGGGAACGCCGTGTTGAAGTAATAACCGGCACACTTCAGGGTGAAGAGGACGGCTCGGACATGTTGAAGGACAGTTTGGCCGAAAACGGCGGCCTTGACATGTCGGGAAAGACCGGAGGTGCTATCGCCACAGCCGGAAACATTAAAAAAGGAGATAATGCTTCCGACGAAACAGGTGATGGAAAGTCGCACGGTGGCACTGAGGAATCAGCTTCTCCCGAGGAGATTCTTCCCATCAACCCCGACGACATGATTGAGTTCACCACGGATTACGGCGACGTGCAGCTCATCCACGACGAAGGCGCCATCAACAACCTGACGGGTGAAGTCGGCGAGGAAAGATACCACGACGGGGACTTGGGATTTTATTACAATGCAAAAGCCGGGATAAAGGCATTGGTCCCCGGGTACTACAATTACTACCAGACAGACGAGCTGGGCTACGATCACTTCTACGTTTTCAGCAATTCCTCCTACCCGCAGATTTCCTTCATGAGCTTCACCGAAGGGGACGGCGAAGAGCTGACGGCCGGTAATTACAAGAGCTATCAGGACAAAATCCTTGACGCCTGCCAAAAGGAGCTGGAGGGCTTCTATCAGGAACGGGCCCGCACCAGCTTCACTATCGGCGATTTCAAGCTGCGTGAATCCGTGTTCAGGGGCCAACGCGACGGAAAAGCTGTCACCGCCTGCTTGGAACTTTTGTGGAATGCTGACGACCGGTCCATCCTCGGAATCAGCTTTTTCGAATACGATACCGACGGCCAGGCCTACATGGATGACTTCGTAACCATGATTACGGACCATCTGTCTAAAGCTTAAAAATGATGGGCTTTTTGCTGCTTTTTAAAAGAATGGATAGAGTTTCGTTATTTTATATTAATTTTGATTTTGCAAATATCGCTGAATGACGCGGTAATATACGCTCAGATTTCCAAAAATCTAAATTTGCTATAAAATTAAATACAAAGAATTTTAATATTTTCACAATTGAAAATGTCATACTCTTTTGAAAAAAAGGTGGTATAGTATGTCTACGTAAAGGTTATTTGCTAAAACAAAACCGAATTTATGGAGAGAAAAAATGAAGAAAATGAACTTAATCAAAAAAATAGTAGCAACCGCAACCATAGCAGCACTCAGTGTTTCAATGTTCGCAGGAACAGTTATTGCAGGACAGTTTAAAACAACTGAAAAGGGAATCTGGTATGAGAATGATGACGGATCATGGCCTGCAAGTGTTTGGAAGTGGATCGACGAAGATGGAGACGGAAAGTTCCTTTGCTATGCTTTTGATGAGAACGGTTACGTTTATTCAGGCACAACAACACCTGATGGTTTCACAACCGCAGCAGATGGTTCATGGATTAAGGACGGTGTCGCTGTAGTTCGTGATAAATTAGAGAACCTTGATACTACTGCTATAGCAAGTGCAGCTGCACAGACAGCTCAGATGCTTGCAAACGGTGATTCAAAGGCAAGCCAGGAAGAAATTGACAAGCTTAATGGTATACAGACAATTCAGACTTCAGAGACTAAGCAGCTTAGTCTGACTCGCCTTACTGCAACAAATGTTGATTCAAGCGAGATTGTTAAGACAAAGTATATTTCAAAGAAAACAACTGTAGGTGCAACAGGTGCAACAACAAGCACAGAGGACGACGGTCCTGATATGAGCCAGACAAGCTTTGATACAAACGGTCCAAGCGTTCCTGAAGGAGCAGCAGTAAGCTCAGCAGCACCTCTTACAGACACTTCAACTATCAACTTCCCTGGTCCTGACGGAAAGTATTCAGATGGTTCTGACGAAGAGTGATAGAATACGCAAATTAGTCTTTACAAGGAAAATTAAATAGGTATTTTGAGTCCATCAACCATCTGCGACAGCACAGAAATGGTTGATGGACTTTTTTGGGTCAGAAGGGATAAAACCATAGATAAACAATGATAATCATATGCATGTACAGAGAAAACAAAGCATCTATATCGAACAAAACTCCCATGATAAAAAGAAGATTATATTGATGCAAAGGAAAACAAAGCATCTATATCGAACAAAACTCCCATGATTTAAAGAAGATTATATACATGTAGTTGGAAACAGTTTTTCTGTAAAATCAAATAGCAGGATGACCGACACCGGTCAACCTGCTATTCGGAAGGGAGTTAATTACTAATGAAGGGAATTGAGGCCGGGATTGATGGGTTCCCGCCTCTTAATTAATAGTATTCACAAGTATCTTTGAAATAAGAAGTTGGCGTCATTCTTATTTCCATTTCTCTTTTGTTGACTTAAATATAACTCATCAATCATCACAAAAGTGTCACAGATTTTACTGGATATTTGCTTATCTCTATGTTAGAATTTCTCCTTGTGAGTTATATATTTGAAACTACGGAGGATGTTTTATGAACGCAGTGGGCTGGATAATCTATGTTGTTGCAATCGTTGCAATGTTTTATTTTATTGGTGTCAGACCTTCACAGCAGGAACGTAAAAAGCAGCAGGAGCTTCTTGCATCTGTAGCTGTAGGAGATACAGTTCTTACAAGCTCAGGTTTTTACGGAGTTATCATTGACATGACAGATGATACAGTTATCGTAGAGTTCGGTAACAATAAGAACTGCCGTATCCCTATGCAGAAGGTTGCTATCGTTCAGATAGAGAAGCCAAATTCAGGTTCTTCAAGCGACGACAAGAAATAAGAATCGGCTACAATTGAATAATAAAGAAATGAAGGCGAGCAGCACACGGATCGATCCGTCAGCTGCCCGCCTTTTTGCCGTCATGACCGAAATTCGTAATAAATACGTAAAACGTAATTGATTGTTACTATACGTCAAATAGCGTAACATAGGACTTAGATAGATTTAGTGATTTTGAGGCGGTGGTGATGAATCTTAAGACTCTTAGAGAGCTGAAGGGAATAAGTCGAAAAGAGCTTGCGGATATGACGGGGATATCTTTCCGCTCGATACAGGATTATGAGCAGGGACATAAAGAGCTTAGTTCGGCAAAGGCGGATACGATCCTGAAAATGGCAGGGGCACTGGGCTGCACCATGGAGGATCTTATCTCGGATTTTGACCTCAGTTCCTTAAAGCCAAGCGAGCTTAAAGAGATGGTATCAGACGAGAATCAGAAATCCAGAGTACTGAGTGCACAGGGTGAAGGTTCATACATTCTAATGCATAAAGACCGGGAAGTAGCCGGCCTTGTACTCGAGTCTGAGACGGGTTCGATCGTTTCGGTGACCCGTGTTATGGATGAAACCCGTATGCCTATAGGAACGGTCGGGGAGGACCGCTTCCTAAAGGCATGGTGGTACCACAGAGCCGCACCGGTTACCCAGGGAAATCTGGCGTCAACATTGGAAAAACTCGGATTCCTGTCGCCTCAGGCATATCTTCTCAGGAACCTGGGACTGTCCCTCAACGACGACTACTGGCTGAAACCCCAGGGCAGCAGTCTTACATGGGACGATGTGAACCTTTATAACAATGAATTCGACGATGTTGTTGGTGCAAGCCATTTCACCGGTCTCCCCGTTGATGAGGATTTTGCTATTACGAAGGAGCTTTTTCCAAGCGGGTCAACCAAGGGTAATGTTCCCAAATCCTGGGTTTGCGTGGAAGGGAAGAGATATCTCGTCAAGGGTACCGAGGGCAACAAAACCCAGCAGATCTTCAACGAAGTCGTAGGTGCCTACATTCACAGAAAGCAGCAGAAGTTTGATTTCGTGGATTATGAGTTCTACACCATAGATTACGGTCATGGCAAGAGACTTGGTGTGAGTGCCGAAGCATTCACCTCCGCGGATCTCGAGTTCGTATCTGCACGTGAACTTATCCGGGCAGGAAGAAGGATGCACAAAGGCGCATCGGATTATGACATTTTTGTTAATGCTTGCGAAGATGGCGGAATCCCTAAATCTGATGTGGAAGCATTTCTGGATTATCAGATCCTGACGGACTTCATCATTTCCAATACTGACAGAAACTATGACAATTTCGGAGTGCTGAGAGATGCGGAGACTCTCAAGTTTGTAAAATTAGCACCCATATTTGATTCGGGAAACTCCATGTTCTACGATCTTGACATGAACCATGGAACCCTCGAACTCAACAATATCCCGGTGGACAGTTTCGCCGAGAATGAATTCGGCCTGTTGAGACTGGTCAAGGATCCTTCCATAGTTGAAGTGGATAAGCTCCTTACCAATGACGAGCTCAGCAAGGTTCTGGCGAGCTCCAATCGTACCCCCGAGCAGGTGCGAGTGCTTCTTTCCATCTACGACCGAAAGAAGGACATGCTTTTCAAATTAAAGCGCGGCGAGCTTGGCTGGCTGAAGAAGTAACTTTGAGCTTTTCGACCGAAAACAGACATGCAAGAACATACCTAAAACCTCTTTTTCTCCAAGCGCTGAGATCTGAGCCTTTCTCCTACATGATCTCAGCGCACTTTTTTTGTTTAGTGTTAGTCTTTAAATAGGTCTCTTTTTTTATATTTAGCCAAGATGTGATTTGATGAAAGCCTACGGCTGAAACTCCGTCTTGCATTAACGCTCCAATGTAGTAAAATCTCTTTAAACATTACCCTTTAGAAAGGAAAGCTCCGGTCGCAACCCTGCGTCCGGATGGCATCTGAAAATATGAAGCAGACATTAATGGCGGTTTTCGGAGGAAGATCAACAGAACATGAAGTTTCCTGCAAATCCGTAGTAAACATTGTAAAAAATATAAATAAGGAAAAATACGACGTGCTCCTGGTGGGTATCACCAAAGAAGGAGAGTGGCTCCTTGCTGAGTCTCTCGATCAGATCATCGACGAAAGTTGGTACAAATCCGGCATCAAGGCCTGCCTTCTTCCCGACGCAAAGCTTCAGTCACTTCTTATAAAGGACAAGTCCGGAGCCATTTCCCTCAGAAAGATCGACGTGATCTTCCCGGCTCTTCACGGCAAAAACGGTGAGGATGGCACCATTCAGGGACTTTTCGAGCTGGCTAAGATTCCTTACGTTGGCTGCGGCGTTCTCGCCAGCGCGGTTTCCATGGACAAGCTTTACACCAAGATCATTTGCAACGAGCCTCTCAGGAAGGTTGGCGTTCGCCAGGCGGAGTATGTTTCCGTTGTCGGCAACGAGATCAAAGATATGGACGAATGCGTTCGCCGCGTTGAGAAGGCATTTGAATATCCCGTTTTCGTCAAGCCCTCCAGCGCCGGCTCCAGCTGCGGCGTGACCAAGGCTTACAACCGCGAGCAGCTCATCGAGGGCATCAAAAAAGCCTACGAGGTTGACTACAAGGTTCTCATCGAAGAGACCATCATTGGCCGCGAAGTTGAGTGCGCCGTGTTCAGAGACATTGACGGCAACATCAAGGCCAGCGGCGTCGGCGAGATCAAGGCAGCCGCCGATTTCTATGATTACGATGCGAAGTACAACAATCCGCAGTCCGAAACCGACACTGACCCTGATATTAATGAAGATGACCGGGAACTCATCCGCAAAGCCGCAAAGGTGGTTTTCGATGCAGTTGACGGATTCTCACTTGCCAGAATCGACTTCTTCCTTACGGTGAACGGCCCGGTTTTCAACGAGCTAAACACTCTTCCCGGCTTCACCGCCATCTCCATGTATCCGATGCTTTGGGGCGTAAAGGGAATCGATAAACCGAGACTGGTGCAGGCGCTTATAGATACTGCTTTTACCCGACCGACTACGCAGGGTTAACGACCCTAAGAAATTCTTAACTTTTACTTTTGGATTCCTTCAAACACTTTCGTGCAGCCGGTGCTATATTATCTACATAATAAATGTACGAAATACACAATCCTTTATCCTTTTAAATGTTTAAGATTTCAGATAGCCCCGGTCGTTGACCGGGGTTTCTTGTTACCCATAGACCGTAAGAATTCTGCAAGGGGGTCTACCCCCCTTACAGACTCCTCACGGGGGCGGCTCTTGCCGTAAGATTTTTGTAAAGGGGTCTGCCCCCTTGCATTGTGAATAATTCTGGAGGAAAAATGCGGGTCAGAATAGAGATGAAATCCCGCCAGACAGTGGATGGCGATACAGATATTTTTGATACAGTTTCCGATGGCATCTTGAGAGAAGTCGGCGACGGCACACAGATCCTGACCTATTTCCAGGACGGAGTCCACAATGAAATGCGGGTGGATACAGCCGGAAAGGAAGTGACAGTGGTCAGAAACTGGAAGCATGACAACGCTTTCCGTTACAAGGAAAACACCAAGCATGTCATGAATTACGAAACCCCCATGGGCTACATGGAGCTAGGTTTCGATACAAAACGCGTCGAAATCGACCGTGTCCATGCAGAACTTGTGATGAACATCTTCCTTTCCTACAGCATCACCCAGTTCGGAAATCAGGTTTCGGAAAATGAGATAGAGATAAGGATCGCTAAGGCGTAGGCGGTGTAGTCCTAAGAATCATAATTGCTAGAACAGTACCGACTCTTGCATAAAGCTAAAATGGACAAAACCATGACTCGGATAGATAAAAATCCGGTTTAGGTCATATAAAGAAACCCACGGGGATGACTCATATTGAAAAATACATGATTTAGGTCATATAAGAAGCCCACTGGAATGACTCATATCGAAAAATACATGATTTGGGTCATATAAAGAAACCCACTGGAATGACTCATATCGAAAAATACATGATTTAGGTCATATAAAGAAACCCACGGGGATGACTCATATCGAAAAAATACTTGATTTAGGTCATATAAAGAAGCCTACGGGAATGACTCATATCGGATAAATATTCAATTGAGGTCATGTAAAAGAACTTTCGAGTATGACTCGCATTAGAAAAAAGCTGAATGCGGTCAAACGATTGCGGTCAAACAGATGGTTTTTTCCTTGCATTTTAACAGCTCAAATAGTAATATTAGGTTCGGCGGTTTATCCGCCACCATGTATTTTTTGAAAGTCGAGGATTTAATATATGTTTTTAATGGCTATATCAATAGGTACCGTAGGAAAGGTACTTCTCATCATACTTCTGATTCTTCTTGTTATTCTTGGAGTTCTTTACTATTTTGGACGTAAGATGAGTCAGCAGCAGGCAGAACAGCAGCCTATGATCGAAGCCAATACTCAGAACGTTACAATTCTGGTTATAGATAAAAAGAAGATGTCTATAAAGGAAGCTGTAGCAGCAGGACTTCCCAAGCAGGTTGAGGAGCAGACTCCTATGTACTTAAAGCTCAGCAAGCTTCCGGTAGTGAAGGCAAAGGTTGGCCCTCAGATCATGACACTTATGGCTGATCCAAGCGTATTTGACCAGATTCCTTTACACAAAGAGTGTAAGGTGGCTGTTGCCGGAATCTATATCCGTAAGATCCTTTCAGTTCGCGGCGGCGCAATTCCCAAGGCACCTGAGAAAAAGGGCTTCATGGCGGGCCTCAGAAAAAAGGCTGAGCAGCAGCTCAATGAATCAAAGAAATAAATAAAATCATACAAAGCGGTTCACTTTCCGGTGAGCCGCTTTTTTTTAGCCCCTTCTCGACACAATGAAAAACCTCCAACCCATTGCAGTGGGTCGGAGGCTTTCATAAGGAAGTAATTATGAGATTTGTTTATGAAAAATGCTATGCATCTATCTGGCTAAGGTTAGTACATTGCTTTTTCTTTCTTACATGTATAAGTTATCACGAGTAATGTCACAAAAGTGTCACAGATTTTGTATATTTATGAGAAAATTATTTTTTTAAATGCACCCCTTGACTTGAGTCCGCTTCCTGCGATAATATGTATGATACCTATTTTGGGGCCCTAGGCGTATTGCGCCCATTTTTCGGCTTTCAAAATACATGTAACTATTAGGAAACATTTAACCAGATTCATTGAAATGTTGATACATCGAAATACAATGCTCGTAACGATGAATGCACATTTTGAGAACATCCACATCTTTCTATGAATCACAAAGATCAAGCGGGTTTCCCGCAATGGGGTGAACGGTCAATGGAAAAAAGCAAGATGCGTGTCGTTAAAAACGGCAAAAACGTCAGAATGACATTTGCGCAGCATGAAGAAGTGCTGGAGATGCCAAACCTGATTGAAGTCCAGAAGGATTCCTACGAGTGGTTCCTTTCAGACGGCCTCCGCGAGGCATTTGATGACATCTCTCCGATCCAGGATTTTGCTGGACACCTTTCCCTTGAGTTCGTAGGCTACAAGCTCTGCGAGAACGAGAAGAAGTACAACATTGAAGAGTGCAAGGAGCGTGATGCAACTTACGCAGCACCTCTCAAGGTAAAAGTACGTCTTATCAACAAGGATAAGGAAGAGATCAACGAACATGAGATATTTATGGGCGATCTGCCTCTTATGACAGATACCGGCTCATTTGTTATTAACGGTGCAGAGCGAGTTATCGTTTCACAGCTCGTTCGTTCTCCGGGCATTTACTATGGTGAAGATCACGATAAGATTGGTAAAGAGCTTTACTCATGTACAGTTATCCCTAATCGTGGTGCATGGATCGAGTATGAAACAGATTCCAATGACGTATTTTTTGTACGTGTAGACAGAACCCGTAAGGTTCCTGTATCTGTATTTATCCGTGCCCTTGGTGTCAGCTCCAATGCCGAGATCATTGACCTCTTCGGTGAAGAGCCTAAGCTCATGGCTTCTTTCGAGAAGGAGTCACCTGAGGCTCAGAACTACGAAGGCGGTCTTCTTGAACTTTACAGAAAGATAAGACCGGGTGAGCCGCTTTCAGTTGATTCAGCAAGCTCACTTCTTAATGGCATGTTCTTTGATCCACGCCGTTATGATCTTGCAAAGGTAGGACGTTATAAATTCAATAAGAAGCTTCACTTCAAGAATCGTATCAAGGGACATACTCTTGCTGAGGATGTTATCGATGAGACAACAGGTGAAGTTATCGCACAGGCAGGAGAGGAGATTTCCCGCGATAAGGCTATCGAGATCCAGGATGCAGCAGTTCCTTATGTTTGGATCGATGGTCCTACACGTAAGGTGAAGGTTCTTTCTGCAATGCAGGTAGACCTTAACAAGTACGTTACTTTCGACGCTTCAGAGATCGATTACGATGAGGCTAAGGAGTACGAGCACGTTAAGGAGTACTTTGAAAAGCAGGCTGACCGCACACATGCATCATTAAGCGAAGAGGCTGAGAAGAAGCTTTGGGATGCCCTTACTCTCGAGGAGAAGCAGGCACTTATCGACCAGGATAAGCCTGAGGAACTCGTTTACTATCCTGAGCTTGCAAGACTTATGGAGGAGAATGCTGACGATCAGAGAGCTCTCCGTATAGCCATCATGAAGGATATGCATGAGCTTGTTCCGAAGCACATCACTAAGGAAGATATCTTTGCTTCCATTAACTACTGCATGCATCTTGAGGAAGAGATCGGAACCAAGGATGATATCGATCACCTCGGAAACCGTCGTATCCGTGCTGTGGGAGAACTTCTCCAGAACCAGTACCGTATCGGTCTTTCCCGTATGGAGCGTGTTGTCCGCGAGCGTATGGCAACACAGGACATCGAGGAGATCACACCTCAGAGCCTCATAAACATTAAGCCAGTAACAGCTTCTGTTAAGGAGTTCTTCGGTTCATCACAGCTGTCACAGTTCATGGACCAGAACAACCCGCTTTCAGAGCTTACACATAAGCGTAGACTTTCAGCCCTCGGACCGGGCGGTCTTTCAAGAGATCGTGCAGGATTTGAGGTTCGAGACGTACACTATACTCACTATGGACGTATGTGCCCTATCGAGACACCTGAAGGACCTAACATCGGTCTTATCAACTCTCTCGCATCCTATGCACGTATCAATGAGTACGGATTCATTGAGGCTCCATATCGTATGGTAGATAAGTCTGATCCACAGAACCCTAAGGTTACCAGAGACGTTGTTTACCTTGCTGCAGACGAAGAGGATAACTACGTAGTTGCACAGGCAAACGAGCCCCTTGATGCAGACGGACATTTCCTTCATGACAATGTTTCCGGCCGTTTCAAAGAGGCTACCCAGGCATTCCCTAAGGCCTCTATCGATATGATGGACGTATCACCTAAGATGGTATTCTCAGTTGCTACTTCCATGATTCCGTTCCTCCAGAACGATGACGCTAACCGTGCCCTCATGGGATCAAACATGCAGCGTCAGGCCGTACCTCTTATGGTTACCGAGAGAGCCGCAGTTGATACAGGTATCTCTGCCAAGGCTGCCGTTGACTCGGGTGTTTGCTGTGTTGCAAAGTCTGATGGTGTAGTTGAGATCTCTGCTTCAAACAAGATCATCATTCGCCGTGACTCCGATGGAACTCTTGATGAGTATAAGCTTACAAAGTTCATGAGATCCAACCAGTCCAACTGCTACAACCAGAAGCCTATCGTATTTGCAGGTGACCATGTAAAGAAAGGTGATGTTATCGCCGATGGTCCTTCAACCTGTCAGGGTGAGATCGCTCTCGGTAAGAATCCTCTTATCGGATTCATGACATGGGAAGGTTACAACTACGAGGATGCGGTTCTCCTTTCAGAGAAGCTCATCCAGAATGATGTTTATACATCTATTCATATTGAAGAGTACGAATGTGAAGCCCGTGACACCAAGCTCGGACCTGAGGAGATCACTTCCGATGTTCCCGGCGTAGGTGACGATGCATTAAAGAACCTTGACGAGCGTGGAATCATCCGCATCGGTGCTGAGGTTCGTGCCGGTGACATTCTTGTTGGTAAGGTAACTCCTAAGGGAGAGACAGAGCTTACCGCTGAAGAGAGACTTCTTCGTGCTATCTTCGGTGAAAAGGCAAGAGAAGTTCGTGATACTTCATTAAAGGTACCTCACGGCGCATACGGCGTTGTTGTGGATGCCAAGGTATTTACAAGAGAAAATTCAGACGAACTCGCTCCGGGAGTTTCAGAGTCGGTTCGTATTTATATCGCACAGAAGAGAAAGATAGGTGTAGGTGATAAGATGGCCGGCCGTCACGGAAACAAGGGTGTATGTTCAAGAGTTCTCCCTGTTGAGGATCTTCCATACCTTCCTAACGGACGCCCTCTCGATATCGTGCTTAACCCTCTCGGCGTGCCTTCACGAATGAACATCGGACAGGTGCTTGAGTTACACCTTTCTCTCGCTGCAAAGGTTCTCGGCGTAGATGTTTCTACACCTATCTTTGATGGCGCTACAGAGCCGGATATCAGACAGACTCTCATCCTTGCTAACGATTACGCTAACAAGTCATGGGAAGAGTTTACAGAATTACACAAGGAAGAGCTTGATCCTGAGGTTTATGAGTATCTCGGTGCTCATCTCGATCACAGAGAGGAGTGGAAGGGTGTACCTATCGGAACCGATGGTAAGGTACAGCTCCGCGATGGACGTACAGGACTTCCGTTCGATGGCAAGACATCTATCGGATTCATGCATTACCTTAAGCTCCACCACCTTGTAGATGATAAGATCCACGCACGTTCAACCGGTCCGTACTCACTGGTTACACAGCAGCCACTTGGTGGTAAGGCACAGTTCGGTGGACAGCGTTTCGGAGAGATGGAAGTTTGGGCCCTCGAGGCTTACGGTGCTGCATACACACTTCAGGAGATCCTTACCATGAAGTCCGATGACGTTGCAGGACGTGTTAAGACCTATGAGGCTATCATAAAGGGACAGAATATCCCTGCTCCGGGTGTACCTGAGTCCTTTAAGGTTATGCTTAAGGAACTTGAGGCACTCTGCCTTGACGTTCGTGTACTTGACGATCAGCAGAATGAAATCGAGATCACAGAGGATCTCTACGATGCTAACCAGGATATGCACCGTCTGCTTTCAGGCGGAGACAACCGTTATGATAAGAATGAGAACCTCGGCCAGTATGGCTTCGCAGCTCAGGAATTCAAGAACGGTGAGCTTGTTGACGCTGATGAAAATATGTCTGCACAGGGTGTAGAGATGTTCTCGGATGGTGACGATGAGCTTGTGTCAGCATTAGGCGCAGATCTCATGGATGATGGTTTCGGGGATGATTCTTCAGAGGAAGATGATTTCTTTGAGGATAGTGAAGATATCGTTTCGGAGTCTGACGATTTCTCAGACGACGATGAAGTATAATAGGAGGAATACATGGCACAGCTTGATAAAATAAATGAGCCTGTTCAGTTTGATTCGATCAAGATCGGCCTTGCCTCTCCGGAGAAGATCCTGGAGTGGTCTCATGGTGAAGTTAAGAAGCCTGAGACGATCAACTACAGAACTCTGAAGCCTGAGAAGGATGGACTTTTCTGTGAGCGTATCTTTGGACCGGTTAAAGACTGGGAGTGCCACTGCGGAAAGTACAAGAAGATCCGTTATAAGGGTGTTGTTTGTGACCGCTGCGGTGTTGAGGTAACAAAGTCCTCCGTAAGACGTGAGAGAATGGGACACATAGCTCTTGCAGCACCTGTTTCTCATATCTGGTATTTCAAGGGTATTCCTTCAAGGATGGGTCTGATACTTGATATCAGCCCCCGTGTCCTTGAGAGAGTTCTCTATTTCGCAAGCTATATAGTACTTGATAAGGGTGAGACACAGCTTGAATACAAGCAGGTTCTTTCCGAGAAGGAGTACAGAGATGCGGTTGAACAGTACGGCTATGGTTCCTTCCGTGCAGGAATGGGTGCTGAGTCTGTACTTGAACTTCTTAAGAGCATTGACCTCGAAAGAGAGTATACAGAATTAAGACAGGAGCTTGATGACGCTTCCGGTCAGAAGAGAGCAAGAATCGTAAAGAGACTTGAGGTTGTTGAGGCATTCCGCTCATCAGGAAACCTTCCTGAGTGGATGATCCTTACACAGCTTCCTGTCATCCCGCCTGATCTTCGTCCTATGGTACAGCTTGACGGCGGACGTTTTGCAACATCTGATCTTAATGACCTTTACAGAAGAATCATTAACAGAAACAACCGTCTCGCCCGTCTCCTCGAGCTTGGCGCACCTGAGATCATCGTACGTAACGAGAAGCGTATGCTTCAGGAGGCTGTTGATGCTCTTATCGATAACGGTCGTCGCGGACGTCCTGTAACAGGTCCCGGAAACAGAGCTCTGAAGTCACTTTCAGATATGTTAAAGGGTAAGCAGGGACGTTTCAGACAGAACCTTCTCGGTAAGCGTGTTGACTACTCAGGACGTTCTGTTATCGTCGTAGGACCTGACCTTAAGATCTACCAGTGCGGTGTTCCTAAGGAGATGGCTCTCGAGCTTTTCAAGCCTTTCGTAATGAAGGAGCTTGTAAATACAGGTAAGGCACACAACATTAAGAATGCCAAGAAGATGGTCGAGAGACTCGATCCTATGGTTTGGGATATCCTTGAAGGCGTTATCAAGGGACACCCGGTTATGCTTAACCGTGCTCCGACCCTTCACAGACTTGGTATCCAGGCATTCGAGCCAACCCTCGTAGAAGGCAAGGCTATCAGACTTCATCCGCTCGTTTGTGCAGCGTTCAATGCTGACTTCGATGGTGACCAGATGGCTATCCACCTTCCGCTTACACAGGAAGCTCAGGCAGAGTGCAGATTCATGCTTCTCGCACCTAACAACCTGCTTAAGCCTTCAGACGGTGGTGTTGTTGCGGTTCCTTCACAGGATATGGTACTTGGTATCTACTACATCACACAGGAGAGACCCGGTGAGCCTAACGAGGGAATGTTCTTCAAGAGCATTAACGAGGCTATCCTTGCAAAGGAAAACGGCTACATTACCATGCACACAAGGATCAAGGTACGTATCAAGAAGAACCTCAAGAACGAGGACGGTACCGAGAGAACTGTTGAGGGCGTTATCAATACAACTGTAGGTCGTCTCATATTTAATGAGATCATCCCTCAGGATCTCGGATTTGTTGACCGTACAATTCCGGGCAATGAGATCCTTCCTGAGATCGATGAGATAGTTAAGAAGAAGAACCTCAAGAAGATTCTTGAAAAGATAATGGACGTTCACGGTGCTACACAGACAGCACTAAGCCTTGACGACATCAAGTCTATGGGTTACAAGCAGTCTACAATTGCAGCCATGACCGTTTCCATTTCAGATATGACAGTGCCTGCATCAAAGCAGCAGCTCCTTGATGAAGCTCAGAAGACTGTAGACAAGATCGCACGTAACTACCGTCGTGGTCTCGTAACAGAGGAAGAGAGATATCAGGAAGTTATCGATACATGGAAGAAGACCGATGATCAGCTTACTCATGACCTTCTCAGTGGTCTTGATAAGTACAACAACATCTTTATGATGGCTGACTCCGGAGCCCGTGGATCCGATAAGCAGATCAAGCAGCTTGCAGGTATGCGTGGACTCATGGCAGATACAACCGGACGTACCATCGAGCTCCCTATCAAGTCAAACTTCCGTGAAGGTCTTGACGTACTGGAGTACTTCATTTCCGCACACGGTGCTCGTAAGGGACTTTCCGATACTGCGCTCCGTACAGCCGATTCCGGATACCTTACCCGTCGAATGGTTGACGTTACACAGGATCTCATCATCCGTGAGCTTGACTGTTCAGCAAATAAGGACAAGATCCCGTTCCTTGAGATTTCAGAGCTTTCTGACGGACAGGAGAAGATCGAGTCACTTCAGGATCGTATCACAGGACGTTACATCGCTGAGGATATAGTAGATCCTGAGACAGGCAAGACTGTTGTTAAGGCTGACCACATGGTTACACCTAAGCGTGCACCGCGTGTTATCAAGGCTCTTAACAATATGGGCAGAAAGACCATCAAGATCAGAACCGTACTTACCTGCCGTTCAAAGAATGGTGTATGTGCTAAGTGCTACGGTTCAAACCTTGCAACAGGTCAGCCGGTTCAGATCGGTGAGGCAGTAGGTATCATCGCTGCTCAGTCAATCGGTGAGCCGGGTACACAGCTTACCATGAGAACCTTCCACACCGGTGGTGTTGCCGGTGGTGATATCACACAGGGTCTTCCCAGAGTTGAGGAGCTTTTCGAAGCTCGTAAACCTAAGGGACTTGCAATTCTTACAGAGATCCCGGGTGTGGTTGAGATCAAGGAAACCGCTAAGAAGAGAGAAGTTGTTGTTACTGATGATGCTAATGCTCAGTCAAAGACATACCTTATTCCATACGGTTCCAGACTTAAGGTACAGAACGGTCAGGTTCTTGAGGCCGGTGATGTACTTACAGAAGGTTCCATTAACCCTCATGATCTCCTGAAGATCAAGGGCACCAAGGCAGTACAGGATTACATGATCTCTGAAGTTCAGAGAGTATACCGTCTCCAGGGTGTTGAGATTCAGGACAGACATATCGAGATGATCGTTCATCAGATGATGAAGAAGGAACGTATCAACGAAGCAGGTGATTCACACTTCATTCCTGGTACAACTGTTGATCGTCTTGATTTCGAGGATGAGAACGAGAGGCTTATCGCAGAAGGCAAAAAGCCGGCAGAGGGAACAAGAATCATGCTTGGTATCACCAAGGCATCTCTTGCAACAGACTCCTTCCTGTCAGCAGCATCCTTCCAGGAGACAACCAAGGTTCTTACCGAGGCTGCCATCAACGGAAAGAGAGACAACCTTGTGGGACTTAAGGAGAACGTTATCATCGGTAAGCTCATTCCTGCCGGTACCGGCATGAAGCGTTACAGAAATGTAGAGCTTTCACAGGATATTGAGGATATCGAGGACGAGACAGAGCAGCTCTTCACACCTGATGAGGCATTCGACATCGATGCTGAAGGCGTTGAGAGAATCGCAGCCCGTCACAGAATCGAGAACCAGAAGAATAATGTGCTGTAAATAGTTCTGACTGATGAAGTGTTTAACACTAAACAGTCCGTAACCAAACAGTAATAATAGAAGAAAGGGATCGCGGCTTGCTGCGGTTCCTTTTCACCTATATTCACAAAAAAAGAATATGGGTCAAGTAATCCCCGATACTCAAATGACCTATATCAGCAAAAACGCAATATGAGTCAAGCCCTGACTCAATACTCAATGACCTTAATCTTTAAATACGGAATATGAGTCAAGCCCTTTCCTGATACTCAATGACTTAAATCCTCAAAAACGTAATATGGGTCAAGACTATACCTGAAGCTTAATGACCTAAATCTCCAAAATTGAAATTAGAGTCAATACTTTACCCGGTTTTTAATGACCTATATCCTAAAAAAGGATAAATGAGTCAAGATTTGGACTGATTTTTTATGACCTATATATTTTAAAATGTGATTATGAGTCATGTAGTCTCAGGTTTCACAATGACTCATATCACAAAAAACAGATTATGAGTCAGTTAATAGTGTGGTTTCTTTTGTTATATGAAAATTATATAAATTTGATTGACAATAAAATGTGGTTGAAGTATAGTACTTAGGCGTGCGTGAAAAAACACGCCCTGTTTGGTATTTCAGGTTAAAAAATATACATATTATAAATCTATTGAAAGGAGAACCAAATGCCTACATTTAACCAGTTAGTAAGAAAGGGCAGAACTTCTCAGAAGAAGAAGTCTACCGCACCTGCACTTCAGAAAGGATTCAACTCTTTAAAGAAGGTGGCAACTAACATTTCCGCTCCTCAGAAGCGTGGTGTATGTACAGCTGTTAAGACAGCTACACCTAAGAAGCCTAACTCAGCTCTTCGTAAGATCGCCAGAGTAAGACTTTCAAACGGTTTCGAAGTTACATCATACATTCCGGGAGAGGGACATAACCTTCAGGAGCACTCTGTTGTTATGATCCGTGGTGGCCGTGTTAAGGATCTTCCTGGTACAAGATACCATATCATCCGTGGAACACTGGACACAGCCGGCGTTGCAAACAGAATGCAGGCCCGTTCAAAGTACGGCGCAAAGAGACCTAAGGCTAAGAAGTAATTTAGATTACCTTAGTAAGATTCAGTAATTAAGACATGGTTAAAATGACGGATAATGGAACTCATTATTTATATAAGGTGTGTCCTTGTCCGCATGAACTCGCAAAACACTACAATTAAGTAGCAGTTGCGTAGAGTACCGATGATCTAAAACAAATTTTTAAGGAGGGAAGTAACGTGCCACGTAAAGGACATACTCTGCACAGAGACGTTCTCGCAGACCCAATCTACAATTCAAAGATTGTAACAAAGCTTGTTAATTCCATCATGCTTGATGGTAAGAAGGGTGTTGCACAGAAGATCGTTTATGGTGCATTCGACATCGTCGCAGAGAAGAGCGGCAAGGAAGCTACAGAAGTATTTGAAGAGGCTATGAACAACATCATGCCTGTTCTTGAAGTTAAGGCTAAGCGTATCGGTGGTGCCACATATCAGGTACCTATGGAGGTTAAGCCTGAGAGACGTCAGACACTTGGCCTTCGTTGGCTTACAGAGTTCTCACGTAAGAGATCTGAGAAGACTCAGGCTGAGAGACTCGCTAACGAGATCATGGACGCTGCAAACAATACCGGTGCAGCTGTTAAGCGTAAGGAAGAGATGCATAGAATGGCTGAGGCTAACAAGGCATTCGCGCACTACAGATTCTGATAGGAGGAAAACACTTTGGCTACCAGAGAATATTCACTTGAGCATACAAGAAATATTGGTATCATGGCACATATCGATGCCGGTAAGACTACACTGACAGAGCGTATCCTCTTCTACACAGGTGTTAACCACAAGATCGGTGACACACACGAAGGAACAGCAACCATGGACTGGATGGCACAGGAGCAGGAGCGTGGTATCACTATCACATCCGCTGCTACCACATGTCACTGGACACAGGAGTTCGAGCACAAGAAGATTGAAGGTGCTCCTGAGCACAGAATCAACATTATCGATACTCCGGGTCACGTAGACTTCACAGTTGAGGTTGAGCGTTCCCTTAGAGTACTTGACGGTGCTGTAGGTGTGTTCGACGCTAAGTCCGGCGTTGAGCCACAGTCTGAGAACGTTTGGAGACAGGCTGATACATATCACGTACCAAGACTGGCATTCATCAACAAGATGGATATCGTAGGTGCTGATTTCTTCCATTCTGTTCAGACTATCGTTGATCGTCTTGGTAAGAACTGCGTTATGGTTCAGCTTCCTATCGGACGTGAGGACACATATGTAGGTCTCATCGACCTTATGGAGATGAAGGCTTACTACTATAGAGATGACAAGGGCGAAGACATCGAGATCACAGCTGTTCCCGATGATATGAAGGATCAGGCTGAAGAGTACCACACAAAGATGGTAGAGCAGATCGCTGAGCTCGATGAGGAACTCATGGAGAAGTACCTTGAGGGTGAGGAGCTTACTATCGAAGAGATGAAGAAGGCTCTTCGTAAGGCTACAATTGCAGGTGATGCAATTCCTTGCCTCTGCGGTACAGCTTACAGAAACAAGGGCGTACAGAAGCTTCTTGATGCTGTTATCGATTATCTCCCGGCTCCTACAGATGTTCCTGATGTTACAGGTACAGATATGGACGGAAATGAGGACACAAGACCTTCATCAGATGATGCTCCGTTCGCAGCTCTTGCATTCAAGATCATGACTGACCCGTTTGTAGGTAAGCTTGCATATTTCCGTGTATATTCAGGTACACTTAAGACCGGTTCTTACTGCCTGAACTCTACAAAGGATAAGAAGGAGAGAGTTGGTCGTCTTCTTCAGATGCATGCTAACAAGAGACAGGAACTTGATGAAGTATTCTCAGGTGATATCGCAGCTGCAGTAGGATTCAAGATCACTACAACAGGTGACACAATCTGTGACGAGCAGCACCCTATCATTCTTGAGTCTATGGAATTCCCTGAGCCTGTTATCTCTGTTGCTATCGAGCCTAAGACCAAGGCTTCACAGGGTAAGATGACAGATGCTCTTGCAAAGCTTGCTGAAGAGGATCCTACATTCCGCGTAAGAACTGATGAAGAGACAGGACAGACAATCATTTCAGGTATGGGTGAGCTTCACCTTGAGATCATTGTTGACCGTCTTCTCCGTGAGTTCCACGTAGAGGCTAATGTTGGTGCTCCTCAGGTTGCTTACAAGGAGACATTTACAAAGGCTGTTGATGTACAGGGCCGTTATGTTCACCAGTCCGGTGGTTCAGGTATGTACGGTGATTGTAAGGTTAAGTTCGAGCCGATGGATGCAAACGCTGAAGAGACCTTCAAGTTTGAGTCTACTGTTGTCGGTGGTTCTATCCCTAAGGAGTACATTCCTGCTATCGAGAAGGGTATCAGAAACGCAGCTCAGTCAGGTATTCTTGCCGGCTATCCTGTACTTGGTATCCATGCTAATGTTTATGATGGATCATACCATGATGTCGATTCTAACGAGCGTGCATTCGAGTTCGCCGGTTCAATCGCATTCAAGACAGCTATGGAGAAGGCAGATCCAGTTCTTCTTGAGCCTATCATGAAGGTTGAGATCGTAACTCCTGAAGAGTACATGGGTAACGTTATCGGCGATGTAAACTCTCGTCGTGGACGTATCGAGAGCATGGAGGACATCCCTTCAGGCAAGCAGGTTAACAGCTTTGTACCTCTTGCAGAGATGTTCGGTTATGCAACAGACCTTCGTTCAAAGACACAGGGTCGTGCAAACTACTCAATGTTCTTCGATCACTATGAGAAGTGCCCTAAGAACGTTCAGGATGCTGTTCTCAAAGAGAAAAAAGGCAAATAATTAAAAATATTTAAAAAAAGTCAGTATTTTTGGGCTAAGATAAGCATCTGAATGCCCAAAAATACTTGATAAAATAAACTAACAATGATAAAATCATGTTTGCTGATTGCAAGGAGATACTTTGCGATTGGCTTAATGTACTGCACGGAGCATGCGAGCGCATGCATGGTGCTTGACATGATATTCGTTGTATTACATTTTCCAGGAGGAATTGAAAAATGGCAAAGGCACATTTCGAAAGAACTAAGCCACATGTTAACATCGGTACCATCGGTCACGTAGACCACGGTAAAACAACTCTTACAGCTGCTATCACAGCAGTTCTCGCTGACAGACTTGGACTTGATCCAGCTGTTCCTTTCGATCAGATCGATAAGGCTCCGGAAGAGAGAGAAAGAGGAATCACTATCAACTCTGCACACGTTGAGTATGAGACAGAGAACCGTCACTATGCTCACGTTGACTGCCCGGGCCACGCTGACTATGTAAAGAACATGATCACTGGTGCTGCTCAGATGGATGGTGCTATCCTCGTTGTTGCTGCAACTGATGGTGTTATGGCTCAGACAAGAGAGCATATCCTTCTTGCTCGTCAGGTAGGTGTTCCTGCTATCGTTGTATTCCTTAACAAGTGCGATATGGTTGACGATCCTGAGCTTCTTGAGCTCGTAGAGATGGAGGTTAGAGACCTTCTTAACGAGTATGAGTTCCCAGGCGATGAGATTCCTGTAGTTCAGGGTTCAGCTCTTAAGGCTCTTGAGGATCCTAAGAGTGAGTGGGGCGACAAGATTCTTGAGCTTATGAAGCAGGTTGATGAGTACATTCCTGCTCCTGCACGTGAGACAGATAAGCCTTTCCTTATGCCTGTTGAGGACGTATTCACAATCACAGGTCGTGGAACTGTTGCTACAGGCCGTGTAGAGCGTGGTGTTCTTCACCTTAACGATGAAGTTGAGGTTGTAGGTATTTCTGAGGAGACTCAGAAGACTGTTGTAACCGGTATCGAGATGTTCCGTAAGACTCTTGATGATGCTCAGGCTGGTGATAACGTAGGTCTTCTCCTTCGTGGTATCAACCGTGATCAGATCGAGAGAGGTCAGGTTCTCTGCAAGCCGGGTTCAGTAAAGTGCCACAGCAAGTTCACTGCTCAGGTATACGTACTTACAAAGGATGAAGGTGGACGTCATACTCCTTTCTTCACAAACTACAGACCTCAGTTCTATTTCAGAACAACAGACGTTACAGGTGTTTGCCACCTTCCAGAGGGTACAGAGATGTGCATGCCTGGTGATAACACAGAGATGAGTGTAGAGCTCATCCACCCTGTAGCTATGGAAGAGGGTCTTCGTTTCGCTATCCGTGAGGGTGGTAGAACAGTAGGATCTGGAAGAGTTGTTTCTATCACAGAGTAATTCTTCGATTCCTAGTTTCACTAGATGAATTTTCAAAAGAGCGTAGAGATTTTCTCTACGCTCTTTTTTTGAACAATATTATTCGTAAACATCAATTATTGTTTTCTCATTTGACTTATCTTGAGGAAATGGAGTTTAGAGTCATAATAATAAAACCTGACATATTGTAGTCAACCCAAGAATCGTCATACGTTAGATTAATAAATTAATAAGGGGAAAGTAAAGAAAGCGACATGACTTTAGCCTTTTTTCTTATAGTGGGATATTGTAAACTATATGTGTAAAACTATGTATATTTGTAGTTTGTCTCATATATCAATACTGTTAAATCCTGCTGGTTTTGATAGGCAGACTGGTATAGGATAAAGCCGGAGGTATTGACAGCGGTATGTCATAATATAACGGCGAAATACCTTTTTTACAGAGGAGTAGCGTATGAAATTAATGAAGAGGGCTTTAATTGTGGCAGCAGCTATGAGTGCCATGTTTTCATTTTTGGCCTTTGCGGGAGATACCCCAACAGGCGTTACCATCGATAAAAGCGGAAGTGATCTTACAATTTCATGGAATGCACCTGATTTTGATGGAATTGATAAGTACCAGGTTCAGCTGTATAAAGTGAAAAATTCTGAAAATTTGAATAGTAATGATTCAAAATCAGGATCTGCAAAAACTGTAGATGGTGATGACACAAGCGTAGAAATAAGTGTTAGCAGTAAGGGATATTACTATGCGAAAGTCAGAATGAAGGATGTAAATAATAAATGGCATTCATGGTCTTCTGCAAGTGATCATGTTACTGTTACAAGTGATGATATAGGAAATTCAGGATCTCACCCTGGTGGAGGCTCAGGATATACTTCCAATGTCAGTCCCAGCGGCACAGGCACCGTTATCTATACAACAAATTATACCGGTGGAAATACTGCTTATAACAGCGAAGGAACCTTATACAATACAGCAACTTATGGTCCCATGGCAGGCAACCTTGCGGCAACAGGTCTGACAAAACTCGGTGATCCGAATGCCATGAACCCAACAACCAATAATGTTTACAGTTCTTCATCAACTGTTGCCAACACTAAGTATGTGTCAGCATTTACATATCTTAAAACCGGGTGGCAGTTCGATCAGGCGGGCATGTGGTATCTTTATGATGACGGTACTTATCCCGTTAGCTGTTGGAGACTAATAGACGGAGCTTACTATCATTTTAATCCTTCAGGATATCTCGAGGTTAATACCTGGGTGCTTGAGGCCAATGGATGGAGATATGTTGGCGCTGATGGAAAGATGTGTACCGGATGGTACATGATGAATAATAAGTGGTATTATTTCAATACAAATGATGGCGTTTTACAGGGACCTGGAATCATTGCAGTTGATAACAAATTCTATTATATCCAGCAGGACGGTTCCAGAGTTCAGAACAACTGGGTAAACGGATATTACTACGGAGCAGATGGAGCATTAACAAATGGATAAGAAGCTTAGAGACCTTAACGATGTCGATAAGGTGCTTAAAGAAAAATCGGATGATGAAAATATTGAGCCAAGAAAAGGACGTCGACATACGGCTATGCACAATGATGTTTTTGACATCGATGAGCTGAAGGGAATGCTTGTTATTCCGGCTATCGTGATCGTTTTGATGATCATCATAGTGATACTTGACAGAGATCCGTCCACAGAGGTAAAGGCAGATAATACTCCAAAACCACAAACTGAAACAGCAGCTGTTCCCGAGACTACAGTGGAGGAGACTGAAGATCCGACAATAGTTCGTGAATATCATGATGAATATCTGACTGCATTTTTTGAAAAGTTTTTCGATGCACGCCTGAATTCGGACGTAGATACTCTTTACGAATTGACGGGAGTCACCAATCAGACTCCTGAACAGAGTGAGCTTCTGAAATCCCAGCTTCAGACTCAGGCAGGCTACATTGAATCCTACTCAAACATAAGGCAGTATGCCGTAAATGCTCTTGAAGAAAATTCACGACTTGTATTCGTGACCTATGATGTGAAATTCAGAAGAGTCGATACATTGGCACCGGGAATCATGTACTGCTATGTTAAAGTAAATGATTCCAACCAGTTCGAGATTATCGAGAACCTGAGCCCGGATCAGACAAAGTTTGTAAATGAATATATTACAAGTCATGAAGAAGTTCAGGAGCTGATCAATACAACAAACTCAAATCTCCTTCAGGCAATAACAAGCGATGAGCGTCTGGCAGTAATCTATGACGCTTTCCAGAGCGGTCGTATCTACACCGACAGCCAGGAAGCCATCGACAGCCAGGTTTCCCTCATTGCCATCGACGGCAACGAAGTAGTCACCGAACCCGCAACAGAAGCCGCCGAGGAAACTGAAGCGGAGAATGAGGCTGGTACAGAGACTGGCGCAGTAATTGAGAATACTTCTGAAACAGAAAGCCAGAGTCAATAACAGAAGGGATTACAAGAGTTTAGCTGGGTTTTCAAAGTTATTTAGCTTTAGACATTAAACTGACCACCCTGGAGTTAGTCCGAAATCTAACGATAGGGTGGTCGGTTTTTTAGTGGCAAGATGCCGCCATGTAGTATATAATATATTGAATTTGTCGTGAGACTGTTGTGGCAAGTTTCCGGAGGAAACTTGGCATGTAGCGTCAGCCGTCGACGAAGTCGAATTTAAATCGGCTGACGTTCCCATAACAAAGGAGATTTAGAAATGGATACAAAAGATTTTTACTATGACCTGCCGGAAGAGCTCATCGCTCAGGACCCGCTTGAGAAGCGTTCAGACTCAAGGCTACTGGTGATGGACAAGAATACCGGAGACATTGAACATAAACACTTTTACGATATAATCGATTACCTTCAGCCGGGAGACTGCCTTGTCATCAATGATACAAAGGTTATCCCCGCAAGACTTCACGGTGTCAAGGAGGAGACCGGAGCTCATGTTGAGGTACTGCTTTTACAGAGAAAGTCTGCCACAGACTGGGAGTGCCTCGTAAAGCCGGGAAAGAAAATGAGAAACGGTGCCAGAGTTTCCTTCGGTGATGGACTCCTGAGAGGTGAAGTCATTGAAACGATAGATGACGGAAACAGAATCATTCGCTTTGAGTTTGACGGAATCTGGGAAGAGGTTTTGGACAAGCTTGGGGAAATGCCTATACCGCCATATATTCACCATCAGTTAAAGGAAAGAGAAAGATACAATACCGTTTACGCAAAAAATGACGGATCAGCAGCTGCACCTACAGCAGGTCTGCATTGGACCAAAGAGCTGTTGGATGCGGTGAAGGATAAAGGCGTGGAGATTGCCCACGTTACTTTGCATGTGGGTCTCGGAACCTTCAGACCGGTCAAGGCCGAGAAGATCGAGGAGCACCACATGCACAGCGAGTTCTACATTGTGGAGCAGTCTGAGGCTGACAAGATCAACAAGGCCCACGCCGGGGGACACAGAGTCATATGCACTGGGACCACTTCCTGCAGAACCGTTGAGTCTGCGGCACTTCCCGACGGGACCATGCCCGCAACTTCCGGATGGACCAATATCTTCATCTACCCGGGCTACAAGTTCAAGTGCATGGATGCCCTTATCACAAACTTCCATTTGCCGGAGTCTACGCTTGTGATGCTGGTGTCAGCATTTGCCGGAAGGGAGCATGTGCTTAATGCTTACAATACCGCTGTGAAGGAGAAGTACAGGTTCTTCAGCTTCGGCGACGCTTGCTTCTTCGCTGATCTTAGAGATAAACATTAAGGTGTATGACACGCAAAAGAACGATAGAAGGTAGTCTGCGTGTCTAAACAGAGTTGTTTAAAAAAACAAGCAAAATAGGAAATAAAATGAGAATAAATAAACGATTATCGGAGCTTGGCGTTTGCTCCAGAAGAGAGGCAGACCGTTTGGTGGAGGCCGGACGTATCACCGTGAATGGAAAGCCGGTGGAGATGGGACAGCAGGTTACGGAGGCGGATTCCATCGAGCTTGACGGAACCTGCGTGAATCCCCATGCCTTAAATGCCAATGCCAAAAATCCGGAGGAGCGTTTCCTTCTGGCCACTGAATCTACAAAGATGATGGAGAGATACGGGGAGCAGATTTCCAGGGACGGCAAGGACTATGACAAGCCTGAGCCGGTGCTCCTTGCCTACTATAAGCCTCGCGGGGTTGTCTGCACAACCTCCGACAAGGATAAGGCCACCAATATTATAGAAGCCATCAACTATCACACCCGTGTTTACCCTATAGGAAGACTTGATAAGGAGTCCGAGGGACTTATCCTTCTGACCAATCAGGGGGATCTGGTGAACCGCATTAACCGTGCCCGGAATTATCACGAAAAGGAGTACGTGGTTACCACCGACAAGGCTCTTACAAAGGAATTCCTGGACAAGCTTGCGGACGGAGTTTATCTTAAGGAGCTTAATGTTACCACCCGGCCCTGTGAGGTTTGGCAGGACATGACATTGGCACCGAAGGTAAGACAGCATGAGTTCCACATCGTCATAACCCAGGGGCTGAACCGCCAGATCAGAAGGATGTGCGCGGCCTACGGCTATAAAGTTAAGAAGCTTAAGAGGATCCGTATCATGGATCTCACTTTGCACGGCTTAAAGCCCGGGCAGTACAGGGAGATCGAGCTCAGTGAAGTGACGGATGATCTTGAGAATTTGTGATGGAGGAAAGGTATGGCTGATTCAAACCAAAGAATGAAGGACCTCATCAAAACCCTGAACGAAGCAGCAAGAGTCTACTATGTTGAGGGAAATGAGATAATGTCCAATTTCGAGTACGACCGTCTTTATGACGAGCTTCAGGCTCTTGAAGAAGAGACCGGAGTTGTGCTCAGCGGTTCCCCGACTCAGAGGGTAGGATACGAGGTTCTTTCGGAGCTTCCAAAGGAGGCCCACAAAAGCCCCATGCTTTCTCTCGATAAAACAAAATCCGTGGAGGACCTTGCGGCATGGCTTCAGGACAAGGAAGGTCTTCTCAGTTGGAAGATGGACGGACTTACCGTAGTTCTTACCTATAGAAATGGTGAGCTTGAGAAGGCTGTCACCAGAGGAAACGGCGAGATAGGTGAGGTGGTTACTCAGAATGCAAAAGCATTTGACAATGTCCCCACCAGGATAAGCTTCAAGGGAGAGCTGGTTCTGAGAGGCGAAGCAATCATCAGCTACTCTCATTTTAATGAAATAAACGAGACCATTTCCGAAGCGGACGCAAAGTACAAGAACCCGCGAAATCTCTGCTCGGGATCGGTACGTCAGCTTGACGCAAGAGTAACGAAGAGCCGCCATGTGGAGCTGATGGCATTTGCACTGGTAAGCGCTGTGGAGGCGGATGGCTCAGAGGTGGATTTTGGAAACTCAAGGGAAGCCCAGTATCTGTTTTTGAAGAAACTCGGATTCGATGTGGTGGACTATAAAAAGGTTACTAAGGATAATATTTCGGAAACAGTGCAGTGGTTCTCCGAGGAGATAAAGACCAATGACTTCCCCTCCGACGGCCTGGTTCTGATTTACGAGGATATCGCCTACGGCCTCAGTCTCGGCCGCACAGCCAAGTTCCCAAGAAATGCCATTGCCTTCAAATGGAGCGACGAGCAGGCGGAAACCACCCTTCGTGAGGTGGAGTGGTCCCCAAGCCGTACGGGACTTATCAATCCTGTGGCAATCTTTGACCCGGTGGAACTGGAGGGTACAACTGTTACGAGAGCCAGCCTTCACAACATTTCCTATTGTGAGGACATGGACCTGGGAATCGGCGACAGGGTGACTGTTTATAAAGCAAACATGATCATCCCTCAGATTGCGGATAACCTTACAAAAACCGGAGGTCTGGAGCCGCCGAAGATGTGCCCGGCCTGCGGTCACGAAACCGAGATCCGCATGGACAATGAGGCGAAGTTCCTGTATTGCCGGAACCCCGAGTGCCCTGCCAAGAAGATAAAGAATTTCTCCCTGTTTGTGAGCCGGGATGCTCTTAATGTTGACGGCCTCAGCGAGCAGACATTGGAAAAATTCATCGGCCACGGATTCATTCACACCTACAGCGACGTTTTCCATCTCGACAGATACCGTGACGACATCGTTTCCATGGAAGGCTTCGGCGAGAAGAGCTATGAGAATCTCACAAAGGCCGTTGATAACTCAAGGAATACCGAGCTTTACAGACTGATTTACGGTCTCGGCATCGCAGGTATCGGTCTTGCCAATGCTAAGGTCCTGTGCAGATTCTTCGGGAATGACATTGACAGACTCCGGAAGGCTACGGTGGAGGAGTTACTCGAGATCGAGGGCATCGGACAGGTTCTTGCGGAGAACATTGTAAAGTACTTTGGAGATGAGAAGAAGACTTCGGAGCTTCAGGGGCTTTTACAGGAGCTGACTATCCAAAAGCAGGATGAGAGTGATGATACCCCTAAGACTCTTGAAGGAATGTCTGTGGTTATCACCGGGTCACTCACACATTTCTCGAACCGTAAGGAGCTTCAGGACTTGATAGAGAAGGCAGGCGGCAGAGCAGCAGGTTCAGTTTCCGCAAAAACCGCATATCTTGTGAATAACGATATAACCTCAACCTCCGGCAAGAACAAGAAGGCGAAGGAGCTGGGGGTTCCGATTGTTACTGAGGAGGAATTCCTGAAGATACTCGGAATATAATAGTTGATAAGAAGGATGCTGTAACAGAAAAGCAGTTCCCGTAGGTATTCGGTAAACAGTAAAAGATGTGTAACGGGAGATTCACATGGTTTTTAACTCACTGGGATTTCTGGTATTTTTCCCAATTGTGCTGATCATATATTATATAGTGCCCAAGGGGGTTCAGAATTTCTGGCTGCTTCTTTCGAGCTACTGGTTTTACATGAGCTGGAATCCGCGGTACGGTCTTTTGCTTTTGATCTTCACCATCTTCACCTATATATGCGGGCTTGTCTTGGGGAAAGATTCAGGAGCAGCCCGGGCTAATCCGGGAGAGATCGGAGTGACAGAGGTCGGCCACGGTATGAAGGGTGTGAATTCGAAACGGAAGCGGATCCTGGCATTTTCCTTGTTTGTGGTTTTCGGCCTCCTTGCATTCTTCAAGTACACGAATTTCCTGTTGGATAATGTCTCCGGCCTGCTTGCAAGGCTTTCCGTCAACCTGTCTGTGAACCATCTCAGCATCGTGATGCCCGTTGGCATTTCCTTCTTTCTGTTTCAGTCGGCGGGGTATCTCATTGACGTTTACAGGAAAGAAATACCGGCTGAGAAGAATTTCATCAACTACGCCCTTTTCGTAAGCTTTTTCCCTTCCATTCTTTCGGGTCCCATCGGACGGGCGCCGGCTTTGCTGCCCCAGTACCTTAAGCCCAGGAGCTTTGACTGGGACAGTGTCTCGGAAGGTTTCCTTCTCATGCTTTGGGGATTTTTCCTGAAGCTGGTGATTGCGGACCGTGCAGCAATCCTGGTGAATAATGTTTACGCCGGGTATCATAACATTTACGGCTCAGCCATAGTGGCAGCCACAGTGATATATGGAATCGAGATTTACTGCGATTTCTGCGGTTACTCCACCATAGCAACAGGCGCTGCAAAGATGCTTGGCGTCCGGCTTATGGATAATTTCAACTGTCCTTACTTCAGCGTTTCGGTTCAGGATTTCTGGCGCCGCTGGCATATATCCTTATCAAGCTGGTTCAGGGATTATCTGTATTTTCCCCTGGGAGGAAGCCGCTGCAATATTTTCAGACGCTACTTCAATATCATGGTGGTGTTCATCGTCAGCGGTCTCTGGCACGGAAGCCAGTGGAGCTACATTGTCTGGGGAGCTTTAAACGGAATTTACCAGATCATCGGAAGCCTTCTTCTTCCTATAAGAATTAAAGTTTTGGGTTTATTCGGCTTTGATAAAGATGTTCTTGATCCAAATAAAAACCCTGCTTTTATTGATTTCAAGATGACTTTGCTGAAGCTTATCAGAATCCTCATCACCTTCTGCCTCATCGATTTTGCCTGGCTCTTTTTCAGGGCAGCAGGACTTAGGGATGCTGTTATGATGCTTCAACAGATACGCTGCAATTTCGGAGCATCTCAGTTCAGCCTTCAGTACCTTTACTCTCTGGGACTTGACATGAAGAATTTCCTGCTTCTGATTTTCGCCACGGTTATCCTTTTCATCGGAGATTTTGTGAAATATCGCGGAGGCTCCGTAGGAAAGTGGGTTCTTCAGAGGCCAATGATTCTGCGGGAGCTTATCATTGCCCTGTTCATACTTTTTATTCTGATCTTCGGAATATGGGGTAATGCCTACAATGCGTCAAGCTTTATTTATTTTCAGTACTGATACAAGATTTGAATGCTGGTCCTGTTTTAGAGCCGAAAAGAATTACGGCTATTTGTAAGAAATTACGGTTGGAAAACAGCTAACTAATTGTGCTATACAGATGGGGAGAGGACACCTTGGAACTATCAGGTATCTGTTTGTATTTGGGATTATAATGCCAAAGGTGACGGAATGGGTATTAATATGAAATATTTCAAACGGGTTCTTTCCGTTATTTTGGTGGTGGTTCTGGTCTTCGGAGGCATTTTCCTTGCAGACAAGGTAACCGAAAGATCGGTGAGCCGGAAAAAATATAGTAAGTTTTTTTCTGAACAAAAAGAATATGATGTACTGTTTTATGGCTCCAGTCATGTGCTGAGCGGTATACAGCCCATGGAGATATGGGATAAGTACGGCATAACCAGCTATAATCTGGCGGGACATGCGGCATCCCTTGGGATGTCTTACTGGGTGCTTCGGGAGAGTCTTCAGTACCATAAGCCTAAACTTGTGGTTCTGGATATTTACGATATGTATGCATTTGACCAGCCATACATGGATGTGAGTTTTATGCATTATTCATTGGATGCCTATCCCATGAACAGGATTAAGTTTGAGGCGGTTCGGGATCTTTTGAAGGGAAGATCCACAGGGGAAATGACGGAGCTGTTTTTTCCGTTTTCCGTTTATCACAGCAGATGGAATGAGGTTAACGAACAGTCCCTTAAAGAATCCTTCAGTGATGATTATTTCAATACCAACTACGGCTCCGAAGCAAGATATGGTGTGGCCGTTCCCCTGGACATCGACAGAGTCCCGGTTTCAGATGTGACAGAAGGATCCGTGGGAGCTGACGATTACATCAGAGGCTTTGTAAAGATATGTGAATACGCGGGGGTTCAGGTTTGTTTCATGAGGATGCCTTATCCGGCATCGGTTGAAAACCAGCGTGCTGAAAACAGAGTTATGAAGCTGGCGGAAGAACTGGGGGTTGAGGTTATTGACATGATGTACGATGTGGAGGGACTCTCCGGCGATTCAACAGGCATCGGCAAAGAGCAACTGACAGTGGATAATTTATTTGGAACCGGAAATGAATCCGTTCAGGTTGAAAGTGCAGGTGTAATACAGCGTAATACAGATTCAGCCGGAATCGAAGCTGAGGTAAACAGCAGGAAACTCAGTTCCATCGTGGTTGACTGGGACACTGATCTGGTGGACCCCAATGCTCATCTTAATGCTTATGGCGCATACAAGGTAAGCATGTTCATGGGGGAATGGCTGAAGAGATGTTACGACTTCTCAGACAAGAGAGAGGACCCCGAATACGCGAACTGGAATGAAGATTTTTCAAAGTTTTATCTTCCGGCTCTCAATATGGATCTGGCGCTTCAATCGGATTTCAAGACCTGCCTGATGCTCTCGGCCTATCCTGAATATGAAACAGAGTTGCAGGTGACAGAGCATTATAAGCCTGATGAGGTTTGCGAGAAACTCATAAAGGAACATGGCGACCTCATAACCATAGGTACCTTTAGGAAAACGAACTGCGAGGATGGTGCTGAAGCAGAAGAAACAGATTCCACTGAAATCGGTGAAGCTGTTTCCGATAAACCAGAGGAAGCCGACGTCACCGGAACAGGAGAAACATTCGAAGGCTTTATATTAGAACCCGGGCAGACGGCATGTTTCTATGATCTGGACGGGCAGACCCTGGGAACAGAACCGGACGCATCAACCCTTACAACCCCTGTGGCAAGGATTTTTGTAAAGCTTCGTGACACCGGCGAAGTGGTGGCTGATAAAGTATTTCTTCAATAGAAAGGACATCAATGAATACTGACAACTTTGACATATTTTTTCCTCACCTTGGGGTGGGAATCGAGCATCTGAAAAATGACATTCACATCTTTGGGTTCCGTATAGCTTTCTATGGAATGATCATTGGCTTCGGAATGATTCTGGGATTTCTTATTGCAAGCATTGATTACAAGCGACGGGGCCTCAAAGTGGATGACATTCAGGACATGGGACTTTACACTATCGTTTTTGCTATCCTGGGTGCGAGAGCCTACTATGTTGCCTTTGAGTGGAAGTATTATTCACAGCATATTAATGAGATTCTGAACATCCGTCAGGGTGGACTTGCCATATATGGCGGAATCATTGTAGGCATTATCGGCTGCACACTTTTCTGCAAGCTAAAAAAGATCAATGTCCTCTCCATGATGGATTCAGCGGTTCTCGGACTTCTGGTGGGCCAGAGTGTGGGAAGATGGGGCAATTTCTTCAACACCGAGGCCTTCGGCGGATACACAGATTCTCTCTTTGCCATGAGGATAAAGGAGTCTATCGTAAACTCCAATATGCTGAATCAGGATGTGCTGGAGCATGCAGTAAAAATCGGAAACGAACTGTTCATCCAGGTTCACCCCACATTCTTCTACGAGTCAATGTGGAACCTTTGTACAGTTATCATCTTCTTCCTGATGGCACCCAAAAAGAAGTTTACCGGACAGATCATATTCCAGTACCTTCTCACCTATGGGATCGGACGATTCTGGATCGAAGGACTTCGCACGGATTCCCTCTACCTCTGGGGAACCAACATCGCAGTATCCCAGGCATTGTCCGCCTTCATCGCCATCCTGGGCGCCGGCCTCCTGATTTACAACTTCGCAAAAGTCAAAAAGCAGGGCCCCGACAAAGTGCTCCTGGCCGAACGTGCAGCCCTTGCAGCAGGCGAAGTAAAACCCGAACAGAGATCTTAGTCAGAGAAGTTCTCGGCTGCTTTTTTTATCCTCATACAGCATTATATCATCACCCAAAACGCCGACATTTAATGTAGATAAGCTGCATTATGTCCGGCGTTTTTTGCCGCCCTCGAATACGGAGAAACCATGATCCAGAAGACCTTCATCGTACATGACGAAAGTGAGACCTTTGAATTACTTGCAAGCGCAAAGCTGTATTCCCTTTACCAGAATGCCAGGAGTACCTTTGCCTTTTTAAGCTGCTCCAACGCGACGCACATCCAGATTCAGCAGGTAGGCAGAGTGCTGAAAAGCGCCTACCCGGGAATCAAACTGATAGCGGGATCCCAGGCAGTAAATGATGGCATAAATGGAAGGTGTACAGTAAGGATAAGCTTCTTTTATTTTGATGAAGCCGAAGTGGAAACCTGTACCCTTGACTATAACAGCTTAAGTCGGGAGGAAGCCATAAGCCGTGCGGTGGAGTTTCTTAACTTACATGAAAACCTAAAGGGTGTCTGCGTCATGTCTATAGGCGGAGACATAGGAAGCAGATATTTTTTGGAGAAGGTTTCCGCACCCTTCCCGGGGGTGCCCTTCTTCGGAGGCCTTGCGGGAGAACCGGTGGAGTCTAAGCTTCCGGAGGATCAGTCAGGCTTTATCATGACAGATCATATGACAGACAGAGGCATTGCTCTGGCTGCATTTTTCGGTGAGAACCTTCATATCATGATGAACCAGCAGCTGCCATGGAAGGCGGTAGGTCGTGAGCTTACCGCAAAGATAGACAAAACCAAAAAGAATAAACTTGCGGATATCTGCCTTACAAGTCTTGATGATCAATCTCCGGTTGATATTTACAAGCATTACCTCGGGGTGGAGCTTAATGATTATTTCCTTCAGAACGTGAGGGAATTTCCACTTATCGCAAACCATAATGAGGAAAAGAATATATTCATCCCTATGGATTTCAATGACTCCGGAGAATTGTTTTACAACGGCGGCATACGTGATGGTGACAAGCTGAGGCTTGGTTACGGAAACCCGGAGGACTTTCTCAGAAAAGCAGATGCCGGCAGTAAGATAATTGATTCCTTCGGTGCGGAGGGGCTTCTTATTTTCGTGTGCTATATCCATAAGATGATACTTAAGGATAAGAGTGGTGAAGAAATAAAATGTTATCTCAGAAACTGTGTGGGACTTAATTATTATTATGCAATGGGTGAGATCTGCGGTTTTGCAGGGAACGGAGAGATCCAGAACGGAACACTGGTGGCAGTTGCCATGAGAGAGGGAGAAAAGAATGCGGAGGTTAAGAATGATCTTTTCAAGCTCCAAAGTGACTATGGCAAACGGGACATAGTCCCCCTTAATGAGCGACTTCTGAATTTCCTGGAGGTCACCACCAACGAGTACGACGAGATGGCCCATATTGCAGAGCAGGCCAACAAGGCAAAGTCGGATTTCCTGTCCAACATGTCTCATGAGATTCGCACCCCTATCAATGCTGTCCTGGGAATGGATGAGATGATCCTCAGGGATACCGAGGAGCCAAAGACCCGTAAGTATGCCGAGAACATCCAGGATGCCGGCAATATCCTTCTGTCTCTGGTGAATGACATACTTGATTTCTCGAAGATCGAAGCCGGAAAGATGAACATCATCCCGGTGGAATATGATTCCAGATCCGCTCTGAATGATCTTCTCAACATGGTGAAAAAGCGTGCCCAGGACAAGGGCCTCGACCTGAGAGTCCAGGTGGATCCCAGAATTCCCTGCATCATGCGCGGCGATGTCATCAGGCTGAAGCAGATCGTTCTCAATATAATTAACAATGCAATTAAGTATACAAACTATGGCTCAATCCTGATTCGCGCGGTTCTCCTCAATATGGATCATGATGCCGGCACAGTTATCCTTAGGTGTAATGTTATCGACAGCGGCGTAGGCATCAAGCGGGAGGATATCCCCAGGCTTTTCAATGCCTTTGACCGCATCGAGGAGAAAAGAAACCGGGGCGTGGAGGGAACGGGCCTCGGCATAAACATTACCCAGAAACTCCTTCAGGCCATGGACAGCCATCTGGAGGTGGAAAGTATCTATGGCATCGGGTCAATCTTTAGCTTCAATCTGAAGCAGGAGGTTGTGGACTGGTCACCGGTGGGTAACTTTGCGCTTCTTATCAGTAAGGACAGACGCCAGAATCAGGTTTACAAGCCGGGCTTCACTGCGCCCAAGGCCAGGATTCTGGTGGTGGATGATGCCCCCATGAATCTTCATGTGGTGGAAGGGCTTCTGGACGGAACGGAGATTCAACTCGACACGGCGGTCAGCGGGGCGGACTGTCTCATCTGGATACAGCAGAACCGCTATGACCTGATACTGCTGGACTACCGCATGCCGGAGATGGACGGCATCGAAACCCTGCATGAGATTCGGAAGCTCGGGGACTGGAGGGCTACGGTTCCGGTTATCTGCCTTACGGCCAATGCCATGACCGGCGCCCGTGAGCAGTACCTGAAGGCAGGTTTCGACGACTATGTGACGAAGCCTATCAAGCCTCAGCTTCTTGAAGAGGCCATAATCCAGTATCTTCCCAGGGAGCTTGTGAACCTTAAGGATGCTCCGGCAAAACCTGTGGACGAAGAGGGCAGATCTGCCGAGATCAGAACGGATGGTCAGGGTAATGTTTCCGGCCCGCCGTATCCGGCCTCCCTTTTCATGAATGAGGAGCTGGACATTTACCATGCTCTCAATGCCTGCGCCGGCCCCAAGATGTTTGTGAGGAGCCTCAAGGAGTACATCAAGAGATTCCCCGCTGCTGTGGAAGAGATACAGGCACTTTATGACAGCCGGGACATCAAGGGCTTCACCATCAAGGTTCACGCTCTCAAGAGCTCTTCCTTCCTGGTTGGCTTTGTGAGACTGAGCCGTCTCTGTGCCCTTCTCGAGAAGGATGGGGACGCGGGAGACATTGCCGACATCGACGAAAAGGTACCGGAGCTCTTCCTTCTTGCAAAGAAGATAATGTCCTATGAGTATGACTTTGAAGAAGGAAAGACCGGAGGCATGGGAGAAATCGATCCCGCAGGTCTTCAAAAAGCCTATGGCGCCATAAAGGAAGCTATAGAGGAGTACGATTTTAACAAGCTCACCGGCATACTTGAATCCTTATCCAGATATAACCTGCCGGAAAAGGAAAGAGACAGAGTAAAGCGACTCTCTGATGCAGCAGACGAGTTCGAGTGGGAACAGATGAGCGAAATACTAAACGAATCGTAATGGGGTCAGCCCCCCATTACTGTTACCACAAGACAGCTCGTCGACGACGGCGTCTACCACAAACATATTTTGAGTCATATAGGACTCTAAGATGTACAAATTAGCTCTGACATGGTACACTAGGTGCGCTGTATCAGGGCTTCTTTGAATTAGAGAAGCTTGGATTATATGGAAATTCAACACTTTTTAAGGAGATATAAATTATGAAGCTTGGAATCGGCGTCAGTGCCTGATTTCACGTATCTCTCCATAAGTTCTTAAGCCTTATTATTTCGGAATTCCCAAATATCATAAATTTCACATAAATTCCCATATCTTCATAAAAAATATAAAATATTAGCGTAGCGATAGCGTAAGTACTGGCGTAGTTCGGTAGACTTGGCCATGATGATAAGTAAGTGATAATAATAGTTACTTCCCAAAATGAGCCTTAGTGCATACGCGCTTATTCATGAGCGCCTTGATAAATACAAAACAAACCCTTCCGGGTATGTCATTAGATGGATAATTACTTCTGCTATTTGACATGAACTGCGGAGGGTTTGTTTTTTTAGATCTAACCGATTTATTTACCAACTTATTTACCAATGTGATATAATGAATCTGGTTGGTAAATACATTGGTAAAAAGGTTGGTAAATCTATGAGTTTGACAGATAAGATTATCGAGCTATGTTCTTATGACGATGAACAAGAATGGTTTGAATTTAAAGAGAACTGGTTTCAGCCGGAAGAGCTTGGAGAATATGTTTCTGCGTTGTCGAATGCAGCAGCATTTCATTATCAGGAAATGGCGTATTTTATTTGGGGTGTTAATGATGATACTCATGAGATAGTTGGAACCAATTTTAATCAGTACTGTGACTATAACAAAGAACCGTATCAAAATTACTTGGCTAGAAATCTTTCTCCAAGTATTAATTTTTCTTTTGAAGAGGTAGAAATCAACGGTAAAAGAGTAGTTGCATTACTTATTCCACCGGCAACGGAAATCCCCACATCTTTCCGTGAAACTCGTTTTATCAGAATTGGATCTTCAAAAAATAATATAAAGAAATATCCAAAACGTGAAATCCAGCTTTTTAAAATTTTGGACGGGCGTATAGAAACTATAGAGACTATTCCAGCAAAATATCAGGACTTAACCTTTAACAAACTGTTTGGATATTATGGCTCAAAAGGGATAGTTCTTAAAGAAGAAACGTTTGAGAAAAACTTAAAACTTAGAAATAAAGACGGTGAGTATAATATGCTTGCCCAGCTTCTATCAGATAATTCTCATATACCGCTCAGAGTTTCAATATTTGAGGGGAAAACGAAGAGTGCGCCTTTGTTTTCTGTTCGAGAATTTGGCAATAATTGTATTCTTTATTCGTTGGATAGTTTGCTCCAGTATGGAGATGTTTTGAATATTATACAAGCGGATGAAACAGACAGAGTCGTTGAACGCAAAGAAGTACCTTTGTTTGATAACAAAGCATTTCGCGAGGCTATTATTAATGCAGTACTTCATAATTATTGGGTGTCCGGAAATGAACCGATGATTTCAGTTTATTCTGATAGAATCGAAATATTATCCAGAGGGACCTTGGCACCGGCACAGACAATGGAAGGGTTTTATCTTGGTGAGTCTGTTCCGGTTAATGAGAAATTATCGGAGATATTCTTGCAACTGCATATTAGTGAAAAGTCTGGAAGAGGAGTTCCTACCATTATTGACACATATGGCAAGGATGCTATTACCTTTAGAGAAAATTCAATTGTGGTTACGATTCCGTTTAACAGGCTTAATGAAGTTGGTAAAAAGATTGGTAAAAAAGTTGGTAATTCCGATGTGGATAGACCTATATTAAATCCCAGAAGGCAGACAATCCTGTTAGAAATCAAGCAGAATCCATATGTAACAAAACACGAACTTTCAGAAATAATAGGTATAAGTACTACAGCCATTGATAATAATATTGCTTATTTGAGAAATAATGGTTTTATTGAGAGAGTTGGTAAAACTAAAGGTGGATATTGGGAGGTTATTGAGTGATTAAACCAGATTAGAAATTAAAAAATACTAAATGGTAAGGAAAGTGGAAAAAAGGAGTGCTATTATGACAGAACAATTCAAATGGGTAGATTATTACGAGGAGTTTGCATCAAAGCTTCTTGAGTATAGGAACAACAGAAAAGAACTTATAGATAAAATTGTAAAAGTTTATGATATCCTGTTATTTTTTTTGATGCAAAATGCGCAGATGTTCTGCAAGCGCAATTATTTTGCAGAAACGCATATATACAGACTTTATGCTTCTAGAATGCATCGCAGGAAATCTGCATGGTAAAAAAGCCGAAAAGCCATACCTGTTTTCATGCCGCAGACTATCTGCGGTTTTATTTTGCACTTTTTTATTTTCTTGTTTCGGATTAGCCAATATCTTGTCCCACATACAAGATGAAAGGCAAAGAAGCTTCAGCCAATATTAATGCAGGACAGGAGGATTGCAATGAGTGATTACACTGATGAGAAATTTGTGAAGATATTGAGGCATCTGGCATCACAATTGCCGGCGTACTGGGTTGTGAGTTGTGAAGGGGGAGTGAATTCCAAAAAACTTAAGGAAGAGCTGATGGATGAATTTAAAATGCCTGAGTCCAGTGCCAGAGCGTGTGTGAATGTGGCAAAAAGTAATAGTATCGGACTGATTTTGTATTGTATGTTGGGAAGAAAACTTTAATCAAAAGAGTGCCCTTCGAAGAGTACATAAACCGCGCTACAGAGGTGCGATTCGCCTTTTTGACTTTACGCCAATATATTGATAAAAGAGCCTGATTGTGGTAATGTATTGCTTGCACTTAGGCTCTTTTTCGGAAGAAGGAAAGGAGCTGATCGTATGGGTAGAGATCTGAAAGGTAAAGAACTTGGACCTGGGGTCATGCAAAGGAAAGACGGAAAATATTCCGCCAGATATACAGGTGCAGATGGTAAGCGACATGAGAAATACTTTGATAAAGTATCAGAAGCAAAGAAATATGTCGCTTTGGGAAAACTGAATAATGATGAGGATGTGGACGGCAGAGTAGAGACTCTTACTGTTGATCAGTGGTATCGGTACTGGATGAGGACTTTTAAATCCTCATTGGCGCCAAACACACAAAGGAACTATCGTGACAGGTATGAACGTGATATCAAGCCTCGTATAGGTAAGATGAAGATTACGGATGTCAAAGCTATGCATTGTCAGCAGATCATAAATGCGATGTCTGGTAGATATGCCACAAGCACAATCTATCAGACTTATATTTGCATGGGTTCAATGCTGAAAAGTGCTATGATGAATGACATTATTCCCAAGCAGCCGATTAATGGTGTTGTGATGCCTAAGGATAAAAAGAGAGGTGTGATACACTTCCTTACTATCGATGAGCAGGACCGTTTTGTTGAAGCTGCTAAGAAGACAAGGAATGCGCCGCAGTTCCTGCTTGTTTTACAGACAGGCTTGAGAACGGGAGAGCTTATTGGATTGACATGGGTTTGCGCCAGTTGGCGTAAAATTGGCGTAAACCTCCGAAATAAAATACAAGAAAAGCCCGTAAATTCGGGCATGGAGGAAATATAATGAAATTAGGAATCGTGGGATTACCGAACGTTGGTAAGTCAACACTTTTTAACGCAATAACAAAGGCAGGAGCTGAGTCTGCAAACTATCCTTTCTGTACCATCGAACCGAATGTCGGCGTAGTAGCAGTACCGGATGAGCGCCTCGACAAGCTGGCTGCTCTTTACAACTCACAGAAGATCACACCGGCGGTTATCCAGTTCGTGGATATCGCAGGACTTGTAAAGGGAGCATCAAAGGGTGAAGGTCTCGGCAACCAGTTCCTTTCAAACATCAGAGAGACAGATGCCATCGTTCACGTAGTCCGCTGCTTCGATGACGGCAATATAGTACACGTAGACGGTTCCGTTGATCCTATCAGAGACATCGAAACCATCAACCTTGAGCTCATCTTCTCCGATCTTGACCTCCTTGACAGACGTATGGCAAAGACCAAGAAGCTAGCCAACAACGACAAGGATGCCAAGGCCGAGTACGCCCTCCTCGAGGAGCTTCACGCACACCTCGAGTCAGACAAGCTCGCCATCTCCTACGACGCCGGTGACGACGACAAAAACGCCTTCGTAGATTCCCTCGACCTCCTCACCAGAAAGCCTGTAATCTATGCGGCAAATGTTGACGAAGATTCCGTTGCTGACGATGGCGCTTCCAATGCCTACGTCCAGAAGGTTCGCGAGTATGCGAAAACCAACAACTCCGGAGTATTTGTTATCAGTGCCAGAATCGAAGAGGAAATCGCAGAGCTTGAAGACGACGAAAAGGCAGAGTACCTCGAAAGCCTCGGCATGACAGAGTCCGGTCTCGACAAGATCGTCCGTGCCTCCTACAGCCTTCTTGGCCTCATGTCCTTCCTGACAGCCGGCGAAAAGGAAACCAGAGCCTGGACCATCAAAGTGGGAACCAAAGCTCCTCAGGCCGCCGGCAAGATCCACTCCGACTTCGAAAGAGGCTTCATCAAAGCCGAAGTCATAAACTATCAGGACCTTCTCGATTGCGGCTCCACCTCCGCCGCCCGCGAAAAAGGCCTTGTAAGAATGGAAGGTAAGGAGTACGTCATGCAGGACGGCGATGTTGTAGAATTCAGGTTCAACGTATAAAGCGCATTGCAAACTCCCGAACTTCCTGTAGTTTTAAAAAAGTGAGATTAGAAGCAGTAAAGTGTACAAAGCACTTTGCTGCTTCTTGTATTTTTCGCATTTGTATGCAAAAAAGGTGATTTTAGTAGAGAAACTAATGTTTAAGAATATGCTACTATCGCCTTATACAAAGTGAGGAAAATGGAAGGGATGTGTGGCTAGGCTTGCGAACTGAAAGAACATCTCGAGTGGTTTGTCCGAATGGGGCGCACGTCAGTGCGATCCAGGCGGACAAACCACTCGAGATGTTCTTTCAACTTCGTGAGCCGTCACGCGTCCCTTCCATTTTCCGTACCATTTCAAAAAAACGGTGGAGAAAAATCCCAAAATCCTGGGATTTCCCTCCACCTTATTTTTTTGCGATTTTTACCCCGAAAAAAGATACTATTCTTACATCCCCCACTATCCACCACCAAAGAACCGGTCGCACTGTTCAAGGGCCGGCACGTCAACCGTGCCACTCAAAAACCCACGCAATTCCGCCAAAATTCTGTAAAAATTTCGAAAACTCCATATTAAAATAATTAAAAATCCCGGAGAAAAAACCCTAAAATAATATAAAAATATCCTAAAAATTTATTATAAAATTCAGGAGCTTTACCCCCATTATTACGGTATCTTAGCTTGACACCGATGGTAAAAAATTGCATTATATTTATAGAAGTGGTAGAAAGTGGTAGAAAGTGGTAGGAAAGGGATATGTCATTTACAGGAGAATATCACCACAACCTAGATGCCAAGGGCAGACTTATCATTCCCGCCAAGTTCAGAGACCAGCTCGGAACGGAGTTCACGGTTACAAGAAGCTTGGATGGATGTCTTGCTATGTATGCGTCTAATGAGTGGGAAATCCTTGAAAACAAGTTAAATGCTCTTCCTATGACAAATGAGAAGGCCAGAGGCCTTAAGAGATTTCTCCTCGGTTCTGCCAACACCTGCGAGTTAGACAAGCAGGGAAGAATCCTTATCCCACCGGTTCTCAGGGATAAAGCGAACCTTGATAAGGATATTACATTACTCGGTGTGGGAGATCACATAGAGATATGGAATGCTGATCTTTACAACGAAAAGTACAATTTTGATGATGAGGAAGCTCTTGAAGCCGACTGGGAAGGTCTTGGTATCTGATGTTTAAACATTATTCCGTTCTTTTACATGAAACAGTAGATGGACTCAACATTAAACCGGACGGAATCTATGTAGACGGAACCCTGGGGGGCGGCGGACATGCATCACTTGTATGCGAAAGGTTATCATCGGAAGGAAGACTCATCGGTATAGATCAGGATAAGGATGCCATAGCGGCAGCCACAGAAAGACTGAAGGACCACAAGGACAAGGTCACCATAGTCAGAAGCAACTATGAAGCCATCGACAAGGTGCTTCAGGATCTTTCAATCAGCAAGGTCAATGGCATTTACCTAGACCTCGGAGTTTCAAGTTATCAGCTTGACACCGCAGAGAGAGGCTTCAGCTACAGGGCGGATGCGCCCCTTGATATGAGGATGGACGACAGGAATCCCATAACTGCAGCTGATATCGTTAATGATTACACCGAGTCTCAGCTCTTTCACATGATCAAAAACTATGGGGAGGATAGATTTGCACAGAATATCGCTAAGCATATCTGTCAGTATCGTGAGAAAAAGCGCATAGAGACAACCTTTGAACTGTCAGAGATCATTTCGGGAGCAATTCCCGCAAGGATCAGAGCGACCTCGGGACATCCCGCAAAAAGAACCTTTCAGGCGATACGAATCGAGCTGAACCGGGAACTGGATGTTCTTGAGGACTCCATCGACAAGATGATCGATGCCCTGGAGGAAGACGGAAGACTTTGCATCATCACCTTCCATTCCTTAGAGGACAGGATAGTAAAAAACAAATTCCGCACAGCCGAGAAGCCGTGCGTTTGCCCGCCGGAGTTTCCGATCTGCACCTGCGGAAGGAAATCAAAAGGCAGGGTTATCACAAGGAAGCCGATACTTCCGAGTGAACAGGAGCTTTTGGAGAATTCCAGATCCAAGAGCGCAAAGCTCAGAATTTTCGAGAAACACACAGACTTATAAAACGGACAGCAGAGTCACAACATGTAGACATTAGCATCAGACAGAAACACGAGGCACCGGCCGAAGGGCAGCCTTTGGCCATGGATTGGTCGCACAGCCAGGGATGGCTTTTACATAGTTCCTGTTATATGCGGTAAGAGGGACCGTTAGGAATTCAGGGGAGGAGTAGTTATGGCACGAGTACGTAAGGGTGCAGCGACAACATCTAGAATAGCCAGAACTTATGTAGATGGAAATACTGTACGTAAGGTACAGGACAGACGTCAGGAGGCGCTGCGTCAAAAGCAGAAAAAACAGAAGGCGCTTGAGCGCGAAAAGATATTACAGGATCGTGAGAAACAGTACAGAGCTCAGCAGGAGAGACTCAGAAACAAGACAGTGGAGATGGATGCGCCATTTATCGCAACTCTTGCTATAGCCCTTACATGCACACTTTTAATGTGCTTTTCTTACATTCGCCTGCAGACAAATATTAATACGAGGATTCATTCCATAGAGCTTATGAAGCAGGAGCTTGACAAGCTTAAGTCCGAGAACGACGCTCTTCAGAACAGTATCGACACTTCACTGGATCTTGACAGGATCTACCGTGTTGCAACTCAGGAGTTAGGTATGGTTTATGCTGATGACAGTCAGACCATCTTATATGATAAGACTGAAAGCGAGTACGTAAGACAATATGAGAACATCCCAAAATACTGATAATGAAAGAAAAGTCAAAAGGGGAAAGATTCTTTCCCCTTTTATGCAGAGAAAGCTAGCCGTCACACTTGGTGTGATAATGCTAGCTTTAATTGCCCTTATCGTGGCGATATACATGCTGGTAAAAAATAACAGTGAGGAGTACAACAAGATAGTTCTGTCCCAGAGACAGGCTTCCTATGACTCCCGAACCATTCCTTTCCGTCGTGGAGACATCATGGACAGGAACGGCACTGTGCTTGCCACCAGCCAGAAAGTATATAATCTTATACTGGATCCCAAGGTCATCCATTCCGGTGAGGGAGACAGATATGTGGAGCCTACTATTCAGGCTCTGGTATCCTACTTTAGTTATGATGAAAGTGAACTCCGGACACTCATCAAAGAGAAAGCCGACAAGTCTTATGTTAAGTATAAGAAAGAGCTTTCCTATGATGAAAAGTCGGGGTTTGAAGAGTATATCAAAAATCAGAACGCGGTATATGTGAAAAAGGGTGATAAGGCCCGTATCCGCGGCATATGGTTTGAGGATGAGTACAAGCGAATGTATCCCTACGGCTCACTCGCCTGCAATGTCATCGGTTTCTCCAGTGCTGACGGTTCAGTGGGAACCGGCGGTGTGGAACAGTTCTATAATGATACCCTCATGGGCGTTAATGGCCGTGAGTATGGTTATCTTGACAACGATACAAAGCTTAAGTCTGTTCTTAAGGAGCCGACAGATGGTGATACTGTGGTTACCACCATCAATACAAACATTCAGATGTCCCTTGAGAAATATCTCAATGAGTGGCAGCATGATGATGTAGGTTCCAAGGTGGCAGGCGCCATCGTTATGGACCCGAAGACCGGCGAGATCCTGGCTATGGGTTCCACCAACCAGTTTGATCTTAATAATCCGAGAGAACTGGATGAATCACAGTACACAAACTCTGAGCTTATGGAGCTTGGAAGAAAAGAAGCGGTGGGAGTTTACAAGAGACAGAATCCCGATGCCGAAAAGATTTCCGTGGATGAGGTCGGAAAGTACTTTTCGGAGGATGAAATACTTTCTTTCGGTAAACAGGTTGCCTGGAACCAGGTTTGGAGAAATGTTGTCATCTCCGACACATATGAGCCGGGTTCAACAGCCAAGTCCATTACCCTTGCGGCAGCCCTTGAAGAGAGAGCCATTACCCCTTCAACAACCTTTGACTGTGAAGGTTTCATCGCTCTCAGCGACGGCATCCACACATGGAGGATCCGCTGCCACAATCATGACGGTGACGGTGTTATCGACGCACAGACAGGTCTTATGAGATCCTGTAATGTCTACCTCATGAACACAGCATTTGCACTTGGAGCTGAAAATTTCGTTAAGTACCAGCATATTTTCGGTTTTGGAGAGAAGACAGGTATCGATCTTCCGGCTGAAGCTGATACTTCAACTCTTGTTTATCCGGCAGAGAGTCTCGGACGTACGACTCTTGCTACAAACTCTTTCGGTCAGAACTACAACGTTACCATGGTTCAGATGGCTGCGGCTTACTGCAGTATCGTGAACGGCGGTAATTATTATAAGCCTCATGTGGTTAAGCAGATCCTGAACGGAAACGGCACAGTGATCCAGGATGTGAAGCCTGAGCTGCTCAGAACCACCTGCTCAAAGTCCACCAGTGATTTCCTCAGGGAAGCTCTGTACCAGACTGTTGAAGGCGGAACCGGTACCAAGGCGAAGATCCAGGGCTACCATGTAGGCGGAAAGACCGGAACAGCCGAGAAGATCCCCCGTTCCGCAAAGAACTATCTTGTTTCCTTTATTGGCTTTGCGCCGGTTGAGGATCCACAGGTTGTAGTATATGTTATAGTAGATACTCCGAATCTTGTGGGAGAGGCACAGGCAACAGCATCCTTCGCGATTTATATTGAAAGAAAAATCATGAATGATGCTCTTCAGTTCCTGAATATTCCTCCGGTTAGTGATACTGATCCGGAAGATAACATTAACAAGAAGCTTTCCGGAGGTTCTGAAGGTATCAACGATGAAGCCATGGGTGAACAGGTAACCTCAGGTTCAGATAACGAGAATGGCGAGTCTGAGACAGTTGAAACTGACGATGAGGGTAATGCTGTCGTTCGTACTCAGACACCGCCCGTTACTGATGAGGTAATCTCAGGTGATGATGAAGGCTTTGAACTTCCGGATGCGGTTCCCAACAGCGGTGAAGGTTTGGAAGAACAGCCGGAAGAAGCTGAAGAAGAGGACTGAATCTGAGCCGGGTCCGATGAACCTGTTGCGTGGCGTCAACCTTTCGTGCAGAGTATTAAAACAGGCCGGAATTGCCGGCAGCTGTAGCGCAAATCGGTCGGACCTCGAATTTTTGACATTATATATTTTGTGGAGAGTAAAATGTATCTTGATCTGGTTATTTCAGTAATACTGGGCTTTGTGATAGTTGCGGCTGTCATGCCCTTTGCCATACCCGAACTTCACAAGCTGAAGTTCGGACAGCAGGTTCGTGACGACGGACCTGAGTCACATCTTAAAAAGCAGGGTACTCCAACCATGGGAGGCCTGGTTTTTGTGCTGGCCATCATTATCGTAAGTGTGTTTTTCGTAGGGCGATATCCAAAGATAATCCCTGTGCTGCTCCTTACAGTGGGCTTTGCCATCGTTGGATTTATAGATGATTATTTAAAGGTAGTTAAGCACCAGTCTGAAGGATTCAATCCGAAACAGAAATTTGCCTGTCAGTTTGTATTCACGCTGATCTTCGGCATTTATCTTTATATTTCTCCGGATTATGAAAATCTCATGAGGGTACCCTTTACGGATTTCTATCTTGACCTTGGGTGGTTTTATGTGCCGGCGCTTCTATTTATTGTGCTTGGAACCGATAACGGAGCCAATTTTACGGACGGCATCGACGGACTTGCAAGCTCTGTTACATCTGTGATAGCAATGTTTATTGCCTTTGTAAGTATGTTTAAGGGCGATGGTGAGCTTGTGCCCATCGCAGGTGCGGTTTGCGGCAGCCTTTTCGGCTTTTTGGTATACAACAGTCATCCGGCAAAGATATTCATGGGAGATACCGGTTCTCTCGCTTTAGGTGGTTTTGTGGCGGCGGCTGCATTTGAAATGGAAATCCCGCTTTTTATACCGTTTTTTGCACTGATTTATCTCGTGGAAGTACTGTCAGTCATTATTCAGGTGACTTATTTTAAGGCAACTCATGGCAAGCGTATCTTCCGAATGGCACCGATACATCACCATTTTGAGTTGGGCGGATGGTCTGAGACTAAGGTCGTGACAGTATTTACAATTATTACAATACTGCTTTGTCTTATTGCTGGACTTGGGATGTAAAGAGTGAGTGTATCAGGGTTTAATGCTGACTGCCTGCGGGCTGAAGGACGCCCTGAGGGATTCCTGTAAACAAAAAAATAAGATTAAGCGTATATTATTAGGCGGGGTGAGTGAAATGAAAAGTCGGAAGGTGCTCGTGCTGGGCACGGGAAAGAGCGGGATCTGTGCAACAAAGCAGATCCTTAGTCTGGGAGGAGAGGTTATCCTCTATGACTCAAATGCGGAGCTTGATAAGCTGCAGCTCCTGAAAAATTTTGATAAAAAGGCACAGGTTACGGTGATTGCGGGGGAGCTTAAACCTGCAGATCTCATACAGGTGGATCTTGCGGTTATAAGTCCGGGAATACCTCTGGACAAGCCCTTTGTAAAGATGCTTGATACAGCAAAGATTCCTATCTGGGGTGAGATAGAGCTGGCATATCAGTCAAGCAAAGGAAAGCTTTGCGCGGTAACCGGAACCAACGGAAAGACAACTACAGTATCTCTTATCGGAGAGATACTTCAGGAAGAGTACGAAGATACTCATATATGCGGAAACATTGGCAACCCTTATACGGCGGAGGCGCTGGAAACAAAGGATGATTCTGCCACCGTTCTTGAGGTGAGCTCCTTCCAGCTTGAGACCATAATGGATTTCCATCCACATGTTTCCTGCATTACCAACATTACCCCGGATCATCTTGACAGGCATAAGACTATGAAGAATTATGCAAGAGTCAAGGAGGATATAGCCCTCAATCAGACAGAGGAGGACTATATCGTTTTAAACTATGACGATCCTGAGCTTAAGAAGTTTGGAAAGAGAAAGTCTTTAAAGCCGAAGGTAATCTGGTTCAGTACTTCACATATTCTGAAACAGGGATTATATTATAAAGAACCGAATATCCATTATGTTAATGATGGAAAAGATGAGGTTCTTCTGGATGTCCATGAGACAAATCTTCTGGGAGCGCATAACTATGAGAATATCATGTGTGCCATTGCCGTATGCATGCATATGGATGTTCCCATGAAGAAGATTCTGAAGGCGGTTAAGAATTTCAAGCCGGTTGAGCATCGAATTGAATTTGTGAGAGAAAGAAACGGAGTAAGATATTATAATGACTCCAAGGGCACAAATCCTGATGCTGCAATCAAGGCACTGCTTGCCATGCCGGGACCTACGATCCTTATCGGAGGAGGCTATGACAAGGAGATACCGTTTGATGACTGGTGCAAACTTTTCGAAGGAAGAGTTAAGTATCTTATACTTATAGGTCAGACCAGAAACATTATCGCAGACTGCGCTAAAAAATACGGTTTTACCAATGTTGTATTTGCAGAGGATATGGAAGAGGCAGTGAAGGCCAGTGCGGCTTATGCCGAGGCCGGTGACTACGTGCTTCTGAGTCCTGCCTGCGCATCCTGGGGAATGTTCAAGAATTTCGAGGAGAGAGGACGCATCTTTAAGGAATGTGTAAATGCACTCTGAAATGAGTGATGACTCAGGAATAGAAATTGGAGTATAAGAGAAGGCGAGATGCAGATTCGAGAGACTGGTGTCACTGAATAGCATCTTTGAATAGAAAGATCAGACTCAATTAGTCAGAGGGGGAATAATATTTGGGAAAGAAAAAGAAAATTAAACACTTCTTTGACTTCAGTTTGATGTCTACCATCATATTTGTCACGGGTTTCGGACTGCTTCTGATGTACTCGGCATCGGGTTACAGTGCACAGAATTCCATGAATGATGCAATGTATTTCCTGAAGAGACAGGCGATATTTGCGGTGGGCGGCGTGGTATTTATGCTGCTGGTATCCTTTATAGACTATCACCTGTATGCCAAATTCAGTGCCATTATCTTCGCAGCTGCCTGCTTCCTTCAGGTTGCAACCCTGGGTATCGGAGTTGCTTCCCATGGATCCGCAAGATGGCTTAGCCTCGGCGGCATGAGATTTCAGCCTTCGGAGGTTACAAAGGTAGCGGTTATCATCATGCTGTCTACATTGATAACGAAGAAGATCTACCATATGGATGAATGGAAAACCATATTTCAGGTTGCTGCAGTGGGAGTCCTGCCCGGAGTTTTCATTGCCATATCAAACCTTTCAACGGCTATGATCATCCTGGGAATAACCTTTTTCATGATCTGGATATCAAGTAAAAAAGTGGTTCCTTTTGTTGCGGTAGGTGCAGCGGGAACCGCGGTTTATATATTTGCCTATCCGGTGGCGAGACTCCTGCAGAGATTAAACATACTTCAGGAGTACCAGCTTACGAGAATTTTTGCCTGGAAAGACCCTTCGAGCTATGCGGATGAAACCTTCCAGACATTGCAGGGGCTTTATGCCATAGGTTCCGGAGGAATCTTTGGAAAGGGTCTCGGTGAATCGGTTCAGAAGTTCCTTATGCCTGAGGCACAGAATGATATGATATTTACCATCATCTGTGAGGAGCTGGGACTTTTCGGAGCGGTGTCCATCATCCTGATCTATGCATTCATCATCTACAGACTTTACGATGATGCAAGAAATGCAAGAGACCTTTTAGGGTCAATGCTTACAATCGGAATCATGTGCCATGTTGCACTTCAGGTAATCCTCAATATCGCGGTTGCCACAAATACGATTCCGAATACCGGTGTTACACTTCCTTTCATAAGTTATGGAGGTACTTCACTTTTTATTCTGATGGCAGAGATGGGAATCGCACTTTCGGTATCAAGACAGATAAGGCTGGAAACGTAAGATGCCGGTTGGGTATGCATTACCCTGACAGACTGCATTGCAGTGAGGGTGTAATGTAGAGACTGATATGCGTGAGTCATAGCTTTAGCTTAAAACATTAATATCAAACTAAGAAATAAACGCGATGTTATTGAAATGACATCGCGTTTTTGTATAATTTAACGTATGAAAAAAGATAAGTTTAATAATGACGATTATTTTTACGAAGATGAATATGATGATGACGAATATGATGATGTCTACGAAGACGAAGACCGTTACGAACGGGAAAAGAAAGCAAGACGTATGCTTCTCGGAGGATTTGCCATCATCATTCTTCTTGTGGCTGTGATACTTGCCAGCGCCAGGATAAAGAACATTAAGGTTTTAGGGAATAACAGATACACCAGTGAGGAGATGGTGTCGAAGATCTTTTCCGATTACTGGGATACAAATGCATTTTACTGTTTCTGGAAAGACAAGACCAAGCCGCATAAGCAGATTCCTTTTGTACAGAGATATGATATCAACTGGGAAGGACCCCTTTCCGTAAGCATCACCGTGTACGAAAAAAATATAGTTGGTTATGTTGATTACATGTCAAGCCATATGTATTTTGATAAGGACGGTATAGTTGTGGAGTCCACAAGGGAGAATCTGGCGGGCATTCCCAGGATCACAGGACTTACCTTCGGATCCATAATTCTGTATAAAGAGCTGCCGGTTCAGAATATGCATGTCTTTAATGACATATTGAATCTTACGGGTTCTCTCAGTGATAATGAGATCAAATGTGACGAGATCGCATATGATGAGCTTCTGAATGCTACCTTAAAGATGGGTGACATCCAGGTATATCTCGGAAGCAACAAGGACATGGAAATGAAGATATATACCCTTAAGGATATACTTCCGAACCTTGAAGGCTTGAAGGGTACGCTTAATCTGTCAGATTACAATGAAAGTACCGATCATGAGAGCTACATTTTCAGATCGTCGACTTAAGAAATAATGTCATAAAAATGTAAGAAATAAGTGAAAAAACCTTAGGTTTAAAACGCTTATCTGCGTGCTAAAATCTGTTAAGCTATTGATAATAGTTAAATAAATATGTATATTTAATTAGGGTGTGTGACCGGACTAGATGAGATTTGGAAAAATAAGCGTATGTGGTCATGCAAATTCAAGCTACATTATGGGATGATATAGTGTTGAAGGAGGAAGATTATGCTTGAGATTAAACTTCCTGAGTCAGAGGCAGCTGCAAGAATTATCGTTGTTGGTGTTGGTGGCGCAGGTAATAACGCGGTGAATCGCATGGTGACTGATGGCATTGTCGGCGTTGAGTTCATCGGCGTTAATACAGATAAGCAGGCCTTACAGTTCAGTCAGGCACCAACTACTATGCAGATTGGTGAAAAGCTTACAAAGGGACTTGGTTGCGGAGGCAGACCTGAGGTTGGTGCCAAGGCAGCTGAGGAAAGTTCAGAGGATATTACTGCAGCTTTACAGGGCGCAGATATGGTATTTGTAACCTGCGGTATGGGAGGCGGAACCGGAACAGGTGCAGCTCCTATCATTGCAAAGATTGCAAAGGATATGGGTATCCTTACTGTTGGTGTAGTAACAAAGCCTTTCCGTTTTGAAGCTCGTCAGCGTATGCAGAATGCTATAAAGGGTATCGAGCAGCTTAAGGAATCTGTAGATACACTTATCGTTATTCCTAATGACAGACTTCTTGAGATCGTTGACAGAAGAACTACCATGCCGGATGCACTTAAGAAGGCAGACGAAGTTCTTCAGCAGGCTGTTCAGGGTATCACAGACCTTATCAATGTTCCCGGTCTTATCAATCTTGACTTCGCCGATGTATCTTCAGTTATGAAGGACAAGGGTATCGCTCATGTAGGTATCGGCGCAGCTAAGGGTGATGAGAAGGCAACAGAGGCTGTTAAGATGGCTATTTCATCTCCGCTCCTTGAGACAACTATCCAGGGCGCAACAGATGTTATCATTAATATTTCAGGTGATATCTCTCTCGTTGAAGCAAACGAGGCAGCTTCTTATGTAGAGGAGCTTGCAGGTGAGAATGCAAATATCATCTTCGGTGCTATGTATGATGAGAGCGCACAGGATGAGTGCAAGATCACAGTTATCGCTACAGGCATTCAGGATGAGCAAGCAACACAGTCTGTTTTTGATGCTCCTGAGAAGAAGACTGTTGCACCACAGGCAGCACCACGTCAGGCAGTTCCTGTTCGTGAGCCACAGCCGGTACAGACTCAGAGACAGCCTATTCCAAGCTTTCTCAACACACCGTCTCAGTCTGTAGGATATACAATGCAGAACCAGGCAGCACCTTCAGTTCAGACTCCTTCAGTTGCACCTCAGGTTCATGAGACACATATGCCGAGCATGGAGCCGGCTCCTTCAGTTCAGCCAAGCTACCGTCCTCAGCAGAACAAGGATCTGTCAATCAACATTCCTGAGTTCCTGAGAAACAAGAGATAAAGAGTATATATTTGGAAAATAAGAGACTATGTCTTTACGGCATAGTCTCTTTTATGTTAAGATGCAACGCGGAATAAAAAAGTTTGATGTATAAATATTGGAAATCAAAGGTGGAGAGGAATATATGATCCACCCGGGATACCTAAGGATACATTTATATATGGAGAAGACATGGCAAATTTAAAAGAAGAGATTGAGAAGAGACGTACGTTTGCGATCATTTCTCACCCGGATGCAGGTAAGACAACATTAACAGAGAAGTTCCTTCTTTACGGAGGTGCTATCAACCTTGCAGGTACCGTTAAGGGACGTAAGGCCACCAAGCATGCAGTTTCAGACTGGATGGAGATAGAGAAGCAGAGAGGTATTTCCGTTACTTCTTCAGTGCTTCAGTTTAATTACGGAGATAAATGTATAAATATCCTTGATACTCCGGGTCACCAGGATTTCTCGGAGGATACCTATCGTACACTTATGGCTGCCGACAGTGCCGTCATGGTTATCGATGGCGCAAAGGGTGTTGAGCCTCAGACAATCAAACTTTTCAAGGTCTGCGTAATGCGTCACATTCCTATCTTTACTTTTGTTAATAAGTTTGACCGTGAGGCCCGTGACCCATATGAGCTTCTTGACGAAATCGAGAGCGTTCTTGGCATCCACACCTGTCCTGTAAACTGGCCCATTGGCTGCGGACGCAACTTCAAAGGCGTCTTCGATCGTGAGACTGAAACCGTGGAGCTTTTTACTGCCAATGCCGGCGGCACCAAAGCTGTTGAGGAGCAGGACGTAAAACTTGATGATCCTAAGTTAAAGGATCTTGTGGGTTTTGAGTATTATGACAAGCTTCAGGAGGATCTGGAGCTTCTGGACGGAGCTTCTGACGATTATGATCAGGAAAGAGTCAATAAGGGAGAGCTTACTCCTGTATTCTTTGGCTCAGCTCTTACAAACTTCGGTGTCAGAACCTTCCTTGAGCACTTCCTGAAGATGACATTACCACCTCTTCCCAGAAGTAGTGACAAGGGCGTTATCGATACAGTTGACGAGCAGTTCTCAGCCTTCGTTTTTAAGATTCAGGCTAATATGGATCCAAAACACAGGGATCGTGTCGCTTTTATGCGTATATGCTCGGGCGAATTCGATGCAGGAATGGAAGTTAATCACGTGCAGACCGGCCGTAAGGTGAAGCTCAGCCAGCCTACCCAGATGATGGCGGATGAGCGTAAGATAGTTGAAAAGGCCTACGCCGGAGACATTATCGGAATTTTCGATCCGGGTATCTTCTCTATCGGAGATACACTGGAGCTTTCCAATAAGAAATTTGCTTACGAGGGAATCCCTACCTTCGCGCCGGAACACTTCGCAAGAGTCCGTCAGGTAGACACCATGAAGCGTAAGCAGTTCCTGAAGGGTATTTCCCAGATCGCCCAGGAAGGTGCCATCCAGATCTTCCAGGAGTACAACACCGGTATGGAAGAGATCATCGTCGGCGTTGTAGGTGTACTTCAGTTTGAAGTCCTCACCTTCCGTCTCAAGAACGAGTACAACGTTGACGTCAAGCTCGACATGCTGCCCTATGAGCATCTGCGCTGGGTTGAGAACTACACCGAGATCAACATTGACAAGATCCAGGGAACTTCGGACATGAAAATCGTAAAGGATCTGAAGGACCGCCCGCTGCTTCTGTTCGCGCATGAGTGGTCGGTAGGTATGGTGCTTGACAGAAATAAGGATCTCAGGCTTACTGAGTTTGGAAAGAATTAAGAGGTAAATATATGAACGAATCAGTAAATAAGTGGATAGAGGAACATTTAGACGATCTTATAGAGGATCTGAAGGATTTTGTCTCAATCAATTCTGTACAGGGCTCATACGAGCAGGGAAAGCCTTTTGGAGACGGTCCCTTTGATGCCCTGAACTTTGCGATTGATCTTTGCGACAAGTACGGATTTTCTGTAAAGAATTATAACAGCTATGTAGGAACTGCGGATTTTGATCCGGAGCTTCCCAGAAGCCTCGACATGCTTTGCCACTGTGATGTGGTGCCCGCAGGCGAGGGCTGGACGGTTACAGAGCCTTTTAAGCCTGTAGTAAAGGACGGAAGAATCTACGGCCGTGGAACATCTGATGACAAGGGTCCGCTTCTTTGCGCACTTTATGCTATGCGTGCCATCAAGGAGTGCGGCGTCCCTCTTAAGAAGGGCGTTCGTCTCATTATGGGTTCCGATGAAGAGACAGGTTCTAGTGATATTGAGAAGTACTATGCTGTAGAGCCTGAGGCAGAGATGACATTTTCTCCGGATGCGGAGTTCCCTCTTATAAATATAGAAAAAGGTCAGTTCAGAGCCGGAATCGTAAAAAGCTTTGAGGAGTCAAAGACTTTACCGCGACTTATTTCACTTGAGGCAGGTGTGGCCGTTAATGCTGTTCCCCAGAAGGCAGTCATCACACTTGAGGGTCTCGATATGAATCTGGCTGAGGCTCCCATGGACGAAATTGCAAAAGAATGTGGTGTTACCTGTGAGCAGACCGGTATGAATGAGATAACAGTTATCGGTGAGTCTGCCCATGCATCAACTCCCGAGCTTGGAAAGAATGCCGGCATCGCTGCACTTATGCTTGTTGCAAAGCTTCCTCTTACAGAGTGCGAGCAGATAAAGGCTATTAAGAATGTACTTAAGCTGTTCCCTTACGGAGTTACAGACGGTTCCGGCCTCGGCATCAAGATGAGTGATGCAGAGTCCCACGACCTTACATGCACCCTGGATATGTTCCATATCACAACTACCGGGCTTGATCTCATGTTCGACAGCCGTACACCGCTTATTGCAACCAAGGAGAACTGTGAGGATGTGGCAGGAAAAAGTATTGAGTCCCTCGGCCTTGAGTTTGAAAGCAAGGGTATAGTTCCTCCTCATGCGGTTCCTTCAGACTCTGAATTTGTTCAGAAGCTCCTTAAGTCCTACGAGACAGTAACCGGCCTCAAGGGCGAAGCCATGGCAATCGGCGGCGGCACCTATGTTCACGAGTTAAAGAACGGCGTAGCCTTCGGTGCAGTCCTTCCGGGCGTTGACACCCGCATGCACGGCGCCGACGAGTTCTTCGACCTCGATAACATCGTGATTGCCACTAAGGTTTACGCAGAGGCGATCATTGAGCTTTGCTCATAAAATTGCAAAAGGAGACCATGGGGGCAAATCTTGCGTCCATGGTCTCAATTAGTTTATCTTGAAATTGAGTCAACCATATAGATGTAATTGATTGACTGCAAATCCAATAATGGCTTGATATGAGTCAAATCCCAAGCATATTATTGATGACTTCAATTCAAGATATTTTCATGAGAGTCAAACGATGAGTTTGATCAGAATGATTCAAAATCTTCAAATCCGCAATATGAGTCATGTTTGCAAGCAATAATGGATGACTTCCATTATGATATTGTTCAAAATGGGTCAGCTTGAAGATTTGTAACAGTTCAGCCGATCCTGTTTTTAGAACCCGGGTCAAATATTTTTTGTATCAGTGCAATTTTTTCGGGGTCAAAAAAATTTCTGTATTTGTAGTATTTTTTTCTTGACTTTTATATATCGAGGCTGTATATTATACGAGTCGCGCGGAGGTGCTGAAATTGGCAGACAGGCAAGACTAAGGATCTTGTGTCCGGTAGGACGTGTGGGTTCAAGTCCCATCCTCCGCAGCAAAGAGCAACAGGTTAGACCTGGTGCTCTTTTTTTGTTCTCAGTCTTCCCGGTAATCTCTGCTATAGCTTCTCTTTATAACTCATTATCGTTTTAATTTAATTGATTAAATCCCAACCGTGTACTAAAATTTGATGCATATTGAATTCGATATATGGAGGAACTTAATGGCTAAGGGTGATGTAATCATCCAATTGGTCAACATGGGCAAGGCATTTCACACAAGTTCCGGGGATGTTGTTGCGCTTGATGACATTAATTTGGATATAAAGGAGGGTTCCGTTCAGGGAATCATCGGACTTTCCGGCGCAGGAAAGTCAACACTTGTAAGATGTATAAATTATCTTGAGATACCCACGAGCGGTAAGGTTATTTTTGAGGGCAAGTCCCTGGGCGATCTTTCCGAAAAGGAGGTTCGCGAAGCCAGAAGAAACATGGGCATGATCTTCCAGCAGTTTAACCTTCTGGATCAGCGTAATCTTCTGGATAATGTTACCTTCCCGCTGGAAATCGCGGGAACGGACAGAAAGAAGGCCAGGGAGAGAGCCATGGAACTGCTCAAACTCGTAGGTCTCGAAGACAGAGTAAAGAACTATCCGGCACAGCTTTCCGGAGGTCAGAAGCAGAGAGTGGCTATCGCAAGGGCTCTCGCTACAAATCCGAAGGTGCTACTTTGTGATGAGGCAACCTCGGCCCTGGACCCAAAGACCACAACTCAGATCCTTGAGCTTTTGAAGCAGATCAATCAGGAGATGGGAGTCACGGTCATAGTCATTACCCACCAGATGTCGGTTATCGAAGCCATCTGCGATTCCGTGGCCATCATTGACCACAGCCACATCGCCGAGAGCGGACCTGTGGCGGAGGTATTCAGCAACCCGAAGACAGAAATCGGCCGCAGGCTTATCCTTGGGGATGGTAATGCTGACTCCGTGAAGCCGGTGGATTTCGGTGTAGACAGTAACAGGAAGATACGTATCGTATTTGACGGCCACTCTGCTCATCAGCCTATCATTTCGGATCTGGTGCTCACCTGCAAGGTGCCGGTCAACATCCTTTTTGCAAATACTAAGGAAGTTGAAGGTCAGGCAGTGGGCCAGATGGTGGTGGAGCTTCCCGGAGAGGAAGAGGATGCAGAGAAGATCCTGCATTATCTTAAGGACAACAGTATAAAGTTTGAGGAGGTGAACTGATGGACGCAGCATCAATTTCCATGTATTTTGAGGAGACCTGGGCGACCATTTACATGACACTCATCTCCAGTGCTATTTCATATCTTATAGGTATCCCCCTGGGAGTTATCCTGGTTGTAACGGATAAGGACGGTATCGCACCATGCAATCCGGTGCACACGGCACTTGGTGTGGTTATCAATATTTTCCGTTCCATTCCGTTCCTGATCCTTCTGGTAATGGTTTTGCCCCTCACCAAATTCCTGGTGGGGACAACATTGGGACCTAAGGCTATCATTCCGCCCCTTATCATTGCTTCCGCCCCCTATATAGGAAGAATGGTGGAGTCCTCACTTAAAGAGGTAAGCGCCGGCGTTATAGAAGCCGCAAAGTCAATGGGTGCCAGCAACTGGCAGATTATTTACAAGGTGCTGATCCCTGAGGCAAAGCCAAGCCTTCTTGTGGGAGCCGCAATCTGTATCACAACCATCCTCAGCTATTCGGCTATGGCAGGTTTTGTAGGAGGCGGAGGCCTGGGAGCCATCGCCCTGAACTACGGATATTACCGCTACAAGACAGATATCATGATGATCGCGGTTGTGATCCTTGTGGTGCTTGTACAGATCATTCAGGAATTCTGGATGAGAGTTTCCAGGGCTACGGATAAGAGAGCAAGGAACTGACAAGTTTAATGTTTTCGTATTTTCTCTGGTGCTTCCCGAAGGAGTGTCAGTCTAAATAAAACCGACAGGTCAAACCTGTCGTGGGGATCACCGTTTCCCCAAAAAACGGTATACGTAAGTCCTTCGTCTGACAAGACGAAAAATCAAAGGACCAACGAGGGAGGAACATTATGAAAAAGAATTTAACAGTAGTTCTTGTAGCAGTACTTGCGGCAGCATCACTTGCAGCCTGCGGTTCATCAGAGACCAAGGCAACAACAGCTGCAGCAACAGAAGCAGCTGCAACATCCGCAGCAACATCCGCAGCAACAGAGGCTGCCAAGGAGACAGAGGCAGCAGGCGAGACAGAAGCCGCTAAGGAAACAGAGGCAGCTGCTGAGGCAGGCAGTGCCGTAGAGCCGCTTGCAGAGGCAGTAGACATTAAGATCGGTGCAACACCAAGCCCTCATGCAGAGATTCTCGAGCAGGCAAAGGATGAACTTGCAGCAGCAGGCATTAACCTTGACATCGTTGTTTACAATGATTACGTTCAGCCAAACCTTGCTACAGATCAGGGCGAGATCCAGGCTAACTACTTCCAGCACCAGCCATATCTTGATGATTTCAATGCTGAGAACGGAACCCACCTTACATCAGTGGGCGCTATCCACTATGAGCCGTTCGGAATCTACGCAGGAAAGGCAAATGATCTTTCAAACATCGCTGACAAGGCTCAGATCGCTGTTCCTAACGATACAACCAATGAGGCTCGTGCTCTTCAGCTTCTTCAGGCTAACGGCATCATCACTCTCAAGGAGGGTGTAGGTCTCACAGCTACAAAGCAGGATATCGTTGAGAATCCTCACAATGTTGAGATCCTTGAGGTTGAGGCTGCTCAGATCCCGAGATCTATCGAGTCAGTTGATTTTGCCTGCATGAACGGTAACTATGCCATCGATGCCGGCTTCAAGCCTTCAGATGCTCTTGCTCAGGAGGATGCTTCTTCAGAGGCAGCCCAGACTTATGCCAATGTTGTTGTAGTGTCAGATGCTGACGCTGATTCAGAGTGGGCTAAGAAGCTTGTTGAGGTGCTTCAGTCTGAGAAGGTTTCTGAGTACATCACAAATACTTATGAGGGCGGCGTTATCCCGATGAAGTAATATATATGCTCAACACATGAGCTGCCATCACTATATATAGTGATGATTCCCACCTACATATGGATTTTTGATCCCTGCAGACATATGCTCTGCAGGGATTTTTCTTTGCTCCCGAAAACAATAATATGACAAAATTTAAGTGATTATTTAAGATTTTAAAAATCAAGTTGGAATTTTCAACAAAACATCGGCGAAACCGGCGAAAGCCCGGAAGACCGCGATATTACTTGATTTATACCCCTGTAATCTAAGAGAAATCGTGTGTGGATTTTTAGGTGGAAATTGCTAAAATTCTCCGTTTTTTACAAAAAATTGACTTTTGGATATTTGGTATTTAAATCCGGTGGAAATAGTAGTATAGTATTTCTGCACACAAGATATAGTGCTTTTAGAGACGAGAAAAACAATATTTGGTAAAAACACTATAGAAGAAATATATTTTTGAAAATGCACTTAGGTTGATGAAATTACGAAATCATCAGAAGATGCCGAGGCCGAAACATTGGTCCGGGCACAAAATATAATAAAGATTTTCGAGGTTCGGGTTAAAGGGAACCGGTCTGAAATTCTTTCTGCGGTGTGGATGTAAATAAAAGGGGGAGCAGATATGGAAGTTTTAACAGAAGTCGTAAAACAGAATGTTATCAAACGTAACGGCAAGGAAGTCCAGTTTGATATTTCAAAGATCGCTAACGCTATCCGTAAGGCAAACAATGAGGTAGAGCCTATTTATCAGATGAATGAGTACCAGATCATGGGCATTTCCGAGAATGTTGCCGCAAAGTGCGCAAAGCTCAATCGTGCGGTATCGGTTGAAGAGATCCAGGATATGGTTGAGACCGGCATCATGGAGATGCGTGGTTATGAGGTTGCTCAAAAGTATGTGCGTTATCGTTACAAGAGAGAGATCGCACGTAAGTCAAACACAACCGATGATGAGATCCTTTCACTTATCGATCAGTCAAACGAGGAGCTGAAGCAGGAGAATTCCAACAAGAATCCTGTTATCAATTCTACACAGCGTGATTACATGGCAGGTGAAGTTTCCAAGGATCTTACAAAGAGACTTCTTCTTCCTGAGGATGTGGTAAGAGCTCATGACGAAGGCATTATCCACTTCCATGATTCTGACTACTTCGCTCAGAAGGAGCATAACTGTGACCTCGTAAACCTCGAGGACATGCTGATGAACGGCACGGTTATCTCCCAGACAATGATCGAGAAGCCACACAGCTTCTACACAGCCTGCAACATCACAACGCAGATTATTGCGCAGGTTGCTTCCAACCAGTACGGCGGACAGTCATTTACATTGTCACACCTTGCTCCATTCGTAGACATTTCCCGTCAGAAGATCAGAAGCCAGGTTGAGGAGGAGAATGCTGAGGCCGGCGTTCAGATGACAGCCGAGCAGATCGGAAAGATCGTAGAAAAGCGTCTTCACGAGGAGATCACAAGAGGCGTTCAGACCATCCAGTATCAGCTTATCACTCTCATGACCTGCAACGGTCAGGCTCCTTTCGTAACCATGTTCATGTACCTGGATGAGGTTCCTGAGGGACAGACCAGAGACGACCTTGCGATGGTTATCGAGGAAGTTCTGAAGCAGAGAATGAAGGGCGTTAAGAACGAGAAGGGTGTCTGGATAACACCGGCATTCCCGAAGATCATCTACACTCTCGATGAGGATAATGTTTACCCTCAGTCAAGATACTATTACCTTACAGAGCTTGCTGCCAAGTGCACAGCCAAGAGAATGGTTCCGGATTACATCTCCGCTAAGAAGATGAAGGAGTACAAGGGCGATGTTTATCCTTGCATGGGATGCAGATCCTTCCTTACACCGGACAACGAGTCACTTGCAGAGGGGCTTTGCGATGCAGGCAACAAGTCAAACAGCAAGACCTATACAGAAGGCAAGCATAAGTATTACGGACGTTTCAACCAGGGCGTTGTAACCATCAATCTTGTAGACGTTGCATGTTCAGCTCACGGAGATATGGACGAGTTCTGGAAGATCTTCGATGAGAGACTTGAGCTCTGCCATAAGGCATTGAGACTTCGCCATGAGAGACTTAAGGGCACAACTTCGGATGTTGCACCTATCCTCTGGCAGTATGGTGCACTCGCAAGACTTAAGAAGGGCGAGAAGATCGACAGACTTCTCTATGGCAACTATTCAACCATCTCCCTTGGATATTCAGGTCTTTACGAGATGTGCGTACGCATGACAGGAAAGTCACACACAGATCCTGAGGCAAAGCCATTTGCACTTCAGGTAATGCAGCACATGAATGACAAGTGTGCAGAGTGGAGAAAGGCAGAGAACATCAGCTACTCACTTTACGGTACACCGATGGAGTCCACAACTTACAAGTTTGCAAAGGCTCTTCAGAAGAGATTTGGAATCATCGAGGGCGTTACAGATCACAACTATGTAACAAACTCTTATCACGTAAATGTTCGTGAGGAGATCGATGCATTTACCAAGCTTAAGTTTGAGGCTGATTTCCAGAAGCTTTCACCGGGAGGAGCTATCTCTTATGTAGAGGTTCCTAACATGCAGAACAACATTCCTGCAGTACTCAGTCTTATCAAGTTCATCTATGACAACATCATGTATGCTGAGCTTAACACCAAGTCAGATTACTGCGAGTGCTGCGGTTACGACGGCGAGATTAAGATCATAGAGGACGATATGGGCAAGCTTGTCTGGGAGTGCCCTAACTGCGGAAATCGTGATCAGAGCAAGATGTCCGTTGCCAGAAGAACCTGCGGATACATCGGAACCCAGTACTGGAACCAGGGCCGTACCCAGGAGATCAAGGACAGAGTGCTTCATCTGTGATTTACATTCATTGTAGACATACACCCCAATTTGAAAAGCTCCGACCTCGCAGAAAAGGTCGGAGCTTTTCAGTTCCCGAGATCCACTGAGCTTTTCGTGCGTTTTTTGTAATATAAGGTATAGAGTTAGTCTGTAATACCCGGTGTTTGACTCTCTGGAAGATATCCAGGATTGAGGTCAACTATATGAAGCTTCGACAATGACTCATATCGGGAAATCATAGAATTGAAGTCATAAGAACAAGCTTCGACAATGACCCACATCGGGAAATTATGAAATTGAAGTCATATGAACAAGGTAAAGTGAATGACTCATACAGGAAATCGAGATTTTTAAGTCATAAAATCACTTCTCTATAGCTGACTCATATTACGGGTTAATTTAATTGCAGTCATAGAAACACTCCACGTACAATGACCCGCCTTGGAAAAATACGGGATCTGAGTCATATAGGCGCTCTAAAATCATTGGTTCACTAGGGATGTTTAATGTTTTGAGTCATATGGGGATCGTTTGCGAGAACTGTTTTCTGGTGGATTTCTGAGAAATAAGGTTTATAAGTGAAAAACCCCTATCTTACTCGATTTGATATTGCACAAAATGCGTGTAAACATTTATAATGAGTAGGTTATAGAAAAATATAGAAGGAAAGATCAAGGAATCGAGTTATGAAAATAGGATTTTCAGAATTAATCATCATTTTCGTCGTGGCGCTCATCGTCATCGGTCCTGACAAGCTTCCTGAATATGCAAAAAAGCTGGGGGAATCCCTGAAGGCATTCAGGAATGTCTCAAACGATCTGACAAAGGACATCAGGGAATCGGTGATAGAACCTTTGGAAGAGGCACAGAAGCCCATAAAGGAAGCTATGCAGCCGGTTACCGAAGTGGCAGATGAGATCAAGAAGAACATCGATGATGTGAAGAAAACGGTGAATGACATCGGAAAGCCTTCATCTGTAAAACCGGAGCCTAAGGCAGAGGAAAAGACGAAAGAGAATGGGGCTGAAACAGCCACAGCAGAGGTAGAAAAGGCTGAAGAGAATAAGACAGAGTTGATTTCAGATGAACCTGGTACCGTTGCAGAAGAAGTGACATCAGAAGAAAAGCTTGAAAAGAAAGATTCTGAGTCAGCTGCAGCTGATTCCGGAATGGCTGAAGAAAAAACGAAGAGCGATAATCAGTCAAACGAGGCGAAGTCAGAAGAGCATTCAGAAACCAAAGACACAGATGCTGAAGAGGCAAAGGCTGAGAAGCCTGCCGAAGAAACCGGCAAATTTGATACAGTCGGTCATTACAGAGTATAATGTTTAAAACAAAAAAGCTGATTAAATCTGCATCTGCATGTCAGAAATAAACGGCAAAAATATGTATTTATAGAGGAGAAAATCATGAAAATCGGAACACAGGAATTATTAATCGTACTTGCAATTGTTGTAATCGTATTCGGACCTACACAGCTTCCTAAGCTTACAAAGATGTTTGGAAAGTCTGTAAAGAGCTTCAGAGACGGCATAGCTGATTCAGAGGAAGAGAGTAAGGACAAGGAAGATAAAGTAAGCGAGACAAAGGCAGCAACTGATGAAAAGAAAGACTGAGAAGAAGCCGGCTGATGGCGAGATGACACTGAGCGGTCATCTCACAGAGCTTAGAAACCGCATCGTTGTAATCGTGGTGGTGCTGGTGATAGCGGCGTTTGTAGGACTGGGGCAGGCCGAGAAGATCGTGTCTGTGCTTCTTGATATAGGAAGAGCCAAGGGCTACCAGTTTGTATATCTGGCACCACAGGAAATGCTTATCCAGTTTTTTTCAATCTCCCTCATTTTTGCAGCTCTTATTGGGCTGCCTCTTATATTCTATGAGGCATACGCATTTATGAGTCCGGGACTCAGGAAATCCGAAAAACTGTTTTTTCTGCTGGCTATCATCTTTGGCATCATTTTTGGATTTTTGGGGATATTGTTTGCTTACAAAGTGCTGATACCCTTTATGCTCTATTTTTTGCTTGATGTAAGTAGGGGTGTTAATGTCTCAGCTTCAATAAGTGTCGGAAATTATATTTCCTTCCTCATGACCATATTCATCATTTTTGCGGTGATATTTGAGTTTCCGGTTGTCACAGTGCTGCTTACTCAGCTCGGAATACTGAAAGTAGAGTGGATGAAGAAGGCCAGAAAGATAATGATCGTTGTGATTTTTATCATGGCGGCCATAGTTACTCCTCCGGATATAGTATCCCAGGTAATGGTGGCTCTTCCAATGCTCCTTCTGTATGAACTCAGTGTCATCCTTTGCACAGTATTAGGAGCCTTCAGGAAAAAATCTGTTGAAGTTTCCGAGGAAGATGACGAAAACGAATAAGCCACCGTTTTAAAGCGGCAAAATGAGGATTAAAATGAATTACGCGGAAATAAAGCATTTTGATATAGCAAATGGACCGGGTGTCAGACTCAGCCTCTTTGTTTCAGGCTGCACTCATGCATGCCCGGGATGCTTCAACAAAATCGCCTGGGATTTCAATTACGGAAAAGAATTCACAAAGGAAGTTGAAGACAGCATACTCGACGAATTAGCTGATGAAGCATATCAGGGTATTACGCTTTTAGGCGGAGAGCCCATGGAACCCCGGAATCAAAAAGGACTTGTATCCCTCGTTAAAAGATTCAGGGAAAGATATCCGGAAAAGGACCTCTGGATATTCTCGGGATATCTTTTTGATGAAGATATGCTTGGCCGCATGTGGTCACAGCTTCCCGAAACCCGGGAGATCCTTGAAAGAACCGACGTCCTCGTTGACGGCGAATTCAAACAGGACCTAAAGGACATAACCCTCCTCTATAAAGGCTCCTCCAACCAGAGAACCATCGACGTACAGAAGTCTCTCGAAGCAGGCCACATAGTCCTCTGGGACCCCGGCGACAACCTCACAGTTTCAAACACATCACATTTGTAAAAATGTTTGATGTCTAATAGCTCATACGGAATATAAAACGTAGCCGTAGCATGAGGGCATCCATTTAAAGGCGTTGAGCCGAGTCGACTCGCCTTTAAATGGATGCCCTCCTGCTACGGCGTATCATTTCATTAAAATTATAACCAAAAAATTAATTCCCCATATAGACTTAATAAAAACCATATTCTGCCGATATGAAAGATAGACAGTGTAAAAACTTAGCAGTAATGCGAAATTCATACCAGGCAGGAGGCAGTATGAGTAAGTTAGAAATGAAAAAGACAGAGAACGGCAAAGGTAAATTTGTGAGCCTTGCTGTCCGCATACCAACCATAGTTGTTGGTGCGGTTCTTGTCGTAGTTGTGATCATTTGCATAGCCTTTGGTGTACTGACCATCAGATCCATCAATGACCTTGCAAAGAAACAGATCAGTAATGTTGCCAGGGAAAATGTTCTTACTATCCAGAAGTATATGGATGGTATGAATATCTATGCGGATACCCTGGGCGACAGCGTAATGAATTACAGGAACTTGGGAAGAGAGGACGGAGAAACGGCGATAATTGAAGCCCTTACCCGTGCCGTTGAGTCCGGCAAGATTTTTTCTGCGTATTTTGCATTTGAACCAAATGCATTTTTCAGTGATACAGATAATGGATTATCGTATTACGTTTATAAAAGCGGAAACGGAACTGCAACGGATATCCTGAATGACTTTGATTCATACGGTGAGGCAGATTACTATGCGCCTACAAAGGCAAGCCTTAAAACACACCTTACCGATCCCTATGAGTATGAGCTTTCAGACGGAACCGTTGTATGGCTTATTACATTAAGTACACCTATCGTGGAAAACGGTAAGTTCATCGGTGTTGCCAACTGTGATATGCTCCTTGATACTTTAAAGGATCTTGACTATACAAACGGCAATTACAAAACATCATATATGACCATAACCGATGAAAAGAATACCTACATTGTTCATTCCAAGACCCCTGAAGTTGCAGGACAGGTTGTGGATTACAATGAAGGCATAGTTCAGCGTGTTCTCGGAGGAGAGACTGTAATAAGAACCGATATCCAGGACAAGATTGACGGGGCAATGTCCTTTGTGGTATTTACTCCGGTACTGCTTGAGGGTTCGGATCTTCAGTGGGTACTAACCAATATCGTTCATCGCTCAGAGGTATATGCACCGGTTTATACATCACTTCTGATAATCATAGTGATAGGAATAATCGGAATCGCAGTCCTCGCATTCGTGGCATTCAGCATTGTCCGTTCAGCCCTTGCACCTATCAAGCCGCTGATGAAAACGGCTGAAGACGTAGGTGAATTCAGACTTTCCGACGCTCAGAATAATTACGAATATCCAAACAATGAATTTGGAAAACTTGCAGATACCTTCCTTTCCATGTCTGATAACCTGAAATCCATCATTTCCGATGTGGATGTGGTTCTCAGCGGAATGGCAGAAGGTGATTTTACCGCCAACAGTTCATGCCCTGAGAAGTATGTCGGTGACATGAAAAATGCTCTGATGTCCATCAATTCAATTCAGGAAAATCTGGGAAATACCCTCAAGGATATCAGTGAATCCGCAGAGAGAGTGGCAGTGAATTCGTCTCAGATTTCAGACGGATCCCAGGCATTGGCACAAGGCGCTACCGAGCAGGCCGGTTCTGTTCAGGAACTTAGCGGCACCATTAACAACGTCAGTGAGGAAGTCAGAAACAATGCCGATAATGCAGGCAACGCAAGTACCATTGCTCTTCGCACCAAGGAAGCCATTGCAGCAAGTAATGAAGAGATGAGCAAGCTTACAGCATCCATGGATTCCATAGAAGAAGCCTCAAATAAGATACAGGATGTCATCAGCATCATTGACAATATCGCTTTCCAGACCAACATCCTCTCCCTCAATGCAGCTATCGAGGCGGCAAGAGCGGGACAGGCAGGAAAGGGCTTTGCGGTTGTTGCGGATGAGGTAGGAAACCTTGCAAAACGCAGTCAGGAAGCAGCACAAAGTACCAGCGATCTCATACAGATGGTTACCGAAGCGGTTGACAGAGGAAAAGGCATTACCGATGATACGGCAGAAGCTCTTGAAAGAGTATCCGGATACGCAGATGAGACCAATGACATGATCAAGGATATTTCCGAAGCATCCATAAATCAGTCGGAAGCACTTGAACAGATAAGCATTGGCATCGGACAGATCTCGGAGGTTGTACAGACCAATTCCTCAACCTCTGAACAGAGCGCGGCAGCCAGCATTGAGCTTGCCAATGAAGCAAATAAGCTGAAGGAAATCGTAAAGCCTTTCAAGCTTAGGTAATGGAAATTTTGTCGTATGAATGCTTAAGTATCGAGAGGTGAAAAGAGTATGTCTAACATAAATAATAAAAATAAAAAAAGACCATACATGAGCCTTGCAGTGCAGATACCTATGGTGCTGGCAGTTACCGTATTTGTGGTTATCGCCGTCATGTGCATTGTTTTCGGAATAGTTACCTTCAAAAACATTGACACTATGGTTCAGACCCAGATAGAAAATATCGCGGATCAGAACGTGACAACGGTACAGAAATATGTCAGCGGTATCGAGATCTACGCAAGCTCTCTTGGCGACAGTATCATGAATTACCGCGAAATGGGCAGAGAGAAGGGTCAGGAGGCTATCCTCGAGTCCATGAGAGAGGCTGTTAATTCCGGAAGAGTTTTCGCAGCCTACTATGCCTTTGAGCCTAATGTTTTCTTCCCGGACACACCGGATGGCCTTTCCTATTACGTATATAAGAGCGGAGGCAGTCTGGGCACGGATATCCTGACGGATTACGATAGTTACGGAGTTGCCGACTACTACGTTCCTGCTAAGGAAAAAGGTCTCACCCATATAACAGACCCGTATGAGTGGACCTGTGAAGACGGTTCAGTCCTTCATCTGATCACAATTTCAACTCCTATTATGGATGACGGAAAGTTCATCGGAGTTTCAAACTGTGATGTGGAGCTCAGTTCCATGGCCGATCTGGAATATTCAAACGGTGGCTATAACAGTGCTTATGTTACAGTTAATGATTCCAACAAGACATATCTCGCAAATACGGGAGATCCGGCGACTGTTGGTACGGCAGCTGATTTTTCTGATTCCATCATTGAAAGTGTTACAGGTGGAGACAGACTCCTGAAGTCAGTTAAGGACAATATTGGCGGCAAGGACTCTTTCGCGATTTTCGTACCGGTTAAGATCAACGGAACGGATATCAACTGGGTTCTCACCAGTATCGTTCATAAGGATGAAGTAAGGGCAGCGGTTTATCAGTCCCTTATGATTGTTGCGATCATAGGAATCATCGGAGTAGTTGCACTTGTTATGATTTCATCATATGTTGTCAACAAGTCTCTGGCACCGGTTAAGCCACTTATGAAGATCGCAGAAAATGTGGGAGAGTTCAATCTCAGTGAAGTGGATAGTAATTACAAGTATCCTAATGATGAGATCGGTGAGCTGGCCGGAACATTTACACATATGTCTGAGAATCTTAGGCGTATCATAGAAGATCTCGGATTCATGCTTTCTGTAATGTCAGATGGAGATTTTACAGTTGAGAGTACCTGTCCCGGAAATTATGTGGGAGATATGAGATCGGCTCTTAATTCCATGAATACCATTAAGTCCACTCTTGGACGGACCCTAAAGGACATCAGCATTAGCGCTGGTAAGGTTGCGGATAATTCTTCACAGATTTCCGATGGTTCACAGGCTCTTGCCCAGGGTGCAACCGAGCAGGCAGGTTCCGTTGAGGAGCTTAGTTCCACCATCAGTTCAGTAAATGACAAGGTGCAGACCAATGCTGAGAATGCCGAAAAGGCAAGTAAGATTGCCATGCGCACCAAGGATGCCATTACCGAGAGTAATCAGGAGATGCATAAGCTTACGACTTCCATGGATGAGATCGAGGAAGCTTCCAACAAGATCCAGGATGTCATCAGCATTATCGATAATATCGCTTTCCAGACCAATATCCTTTCTCTCAATGCTGCCATTGAGGCTGCAAGAGCGGGTCAGGCAGGCAAGGGCTTTGCGGTTGTTGCCGATGAGGTAGGAAATCTTGCGAAGCGCAGTCAGGAAGCGGCTCAGAGCACCAGCGATCTTATTCAGATGGTTACTGAGGCAGTAAACAATGGTAAGGGTATCACTGATGATACAGCGGATGCTTTGGAAAAGGTTTCAGGCTTTGCGGATGAGACCAATGAGATGATCGGACAGATTTCCGAGGCGTCACACAAGCAGGCGGATGCTCTTGATCAGATCAGTATCGGTGTCGGACAGATTTCCGAGGTTGTACAGAATAACTCATCAACTGCGGAGCAGAGCGCTGCCGCAAGTATCGAGCTTGCAAATGAGGCAAAGCGGCTGTATGAGTTGGTGGAGCGCTTCAAGTTACCATAATGAATATAGAGGATGCCGTTCACGGCATCCTCTTTTTTTGGTATAATATTCTAAGTGACTTGAAGCGGAGGGTGTAGAAATATGATGACTATAGCTCAGATTAAGATGTTTGCAAAACGGCAGTTGAGGGGCAATAAGATGGCGGCGGCGGGAGCCATGATTTTGACATTGGTCTGCGTCATGCTTTGGAGTTTTGCGCTGTTTTGTACTGTTTTTGTGGGTATCATAGCGCCTGCTACGGGTAGATTTTTAATCCCTGGATTAGTGGGAGATGAGAGGCGGAAGCTTTTGTTTTTTGTGGGGATAGGCATCATTATCGCATCCCTTCTGTTTATTGGGCTTTTCCTTTATTCGGGGCTGATGCTCGGCACTCAGAAGCTTTACCTTAATATCGCAAAGGGCAGACGGGTTTCGGCTTTTGATGTGTTTAAGGGCTTTTCGGACGGTGCCCATCTAAGTCATTTTTTCTCAGTTATTCTCATTATTTTGCTTATACAGATTCTGATCATGGTTCCTGAAACTGTTATAGGGATTGTTTACGGCAAAAGATCCATGGATTACAAGATCACAAGTTATATCGCAAGTTTTATCATGTATATCGTTGCTCTTTTTCTCAGTATGGCAAGTTTTGCGTCTGCGGATCATCCGGAAATGGGTGCATGGGAAGCCATCGGCGTTTCGCTTCATCTTATGAGAAAAAGAAAATTTAAGCTTATGTGTCTGGAGCTCAGTTTCATTGGATGGTTCGTGATTTTCGTCATAACCTTTGGTATTGCCGGACTTTGGATCATACCGTACTTCAATACTTCTTTAAGTATCTTTTATCTAAGTGCATACGGTCAGGATTACATCAGTACTCCGAAGGATGTTTATGTCAGGGGAGATGCAAAACCTGATGCAGAGAAGCCGTCCATAGCTGAAGCGGTGGTGACGGGCTACACGGAACCGGAGGATGTGGAATCGGAATCATCAGCTTCGGAGTATAAGGCGGCAGATACTAAATCCGGAAGCAGAAGCTTTGAAGAAGTGAGGAGTGAGTTTACAAATTTCGGTGGATATGAGGATAATGCTTCTGCAGATTCAGGTACATATGGTACAGATGATTCTGCAGTGAGTGATGGCACAGCCAAAAGCGTGACTGAAGTCGGCAGCTTCTTAAATGCTGAGAATAACGACACTGAAAATACTTTTGGATATGAAGAGAGCGACTTTGATAAGACTTATGATGCTAAATCGGATATGGGTGCAGGAACAATTAAGCCGGAGGAAGGTTTAAAGAAAAACTACAATACCGAAGAGGATGCATACGCTGCTTACGTACAGTGGAAAAAGGATAACGGCATCACCATTGACAATCCGGATCCGTTCCACAACATTCACCATAAGAGTAATGCAGGCGAGGAGTAAATTGAATGGTAGGTCAGACCCCCCTTAAGAATTATGTAAGGGGGTCTGACCCCAAGGGGAGCTCCGCAAAGGAGTATAAAGGGGGAAAATATGAAGTGTCCGTTTTGTAATGCAGAAGATACCAGAGTTATCGATTCCAGACCGGCTGATGACAATACAGCCATCAGAAGAAGACGTCAGTGTGAGACTTGCGGAAAGAGATTCACAACCTATGAAAAGCTTGAGACCATTCCTTTGATGGTTATCAAGAAAGATCAGAGCCGTGTGCCATATGATCGTTCGAAGATTGAGGCAGGTATAGTGAGAAGCTGTCACAAGAGACCGGTATCCACGGCTGAGATCAGTAATGTGGTGGATGAGATTGAGAATGAGATTTTCTCAATGGGAGACCGTGAGATTACAACATCTGAGATCGGAGAGCTTGTTATGAATAAGCTGAAGGCTCTTGATCAGGTAGCTTATGTAAGATTTGCGTCAGTTTACAGAGAATTCAAGGATGTTAATACTTTTGTGGATGAGATCGGCAAGCTGCTGAAAACTCAGAAAAAGGAAAAATGATATAAACAGCAAAGCTGACATTTGATTGAGGAGACCTGAAGATGAAAGAGCATCAAGTTAAAATCATTGTTCCTGTTACAGGGGCGGATGAAGAGACTATATTGAAAGAAGCGGCATCAATTTCAGAAACTGTGGCGGATTGCGTTGAGTGGAGATTTGATCTTGCGAAAGAGCTTTACTCCATTGACATTACTTCAAAGCCTGGGGAGTCTTACGTAGACGAAGCTTCCGCAAATCTTTTAAAGGTTCTGAAAGAGCTTGCCGGGACACTTGAAGGAAAAAAGCTGCTTTTCACCATCAGGACGAAGTGTCAGGGCGGAGAATTCCCGGACAATCCTGAGGTTTACGAAAGACTTGTAAGTGATGCTGTTAAAAGCGGAGACATTGGACTGGTGGACCTGGAGGATACGGTGGCTGCCGACAGTTTCAGCCGTATACTTGAGCTTGCTAAAAAAAATGGAGTCATAACCATAGCTTCATATCATAATTTTTCCTACACTCCGGATGTGGATGAGATAATCAACAAGTTCATGATATTGAGAAGTTCAGGCGCAGACATTTTAAAAACTGCTTTTATGCCTGTGAACCCGAAGGATGTTGCCGCGGTTCTCTATGCTACCGCAAAGTTCAAAGAAGAGGATAAAGGACAGCATGAGATGATCACCATGTCCATGGGAGACCTCGGAAGGATCAGCCGTGTCAGTGGAGCGGTATTCGGTTCGGATTATACATTCGCAACGGTAGGAGAAACCAGCGCCCCCGGACAGATGCCGATTGAGAAGGTGCTCGAGATGATGGAGGTGCTGTGAAAAAGTTTGAGAAATTAATCAAACTGAATAAACTGTTACGCATAATTGCGTTATCCTTAGGTGTGGCTGTATTTATAGCGACACCTGTTTTTGCCGCCGGGACAAGGCAGATGTTTGAGGGAAATGCCTCCATGACGGTGAATGACTTTATGAGGCTGGCGAACGGGGAGGATGCGAAAGAGGTTTTTGGTTCTTCAAAGATTAAAAAAGAGAATGAAGGAAATGCTGAAGAAAAAGCTGATGACAATACCGGAACCGATACTTCGGGTAATTCCTCTGACACGACAGTAAAGTACGGCATTACCGGAGAAGTGGTGATTCAAAAGAAAACAGAGGATCCGGTTCCCAAACCCCTTGATGCGGAGCAAAGCAGCTCCTCGGGTTCTGTGGCAAAGAATCAGACAGTAACAACTGTGTTTATTAACAACAAGCCGGCCTCAAGTACCTCAGATACCGTGAGAACCGACCCTGAAGATGTGATGACAAAGCAGCAGGAGGAAGAGGTTCTCGATACAGCATCTATACAGAATTACATTAATGCTGACTACAACGTACTACAGCAATTCACCAATGAAAGCGAGTATACCACCAGAGCAAGGCAGTCACTGATCAGTTTTGCCATGCAGTTTGTGGGTAATCCTTACGTATGGGGAGGCACCTCCCTCACTAACGGTTGTGACTGTTCGGGATTCGTGCAGGAAGTATTCAGACATTTCGGTATCATCACCGGAAGAACCTCCCGTGACCAGTATGCAAACTGTGTCTATCTCAAGGGGCAGGAAGTGATGCCGGGAGACCTGATTTTCTATGCGGACGAGACCGGCTATATAAATCACGTTGCCATCTATGCCGGAAACTATATGATCGTTCATGCCGCCAATCGTAAGGCGGGAATTAAAGTTAATCGTTATGATTACAAGCGGCCATACGCATATGGGCGGTTTATAGCAAACTGATTTTCATTGTCTTTTAACATTTAGGGTTTATATATTAGCTCAAAAATGTCGATTAACATGTTAAGGATAGTGTGAAAGTCTATCCATTTGCAACAGAATTGATCAGTTTTACAGGAGGAGACAAGGATGTTATCCCGTATAGACAATTCATCAAGTATGCTTTTAAAAAGCACAAACTCTACGAAGAAGACCGATGAGACAGGGAAGTCGCAGAAATCATCTTTACAGAGTCAGGATAATGTCTCAACCGAGGCAGCAGAGCTCAATATGTCTGTTGATTCCTTTGTGAGATCAAAATCCTCGGAGGACAGCGACATGTCTGAGAGCGCTTCCTCCGGAAAGAAATCGTCAGCTCTTGATGTATCAAAGGCCGACAAATTTGGAGTTACAAAGCTAAGCGAATCCGAAAGATCCGAGATCATCTCACAGCTTAAGGACGAGCAGGAAGCAATCCAGGCGAAGTTCCTTCAGAAGATGACCTCAGGAACCCTGGGAGAGCAGTTCCGTCAGTGGAGTGCAGCTAATTCTCAGCTCACACAGGACGGCGACGGCATTTGGAAGTTCATTGCCAGCGGCAACTACACTGTAGATCCCGAGACCCGGGCCGCAGCTCAGGAGGCGATCTCCGATGGCGGTTACTTCAGTGTGGAGAAAACTTCCCAGAGAATCTTTGATTTTGTTTCAGCATTTGCAGGTGATAATGTTGAACTCATGAAGAGTCTCCAGTCCGCCGTAACGGCCGGATACAACGAGGCTACCAAGGCATGGGGCGGAGAGCTTCCGGAGATCAGCAAGAAGACCCTTGAAGCAACAAATCAGCTGTTTGATGACTACTACAAGCAGCATGGAGCATGATTAGTTAATACCCGGCAGGCATCCGGTATTATTCATGGTGCTATGCCGAAAAAACAGAAAACGAACCTCTAAGAGTACCATTGTACATTTTAGGGGTTCGTTTTTGAATGCAAGGTTATCCCAGGTGGATAACCTGAACTTCAAGTCTTCATAGAGTCAATCCTGATTATTTCGGCATTCTGCTTTTTGATTATATTTTTGTATAATAGAGTCGAAATTAAGTACGAGATATTGCATTATTCTTGTCGGGAAGGGGGCCGCAGCATGAAGAAACATCTGAAAAAACAGCTGATGGAACTTGTTGGGCTTCTTTCGGATGCGCACGAAAATATAGTTCAATGTCTAAATAAAGGGGATATGGATTCAGCTGTCACCTGCCTTTTAGACTGTCAGAATACCGCTATTGCCGTGGGGCAGAAAATCGATGAGTCTGAAGGAGAGGGAACCACCTCCGTAAAGGCTCTGGAAAACTACTGTGAATTGATCTTTCAGATATATAATCAGCTTATAAACGGCGAATCCTGTGTTGTGGATAAGCTTTATAAGAAGCTTAGAAAAAGCCTCTTCGAGATCACAAACAGAATGAAAAATGACCTCCCGGAAATAAAGGAAGTGGTCTTTCTTCCCTACAAAGCTTCTATGTGGGATTCTCTTGAAACTGTGTGGAAAAAGGCAGACGCAGATCCACAGGTGGAGGCGAAGGTCATACCCATCCCGTACTATGACATTAACCCTGATGGTACTTATGGGGAGATGCATTATGAGGGAAATGAGTTTCCCAAGGATGTACCCGTGACCTCCTACGAAAAATATAATCTGGAAGCAAATCATCCGGATGAGATATACATTCATAATCCCTACGATGACCAGAATCTTGTGACCACAGTTCATCCTTTTTTCTATTCGAAAAATCTCAGGAAATATACTGATAAGCTGATTTATATTCCTTATTTTGTTCTGGAAGAGACGGATCCTAATAATAAAAGTGCCCTTGAAGGGATGAAGAAGTTTGTGAAGCTCCCTGCTGTGCTCTATGCAGATGAAGTCATCGTACAGTCCGAAAATATGCGGAAGGTATATATCGAATGCATGGTCATGTATACCGGCGAAGAGAACCGGGATTATTTTGAAAAAAAGATAAAGGGCACAGGGTCCCCGAAGATTGAAAAAATAAAGTCCATGACTATGGAGGATGTAGCAATCCCGGAGGAGTGGAAAAAATTCATATACAAACCTGACGGAAGCCGCAAAAAGATAATCATTTACAATACAAGTCTCACAGCATTTCTGCAGGACCCAGAGCAGATGTTGAAAAAAATCCGTGATGTGTTTAATGTCTTCGTCGAACATAAGGCGGATGTTGCACTTTTATGGAGACCGCATCCGCTTATGAAAGCAACCATCTGCTCATTAAAGCCGGAGCTTTGGGAAGAATTTGAAGAGAGAATAAAGTATTATAAAGATAATGAAATCGGAATTTTCGATGACACTGCAGATTTGGACAGGGCGCTGGTGATGGCGGATGCCTATTATGGGGATCCAAGCAGTCTGGTGACACTGTGCAAGGCTGTAAATATGCCGATCATGATACAGAACGCCATGGTAATCAGTAATGATGAGTAGCCGATCGAGATCCGGAATGCCATGATTATATATTTTGTCATAAAAACAGCATTGATTTACGTGTTATAAACAGGGATTTATCAAAAGGAGGTGGCTGTATGGGAATAGAATTTAATGCATCCATGATGTGCGCGGATTTCGGGCACTTGTATGATGAAGTAAAAGCATTGGAAGAAGCGGACATCGATTCTTTCCATATCGATATAATGGATGGAAGATATGTTCCTAATTTTGCAATGTCTCTATATGATCTTGACTGTATTGCGAGAGCCACTGCTAAACCTCTGGATGTACACCTCATGATAGAACATCCCAGGAATGTGATCCAGATGTTTCTAAAGAAGCTTAGAAAAGGAGATACAGTTTACATCCATCCCGAGGCAGAGTACCACCCTTCATCAACTCTTCAGGACATAATCGATGCGGGGATGATTCCCGGCATAGCCATTAATCCCGGAACCAGTGTGGAAACCGTTTATGAAATGCTGAGAATCGTTGACAAGATCCTGGTTATGAGTGTGAACCCCGGTAATGCGGGACAGATGTACCTTCCTTATGTGGATTTCAAGGTAACCAGACTTCTCGAGCTTAAAAATGAAATGAATTTCAAGATGTACTGGGATGGAGCCTGCACCTATGACAAGGTGGAAACCTACGGACCAAAAGGAGTGGATGGGTTTATCCTGGGTACCAATATACTATTCGGGAAGGACAGACCGTATAAGGATATCATCGAAGATGTAAGGAAAAGGGTATGAGAGCAATTTTGCTGTCCGGGGGAACCGGCACGAGACTTGGGGGAGACATCCCAAAGCAATATTTAAAAGTAAATGACAGGATGATCATCGAATACAGCATCGAGACATTGGCAGGGTGCAAGGATATAGAGTCTCTAGTCATAGTGGCGGATGAAAAGTGGCAGGAGGCAATAACCGCTGCTCTTAAGGAGTATGATGACCGGCATGTTTTTTCGGGCTTTGCAGCTCCGGGGGAGACCAGACAATGGTCAATATATAACGGACTTCTGGCTTTGAAGGGTCAGGCCGGAGAAGAGGATTCTGTCCTCATACATGATGCCGCGAGACCTAAGCTCAAGGAAACTTTGATAAAGAATATGGGTAATGCCTTAAAGGGATATGACGGTGTGCTTCCGGTGTTGCCAATGAAGGACACGGTTTATAAAGTGGACGGGACCGGGAAGATTTCGGCTCTGCTTGAACGGAAAGAAATCATGGCGGGGCAGGCCCCGGAGCTTTTTCTTTACGGAAAATATTTAAAGGCAAATGAACAAATGATTGAGGATGGCAGGATGGGGAGCATCAACGGTTCCACAGAACCTGCTTTTCTTGCCGGGATGGATATCGTGACCATCCCCGGGGATGAAGATAATTATAAGATTACAACAGTGAGAGATCTTGAGAGATTCAGGACGGAATGCTGAAGGGGCTAAGAAACATTATTTTATAATATATGCCCATACTATCTTAATGGAAAGTGCAGAAGTATAAGATGGTATAATATTTTTTGGAATGGAGACAGAAATGAAAGCCTGGAAGCTGGATGGTGTCGGAAATATAAATTTTTATGAGGATGTGGCGGAGCCTGCATTGGCCCAGGATCAGGTGCTGGTGAAAGTAAAGGCCTGCGGTATATGCGGCTCGGATGTGCCGAGAGTCTATAAGAGTGGTGCACACAATATGCCCCTCATAATCGGGCATGAATTTTCCGGAATAGTGGAGAAAACCGGGGATCCCGAGGACAAAGAACTCGTTGGAAAAAGAGTGGGGATATTCCCGCTGATTCCCTGTAAGAAGTGTCCGGCTTGCCTTTCAAAAAAATACGAGATGTGCTCTAATTACAGTTATCTTGGTTCCAGAACCGATGGAGGATTTGCGGAGTACGCAGCAGTACCGAAGTGGAATCTCATAGAGCTTCCGAATAGTGTTTCTTTCCGGCAGGCAGCCATGTTGGAGCCTATGGCGGTGGCGGTTCATGCCATGAGACAGCTTGAGATAGGCCCGGATGATTCAGTGCTTGTTTGCGGCGCGGGAACCATTGGACAGCTTTTGATAATGTTCCTTTTGGACAAGGGAATCAAGGGAGTTTATGCCCTTGGAAATAAAGAGTTTCAGAAACAGACACTGCTGGATATCGGGCTTCCGGAAGAACACTATTTTGACGTAAAAAGCGGTGATGCAAAAGCATGGATCAGGGAGAAGACAGCGGATCTTGGGGTTGATGCATATTTCGAATGTGTGGGCAGGAACGAGACCGTGGAGCAGGGCTTTGATATGGTAAGAGCAGGTGGACAGGTATGCCTGGGTGGAAATCCAGCCGGGGATATGACATTAAGCCAGGGGAACTATTGGAAGATCCTGAGAAAACAGCTGTGTGTAAGAGGTACATGGAATTCATCTTATCTTGGGGATGATACGGAAGCTGCAAAGGATGACTGGCACTATGTGCTTGAGAGAATTGCAGAAGGAAACATTTATCCCGAAAAACTTATAACCCATGAGCTGCCTCTTTCGGAGCTTGAAAAAGGGCTCCTCATCATGAGAGATAAGAAGGAAGACTATATCAAGATAATGGTTGAAGAGGGGTGAAGTTTCGCACTTCGTTTTTGTGTGTTAATATAGTGCATAGCAATATCTGAAGGGGTGATAGTGATATGTGGTACGTGATCCAGACAATGAAAGGCAAAGAATACAAAGCTGCCGAAGAAGTTCGATGCGATGTGGCGGCAGAAGATGAAGCCGTATTTGTATTGGAAAACGAAATGGAATACAAAGTAAACGGAGGCTGGATCAAAGACACTAATCCGTTTTTCCCGGGATATATATTTGCAGATCTAAATTCTGATATGGCTGAAGACTTTGATTATAGATTAAGAAAAGAAAAACATCCTTTAAAGCTACTCCGGGTGGACGACATAATCACACCCATCAGACCGGAGGAAGAGGAATATCTCAAAAGACTTGGCGGTGAAGAACATATCGTCCGGAATTCAGAAGGATATCGTGTAGATGATATGATCGAGATAACCTCAGGATCATTTAAAGGCTGGACAGGGGAAATCAGGAAACTTGACCGCCATAAAAGAAGAGCTACCATATGTGTAACTATGATGGGACGAGAGGTGGAAGTGAACATCGGACTTGAAATCGTGAAGTTTATTTCCGGAGATCAGCTCGGGGGAGAAGATGGATTTGACCGTGAGAATATGGCGAGAATAGTGAAGGCTTAGGTTGATAAACATGAAAGGGCTATGGCATCTAAACATGCCATAGCTTTTTAGTCAAATGAATTCATGTGCTCTATGCATTTCCATTAAAGTATCACGAACATTATTTCTAGGCTCACTTTGTCGCTAGTGACATTAATGAAGTGACAAATTCTCTGGTCACATCATATTTTTTGATAATTTTTTGAATGATATCCTCGTCAGATTCGCCATATTCGCGGTAAACCTCAACTGCACTTGTTATTTTGTCTCTTTGTTCTTTTTTCTTTAAAGATTCACACATATCAATTTTAGTCTCCTTTCGCTCAAATTCCAGATCAAGTTTAGCAGCTTCTTTGATAAAGAAGGCTGCATCAGAATCAATTTTTCTGTGGTTTGTCTTCTCAATTATTTTATCGGCATCAACTTTCTGATGCTTGATTATCTGCATGGCCAAGCCTAAATCTGTTTGGAATTTTCCGAAATCTTCCTCGTCCATATCTGCAGCCGATATAATGTTTAGCTTATAATCATTTAGGAATGGGATGAGTCTCTTATCGTATACATCCATCATATCAAAAAGACTTCTTGGACCATCCTAGGGATCAGCCCCGACATATATCACAGCTGTAATTATTGGAACCAGTTTATCGCTTTTTCGAAAGCCGGATAAAAATTCATCACTTGTAAGTTTTATCTTGAGGATTCCATCTTCAGCATACAACTCAGCATCATTTTTGTGTAGCCTTTTTTTCTTCTTGAAAGACTTTCTTGCCTCTTCAACCTGATTAGAATAACCTATCCAATCGTATAATCCGTTTTTTATAGGCATGGCATAATGGACATTTCCCTGGATTTCTGCACCCAATATTACATAGATGGCTTTTCCATCTGTCTTGGCTTCCCATATTCGTAGCAGATCTCTGTATTTCTGAACCGGTAAATGTGCATTATTTCCGTAAGGGACAGTGATTTGAGAAGTATCCATTTCATGTAAGTTGGTTGGGTTTAAAATAGGCTCTCCATCATAGAGAAGAAAATTGAAAGCATCTGCAAATGCTTCCTTTTTTCCTAAGAATTTTTTTGCTTCAGTATCAAGTGCGCCCACTGATTTACCTACACTTTCTATTCAAACTTATTCTGGCTTAACTATCAAATCTGTATAATAAAGAACGACTGTTCCGGAAGATTTTTATAGATTAAAAATGTCGAATGTTTTTGAATTAGTTTTCAGATGTGAGCATCATAGCATAGCCTAAATAGTTTTCAAATAGTCTAAATTCAGACTACATGACGCTTTTCTGCATGCCATTATGTTCCCCTTATGAAAGAATCTTTTTATGACGAAAATACAAGTATAGGCTTACAGGATTTGTTAAAAAGGGATGGTTTTTCTATAAAGTAAGGACTTTACAACCCTCCCGGATAAGACGAAGTAGTGTTGCTTTTGAAAAACAGAAGTTATAAAATATTTATAAATAGAGAAAATATTTTTTAATGTTTCGGGCGAGGAAGATATCTCAAGAATTCAAGAAGCTGAAGAACAAAGTGTCGTGTTAGGCGCATGGCGGGAGACAGTGGACATAGCAAGAGCGAGGGTGACTGAATGAAGTCATCATGGCGAAGCTATGGGTAGAGAGTCGATTATTAGATAACTTTTGTAAAACAACATATGCGTACATTATGATAGAATTATAACTCAAACTTCCCACACCCAAAAGGTGTGATGCACCTTGAAAACTCTATACTTTAGACAAATAAAAAGGCATAGGTCGCTTTCAAATAAGGTA
>NZ_FNRG01000041.1 GCF_900107835.1 Oribacterium sp. KHPX15
GCATTTTCAACGGTATCGTATACGTTCTTATTTTGAGTTCTGGCTGTCTCAATAATGGTAAGTGCATCACAAATATGTTGTCCTCCGGTATTGCTCCGGAGTACAACAGCTTGTTTTTGTTTCCGCTTAAATTTTCGCAATTCACGCTCACTTATGTTGTTCGTGGGATCAACTTCAGGATGTGAAAGAAAATATAGATGGCTGTCCTGGTAAGCGCGTAACCTCTTTTGGAGATTGTATCCATCCATATATTCTTTCACAGGAGGATGCTCAGTGTATTCTTCTTCCGCTAATAAAGACACAGTGGTGCCTGTCACTGTGAACTTGAGATACGGTATGGCTGACGCAGGCGCAGATGGCAGAGCTGTTTAATACAACAAAACAAAATGTGAGTTTACATGCAAATAATTGTTTCAAAGAAGGGGAGTTAGATATGAAGTCAGTTGTCAAGGATTTCTTGACAACTGCATCTGATGGTAAACTTAACGATGCACGGTACTTACTCATTATGCTGGCTATATATAATTCCGTGAATTTCGACAAGAGTTATGTTAGAATGAATGCATAATATATTCCAGTATAATGTACTATTTATTATTCAATCATCTAAAGCTGTAGGTACGGAAAGTCTTAGTAAATAATTGTTCAAAACGAGGAGAATAAGCTTTGAAACCAGCATTTTACGAACCATCAGTATGTATGTGCACTCCGGACAATCCGAATACCATGGGAATCTGCGTGACTTTGACAGAACCTGTAAATTGCGATGCTCTTAAGGAAGCGGTAGAACGTCTCAGGGTGCGTTTTCCGTACTTCTATGTCCGGGTAAAACTGGAGGGGAACAACCTGATCGTGGTGCCCAACGATCTTCCGGTGGTGATCCGGAGTACGTGGGATCCGATTCTGCTTTGCTCTGCGGAAGCCAATTATCACCTGCTTTCATTCAAATTCGAAGGCAATCGGCTCGCGGCAGAAGTTTCTCATTCGATTACGGACGGAGCCGGTTTCCTGCCGTACTTCAAGAGCGTCCTATACTATTATCTAAGTACTGTTACAGGGCAGGAGTTTGATCCGACAGGAATCCGTCTTATTGGAGATGAGATCCCGGAAGCGGAGACCGGAAATCCGTTTGCGGACATCGATTTGGACGCTTCGGATGAACCGCTATATCAGAAGCCTCCGGTCACGGATTATTTCAGGCTGGAGAATCCTGTGAAAGACGGAAAACGCGAGTGTACGGCCTTTTATCTTCGGTTCCCCGAGGAACAGATAATGCAGTATTGTAAGGAGAACGACGGCAGCCCGAATGTCCTGTTCAGCGTACTCCTTGCCAAGGCAGCAAGGCGATATGATCCGAAAGATGAGAGAACCGTATCCTGTCTGATATCCGTTGATATGAAAGCTCAACTTGGGAAATTCGAAAATTACCGAATGTTCATTGATACAGCCTTTGTGGATATGCCAAAGGAACAAGCTGATTACGATATTTCGAAAGCCTGTACAAAAGCACGCGGACAGCTGATATTACAGGCTCAGCCGGAGAACGTCAGGTATACGCTGAAAACACGCAAGGCCGGATACGAGAAGATGGAACAGATGCCTTTGCAGATGTGTGCTGACGTTCTCAAACAGGCACTTGGAGCCCACAGGGCAAGCTTTTGCGTTTCCTATGCAAACAGCAGAAGCTTTGGACCGCTGGATCCGTATATCCAGGAAGTCTATCTTCTTAGCGAACCAAATGTGACGGATGTGATGGTAGAACTGTCCTGTATCAACCATCATTTTTTCGCAATGTTCGGACAGCCCTTTTCTTCTGAAGATTTCTTCAGGGCATTCCTCGCTGAATTGGATGATGCGGGTATACCATATGATATAGTGAGGAAGGAACCATTCCGGCTCTGTGGTGTAAGATATGATGACATCGAGGGAGTGAATCTATAAGAATGAAAATTAAAGGAAAATAGGCAGTCGTCAAGCTTTAGTCAGACTTTTTTCGGGACAATCCCCGATTTTTATACTACTGCTACGGGTGTTGCAATAATATATATGTTGAAACTGCACCGAGGGATATAATTCAGTTCAAATATGCTGAAAGTTTACAGATTTAACTAGAAAACATTATTTATGTGAGGATCGTGTATTTATTGAACCTGGTACTATTAAGTACGCACTAACAGGGATGACAGTAAGCTGGACTATCCTCTGGATGGAAAAAAAGTGCAGGGAATACATTGTCGAACATAGGCATGAGATTTTTGAAGGCAGCCCATGAGGAAATTGAGTTTACATGAATTCATGAGGAGGTAATTCCATGATGAAATATCTTCAAAACATAGGCAAATCTTTGATGCTTCCCATTGCTGTTCTTCCTGCGGCAGGTATCCTTTATGGCATCGGGTATTGGATAGATCCGACAGGGTGGGGCTCTAACAGCATTCTGTCAGCCTTCCTGATCAAAGCAGCAGCGGCAATCATTGATCATATTCCGTTACTCTTTGCTATAGGTGTTTCGATAGGAATGTCTAAAGATCACGAGGGAACAAGTGCGCTTTCCGGACTTGTAGCATTCCTCATGATCACATCACTTCTCAGTACCGATGCTGTTGCTATGTATAGAGGTGTAGATATTTCGGAAGTTCCCGAATCTTTCGGTAAAATTTCAAATGCCTTCATCGGTATCCTTTCCGGCATTATAGGATCTTCCTGTTACAACAGATTTAAAGGAACCATACTTCCTGACTGGCTCGCTTTCTTCAGCGGAAAAAGATGTGTTGCCATAGTAACGGCATGTACATCGATTCTTGTTGCTGTATTACTGTATTTTATCTGGCCATTGATATATGCGGGACTTGTTGCTTTCGGAACCTCTATACTCGGTCTCGGAGCTTTGGGCGCCGGATTATATGCCATGCTTAACAGGGCTCTGATCCCGCTTGGTATCCATCACGCATTAAATGCTGTATTTTGGTTTGATACCGCAAACATTAACGACCTGGGGCTCTTTTGGTCGGGGGCTGATGGTGCAGTAAAGGGTGTAACTGGTCAGTACATGACAGGTTTTTTCCCGATCATGATGTTTGGTTTACCTGCAGGTGCCCTGGCTATGTATCACACAGCAAAGACATCTAAGAAGAAAAAAGCTGCTGCCTTTCTTTTGGCTGGTGCATTTGCATCCTTCTTCACAGGTATCACAGAACCCCTTGAATTTTCTTTCATGTTCATGGCTCCTGGACTATATCTGGTACATGCAGTACTTACAGGTATTTCTGTTGCCGTATGTGCATCTATGCCCTTCCGAATCGGGTTCAACTTTTCTGCTGGTCTTGTAGACTGGATACTTAGTTTTAAAGCTCCTATGGCAGTGAATCCATGGATGCTGATTCCTATAGGTTGTGTGACCGGAGTCATATACTATGCAGTGTTTAGATTTGTGATTTTGAAGTTCGATTTAAAAACACCCGGCCGTGCAGAATATGAAGATACTGTAGAGATATCTTCAACAAAAGGTAATGATTCTGATTTCGTAAAGATTGCAGCGATCATACTTGAAGGCCTCGGTGGTAAAGGCAATATAAAAGAACTTGATCATTGTGCAACGAGAATCCGTACCGTGATCAACGACTACACACTTGTTGATGAAAACGCAATAAGGAAAACAGGAGTTGCCGGCGTTATCAGACCTGACAAATCAACAGTTCAGGTTATCATAGGGACAAAGGTACAGTTTGTTTATGAAGAAATGAAAAGATTGTTGTGATTTTCACCTTTTTCCTTGGCAGGAAGGTATCTAGTAGCAGCCAATTTCAAGTCAACAGTATTTGGAACACAGGCCGCATTTCAGTATATGAAAAAGAACGGCGGCAGTATCGTGAATATCGCAAGTCTCGCTGCGCGTACGGCAACTACCGGGCGTTCGACCATATATGCAGCCATGAAAGCAGCGGTAGTACAGTATTCCAAAACTGTGGCAGGAGAATATGGGGCATATCAGGTACGGGTCAATGCTCTCATGCCTGGGTATACATTAACACCTCTCGTTGCATCAACCTTCAGTAAAGAAGCTCTCGACAAACTTATGGAAAACAATCTGCTCGGACGTATGGCAGAACCTGTGGAGGTTGCCAAAGCAGCTTTGTTTCTGTCCAGTCCCGTCTCATCATACATTACCGGAACTTCGCTTGAAATCTCAGGAGGACATAACACAGTTCTGAACCCGGAATATGCATTTGAAAAAAGAAAAACTGAGCTGTAGGAGTATATCGAAAGAGGAGAACTTATCCCAAAAGAAGTAGCTTTATTCGGACAAACTGTCCATGTATATGATGTAGGAGCTGCAACTTTTTTAAATGACGTACTGCAGAAAAAAACAAAGCTTGGTTCAGAAAAACAGAGTCAGATAAGAACAGAATCTTATCTGGCTCATCTACAGCTTCCGTCCCAATTCTTAATTAATCGACCCATATTTGTAGTATACTAAGAACTATATGAGGAGAGACGGATATGACTTTTGAGAATTTTGAAAATCTGTTTTCGCTTTTTTGTACGATAGTTGGACTTCTATATTGTATCTTCAAGTATATCGAAACCCCAAGGCGTGGCTACAGGTGTCTTGTGGTCTTTTTCCTTGCCAATTTCCTGAGCGAGTACTACTGGACTACCTATCAGCTTGTTATGGGCGACTATCCTGAGGTATCTGAATTTGCAGCATATTTTGGATGGAATGTCGGATATTTACTGTTGCTTATAGCTGTTTTATATATGCGGCATAAAAACGTAAAACATTTCCTGCATCCTGTAATCTTTTTGCCTGTTCTTATCACCATTCCTCAGTATCTGCTTTACCTGAACTTCGGTGGCTACATAAATAATCTTTGGGAGGTGGGACTCACAACCATCACCACGGTTTATTGCCTTCAGGAGATTGTCTACTATATCAAATACAAATCGAAACAAAATGCTTTCCCATGGTTTTCTGTTCTTGTTCTAATGCATATGATTACCACATATGGAATGTGGACGGCATCCTGCTTCAACTGGAGCAGTGAACTCACCAACCCGTATTTTTACTGTACTATCATTGACGGTCTTATCTGTGTTTTATTCGGTTATGGAGCTATGAAATTTTATGAGAAAGAGGATGCTGTAACATTAGCGAAAAGTGCTTCCGGACTTAGATTTCAGGTTTTGGTACAGACTATCGTTTCTCTCCTTATCATAGGATTCTGTGGCGGTGGCTTTATAACAGTATTTGCAATCAGAAAATTCCTTTCGGAAGATAACAGTATTTTCCATAACGAAAGGCATATTGTGATTTATCTGTTTGTGATATCCGCCATCCTTATCCTTCTTGTTCTGACATTGCTTTATTATCTGACCACAATATATCACCATGTAGCGCAGAACTTCAAAAAAATGGATGAGATAAAGCGAAGCCGCCTTAATTTTATTTTCACTATTGCTATCACCTTTGTTCTGATGGCTTTTTCAGTAGTTTACAACAACGTGATTTTGTATGACTCATATGTGATCGGCAACCCTGAACACTATGAAGACATCTGGTCTCAGTTGACAGTCAATACCCTGGTATCAATTATCATCTTTTGTTTGATTTCATTTTTCTACTACCTTGGATACAAAAATGAACAGATTTCAAGTAGGAAAGTAGAGGAAATGAATATCCAGGTAGTCAGCGCCCTGGCCGCAGCCATAGATGCAAAGGATAAGTATACAAACGGTCATTCATCCAGAGTGGCAGAGTATTCAAAGATGATAGCGGCACGTTCCGGATACTCCAAAGCGGAACAGGACGAGATTTATCTGATTGGTCTTTTGCATGATGTAGGTAAGATTGGAGTTCCTGATGAAGTCATTAACAAGCCATCAAAGCTTACGGATGAAGAGTTTGAGTTGATCAGGAAGCATCCCTTAATCGGAGATAGTATCCTTAAAAGTATCAAAGAAAATCCAAAACTTGCCACAGGAGCCAGATGGCATCATGAGCGTTACGGAGGTGGCGGATATCCTGATGGCATAGCCGGTGATCAAATACCTGAAGAAGCCAGAATCATCGCGGTTGCAGACGCCTATGATGCCATGACCAGCAGACGAAGCTATCGTAATGTGATGCCTCAGGATAAGGTACGCACTGAAATCGAAAAAGGGATGAATACGCAGTTTGATCCGCGATTCGCTATAATCATGCTTCAGATGATCGACGAAGATACGGATTATTCCATGCATGGATAATTCGGTACACGGTTTTTGATATACAAGTAATATGTATATAGTAAACATTCGGAGCGGAGCGGAACCGAAAGACTGTCCTGCTATCTCAGAAGCAGGGAACAAAACAAAATATGAGATTATGATGTTTACCCCCACATTATTTAAAGGTAAACTTTGACATTACGGATGAAAAATCTGCAATAGTAAAACAAAAACTGCTAAGGTATCAGATCTTAGCAGTTTTTTATATCATGAAGGACATTATCCGACAGGCTAAAGAAGCTTAGCTCCACTCAGTTACATCTTCCAGAGTTCTGACAAATGCCTCAAGCCCCTCTTTATCGGAATCTGTAAATCTTGATAGAGACGGGCTGTCAATATCTAAAACACCTACTATATCTCCCGTGATTTTGTTATGAATAGGAATAACGATCTCTGAGTTTGAAGCACTGTCGCAGGCAATATGGCCCGGAAACTGATGAACGTCCGCTATCATCTGTGTTTCGTTTAAAGCCCATGCTGTACCGCATACTCCCTTGCCCTTAGCTATATGGATGCAGGCAACCTTACCCTGAAATGGTCCGAGCACGAGCTGATCGTTTTTTATCAGATAGAATCCTGCCCAGTTGAGATCAGGCAGTGAATCATATATAAGTGCTGATGCATTGCTGAGTAAAGGGATGTAATTGTGGTCATCATCTGCAAGTGCTTTTAGCTGAGCGGTTATAAGTTTGTAATCAATCATGATGTTTTCCTCGTTGCCTTTAATGTTGTTGCGTCTGCATCAGCTATTTGTGAGCAGCTTGGTTATGCAGACGTAGTAATCTATATTTTTCATAAGGCTAATCATGACATATTTTGATGTAAGTGTCAAAAGCTGATATTCTAATTCCTACAGTAAACTCACGCTATATAGAAAGTTAATAGCTATTGATTATGAATGTACTTATGTGGTACCTTTTAACAAGATAGTATTTGTTAAGAGACGTAAATAATGTCTTGAGCATAATAAGGTACAGCGGAAGGAAAATGATTAAGGGTGCTAAAATAACACTTTCCGTCAGGATGTTCCTGAAGACTGTCACTATGGAAATCCGATGAATGCATTGGGAACTGTGGATGTGAGTTCCATTACTTCACATATAAGGAAGGTTTCAAAATGGATATTACGACAAGATATGATTCAGGAACTATATATTTGTATATAACAGGAAAACTAAGCTCGACAACAGTGGGAGACCTGTCCCAGGTCATTGACCGCATACCGAAAGATACAAAAAAGGTAGTATTGGACTTTTCTAAAGTCTCATATATTTCATCCTTTGGACTAAGGGAAATACTTCGTCTGAAAAAACATATGAAGGACGGAAGTGATCTTACCATTGTGGGATGTAATGAGGATGTTCTCGAAATATTCAGAGAAACCGGCTTTGACAAAATGGTAAATCTTGAGAAAGGTTCTTTGGAAGAATCTCCGGAAACCCTTTCGGTTAAAGATTTGTTCCTGCTTAAAGTCAGTACCGCTCCTCAGAAACCATTTGTAGTTACAGACCACCGGATATATACCTGCGAGGATATAAATCATTACGCCCATATACTTGCGGCAGATTTATTTAGAAACGGAGTACACAAGGGAACTCATATAGGCATATACAGCGGCAACAGTGTTAACTGGGTGATCTCGTTCCTCGCAGCACAGATGCTGGGCGCCATAGCTATGCCCCTCAATTTTCAATATACCATCGATGACCTTATCCAGCTTTCCGACATCGGTGATATCACCCACCTTCTTATAGGCGATGTACAGAACGCCGGAACCATAGATGAATTCAAAAAAGCAGTCATGGCTAATGACTCCAAAATACATCAGGTACTTGATATAGGTAAAAATGTAGACTTCAGCTTACGTGACGCAGAGTTTGAACCTCTTCAGGATCAATTCAAAGGTAAACAGGAGGCAGAAGATAACTGCTGTATGCTGTTCACTTCAGGTTCTACCGGTAAACCAAAGGCTGTACTTTTGTCTTCGGCAGGAATACTTCATTCGGCAAAATGTAATGTTGAATTCATGCATTTATCCGAGAATGACAGGATATGCATGAATGTTCCCCTTTTCCACACAACAGGTTTGATACGGGGTTTCCTGGCTGCTCTTTATTCAGGAGCCAGCATTCATATCCCTGAAAATTTCGAAATCGGAACACTTCTTTCTTTTATAGAGAAGCAAAAGTGTACCATCATGAATGCGATACCGGGAACTATCATATCAATGGTAAATGATCCTTCATTTTCAGAGGACAAAGTGGCAAGCCTTCGATGCTCTATTCTTACAGGCGCTCCGGCAACGGAAACACAGATGCGTATGCTTATGGAAAAAATGCCGGGAAATCATTTCATCTCTTCCTATGGCATGAGTGAACTGTCACCGATAACCGCTACTCTTTACGGAGACAGTGTTGAACACATCTGCCGCAGTGTAGGAAAGGTTGCTGATGGAGTTACAGTCGAGATCCTGGATTTTCATACAGGAATGCCTCTCCCTCCGGGAAAAGATAACCGCGGTGAAATCGTTGTCCATGGCGACAGCGCAATGACAGCCTACTATAAATTGCCGGCAGAATCACAGGCTCTGGATGACAAAGGACGCATACGGACCGGTGACTTCGGATTCTTCGATTCTGATGGATATCTTCATATCTCAGGCAGAATGAAAGAGCTGATCCACTGTAACGGAAAAACCATAGAACCAAATGCTGTGGGTAGTGTGATTGCGGAATATGCTCCTGTTTCTGATGTCAAAGTAGTAGGTATAGCCGATGAAAAGGACGGGGAAGTTGCCGTGGCATGTATCAGCCTCAAGAAAAATTCTCAGGGTCAGCCTGAATACAATGAAGCAGAACTTGTTGCATTCTTAAAGAACCGTTTGTCCGATTACCAGATTCCAAGAAGATTTATGATATACGACAAGCTGCCCACTCTTGCTAACGGAAAAGTAGATGCTGTTACTTTGAAGAAAGACGCTCAGAAAGCTGCAGAAGTCTGAAAGCGATAAAAAAACGGAGCCGATCTGATATACATCTGTATGTCAGATATTAAGGCTCCAAAAACGGCGTTTATAGCCGAGGAGGATATAATGGAAAAAGAATATAAAGGTACCAAAATATGTGCCGTACAGGGTGATATAACAAAAACAGAGGGTTTGGATGTATTGGTTATAGGCGCTGACGAGAGCCTGTATCTGGATAGCGGTGTTTGTAAAGCCATTCATTCCATTGCCGGACCGGAACTTCTTCAGGAAGTCAAAAAACTGGGTGGTTGTAAAACCGGTGAAGCCAGGATAACCGGTGCCTTTGATGCCAATGCTGATTTTATCATTCACACCGCAGCTCCCAAATGGCAGGACGGTATGCATGATGAAGTTAAACTCCTTTCTTCCTGCTATAAAAGCATATTAACATTAGCTGCCGAAAATAAAGCAAAAAACATAGGGCTTCCTTCTCTTGGTACCGGTGTCTATCATTTTCCTTTGGATCTGGCATCTGAAACTGCGATAAATACAGCAAAAAAATTTGTGGATGAAAATGCAGGAGCATTGGAAAGCATCACCTGGATCCTCTTCGACGAGCAGACCTTTAAAACCTATGAAGCTGCAATTACAGCCATGGTTTAAGGGGGACCAGTGAATTGATCAAAAACCTTTTTCCGATAATTCCCAGAATCGAGAATGACGGGATCGTACTTGACAGGATAACACAGAAAGATGCCGAAGATCTCAAAGACTTTGTCTCATCCTCAGCTGTGTATGAATATGAACCTACATTTTTATTTGAGAAAAAATATGATGATGTGACTTATGTTATAGACCATCTGTATGATGAATGCCTGGAAAGCTCCCTGATACTTGGAATATATGTCGACGATAAGTTCGCAGGAATTGCAGAATTCTATGGATTCTCAGACAGGATCCATAAGGTAAGTATCGGTTTCAGACTGTCCGAGAAGTATTGGGGCAGGGGCATCGGTACCAGGGCAGTTAAAGCGATGATAGACTATCTGGAGACGCAAACAAACATCGAGATAATCCAGGCAAGCACCCTTCCGGAAAACAACAGATCAGCCCGTGTTCTCGAAAAACTCGGCTTTACTCCGGTAGTAAAAAATTCCGATGAAGACTGGGGCTTCGGCGGTCTGACTCCGACAGATAAGTGGATTCTGTAACTTACTTCGCAGTAATGCTTGGCACAAACGATCTTTTGAATCAAGGCGAGTGCCTGTCACCGTGAACACAGAACGTGCAGCAAGAGAGGCAAGAAATCCTCGCGATGGTTCGGTAATGCAGATCGGACCTTCCAAATCCGCCCGCTTCAAAGCTGGTGCAGACCTTAAGAAACGTGTGAACGGATAATAAGCATAAACTCAATGCCTTGGAGGTTGCCGCTTAAGATGATTGTCTATAAGCGACAGCCTCTTCAAATTGTTAGAACAAAAATATTCTTCTAAGGTTATAGGAAAACAGTAATGAAAAATATTGAGATTAAGGAAGTTATCCCGTACGCAAGTACCGTTTTGTTAGTGGCTTTGATGACACTTTCTGCAGAGGTTTTAAATGAGAAGGAGATAATATTTCCTGAGATAACAGCATTAGCAGTTGGATATATGGTGGCAAAAAAGAGAAGCTGGAAGGTAAACGGAGGGCGTATGCTGGCCCTGATTACAGGCTGCGCGATAATGGGAGTGTGCATTGTTAGATTCGTTCCGTTTGATACGTATATAGAAGTGATTCTGGCATTTACAATCGCCCAGGTGCTTTTTATGTTTTCGGGAACTACATTCGCGCCATTTGTATCAGCAATAGTGTTGCCGGTGATGATGCAGACTACAAGTATAGTGTACCCAATAGCTGCATTTATACTGACTTCACTTGTGATATTGTTCCATAATCTTTTTCTGTTTCAGGGAATTCGGAAAGATGAGGAATATGTTCCTGTGATGTTGAGTTCAAGAGATGACATGATAGATACTGCTATCAGAATCCTTTGTGTGACAGTAATTGCCGGTGTAGCATTCATAACAGGTTATAGATTTATCGTAGCTCCTCCGTTACTTGTGGCATTTACTGAGTTTTCCAGACCAGGAAACAAGACAAGAAATATACCGGTCAAAACGGTGGCAGTGATAACTCTTTGTTCCATAATTGGTGTAATATCAAGATATATCTTTGTTATCAGGTTAGGGCTTCCTCTTACGATTGCAGCCATAGTTGCTACATGTGGAATGCTTACCGTTATTTATTTTTCTAAAATGTATATGCCGCCGGTAGGAGCCATTACTATGCTTAGCATGATAATATCTGAAAGCGTATTGTTTACTTATCCGATTCAGATTTTTGTAGGCAGTAGCCTGATTCTTATTCTGTCCAGAATTCTTTTCATGAGACGACAGGACAAGAAAATAAATGAAAAAAGAGCAGAACTACATGCAGAATGAGTAATAATTCCGTTAGTGAACGGATAATAATTATCTTGATCAAAACCGGCAGAGCTCATTCTGCCGGTAACCCTCTATAATTCGATGATCCGGTAAATAGTACTGTATCATCCTGATCATAAACTAAGTGGTTTAAATTTAATCTTTCTTCTGCATTATCTTCAATACAGCAATTTTGTCTATATAAAGCTTTTCCAGATAATCTTTTCTTGACGTACTAAGTGAACTGCTTTTGTCTAACTCGGCTCTGATTTCTGTGCAATCCGGTAATTTATCTAATTCAACACAGCTCAAATCAGAAATGTGTTCCAGACATTCTTTTTCAGTATGATACAGACCATTTACTCTCGTATGTTCCGTATCTATCGGAAGTTCATATTCCATATTTTCACTGCTGCCCGAATCATAGACCGGAGCGGTACTCACGATCTGTAAGGTATCAGGATCTCTCAGAAATCCGATATTTCCCTGATGTCTGTCACGATTAGTGATGAGATAATCCACGATAGTTTGAATATCAAGATATCTCCATACAGCTCCACCGGACAATCCATATTTTCCCGCCAGCTCAACAAGTATACTAAACAGGTCATCCTGCTGAGTGAAATTGTACTCTTCGAGCAAATCATAAGCCGTAACAAGCTCCAACTTTTCGGTTGTGAATGCTTTGCAAAAACACCCAACGATCTGGTTTTCAGAATTTAACACATACTGATACTTACAATAATTGTCGTACCCGACTCTTTCATAGATCATATTTGCAAGCATTTCTCTTATTATTAGCACATCTTCAGAAGGAGAGACTTTCTTACAAATATTCAAGGTTACACCTGTATCTGTTTTTTCACAAAACCAGTATTTCTCCAATTCACCACCAAGAGTAGAATTGGCACCGTTTCTATATATTGTCTTTTCTGCAAGCTTCTCCTGAGTAAGAACATCGACTTGATCATAACCGTAGAGATTTACCTCTTCCCACGTCATATGTTCATCTCTTCTGCGGATCCAATAGCAATCATCAAGGGAACAGGCGTGATTCTCCAACATCCATGCCAGGGTATTCCTTGGAAAATCATCATTCCTTTGCCTGTTTTTCCGGTTTGTTGGAATTGTTCTGTTATTCAACCATATATCAACAAGCGTACAGCCTTCTTCATTAAGTATCAGCTGAGATTCAAGCACTTCACGTACAAACTCAGTTTGATAATGGACAATCCTTTTCAAAGGGAGAGGAAGATGATCGGCTGTCTTAAGATTGATAACTCCGAAAACCACCTCTGTTTCCAATTCAAAAACACAAACCGGAATATCTTTATGTAAAAGAATATATATCATGTTTAACCCCAAATATCCTGTGCTGTCTTAAGCAACTCATCCTGATGACTATACTTTGATTTTTTGTTCCGTTCATCAAGAATAAGAGCGACCATCTTATCTTCAATGTCCCGAAGTATAGTTAACTCCAGCAATCTTAATGCATACACAGGTGGAGTTCGATATGCTTTACTATCCTTTGATGCTTCCCATTGTTTTACAGTTTGTAAAGGGATATGATACATCCCGGCAAATTTTACCTGCGTGAGTCCTGTCATCTCCCTTAATTCTTTTATGCTCAGCATATAATAAGCCCCCCATAAGTATACAATGTATACCTTAATTGTAATATTTCTAACACTTATAATCAAGGTGGTGTAAAAATCCGACATAAATAATCTTCTTTAATCACTTCAAACGTAAACTATGAGTCATGGGTGGTTATGCGTGTCAACATTCCTACAGTAAGCGGAAGACTCTCAGATGAAGCTTACGTGACATATATATCAAACATCCAAAACAGAGAAGTATCTGTACTATTGTGGAACAAGGTGTGGCAAGGCCGATATGGAACAGAGAACCCGGCATCAGCTTGCTCATCAGAAAAGATACCGGTACTCTGACTAAAAATGCTCCGATAATACCCTGAGCCATAACGAATGTGGTATATCCCATCCCGTTATAGAAACCGATAAAGCAGAACAAGAAACACGTGAAGAGACAGTCTACAGCATATGCCTTTATATACTCAAATCCGGCCTGAATAACAGCTGCATCAGAGGAGAATATACCAGAAAGCAGGTCTCCATGGAAAAATCCCGTATAGAACATTACCGCACCAAATATAAATGAAATTCCCACAGCGGCACGGAATCCCTTAAATGCTCTATCCAGTTTTCCCGCACCTCTGTTCTGGGCAACGAAGGCTGACATTGACTGCATAAAGGACATGGGAACAAGCATTATGAACACGCAGACTTTTTCTGCAACGCCTATACCTGCGGATGCCACCAATCCTATAGAATTCACTATGGCAAGGATCACAAGAAAAGACATTCCAACAAGAAGATCCTGTACGGCAATAGGTATTCCAAGCACAAGGATTCTGTTGATTATGCGAGTGTTCCATGTGATCATTTTCTTTTCCAGTTTGAAAGGCAGAGTTTTATGTGAAATAAGGATACATGAGATAACTACACTTATAAACTGAGCTCCCACAGTAGCAAGCGCTGCGCCCTTTGTTCCCATATGTAAAACCGCAACAAATAAAAGGTCACCAATTATATTACAGATACATGCTATCAAAACTGTGACAAGAGGAGTATTGGAATCTCCCATGCCTCTGAAAATACCACCGATCATATTGTAAGCCATGATTACTATTATTCCGGCTCCGCAGATTCGGATATATGTAGTTGTCAATTCAAATGCTTCGACCGGAGCATGCATGGTCAAGGCAAGCTTTGGTGCGGATACCGGTATAAGCATTGTCAGGAAACAACCTATGGCTGCAAACAAAACGAGTCCGCTGCCGACGATCCTTCCTCCTTCATCTGCACGTTTTTCACCGATCTTCTGACCAAGAAAAATGGTCATACCCATACACAGGCTGCTGATTATATTTGTGATGGTTGCCATAATCTGAGAACCGGTGGAAACAGCAGATACATCAGCCGATTCCGCGAACTTTCCCACCACCAAAAGATCAACAGCACCGTACATCGCCTGTAGAAATAAGGCTAAAAGAACCGGTCCCGCAAATTTAAGAAGAGGTAAAACTATAGCACCTGATGTAAAATCTATTCTTTTTTCCATTGAGTATTTCCTCCGTCCAAATTCCTTATGGTAATAAAAAAAGCCGGACAAGAAGCTGGTATTTCAACCAGACATCTTATCCAGCTCGTTATTTCAAAACGAATAACTCACCCTCCGATGACGTTCACATTCTAACATATAGAAGTCTAATGTCAACAGTTGCATTATTTCAAAGTACAATCCTGATCCATCAGGATTTCTTTAACGCATCCATCATAATATCATCATGATCAAAGGCAAGGTCTTTAAGAGTAAGTTCTGTTTCACCATTCACGAATCGGTAATTGTCATTTTCATGTATAACGGTAAACCATCCGGCATCCGCTGCATCATCCGCGGCAATAGGCTTTACCTTATCAGGATCAACAACAGCCAAATATGCGGCTGAGACGGTCCAACCGCGGGGATCCCTTCCCGGCTTGCTGTAAACTCCTATTAACGTAAGATCTTTCGGTGCCATTTCAACACCAGTTTCTTCTGAAAGCTCTCTTGCAGCTGTTTCTTCTATACGCTCACCTTCCTCAGAGAAACCTCCCGGGAAAGCCCATTTGCCTAGACAGGGATGATTTCCTCTCTTAATGAGCAGTACCTTTTCTTCTGAGTCTTTCTTTGTGATTATGCAGATGTCTGCTGTTAAAGACGGCTTCTTCCATTTATTGGAATCATAGGATTTTAAATATTCTTCTTCGGTAAGTCCGTTCTTATCTCTTATTTCACTCATTGTCAACCTCCATTAAGCATTGCATTTCCTTAATTCTTCAATATATTCAAATCCGAATAACTCAATCTGGTCCAATACCTTCCTGAATTTTTCACCCATTTCGCTAAGGCTGTATTCTACTCTTGGCGGAACTTCAGCGTATACTTTCCTGACGATAAGCTTATCATCCTCTAATTGTCTT
>NZ_FNRG01000066.1 GCF_900107835.1 Oribacterium sp. KHPX15
AAGTTTATAAAATTGACAGAAGTTTTTTGTTTGGTAGTAATTCAGATGATCCGAAGTATGATATTCTCAATGCGATCATCATCTATATCAGTAAATACCATGACCACGAGAATGCCGAGAATGAAATGATTCGGATGCTTACGGATCTGTTTGATAAACGGATCAATGGAGCCGAAAAGGTTATGAAACTAAAGTCAGTTTATGGTCTTAAAATAACAAGAGAAGTTGAAAGTGAGGTGAAAGGTTTGTGTACTTATGCAGATGCTATTGAGAATGAAGCGCTATTGAAAGGATTAAAGGCTTTAGTTCATAGTCTAAAGGTATATGTAAGCGATTTTGATGAGTTGTATACTGTTGTTACAAAAAACGAAGAATATGAAAAGGTTTCAAGAGAAACTGTAATGAAGTATTACAATGAGACTACTGTAAACTCTTAGTTTATTGAATCTGGTACTTTGATTTGAATTATTTTTTTACCCGGTTCCAATATTCAGGTACCCGCATCGAGAACTATCCCGGTGTGGGTACATTTTGTTTATTTATAATGTGAAAGAAAGTAAAGGATGCACATTCTTTTCTATGGACTTTGAATCTAGATAGTTTTAAATCAAGCTCAAAGAGTATCCTGGATAAAGAAACAGAAACCGTAGATAGTATTCCGGAAAATGAAAACGACGTGGTGTTCCATAAGGATCATGGAAAGGGTTTTATCGTCAAATATACAGACAAAAATGTTTATGTTGATTTTGATGGGAAACAGCTGATTTTTCCGTATCCGGAGGCATTTGATAAGGGATACCTGTCTCAAGAATATTTGAAATAACATACAGAGACGGTTCGTAAGAGCCGTCTCTGTTTTTTGAAATTCTAATGATTCTACTTGTCTGATGAAGAAGCTTCTTTAATCCCTTCTATAAAAGTCTTTTCGTCAAATTCGGTTATACACACGTCCAACACCTCCGATCTGTGAATACTTAGGAACTCAGTTAGAATTCCATCATTAATGCACGAAACTACAGCTGCATCAACAGCTTTTGATATATCATTGGTTTCCGAAAGAAAATTTCTTATTCTTTCGACAAGGATCATATATTCATCCAAAAGTTAATGTTTAATTCTGTATCCTTCATTAATTACTTTCTTAGCTTGAGTATAACACTATACCTAGCCGCTTTTAATGAATTTTTGATAAAGTGGGATTGTTTTTGAAATAATTGACTATTATTTCCTTTGACCTGAGAATCATATCATGGTCTGAGGGAAATGCATATGGTCTATATTCAGACTATATGAAAATATATCGGTCTGTGATATGATGCCAGCGTCTTATGAGGCATCTAACGTTTTAATCTTAGAAATTCTTTTCAGAATGATCATTCCCGACAATGTATTTTCATAGACAAATCGCATAATTAAGTATATTATAATAGTAAGTGGGATATCCCACCACGGAGGTAAGAATCATGATGGCAGTAAAAGATTACACAGTTCATATTGATAGCAAGAAAAGAATAACGCTAAGAGGTGCTTTGTTTCAGTACTATAATGTTAAGGAATATGACAATGGTTGCATTATTTTAGAGCCTAGAGAACTTACAGTTCCAGATAGTATTTCCACACGTACGTTAGAGGATATGGATAAAGCAATCCGTAATTTTAAAATGGGAGAGGTATCTCCGGAAATTGATTTATCTGATTTTTAATGTACAAACGGAGTTACTAAATGTCATATAAAATACGAATGGGCATTCCTGAGATGGATGATTTATGGAATAAGCTACAATCTGACTATCGAAATGGAACAATAAGCAAAAAAGATGCAGAGCTTTATAAAAAATGGGGATCTGCATTAAAAAAATTGGCTGAGGATCCAATGTATCCAAGCCTTAAGTCCCATGATATTGAACCATTATCTAAACGTTATGGTTTAAAAGTATGGGAATCATATTTAGAGAATAAAACAAGTGGTGCTAGAAGAATGTTTTGGGTTTATGGGCCTGATAAGATGGAAATAACAATCATTGGATTGGAACCTCATCCGGAAGACTCTAAAAACGGAGCATATGATAGAATCATCTTGTCAGATTTAAATTAAAACAGAAACAGGACATCAACAGATTCATGGATATTGATGAAAAACGGAAAAACACCCAATCCCAATACAATATATCCGATAGCTGGATGTGATAAAGAAATATATGTGAAGCCTACGATAAAGAATCCTAACATCATTGTCGGAGAATTTACTTATATGGCTGACTCGGATTTTGGATTTTATGGTGACTGGCACCAATGGTACGGTATAACCAGGATTTGCCAAATAATGTTGGACAAACGGAATATTAAAAAGAGCAAATTTTTGTTATAATAATTTTTTGAAAGTATTATGTTAAATATACAATAGGTGGCAGTATGATAGATATATATACAGAGAAAAAAGAATCAAAAGACTGGATTCTTCAAAATGATCTCTATTTTAATCTAAATACAAGTAATGAAGACCTTTCCGATGAAGACATTAAACTTATCAAACAAATTGATGGTGCCAAGATAACACCTGATAAGCATATAGAAACAAAGTATGGCATAGGAACAATTCGTAATTTGTCTTCCGGGTGCAAGACATTGCTTAATATTGTGAAACATCCTGAAAAAGTAGTATGTGTTGAAGAATGTGGTCCAAATGTTTTGCAAGTAATATTCACTATGGATGATATCAAGATATATATGTCGAGGCCTTCTCTCTTTGCTATACCTAATGATGTAAAAATCAGATTTAACGATACAGATGTTGTCACAGGTGGAACCGGATATCAAAGATGGTGGAGCAGAGAGTATGAAAGGAGAGAAGCACTTGATTTATAAGAAGATATTGTTTAAAGCGGATCCATTTTCATATGATCTGGAGTTTGATGACAGAATAACACTTGTAGGTGGAGATAGTGGAACAGGGAAAACGGTTCTCTATGAAATTCTGGAAGATTTAAGACTTACCGATGAATATAAAGCTATTAAACTTTTTAACTATAAATCAGATGATATTGTTACATCCATAAAGCAGTGCAGACATAATTTTATAGTGGTGGATAATGCTGATATTTTGCTTGATGATGATATCAAAAAATTTATCAACTTTGAATTTTCCAATCAGTATATGCTTTTTTCAAGAAATTGTGATGGATTAAATGTATCTGATAATAGTTTTAAAGTATTAAAACTTAACGATAACAGGATCACATTGGAAGAGGAGCTTTGATATATGAAATATCTGTGGACGGAAGATACCGGAGCGGGACTTCATTTCTGGGAATTAGTCAACAGACTTATTTTTGATGGAACCCTTAAAGTTGAAAGCAAATTTAGTAATCAAGGTATTTTGGATGCACTGGATGATTTAAATCTGAATGATGAAGATAAGTACTATATTGCATTTGATTATGTGGTTGACAATCAAGACATTCGCAATAAGTATAGACTGTTGAAATCTATTTCCAATGTATCTGATGGAAAGGTCATAATACTTGATATGATTTGCTTTGAGTACCTGATTCTGGCATTTGATAAACTGGTTCAATGGACCGGGTCAGGAAAAACAGATAAAATCAGAATGAGAGAGGATATACTAGCTGCTGTTGAGAATCATAGGATAAATCTGTCAAAAATAGAAAATGAAAAGACTCTACAGTATTTATCCGGATTCAAGAGATTTTCAACAGAACGTGTGATGAAATCTCTGACAGGTGAATTGACGGAAAACGAAAAGTGGTCTATAAAGGGAAAGCTAATGGGCGAATGTTGGTACAAAGACTGCTGTGTGTCTGATCGCCCTGATAAAAATAAGTGTGGTAATCCAGAAATCAGAGATGGAAATGAGAAGATGAAGGAACTGTTTCAATCGGAAACCATAAATAGAATCATCTCTACTATATGAAGCAGCATTATGCCGGATAGTAAAATGACAAGGATAGTACAGAATGATTCTTGCAGAAAAAACAAAAGCTCTATGGTGAATACAAGCTAAGTTTCCGGGTGGATGGCATTTTTTCAAATGCTATTTGCCCGCTTTTTTAATTATCAAGAGAGCTTGCCACGATTGTCCCGTATTCCAGATGACATTTACAAACCTGTCCTTTAAATCGTGCAGGATGATATAATGGGTATAACGTACAAAGAAAATGAAACCCTTTATCATATATAGGAGGCTGGAAATGTCCAGAGGATCAAATCAAAAGTTCAAATTCACATATCTTATGGATTTTATGTTGACAGGCACCTGACTTTATAACATATTCATTTGCGAATAATAAAATCATGTTAAGTGTTAATTGATTTTAAATAACTAGAGGGCGGTTCCTTAACGAGAGCCGTCTTTTTGTCCCCCCTCCTCCAGGACCGTATGGTCTAAAATTAGACAATATGAAAAACTGTTGAGTTGTGATATGCTTCTAACGTCCATGAGACATCTAACGATTAATCCTAGAAATTCTTTTCAGAATGATCATTCCCGATTATACAAATTTTATTATCAGCTTTGCGCAGAACTGATATATAATCAAGGCGAGAGGTTCATATCTTTCTCGCTGTACTTTAGGAGCAGATATGGAACAATTTACAGGATTGGGGAAAGCCATAGTGGCTACAGACCCCGATAAGATCCGGCTGGATATGACGGTAAAAAATATCCTTGCATATAAACCATTGCTTGCGAGGATTTTCAAGGAAGTTGTATCTGAGTGCCG